>CAWJBB010000034.1:0-136339 GCA_963840855.1 uncultured delta proteobacterium
TCAAACACTTGAAGGAAGAGATCGAAGGCCAATAGTGCCCAAGATTCATCATGTCGCGCCCACCGTTTACGAAAGCGATGCGGCTGTCGTTTCGTTCAGTAAACGACTGGCACAATCATCTGTTTCGCGTGAAAATACGCCGCCATCAGGGCGGTGCGGGCTTCCGACGAGAAGAGGCCGAGGAGCCGATGATTATCGCCCGCAGGATATGAATGTGCCCAGGCTACAACAGCAATTCTGTCGCCAAACAGGCCAACGCCGGTTCAATCGCAGCGGCGCTCATGCATTGCGTAACGCTGGCAGAATTGCAGGTACTCAGCCCCGCTGGCGAATTGGGACTGCTCGTAGGCCAAGCGCGGGGCGGGGCGAGTCGAGCAGCCGGCGAAAAAAGCGGCGCTAAGAGCTACAGCGAGAACGATCGATGTAATATTCATGTTTTTTCCTTTCATCAAGCGGAGTGAATCAAATGGAAAACTAGGTACAAGCCTAGGACCGAATAGACTATGGCCACGAAGGTCAAGCCTCGCAGCGGCAGGATCGGCTGGTAGCGCCGGAGCGAATACAGAATTACCAGCAGAACACAAACGAAGACTTTCCAGTAGACCAAAGCCCAGACAAGGCCCCACGCATCAATCGCAGCGGCGACCAATGGGTTTAGTTCGGCTTCGCCGCGGGACAGAATGAAATAGGTGGCCATCCCGTCAAATCCCTGGAGGAGAATGTTGAAGCCCAAAAGTTCTCGAAGAGTCATCATGTCGCCCCCGCTGGTTGCGAAACGGTTCCGGCGTCGAATCGTTGCGCGTTGGAGTGCGGTCGAACCATCTTCCGCGCTTGAATGTACCCGGCCATGAGAGCAACGACTGTGCAAAAGCCAACGATGACGAAACCGAATTGAAACACACCCCGGAGCGGCGCATCTCCGGTCAACTCTTTGCTTAGCGAGATGAGCAGCACAAAGAGAAGCGTCACAAGAAAAATCCCAATTACCGTGTAACTGATGGCCTTGAGTGCAAGTTCCGATTGCATCGAGTTTCATCTTTCATTGAGGGTTTTCGGCCACCGGCCTTTGGTCATAACGAATAGCTCCGCTTGTTTCTTCTTTTCCTCAAGTGACAAGGGTGGAGCTGCGTTCTTTTCGCGTTCCTGGACCAAGGCTACGCCGCCATTAGTAAAGGCCCACCCCGCTATCCACGTTTGAACGGTTTGGGAATTTTGTTGCTGGAGCGCGTTATTAAAGAAATTCCACGGGATCAATGATATCGGCATCGAGGTAGCCCCCCGATGATCACTATAGCCAAGGGCGTGCCGTGCCAATTTGACCAGTGTTGGCGTACCGTGTTCCCAAAATCACGCTTTTGCCGCGTGCTTGACGGAGGTCATTTCGGGCAGAAAATGGGAGGTGGGCGTTACTGCCCTGGGAGCACACGAATTTAGTGGAATGAGAATTGGACTAAACCGCTTCGCAGAGGGTGAGAGGCCGCTCCATCGCTGCGCTTTCGGTAATGTTCCGGCTGATATTTTCGCATCGCAACAGACAAGAGCTGTGAACTACGAGCTATTGGGATCTCGCTTTCCGCCCGGTCTCCGCCTGTCGGGCGGTGCCGAGCCCGGCCGACATATCATGTCGCACGCCGAAACGCAGACCAAGGGCACGAACGGCGAGTGCCCCCACAATCGTGATGCCTATAATGAAGATGCTGATAATGCTCGCTGCCTCCCGGTTGTTGATGCCCGGCGAGGAAAGTTCGAGAGCGAGGAGAGAGAGCGTCATGGTCTCCCGGGAGGCAAGCAAGATAATTTGTGCCGTCGCGCCGGCGGCGCTGGTGAAGTTCAAAACGGCCAAGAGGGCAAGCGTGGGCATGAGCAACGGAAGCCAGATGCGAAAATATGTCTTGATCCACCCGGCACCCGCTACCCGGGCGGCCTCCTCCATGTCCGGTCCAATCTGCACAAACACCCCTTTCATGATGTTGACGCCGGTCGTTTTCCCCTGCAGGAGAACCACGAGGAACAACGCCCATATGGTGCCGTAAAGGGCGGCTAGACCCGGAGTGCCAAGAAACAGCCACAACAACCCCAGTCCGGAGAGGATACCCGGTATGGCCGCGGTACCCCATACCATCAAATCCAACGCCGAACGGCCGGGCAAGCGCGTTCGTACCAAGATATAGGCGATCAGCGAGAAGAGTAACGGGCTTCCGATCGAAGCAAACAAGCCGAGGATCAGGGTAGTGCGCGCTGCGTCTAGGAACAGCGGATCGCTCAGGATCAGTTTCCAGTGATCGAGGGTGAAACCAAGTACGAAATATCCAATTCTTGTCATAAAACTGCCCAGCACCAGCATGAGCAATGGGGCGATAGTCAGCAGCACCAGCAGGGACGCGACGGCGACGAACAGAGCGTAATTCCATCGTCCAAGATCGATAAGGCCGGGCTTGAAGGTCCCACTAATAGTGGTGTAGCGGCGCCGCTCCAGAACCCAGCGCTGCAGCGGAATAATCAATGCGATGACCAGAAGGGTGATGCTGGCCAACGCGGTGGCCTCACCGTACTGGGGAACATCAGTCCGGATCAGTGCAAAGATCTTTGTCGAATATACGTAGAAGTCGATGGGCGTCCCCAACAAATACTCAACCTCAAAGGATTGGAAGACCCGCAGGAGTTGGAGAGCGAAGACAAGCATTATCGGCGAAATCATCAAGGGAAGCGTTACTCTCAGCGCGGTCCTGATGTTGCTGGCGCCGCTGACCCGCGCGGCTTCCTCCAAGGCGGCGTCCATGTTGCGGAATGCCGGCGTCAGCAGCATGACCTTGACGGCGATGCCATTACCCATCAAGTTCGCCCACACGATGCCCCCGACGCTGAAGATGTTGAACGGGCTTTGCTCAATAAAGGGAAGGGCCGTCAGCGCCTTGTTGAGCAAGCCAAGTTGGGGATCCAACAGGCCAATCCACGCGATGGTGGTGGGAAGCGAGGGGACCATGTATGCCACCCAGAACATAAACTCCAGGGAGTGGCTGAAGGGAATTCGAGTCCGCGCGAGGGTCCAAGCGATGCCTATCCCGATGGGTAAGCTCGTGACCGTTGTCCATCCCCAGATCAGCAGCGAGTTACCCAGAGGAGACACCAACTCTCCCGGTCGCTGATACGCGGCCCGCCAGTGGTCAAGGCCCCATCGACGAGGTTCAACGAACCAGTCGGCAGCGGCGTTGAAGCTATTGATCAGCACGAGAAAGACGGGCCAAACCATGAAGAAGCCCAGCGACAACAGAATGGCGGCCATGATGAAATGGCCCTTGCGCGGACCCGCCAGTGCAACACTTTTGGCAGGGACCTCCGCGTAGCCTAGCGTTTTCGCCATCGATCGGATCCTCCGGCGATCTCGGCCCATCGGCGCCCGTTAGTAGGGGCTCAACCTTTTAGCGACCTCTATTCTTCCACGCCTCCACGATGGCATCCCGTTGCTCCTTATCCTGCGCCACGTATTTGGGATCCGCGTCCCGAAATATGTACTGCTTTCCGGAAACCCTGCGGTAGGTCGGCGGCACGTTGCCGGGCGGAATGTCCTCTCGCATGGATTGCCGCGATATTCCAGGCGTGACTTGGTGGATCGCGGTTTGCCCTTCTTTTGAAAGAAACCAATTCAAAAAAAGCTTCGCCGCATTCGAATGCGGCGCTCGATTGTAAACCTGGATACAGCAGCCGGAGCCACCGGCGGTGAGAAAGGGAAGCTTGAATGGAATTGAACGCATGGCAACCGGGATCCCAGCTTTCTCTAACTTGGCCAATTCACGGTCTAGATCCCCGTCGCTGAATCCAATCGGCACACTGCCTCCGACGATCCAAGACTCCCGTATTCTCACGTCGTCCGAAAACCTCGCGTCGGCTTGACGAAAGAAGGCGCGTATCCACTCGATGCCCATATCAGGCTGGAAATAGATGTTTTGCATCTCGCCCACCCGACCTCGGTCTCCCCAGGTTCGACTGGTAATCTTTCCTCGCCACTTTGGGTCCAGCAGGTCCGCGGCACTCTTGATCGTCGCAATTTCATTTTTACTGATCGCGTCGGTGTTGTACCAGAAACCAAATGTCTCGGTCGGTTCGGCCGCGTAGAGGAATGAAAACTTCTCTTCTTCGGGATCGGCATACCAGTGACGCCCGCCGAACCAGGCGGGTTTATCAAGAACCTCGGGATGGATTAGCAGGGACGGAATGGGCTCCAGTGCTTTGGCAGGGATCAGTCTCGTCCGAGTTCCGGCGACGCTGGTGAGACCGAGATCGACGGTGTACTTTCCGGCGTTTCGCTCCGCAAGCACGCGGTCTACGCTCGCCGCGCCGCTTCCCGTTGACAGTGAGACCGGTATGCCGAACTTTTTTTGAAACAATTCAACGACGGAGCGGTACTCGCGAGAAGGCGCGCCACCTGCGGCAACCACAACTCGTCCCTCTTGCTGGGCGGCGACAATAAGCTTGGCCCATTCCTTGTCAAATTGAGATGTTGCCGAAGCCCCGTAGGCCGGGGGCAGGAACAGGAACAATACTCCCAGAGCTACTAATTGGACCGGCGCAACGAGTTTGCCTATGGTGCAGTCATGGATCATCGCGCATGCCTCCTTTATTTTTTTGCGGCGCAAATTTCGTTTGCCGGCGCTACTCGTCACTTGCCTTAGGCGACCAATCGGATACCCATGCGGTATGCCCCCGTCCGGCCGCGGCTTCAGCCAGACTTTGCCGCCTTCCTCCAGTTGCTGCCCGCCGCTCAACAGCGGTCCCGGCCGATCCTCATATCCGGCCATTCCGACCAGCTCCAGCGCCCGGCGCAGGCGATCGCCGATCTGCCGGCGCGGAAACCTGCGCGCTTTCAGAGGATTTATAGTCAATCAATTCTTCCGCACAGCCACCCGCCTGGGAGGGCGACGGCCTCCTGATGGAAATGATTCATCATTGATGTGGCTAGGCGACAGGCGCGACGCTCTCACGGATCCTTTCGCGAAATTGGGGGCGGGATGTTGGCCATGATCAACTGCCGATGTCGCGTTGCCACCCTCCTTGAGGTGCTCGCCACCGCCGCCCTACTTTCCGTCCAGATGGAAGAACTTCACGGCATTGCCGGCCAGCATTGCGTGCTGCTCTTGTTCCGGCACCCCGGCGAATTGCTCCTCCACCAGGTTTCGCGATTCGGGCCAACGAGTGACGATATGCGGAAAGTCCGTGGACCACATGATCCTGTCAACGCCGATGTGATGGCGCACTTCGACACCAAACGGGTCATCCCAAAATCCCCAGTGAGCGTGCACTTTGAGATACTCGCTGGGCAATCGCGAAAGCCGTTTGAGCCCCAATAACCGCTCCGCCCAGGAGCAGTTTACTCTATACGTTTGATCCATCTGCTGATAGAAGTAAGGGATCCAGCCGATATTATTTTCCGCCCAGTAGATTTGCAGCTTTGGAAAACGATCGAAGACGCCGCTCAAAATCAATTGCACGGCTTCGATAGTGCCGGAGTGAAATATCCCATGACGGGCAATGCGCTCGAGAAAATCCACCGGTCGCTCTTGACCCTCGGGCTCCCTGGGATATTTCATCAGAAAATGATCACGCCCGCGGTATTGCCTAGGGAAGGAGGTATGAATCGTCAGCGGCATATCGATATCCAGAGCGGCGGCCCAAAACTTATCGTCTTCCGGAGTCGGGAAGCTCTTTCCGCTTGGAAACGTGTGCAAGCGAACGGCTTTGAATCCTTTGTCTTTGCAGCGTCTCATTTCAACGATGTCCTCGTCGACGCCGATATCGGGAAGCACGGCGACGCCCACGAGCCGATGCGGAGCCACGCCGCAGTATTCCTCGATAAAATAATCGTTGAATGATTTAACGATCGCGAGGAACGCGGCTTTATCCTGGATCGCAGGATTGCGCGCTTCACTGGCGAAGAGCAGCTCTGCATCAATTCCGTCCTGGTCCTGCTCCTTCAACCGTTGCTGCGGCGGTCCCGCTCCGACGGCATGGTCGAAATCCAATTCCACGGGGGAGAATGTTTCCAAAGGTTTCCCCGCGAACTGATTGGTTCCCCTGAACGTGATCGGCCGTCCTTCTTCTACGATGATGTCATTGCCGTTAGGCAATTTGACCCGCCGCGGCGCGCGTTCGCGGTAGGCCTTGGGAACTCGGTGCGTCCACATATCCGGCGGGCACTCGAAATGGCTATCGGCAGAAAAATAGCGATATTGCTGAACCACGTGTTGATCCTCCCAGGATTTATTCTTTGGTGTTTGCTATCGTAATCATAACCTGCTGGAGCCCTTGTCGCGGCATCCCGATTGCCGTGGAAAAATAGAAAATACGTACTCTGTCCGTATCCCAAACATCTCCGGCTCATGTCAAGACTCAGACAGAGGAGGAGGACGCCAACGCGACAAGCTTCAAATCTCTAGACCAAAGGAAGGTCGGAAACGCCCCGATCCGCTGCGTGAGGCGTCGCGTAGAAAGGTTCGGGACTTGTTTTGATATCCCTATCTGATGCATATCTCTGCGGAGCTACGCGTGGAACGCCGGCTGTTGCTCCTATGAAAATGAAAACTGCTCTAGTGATGATGCTCGATGAAGTGGCGATAGGGTGCCTCCAGGTCTGCCGTTAAACGAACAGCGGCGCCAAAACCAGTGTGATCGTGGCCAGAAGTTTGATTAATACGTGCAGGCTGGGACCCGCTGTGTCTTTGAATGGATCGCCGACGGTGTCGCCGACAACGGCGGCCTTATGAGTGTCGGACCCTTTGCCGCCGTGCGCGCCGCTCTCGATAAACTTTTTGGCATTGTCCCACGCGCCGCCGCTGTTATTTAGAAACGTTGCCATCAGAATCCCGGCGATGGTGCCGACCATCAAAAACGCGGCGACCGCTTCGGCGCCGACACCCAAAAACCGGAAAACGAGCCCCACGGCTATCGGCATGCCGATCGCAATCGCGCCCGGAAGCACCATTTGCTTTAGCGCGCCCACGGTAACAATATCCACGCAACGCGCGTAGTCGGGCTTCGCCGTCCCCTTCAAGATGTTGGGATTTTCCTTGAACTGTCTTCTGACCTCGTTGATCACGACGTAAGCTGCTGCGCCGACTGCTCGGATCGCCAATGCGGAAAAGAGAAAAACCAACATGGCGCCTAACAACCCACCGACGAAAACTTCGGGCTTAGCGAGGTTAACCGATTCCAACTTAGCCCCGTAATGGGCCACTTCGTCGAGATACGCGGAGAAGAGCAGAAACGCGGCCAAGGCCGCCGAGCCGATGGCGTACCCCTTGGTCAGCGCTTTGGTGGTATTACCGACGGCATCAAGCCGGTCGGTCTTGTGGCGCACCTCTTGGGGCTGTCCGCTCATCTCGATGATACCTCCGGCGTTGTCGGTGATCGGGCCAAAGGTATCCATCGCCAGAATATAAGCCGCTGTTCCGAGCATACCCATGGTGGCAACGGCCGTGCCGAACAAGCCGGCATGGGGGACACCGCTCATATTGCCCAGGTAATACGAGGCGATAATGGCAATTGAGATCACGACGACCGGAATCGCGGTGCATTCCAGGCCGACCGCGATGCCGGCAATAATGTTGGTGGCCGGACCGGTTTCCGAGGCGTCGGCAATGGATTTTACCGGACGGTATTTATACTCGGTATAGTACTGGGTAATGTACACGAAAGCTTGGGCCATGACGATGCCGATAACGCCGCACAAAAAGAAATAGAACCATGCCGACGAAGCTTCGGGATACTTTGCCGGATCAACTCCCAATAGCCATTGCGCGGCGAAAAAGAATCCGATGATAGCCAGCGCGCTGGTCACGTAATAACCGCGGTTGAGCGCCGCCATCGGGTCTTCGTTCTCCTCGCACTTCACTATCATGATCCCGACGATCGACGCGATCAGACCGAACGCCCGCGCCACCAGGGGGAACAAGATTCCCTTGAGCCCGAAATAAGGATACAGCCCCACGCCAAGGATCATAGCGCCGATGTTTTCCGCGGCGGTCGATTCGAACAAATCCGCGCCGCGACCCGCGCAGTCGCCGACGTTGTCGCCGACGAGATCGGCGATAACCGCCGGGTTTCGCGGATCGTCTTCGGGAATTCCCGCTTCGACCTTACCCACAAGATCAGCTCCGACATCGGCGGCCTTGGTATAAATACCGCCCCCGAGCTGCGCGAAGAGCGCCACGAAGGAAGCTCCGAAAGCAAATCCCACGATGGTGAAAGGAATTTTTTGCGGATCATGCCCGAGGGTATTCAGTAGAGCGTACAAGCCTCCAACGCCCAACAAACTCATCGCCACCACAAAAAGCCCGGAAACCGCGCCGCCGCGCATGGCGATGCGCAGGGCCTCATTTAAGCTCGACCGGACCGCCGACGCCGTGCGAATGTTAGCGCGAATCGACACCCACATGCCGATGTAACCGGCGATGACGGAGCAAAGAGCCCCCAGGACGAACGAGAGCGTGGTCCAAAATGCCAGCTCCACGGGCGGCACTGGATCCGCGGGGCTGGGCGCCCGCACAAATGCGTAAAGGATAAAAATCAGCACCGCCAACACCGCGGCAAACAGGATGATGGTGCGATTTTGTCGGGATAAAAAAGCCTCCGCGCCTTCCTTGATGGCGTTCGATATCTCCTGCATCCTGGCGGTGCCCATATCCTTCTGAACGACGTGGCGGGCAAGATAGACGGCAAACAATAAGGAAAAACAACTAATCGCAATAACCAGTAAAACCATGATGTTCAATCATCCCTTCTCTCAGTGAGATATTGCCTCGGGAAAAATTATTTGCGCCAAACGTAGGCCACTCCGATGCTGGCAACGTATAACACCAGCATGGGCAAAGCCAGTAAACATTGGTTGATGATATCCGGCGTCGGGGTCAGCATGGCCGCTAAAATAAAAATCACCACGATGGCATAGCGCAAGGAGCGGATCATGAAGCGGTAATCCCACACCCCCACGCGCACCAAAAAAAATGTAAATACCGGCAGCTCAAAAGTCACGCCAAAGGCCAGCACCATGCGAAAAAAAAAAGTAAAGTACTCCGCGACCCTGATTGCCGGCGCCACGCCCATGGTTTGGTACTGCTCGATGAAGTACTTAAACGCTACGGGGAGGACGATTCGGTAACAAAAATAGGAGCCGGCGGCGAAAAACAGAGTCGCACATAGCACGAACGGGATAACCAGCTTTTTCTCGCTGCCTGTCAAGCCGGGCGCGATGAAGCGCCAGATTTGCAGGAAGATGTACGGACTTGCGAGTGCCAGACCGCCCAGGAGCGCAACTTTTATTTCGATAAAAAAAGCTTCAGTGACCCCGGTTCCGATCAAGCTCTGGCCCGGCCCCAAATGCGCCACGAGCGGAGCCACCATAACCGCGAAAATCTCGGCCGAAAAAACATAACACAAAGTCGAGATCAAAAAGACCGCTAGCAGAGCTCTTAACAAGCACCAGCGAAGCTCTTCGAGGTGCTCCGTCAAAGTCATGTTAGAGTCGGCCGCCACAGACGATTAAGCCAAACAAATTGCAAAAAAGGGGAAGGATAATAACCCTTCCCCTTTTTTGGTTATGAAAACCGTAATAAGGTTTGCTCTTCCTTACTTGGTTTTTCCTTCCTCTTTTTTCTCCATGCCCTTCTCCATAGGCGCATCCTTCGCCGGCTCGCCAGCTTTCTGTTCACCGCCGGCCGGGGCCGCTGGGTCTGGAGCAGGAGCCGGCTCAGCCGGTGCCGGTGCCGGTGCCGGAGGCGGTGGAGGCGGCGGTTCTTCTTTTTTGCCGCATCCCGCGAAGGTCAGAGTCGAAGCAAAGAGTGTAATCAACGATAACGAAAATATCTTTCTACCCATCCTTAGGTTCACCTCCTTTCCCGTCACACATCTCGCTAATCTGTTTTGGTTAAGTTTTTTATATCGCACAAGTCTTTCAGACTTTCAAGGGCAATCCGCAAAATTACCCGGCGCAACCGCACCATGAATTGCGCCTCGGGTCTCGACGTATTCTTTCCCTCGACGATTCTTGGACAATCACAGCTCAGAAATTTGCTCGGCCGACATCCAAAAACTCACCGCTTTCTTTTCTTGCGGAATCACCCAATAGATTTTTCATCACCTCGGACAATAGTTCTGCGCAGTCGCGCATTTCTTCGCCGCAAATCGCAGACGGGGAAAATAGTTTGCATGCGCGGGCATTGTTCCAAAACAAACCGCGCTCAATCACCCGCCCGGTCAAAGCTGAAAAAATTTCTTCGCGCGGCAAAACTTTGAAAAAAATCCCAAAAGAATTGTTTTCAAACAAAAAATTCAACGCCGGCGCCGCGGCTCGAGAACCGATGGTGTTCGGACAAACCAACATCAACTGTTAATAACTTGTTGATAATCGAATAACCACGGGCCGCGGAGCGCGTAATAATCGCCCCCCTCAGCCAATTGCATAATTTCACGGCAATAAAACCTGCTAAACTCCGAAGAGTTACAGATATTGCCGACATTTTACGCTGCGCTTGGATTGGGCAACGATGATTCAAGCATCGAGGTCGTGACGGCCACTCAGCGCCGCACGATTGGCGATTATTTTCGTTAACCAAACAGGGCCCTGTCCCGGCATCGTCAACCTGCGCCCAGTCACAGAATTCTCGAACACACACTGCCGGCGCTGCATTGGCAATCAATTGCGCTCCGACCGCGCCGAATCGAAATATTCGCTACACAGCTGTTACGTTGACTCAGCGGCGGTCAGATGGTACAAAAAGCCCATCGAGTTTCGGAGGAAAATGTGGCACGTCATCCGTCGGTCATCAAGAGACATCATCAAAGCCTAAAGCGGCACAAGCGCAACATGGAGACCAAGTCCAAGCTTAGAACGCTGATCAAGAAAGCGCGGCAACTTATTGAAGGCAAAAATCACGAAACGCTCTCAGCCCAGCTTCGCGTTGTCAACAAAGCTCTGGATAAGGCCGTGAGCAGGGGTATCATCAAGCGCAATACCGCGTCGCGTTGGATATCTCGGCTCTCCAGCGCCACCCCAGCCGCCTAGTTCACTTCAACCAGAATTTAAAATGGTGCAGGCAGCCTGCTAGAACATTTCCATAAGCCGCTGGAAAAGCTCCTGTGCAAAACGGTCCATCAACTGCTCCCGCGACCTGCTTTGCTGCGCTTCCGTGAGTTGGATATCAGTCATGCGGCGCACATCCGAGGTGTTGAGCGTCCCGGTTCGGAACTCTGACGAACTTATAACGACGGCCCCCCGCGAACCAGCGTAAATCTGCGTCAGCGTAATTGCCGGACCGCGCCAGAGAATTTCGTTGGGCTCGCGCCGGCGGAGGTTGAGGTCCACGATCATTTGGGCCTGCATCTGGAGCACTTCATCAAAGCGGTTGACCGAAGCGGTTATGCTTTCGAGCGACCGCACCACGCCGCTCAAAATCACATCCGCCTGCTCCGCCTGCTCCACCAGTCGCAAGCGCCCTTTGCGATACAATTCACCGCGTATCGCCGTCGTCAGTTCCTTATCGATGCCCACTTCGCGGCTGCGGTTGATGAAAGGCTCGACATAGATAGTCTGGGCGTCTTTCGGTAAGAGACCGCCTCCGCCACCGAATTGATACCCGCAGCCGCCCAGCGCCGCGCCCAGAACCAGCGAGATAATCGCGATAATCCACCGGCCCATTGTTTGTGCCATATTCGTCTATCCCTCCACCACGATATTCAGCAAACGCCGCGGCACGTGCACGAGCCGCTGGATTTTTCTTTCGCCCAGAAAAGCGCTCACCCGCTCGTCCGCCAAAGCCACCCTTTCGATCCGTTCTTGGGTCACGTCCGCGGGAACCGTAATCTTGCCGCGCACCTTGCCGTTGACTTGCACGACGATGAGCAGTTCTTCCTGTTCCAGCGCTTCCGGCGCATAGCTCGGCCAGGGCGCGCGGTCCAGTCTGTCTTGATGCCCCAAATGCTGCCATAATTCGCTGGCGATATGGGGCACGAACGGCGCCAATAAGACAACTATCGTTTCGACGCCGGCTTTCACCAGCCCGGCGCCGTCTCGCGTAAGCCTGGCATTTTGGGCAACGCCGCTCACCGCGTTGAAAAGCTCCATGATCGCCGCGATGGCGGTATTGAAATGGAACCTGCCGTCTATATCTTCAGTAACCTTCTTGATGGTCCGGTGGATCATGCGCCTGAGCTCGCGCAATTCGCCGCCCGTTTCTCCCGATCGTAGATCTATCCGCGCCCCCGCCAGCGCTTCTGAGTGCTGGTGCACGAAGCGCCACAAGCGCGATAGAAACCGGAAGCCCCCCTCGACGCCTTGATCACTCCATTCGAGGTCTTTTTCCGGCGGCGCGGCAAAGAGCGTAAACAGGCGCGCCGTGTCCGCGCCGTAGGCGTTGACCAAGTCTTCGGGGTCGACGATGTTTTTCTTCGACTTGGACATCTTTTCGACCCGCCCCTTTTCCACTGGCCGATCGCATTGGGGGCACTTCCAACCCTCTTTTTCAGAGCCGGCGAGCTCGCTGGGGAGAAGCCAGCCGTGCTCGCTGCAGCGGTAGGTTTCCTTGGACACCATGCCTTGCGTCAACAGATTCGCGAAGGGTTCATCCACTTTGGCCAGGCCGAGATCGCGCAGCGCCTTGGTAAAAAAACGCGCGTAGAGCAGATGCAGCACGGCATGTTCGACGCCGCCGATGTATTGATCCACCGCCATCCAGTAGCCGGCCTTCTCCGGGTCAAAGGGAGCGCCATCGTAGCGCGAAGAGGTGAAGCGCAAGAAATACCAGGACGAATCTACGAAGGTATCCATGGTGTCGGTCTCGCGGCGGGCGCTTTGTTGGCATCTGGGACAGGCAACTTGCGCGAAAGACTTGCTATCCGCAAGCGGCGAGCGGCCTTTGCCGGTGAACGGCACGTCCTTTGGCAGAGCCACCGGAAGTTGATCATCAGGCACGGGAACGATGCCGCAACTATCGCAATAGATGATTGGAATCGGGGTGCCCCAGTAGCGCTGGCGCGACACGCCCCAATCGCGCAGGCGATAACGAACCGCCCCTTTGCCCCAGCCTTTTTCTTCCAGATAGGTAGCGATCTTCTCTTTGCCCTCGCTATTGGCCAAACCCGAAAATTGCCCGCTATCCACCATCACGCCGTCATCGACATAGGCCTCCGTCATTTCCTCGGCCAGCAATATTCTATCCCGCGGCTGGATCACGACTCGGACCGGCAAACCGTATTTGCGGGCAAACTCGAAATCTCTCTGATCATGCGCCGGCACGGCCATCACCGCGCCCGTGCCATATGCCATCAAGACAAAATTAGCCACGTAGATGGGAATATTCTCCGCGGTAAAAGGATTACGGCAATAGGCGCCGGTGAAGACGCCTTCCTTTTCGCCTTCGTCGGCGCCGCGCTGGCTCTGGCTGGTGTTGCGGACCCGTTCGACGAAATCTATAACGGCGGCTTCTTGCCGAGTCCCGCGGCAAAGTTCGAGGGCCAGTGGATGTTCCGCGGCGATGGAGATAAAGGTCGCCCCGAAAACCGTGTCCTGGCGCGTGGTAAAGACCGTGAGGGATTCATTGCGTTCTAGGATCGGGAACCGGATCTCCGCGCCGATGGATTTGCCGATCCAGTTGCGCTGCATTGTGACGACCTTTTCGGGCCATCCCCCGAGCTGCTCCAGATCGCCGAGCAGCTCTTCGGCGTAATCGGTGATGCGGAAGAACCACTGCTCCAATTCCTTTTGCACCACCGCGGCGTCGCAGCGCCAGCAAGCGCCCTCGATAACCTGTTCGTTGGCTAACACCGTCTCGCAGGAAGGACACCAGTTGACCGATGAGCGCTTCTTGTACGCCAGCCCGCGCTCGAAGAAGCGCAGGAAGATCCACTGATTCCAGCGGTAATACTCCGCTTCGCAAGTCGCAACCTCGCGCTCCCAATCATAGGAAAGCCCCATGCGCTTTAGCTGCGTTTTCATGTAGCGGATATTTTCCTCGGTCCATTTCTCCGGGTGAATTCCCCTTTCAATGGCGGCGTTTTCCGCCGGCAGCCCGAAGGCGTCCCAGCCCATCGGATGAAGGACGTTATGGCCGCGCATCCTTTTGTAGCGCGCCACGACGTCGCCAATTGAATAGTTCCGCACATGGCCCATGTGAATCCGCCCGGATGGATAGGGAAACATCTCAAGCACGTAATACTTGGGTTTGCCGGCCGCCTCGTCGACCCGAAAGCTATTTTCTTCATCCCAAATTTTCTGCCACTTTTCTTCGATATCTTTGGGCCGGTAACGTTCTTCCATATTCAGATCGCTTCAGTTCAAGGTTCAATGTTCAAGTCGTTCTGAAACTCGAACCTCCTATCCAAATACTTTGAACTTTTGAACATTGAACCTTGAACTCCCCTATCCCATGATACCGCTCGCCCGCGCCACCTGGTCCAACACGCCATTGATAAACGCCGGGGAGTCGCCGGTGCCGAAGCGTTTGGCGATCTCGATGGCCTCATCGAGGCTGACATTGGCGGGTATATCCGGGCAAAAAATCAATTCATAAGTGGCCATGCGCAACAGCACGAGATCAACCTTTGCAAGCCGCCCCAGTTTCCAGTTCTCCGTGCATTGTGCGATGCGACGATCGATCTCCACCCGTTGGCTAACGACTCCGGAAACCAGTTCGCGCGCGAAATCCTTCGCCCTGGCGTTACCTTCAAAATGACCGAGAAATAGGTCCACCGCGTCCGCTGAGGTGTCGCCGGTGATCTCGATTTGATACAGCGCCTGTAGAGCCAACTCGCGGCCCTTGCGCCGGTTGCTTCTGCTCGAGCCGGCGGTCTCCATGGTTTCCTGATTCGGTGACAAGAATATCTCCGGATGGCCCGGGTCGCTCTGCCGCGGACGGTTACTCACGGGGGAGAAGTCGAATCACGTTGGCCATCTCCACCGCTGTCAGCGCTGCCTCGTAGCCTTTGTTGGCGTCTTTCGTGCCGGAGCGTTCCATGGCTTGCTGGCTATCGTTAGTAGTCAACACGCCGAAGCCGATCGGTATTTGATACTGTCGCATGGCCGCTAAAATGCCGCTCGTGACCGCGTCCGAGACATACTCAAAGTGCGGCGTATCGCCCCGTATCACCGCGCCGAGGCAAACCAGGGCATCATAATCGCCGCTGGCCGCCATTTTTTCCGCCATGAGCGAGATCTCAAAGGCCCCCGGCACTCGCGCTACCGTAATCCGTTCATCTTCGCCGCCGTGGCTCTTGAGTCCATCGAGGGCGCCGTCGAGCAATTTGTCAGTGATGAATTGATTGAACCGGCTGACGATGATGCCGATCCTGAGCCCGCGCGCGTCGGCTTTACTTTCAATAATTTTCACCATGGCTCGATAAAAAACGAACCGCTCAGCCTAAGACTTCACGGTCCTGGCGTCAAGATTTGTAAACAGATGGCCGAGCTTGCTTTGTTTGGTCCGCAGATACTGAAGATTGGTCGCACCGGGCGGGATCTCTAGAGGCACCCTCTCGACGACATCGAGGCCGTAACTTTCCAGGCCGGAGATCTTGCGCGGATTGTTGGTCAATAGTCGAATTTGCTCGACGCCCAATTCGCGCAACATCTGGGCGCCGACGCCGTAATCCCTGAGATCCTCCTTGAAGCCCAACTCCAGATTCGCTTCCACGGTGTCCCGCCCCTGGTCCTGTAAACCGTAGGCCCTGATCTTGTTGGTAAGGCCGATCCCTCTGCCTTCTTGATGCATGTAAACCAGCACGCCCCGGCCCTCAGCGTCGATGAGTTTTAGGGACTGGCGAATCTGATCGCCGCAATCGCAACGCTCGGAGCCGAACACGTCGCCGGTGAGACACTCGGAATGCAACCGAACGAGTACGCCGCCGCCGCCGATGTCCCCTTTCACCAGCGCCATATGTTCGGCATTATCCACTTCGTTGCGGTAAACGATCGCTTTGTACATGCCGCCGTGGATCGTTGGAAATTCTTCTTCGGCGACGCGCTTGACCAGCCGCTCATTACGCAAGCGGTAAGCGATCAAGCTAGCCACGGAGATAATTTTGTGCCCTTGCCGCTCGACGAGACGCTCCAACGAGGGCAACAGCGCGACGGAGCCGTCGTCTTCGAGAATCTGGCAAATAGCGCCGGCGGGTTTGTAACCCGCCAGGCGCGCCAAATCCACCGAAGCTTCACTGCGGCCCGAGCGTGCCAAGACGCCGCCGCTACGCGCTTGGAGCGGCTGGACATGTCCCGGCACGACGATATCTTCATGCCGGGTTTGCTCGGCAATGGCCGCCTGGATCGTATGGGCGCGCCCCTGGGCCGAAACCCCATGCACGCCTTCAAGACGGACAGTGAAGGAGGCGCCACATAGAAGCCCGCGCAACTTGCTGTTTTCCTCGGGCACCAGCAGAATTCCCAGCTCGCGAATGCGCTCGTCGGTGAGAGTGACATACACGATCCCGCGCCCGTGGCTGAGCATGTAATTGACGCTCTCAGCGGTCACCTTCTCGGCTGGTAGAAAGAAAAAACCGTCGCTGTCGGGGGCTTCCTCGTTAATGAGGATCACCATGCGGCCGGCGCGAATTTCTTCTAGAGCTTCTTCAATACTGGCGAGGGGCATGGGTCAAGATTTGACGAGAGTGCCGTTACTGCCTAGCCCGAGCATCACCTGCGATTGGCCATGAAACTATGAACATATTTGCCGATTAAATCCGTTTCGATGTTGACCTTATCACCAACCCTACGGGCGCGCAAATTAGTGTGGCGCAGAGTGAAAGGAATGATCGCCACGGAAAAACGCTCTCTACGACATTCATTGACCGTCAGACTGATGCCGTCCATTGCGACGGAGCCCTTGGGCACGAGCAGCACGCCGAGCTTGGCCGGCACGTGAAAGGTAAAAAACGTGAACTCGCCTTTTCTCAAAATGTCGGACACCGTAGCGATCCCATCCACATGCCCGGTGACCAGATGCCCGCCGAGCGGAGCACCGAGGCGCATGGGCCGCTCCAGATTGACCAGGGAGCCGGCGCGCAATTTCTCTAGATTCGTACATCTCAGGGTTTCCGGTGATACATCCACGACGAAAGCGCCGCGTCCCTTTTTCACCACGGTGAGGCAGGCACCATTGACGGCGACGCTGGCACCGAGCTTCATGGCGCCCACGGGCAATTCCGTGCCAACCGTGAGCACCACAGAGCGGTCGCCCTTGCGCAGGGCTTTGATTCTTCCCACGCCCTCAACGAGTCCGGTGAACATAACGGTAAATTCTCGTGTCCTGTCCCTAAAGGTGGCAAGAGAAGCCGGTGGCGTTTCCAACGTCATGCCCGCGAAAGCGGGCATCCAGATGCAGTTACTTTTTCTGGATTCCGGGTCGCGCTAGCTATCGCCAGCTTGCCCGGAATGACGAATGAATCATGTAACGATCCCGAGACACCGCACTAGCCTAAAGTCTGCGCCATGAGTCACAAATAGCCCGACACTACGATATCAGCACCCGACTTGGCGACCTCCAATCGCTGCACCTGGAGGGATTTTTTCACCGACTTGATTCCCAAACCATCGATCATCACCCGCCCGTCGCCGCCGATGATCTTCGGCGCGTAGAAAAACAATATCTTGTCCACGGCCTTGGCCTTGAGAGCGCGGGCGGCGGTTGCGGCCCCTCCTTCGATTATCACGCTCTGTATGCCCTGGCGCGCAAGTCCTTTTAGTACCGCCCTCCAGGTAATTTTGCCATTGCGCTCCGCCAGCCGCAAAACCTTTGCGCCCCGCGCTTCCACCGCGCGAACGCGCGCCGCGGGACTTCGGCGACTGGTCACCACAAGGGTCTTTTCCGGGTCGCGCAGACGAAAGAGTTGTGCCGACGGCGCGATACGGAGCCGCCGGTCCAAAACCACACGCCACGGATTGCGCCCTCCGGCTATCCGGCAAGTGAGCTGCGGATCGTCGGTGATCACAGTGCCGGAGCCAACCAAAACCGCGTCCACTTGGGCGCGCAGCCGGTGGACTATTTTGCGCGAGTCCTCGCCGCTTATCCAATGCGAGTCTCCGCTCACGGTTGCGATCTTGCCGTCTAAAGAAGCGGCAAGTTTCAATATCACGAACGGCAGCCCTCGGCTGATGAATTTAATGAACGCTTCATTGAGCGCGCGGCATTCATCTTCTAATAGGCCGGCAGATACGGCGATGCCGGCGCGCCGAAGCGCGCCGAATCCGCTGCCCGAAACCAACGGGTTGGGATCCTTCATTCCGGCGAAGACTGCTTTGACTCCCGCCCTTATAAGCGCGCGGCTGCACGGCGGCGTGCGCCCGAAATGGCTGCAAGGCTCCAGGTTGACGTAGAGCGTCGCGCCCCGGGCTTTCTTGCCGGCCCGCTTCAAAGCGACGATCTCGGCGTGGTCGGTGCCGGCTGCTTTGTGATAACCGGTGGCGATAACTCTTCCGCCGCGCACGAGCACCGCGCCGACCATGGGATTGGGAGTCGTTCGTCCGGCGGCTTTTAGCGCCAGGCGGCATGCCATGCGCATGAAGCTGCGGTCGGCGTCGCGCCAGGATGGCTCGGTCAACGTTAAGGCTCTCTTCTTTGCCTGCCGGCGCCGGCCGGCTCCGTGGGATGGCGCTTGCGCTCTTTGATCAGATCTTCCAACTCAGCCATGAACTCGCCGATATCCTTGAAAGACCGGTAGACGGATGCGAACCGCACATAGGCCACCTGGTCGATGTCATGCAGTTCGCGCATGAGCGCTTCGCCGATGACGGAAGCTGGAATTTCTTTTTCACCGCGTTCCGAGAGCGTGCGCTCGATGCGGTCGGCGACAGCCTCGATGGTATCAATACTCACCGGGCGTTTTTCGCAGGCGCGCTTGAGACCGTTAATGATTTTCGTCCGATCGTAATTTTCGCGCCGGCCGTCTTTCTTCACCACCAGAGGTATCATCTCCTCGACCCGTTCATAGGTTGTAAAGCGCCGACTGCACCGGTTGCATTCGCGCCGGCGCCGAATCATGTTGCTGTCTTTGCTCAGCCGAGAATCGATGACCCGGTTATCGGTCTCGTGGCAAAAGGGGCATTTCATGGTCTTGAGGCAGTAGGCAGTAGGCAACAAGCATTCGGGTGAGGGACCATTGCCGAGTGCCTAGTGCCTCTTTCACTGCTTTGGCAAACGGTGAGGATATACGGGAAATTTTTGGCACAGCTCGCCCACATCAACAGCGATGGCCGTGAGCGCGCCTTCATCGCCCACGGAGTTGAGCGCCCGCACGATAAAATCACCGATCGACTTCGCTTCCTGCTCCTTCATGCCCCGGCTGGTGACAGCAGGGGTGCCCAAGCGAATACCGCTCGTAACGAAGGGGGAGCGCGTGTCGAAGGGCACCGCGTTTCGGTTGACCGTGATGTGCGCTTTGTCCAGGGTCTCCTGAGCGACTTTGCCGGTCAACTCCGACTGGCGCAAGTCCACTAACATCAGATGATTATCCGTGCCCCCCGACGTTAACCGGAACCCATGGGCGGTCAACTTGGCCGCCAATGCCCGCGCGTTCTTGATAACTTGGCGTTGGTAATCGTTGAACGCTGGGCTCAGGGCTTCCTTCAATGCCACCGCCTTGGCAGCGATCACGTGCATGAGCGGCCCGCCCTGCATACCGGGAAACACTCTACTATCGATGGTCTTGGCATGTTCCGCGCGGCACATGACGAGACCGCCGCGCGGACCGCGCAGCGTCTTGTGGGTCGTCGTGGTTACGAAGTCGGCGTAGGGCACCGGGCTTGGATGCAAACCCGCCGCCACTAAACCCGCAATATGCGCCATGTCGACCATGAACAGCGCGCCGACTTCGTCCGCGATCTGGCGAAATCTGGCGTAGTCGATGACCCGCGGGTATGCGCTGGCACCGGCAATGATCAATTTCGGTCTATGTTCCTTCGCCAGCCGTTCGACTTCGTCGTAGTCGATGGTTTCGGTCTGTTCGGATACTCCGTAGGGAACGACCTTATATAGGATGCCGGAAAAGTTAACCGGGCTGCCCATCGATAGGTGGCCGCCGTGGGCGAGATTCATGCCCAAATAAGTATCCCCCGGCTTGAGCACTGAAAGATACACCGCCATGTTTGCCTGAGAACCGGAATGGGGCTGGACGTTGACATGATCGGCGCCGAATAATTCCTTGGCGCGGGCGATGGCCAGGGATTCGACGATGTCTACATATTCGCAGCCCCCGTAGTAACGCTTGCCGGGATAGCCCTCGGCGTATTTGTTCGTCATCACGCAACCCTGGGCCTCTAACACAGCCTCGCTGACGACGTTTTCCGAAGCGATGAGTTCCAGGTTGCCTTCCAGCCTTTGAGTTTCTTTTTGAATCGCCGCAAATACTTCGGCGTCCGTGTCCCGCAAATATGACATGCTATCGCTCGTTTCTCCGCGGTTCAGTTTTTTGATGCGTTGCGAATCTGCGTACCCAGTTCTCTTTCGGCCGCGGAAATTTTGTCCACCCGCCGTTGATGGCGCCCGCCCGCGAAAGGCGTCTCGAGCCATGTTTCGAGTATCCGCTGCGCCAAGGTCTTTTCGGTCTTGGCGCCGCCTAAGACTAGGATATTCGCATCATTGTGCTCCCGGCTGCTGCGCGCGCCATCGAGATCTTGCACCAGCGCCGCTCGAATGCCGGGATATTTGTTGGCGACGATGGACATGCCGATGCCGCTCGTACAAACAAGCACGCCGCGCTCGGCGTCGCCCCGAGAGACACGGAGCGATACCTCGCGGCCGAAATCCGGATAATCCACCGGCTCTTCGCCCTGCGTGCCGCAGTCGCGGACATCGATACCCCTGGCGCGCAGAACTTCGACCAGGAAGTCTTTCAGCTTCGCGCCGCCATGGTCACTGCCAACGACGATCATCGTTCTTTTCCTTACAAAAACAGTTCAAAAATGAACGCAACTCCGGGCAATAAACAAAATCGCAGCGCCGTGGCTGATTTCATTCCACGGTTGCTGCGATTTGCGCTTCAGACCACTCGAGCGTTACCGCAATCGCCCGGACCTTGTTTGCCCCGTGACGCCGGGAATCTACCGGTGGCCCTCGATGTAGGTGATAACATCTTGGACGGTTTTGATTTTTTCCGCGTCCTCATCGGAGATTTCCATCTCATACTCTTCTTCCAGAGCCATCACCAGCTCGACGATGTCGAGAGAATCGGCTCCCAGGTCTTCGATAAAGGAGGCTTCCGGAGTTACTTCCTCATCACTCACCCCCAACTGTTCGCATACAATCTCCTTGACTCTTGCTTGAACCGACGCAGCCATACAATCTCACCTCCTGTTTACGATTTCCTCACATATATACGCCGCCATTGACACTGATCACCTGCCCGGTGATATACCCCGCCGCCGGTCCAGCGAGGAAAGCGATGGATTCCGCCACATCTTCGCAGGTGCCAAACCGCCCGAGAGGAATAGAACGCAGAAATTCCTCCTGGAGTTTAGCGGGCAACTTTGAGGTCATTTCCGTCTCGATGAAACCCGGAGCCACCGCGTTCACCGTGATCCCGCGGGAGGCCACTTCCCGCGCCACCGCTTTGGTAAATCCGAGGATGCCCGCTTTGGTCGCGGCGTAGATCGACTGTCCCGCATTGCCCGTTTGGCCGACCACCGACGATAAGTGAATGATCCGGCCGTAGCGCTGCCGCAGCATAACCCGAGTCACTGCTTTAGTACAGAGAATTGTGCCCTTCAGATTGATTCCGACAACCTGATCCCAATCATCGGGCTTCATGCGAATTAGAAGGTTATCGGCGGTGACGCCCGCGTTGTTGACGAGAATATCAATTTTGTGATGCCGGTCAACGATTATTTTTATCGCCGCCTCGATTTGATTTTCGTCCGCGATATCGAACCGGCAAAGTTCGCCGCGCCCCTGGCCGTCCGCCGTCAACGCGGCTAACGTTTCCTCGGCGGCCGCCTGGTTGTTCCTATAGTTAATTACCACATGGGCGCCAAGCCGGCCCAGGGTCAAGACCGTGGCTCTGCCGATGCCGCGGCTGCCGCCGGTCACCAGAGCGATCTGCCCGGCGAGATTCACCCGGCCGTCTCCCGCTGCACCCTGGCAAGATCTTGCGCGCTCTCAAGATTTTCGGTGTCGAGAGACGAACTGATCCGTTTGATGAGCCCACTTAACACCTTGCCGGGACCAACCTCCAACACCCGCTGGCAACCGAGAGATTCCAACTTGCGCACGGACTCTTCCCAACGCACCGGTCGCACCGCTTGCTCCGTGAGTAGCGACTTGACCCGGCCCGGATCCTGGTTCACCTCGGCTTCAACGTTCGTAACCACCCCCACTGACAAGGAATTAACGACGATAGAGGCCAGCGCCTGATTCAGCCTTTCCGCCGCCGGTCGCATAAGCTCGCAGTGAAACGGCGCGCTCACGGGCAAGTCCAAAACTCTTTTCGCGCCGCGCTCCTTCGCCAGCACCGTAGCGCGGGCTACCGCGCGCTTAGCGCCCGCGATGACGATCTGGCCGCCGCCGTTATAGTTGGCGGGCGCAACGACTTCACCCCGGCTCGCCTCGGCGCAGAGCGAACCTACCTTGTCCATATCCAAACCGAGAATCACCGCCATCCCGCCGTCACCCGTGGGGACCGCCTCTTGCATGAAACGGCCGCGTTGGCCGACGATTTTGACCGCATCGACGAAACTAAAAGCGGCGGCGCAAACCAACGCGCTGTATTCGCCGAGACTGTGGCCGGCGACGAAATCAGCGCGCAGCGGAGTTTCCGACTCCAGTACCCGCAGAGCGGCGATGGACGCGGTCAAAATTGCCGGCTGGGTGTTTTCCGTCCGCTTGAGTTCCAGATCCGGACCATTGAAACAAAGCTTGCTCAATGAATAGCCGAGCGCGTCGTCGGCTTCGGCGAAAATCCTCTTTGCCGCCACGAACCGTTCACAAAGATCCTTTCCCATGCCAACATACTGGGAGCCCTGGCCGGGAAACACGAACGCAACTTTACCCGTCGCCACTCTCTGATTTCTCCCTCGCCGCGGCTGCTTCCGGCTTCTCCGCCAGCGCATCGATTTTCGATTTGATACGGCGCCAGATCTTTCCCGGCAGGCTGTGCTTTCCACCACTTTCCAACGCCGCCGCGTCGGCGAGATCTTCCATGATATGGCGGTTCATGTCGTGCTCCACCGCGTCTCTGGCGGCGCGTATGGCATTCTTGATAGCGAGCGGACTCGAGCCCCCATGGGCGACGATGGCCACGCCGTCAAGACCAATAAGCGGCGCGCCGCCATACTCGGCATAGTCGAGACGGCGGTAGGCTTCGCCCAGAGCTTTGCGTGTCATCAGATAGCCTAAACGGCTGGACAGATTTTTTTGAAAAGCGTCTTTTAAAACTTCGCCCGCGAAATTCGCGACGCCCTCCATCGTCTTCAGCGCGACGTTGCCGGTAAAGCCATCGCAGACAACCACGTCAACCGTCGCGTTAAAAATATCTCTTCCTTCAACGTAGCCGACATGATTCAGCGAGCTTGCCGCCAACAGCGCGCTCGCCGCGCGGGTGAGATCGGTGCCTTTGCCATCTTCCTCGCCATTGCTGAGAATGCCGACGCGAGGATTTGCAATCCCCAATATGCGCTCTGCGTAGATCGCCCCCATGATGCCGAACTGGGCTAGATGATGAGGCTTGCAATCGACATTGGCTCCCGCGTCCACGACGATCGTTCCCTTGCCGGCGCTGGGAACGACCACGAGAATCGCCGGCCGCGCCACGTGGGGCAACCTGCCCATAACAAACATACCCGTCGCCATCATCGCGCCGGAATTGCCTGCGCTGACCACCGCTTGGACCTGACCCGATTTCATCCGGTCGAAGGCGACCTTCATCGACGAGTCCTTTTTTTTGAGGGCGCTGCGCGTGGACTCATGCATTGCCACGCACTCAGAAGCCGGAACAATTTCCATCGGGCCGGCGTTGAGCCGGGACAGTTCCCGTTCCACGGCATCCTTCTGGCCGACGAGGACTACTTCGACGCCGAGATCTTTGGCCGCGCGCCACGCTCCCTCAACGATAACTCCGGGAGCTCGGTCTCCACCCATAGCGTCAACGGCGATTTTCGGCATGGGGAGTGCTTAGCTCTGCTCGGTTGGCACGACGGCGCGCCCTCGGTAAAAACCACAGTGAGCGCACGCGCGGTGCGGTAACACGGTTTCGCCGCAATTGGCACAGGTGCTCCATTGCGGCTTGGCGATAGCGTCATGGGAACGGCGTTGATTTTTGACTCTTTTCGACGTTCTTCTCTTGGGAACCGGCATAGGCTTGATCCTGTCTTTCCCTGCTTTGAAACAGCAGCTGTAAACTTTTGAATGTCCGATCTAGCGATCGATCCTGAGCGTGCGAAAAAACGCCATCCGCGGATCCTCCGCGGCGCGGGGACATCGGCAGTCCTCGTAATTGAGATCCACTCCACAACCGCCACACAGCCCCCGGCAATTTTCCCCGCAAAGCGGGCGTGTCGGCAACGCCAGCATGACTTGTTCACGAATCAGCGGCGCGAAGTCGATCTCGTCACCCGAATAGTAGCTCAAGCCCAACTCTTCCCGCCGCAATTCCTCCGTCGAGCCATTGGAGCCAAACTTATCCGGGCTCAACACGAAGTCAAACTCATGCTCCACGGGCATGGAAAAGTCTTTCAGGCAACGGCTGCAACTGCTCTCGATCCGCCCGTGAAACGAGCCGCGAAAAAAGAGTTGGCGACCTGAACGATAGCAAACGATATCAACGTCAACCAGCGGCGGAAACCGAAATTCGCGGGTCTTTCCCTTTCCATAGGTCTCATTCAGCTCCTCGATGCTCTCCGAGAACTCAATCGCCTTAGGCGACTCGGGAATATCGTCGACGAGGACTTTCATGAGCGGAAGGGATCGGAGCGCTAGATTCACTTGAATATAGATAAAACATCTCCGTTGTCAAGGCGAAGCGCTTCAAGAGCAACTCAAAACATCGCGCAATATTCAGCACTTCCGAGCCCCGTTCGGTTGTAATTGACCGCTCTTTACGGAAACCCTCATGAAATCAACCAGCGCTGGGATCCCGCCAGGGCTCCGCGGTGCCTTGATGCTATTTGGCCGCGGCCGCGACGTTAGACCATTCGCTTGAGTATTCGCCGCCATTTTGTTAACGAGTTTTTATCCAAGCGATGAATTTTCCCATTTCATTACAAAGAATCTGGGGCGGCAAACGATACAACGCCTTTAACCGCGTGCTGAAGGAAACATTCGGGACGCGAGTTTACAAGATCGGCCTGCGCATGGATTTCACCTGTCCCAACCGCGACGGCGCGGTGGCCGTGGGGGGCTGCATCTACTGTAACAACGCAAGTCATACTCCGGTAGCCTATCGTCCGCGCGCGTCCGTCATCGAGCAATTGCGCCAGGGCGCTGATGCCGTGCGCAAAAGACATCGGGCGGAAAAGTTCATCGCCTATTTTCAGAGTTACACCAATACCTATGACTCGGTCTCGAAGCTGGAGAAACTCTACCGTGAGGCTCTCGATTTCCCCGGCGTCGTCGGCCTCTCCATCAGCACGCGCCCCGACTGCGTTCCCGCGGATGTGCTTGATCTGTTGACCGACTTGTCGCGTGATACTTATTTGTGGTTGGAGCTAGGCTTGGAATCGATTCACGACCGGACGCTCAAGTGGGTTAATCGCGGCCATGGACTGCGCGAATACATGGACGCGGTGGAGCGGTCGAAAGCGCGCGGTCTTAGAATTTGCACTCACCTAATTTTTGGCTTTCCCGACGAAAACCGTGACGACATGCTCGCCGCCGCGCCCTTGCTCAACCGGCTCGGCATTGATGGTATCAAGCTCCACAATCTCCACGTGATCAAAAACACCGCGCTGGAAAACATCTATAACGCCCACCCGTTTGAAATTTTCAGCAAAGAAGAATATGCCGCCCTGGTGGCGGATTTTCTCGAGTTATTGAATCCGGAAATGATTATTCACCGTCTGACCGGAGAAACCTACCGCGCCCTCACCGTGGCGCCGGACTGGTCGGTGAACAAGATGGGCGTGCATAACGCCATCACCCAAACGCTCGCGGCACGAGACACCTGGCAAGGCAAGCGATACACCACCCAGATGCGCGGGCAGATTACCTCCTATGACTCCGAAGGAGCACAGCCGTGAACGGACATATCGGTTTGATACATTCCATCTTACCCGCGACGGTCGACCTGCACGTGACTATCCCGGAAACCCACGCTTCGGCACGCAATCTAGGTTCGGAGCGCGCCGGCTCTGGGGCAATTATCGCTCCAGACGGTTATATCCTGACCGTTCACTATGTTACGGTCGGCGCTTCGTCGATTACGGTAACGACCACAGACGGTGAGCAGTTTCCCGGTAAAATTGCCGCCCAGGACCAGGAAACCGGGCTCGCCCTCGTCAAAATTCCCGGCCACGATTTGCCGTTCCTGCGTCTAGCGCCGCCGAACTCCGCGAACCTCGGCGACCCGGTGGTCATGATCGCTAGTGCCGGCCAGACTGGGAGGCGCATCGCGGGCGGCTATATCAGTTCCACGGAGTCTTACGACGGCCAGTGGGAGTATATGATCGATAAGACCATTCGCGTGACAGCATTCAATCCTGGCTTTGGCGGCGGCGCATTAGCGAATTTTCGCGGCGAACTGGTCGGTATCGTTTCGTTGAACTTGAACGAAGTGGGGAAATTTACCCTGGCGATACCGGTCGATTACTACCGAACCTACGAACAGGAATTGAAACAATACGGCCAAGTGCGCAGCCGCCCTAGCCGGCCGTGGCTCGGGCTATATTCCAATCCTTTGGCCGGACATGTTGTTATAAGCGGCGTCGTACCCGGTGGCCCCGCGGCAAAACACGGGCTTAGAGAGGGAGACATTATTTTAAGCGTGGAGCAAAAAGACATCCGCTCTCGTTCGGAACTTTACCACGAGATGTGGAAAAAACGCCCGGGGGAGCGGATCTTGTTTAAGGTTCTCAGAGAAGAACAGTCTTTTGAGTTGGAAGTCATCGGCGGCGACCGCGCCGACCGTTACCGTTCTTAGTGGTTCAAAGTTCAATGTTCAAAGTTAGGAACGTCGGCTCTGCAGCCCAACAAATGATCGAAATACGTTGAACCTTGAACATTGAACCTTGAACATCGAGCGACGCGAGGTTGCGCTAGTCATCCCCACCGACTTTTTTTATCTCGCCCTTGCCCACGACTTTGATCGCCAGCGCCGGCGTATAAGCCTCAGGCTCGTAGTTAATGAGAGCCTTATCGGTTTCCTGCAGATCTCTTAACTTGACCGAATTACCACTTTTTTCAATCTTGGTTTTCTCATCGACGCCGACAACTTCCTCACGAACTTTTCCCTTGCGTTCCATCTGGAAGGTAATCGTCCGTTGGCCGACGCTGCTGATCACTCCCTCTACTTCGACGGCTTTAACCTTGGTGGTTTTTGTTTCTGTTTTGGCTTCCGCTTTGGCAGCCGGTTGTACTGCGGCCGGCGGAGCTGCTTTCGGTTGCTCCTCCACCGAGCTACAAGCAATCAAACCCACTGCCACCAAAATTGCCCCAGAGGACAAAGCCAAAAGCCCCGATAACCCATTCATAAGATGCCTCCTGATTTGCTGATTAGATTCAACTCCCGGTGGTAAGCCCAAAATCGCCCGGATAATCGCCAGCATTTAAACCATATATCCGAACGCGCTGTCAAGCTACTTTGGCCGGAAAATCCACGGAGAGGATCGCCAGTTAAACCGAATCGCGCTGGCAGAATGGCTAGAATCTTCATTCAATGGCGCCAGACTAGGTGATTCTTAAGAATTTTTTGACACCGGCGATAAGACTTATAACTATATACTCATACGGGACAATTGAAGGGTCCTGAATAATCCACCATGCCATCTCAACGCCCCTATAGCGAACGCCATTGGTACGTCGTTTACAGTAAGCCTCACAAGGAGAATAGCGCGAAATTTCATATATCCGCAAAAGGACTTGAAGTTTTCTTCCCGCGCCTTTCTCTTCCGAGAAATACCAAGAGAGCGAACCCGGTCATTGCACTGTTTCCAAGCTACTTATTTGTTCGTCTGAATATAGAATCCGAAGAGTACGGTTACGTATCGTGGTCACCAGGTGTCAATCGAATCGTGGGATTTAACGGCTACCCCACTCCCATTGATGACGAAGTATTAAGCTTTCTGCAGTCCCGATCGGATTCCGAGGGGATAATTCCAGCCGAATCGAACTTAAGACGTGGCCAAGAGGTCCGCATAACGGAAGGACCTTTGAGTGGCCTTTTGGGAATTATACGCGAGCCGCCTACCGCCAAAGGCCGTGTAAAGGTTCTGCTAACGCTGCTCAACCGTGACGCCGCCGTCGATCTTCCCCTCGATTTCGTCGAAACAACATGGATCGCCGCAAATCCCGAGACGGGAACGCGGAAATTCTGACCCATTCCTCGGTTGTAATACCTAGCCAGAAAAAAACCTGCCGATCCGTCTGCGCAACAAAGCGTTATCCCGGATTACTCGTACATTAACGAGTCGTTAAAAAAGTTCCAATTGTTCCAGCCGTTTTGAATGTTTTGAACGGCTTGAACGATTTGAACCCTGTTTGATGCCCGATCTCGGCTTCAGATCCGGCGCGATAACGCCTCGGGATAATACCGACGGGCTTTTTCCTCGGAAACATAACCTAATTCCACATCTCGCAAGACCGCGACGGCATCCCTTTTTGCCGGTTGTCCATATCCCCCGCCACCAGCCGTCAAAAACGTCACGGTCTCACCAGGTTGCACCGGCATATGGCTGAACTTTCCGGGCAGAGTCTCTTTTTTGCCGTTGCGCTCGATAAATGTTTGGTTGGTCGCCCCTTCTTCTCCCCCGAGAAGTCCCCAGGGTGGGCATCGGAGACGATCGGTGTTGCGACTTACCAGCAGCTCGTGCAGCGGCGTCACTTTAACTTCGACGCCGACGCCGCCGCGGTATTTTCCCGCGCCGCCGCTATCGGGGCGGAATCTGTGGCAATCATAGAGAAGCGGATAATATAGCTCTTGCAGTTCGATCGGAGTGTTCTTGACATCGCCTTGGCACATGGAAACCGACGCTGACGCGCCGTCTTCGAATGGCCGCCCGCCCCAACCGCCGCCGATGATGTTTTGGCAAACGTAGCGGCGGCCGGTTTTGGGATTGGCGCCGAATATCGCGTAGCCGCCCATGTCGCCCTTGTGCGCCGCCGGAATACGCTGCGGCAAAGCCGGCGCCAGCGCGCGCAAGATCGTGTCGAGCACCGTCGGCAGCGATAGGCTCCAGCCACCGATCGGCGCGGGTCGTCGCGCGCTGAGCAATTTTCCCGGCGGGAGAATCACTTTGAGCGCGCGGAACGAACCTTCGTTTACTTCGCGTTGCGGCGAAGTCAACGCTTTGAAGGCGACGCGCGCCGCCGCCATCCCTCCCGACGATCCGCAATTAATGAAGCCCGGCACCTGATCGCTGACTTCGGAGTAATCGATGGTCAGTTCATCGCCGCGCACTTCTACCTTGATTTTAATCGGAATCGTTTTGTTCATCACTCTGCCGTCGTCGTCGAGAAACGACGAGGCTTCATAATCGCCGTCAGGGATTGCGCGCACGGCTTCGCGCACGAGTTTGTCGGTCTGGTCCCAGATCGTCTCCACCGCTTCCGAAAAACCGCGCCGCTGTACTTGCGGCAAATCTGCTCCAAGCGCTCTTCGCCGGTGCGGCAGCAGGCGATCTGCGCGCGCAGATCGCCGAGCGAGGATTCCGGAAATCGGATATTGTCTTCGATCAAACGCAGCACTTCGGTATTGGGCTGGCCTTGGTTGTAGATTTTTACCGAGCGAATCTGCAGCCCCTCTTCATAGACATCGCGAGTATTGCTCGATCCGAATCCGGTGCTGCCGCCGCCGACATCGATCCAGTGGGCCCGCACCGCCAGGAAGCCCAAGCAATTTTCCGTCCCAAAAAAACGGCGTGTAGACCGCCATGTTGTTCAAGTGCTGCCCGCAGATCTCCGGATGGTTGACCAAAAACACGTCGCCGGGATGAATGTTCTCCTTCCCGTAGACTTCGATGCCGTCCTGCACCGCCACGCCGAGATCGGCGAGAAAGATCGGCAGCGCGCCTTCGTTCTGCGACATCGTCCGCCCCTCGTCATCGAGCACCGCAACACAATAATCCTGCACTTCATAGATCATCATGTTGTAGGCGGTCTTCTTCAGCACCGCCGACATTTCATTGGCGGCGGCGCGCAGCGCGCAACGGATGATTTCCACGGTTATGGCATCGACGGTCATTTTAATTTTCGCTACAGGCCTTGCCAGTAATCTAACTTGCTTCGGTCAACCTTTTTTCGGTTCATCCTTGCCTACGTAGCTCTGCCGGTAAGTTTGCAGCGTCTTGCCGCGCAGTTCGTAGAGAAACTGAATGATCCGTTCGTTGCTCATGAATTTCTCTTGTTCGTAGTGATCGTGATGGACGATTTCTTCCAGCGGACGGCGCACGCCTTCGGACGGCTGTACCGCGGGATAGCCGATGGGAATAATCAGATATAACATCATCAAATCCGGCACCCCCAAGACTTTTTTGAACGGTTCCTGGACGTGAATCGTGACCCACTGGGTCGCCAGGCCGAGGGACACCGCCGCCAGATGCATGAATGTGCAAGTATTCGCCAATCCGTCAGTGAGATGAGATTGATCCCTGCCAAACGTGTGGGCGCCCTGCACCGTGCCCCACTGGCGCCGCCCGTCGCCGACGACGACGATCAGTGCCGGCGCTTCCGACCAGCCAGCGCCGCGCCGCTGCCGCTCCACCGCCTCGTCGGCAGTCATCTGGTAGGCTGGATGGCGCAACTCGAAGACCCGCTGCTGTTCCATCCAGTAAATGAAGTCGGTGTTGTCCTCTGAGTAGCAGCGGAATAGATCCTTTTTGACCTTCGGGTCTTTGACGACGATGTACTCCCAGGGCTGCGAGTTGGCGCCGGACATGGCCCAGCGGCCCGCTTCGAGAATCTTTTGAACATATTCATCGGGTATCGGATCGGGTTTTAACTTCCGCACACTCGCCCGGCGGCGAATGATATCGTAAAGCAGATCGTAGTCCCGCGTCGGTTGCTCGTCCATGAAGACCTCCAGAATCTAAATCAAATATCATTTCGTAATTACTTGCGGCAAGTTTCTAGTTTTGAATTTCCAGCTAACGCGAGACTCTGGACCCTAGACTCTAGACCGCAACACCGCCCACCTCGATCACCAGATGCCCAAACTCATTTACCCGCATCTTGTCGCCCGGATAGACGAGGATCGTCGCGCCGATATCTTCGATGACCGCCGGACCGTCCAAATTATCCCCGCTTTTGAATCCGCTGCGCAAAAAGATCGGCGTTTCGACCGGCGTGAGGTCAAAAATCACCGCCCGTTTACCGCGCTGCCCGCGGTCGCTTTCCTGGCATGACGAAACTATGGGTAAGCGGGTATCGCTCTTGCCAAGCGCCGAGAGCCGCAGGTTGACCATCATGACGGGCTCCTTGGGCGCCGAGTGACCATAGTGCGCTTGATGTAGCTCATCGAAACGAGCGCGAATCGCGCCGAAGTCGGTGAGCCGGCGCAAATCCTCGGTTATCGGTACGGGCAGCGTGTATTCTTGGCCGCGGTAACGCATGTCGAGAAACCGCCTGAGCGCCATTTGTTCCGGCTTGCTTCCCTCCTCGGCCAGTGTCTCCGTCGCCGATTCTTCCAGAACCGCGAAGGCTTCGGCGATCTCGGCTCCCGAGGTCTCCGCCAGCTCGCGCACGTAGGTCCGCACGTAATCATGCTTGAGATCGGCGAGTAGCATGCCGAACGCCGAGAAATGCGCCGGCATCGGCGGAATGATGACGCGCGGGACAGAGAGTTCACGAGCGATGGCCATCGCGTGCAACGCGCCCCCACCACCGCTCGGCACGAGCGCGCAATCGCGCGGGTCGTAGCCTTTTTCGACCGAAACGGCGCGCACCGAGAGCGACATATTGAAGTTGGCGATAGTCAAAATACCCAGCGCCGCTTCTTCGAGCGACATCCCGAGTGGCCAGGCAATTTTATTCGTAATGGCGGCCGCGGCTTTGTCGCGCTGCAAGCGTATGCCGCTACCGAGAAAATATTCGGGATCGATGCGCCCGACAATCAAATTCGCGTCGGTAACCGTGGGGTCGCTGCCGCCTTTGCCGTAGCAAGCTGGACCCGGCGCCGCCCCGGCGCTCTGCGGCCCGATTTTCAAACCGCCCGCCGGATCGATCCAGGCGATGCTGCCACCTCCGTTGCCGACTTCGACAATATCGACGACCGGCAGCATCATTGGATGGCCGGTCACGTAGCCGCCAACGTAGTAGCTGCTGGTAACTTCCGGATGAAAATCCTTGATCAGACTCGATTTTGCCGTCGTCCCACCCATGTCGAAAGAAATAATCTGGCGGCAATTCAGCGATTCGCCCAGACACGCAGCCGCAATCACCCCCGCCACGGGTCCGGACTCCATCATCGTCACCGGCATTTTTTTCGCCGTCTCCGCCGACATCACACCGCCGTTGGATTGCATCACGCGAAATGTGCCGCGAAAGCCGCCGTCACCGAGCATTTTTTCCAACGATAGCAGATAACGGCTGACTAAGGGACCGACGTAGGAGTTCAGCGCCGTCGTCGAGGTGCGCTCGTATTCGCGGAATTCGCGGAGAATTTCGTGCGAGAGCGAGACATACGCTTGGGGAAATTGCTCGCGCAGCAGTTCGCCCAACCGTTTTTCGTGTATCGGATTGGCGTAGGAGTGCAGCAAACAGACGGCGATACTTTCCACGTCCGCGGCTTTGAGCGCCGCAATGGTTGAAGCCGCGGATTGTTCATCAAGCCGCGTAAGCACCTCGCCCGTGGCATAAAGCCGCTCGTCAACTTCCAGTCGCAGGTCCCGCGGCACCAGCGGCACGGGCCGTTTGAAGAATAGGTTATAACCTTCGGGACGGTTGCCGCGGCCGATCTCATATACGTCGCGAAAGCCTTTGGTCGTGATCAGACCCGTCTTGGCTCCCTTGCGCTCCAGCACCGCGTTGATCGTCACCGTCGAACCATGCACGAAGAAGCCAGCGCCGGCGACATCGATCTTTGCGTGGCTCAGACAATCCTCGATACCGCGCGCCAGATCGTCCGGCGTCGTCAACGACTTGCTGCGATACACCTGGCCGTTATCGTCGACGGCGACGAGATCAGTAAACGTTCCACCTATATCAACGGCGATTCTCATGGAGCCTTTCGATCTGCTGTAAAAATTTCTCGGCGGGCCCTCCGATCCGATCCCCTCGCCCACGAATGTGGGAGAGGGCTAACCCTTCTCCCAAAGGGAGAAGGAACAGATGCGAAGGCTCGCCAAACAGGCAAACTCAAATCTTAACCGCCCACCAACGTCCTTGCCCCGCCCGCCGTCACTTGAAAACTGTCGCCGAACAAAACAATCTTCCCTTCGGTCTCGATGGTCACGCGCAACGCCAGCGTCATGTCCTCGTTGAGCGTCGTCGCGCCGACGGACGAAGCACCCACTTCGCGTGCGTCGCTCTCACTCAAAAACGGCGCTTCCCATTGATTGAGGCCGATGCCATTGGCGAGACCGTACAGTGAAGCCGTCGCATAGAACTCACCGAGCGCTTTACGTGCGGTCTCATCGATCGCCGCCACCGCGCCATTGGGTTTCAATTGTTGCGCCATCGCCGCGACGATCTCTTGCGCTTTGCCGTACGCGCTCTGCACCTTCGCGTCATTCGCGAGAAAATACGTCCGCCCGGCCTCGGCCCAATAGCGTTCATGCTGGACCGCAAAATAAACCGCCCAATGGGCGCCAACGCTCGCCGCTTGCTTGAAACTCGGCGGATTCAGCCGTTTTTCGCCGGCAAGGATGCGAATATCCTCGGCGCCTTTATCGCGCGCCAAGCGATCGATATCGGCGACGATTTCATATTCTTTCCGCCCCGGCTTGATCACGGCCGCGGCATCTTGGCAAATCTCTCTGAGCAATCGGCCCGCCTCGCCCATGGCGGCAAGCTCGCGCGCGGTTTTGCGCAACCGGATCGGCTGAAACAGTGAATGGAGATTCTGCCAAGTGACTTGCGGTAGCGCGCTTTTCATCTCTTCCAATTGCGGCAGGGGAAACCCCTGGCCGGAATCCACCAGTCCCAAGCGCGCGTTTTCGAAACCTCTTTCCTTTAACAGCTTTGCGCCGTCGGCGCCGACCTGATTGGACGCGCGCACGTCTTCGATCCACGTGAGGGTCTTGGCGAACGGCACGTCGCGGCTGCCGATGTTGAGCAGCATTGATATCGCGCCGTCGCGCGGCACCACGGCGATGCCGCCGCGAACTTTCGGGAAATAGTTCGTCAGGTAACAAAGATCGGCAAAGGAATAGTTGTCACCGTAAATCACCAAGGCGTCCAGGTTAAGCCGCGCCATCTCCCGACGCACGGCCTCGAGCCTCGACTGAAATTCCTCCCGCGGCGCAAGCTGGAGGTCCCAAGTAGAACACCCACGTTTCAATACCGAATGTCTTCCGAAAATCATCTCGACCTCATCAAGTGCGAATCCGAATCACGATTTGAACTTTTTGAACGGCTTGAACGATTGGAACGCGTTCAATCTTTAATATAGATATCCCACGAAGACTTCATCAGCGACTCCGCCTTGCTCTTCCCCATCACCACCGTATCGCCCAGCGTCAAATAGCCGGTCTCCGGCAAATATTGATTGGGATGAATGATGAAAGTCATTCCTTCTTCCAATTTAGTTTTGTTCTCGTCTTCCAAACTTCCCGGCGCGAAGGATCCGCAGCCAAGGCCGTGGCCGCGGACGCGCATGAACGGCGGCCGGCAATATTGTTCGTAGCCATACTCGATAAACGTCCCATTAATCGCCTTGGCAACCGCGCTCGCCGGCGCGCCGGTCTGCGCCGCCGCCATACCCAGTCCCATCGCCTTGTGTAGGATCGCGTACTTCTCGCGCACCACCGGCGGCGGCTCGCCCAACACGACGGTGCGGCAAATCTGTACAAACAGACCACCGATGCAGGGCGTGATCTCGCCGATGATGATGTCGCCGGGCTGTACAACGCGGTCGGTGGCGGGATGCAGCGCTTGATTGTGGCTGTTGGCGACCACCATGCCGAAATTATCCTCGGCGCCGAGCGAGCGCATGCGATGCTCGACAATGGCCGCCAGCTCGTATTCTTTCAAGCCAGGCCGCGCGTCTTCGTGCAGCGCGGTTACACCGGCATCGGCGATCGCCGCGGCGCGCCGCAATCTTTCTAACTCGAAAGGAATTTTGCAGCGCGCCATGTTTTCAATGATGTCCTTGGCGTTTGCTGGAGTTTGCTTGAGCGACCGAACGATCTCATCGTGCAAATCGACATGAATCGCTTCGCGGCCGATGAGTCCGACCTTGCCGGAAATACTCGGCAAACGTGACCACAATTCTTTGAACGACTTGATGTTCTGGACGAAGGATTCTTCGCGCGCGCGCGGGATATCCCACGCCGGCGCCAGATAAAGCACCGGATCATCTTCGAGGGGCACCACGAGCATGGTTTCCGGGCCGACGCTGATGAAGTCGGTGAGATAGCCGACGTAGTTCATGCGCAGGAAGTTATGCCGGCCGGAATCATAAACCAGCAAGGCTTGCAATCCCTGATCGCGCATCGCCTCACGCACCTGGGTCAACCGTTTTTCGAATTCCGCTCGTTCATCCATAGTCACCTCGTAAATCTCGCCGCTATTCTCATTACGTCAACGTCTCTAATCAGCTTGAAGAAGGTAGCAAAGTTATCCCCTCTCCACCACGGCTCCTTCGAAAATTTGGGTGGGGTGGAGGAACTATTGCCATTAGATTTGGCGTAAGTTGCGTAAACATTACAATACGAGCCCGTCGTTCCGGCATGGACTGCCGGAACCCAGGTTCACATGGATGTGTCCGGACGCATCCTGCGGGCCTGGATGCCGGCAATCCCTGCCGGCATGACGGAGGCTGCCCCGTCGAACCTTGGCGTTGGCGTGGAGGGATGTACCTCCTTTTTCATGCTCTGTGGACGAGCGTGTAACGCCCATGAATCACTTCGTGGGGGCTAGGGTGAGAGGTCTCTACTCGCGACTGTGATAACGAAAGCAACAATTCCCACCAATTTTCGTCAGCGGGGCTGCTTTTAGATTGTCGGACGCGTTAGGGGCCGACCTGCGTGTCGGCCCCTCCGAACGGGCGGACACATCGGTCCGCCCCTACCGTTGCCTGTTGCCTCATCTCGCCTATTTAATCAGCCTACTCGCCCGGGCGAGCACCTCCGGCGGAATCGTCAGGCCGATTTGCTTCGCGGTCTTGAGATTGATCACCAACTCGAATTTCGTCGGTTGCTCCACCGGCAGATCGGCAGGCTTGGCTCCCTTCAGGATTCTGTCCACGTAATATGCGACGCGCCGGTAGCTGTCCGCGAGGTCCGCCCCGTAGTACATGAGCCCGCCGGCATCTACAGCTTCTCTGTTGCTGTACATCGACGGTAACCGGCTCTTTAACGCAAAGCCGACAATCCGTTTTTGGTTAACATTCATTAGCGGGCCCGAGGGCACATAGAGTCCATCCGGGCGCTGCTTGTTTAGCGCGGCGAATACCTTCTCGAAATCGTCCGCAGCTCGTACCTCCCAAGGCTGAAAAGTCAACCCCAGCGCACGCGCCGCGACTGGGAGAACCTCTTTCACCTCGAGTACATTGGCCGGAGTGGCCGGATCGTAGAGAACCGCGACACGGGCAATTTTGGGAACGGCTTCTTTGAGCAGCTCCAGCCGCTTACCGCCTAGTTCTCCGGAAAGGCTTGTAAGGCCGGTGACGTTGCCGCCGGGACGGGCAAGGCTTTCAACGAAGCCTGCCTCGACAGGATCGGCCCCAGGGCCCGTCATAACGATGGGAATCGTCTTGGTCGCATTCTTGGCCGCCTGGATCCACCTGGTCCCTCCTGCTGCCACGATGATATCAACCTTGAGACGCACCAGCTCGGCCGCAAGCTCAGGGAGCCGATCGAGCTTCCCCTCCGCATATCGGTACTCGATGGCGATGTTCTGTCCTTCTATGTAGCCAAGCTCGCGCAGAGCCAGCCGAATTGCCTCGGCACGGGTGGACTCACGTAGCTGGATCGACCGACGATAGATACCCTATCCGAGGGACCTTCTTCGGCTGCTGGGCGGCGGCGATGGCACCATAGCCCACCAGTGCCAGCATAATTGCGACGAGCATAGCGATACGTTTCATAGATCTCCTCAGCAAGCGGCGATTTCCGAGTGTTTTGAGAAAGAACGTGAAACAGGTCTCCAATTCGATTCTTCCTCCTGATTGCTCGGCCATCATCACGGATGGATGACAAGTCGCAGAGTATCCGACGACGCGCTTTTGGGTCAAGCTTAAATCAAACTTGGGTAGCAAACTCCGGTTGAGGTTTTTAAATCGCCGTGCGATTGACACGATGCGCTAGCGAGGGATACTGTCTGCGCCAAAAAACGTAGACGTAAAAGCACCGTGTTTATCAGAGAGCGTAGAATTGGCAAAGAGAATCCTTTATTCTGATCACCTGAAACTACGGATGAGTCTGCGAAGGATACCCAGACCTCTGCCGCGGAGTATCTACCGACGTGCAAAAGAAGTATTTTATGATCACACAACGGGGCACCTTGTAGCCGTAGCTCGTTCCCGTTACGGCGGCAGATTGCGTGAGATGATGGTCGCTTATTCAGAAATAAAGGACGAAGTTAATTTGATTACTGTGCATCCATTGAAGCCTCGGCAAAAAACGAACAGGATTGCGTCAGGGAGATGGATTCCTCATGAAAGAGAAAAAAAATAAACCCCTAGTTAGATACGATCCGTCAAGCGACGTGTTGTATATCGCGACCCGAAAGGGCGTAGAGGAAGAATTTACCGAGGTCGCTCCAGGGGTCAACGTGGAGATGGATGATGAGGGGCAATGTCCTGGGCGTTGAGATACTGAGGGCGTCGCACACTCTAAAGAGTTTTCTAAAATCGTTAGGCAAAAAACGCGCTGCGGCCTAATGATCGGCACGCAAAGGGCAGCGGATATCCAGTCATCTGATCACCTTATTCGCCCGATGCAAGCACCCGGCGGAATCGTCAGGCCGATCTGCTTCGCCGTCTTGAGATTGATCACCAACTCGAACTTCGTCGGTTGCTCCACCGGGAGATCGGCAGGCTTGGCTCCCTTCAGGATTCTGTCCACGAAATATGCGACGCGCCGGTAGCTGTCCGCGAGGTCCGCCCCATAGTACATGAGCCCGCCGGCCTCTACAGCTTCTCTGTAAAAATACATCGACGGTAACCGGCTCTTTAAGGCAAAGCGCACAATCCGTTTTTCGTTATCACGCATTAGCGGGCCCGAGGGCACATAGAGTCCATTCGGGCGCTGCTTATTCAGCGCGGCAAATATCCTCTCGAAATCGCCCGCATCTCGTACCTCCCAAGGTTCAATAGTCAACCGCAACGCACGCGCCGCGACCGGGAGAACCTGTTTCACCTCGAGTACACTGGACGGAGTGGTCGGAACGTAGAGAACCGCGACGCGGGCAACTTTGGGAACGGCTTCTTTGAGCACCTCCAGCCGCTTACCGCCTAGTTCTCCGGAAAGGCTTGTAAGGCCGGTGACGTTGCCGCCGGGACGAGCAAGGCTTTCAATCAGTCCTGCCTCGACAGGATCGGCCCCAAGACCTGTCATAAGGATGGGAATTGTCTTGGTCGCTTTCTTAGCCGCCCGGAGCATCTCGGACCCTCCTGCTGCCACGATGATGTCAACGTTGAGACGCACCAGCTCGGCCGCTAGCCCAGGATAGCGATCGGGCTTCCCCTCCGCATAGCGGTACTCGATGGCGATGTGCTGTCCTTCTATATAGCCAGCTCGTGCAGAGCCAGCCGAATTCCTTCGGAACGGGCGGACTCAAGAGCTGGATCGACGTTCGATAGATACCCTAACCTAGGGACTTTCTTCGGCTGCTGCGCGACGGCGGTAAAGCTATGAGCCAAGAGCAGAGCGCATAGCGCCAGTCCAATGATTTTTTTGCATGGGGTTGGCCTCACCCTAGGTCTAGTGTCCTGTCTCACAAATTCGTTCAATAGTTCGCTCGCCTCTCCACCGTCATGCCCGCGGAAGCGGGCACCCAGACGTCTTCGAATTTCCTGGATTCCGGGTCGCGCTAGCTATCGCCAGCTTGCCCGGAATGACGATTGAGTTATATTGCGAACTTCTTGGATACCACTTAGTCCTCCCGCGTCCACCAAAGGCGGAGCAGCCTCAGGCTGAAGCCGCCGCGGGAGATTAGTTGCTTCTATTCAAGACTTCCTAGATAGATTCAAGCCACGCTATGAAATAACCTCTATCGACCACTCGTCGCCGACGCATATCCCAAACGCGAGTCCCGCTCAATTAAATCGCCCGACCGCTCGGCCGGGGCGCCGTATCCACCACCGCCAGCGGTAAAAAAAGTTACACTGCCGCCAGCTTTTAGAGGATAATTCGGTTTCTTCGTCAGCCAGACTCCTGGATCGTCCTCCGACTGTTTCACCAACGCCTTGGCCTTTTCGCCGCACGCGCCGCCGAACAATCCCCATGGGGCAGTGCGCTGCCGCTCGACGTTGATATTGGTAGAGGCGTCGCACAGAACGCGCACCGACACTTCGATACCCAGACCGCCGCGAAATTTGCCCGCGCCACCGCTCCCTTCGCGCAACCGCTGGCGCTCGATCAGCACCGGATAGTAAATCTCTTGCAGCTCCACCGGCGCGTTTTGCACGTCGCCCTGGCACATGGACACTGTGGCGTTCTCGCCGTCTTCGTGTAGCCGCCCGCCCCAGCCTCCGCCCATGATCGTCTGGCAGAGAAATCTTCTTCCTGTGATTGGATTGACGCCGAAGAATGCGTAACCGCCCATATCGCCTTTGTGCCCCGCTGCCACTCGATCGGGCAGCGCCGGCGCCAACGCCTTGAGAATCAAATCGATCACCGTCGGCAGCGTGCGTTTCCAGTTGCCCACCGGCGACGGGGGCGTGGCGCTGAGAATTTTTCCCTCGGGGATAACGACCTCCAACGCGCGAAAGCAGCCTTCATCGATCGGCGAATAGGGATCGACCAAGGATTTGAACGCAACCCGCGCCGCCGCCACCGCGCCCGACTTGCCGGAATTGATCGAGCCCGCCACTTGCTCGCTCATCTCGGAGAAGTCGATGGTCATGTCGCTGCCGGCGACTACTACTTTGACTTTCAGCGGCACCGGCCGGTCGAGATTGACGCCGTCGCTGTCGAACAGCGCCTCGGCTTCGTATTTGCCCGGTTTGATGCGTGCGACTTGTTCACGCGCCAGTGCTCTCGGATTGATGCCAAATCGTTTTCACGCATTGTAAGAAAACCTCGAGTCCGTAACGTTTCACCAGCGCGCCGAGGCCGCGGTCGCCGACGCGGCACGCGGCAATTTGCGCGCGCAAATCGCCGAGACAGGATTCGGCGAAACGCACATTGTCGGTGATAATTTGCAAAATATCTTGATTGGGCTGCTCGCCGCGGTAGAGTTTCAGCGAACGAAACTGCAAGCCTTCTTCGTAAATTTCGCGTGTGCCGCTAAAGCCGAAGCCAACCCGCGTGCCGCCGATGTCGATCCAGTGCGCGCGCACGGCGAGAAAAGCCACCAACTCGCCTCGATGAAAGAAGGGCGTATAAACCACAACGTTGTTCAAATGCTGGCCGCAAACGTACGGATGGTTCATGATCAGCACGTCGCCGGGCTGAAAACCGTTCTTGCCGTGCATCCGCACGCCATCAACGATGGCCGGACCGAGATCAGCGAGAAAGATCGGCAGCGCGCCAAAATTTTGCGACAGAATGTTTCCTTCGGTATCGACGATGCCGACGCAATAATCGCGCACCTCGTAGATCATCATGTTGTAAGAGGTTTTGCGCAGCACCGTGGCCATCTCGTTGGCGATATGCGCCAGGCCGGCGCGCACGACTTCGACGGTGATCGGATTGACGGTCGTCTTCACTGCGTAAATCTTTCTCTTCGAATCGACTCGAATCAAGTCATTTTCTCCCGCCAAGGCGCCAAGGCGCAAAGTTAATACTTATTGACCTTCCTGACTTGGCGCCTTTGCGTCTTTGCGGAGTCAGCTCTTCTCCGACTATTTTTTCTCGTCGGCGGTGACTGAACGCGATGCCGAATGGATCGGCACGGTGGCTTCGCGCAACGAGTAGAGATACTTGATGACGTCTTCGTTGGACATGTACTTGCTCATGTCGTAACGCTCCCGGTGGACCATATCTTTCAGTGGCCGCCGCACGCCTGCGGCGCGGGCGGGCACATCCGGGTAGCCGATTGGAATGATCAGGTAGAGCTTCAACAAATCGGGCACGCCGAGAATGCGCTTGTGCGGCTCTTCGATGTGGATCGACACCCACTCGGAAGTAAGGCCAAGCGACGCCACCGCCAGGTGAATCAAGAAACTGGCATTGGCCAAACTGTCGGTCAAGTGCGATTGATCGCGCCCGAAGGTGTGCGCGCCCATCACCGTGCCCCATTGGCGCCGCCCGTCGCCCAGAACGACGATCACCGCCGGAGCCAGGTGCCAGTTGGCTTTCGCTTTGTTGAATCGCAGCGACTCATGGGGATCATTTTTTACCTGGTACGAGGGATGGCGCAGGCGGTACTCCCGCTGCTGCTCCATCCAGAAAATCAAGTCGGTGTTGTATTCAGAGTAGGCGTCGCGTAGTTGCTTTTTAGTCTCCTGATCCGTCACGACGACGAATTCCCAAGGCTGTGAGTTGGCCCCGGACATGGCCCAACGCGCGATTTCAAGAATCTTGTCGATGGTATCGTTGGGAATCGGGTCGGGCTTGAACTTGCGCACGCTGTGGCGTGCCTTCACGAGGTCAAGCAGCATATTGTAGGTCGGGTTGTCTCCGGTTTTCAAATCAGCCTCCCGCTCGTTTTGGTTCAAAAAGTTCAAACCGTTCAAGTCGTTCAAACCGATCTCCGGATTGTTCGACGACTTGAACAATTTGAACGGCTTGAACGATTTGAACGCGTTGGAAGGTCTCTCCCGCTAGGCGCCGGCCAGTTTGTCCAGCGCCTCGCCGGTCACGCGAAACACCGTCCATTCGCTCATCGGGACCGCGCCAAGTTTTTTGTAAAAGCCAATAGCGGGCTCGTTCCAATCGAGCACCGACCATTCGAGCCGCCCGCAGCGCCTCTCCTTAGCGAGGCGCGCGACGTAGAGTAGCAGCGCGCGGCCAAAGCCGCGGCCGCGATCACTTTCCTCGACAAACAAATCCTCGATGTAAATCCCGGGACGTCCGAGAAAGGTCGAGTAATTGTGAAAGAACAAAACAAAACCCACCGGCCTGTCTTCGAAATAACCGATGGCCACCTCCGCCGTCCGCCTGGCACCGAACAGGGTATCCTTTAACAGCTCTTCGCTCGCGACCACTTCGTGGGACAGTTTTTCGTATGCGGCGAGCTTCTTGATGAATGCGAGAATGATGGGCAGATCGGCCTCAGACGCCGCGCTGATTCTAAAACCGGGGTTATTTTGCGGCGATGACATTGCGGCGTCTATCCTTTCCGGTCCTTGAGCGCGCGCCAGACGCGCTCGGGCGTCAGCGGCAAATCTCTAATGCGCACGCCGGTGGCGCGATCGATGGCATTGCATACCGAGGGCGCGACGGAAAGAATTCCGCCTTCAGCCATGCCGCGCACACCGAACGGCCCGGGACCATCGCCGTTTTCAACCAGCACGGTGTGAAACTCTTCCGGCACCTCCGAGAAAGTCGGAATCCGGTAGTCGATCAGATTGGGATTGAGCAGTTGGCCGTTGTCGTAAATCAGCTGTTCGAAAAAGGTATGGCCGATACCCTGCATCGCCGCCCCTTCCTCTTGCGCGATGCAGTGCTCAGGATGGATGGCCTTGCCAACGTCGGAGACGGAGATGAATTTTTTCAATTTCACTTCACCCGTCTCCTGGTCGAGATCGACTTCGGCGGCGCCCATGGCAACTTCCCAAAAAACCGGCAACTGGTTGCCCGTGATCTCCGGTCCCGCCTCGCCGCGTCCGATCATTTCGCCGCCGGAACCTTTACCGAAGCGCCGCTCGAAAGCTTCCTTGAAGGTTAACCGCGATTCGCCGCAGACGAGCGCGCCATCGGCAACCTCGATCCGGCCGGGTTTGACACCCATCGTCTGCGCGCCGATCTTAATGAGCTGCTGCTTTAAATCCCGCGCGGCTTTTTGCACCGCTGTACCCATCAAAGTGGTCGAGCGGCTCGATCCGGTCGAGCTATCGTAAGGTGTGACTTTCGTGTCCGCGCCGGCCACGCGGAACTGCTCCATCGGCAGGGTAAGCTCCTCGGCGGCGATTTGCGTGAGCGTCGTGCGCACGCCCTGACCCATTTCCGTGCTGCCCGCGGCAATATTGGCAATGCCGTCGGACTGCATGCGAATCATCGCAACCGACACCGGCGTCGCGCCGGCATTGGTGATCGCGCATCCCATGCCCACCGCCACGGCCTTTTTCTTGATCGACGATTTCCAGTGGCTGGCGCGCATCAAGGTCTTGAGACTCGCTGCCAGGTTAGCATCGATACCCTTCAAGCCCGGCCGCAGCTCCTGCCCTTTCTTGAGCAAATTTTTTGCCCGCAACTCGGCCGGATCCATGCCCAGCTTCGCCGCCAAGATCTCGATTTGCGACTCCCCCGCATAGATCACCTGCGGCGCGCCGATGGCGCGATAGGAACCCGCCGAACCGGTATTGGTATAGACCTGATAAGCGCGGGTGCGGATATGGGGAATCCAGTAGGGACCGAGCACCCGCGTCGCGGCGCGCGCGGTTACCTGCGGCCCATTGTCGTCGTAACCGCCGGTGTCGAGATAAATTTCCGCCTCCCGGGCCATGATCGTGCCGTCGTTTTTGACTCCGGTCTTGATGCGCACCCGCGCGCCATGGCGCCGCACCGTAACCATCGACTCGCCGACCGAATTGCAAATACGTACCGGCCGCTTCGCTTTGCGCGCCAGCGCAACTACCAGCGGCTCGAATTTAGTGTATGATTTACTGCCGTACCCGCCGCCCAGATAGTTGATAATCATGCGCACTTTCGCCGCCGGAACTTTGAAGACTTTGGAAATATCCCCGCGCACTTGGAAAGGATGCTGCGCCGACGACCAAACCGTGATTTCATCGTTAACGTCATAGTGCGCGATGGCCGAATGAGGCTCCATCGCGTAGTGGTAGACCATCGGAAAAGTGAATGTATCTTCGGCAACCACATCGGATTCGGCAAACCCGTCATCGACGTTGCCGCGATCGACCTTTTCGTAGGTGCCGATGTTGCCGCTTTTTTCTTCATGAAGCCGCGGCGCGCCGTTCTTTATGGCCGCCTCCATGTCAGCCACCGCCGGCAGTTCTTCATAGTCAACACGAATCAACGACAATGCTTCTTCAGCAGTCGCCAAATCGTCCGCCGCCACCGCCGCCACGGGTTCGCCGATGTATCGCACCTTTTTCATGGCGATGACCGGACGGCCGTTGTAGATCGGATTGAGATCGGTGATATCCGCTTCAGTCAGGACCGCGGCGACGCCAGGCAGCGCTTCAGCTTGAGCCGTGTCGATAGAACGAATGCGCGCGTGCGGATAGATGCTGCGCAGGATTTTGCCATGGAGCATGCCGGGAACGGCGATGTCGCCGACGAATTTGGCTTTGCCGGTAACTTTCTCGACGCCGTCCACGCGTGGCACGTTACGGCCGACATATTTCAGTTGTCGTTTCGCCATGATGACTCCGCGTTGCAGGATTCCTTCCGATACCTAACAAAGCCTCTCTGGCAGTGCAAGAAACCAATAGACTCGCGCAAAGGCGCAAAGAACGCCAAGTGATGGGCCGAGGCCCGTCATCCCGAGCGAATGCGAGGGATCTAAGAAAGATTTCTCCCTTCGGTCGAAATGACAGAGCGTTTTTCTTGCGCCTTATCCCCTCGACGCGAGCATCGAACTGTTTATTGATTGGTCTTCACGTCAAAGGTTCCTTCACCCTTTCAGACCGTGTCGCAATCCGCGCAAACGCCTTGATGTCATGCTGAGCGAAGCGAAGCATCTCGCATTTTCAAGCTGTAACGAAGCCGGTTGGGAACGCAATTCATTTCCGCTATAACTGCGTCCATGCGCTTCGAATCCCGCCTCATCCGCGGCACACTCGTTCAGCGTTACAAACGATTTCTCGCCGACGTGCGTTTAGCCAACGGCGAAATCGTCACCGCGCACTGCACGAACACGGGCAGCATGATGGGCTGCAGGGAGTCCGGCAGCGCGGTTTATCTCTCGCGCTGTGATAACCCGAATCGCAAGCTAGCCTATACCTGGGAGCTCATCCGCGTGAACAAGATCTGGGTAGGAATTAACACGATGCATCCTAATCGTCTGGTCGCCCACGCCATTGAAATGGGGCTCATTCAAGAGTTGCGCGGGTTCGATTCCATTCGCCGGGAAGTGGTGACGCGTCCAGGCACGCGGCTCGACCTCTGTCTCGAGGGCAAGAATGGCTCCTGCTTCGTCGAAGTGAAGAATGTCACCATGGCCGTCGACGGCGCTGCGGCGTTTCCCGACGCCGTCAGCGAGCGGGGCACCAGGCACTTGAAAGAACTCATGCGTCTCAAGCGTAGAGGCCACCGCGCCGCCGTTGTTTTCGTGATTCAGAGAGAAGACTGCGGGGCATTTCGCCCCGCCGATGAAATCGACCAAGAATACGGACGCTGGCTGCGCCGCGCTATCAAAGCCGGCGTCGAAGCCCTTCCCTATCGCGCTAAGGTCACGCCGCGAGAGATCGTTCTCACGGAGCGGCTCGAGACGAGATTGTGAACGAAAATTATTCATTTGCGCAAACCAGGAGGAATTCACAATGAAACTCACCGGGCAGGTGGCGATTATCGTCGGCGGCGCCCGCGGTATCGGCGCAGCGATCGCGCATACTTTTTCTCAGGAGGGCGCGAGTCTGGTCCTGGTAGACTTGGAAAAAATGAAGCGTGAGCTCGATGCGGTCGCTCAGGCAATTAGCCAGAAAGGCGGCAAAGCCGTCTCGCTCATCGCCGACTGCACAGACGATCAGCAAGTCAACGCGATGGTCAACGAAACTGTGCGGCGCTTTGGAAAAATCGATGTTTTCGTCAACAGCGCCGGTTTTCGCGGGCCGCTGGTGCCGGTGCAAGACATCACGGAGAAACAGTGGGATGACGTGCACAATGTCAATCTCAAGCTGGCGTTTCTTTGCTGCAGGGCGGTGTTGAAAGTGATGATCAAACAGAAAAGCGGCAGCATCGTCAGCATCTCCGGCACCGCGGGCAAAGAAGGCATGGCTCTGCGCGGTTCGCTGTGCGCGGCAAAATGGGGTCTTTTAGGGTTGACTCAGACGATTGCTAAAGAAGCCGGGCCTTACGGCGTAAGAGCCAATGTCATCTGCCCGGGCGGGATGGACGAACCGGACTTGAGAGAAATGTACGCCGAAAGAGCCAAGGGGTTGGGAATGGAATTTTCCCAACTAGAAAAGCAAGTCTTGGAACTCACGCCTTTGCGCAAGTACGCCCAGCACGACGAAGTCGCCAAGGCTGCGCTGTTTCTCGCCTCCAGCGACTCCTCGCACACAACGGGTGAATCGCTCAACGTTTCCGGCGGCCGACTAATGAATTAGATGGCTCGGGCTGTTTCTGGTTTCGAGTTCCGGGTTTCGGGTTAAACTCAAGACGCGCATTTATCGTGATCGTGTCCGTGAAACGTGACCGTGAAATCCGAACGAGCACGAACCACGAACACGAATTTGAGCGAGACAATCGAGCGCAACGAAGCAGGTGAGGCATTTTTGGACAGCCTGGCTATTCCCACAAGCCGTCTGGCAAAGGCAAGCCGGCAAGATCTTCGGCGTTGAGCCGCCCGTCGGGTTCGATGGCGAAGCGCTCCAGCACGGCGATCAACTGCCGCGTGTGCTGCGCCGAGTGCCAAGTGGACCGCTCCAATAGCTGATGCATGGGCGGCGTACCGTAGAAGGTCCTTACCGTCTGCGCGCAGGACTTATCATCGAGCCGCATCCACCAGGCCTCCAGCCGCTCTATGATACTCTCGCCGTATTCAGCGATCTGCGCTCCCGTGGTGCAGGCGCCCTCGGCGGGAGGGACGTTCGCGTTACTCACCCAGTATTCGATGTCGTCGATGGCCGTCTCGAGGAACGCTTCCCCAATGCGAAAAATATGATGGCCCATGAGCCTGATCGAGCGGTCGCGGTTGTCGATCACACGCTCGCCAAGCCGCTGGTCGGGAATTTGCCGGATGTAACGCTGCGCGGCGCACAATACGTTTTTCCACTTCACCAACAGCGTCGGCGGCGGCAACGGTGTGTGCCCGCTGCCTTGCAAGCCGACGAATTCCGCGACGTCATCGAGATTCTGGCAGAAGACAAACTGCTCGCCTTTGGCGAGCACTGGCACCGTCTGCACTCCGAGTTTTAGCAATCGATCTTGCCCGCCGGCGTCATTCAACACGTCGACGGGAATGAATTCGATGCCTTTCTGCGAAAGAAACTCTTTCGTTTTTAAGCAACTGCTTCAACCCGGCTGGGTGAACAACACAAATTGATTCGCGGCGTTTTCCATAGCATCCTCCGTCGAGCGGATAATCGAATCCGATTTGATGATGGCTCTGTACGAGCCCCGTGCCTCCCCAATTTACGGGCGACCACGTAGGGTCGCCCCTACGAGTATCAACCAATTCACCCGCTGGATCAAGAAAGATAACCGCGCTCGCGCCAGAACCGTTCGGCGGCGGGATGCAGCGGAATATCGAGCGGTCCATCCGCGGTATCGCGGCACATGCGGTCCAGAGGCAGAGGCCCTGGTTCTTGCCAGGCGATCACGTCCTTCCTCGTCTCCAGAGCAGCGCAGATTGACGTCACAATCGTATCCGCGACATTCGCGTGGGTATAGACGGTGAAACCGCTGAAATCCAGCGACGGCACGTCGGCCGGTAGTTTAGGATAATTTGCTTGGGAAATTACCGCGCGGCGAAATCCGAGCCCTTCCAACCGCGTCAACATTGCTTCATCCAGCGGTAGGATGCGAATTCCGGACCCAGCGGCGTCATTGACCCAGGAGCGCACCGCTTCGTCGATGATCATGTCCACTTCGCCGCGCTGCGCTGCCCCAAGCCGGTTCGGGTTATTGGGCAACCCGGGGTCGTAGCGCACCTGTCCGCCCCAGGACACGATATCGTCGAGGGACAAATCCGCCGCCGAAAGCACTTCCTTCACGACCACATGCAGTGAGTGATCCATTTGCCCGCGCATCGATACCCGCAGCGGGTAGCGCCGCGCGCGAACCTCATGCAACGATTGCAATCCGGTTTTTTCAGACACAGCAAATGCCAACTGGTCCGGCGATGGGATGACGGTGATCGCCCGAAGTGGAACGGCTGTCTTGAATGGCCCGGTGCCGCGAACTGCCAAGGGCAGCAGGCCTGCGGGGTTGATGATCGCCGCCTGGACTTCGCCGCGCGCTACCTCCTCGATCGCCGCGGGACCGTCGCTGCCGAAGAGACAAACGGACCACTTATCCGCCCCTTGCTCGCGCAGACTGATGCGCGCCTGGCGGTAAGGCCAACTACGTTGATCAACCAACTCGGAAGCGACTTCTAAAACGAGTCGCGAGCGAATTGTGTCCCGCCCCACTGACCGACTTTTTGTGTCACTCGTTGATGTTTTCACCACTGGAGTCTCCTTAACCGCAACTCAGACCTGTAATGAGATTTATCTTCCAAAAATTTCTGACTAAGAGAAGGTCAATATGCCCCTGCCAAGAATCCGCCCATGTTCCAGATCGTCGACGGCCACGTTAATCTGATCCAGCGCGTAGCGATTCGTCACCAGCTCATTCAAATTCAGCTTGCCGTCGCGGTACCAGCGAATAAAGAGTGGAAAGTCACGGTCAGGACGGCAGTCGCCACCGCTGGTGCGCGTAAAGGAGCGGCTGCCGGCGAACAAGCTCGTATCCAGAATTGCCTTCGCTCCCGGTGGCGTCAGGCCGATCAGCAATGCTGTACCGCCCCGGTTGAGGCCGGAGTGCCCCACTCTGACGGCGCGCAGGATTTGTTCCTGGGTTTGCGGCAAACCCACGGCATCGATGGCATAGTCAACGCCGCCGCCGGTTAGTTCTTGAATCGATTTGACCGCGTCCGCCTTCCGCCCGTTCACGGTGTGGGTAGCGCCGAAGCGCCGGGCGAAGGCAAGTTTCTCCTCGATGACATCCACGGCGATGACCGGGTGCGCATCGACGATGGCAGCCGCCGCGATGGCGCAAAGCCCGATGCCGCCGGCGCCGAAAACCGCCACCGACTGACCCGCTCTCACTTGCAGCGTGTTGATGATGGCGCCGGCTCCGGTCATGACAGCGCATCCGACGATGGCCGTAACATCGGTCGGCATATCCTTCGGCAGCGGTACTACAACGCGCTCCTGCGCCAGCGCGTATTCCGCCCAAGTCGCGGCCGAGTGCATGACCTCTTTGCCTTTCCACGCGGCGGTGTACTGCGCGCGGTCGTTCAGAGCATGAGCCACGAGCGGCTGCGTGGTCGTCGAACTGTCGCGATCGACCCAGGTCGTAATCACGTGGTCGCCTTCTTTGACATGCTTGACGTCGCGTCCTTTCGCCGCTACTACCCCGGTCGATTCATGACCCAAAAGCGCCGGTAGACGATGGCCGGGCCGGGGCGGCCGCCCCATGCTGTGCAGTTGCGAGTGACAAACGCCGCTGGAAAACAGTTTAACCAACACCTGATCGGCCCCGGGGTCAGGGAACTCGACTTCGTCCACGACCAGAGGTTTGTTGGGTTCTACGAAGATCGCCGCTCGGCCTTTAACACCCATATTTCATTCTCCCTCTTTCACCTCGGGGTCTTACACTCGCGACTCACTGCAGAGGTGCGCCATTTACGACGTTCAAAACGTTCAAACCGATCGCGCGATTGTTCGACGACTTGAACGATTTGAACGGCTTGAACCCAACCCTCACGACCGTCACTTCGCCAGCGGATCGGGCCGAAGCTGAAACTTGACAACTTTGGGCCGCGTCCCTTTTCCGCCCTCGATGTGATTAGTCGCTCGTCCGGCGTAGGCCGACCATACTCCCTTGCCTTTCCAGCCGGCTTTTGGATCATCGATGCGTCCATCCATACCCTTGGCATGGAAACCCATGGGGTATGGGACGCGAAGGGTGACGAACTTACCATCCACGAGCGCCTCCAGCGAATCGGTGAGATTACCCGTGGCAAATGGTACGTTACGGCCAAGACCGAAGGTATCATGCTGATCCACCCAGGTGTAATAGCTCGCCTGGGCGCTCCCCGAGTCGGTCACGTCTTGGAACTGAGGTCCGGGAAATGGGTGAAACGTCCATCCTTCCGGACAGTGCTTTCCCGTCGCAGTGGGGCCATTGAGAGGTCCGTTGCATTTGCGCCGGTCGAAACTCGCGAGATGGCCGCTCGCCAGAGGCACCCAAACGACACCGTTGCGATCGATGTCCATGCCGCGGGGCCCGTACCCATTCACGGCTACTCTCGAATCGTCCCACGGTACCTCATAGAATTCCGTCAACGCCGTCGCCGGCGGATTGTCACCGAGATCGACCCGAATGACACCCCCGGGAAACCTCAACACCGACCCCCAGATGGAGCCGTCGTTGGGGTTCACGCCGATGCCATAGTAGCCGGCAATGATCCGCTTGTCCTTGCTCGGATCGACCGGTTGGTCGGGCTCGACATAGTCGTCCCGTTTGCCGTTGCCGTTGGTGTCGAGTACGAACGCCGTCCACCCCTGCGACTTTTGCGCGTCTCCGGTCTCGTCGAACAACCTGGTATTCAGCCAGCCCAGGATACCGCTGGAAGCGCCACCGCTGCTAAGCCAAAGCGTATTGTTGGCATCCTCGGCAAAAACCAGATGGTGCGTGCTGAAGCAAGTGTCGATGAGCGTGAATTTGTTGGTCTTGGGATCGTATAAGGCGAGATGACGGCCGGCTCTCTCCACCGGGAAGAGCTTTGCCGACGGATGGCCTGAACCCTTTTTGCAGAAGTCGGGATTTTGCGGCGGACGAATTCTCGCCGTGAGCCAAACGCGGCCCTTTTCGTCGAACATAGGATTGTGAACGCTCGTTTGACTCTTCCAGATGCGCTCCGTTCCCCAGAACGGCGACGGCGCGTACATGATGCTCCCCGATTGGGCAATGAACATGGCGTCAGGCGTGTTCGAATCGCGCGCCGGCACCTTGACTTCCGTGGCCTTGTGACGCACCGGATCTAGGACTGGCATGAAATCCGTGCTGTCCTCGGGTGAACCATAAATCAAGCCGCTGGCGTTTACGGTGGGGTTGCGTTTATCGCTGGCAATCTCGTCGTGCAGATAAGCCTTGGGCGTCGCCCAATCCCAAAGCGTAACGACGACGTTTCGCTCCACGCCTTGCGGCCGTGACGGCTTTGCCTTGGGCAGCTCACCGGCGGCGATCCGCTCGGTCCAATCGGCGAATAACTTCAAAGCGCGATCAGGCTCAAGATCATTGATATTGCGCAGCATGACTTCGCTCGCTTGTCCAGACAGGATGCGGCGCTGCCAGGCTTCTAAATGGTTCTCGAATTGGCCCAATTCTTTAGGAATCACCCGCGTGGCCTTGTTGCCCAATTGGTGACAAGAAATGCAGCCGAGGGTTTTGATGCCGGCCAACCATTGGCCCTGGCTTTTGAGTTTCTCCGGCATACCGTTCCCCTTGGGCCCTGTGCCGGGAAACTCGCTCCTGTCAGGAATCTTGAGCATCGAATACCAATGAATCGCCGGATAATATTGCGCCGCCGCTTGCTCGTTCGGCGCCACGATTGCTTTTAGATTGAGAATCTTGCCGGGCATCGACCGAACCTTCGGAGAATCAACAAGGCCGTAGCCGCGCACCCAGATGGCGTAGTTTGCTTTCGGCAGATCGGGGATCACGTAGCGCCCTTGATCGTCAGTCACCACGATCTTCGCGTACTTGGTGGGAAGAGAGCTGGTTTCTGCAATTACCCACACGCCGCCTTCCGGTCCGTTGGCGCTGGTAACTACACCGCCGATATCGTCGTTATCGATACGCGCCGCCGCGTTCTGTTGACCACTCGAGCGTAACGGCCACGCGGCCAAAAACCCTGCGATACCGACCGCCAACATGCCAAGGCACGACAGTCTTGCCGTCTTCATGTTCCGTTTCTCCCCTGTCTGAGGTTGGTCCACCTGTATCAATTGTCGCGGCATCGATCTGCGCCGCCGGAGGCTAGTTTGGTGACCCAGAGATTTCGCAACAAAGAGTCAAAGCCCTCAGGTGTCATTGCCGCGAAAGCGGCAATCCAGACCTCTTTGAATTTCCTGGATTCCGGGTCGCTCTAGCTATCGCCAGCTTGCCCGGAATGACGTTTGAACTTTGTTTGCGAGCTACAGTCATAACACTAGTCTCGAAATTCTTTTTGAATCCTTTGTGCTATTATACTTAGAAGTTTCGCGGCCCGCGCAAATTTTACCAGCCGTCTTTTGCCCTTTAGTTACGGACGCCTAGGATTATTCTCCCGCCAAGACGCCAAGCTCGCAAAGGCCCCACCCGACCCTTCTTTTTTTCATCTGCTAACTTGGCGCCTTTGCGCCTTTGCGCGAGATATTCCGAGTCTTTTGGTTAGAGCTCTGCCACCCTAGGCTCTTTGCGTGAAAATTTTATCTTCTCTTTGGCGTGAATCAGCTGCGTCTCTAGCGCGCGGCCAACGCCGATTTGATAAAACCGCTCTGGTCCAACTCGCGCACAAACCGGCTGTCGACAAAGTCTTCCGGCTTGGCAACCTTGGCTTTGGGCGATTGGCCTTCCACGCTTTGGAGTAATCCAGCAACCCCCGATGGGTAGGGTGGAAAGTTGAAGCCGTTTTGGATGATCAAGTCATAGGTTTCTTCGAGCACTTCCCTGTCGTCGGTGCGAAAGTATTTGCCCATCGCTTTAATGGCAAACGCCCTATCCTTTTGGCCGCGCGCGGCGCCTTCGATATAGGCTCTGACGAAACGCCTCACCGTCTCCTCGTTGGTTTTGATGAATCTACGCGTGGTCACCAAGCCGTTGACGTGATAGTCCAGGTCGAGCTTGGACAAATCCAAAATCTCTTTTAGCTTAAGTCTCTTCGCTAACAGCGTCGCCGGTGGGGTAATCGCCGCCGCGTGAACTTTGCCCGCCGCCATCGCGGTCACTGTCTCTGCCGGGCCACCGGTCTGGACCATGGTGACATCGCGCTCCGGGTCGATGCCGTAGCGCCGCAGCGCGAGGCGCGAGGCGAGATCCGACTGGGTGCCGAAGCGCGTCACACCAAAAACTTTGCCCTTTAAATCTTCCATGCGGGAAATGTTCGGTTGGCTGAAGATCCACCAGCTAAAGCGCTTCGCGATGGTGGCAATAATCACCGTATCGGCGCCCGCCAGAGCGGTCTGAATCGGGCCGGCGCCACCCGCCTGGATGACGGGTAGTTCTCCCGACAACATCGCCTGAAGCGCCAACGAGCTGCCCGGTATGCTGATTACTTCGACGTTGAACCCATTTTTTTCATAGTAGCCCCCTTCCTTGGCGAACCAGAGCGCCATTTGCGTCGCCGACGCCGAACCGCCGCCGGTGCGCAATTTTTCAAGCTGTTTCTCCTGCGCCGGGGCCATCGAAATGTAACCAAATGCGACGATGAAGGCGCATATGCAGTAACGAAATATCATGGTTCAATCCTTTCTCGCTTTGACGGACGGATCGAGAATTTTGCCCGGCATCCAAGAGTCAGCAGCTCGGCGCAAGATCGGCCGAGTATACAACAACCCACGGGGAGTTTGTCGAGGGGAAAGACGCCGTCCGTCTGAGCAAACGGCCGTGAAAATCGCAAGCCATGAAGTCTTGAGTGTCCATGAAGATTCGGAGTAAGGTTAGACCGACCAGTTCGAGAGCGGCACATGTTTCCTTATCGCGACGAGAACGAAACCCAACGCCTGGCTATCGTCACGGGGGTGATCATTGCCCTGAACATCCTTGCGTGGATCGCCATACAGGGCGCCGGCGCCACTTTGCCGCTGGCGACATCAATCTGCGAGCTCGGCCTGATCCCCGGAGAGTTGACGCTGTCGCTTCCCGTCGGGACGCGCTTCCCAATGGGCGATGGACTGGTCTGTACCACCGATCCCGGTCCCCAACCCTTGCATCTGATAACGTCGATGTTCCTGCATGGATCGTGGATGCATCTATTAGGCAACATGTGGTTTTTGTGGCTCTTCGGCAATAACGTCGAGGATTCCATGGGTCGGTTGCGCTTCGTAGTGTTTTATCTCATCTGCGGGCTCGCCGCCGCGCTCGGGCAGGTTATTACGAGCCCAAACTCCGCGATTCCCATGGTCGGCGCGTCGGGCGCGATCAGCGGCGTCATGGGCGGCTATCTCGTTCTCTATCCCAGAGTTCGGGTTTTCACCTTGGTGACTCTCGGTTTCTTTTTCACTTCCATTGCGCTACCCGCGTGGGTAATGCTCGGTTACTGGTTCCTCATCCAGTTTGTCAGCGGATTCGTGTCCTTCGGCGGTGACAAGGGCGGCGTCGCGTTCTGGGCGCATGTCGGCGGATTCGTCGCGGGCTTGGTGCTGGTTAAATTGTTCGCCCGCTCGGATTACGTAGCGGCGCACCGGTCGCACCACTGGCGCCCGCAGCGCGTCCTGCGCGAGTGGTGATCCCTTCATATTCGGTCGAACCCACGCCGGGTTGACAGCTCGATAAGAACCGTAATAAGACTTCGACCAATTCGGCGCTGCTGCCGCCCAGCGGTTTACGCGCGGAAATTCAATTTAGCCTGAAAGGTAAATTCACGGTAAACTCAATGATTGGCCGCAGTCGCTGGATTAAATTTTTTTCAATAGCCTAAATCAAATTCGGAGGTACCTATGGATGTCACCGCAAAGATCGCTGAGTTCGCCGCCCGCCTGAAATATGATCAGATTCCTGCGCCGGCGCTGGAGGTAGCAAAGAAGGCGGTGCGCGATTGTATCGGGGTCGCTCTGGCCGGAAGCAAAGAGGAAGACGCGAAAATCTGCGCCGAGATCGCGCGCCAGGAGGGCGCCAAGGAAGAGTCCACCGTCTATGGTCAACGCTTGAAGACGTCGGCCATCCATGCGGCTTTCGCCAACGGCACCGCGGCCCACGCCATGGACTTCGATCATAGCTTCACTTTGACCGGGCAACCCACCGCGCCCATCATACCCGCGGCCTTCGCCCTCGGTGAAGCGCTGGGCGCCGGCGGCCGGCAAATCCTCGAGGCGTACGTTGCCGGTTTCGAGACCACGGGAAAATTGGTTTTCTCGCTGCGCGAGGCGACTCAAGACGGTTGGCATGCGCCGGGCATTCTGGGGATTTTCGGCGCCAGCATTGCCTGCGCCAAGCTGCTGGGGCTAAATGCCCCTCAGATTCAAATGGGGTTAGGCATCGCCGCGTCCATGGCGAGCGGCGTGGTCGCGAACTTTGGCACCATGACAAAGCCGCTGCATGTGGGCCTCGCCGCCAGAAACGCCGTCACGGCGGCCAAGCTCGCGCAGTCGGGTTTCACTGCCAACGCGCAAGCCATCGATGCGGGAGTCGGCTTCTACGAAAGTTTCTATCACGGGTCGCCCGTAGATACCCGGCCCATCGAAGAGCTTGGAAAAACTTTCGCCCTGGAAACGGATGGTATCAGAATCAAGCCATATCCATGCGGCGGGCTTACTCATCCAACCATCGATGCCACCTTTGAGCTCTGCGCCAAACATGGCATCAGTGCCGACATGATCGAGTCGGTCGACGCCGCCGTTACCAAGAATACTTACAACCGCATTGTTTTTAAGGTTCCACAAAACGGCATCCAGGGAAAATTTTGCATGCCCTATCTTTTGTCGCGCGCGATCATCGATAAAAAAGTCGGCCTCGACATTTTCACCGACGAGGCCGTGCGCGATCAAAATGTTCTCAAATTGGCGGAAAGAATCGAGATGCGGCTCGATCCCAATCTGAACGCGAGCAACCCCGGCGGCCGTCCCTGCCGCGTCACCATCCGGCTGAAAAACGGCCAGACCTATTCTTGTGAGAAACAGCACGCCAAAGGAAGCCCCGACGTGCCCATGACTCAGGAGGAGCTTAGAGGGAAGTTCACCGACTGCGCGCGCTTAACTCTGGACCGGGATACTACCGAGCGAGCGCGCGAATACATCGAGGGCCTGGAGACGCTGAGCGATATCAGGCCGCTTTGCCAGTTACTTAGGGGCTGACCTAACTTCAGCCCTCGCTGGCGATCTAAAGTAAAAAAATTTCCCCGCGGCTGACACCTTTGAATCGGTTATTTCGCCAGCGGGTCGGGCCGCAGCTGGAACTTGACGACCTTGGGCTTAGTGCCTTTGCCGCCTTCCATGTGGAACGGCGTGCGCGTCCCCGTGGTCGCCCACAGTCCTCTGCCCTTCCAGCCGCCTTTCGGATCGTCGATGCGGCCATCCATCCACTTGGCGTAGAAGCCAAGTGGATAGGGCACGCGGAGATTGACGAAGTTGCCGTCGACCAAGGCGAGCAGTGAATCATTCAGGTTGCCGGTGGCGATCGGAATATCCTTGCCCAAGCCGAAGGTGTCGAACTGATCGACCCAAGTATAGTAACTCGCCTCGGCGCTGCCCGGCTCTTTCAAGCTCTCAAAGTTTGGTCCGGGAAGAGTATAGAGGGTCCAGCCTTCCGGGCAGTGTTTGCCCGTAGCGTTGGGGCCGTTGAGCGGGCCTTTGCACTTGCGCCTGTCGAAAGCGGCGAGATGTCCGCTGGAGAGCGATGACCAGACCACACCGTTTCGATCAATGTCCATGCCGCGAATACCATACCCGCCTTGCTCGAGCGGGACTTCGTAAATTTCCGCTAGCGCAGTCTCTGACGGATTTGAGCCGGGATTAAGGCGCACGACGGAGCTGGGAAATCCCTGCGAAGAGCCCCAGATCGTCCCGTCCACTGGGCTTACGGCAACGCCATAGAAGGCCGCCACGACCCGCTTGTCTTTGGTCGAATCCACCGGCTGGTTGGGCTCGACCCACTCGTCGCGTTTGCCGTTGCCGTTGGTGTCCAGGATGAGCGGGGTCCAGCCTTGCGACTTTTGCTCATCGGCGGTCTCTTCGAACATTTTCCGGTTTAGCCAGCCGACAACACCGCTCGTTGGACCGCCGGCGCTGGTCCAAAGCGTGTGATTGGCATCCTCGGCGAACACAAGATGATGGGTTGAAAAGCAGGTGCTGATCAGCGTGAATTTTTTTGATTTTGGATCGTACATCGACAGATGCCGGTTCGCGCTGTTCATCGGAAAAACCTTGGCCGAGGGGTGATCCGATCCTTTTTTGCAAAAAGCCGGATTGTCCGGCGGCCGGATTCTCGCGGTAAACCACACGCGCGCCTTTTCATCCATCATCGGATTATGCTGGTTCGACTGGCTATCCCAGATCGGCTCCGCGCCCCAATAAGGCGACGGGGTTAGCGCGTCCGTCCTCGCCGATGGCGTGTTCGGATCGCGCACTGGATGTTTAATTTCGAACGCTCTGTGGCGCACCGGGTCGAGCACCGGAACCAAATCCGTGCTTAACTCGGTAGCACCGAAAATCGGCCCGTTGGCGTTGACCGTCGGGTTACGCTTATCCGTAGAAATCTCATCGTGCAGATAAGCTCTCGGGTTACTCCAATCCCACACCGTGACCACCACATTGCGCTCGACGCCCTGCGGTCGCGCGGGTTTCGCATTGGGGAGCGCGCCGGCGGCGATCCGGTCGGTCCAATCGCCATACAACTGAGCGGCCAGCTTGGGTTCGATTCTGTTCATGGCGTTGAGCATCGAGGTCATCGCTTGTCCGGAAACGATGCGCCGCTGCCAGGCGTCTGCGGGATCTTTGAAAGTGCCCAGTTCCTTGGGAATCGTACGGGTCGCCTTGTTGCCAAGCTGGTGGCAAGTATTGCAGCCGTTGGTTTTGACTACGTCCAACCACTGCTCCTGATGTCGCAGTTTTTCCGGCATGCCGTTGCCTGTTTCTCCGGTGCCTGGGAAAAGTGTCTTGTCAGGAATCTTGAGCATCGAATACCAGTAGATTGCCGGATAGTATTCCGCCGCCGCAGCTTCACTCGGCGCCACGACTGCTTTCAAATTGAGAGTCTTGCCCGGCGCGGCTTTGACTTTTGGCGAATCGACGAGCCCGTAGCCGCGCACCCAGACGGCGTAATTGGCCTTCGGCAGATCGGGAATAACGTAGCGCCCTTGATCGTCGGTGGCGACGATCTTTGCGAACTTCGTGGGCAGATCCGTCGTCTCCGCGATCACCCAAACTCCGGCTTCCGGCCCCTTGGCGCTCCTGACCACGCCGCCGATGTCGTCCTTGTCGATGCGCACCGAGCCATTTTGCTGGCTACCCAATTCGACCGGATAAGGCGCTCAGAAGTGCCGCGACGCCGACGGCCACCATGCCTAAGTAAACCAGTCTTGTCGTTCGCATATCGCGCTCCTTTTCTGGGCTATGCGCCGATTCCTGACTTACCTCGAAACAGCACTGAACAAAAACCAGCCCAGACCGACTCTTGGATTCAAAGATGTGACCGGTTGGAGGACCCGTTCGAGAACTGCGCGACACTTAACCGAAAACTCAGTTTGCTGTCAAACCGCTCTGGAAGAATAAGAAACGATCAGTGAGGGGTTGGTAAAATCTGAAATTTCCAATTTCCATCCTGTCATTCAGAACGGAGCGTAGCGGAGTGAAGAATCTCGACCGAGATCTGGAGTTTATCCTGAGCGTTAGACTGTGTGAAAACTCCGTTCATGGTTCGACCGGGCTCACCACGAACGGATGTCGGACATTACAAATCGAGCGTTTAGCCGTTCGCCCTGAGCCTCGTCGAAGGGCTCCTAAAGGGTTTTCACACAGTCTGGCGCAGCCGAAGGACCGCGATGACAGACACTCGCGTGACCATGCATTTGTTAACTTTATTATTTCTCGGACCCGGAGGTTAACACCATCATATCCGAACATGTCTTTTACCAGTTCCTCTACGCCAAAGTGGCAAAGGTATTCAAAGATCGGTTTTTCTGGTACAAATGGATCATGAAAGTGAAACGAAAATACCCCATCGTCGTGGTCAAAGAGAAAAAGGACTACTGGGCTTACATCCCTGACATTCCTGGAATTTATGGCCGCGGGAAAAGTGCAAAGAAGGCTAAGGCAGATATTTATCAGGCACTTTCTCTTTATATCGAAGACTGTCTTGCCGATGGCGATCGGGTTCCCGTTTCTTCCGCCAGGATAGTCGACGTTGACACCTTATCGATAGCTGTCGGTTGATAGATGCCTACGGCGCGTGAGGTCGTGAGGTTTCTAAAGCGCAAAGGATTCGTCGAAAAACGGCAAAAAGGGTCTCATCTTCTATTGCAGAATCCTTCGACGGGTTATCGTACTTCCGTGCCGATCCGCCCAGGTGACCTTCCCACTGGGCTATTTGTCAAAATTCTCAAAGACGCCGGCATCACGCTGGCAGAGTTCCGAGACGGTTGATCCAACGCAAAACTCCGATCAACGGATAGGAGATTTGACGTGACAATTAGACCAATCAAAACCCAACGCGATTATCGCAAAGCGCTTAAGGAGATTGAGAAACTTTGGGATGCTAAACAGAACACGCCTAAAGGCGATCGATTGGATGTGTTGGTCAAAAGAGCGCGCTCACGATAGATAAAATGCGAGGAGTCATAACTATTTTCGGGCTTCAAAAAAAGACCTGAACCTCAAAATCCTCAATACCTCCACTCGGCAACGAAGCCAGCGTGAATCTGACAGCTAGCGAACACGCCAGCTCTTATCGACGTAGCGCTGACTTCCAACGTTGGTTACCTGGATTGTCGCCCTGTACCCCGTAGTTGTCTCTGTCGTGAATGCCCGGGTTTCTATTGGGATCTGTTCTTCGTCCGGCCCGCCATTCAGAGCCTCCACAAGGACGCGACCATCGAGGCCTTTGGTGTCGGTGATGCCGTTGAGAGCCAAGAGTGTCGGAGTGAGGTCTACGTTGCCGGCTGGGACCCGCAGCGTGATACCGCGCTTAAAATCGACGCCCCACGCAATAAATGTGTTGCGCACGCTCCACGGGCTCATGCTCCCGTGGCCGCTGGCGGAGCCGCTGAGCGGTCCGGTAACCGCGTCGGTATTTGTGAAGTTGCTTCCCTGTACGCCGAAAGCATTCCTCGCCGAGCTCCAGGGGAAAGTAAGCACGATGTCAGGTCCGCGCTCGGCGTGGAACATGTGGATCAACTCGAGAGAAAAAGTGCCGTCGACCCAGCCGCGAACTTTCTCTTGATCTGGCTGACGTGCTGCTGTAAACACCACACCGGTCCAACTCTGCGACTGCAAAAAACTCACGGTTTGCTTGATCCGCTCCGGGTCACGCCCCTTGACGTGCACTAGAACAGCTTGGCCGCTGGAGGCAATGACGACGTCGTCGGAATCCGGGTTCGCCTTGAGCCCCGCCTTAATCAGCTCTTGGGCAATGTTGACCCCAAAGACGTTGAGCCCGAAGCCATGATCCGAGACGACAAAGATATTAGTACGGTCCCCGAGACCTACCTCTTGTAGTTTCTTGAGGATGAGGCCAATCTGCCGGTCAGCGTTCTGGATGCTGCGTCGGGCCTCGGGGGATCCGGCGCCGAACGTGTGCTGCATTTGATCGGGCTCCGCGATCCAGTTCAGCACCACGTCGGGCTGTAATCCCGGGATCACGTACTCTCGGAGCACTTCTTGGGTCCAATTCACCGAAGTGTCGAACGGGTCCTTCTGCCCTCCTTTGCGTGGGGCTGGACCAAAGCGGGAGAGAACCTCACTGTTGACGTTTGGCGGATACCCAACAAGTGCACCCGGCTCAAGGTAACCATTAACAAGGATGCCGACCCCTTTAGGGGCCCGTGGATTAAGTAATAGAGTTTGACCGGATGAGCGAGAGCTTACGGCCGCCAGCTTCATGCCGCGCGCATGAAGCAGTTCCCCAAGACTCTTCACCAGCAGCATGTTTCCGCCAGTCACGTCGTCGAGCTTGAAAAGGTTTTTGTAATCATTGATGTCGAAGGCTCGGTTGGGGTTGACCTTCGGCACGTACAAATTATTGCCGACGATGCCATTTGTGCCCGGGTATGTGCCTGTCGCAATAGCCGCCGCGTTAACGCGGGTCACCGTGGGAAATACAGAATGCCCGTTCAAGTAATTAACGCCCTCTTGGCGAAGTCTGAAGAGGGATGGTGTGTCGTCGAGGTTGATCGAATCCGGACGAAGTCCATCCAGAATGAAGACCAAATTGAGGCGCGCTTTCCCTGGAACTGGTTGCGCCGCATCGGACGCGACGACGGCCAGGAATGACGCCACCAAAGCGACTAGAAACTTTGTGATCATTCTTGTCACCTCAACCCTACGACCCTAAAAAACCCCTATCACTGCAATTGCGCGGCGCGGTTCGAAGATGCCTAACAGCCGCGAACACATTTCGCGCTGCCATCAAACTCCATCGTTTTCCCACTCAAGGGCAAGTGCACCGGCCGGCCTTTGACCAACTCCGTAAACTGTTTGGCTCGGGTATTGGGATTGACGCGGCCATCCTTGGTCGCCGCTTCATTGGTATGGGAGACGATCACCGCCAGCGGCTGGATCAGCTCGTTGATGGCAAAGGCGGCTTCCTCCGGCTGCATGCTTGAAGGCGCGACATTAATGACTGCAAGATTCGCCTTGTAGAAGCCATTGATGATTGTCTTCATATCGCCGGACAACGCGTTGTCGCCGGTGAGATAGACTCTCAAGCCGTTGGTGAACGCGACTACGTAGCCCACCGCATTGCCGACGTAAACCGACAGGGAATCAGCGGCCATGTTAGCCTTTGCGGGATCCGATAGCAGCTCACTCGCCACGTAATTGCTGTGGTCGGCTCTGACCATCGATATCTGCACGCCTTGGGCAGCGCCGGAGAATTTGAAAGTTCTTTTTCCGCCAATGTGCATGTTTCCCCGGCAAGGCGCAGACAGCGGCACCGTGGTCTCTCGGGCAAGACCCGTTTCGGCACACGCCGAGACCTCCTTGCCGCGGATCGCCTGAATCTTCTTGATGAGAAACGCATCGATGGGCGGGATGACTACCAGCGCCGAGTTTTTCGCGGCCGCGATTTCCGCGGTGTTTGAGTTAGGAGCGGCGCTGACGGTTTTGGGCCGTTCGCAGGTGCCGGAATTCATCTCGGGAATTTTACTGCCGCCGATGTGGTCGTTGTGTGCGTGACTGAGCAACACCGCATGAACATCGCCGAGGCGAGGGTCCGTGCCTCCGGCAATTGTGGCGCCGGCATCGTAAAGAATCCTAACGCCCGTCGGATCTTCAAAAAGAAAAGCCCGATCAGCCGAACAGAATTCGCCGTCGTGGGAGCCCAAGGGGGTAATTTTCACGCTCTGCGCTGAAACAAAAGCCGGCGCCAGGTTCAAGGCCAAGATGATCGCGGCGAAACTCGACAACAGGTACTGTCTCATAGCCGACTCCTTATAATCGGATATTCCTCCGTCCTGAAAGCGCCCAGGTTAGACTTGCATAGATCAACAAAGCGACCACGCGGCGCGTGCAGTTCAACGTTCAATGATAAAATTTGGCATCGTCCTTATGCGCTTCACGAATCATCGGAACACGTTGAACATTGAACCTTGAACTTTGAACCCGTAAGTTTTCATTCGCCCCGCGGCGGCCGAAACACCGCGAAGACCTTATCGGAGTTTGTGATCCATGATTCCAAAAACACCGCTTCGTCCGGCTTCCGTTTGAGCTCAGCCATCGCGCCCGCCAGGCAAAACCAATTGAGCAGCTCGTGATGGCCGCGGTCTTCCGCCTGCGCCAATGTCGTATCGCGCCAGGTATCCCACTCGCCCGCGCGGAGCGCATTAAAGTAGCGCTGATCCGACTCGATGTCCGGGTACATGCGACCATGCTTCGCCGTGAGAAAGGAATGCGACCAACTCGAAGAGGCTACCAACGCCACTTTCCACGGACTTCCGGCAAAAGCGCGCGCTGTCGCCGCGCCGATCTGGAAACAGCGCCACGGTTGCGGCCCCGGCGGATCTTCATTGCCTTCGAAACTTCTCGCTTTCGACGGCGTCGGCGGGATACCTTCACTAGCGGTCAGGTAGCGGCCGTAAGCGTTGGTCGTAAACGGCACGAGCGGATACGGAAACCCCTGGCGGTCCCAGTCGAGAAACAGCACGGTATTGGCAAACGCGTGCCCTAAGCCGGCGTGCAGCGGCTTGTACGCGTAGGCGATGTCGAAGCCTTCATTGAGCAAAAACGACGCGAGATGCTTGCCGCCCTGGCGGTGCCCACGAATGGAAAAACTTTTCTCCTTCGGCTCGTTCCAAGAATTGACCCCGCGCTGACTTTGCAGCCAGGGTTGGAACTCGACGGCGTCGTACGCAAGAACCGAAAACGGCGGCACGCAATCTTCGCGGTAATTCTCGAATTGATCGTCTCCCCAGATGACACAGAAATCCGGGCGGAATTCGTCCAGCGCCCGGCGCGCCATGCGAAAGCCGTCGATCATCGCTTGACGATGCGCGTCGGAATGCGCCTGCCCGTCGTCCGCTGCCCATTGCCGGCGCATCGGCTCCGGCCAATTTTCGAGGGAGCGCAGATGCTCGGGCAGCGCCGGATCCGCCAAACACATCTTGATACGGCGGCAGAGATTTCCCTGCGCCGTAAGACCGGGATAATGAGTGACGCCAAGCCCAAGTATCTGTCCCATGGTTCTCTCCGATCCGTCGCCGAATAATCCTATGAGTAATCAAGCTGGCCTTTTGGTACATGAGCGAAGCTGATTTGTCCAGAACCATTTTCCCGAATGAATCCCCGCCCTCGGCCATGGATTTGCCGCCTCATCCGATGATGTTTCCGCTTGTCGTTAACATGCCTCTCTGCTATCCAGATAAGCAAACTCTCCGGATGTCCGTGACAGTATGACCAAAGATACATCTCACACTCCATCTGCGCTGCGTGTCGTCGGCCATTCCGTGACCCGCGTCGACGCGCATGCCAAAGTCACTGGCGCAGCCGAGTTTTCCGCGGACCGGTTATTTTCCAAGCATCTCTTGCATGGGAAAACGCTGCGCAGCCCGTACGCTCACGCCGAGATCGTTCGTATAGAAACGGCAAAAGCCGAGGCGTTGCCGGGCGTGCACGCGGTCATTACTTACCGAGATGTTCCGGAGAACCCCTACGAAGCCGGCGATGCCACGGCGCCCGACGGACCGGTGGCCCCCGTTTTCCTTCTCAATCGAACGTTGCGGCATGTCGGCGACGAGATGGCGGCGGTGGCGGCTGACACGGAAGAAATCGCCGAAGAAGCATTGCGCTTGATCCAGGTGGAGTATCGGCCACTCCCCTTTGTATTAGATGCCGAGAACGCTCTTGAACCGGCTGCTCCGTCCGTTCGCGGCGGTAGCAATCTCGCGGGCAAAGTGCCGATTGAATTTTCCCGCGGCGATATCGATTCGGGTATGAAGGACGCAGAGATCATCGTCGAGCAAACTTACCGTACGCAATCGACCAGCCCTCTTGCCCTGGAGCCGCGCTACAGCCTGGCATCCTGGGAAGCGGATCGACTCACGGTTTGGAAGGCCAGCCGGAATGTTTACGGCGACCGCGAAAAGCTCGCAAAAGTTTTCGGACTGCCGGAGAATCAGGTGCGCGTGATTGCGACGTACATGGGCGGGGGGTTCGGGAGCAAAGATGAGACCCGTTTGGGGGCGATCACGGCGCTGCTCGCGCGGAAAGCGGGCAAGCCCGTGCGTATGGGCTACACGCGCGAGGAAGAACTGGGTTACGGCAAATGGCGCCACGCGACCGCGACGCGGATTCGCATGGGGCTCAAACGCGACGGCACCATCACGGCCATCGACGCCACGAGCGCGCTCAACACCGGACCTTATGCACCGGGCTACGGTGTCGCTTCTCGGCTCGGCCACGGACTCACTTATCTTTACACCTGTCCCAACGCTCGCTTTGTCGGCAAGGTCGCCTACACCAACAGTCCGGTCGCGGGATCTTATCGCGGGCTCGGCGCGCCCCAGGCCCATTTTGCCTTGGAGTCGTTCGCCGACGAGGTTGCTGAGAAACTGCGCATGGACCCGCTGGAATTTCGCCTGCGCAATTGCGTGAGCCTTCAAGGTCAACCCGGCGCGCGGATGACGCCTCTCGATAGTCTCTTGCCGGCGCAGCCGATTGAGGGCGGCGTCCCTTTCTCCAGCAATCTCTTAACTGAATGCCTCGAAGCAGGCGCCCAACGAATCGGCTGGAAGCCCCGTCCCGACGGCCCGCGCAAGCGCCTGGCGAGTGGCAAATATCGCGGTATGGGTTTGGCCGCGTGCATCTACAAGACCGGTCAGTCGCAGTCTTCCGCCTTGGTCAAGATGAAAGAAGACGGCAGTGTGGAATTGTTGATGAGCATCACCGAGATCGGCCAAGGCGCGTGGACCATTTTACGACAGATCGTCGCCGAGACTCTCGGCGTAGATTTTGGAAAAGTCCATGCGACTTTTGCCGACACTATGACGACGCCGTTCGCTCACAGCACGTCCGGCAGCACGACGACTTTTACATCAGGACTGGCGGCGCAACAGGCCGCGAAAGACGCGCAGCAACGCCTGCTCGAAAGCGCCGCAAAATTTCTCGAAGTCGAGCCGGCGCGTTTGGCATTGCGCGATGGCTTCGTCGCCATCGCCGATACGCCGGAGATCAAAATACCGGTGAGTCACGTCATCCGGCGCCAGCCGGACCAGGCCATTGTCGGCGAAGCGAAACTGCGCGCCGGCAGCAAGACACATATCATCAATTCTTTTGCCGCCCATTTCGCCGAAGTCGAAGTCGACCCGGACACCGGCGCCGTTCGTGTTCTGCGCTACGTCGCGGTGCACGACTCGGGCCGCATCATCCACCCCGAAGCCGCGCGCGGCCAGATCATCGGCGGGGTCGTTCAAGGCATCGGCTACGCGCTGATGGAAGATATCCCCATGGATCCCGACACCGGCGCGCCGCTGACGCTGAATCTCGACTCCTTTAAAATTCCCAATCTCATCGACATTCCGCCCATCGAAGCGGTATTGATCGAACAGCCCGATCCCATCGGCCCCTTCGGCGCCAAAGCGCTCGGTGAACCGCCCCTTGTCCCCGTCGCCGGGGCCATCGCCAACGCCGTCTACGACGCCACCGGCGTGCGCATCCGCGAGCTGCCCATCACCGCGGAAAAAGTGCTTCGCGGATTGCGATAGTCGAACCGATGTAGCAAGGGTCACTCTGACCCCTAATGGTAAATTTCCCTGGACTTACGTCCAGGGCTTCTCTCAGAATGCGACCTTCGTTCGTCCGAAAAGTGCCCTCTCCGTCTTTCCCGCGAAAGCGCGAAACCAGTCCTGGATTCCGGCTCGCGCTTGCTAGCGCAAGCTTGGCCGGAATGACGCTAGCGTGCACTTTTCGGAACCCGATCCACCACCCGGACTCACGTCCGGGGGTCTGCTAAGGTGTACTATAGGCCCCAGAGCCTTTTGGCATTGTCATAGAGAATTTTTCGCTTTGTCTCTTCGTCGATGTCGGTTCTCCGGCGCATGATAAGCGTCGCATCCATTTGGCTGGAGCCATCGTAGTGGCCGTAATCGCTGCCGATGACGAGATTGTCAGGGCCACATCGGTAGGTGTAGGACAGGTCGTCGTTGTTCTGACAGGTAACGAATATATTGAATTCTCTCAAAACATCATCAGGCAAAGGTCTTCCCCGCTGTTCCATCCGGCGCCGGGCTTCGTGCAGCATCCACGGCAACCACATCGAGCCCGCTTCAATAAACGCCCAGCGAAGGCGCGGAAATTTTAGCGGCAGTTGGCTTTCGATCAGGCCCTCGCATGCTCCGGCAGTGAAGAGCCGAAAACGCATTAAACCAAAAGAATCTCTGTCATACGGCGGTTGGGTTAGTTCGACCAGCGCGGCGTTGCCGTTGCCGATATGGATCGCGATGGCCATGTCTAAACGCTGCGCCTCCTCGTAGATCGGGTGAAAATAAGGATCGATGGGAAGCCTGTCGCCGATGATGGGAGACATCGAAACGCCAACGGCGCCGTTATCCTTGGCCCACTCGAGCAGCGCGAGGGATTCATCCATGCTCATGAGGGGCAACATCGTGCACCACCGCAAACGCCCCTTTCCCTGCCGCCACATCTCAGCCACCCACCGGTTCCAGCTTCTGCATAAGGCGATCTCCACCTCAGCGCGGTCGGTGGGCGGCACCGTCCACAAAGTATGGAACATGACCTGAACGTCGATGCCCAAGCGATCCATGTGACGCAGGCGGCGCTCGACATCGTCGCCCTCCCGCGCGCCAATGGGCGTAACAACATCTCGGCCAAGCTGCCTTGACCGCTCCGCCATTTCATCTTCGGTCAGCGTGGGAAACCTGAACCCGCGGGCCTGGCCATTGATGATCCACCATTGAGTGCGGGGATCCGTCGGATGGGGCGCCAATACCGGGCGGTACTTCTCGTCCTCCGGATCCATGAACTGCCATGTCCGCTCGGTCTCCACAACGTGCGAATCAGAATCTATGATCATGTACTTTTCATTTGCGGCAAACTCTTGCCCTAGAAGCGGTAGGCATATGCGCGTCCTTTTTTCTCGTGCCGCGACCGGCGGCCCGTGTTGTAAGAGTCACGCGTTGTACATCGTTGCGGGTCAGTAATGTAGCTTTATGATTATGAGCTTTTCTCTGTTATCTACTCTACGCCGAACAAATAACATTGATCACCGCCTGGCGTTTCTCGACGGTCACCGCCTTAAGACCGCGCTCCAGGGCCGCCGTGACGTCATTGGGATCGGTAACTTTTTCGCCGTAGCCGTCGGCGACTTCGACGGCTTTTTGATAATTGGTGATGCTGTCGAGAAACGTGATCGGCTGTTTGGGACTCTTCGCCGCGTAGCCGTTGGGATTCACATCGACGGTGGCCCGGCGCACGGCCTGCCAGCGCTGGTTGTTGAAGATTACCGTCAACACCGGCAACTCCTGTTCGGCGCCGACGTAATGCGCCGAAATCGGGTTGCCGAACATATACGAGCCGTCGCCGTGCGTGCCGATGACCAACCGGTCGCGGGCGGCGAGCTTCGCGCCCAAGGCGCAGCCCAAACCGTGGCCTAGTCCCGAAGCCGCGCCGGCATTGAGCATAGTCGCAGGCTTGGAGAATTCGATCTGCTCGGACACCAGCGGTGATTCTTTGATCACGATGGTGTCATCGCCTCTTGATCTCGTTGATGCAGTGAGTGAGCCACGCCGGATGAATCGTCGACTGGCTCTTGGCTGACTCCAGTTTCTTGCGCCAGTTCTCGCGCAGGCTTTCCAACTTTCGGCCAGCGATGCGCGGCGCTTGTCGATGCGTAACTTTGCCTTCGCTTCATGCTCGGCCATGCTGTCGTTCAACACGCGCAATCCCTCGGCGGTAGCGCAGGCGAGAGCGATATCGCAAGGATGGCCGCGCACTGGAACATAACCATGCAACGGATCAGGACCCATGTGAATAACCTTGGCGTCGTCGCGCACCTTGTCGCTCGCCGGCAGCCATGGCACCGCAACATCGACCGCGAGAATCACGTCGGCCTTTTCCAGCAGTGGTTTCAGCTCATAGCCGAGATTCATCGGGTGGTTGCTCGGCAGCGACATATATCGGTTTCGGTATTGAACTACCGGTATCGCGTAGCGTTCCGCAAACTCACCCAGAGCGGTCCATGAAGCCGGATCGCGGCCGGCGGAGTTGGTTATGATCAGCGGATTCTCAGCAGCCGCCAGCAACGCCGCGACTTCCTCGACGGCGTCGCCGTTGGGAAACGCCGGAGCAGCGGGATGCTGACGGGATGGGGTAGAGTAAGTGAATTCGTTCATCGGATGCGCCAGCACTTCGCGCGGCAGCGCTAGATAGACCGGCCCCATTGGCTCGCTCATGGCGATGCTAAGCGCCCGGTCGACGACGGTTTCGAGTTGCTGGCCGTTGCGCAGCTCGTAGTCCCACTTGACCGACTCGCGCAGCATTCCCGCCTGATCGAACATCTCCTGCGTCCAGTGAATGTCGAGGCTTCGATGACCCGCTAGACCATCTTCGTTGGTCGGCGTGCGCCCCGCCGTGAACAGCACCGGCACATGGCCCCGCGCCGCGTTGAGAAGGCCGTTCATCCCGTTGGCGGTACCGACGTTGACGTGCACCATGACCGCCTGCGGCTTTCCCGTCACAAGAAAATAGCCGATGGCCATATGCATGGCCGTATTTTCATGCGGGCAGGTTATCGCCGTCGGAACTTTCGTTTCCAGTACCGCGGCTTTCGCCAAAGTCTCGACGACAGGGGCGAAATCGGTGCCCGCGTTGGCAAACCAGTAGTCCACGCCCCGGTCGGCAAGCAACGTCATGTAGGCGTCCGAGACTGTAACGTTGTTGAGCGTTATCTTCGACATATCAGCGACCTTTCCTAATGCTAAAAGCGCAGCTTTGGTATGTTTGCAGAAGCGCGGTTGTTTCGTGGAGTGAGGGCGTTGAAGTGATGGAGTATTGGAGTGTTGGGATTACCATCACTCCATTACTCCACCATTCCATTATTCCAGATTTGTTATTTCGCCAGAGGATCGGGGCGTAGCTGAAATTGCACGACGAGCGGCTTAGAGCCCTTGCCCCGCTCCATCAACCACGACGCGCGGTCGCCGCTCGAACTCCATAATCCGCGGCCTTTCCAGCCGGCTTTCGGATCGTCGATCCGTCCATCGAAACCTTTGGCGTAGAATCCGAGCGGATAGGGCACGGTCAACAGGATCATCTTGCCTTCTTTGAACGCGACCAGGCCACCGTGCAAGTTGGCGGTGGACATCGGCACATCCTCGCCGAGCCCAAACGTGTTGTGCTGGTCGACCCAGGAATAGTAGCTCGACTCCGCGCTGTTTTCGCCGATGCCCTTAAAGCCGGGACCGGGATATTGATGAAACGACCAACCTTCGGGGCAGTGATCGCCGGTCGCCTTTGGCCCGTTTAGCGGCCCCTTGCACTTACGCCTATCGAAACTGCCCAGGTGACCACTGCCGAGCGATACCCATACAATGCCCTTCTTGTCGATGTCGGCGCCACGGATGCCAAAACCAGGCTTCGGCACGTTGTAGATCTCGGCGAGCGCCGTCTCCGACGGATTGGCTCCCGGAACGATCCGCACGATAGACCCTGGATACCGTCGCACCGAGCCCCAGATCGAGCCGTCCACCGGGTTCGGCATCACGGCATAGAAGCCCGCGACGATTCGCTTGTCCTTGGCCGGGTCGAGCGGTTGATCCGGCTCGACGTACTCGTCGCGTTTGCCGTTGCCGTTGGTGTCGAGAATTAGGGGCGTCCAGCCCTGCGATTTCGCCACATCCCCCGTCTCGTCTAACATTTTAGTGTTGATCCAGCCGACCACCGGAGCGGTCGCCCCGCCCGCGCTCGTCCACAACGTATCGTTGGCATCGTAGCCGAACTGCAAATGATGCGTTTGAAAGCAGGTGTCAACGAACGTGTACTGCTGTGTCTTGGGATCGAGCATCGTGAGAGAGCGGTTTGTCCGCTCTAATGGAAAGACCTTGGCCGAGGGGTGGTCAGAGCCTTTCTTGCAGAAGGCCGGGTTGTCGGCTCCGCGAAACCTCGCGGCGAACCAGACCCGTCCTTTCTTGTCAAACATACCGTTGTGGTTATTGGCTTTGGTATCCCAGATCTTCTCCGCGCCCCAGTACGGTGACGCTTGCATGATCTTGTCGCTCGCCGCATGGCCCGGCCCGAGCGCTTCCGGGATGTTTGCATCTCGCACCGGTGCCTTTAGGTTCGTGGCGGTGTGGTTTTTCGGATCGAGCACCGGGATGAGATCGACGCTGTACTCAGTCGAACCGTAAAGCGGGCCATTGGCGTTGACGTTCGGGTAGCGCCGATCCGAGGCGATCAGGTCGTGAGTGTAGTGCTTGTCGTTGAGCCAGTCCCAGGTGGTAACGACGATATTGCGCTCGACACCTTGCGGCCGTGCCGGCTTCGTATGGGGCAGCTCGCCCTTGGCGATGCGGTCCGTCCAGTCCGCGAAGTAGCTTGATGGGGGCGGCGCCGAGCTCTTTGACGAGCTGGTTGAACATTTGCTCGCCGGATTGCCCAGACTGGATGCGGCGCAACCACGCTTCCTCGGAATTGGCGAACTTACCGAGGGGGTGCGGTACTTCGCGCGGGAACGTGCGCGTCGAGAGCGTGCCCATCTGATGGCAGCCGACGCAACCGTTGTTCTTCATTGCGTTGAGCCATGCGCTCTGGGTTATCTTGTCCGGAATCGCGCCCTTGCCGCCGAACTCGCTCGCGTCCGGAATCTTGAGCATGGAATACCAATAAATCGCCGGATAGTATTCCGCCGCCGCGGCCTCGTTGGGCGCCACCACCGCCTTGAGGTTCACGATCTTGCCTGGGGTCGCTTTAATCTTGGGAGAATCAACGAGGCCATATCCGCGCACCCAAATGCTGTAGTTGGCTTTGGGCAGATCAGGCAGCACGTAGCGGCCTTGATCGTCGGTGACCACCATTTTGGCGAACCTGGTGGGAAGGTCGGTGGCTTCCGCGATTACCCAGACGCCGGCTTCGGGCCCCTTCGTGCTGGTGACCACGCCGCCGATGTCATCGGCGTCGATGCGGACTTGGGCGCCGCTGCTTTGTTGGCCGCTAATCGTGACAGGCGAAGCGGCGATGAAAGCTATCAAGCCAAGCGCAAACATGCCAATCTGCAAGAGCCTTTTGGTTTGCATAATGCTCTCCTATCAATGCCGCCCGGCGCTAAACCGTTCCAGGCGGAGTTTGTTGATGAATACGCCCTCAACTAATCCACCATAGGATCATCGACGTGGAGAGTAGCGAAACATAACGCATGGTGTCAACTGCACGCGTTCTGTTCAAAGGTTCAACGTCCCCACGTCCCAACCTTGAACCTTGAACGCGAAACCTTGAACCGCGCCGAAGCGCCATCTTGAACTTTGAACCAACCAGCCGATGGATCGCCCTTCGATTTTTCACTGCTATGTGGATGTCAAGTCTCCAAGCACATCTTTAATAATCTCGGCGATGCGCTTGACGTGATCAAAGCCGACCGTGGGCTCGCAAGGAAGTTCGATCAGGTCGGCCCAAATCCTTTCGGCGTTAGAAAGCCGGTCCCATACGCATTGTTCATAGCCGGGCAAAAGGTGGATCGGTACATAGCTTCCCTGGACTTCATACCCCTCGTTGCCAAGGGCCTCGATCACTCGGGTAGCAAGGTCATCGCCGCGCCGCGCCGACATGAGGCGAATGACCTGCGTCAGACACGCCGATTGATTTCGCTGCGGTATGAGTTGCAAGCGTTCATCGCCGCCGAGTAATTCATTATAGGCCCGAACACGAGCGCGGCGAGCCGTAATGTTCTCGTGCAAAGTTTGCATGAGTGAAAATGCCACGGTGGCGTTGAGGTTGGCCATCGTCTCTTTTCGATATGGACTCGGCGGTATATCGGGACCATCCTGCGGCGAGCGAGAAATCGCGCGCTGGAACGGTCGCGACAAGCGCCGCCAGCGGTGCCAAATCAGAGTCGACAAAAACATTCTGACCGCCGTTGCGCCCGATGGCGCCGACAAACCGGCGTCGGCAATGCGCGCGGCAAGATCATGATTCGTGACAACGACGGCACCTCCGCCTAGACCGGAGCAAATTTTCTCTTTGCCAAAACTAATGATTCCCACATCGCCGAAACTGCCAACGGGCCGTCCGTCGATAGCCGCCCCCAGCGCCTGCGCGGCGTCGTCGATGACGTGAATATTCCTACCCTTCACGAGATCTGTAATCGAGCCGATGTCAGCGGGGTTGCCAAACAGATGCGGCACGATGATCGCTCTGGTTTTTTTGCTAAGGGCTGGTTCAACGGTTGCCGCGGTAATGTTGAGTTCCGCCCCCACATCGGCGAGTACCGGGACTGCGCCGGCGGCGAGTATCGGCGCAACCACAGCGGTGCAACAAAAAGTGGGAATAACCACTTCGTCGTGCCGTCCAACGCCGCATGCGCCCAAAGCAAGGTCGAGAGCCAAACTGCCGGAGCCGCAGAGAAACACATCCGCCACGCCCAGCATTTCAATCACCGATGACTTGAGTTTGCCGAGCTCAGGTCCGGCGATGACGTTGCCCGCTACAAAGGATTGGACAATGCTTCGATAAGTTGCGCCATTCCAATAGGGGACGGCGAGAGGAACGAGGGGAAAGAGAGAAGGCGGAAGGATAAAGGATAAAGGATGAAAACGGAAAGATGAAAAGAGAGACAGCGGTCTCCCAAGCGATCTTCCAATATTTTCATCCTTCATCGTTTCGCATTCATCCTTTCTCATTTGTTAGTCTCAAAATTATATGGCAGGCTTGGCCATCACGAGCAAGGAGGCGGTCATGGCGCGAATCACGGGAGGTCACCTTATCTGCAAAGCGCTCAAGCTCGAAGGCGTGCGCAATATTTTCTGCTTGGCCGGTGATCATATTTTGCCGACCCTTGACGTGATGGCGGACCAGGACTTCCGCATCATCGACACCCGCCATGAGCAGGCCGCGGTGCACATGGCGGATGCCTGGAGCCGGATCACCGAGACGCCGGGTGTTTGCATGTATACGACTCCCGGCTTCGCCAACGCCATTCCCGGTCTCACGAATGCCATGCACAGCGAAGCGCCGATTGTCTCCATCGCCGGATGCGCCGATGGACATGATCTGGGCCGGGGCGCCCAGCAAGAAATCGACCAGGTGGGCATGGCCGGTCCGATGTGCAAGGGCTCGTTCATGGTTCATGATATTCGCCGCATCCCCGAGTTCATCGCGCGCGCGATGCGGCTGGCGTTCAGCGGCCGGCGCGGTCCGGTGCATCTGACCATCCCCATCGATCTTCAGGAACATAGCGTGGATGAGAACGAGGTAGCTTTTGGCGCGGAGGTTGATTACCACGGTAAAGCGTCCATCCTCGCCGACCCGGCGCTGGTGAACCAGGCAATTGCGTTGTTGCGCCAGGCGCACAAACCATTGCTCATAGCCGGCAGCGCCGCGGGTTACACCCTATCCGGCGAGGCCCTGCAACGGTTCATCGAAACGACGCGTCTGCCGGTACTTACGGAAGAGCAGTCACGCGGTTTGATCGCCGACGATCATCCCTACGCCTTCGGCTTTTTCGAGAGAGGTCTCAATCGCGCCGCCGCCAAGGTTCGCGACGCCGATCTGGTTATGCTGTTGGGGCGCAAGCAGGACTTTACCATCGGCTATTGCCGCCCTCCCCATGTTGCGGCGAGCGCTAAAATCATTCAAATCGATCCCTCGCCGATGGAAATCGGGCGCAACCGCGGAGTCGCGTTGGGAATGGTCGGAGACGTCACCAGCGTGCTGGACCAATTGACCAAGGAAGCCGAGAAGCACGCGTGGAACGAACTCCCCTGGATCGACGAACTGCGCGACGCGCGGCGCGCCCAGGCGGAATGGGCGGAAGGTCTGGCTCGCGCCGAGACGCCGATGCACGCGCTGTTCGTTCACAAGACGGTCAAATCGATCTTGCAGCCGGAAGATTGCCTCGTGTTCGACGGCGGCGATTTCTGCCATTTCGGTCGCTCTTTTCTCCCCGCGATAAAACCAAAACGCTGGCTGTATGTTTCCAGTCTAGGAATGCTGGGCTCCGCGCTTCCCAGCGCCCTCGCCGCCAAGGTGGCATACCCTGATTCAAGGGTGATCATGCTCAGCGGTGACGGCGCTTTCGGTTTTAACGCCATGGAATTCGACACGGCGGTGCGCCATAAGTTAAATATCGTGGCGATATTGGGAAATGATTCCGCGTGGGGCATCGACCGGCAAATCCAGCTCGGTCTATACGGCCGCTCCGTGGCCACCGATCTGCTGCAAACCCGCTACGATCAGGTCGTGCAAGGTCTGGGTGGACATGGCGAATTTGTCACACGCGCTGAAGAATTGGCGCCCGCCTTGGGCCGGGCCTTTGCCGCCGGGAAACCAGCGCTGCTGAACGTCGCCGTGCGCCAGGTCGTGAGTCCCCGGGGCGAAGCCGCCATCGCGCGGCGAAAAAAGGATGAAGGATAAAGGCGGAAGGATGAAGTGGCTGGGAATCCTCTCATTTAATTTCATCCTTCATCCCTTATCCTTCATCCTTTTTATTTCAGCGCGAGATTGCTGGGCTGCTCCACTCCGTCGAGCTTCACACCGCCGTCGGCCGCGGCCTGTTGGATGCGCCGCCACTCGTCGTGGTAGCCGCGCGTGTGGCCGCGAAAGTGAGGTATGACGTAGCGCGCGAACATCTCCATGGAGCGGCGGACCTTTTCGCTGCTCGTCCACTCATGTGTGGTTAGCATCAGACCGCCAAAGCCGCCGGTTTCGGCCTGCATGCGCTCGATTTGCGCGATCGCGTCGTCGGGGGTGCCGATGATCCAGTCGCGCCGGTCGGCGCCGGAGCGCGCGGTGATCTCATTGGCCGGCTGGCCGGGATAAGACTCGTAGGGTCCCTTCAGTCCGATGGAGACGAAATATTCCATGTCGCGCTTGATGCTCGCCTCGACGTCGCGCCAGGCTTCCTCTCTGCTGTCGGCGAGATAGACACAGGTCGCGATGCGCCAGTTGTCGCGCGAAGTCGCTGTGCCATGTTTCGCCGCGATCGCTTCGACCTTGTTCCATTGCTCGGCTTTGGTCTGATTGTTTCTGACATTTTTTCCGGCGGGAGAAAGCAGCAGCATGCCGTATTTGCCGGCAAGCTCAAGGCTGATCGCATTTCCCGACGACGCGATCGCGAGCGGCATGCGCGGCTGCTGGTACGAACGGAGCTGCAAGCGCATTTGCTTGAACGACCAGAAGCGGCCTTCATGGTCGATGGGGTCGGGCGACTCGAGCAACCGGACGATGATATCCGCCGATTCCGCCAGCATCGGATACAGTTTTTCATTGGGCAGGCCGAAGAGTTTTTTGTCGGTAACCAGCGCGCAGGGACCGACGCCGAGGATGGCGCGGCCGCGGGTCAGGTGATCGAGAAAAGCCATCCGTTCGGCGACGTGAAACGGATGATGAAAAGGGACGCTGATCACGGACGTGCCGAGACGAATGCGATGGGCGTGTGCGGCGGCTTTGGCAAGCGCCATTTCCGGCGCGGGCATGGTCTCCCAACCGCCCGAGTGATGCTCGCCGATAAAAAACTCGTCGAAGTCCAACTCCTCCGCGTAATGAATCAGCGAAATATCCCGGTCAAACGCCAGCGCGGGATTTTCCGACGGGTGATGCAACGGCATCATGAAAAATGAAAATTTCATATGCACTCCTTATGGGACGTATGTAAGAAGCCAGGGACGAAACCCGCCGGCGCTATTTCAAGATCTCCTTCAATTGCTTGACCAAGCCTGGCTCCAGCTTGAAGAGCGTTTTGATCTCTTTGTCGATCGTCTCGCCATCCAGCGGATCAATATCCAACCTCGCTCGCTTAGCGTCGGCCAGAAACTCCGGGTCTTTCAGGGTCTCCGAAAAAGCTTTCCGCAGTATTTTGACTCGTTCCTTCGGCGTCCCCGGCGGCATTACGTAGGGGCGGTTTGTAACTCCGTTGACCCGACCCAACGTCTGAATCATTTTTTTCGCGTCATCGGTCTTTGCGAGATCGACGGCCCACGGCAGATTAGGAAACTCGGGATGCGGCCGGATGGCGGCCTGAACCACCATGACGATTTCGCCGTTGTCCATTTCATTGCGCCAATTGGCCTTGAAAGACTCGATGGAATTGCAGATGCCGTGAACTTCGCCGGCATTGAATGCAAGCCGCACGGGTCCCGTGCCTTTGTAACCGGTCACGAGCTGGAGGGGAAGGCCCAAGGTTACTTTGAGGAGTTTGGGAATATCGTCAGTGCCGCCGCCAGGGGCGACGCCACCTATCTTCAATACGGTTCCCGAGGCTTTCCACTGCTCCACGCTGGTGATAGCGGTGCTCTTCGCAATGCCGATCATGAAATTGTCCTGCGCGGGAACACCGAGAAATTCAAAATTCGTCGCCTTGAACTCGATTCCCGGCAGACCCAGCAGCTCCTGCAAAAACAGGCCGCCGACAAAAGTGCCGATCGATAGGCCGTCAGGCCGCGAAGCCTTATACACATAGTTGGCGGCGACCAGACCGGCGGCGCCAGGCATGTTGTCGACAACCAGAGTTGGATTACCGGGGATATATTTTCCGATGTGCCGGGTAATGGCCCGCGAATAGGCGTCGAAACCACCTCCAGGCGGGGCACCTGCGATCAGCCTAATGGTTTTTCCCTTGTAAAATAAATCTTGTCCGAAGGAGGATTGGGCGAGTAGATTCACGGCCGATGCAATGACTAGGGCCAACCACGAACGTAAAACGATGCGTACCATGATCGCCTCCGCTGCGATTTAGATGGTTTCCGCCACAAAAATCCTCCACGGCTCTATTTCGCCGGCAAGCCCGGCAGCGCGGCGCAAAATGAATCCTCGAGACAGGCGAGTCCACGCCCGCGGACTTTTAACGCTTCAATTGACTGCCGGGAACCGTCACCGTGATATGCGACATCGACGAATCGGCCTTGGCGCCATGCCAGTGGCGCTCGCCGGCCTTGATGTGCACGATATCGCCGACGGTGATCTCGCGCTCATCGGCCTCAGTGGCGACCATACCCTTGCCGGCGGTGACAACCAAAATCTGATCGCAGTCGTGGACATGCCATCCAGTGGTCGCGCCGACGCGGAAGTTCACGACGTTACAACGAAAGTTGTCCGATTGCCCTTCGCCGATGACCGCTTGCCGCGTCCGGCTTACCGGCCCGCCCTTCCAGCCGGCAATCGGCGTGGCGGTGTCCATCGGTGTTTCCGATAACTCGTTAATTTTGAGTACGCGCATGATCAGCCTCCTTGGAACAAGATTAACCGCAAAGAACGCAAATGATGCAAAAAAAGAGCATTCTCGCAGCGGCGCAAAGTTCGCGGTGTTCGAAACGATTTCTTAGTCGAGTAATGTCTTTACCTGCGCCCTCCGCGCCTCCGCGGTGCGTTATCTTCGTCTTTGCCACAACTACAACGGCGGAGTAGAAAGCGTCAAGTGTGCGCAAGCTGAATCAAGCCTTTGAGAGTTGACAGCCTTCGATAGCGTCCGTTATAAGCACGCCAGGCAAGGGACTGATTGAAATGAGGTTAACCATGCTCAATATTCAACAAAAGCTGGGGTTGCGCGACCGCCTGGTGATCGCGACTCTGATGCTTTGCTTTTTGTCATTGGGGCCGCGTAACACCAACGCCGCGCAATCCCACAACTTCGATGAGAAAGCGGTGGCTAATTTTTACCGCGGCAAGTCCGTCACCATCGTGGTCGGCTTTGCTCCCGGTGGCGGCTATGACATAAGCGCGCGCATCTTGGCGCGGCACTTCGGCCGGCATGTCCCGGGCAATCCAACTCTCATCGTCGAGAATCGTCCGGGAGCCGGCAGCCTTGTGACCGCCAATCTGGTTTACAAAGGTCTGCGCAAAGACGGCACTTATATCGCGACCTTCAATTCGCAGATGGTCTTGCAGCAGCTCTTGGGCCAACCAGGTATTGAGTTCGACAGCCGAGCTTATAATTGGCTCGGCAGCGTGGCGTCGAGTCAAAGCGCCTGCGCCGTTCATAGGGAAACCGGCGTGACTCACGTCAAGCAGCTCACGGGCGCCAATGCCAAGGTGGTAAACATGGGGGGAGAAGCGCCAGGATCCGGGATCACCGACGCGGCCGCCGTTATCCGCGCGGCGCTCGGCGTGAAATTCAAAATCATTTACGGCTACGCCGGCGCGCGACCGGTCGCCAATGCGGTTTTGAACCGCGAGATCGACGGCATGTGCATCAGCTGGGAGTCGTTTACTTCCGACCTCAAAATGTTTTTCGAGCCGGCAAAAATCGTCAACGTGCTGGCCATCTTCGGCAGCGAGTTGCCCAAGCACCCCTGGCTCGAAAACGCCGAAGCGGCGGAAGCGATCGCTCCGAATAATTCCGCGCGGACGCTGCTAAAACTCGTGTATGGCCCCGGAAAATTTTCCTTTCCTTATGCCGTGGCGCCCGGCGTGCCAGTGGATCGGCTGGCGGCGCTGCGCGCGGCGTTCGATAAAACCCTCGCCGACCCGGCGTTCGTCGCCGACTTTGAAAAGTTTCGCCCGCTTGTGCCGCGCAATGGCGAGGATGTTGCACAGATCGCCAAGGAGTTGCTCGCGACCAAGCCCGCTCTGGTCAGCGAGCTGAAGGAAGCCTTAAAGCAAAGGGTCGGTCCTTAACCCAGCCGTAAGAACGAGGAAAGTGAGGCGGGATGCTTGACGCTTTCTTTTCCGGGTTTCTGCAAGTTTTCACTCTCTCCACCTTTTCCTTGCTTCTGCTCGGCATCCTGATCGGCTTTATCGTTGGCATATTGCCCGGTATCGGTGGCGCCGCTAGCCTCGCCCTCATGCTCCCGTTCGTCTTCGACATGGCTCCGCGGGACGCCTTTGCTTTCCTGTTGGGCACCCTGGCGGTGACCTCTACCACCGGCGACATTACTTCGATACTCTTCGGCGTTCCCGGTGAATCGATATCGGCAGCGCTAATCTTGGATGGCCATCCGATGGCCAAACAAGGCGAGGCCGGACGGGCGCTGGGTGCGGCGCTTATGAGTTCCCTGGTTGGAGCGATTATCGGCGCATTTGTATTAGCGGCGATCATCCCAATCGTCGCGCCGCTGGTGCTCACCTTCAAGTCGCCGGAATTTTTCGCTCTCAGCTTGCTTGGTATAACTTTCGTCGCCTCGCTTAGCGGCGAAAGCATGCTGAAAGGGATCGTCGCGGCCGGAGTTGGTCTGGTACTCTCGATGATCGGCCTCGATCCCCAATCGGGCATCCCTCGTTACACTTTCGGCATGGCGCAACTCTGGGACGGCATCGGTCTTGTGCCGGTAACGGTCGGCCTATTTGCCATCCCCGAAATCGTCGATCTTTGGGTCAGAGGCACCAGCATCGCCGATAAGCGCGTCGGCAAATTGGGCGGGGTATGGCAAGGCGTCAAAGACACTTTTGTCCACTGGGGTATTACGCTCCGGTGCAGTCTGATCGGCACTTTTATCGGCATCATTCCAGGCCTGGGCGCCGCTGTCTCTCAGTGGATGGCATACGCCCATGCCGTACAGAGTTCTTCCGACAAGCGTCGATTTGGCGCCGGCGACGTTCGCGGCGTTCTCGGACCGGGAGCGGCAAACAATTCGGGTTTGGGCGGATCGTTGGTTCCCACCGTCGCCTTTGGCATTCCGGGTAACGTCGTGATGGCTTTACTGTTGGGAGCTTTTTTGATCAAGGGCATAGTTCCAGGGCCGTCTATGCTCAGCAAACACCTGGACCTTATCTTTGCGTTCGTCTGGTTCATCGTGATTTCCAATATTATAACGGTAGCCGTTTGTTTCCTTTTTCTTGAGCAGCTCGCAAAAATTACTTACATCCGAGGATCCCTTCTGGTACCGGGACTGATTCTGCTGATTTTTTTGGGCGCCTACGCTGAAGCAAAGTCGACTTTCGACATGGGGCTCGTTCTGATCTTTGGCTGCATTGGGTTATTAATGGAATATACGGAGTGGCCACGCCCGCCGCTGCTTCTCGGGTTGGTTCTCGGCGCGCTTATCGAGAGAAACTTTTTTATTTCTTACGAAATCCATGCGCTGGGCTTTCTATTGAGACCGGTGGTCGTGGCTATTCTTCTGACCGGGTGCGCGGTTCTCCTCTACGGCCAATTAAAGAGCCATCGGTCGCGCGATTAGCGCACACGGAGGATTCAGTGTCCCGCAAAAAGATCGAATTCCTGTTTAGCGCAGTGATCGTGCTCTTCCTCTCTGGGTCCTCTGGGAACCGCAAAGCTGGCCTGCGCCGGCGCGATTGTTCCCTTGGTCGCTGGGTTTTTCGGTGCTGGCCCTCGCCTTGATACAATTCGTGGCAGCCGGACGCGCCGTGATTAGGGAAATCAGAACCGGTTCCGCCGCGCAACCAAAAGACCAATTGGCGCGAGACACCGCGGGTTTTCGCGATCACCATCGAGCCGGCGACGAAGCCGTAACGCCGACCGTTGCGATGAATCCTCCGGCCTCGGGGCACGCCGCGCCAGCTCCAGAGCCAGCCGGCCAAAGGGTTATAACGATTTGTGTTTGGATCGTGGGTTTCTTCTTAGGAATCTGGTTGGTGGGCTTTAAGTTTGGCTCTTTCTTTTTAACCATCGCGTTCATGAAATTCGCCGCCAAAGAGAAATGGCCGATCAGTGCGGCGATGGCGCTTGGGACATATCTCTTCTTTTGGTTGGTTTTCGATATCGGGTTGAAACTCCCGCTTGGCAATGGCCTCATAGCGGATTATTTTTTTCTTGATTGACGTTTGATTCCGCTTAAAACCCTCCGTTCATCCTTCGAGAGCCTCAGGACGAACGGTGGATAAGGTTGAAATACATTGGAAATTCTCCGTTCATGCTGACCTTAGTCGAAGCATTCTTGGCGTTTTTGCGCAGAATCATGTTTGCGCTCTGATGCGCTTTTCCGGAGGTTGTCCATGATAGTTGGTCTTCTGGCATTTCTCTTGATCCTCGTGGCTCCGTCTACCACAACACGAGCGGCGGATAAGATCAGAATCTCCGTCTCGGGCAGCTACAACATGATTTTTCTTTCCGCGGGTGTTGCGCAAAACAAGGGATTCTTCAAAGACGAGGGTCTCGACGCGGACATTGTGGTGATGGGCGCTGCGCCGTCCATCGCGGCGCTGTCGAATGGCGACATCGATTTCACCCTGCTCACCGGCACCGTGATCAGGGCGGCGGTGCGTGGCCTCCCGGTGCGGCTTGTGGCGGGTTTGATGACCAGTTCGCCGCACGTCGTGCTCGCGCGCCAGGAAATAAAATCGGTTAAAGATCTCGCCGGAAAGAAAGTCGGCCTCGCGGGATTTGGCGACGCGACGCATGTCTTGGCTCGACTGATCCTCGCGCGCAACGGAGTGGACCCGGACAAGGAAGTCCAGTTCGTTCCGCTCGGCTCCGACTCGGGCCGTTTCGCGGCGCTCCAACAGAAGCTCGCGGATGCAGTCGTCACTTCCCCGCCGTGGGATTTCGAAGGGAAAAAGATGGGCTACAACATCCTGGCCAGGGCGTATGAATATGTGAATTACCCGTTATCCGGCGTCGGCGTGAATCAAAAATCGATTCAGCAAAACCGCGATCAAACGAAGAGAACGATCAGGGGCTTGATCAAGGCAAGCCGATTCATACGGGATAACCGCGAGGAAGCTGTAAAAATTCTCATGGCCTGGGCCAAAACGAAATCGGAACACGCCTACGCGTCTTACGACTCCACCGCAACGGTGATCAGCGCCGACGGCACCATTCCGGAAGACGGACTCAAACTGCTGATCGATCAGGCGAAGAGAGATGTCAAAGTAACCCGTGACGTGCCGCTCAGCGACATCGCCGACTTCAGTATCTTGCGTGAAGTGCAGAAAGAACTTGGGTCTGCGATAACGCCAATTCTGGAATCGGGTGAAGGGTGAGTCATTAGGCGCTGGCCGCATCACGGGCTGTGGTTCAGTTTGATTTCAGTCGTTCAGCGGGCTTGATCGTTACCACCCGATTCCACGATTTCAGATTTGGAAGTGGCCTCGACCTCTTTCCTCCCTCGCGCGTCGAGACCGTGTGGTAATCCGCAACGCGCTAATGTCATGCTGAGCAGAAGCGAAGCATCTCGCATTTTCAAGGTGTTACGAAGACGAGATTCTTCGGCTGCGCCTCAGAGTGACATTGCGACACAGTCTCGACGCGGGGGGGATGAAGTAAGTACTGAAGGACTCCTGCCTCCCGGCGCACGTTGCATCGTGAGTATGACCTGAGTTATATGCAGCTTCGATGAAGACAACAATTTCCCTCCCAGATCCGCTCTTCGCCCGAGCCGAGCAGGTTGCCAAGCGCTTGCGCATATCGCGCAGTAAGTTATACGCAACCGCTATCGCCGAATTCGTCAACGCACATAGCTCTCGCGATGTCACTGAGCGCCTCAACGAGATCTACGCAAAGGAGAAGTCTAAGCTCGATCCCGTCCTCCATGCGCTTCAACTCCGGTCACTGAGTCGCGGTGGGCGACGACGGCGAACTCCACCGGGTAGATTAAAAACCGGCCTCGACCGGTAATCACTATGATTTGAATATACGAAAGCAACTTTTAGCTTTTATCGGATCGACGCTTCAGAGTGTCCTTTCAAGTTATCGTTCCATCTGATGGAACTTATTTCTATGATCCGTGCTATACAGAAATTACAAGGTTCTATAAGAAACCCGATATTCCTGGTTCGGCGTCATAGATCTGTCAGGAGTCCTCACATGATTGATCACATCAGCATCCGGGTTTCGGATTATGAACGGAGCAAGCACTTCTATGCCATAACTCTTGCACCTCTTGGTTATGCGCTACTCATGGAAAGTGCCTCCGGCGCCGGCTTTCGCAAGGAGTTCATCCCTGACTTTTGGATCAAGCAAGGTATTCCGAGTCCATCCGTGCACGTGGCATTCTCCAGTCCCGATCGTGCCACAGTCGACGCGTTTTACCGCGCCGCAATTGCAGCGGGCGCCACCGACAACGGCCCACCAGGTTTACGCCCTAACTATCACCCGTCGTATTACGGTGCATTCGTCCTGGACCCGGATGGATACAACGTTGAGGCTGTATGCCACAGGCCAGAATGAAAGACGCGCATTAATCTCTGCAGTTAATTGATCAGGAAACAAATATGGCTGATGATGCAACTGCTCAGTACGATGTCTTTTTGAGTTATCGTTGGGTAGAACCGGATCAAAGGTGGGTTCGACAACAACTCGTCCCAGCATTAGAGAAAGCGGGTCTGAATGTACTTTTGGATGTAGATGATTTCGTGCCAGGGCGAGATTTAATTCTTGAAATGGAACGGGCCGCTTCGTCCTCTACGAGAGCAATCTGCGTGATTAGTCCGGATTATTTTGAAGGTAATCGAATGGTCCAGTTTGAGAGCCTCATGCTCCGGCGATCTGACCCATCTGGAATGGAATCAAAACTCATACCGCTTATATTGCGGCCTGCCATTCTTCCCGAACGTCTCCGCGGCTTAATTGCAGTAGATTGGACGAATCCTGAAAATCACCAACGAGAATGGAAAAAACTTCTTCGTGTATTAAATGCAAAACACATAAATGCCCCAGCGCCTCAAAGTATAGGCAGAGCTCAAGATATCCTCCAGGAGGGTTACCACGACAGTCGAGTGGAGTTGGTCAGAACCCAGTTGAATCAGCTACACGCGCAGGCACATGATCCAGCTACTTTCCTCCGAAGCAAGATCTTTCCGATTCTGCGTGGGCTATTTGTTGGCAGGAATACCTTTATCGAGCCCGTTGGTGACTGCCGAGAGGAGAACTGGGCAGAGCGGTTTATCGCGACCATAGAGACGAGGCGCCTGATAGAGACGTACCGACCAGTCATAATTGACCATGCGAAGCCTGGGGATGAAGAATTGGTGCGTTCGTACGACCAGCTGAATCTCCATAGCTACCTGCAGGAATTGACGGGGCTCTTCGATCCTCGTCCCGGGGTCAACAAAATCACAGAACAATTTAGAAAAGGGGATGTTGACGCGGTCAAGCTGGAATTGAAAGGAATAGAGATTCATCCGAAGGAGAGAATCGATTCCAAAGCGATCGAAGCTTGTGACGGAAGGCAAATTGCAATTAAAAGGATCTGGGAGCAATGGCCGGTCATCTAAAGGGACTAACGTCGTGGACGTCCTCCAACTTCTCTCTGCGAGCCCGATTGCCGCCTAATATTGGTTAGGCCGCATTAGACGAACGAACTATGATCCTCCTTGCCGCCGTTTACAACCTCAGACTCTCAGAACCGACAGGGAGAGGTGTCCAGATCGCCGACGGGCTCTACTTGACAAACGAGTGTTCCACACAACTAGAGCGAATCCTTTCGCGGCCATTCAGGTTTGCAATCGGGGGCAACGAATGCGTCAGCCTCCTGACAGGACCTGCGGCCGTCTATTGGAAAGATGTCCCGAATGAAGCCGACCCACTTCAAGCCGTTAAGACTCTGACGATGTGGCTGAAATGCTTACGCGGATTTTTCTGGCTTTGTGGGTCGCAAAAGACAACGCAGTCAACTGTGAAATGGGATTCTTGGAACACGATGTCCCTGGGCAAGGTCTCACGCACACAAGCAACTTCATCGCGGCTTTGTTTTCCAATGCGCGAGGCGGGAAAGATGAAGTGGAGTTTCGCCTCACGGAGATTCGTCAGGCTCGTCAGTACTTCTCTGACTTCTTTCTTCCCGTGATGTTCGGGCTTCAGGTTGGTAGTGGTAGTGCACTTGGGCTCACAATGAAGACTCGGCCGGCTGCTGTTAGTGCCAAGGGTGTCCATCGCCTAACTCGGTTCCTGTACTTTCTTTCGGCCGCACGTAGCGCCGATGATCTCGGCGTTAAAGTGTCGTTGTATATGACTTGTTTAGAAATCATGTTCTCAACCGAGCCGACGGAGTTGACTCATCGCCTCTCAGAGCGCGTCGCTTTTTTTCTACGTAGAGATCCCGCCGAACGTCTCGCGGTATACGGGAGTCTCAGGCGGGCGTACGACATTCGGTCGAAGGTTGTTCATGGTAGCGTGATGTCCGAGCAAAAACAGAAATGGCTGCCCGATGTCGCGAGTGAGATTGATGCGCTCCTCCGAGAGTTGGTGCTCAAAGTAATTGTAGACCAGGCTTCCCGACAGGTGTTCGACATGAACGACACCGATTTTGAGGATTACTTCGCCCGGCTCACGATCGGCATCCTGTGATGCGCACTCGGCCTAACACGCCGATGAACTCGGCGTCATTGCGCGGTACCCTCGCTCGCTGCGCTCGCTCGGCGCGGGTTATCGGCAGCCCGTTAGCCGGCATAATATGGACTCCTTTGCGGGTACCTTCATTCCTGATGCTATCTGGAGGTGTGGAGGAATTGAGCCATGAGAAGGATTTTTAAAGTCAAAGCTTTGCCGGGGTATCGGGAACCGTAGACCTCTCCGAAAACGTCGGCAAAGGTGTGTTCGTCCTCTGGCTCGACCCGCTTGCCTTCGATCGGGTTCGTATCGGTTCATCAGGCGAACTGGTCTGGGGCGATCAGATTGATCTGTGTCCGGATGCGCTCTACCTCAAAGTGACGGGCAAGAAACCGGAAGACATTTTCCCTGCACTACGCAGCCAAGCCACACATGGCTGAGATCAGCCGTTTCTTAGGCATTGTCATCTCCCTCTTGTTTTATCTTCCCTTCCTGACTTTGACGACCTCTCCCAATTTGATTACTCACAGCATCGGGGTTAAAACGTTCACGTTCGCTGACAAATCGGAAAGGAATGATTCCGGTGGTGAAGTCGACGAAGTCGAAGATGGGTAACCCTACGTGGTCGAATGTAAAGGCGGCTGTCGCGAACCTAGATGAGCAGCAGTTGGTCGGCTTAGTTGCAGATCTCTATCGCTTCTCCAAGGAGAATCAGGCTTTTCTCCATGCCCGGTTCTCGGTTGTGGACGATCCGCTTGCTCCTTTCAAGGAAACAATCGATGAATGCATGTACCCGGACATCTTCAAAAACAAACCGATTCAGATTTCCAAAGCAAAAAAAGCGATCAATGATTACGCGAAGGCCGTGGGAGACCCGCTGGGCGAGGCTGAGTTGATGACCTTCTTTGTCGAGTGCGGCAATCAATACACAGTGGATTTAGGAGATATAGATGAAAATTTCTATGACGCTCTCAACCTGATGTATCGACGGGCTATTGAAAAGGTATTAAGCCTTCCCGAAGGGCAACAAGACGAGTTCAAGAAAAGGCTGGAAGCGATCATGACGTCGTCCGCCAATATTGGATGGGGGTATCACGATCAGCTCCGACAAGACTATTACGACGCATTTGATGAGGACGAGTAGTAAGCGGGGTCACATTTTGGAAATTGCATTTGCCGATCGGCAGTGGGGACAACCTCGCCGCTCCAATACCAATCCGGGACGGCCCCGAACAGTGAAAGGAAGGCATATGGCTTGGGTCATTCTCGTCATCGCGGGGTTGTTTGAAGTAGGTTGGGCCGTCGGGCTCAAGTATACGGAAGGCTTCACAAAGTTGTGGCCCACGGCTTGGACAGCTCTGGCCATGATCATCAGTCTGTGGCTGCTGGGCATCGCGATGAAATCGCTGCCGGTTGGAACGGCATACAGCGTATGGGTCGGAGTTGGCGCGGTCGGCACGGTTATCCTTGGGATCGTGCTTCTTGGCGAACCGGCAAACACGGCCCGGCTGATCAGCGTTGCGCTCATCATCGCGGGAATCATCGGGCTCAAGCTGGCGACACCCGCCTGACTCCACGTCAGATTGTCTGAATTAATTCGCCCAGCCGCTCTCTGAAACGACGACTCGGTTACCTTCCGGATCGTTAAACTGAATCTGACCTCCAGCACCCTCGGAAATTGCCACGCTGCCATCTTGCAATCGTTTTTTGACCGAAGCGAGATCATTCACCTGGATGCCGAAGTATTGCACGCCGTTTTTCGGGCGGGTTTGAGTCTTTGTTAGAAGCAATGTCACGGTTCCGTCGCTCAGGCGAATGCTGTCATCGCTTGCGCGGCCGACGGCTTCTAATTCGAACTGGCTTTTGTAGAACGAGCAGGCTTCATCCAGATCTGCGACCTGCACGGCGAGCAAACGAACGGCGGGAAGTTTCTTTTCTTCTCTGCCAAGAAAACCGCGAGACGAAAGATCGACATTGTTGCCCCATGGGTCGATGAAACGGACCTCGGCGGGCCGCGCGCCTTCGGGGCCGCCAACGCCGGCAGAAACTTGCGGTGTCGTGCCGCGGGCCAAATTTGCCGGCAGCTTCGCCACCGCCTTTTCCAAATTATCAACCATGAAGCCGTAGTGATGTATGCCGATCGTCAACTCTTTCTCGCTGCCATCGGCTCGGTGCGTTCCCGCCTCAGCCGCCTCCACCGCCGCGCGCTGTAAAAAAGCCAGATTGAAAAGCGGATCGATTACCATGCGCGAGCCGCTGGGAAACACTTTGCATTCCTCGAAGCCAAAATACTTTTGGTAAAAATCGCTTAGTTTTTTGGGTTCCGCTGAAATAAACGCGATATGTCTCAGTTTGCCCATGCTTCACCTCCGCGGGTATTGATTCGGTTATAGGTTTGATAATTTCTCCTTCAATGTTGAAACTCTTTGGATTTTAAATTATCGAGCGACAAAAACCAATTCAAGAAAACTTATCGCGCCAAGACGCCAAGGCGCAAAGTAAAATTTAATTCTCCGTCCTCCGAACTTGGCGTGCTTAGCGCCTTTGCGCGAGTCACCAAGGCGAAGTTTCTATCAACGAATATTCGGAACCACTCGTTCCATGAAACGGCGCATCGACGCGCGCGTTTGGCTGTCCGTCAAACCGCCCAGTGCAAAGTTTCCAGCCACGTCCGTCAGGTAGAGCCGCTCACGAACGTATTCCACCTTTTCCCGCACTTCCTCCGCGCTGCCGACAAGCACTCGGTTTTGGTCGACCAGTTCCTCGAACGTGAGCCGCTTCATCTGCGCGCGGTGTTTTTCATGACTGCGGTACGACTCGGGATCGGCCATCCCCGGCGTCAAGCTATGGGCTTGGCTTGCCGCTGACTGGTATTCGGCGAGCCCAACTTCTGCGGCCGCGCGCGCCTCGGCCGAACTTTCACCGACGCAGGCGTGATACACCCCCAGCACGCGGGCCGTTGACGCATCATATCCCGCCGCCCGCCGCGCATCGAAGTAAGCCTGCATCTTGAGACGAAGCTCCTCGACTTCGTTCAGGAACGGAATGAGCATCATGTGAAAGCCATAACGTCCCGACAGCTCGAAGGATTCCACGGACGTCGTCGCCGCCATCCACACCGCCGGATAGGGCTCCTGCACCGGGCGCGGATAAACTTGCACGCCGTTGTATTCATGAAAGCGCCCCTTGTGATTTAATCTGGGCTCACTCCAAGCCTTGAGAACCACTTCGAGATTTTCTTTGAACCGCTCGCGCAAATCATCGAGCGCAATGCCAAACGTGAGCGCTTCCCATTTGACGAAGCCGTGGCCGATGCCGAATTCGACTCTGCCATTACTCAAGCAATCGAGGGTCGCGTAGTCTTCCGCGACGCGCAGTGGGTTGTGATACGGCAAGAGCAGTACCGCGGTTCCGATGCGCATCCTCGTCGTTCTCTGCGCGATAGCGGCGCCGATTACCGGTGGCGCGGAAAAGAAACCCGCGAATGGATGAAAGTGATGCTCGGCCAGCCAGACCGAATTGAAGCCGAGTTGCTCGCCAAACGCTACCTGATCCACGATAGTGCGAAATCGCTCTGCCCCTTCGTTTCGCGTCGCGGGTAATGATGACGGCAAATAGAAAAGACCGAAACTCATGGCGGACACATATGACAGTTCACCAGGAATGACAAGGCACAAACCGCGAGCAATCAGCAGTAAAAGGTGAGGCGAAAAGATATCGGGGCGTTAACTAATCGACTCCTACAATACCCGTAATACGTGTGTAAGGTAGTATCCATTTGATTACCCTGGCCGTCGAGAAGGCGGTGGGTGCGAGGCGGAGCGAGGGCTCGCACCGGAGCGTACATCGGCAGTACGTGAGGATGCGAGTCCGACGTGACAACGAAGCAAACGCCCCTTATCGGCGGATCAGGGACAAGGCAATGTCAAGTTGACTTATCGCTACAGTATCTGATACAGGCCCGTCAGATTGATCCCCTGGCAGTCCGCGGTAGCGGTTTTCGCCAAGAACATGCCTTGCCACGATCAAGGGGAACGATCTGCCGTGTTGGCGCCAGCGCGCTTTGCAAAGCAAGTTCCTAGCTTGAATGCGCCCGCTCGCAAGCGGCACGCATGAAAGGAGAAACGCTATGAATAGACACGTGAGGGTTTTGGGCCTGGTCTTGGGTCTTACCACCGCGCCGGCAGGCATCACGGCGGCAGCTGAACTCAAATTGATGACGGGGCCGCAGGGCGGCGCCTGGGTGCCGCTTGGTGGCCAATTGAAGGACATGTGGGAAAAAGCCCTTGCCAACACATCGGTGCAGGCTCTGCCGGGCGCCGGTATCGCCAACGTGCGCGGTATCGAGGAAGGCAAGACCGACATCGGCTTCGGCAACTCGATTTCGACCGTCGATGCGGTCGCCGGCAAGCCGCCGTTCAATAAACCGCACGACAACGTGTGCAACCTGGCGACGCTCTACCCGCAATACTTCCAGGTCGTCGTGCGCGCCGATGCCGCGGTCAACTCCATCAAGGATCTCAAGGGCAAGGCCATTGCCGCCCAACCGCGCGGCAACACCGCCGAGGAGATCACCAAGCAGCTCTTGCAGGTGAACGGGCTCACCTACAACGACGTCAAGATGAGTTTCGTGTCGTATACCGATGCCGTGACCCAGGTGCAGGACGGACACGCGGTCGCCTTCACCGCCGGGACAACAATTCCCTCCAGTGCAGTGATGGACCTCGCCGCTTCGCGCGAGATCAAGCTGATCGATCTTGCCGACCAGCTCAACGCGATGAAGAAGCTAAATCCGGGCTACACGCTCAATACGATCCCCAAGGGCACCTACCCGAAGCAGGACAAGGACGTGCAGGTGATCGGTTATGCCACCCACATCGTCGCCTCCTGCAAACTGCCGGAAAACATGGTCTACGGCATGACGAAGGCCATCGCGCAAAACACCCAGCAGCTCTCCGCCATCGTCAGGGACATCAGGGGACTGACGCCGAAGGGGATGGCCGAGGACATCGGCGTGCCGTTCCACTCCGGCGCGGCCAAGTTTTACAAGGAAGCCGGCATAACCGTGAAGACGAAATGACTGGATCGGCGGCGCCGACGCAGCTCTTCGACACCAGGCAGCAGAGATCGGGTAGCTCAGGTGCAAAAGATCGACTTCAGTTACAGGGGCCTGATTCGTTTCGCCGTGACGGTGATCGCCGTCGCCATGTGCCTCTATCACATGTGGGTGATCCTGGCCGGCCAGCCGGAAGCGATCATATTCCGTGGTACGCACCTGCTCTTCGCGCTCGTTCTTGTTTTTCTGATCTACGGGTCCAGGGCAAATGTCCAAAGGCCGAATCCGAACGCCATCGACTACGCGTGGCTGGCGCTCGGCGTGGCCTCGCTTCTCTACCTGTTCATCAATTACGAATACGTCGTCACGCGCATTTACTACATCGACGAGCTGACGCCGGCGGACATGATCTTCGGCACAATCCTGCTCGTGGTCGTGACCGAAGCGACGCGCCGTTGTGTCGACGTGTCGCTGCCCGTCACCTCGATTCTGTTCGTCCTGTACGGCCTCTTCATCGCCAGACTCGAACCGATGCGCATCCTCGATCAGCTCTACATGACAACGGAGGGTGTTTTCGGCCAGGCGCTCGCAGTATCGGCGTCGTTCGTGATCATCTTCGTGATGTTCGGCAGCTTCATGGAGCGAACCGGCGTCGGGCAATTGTTCATGGACTTTGCCATGGCGCTGACCGGGCACACCGCCGGCGGTCCCGGCAAAGTCTCGGTGATCAGCTCGAGCCTGTTCGGCACGATCTCCGGCAGCGCGGTCGCCAACGTCATGGTTGACGGAGCGATATCGATCCCGCTGATGAAGCGCTCGGGATTTCCGTCGCACTTTGCCGCCGGCGTCGAGGCGACCGCGTCAACCGGCGGCCAGATCATGCCGCCGATCATGGGTGCCGCCGCTTTCGTGATGGCTGAGTTTTTGGCAGTCCCTTACAGCCAGGTGGTAATCTGGGCGATCATTCCCGCCATTCTCTACTATGTCGCCTGCTTCGCCGCCGTCCACTTCGAGGCCAAACGTCGCGGCATCGTCGGCGTGCCCCGCTCGGAGCTGCCGAAGCTTGGCATCGTGATGGCCGAGCGCGGCCATCTGTTCCTGCCCATCATCATCCTTCTGGCCGTCATGTATTCGGGCTACAGCGCGCCTCTCGCAGCGCTCGCCGGAACGCTCGCCTGCTTCCCGGCGGCGGCGTTACGCAAATCGTCGCGCGTCAATGTCACACTGTCCAACATCATCGAGGCGATGGTGGACGGCGCCAAGAACTCGCTCCCGGTCGCCCTCGCCTGCGCTTCGGCCGGCATCATGATCGGCGTGGTGACGCTGTCCGGGCTGGGCATCGTATTCACGCAATGGGTGGTCGCGCTGGCGCAGGACAGCCTATTCATCGCGCTCGTCATGACGATGTTCGCCGGCATCGTGCTCGGCACCGGCCTGCCCACGACGCCGTCCTATATTATCCTGACTGCGTTGCTCATCCCCGCGATTATGAAGCTCGGCGTGATCGAGCCAGCCGCGCACATGTTCGCCTTCTATTACGCGATTCTCTCGGCGATCACGCCGCCGGTGGCGCTCGCAGTGTTCGCCGCGGCAGGGCTAGCGAAAGCGGACATGTGGGACAGCGGATGGGCCGCCATGAAGATCGGCGCCGCCGGTTTCATTATCCCGTTCATGTTCGTCTATCAGCCAGCGCTGTTGATGATCGGCGATTGGCCGACCATAATCTGGAGCTTCTCGACGGCCTGCGTGGGCATCGCGCTGTTCGCCGGCGGGCTGCACGGCTATTTCGTGACGGCCGCTTCCCACTGGCAGCGCGCATTACTCAGCGCCGGCGGCATCTGTCTCGTCTTTCCCGGGGTCTGGACGGATCTTGCGGGAGCCGGCCTCGCGGCCGTCGTGATCGTCACCCAACTCATCGAGCGCCGCGCCGCCAGCAGCCCGGCCGCTGCACCGACACAATGAGTCCGCAAAAACGGCGCAAAGATAATCAACATATCGAACCTTCACGACGCTCCTAAACGACTGTGCTCAAAAAAAATGGGCGACCGTTCATCACGGTCGCCCATTCGGCGCTCATAATCGAATTTTCGACTACGCTTCGATGAGCTTCTTCCACTTGTTGTAGATCTTCTCTTTCAACTCTGGCGAAGACTCGGCCACCGGGGGGAAGTCTTTCATCCACTCGAACGGCCGGCAGGCGTCGATGACCGCGCGGGAGTTGAATCCCTTCTTGCCCGGTTGAATGCGCGGATCGAGCGGGCCGCTCCAGCAGCGGCGCAGTATTTCAATCGACTCCACCGGATCGGAGCGGCTGGCCAATGCCCAGAGCACGTCGAAGGTGTTGGTCGGGTCGATATCCTCATCGACGACGATAACGTAGCGCCCGAGATACGCTCCGGCGTGCACCTGCGAAGCGGCAAGCATCGCCTGGCGCGCATGCCCTGGATAGCGCTGCTTGATCGAGATGATGTTGAACAAGCGGCCGCCGCCGGCTTCGTGGCACCACACGCCTTTCACGTCGGGAACACCGGCCTTTTCAACCTGCTCCCAAATCAGCGACGCCTTCACCATACATTTGGCGATGGAATAGTCTGACGGCGGACGGCCGGGGCGGGCGCAACAGAGGATCGGATCGTTTCTATAGTAGACGTTTTCAACGCGGATCACCGGCTCCGGCCGGCTCGAGCTCGCGTAGTATCCGGTCCACTCACCGAAGGGGCCTTCGGTCTTTCGGTCAGTCGGATCCATCCAACCTTCAATGACGATTTCCGCGTTAGCGGGGAAAGGCAGACCGGTCGACTTGCCTTCGATAACTTCGACAGGCTCGCCCTTCAAACCACCGGCATAATCGAATTCGGACACGCCGTAGTCGATCTCGTTACCGGAGACCATGAACAGGACCGGGTCCTGTCCGACGGAGACGACGACCGGACAAGGTTTGCCGCGCTCGAAGTACTTGTTGCGCTGAATGCCGCCGTGCTTGCCGGGCGAGATGTATAGCCCCATGCTCCCCTTGTCATGCACCATGCCGCGATAGGCGCCGAAGTTTACCCAGCCTTCGTCCGGGTCGCGCGTGATCACCAAGCAGGCAGTGCCAATAAACCGGCCGCCGTCGAGCTCGTGCATGAAAGGCACCGGGAACTTCAGGAGATCGATCTTATCGCCGGAGTCGACGTTCTCGAGCACCGGTCCTTTGGTGACGACTTTGTGCTTGATCGGCTCGTGGCTCATGAGCTTTTGGCGGAAAGCGCGCACCAGGTCCAGGTTCGACAAGTTCATGTCCAGGCCCAAGTTCAACGCCATCCGTTTGAAGGAAGCGTTCTGGGCGAAGAGGGTGCGGAAACCTTTCGGATAACCGGGAACGTTGTCGAATAAAACGGCCGGGGTTACGCCGCTCTTGGACTCACGAGCGAATATCTCCGCAAGCGTGCCCATCTCGAGATTCCAATCCACGCCGTCGGCCTTTTTCAGTTCGCCGAAACTGTCGACGATTTCGAGCCAGTCGCGCAAGTCTTTATACTTCGGGGTTTTCCCCGCCTTCATGTCATCTTCGGCCAGCTTTCTCGCCTCGAGTGCTGTCATCTATATCGATCTCCTTTCAGATTCGCTTGGGCGTATTCTAGTCCCCCAGCATCGATTCATCAATACCTTCCTTATCATCGGCCGGCAAACCATTGCAGCTGCTGGGATCCAAGTGCAGGTACACTTTGTCGCCCGGATTCACCGCATTAAAGGGATGTGTATGCACCGCTATTATGTCATCGCCCACCGCGACTTTGCACTGATAGGCGTCACCCATAAATATCGGCTTCAGTGACGGTTCCTTCTAAAACGTTATCCATGCTCGCGGGCCTTTCCTTGTGCAGCGGGATATTTTCCGGCCGGATGGAAATCACCGCTGCCTGATCTTTTTTGAGCGCAGTGGAAGGAATAAAACTCAATATCCCTTTCTTGGTTTGAAGTTTACCGGGACGGCTGTTGCCGTCGACTTCGAGGACCTTACCCTCAATCAGGTTGGTGAGGCCTAAAAACGTCGCTGTGAAACGTCTCTTCGGACGGGTATACAGTTCGTGCGGCGAGCCGATCTCGATCAGCACGCCGGCGTGCATGACCGCGATCTGATCCGAAATCGCCAACGCCTCCGCTTGATCGTGGGTGACGAAAATCGTCGTGATGCTGGTTCGGCGTTGCAGCGACTTGATCTCTGATCTCATTTGTACGCGCAGCTTGGCGTCCAGGTTACTCAACGGCTCGTCGAGCAGCATGACCTTGGGCTCGTTTATCAGCGCCCGCGCAAACGCCACACGCTGCTGCTGGCCGCCTGACAGTTTTGGCGCGGGCCGGTCTTCCAAACCATCCAGCCCCACGATCCTCAAAACGTCGGTTACGCGCCGCTTGATCTCCGCCCTGGGCCGGCGCTGAATGGTTAGCGGATAGGCGACGTTTTCCGCGACGGTCATATGCGGCCAGATCGCGTAGGATTGAAAAACCATGCCGATGGGCCGTTTGTTGGTTGGCACGTAGACGACGCTCGCCGGAGGCGTAAACCGCTTGGCCGCCGATATTAATCCGGCCGCCGTCGGGCCGCTCCAGGCCGGCGACGCAACGCAAGGTCGTGGTTTTGCCGCAACCGCTAGGGCCGAGAAAAGTATAAAGCGAACCCTCGGGAACATTGAGAGACACGCCCTTCAAAACGTGAACACGCTCTTTATCTTCGCCGAAATATTTCTCCAACGAGTCGATCTGAACCATGTCTCTCTTCTCTGCCATAAATCCTCCCGGAACGCGCCGGCGGTTACCGTCCGGCTTGCAACGAATTGGTGAGCGGTTGCTTATTCGGCGATGCCGATTTTCGCGCCAAGTTTGCGCGCCGTAAAAGCCATAGCGACGAGCAGCAATACCATCATTACCCCCAGCGCGCAGACATACGTGTATTGACCGCCTTCCCATAAGTCAAACGCCATGATCGACAGCACCGTGCTGTTGTACGAATACAGCAAGATCGAGGTCGATAATTCGCGCAATGCGATGATACTGATGTAAATCCAGCCGGCGGTAAAGCCCGGCATCAAGAGCGGCAAAATGACTTTTCGGAACGTCTGAAACCAGGTGCCGCCGGCTGTCAGCGACGCCTCTTCCAATTCTTTATTGATTTGAATCATCGAGGCCGACGCGGCGCGAATTCCATAGGGTATATATTTAGTAACGTACGCCAGAAGCAATACCCAGATCGTCCCATAAATTGGAATGGGTATGGTCAGATAAACCCAAATCAAGCTGACTCCGAGCACGATCCCAGGCATCGCTATGGGAATAAAAGTCAGCGTGTCAAGAAAGGCCCGCCCGGGCAGTTTGGTCTTGACCGTCACCCAGGCAATGACCGATGTGAGCAGCATGACAATCGTCGCCGAACCCACCGAGAGATAAAAGCTGTTTTTGAACGCGGTGGCGGCCAGCGGATAGTTAATGATGTATTTGTAATTGGCCCACGTCATCTTTTCGGCCAACTCCCACGACGGCACGCCATAGTAAGGAATGAAGGACGACCAGAGCAGTACGAAAACCGGCATGATGACGGCGAGAAAAAAGATTAGAATCGAAAGCGCGCAGGTGAGGTATTTCCAGACGCCGAGATCGATCACCCGGGGACGGTAGCCCTTGCCGGTCACCGTCGCATAGCGCTCCTCGCGCCGGGTGATTTTTCCGTAAATCAGCACGCCGACGGTGCTGATTCCCAGCAAGGTCACCGCGTAAGCGCCGGCGAGTCCAAAGTCCGAGGGAAATTGGTGAATCGCCAGAAAAATCTTGGTCGTGAAAACGGAGATTTTAGCCGGCACACCGATCAGCGCGGGCACTTCAAAGGCCTCAATGCCGCGAATGAAGACGATCAACATCACGCTGAACATGGCCGGCCGCATGAGCGGCAGAGTTATGCGGCCGAAGGTCACAAGCGTGCTCGAACCGGCGGTCAAGGCGGCCTCTTCGAGGGAGGTGTCCATGTTGCGGAATGCCGCGGACATTAAAAGAAAAACCAGCGGATAGAGATGAATCGACTCCGCCCAGATCATCCCCCACATCGAGTAGACATTGAATGGCGCCGACTCCAGCCCGAGCAAACCCTTTATGACTAAGTTGATCAGACCAATCTTGGGGCTAAGTAGAAGTATCCAGGCGATAGTGCTCAGGATGCCTGGAATAATAAAGGGGATGAGCGCCATCACGACGAACAGTTTTTTAAGCGGCGTGTTGGTGCGCTCGCTCACCCAGGCGAGAAACGTGCCGATCAGAAACGTAAGCGAACAGACGCCGATTGCGTAGTAAACGGAATTCAGAAAAAGGACGTAGAATTCCTTATCGAAGTAAGCCTTGACGTAATTCTGGATGGTATAGGTTGCCCCTGGCTCTCCTATCGGCGCGCTGCGAATGCTGCCGTAGAGGAGCATCACCAGAGGCACACCGGCCAGGTAAAGCACGAAAATTATCGCCCCAATCAGAATTAGAGCTTGGGCGTTGAGCCTGCGCACCTTGACCCTCCTGGAATTGGACTAATTTCTTGGCGCTTCGTTAATGTTGTGAACGACCTGGTCCTGGAGCATGGTCTTTTTGACTTCCTCCTCGATCAGGTTCCAGACTTGATCTTCATATTTCAAAAAGCTCGGATCACGCTTGACCGAAAGCTCGCGCGGCCGCGGTATATCGATTTTGATCGTCGCTTTCACCCGACCCGGACGGGCGGCGAACACGATCACCCGGTCGGCGAGATAAATCGCCTCGTTAATCTGGTGGGTGATAAATAGCACGGTCTTTTGGGACTCGCGCCAGATGCGCAGCAATTCCGACTGCATGATTTCACGGGTCTGGGCATCGAGAGCGGCGAAAGGCTCGTCCATGATGAGGATCTTCGGGTCCACTGTCAGCGCCCTGGCGAGATTGCAGCGCTGTTGCATACCACCGGAAAGTTCGTGCGGGTAGTGTTCTTCGAAACCCGACAAACCCACGAGTTTGATAAACTCCTTGGCGCGCGCACTCCCTTCGGCGTTATCGAGGCCCTGGCATTCCAAACCGAAGATGACGTTCTTAAACACCGTGCGCCACGGCATCAGACAGGAATCTTGGAAGACCATGCCGCGGTCCGTTCCCGGTCCCTTGACCGCAACGCCGTCAATATCGATCCGCCCTGCCGTCGGCTTGAGCAAGCCGTCGCAGAGGTTAATAAAGGTGGTCTTGCCGCAGCCGCTGGGTCCGACGATGGTAACGAACTCGCCGTCGTCCACCTGTAAGTTGATGTTTTCCAGCGCCAATAACCTGCCGCCCGTGCGCGGCTGATAGTATTCGTGCCGCAGGCCAGTCGCCTTCAATTTAGTCTGTGCCACGATACCTCCTCAATTTATGTGAAAATTCCCAGTTCATGGATCGCTGCCGTCACTGGCCGCCGCTGTGAAAACCGCCTTAGCACTTATCACTTTCATTGCTTTTTGCAAGTTTTGATGCCTTCGTTGACAACAAAAAATTAATCGGATAGGTTTCGCGGCATTGCATAAACTTTTTTATGCAATTTCGCTCGATGCCGTACGCCCTAAGAAAATCGAAACCCAAACCGCGCGCCGCCGAAAATCTCTCCGTGCGCGTTTATGCCCAGATCAAGAACTTGATTCTGTGCAACGAGGTCATGCCGGGCCAAAAACTGCATCATCAGGAACTCAGCGACCGTCTCGGCGTCAGTCGCACTCCCGTGCGCGAAGCGCTTACTCGGCTCGTGCAAGAAGGTTACGTATCGTTTCTGCCGAATCGCGGTTTTACCTGCAAAGAAATTAGATTGCAAGAGGCGGAAGAGCTGTACGATGTGCGCGAAGCCCTGGAGGCTTTCGCGGTTGAAAAAGCGGTCCAAAATGTGAGCGACGACGGCCTCGATAAACTGTCCCGAAAGATGCATCGTTACGGCGCGGACGTCGAGCGACGCTTCTCGCGCGAGCGCCTGATCTACGACCAGGACCTGCACCTGGAAATCGCCCGCATCGCCGGCAACGAAACATTGATTCGCGCGTTGACTCAAGTATTTGAACGGATCATATTGAAAAGACGAACCGACGGCCTTTATGACCCGGCCCGCGGCCTCACCGCCCACCAGGAACATCTCGAGCTCATTCAAGCCATGAAGCGGCGCGACGCGGCGCAAGCTGTCGGCATTCTGCGCTCGCACATCCGGGCCGGCAAAGACAACGTCCTTGCCGATTTGCGCCAAAGACAGCATTTACGTGAGCCCCAGGGTTCGCCGATTTTAGTCTAATGGAGTGGCTCATAAATCGGGGGACTTATCTACCCGTCATTCCGGCCAACATGGCGATAGCTAGCGCGAGCCGGAATCCAGTGTAGGGGCGGGTTTAAAACCCACCCCTACAACATGTCCACTTTGGGAGGAATGACGGACTCGGACTCCTAACTTTGTAAGCAAACTATAATTCCAGGACACTAGCAACAGAATCAGAACAAATACCAACAAAGGAAGGACGAACAATGGCTGCAGATCTGGTAATCAAAAACGGTTGGGTAGTAACACCCACCGAAACGTTTCAAGGGGGCGTTGCCATCAGCAACGAGAAAATCGTCGCCATCGGCGCCAACGACCAGTTGCCCCAAGGCAAGGAAGAAATCGACGCGAAGGGCAAGCATATCCTCCCCGGCATCTTCGATGGCCATGTCCATTTTCGCGAGCCCGGCATGACGCATAAAGAAGATTTTCAAACCGGTTCCACGGCGGCGGTGTGCGGCGGCATAACCACCGTCATCGACATGCCGAACACGGTTCCGCCCACCGCGGACGCGGAACAAGTGAAAGTCAAGAAAGAGCTGGGCGAGGCGAAATCGCTCGTGGACTTCGGCATCACCGGCGTCATCGTGCAAACCAACACGAAAAATATTCTGCCCATGGCCGCCGCCGGCGCCATCGGCTACAAGATCTTCTTCGGCGAAACCATCGGCAACCTGCCCTTCCCCGATGACGGCATGTGCATGGAGGCATTCGATTACATCGCGCAATCAAAGCTGCCTTTGGGCATTCACGCCGAGAACCGCCAGATTATGGCCTATTGCACCAACAAGCTTAAAACCGAAGGCAAGAATGACGCCCGCTATTGGGAAGCCTCCCGTCCCGATATCTGCGAGGCGGAGTCGGTGCACCACGCCCTGTTCTTCGCCGAAACCTTCGGCACCAAGCTTCATGTTTTTCACATGAGCTCCAAGCAAGCTGCTTACATGGTCCGCGACGCCAAGGCGCGCGGCCTCAGAGTAACGGCGGAAACCGGGCCCCATTATCTGCTGCGCGAACCCAATGATATGGACAACGTGGGGTCGCTGCTCAAGATGAATCCGCCGGTGCGCACCAAAGATCACGCCGAGGTTCTCTGGCAGGGGCTCCGCGAAGGTTTCGTTGACACATTGGCTACCGACCACTCGCCGCACACGCTGGATGAAAAGGGTTCGGACATCTACGGCAAACTCACCAAGCCGGCGATCTGGGACTGCATCTCCGGTTTCTGCGGCGTCGAGACCGGCGTGCCGCTGATATTGACTGAGGTGAACAAGGGCCGGCTGACACTCAACCAGTACGTCAAAGTCGCCTGCGAGAATCCGGCTAAAGTCTGGCAGGTCTACCCGCAAAAGGGCGCGATCCGCCTGGGCTCCGACGGCGACATCACGATCATCGACATGGACAAGGAAGGCGCCATCGACGTCAACAAGCTGCACAGTAAAAACAAACCATCGCCATGGCATGGCTGGAAAGTGAAGGGCATGCCGGTCTGCACCATCGTGCGCGGCCATGTGCAGATGAGAGACGGCGAGCCCTGCGGTAAAGCTATCGGCAAGGCGCTGAAGCCATTGGTCTAAAGATGGGAGTACTGGAGTGCTGGAGTATTGGAGTGATGCATTTAAAACCCATCACTCCGGTACTCCAACACTCCAGGACCCCAGTCCGCTGCGGAATGACGCCTTCGAGCGTGACGAAGCGTATGAGCCTCTATGATCGTTTCGCAAGGAAATAAGTTCATGAAGCGCACTGAACCTTTAGAAATGTACCAGCCGGATTCGCTCCAAGAGGCGAGCCGGCTGCTCAAAGAAAATGGCCCGGGGGGCCGCTTTCTCGCCGGCGGCACCGATCTGGTTATCGCGATGAAGGAAAAGGGCCTGGTACCGAAGTATATCGTCGATCTCAAACGGATTGCCGGTCTCGCGGGTATCCGCGAAAACGGCGATGGCACTATCTCTCTCGGCGCTCTGACAACCATGCGGGAAGTCGAAGTTTCGCCGCTGATCAGGAAGAAGTATCCCTTTCTCGCGCAGAGCGCGGCTGAAGTAGGTTCGATTCAGATCAGAAACCGCGCCACTGTCGGCGGCAACATGGCCAACGCCACGCCATCCGCCGATGTCGCGCCCGCCCTGATTGCGCTCAGCGCCACCGCAAAAATCGTCGGCGCGAGCGGCGCAAGGGCCGTGCCGCTTGAAAGTTTCTTTCGCGGTCCCGGCCAAACCGTCATGAGCAGCGACGAAATTCTCACGGAAATCACGATCCCCAAAACCGCCGCGCAGCTCGTCGGCGAGTACATCAAGTTTTCACCGCGCGAAATGATGGACCTGGCTTACGTCGGGGTCGCGGTGGCGTACAATCTGAGCGAAACAGATAAGCGATGCACTGGTGTGAAGATCGTTCTCGGCGCCGTGGCCCCAACGCCGATACGCGCCAAGAAAGCAGAAGCCGCCCTGGAAGGACAGACGTTGACCGAAGCGCTGGCGGAAAAGGCCGGCGCCGCCGCCGCGGAAGAATCCAAGCCCATCAGCGACGTGCGCTCGAGCGCTGACTACCGCCGCGCCATGGTCGGTGCCATGACCAAACGCGCGATATTAAACGCCGCCGCCGGACCGGCAAAGTCGTGGGTCGAGCGGCGCGACCGGCGATATTAGCAGGCGCTACGGTCTATCTCGCGTCTTGGGTCTCGCGTTAACTCTAGACTCAAGACACGGGACCCGAGACCAACTTTGAGCAGCCTTTAAGAGAGGTTTTTGTATGAACAAGACTATTGATTTCACACTCAACGGCAAACAAGTTTCGCGCGAAGTTCCCAATCACCGCCTGTTGCTCGATCTGTTGCGCGATGAGATCGGCGCGACTGGCACAAAAGAAGGCTGCGGCACCGGCGACTGCGGCGCGTGCACGGTTTTGCTCGACGGCAAACCCGTTAACTCATGCCTCGTGCTTTCCGGCGAACTTGACGGCACCGACATCGTCACCATCGAGGGACTGAAGATCGGTCCGGAGTTGCATCCGATTCAAAAAGCCTTCTTGCAAGACGGCGGCGCCCAGTGCGGCTACTGCACGCCGGGAATGCTAATGATGTCAAAGGCGCTGCTCGACGAAAATCTCAACCCCACGGAAGAGGATATTCGCTTCGCGCTGTCGGGCAACCTCTGCCGTTGCACCGGCTACGCGAAGATCATCCAGGCCGTGCAAGACGCTGCAACGATTATGCGAAGCAAAACCGTTCCATAAGTTTCAACCGTTCCAATCGTTCCAAACGTTCCAATCGTTTAAATCTTTAAATCCGCTTGAACACATGGAACGGTTGGAACCATTGGAACTGTTGGAACTGGAATTCTTAGGAGAAGACATGTCCGAACTCACAGTGATAGGTAAACCGGTTACCCGAGTTGACGCGGAAGAAAAGATCACCGGCCAGGCGATCTACGGTTACGACCTGGTGCTGCCGAATATGCTCTATGGCAAGACGCTTTTCAGCCCCAAAGCGCACGCGAAGATCACAAAAATCAACACCGAGAAGGCGAAAAAGCTCCCCGGCGTGGTCGCGGTGGTGACCGGCGCGGACGCCCCCTGGACCCACGGCGAAGCTGTCAAGGACAAACCCTTTCTCGCGCAGGGCAAAGTGCGTTACATCGGCGAACCGGTTGCGGCGGTGGCCGCCGAGGACGAAGACATAGCGCAAGCGGCGGTGAAATTGATCGACGTCGAATATGAAGACCTGCCTGTTTACACCGATCCGGAAGAGGCCTGCAAACCCGGTTGCATGGAGATCCACGAAGACTACGACAAATATCGCAAGGCCAACTTTATGGTTCGGGGCGCCGCGCCCAATGTCGCCGAGCATTTTAAACTTCGCACCGGCGATGTCGAAGCCGGCTTCAAGCAATCCGATTTAGTCCTCGAAGAGCGCTACTTCGTGCCGATGATCCAGCACGCCGCCATGGAGCCCCATTCGGCCCATGCGCAGTTCGACAAAGAATCTGGCCGCTTGACCATCTGGGTGGCCAACGATGCGCCGTTCCGCGCGCTCCATGAGATTACCGAAGCCTTGAACATGCCCAAGGAAAAGATTCGCTTCATCAACCCGCTTCAGGGCGGCGGCTTCGGCTCCAAGGGCGGTCTCAAGGTCGAACCCATCGCCGTCGCTCTCGCTTTCCATACCAACGGGCGCCCGGTGCGGGTGAAATTCAACCGCGAGGAGACTTTCATATCGACGCTCACGCGCCACGAAGCGGTGGTCTATTGTAAGACCGGCGTGAAAAGAGACGGTACTTTGATGGCGCGCCAGATGACCATCTACTGGGGCGCCGGGGCCTACGCCGAGAAAAGCCCGACGGTTTGCATCCGCGGCAGCCTGCCCGCACCCGGCCCCTATCGTATTCCCCATGTGAAAGTGGATGGCTACGCAGTCTACACTAACAAGCCCATCGCGGGTTCTTATCGCGGATATGGTATTCCGCAAGGCGCCTGGGCCGGCGAGCAACAGATGGACGAGATCGCTCGGCGTCTGGGCATGGACCCCATCGATATTCGCTTGAAGAATATTTTTGTCGAGGGCGATGTCTCCTACTGGGGCGAGCAGCTCCACGCCGTCGGCCTCAAAGAGACGCTCATCAAAGCCACCGAAGCTATCGACTACGGCAAGAAACCGGTCAACGCCAAGCCCGGAGTCAAGATCGGCAAAGGGTTCGCCTGTATTCAGAAACCCACCCGCTCGCCGACCACTTCAGCGGCCGGAGTGCTCGTCAATGCCAAGGGTGAAGTGACGGTGCTCGCGGGCACGGTGGAGATCGGCCAGGGCTGCAACACGATTCTATCGCAAGTAGCCGCGGAAGAACTAAAAGTACCGATGGACAAAGTGCGCATGCACCCACTGGACACCGATGTGATTCCTTACGATGCTTCCACAACGTCGAGCCGGAGCACCTATCATATGGGCAACGCCGTGCGCCGCGCGTCGATTCATGCGCGCGAGCAGATCATGGAAGCGGCCAGCCCGATGCTCGAAGCCGCCGCCAGAGATCTGGACGTCGGCGACGGCAAGGTGTTTCTCAAAGATCAGCCCCAACAGGCCCTGCCCATCGGGGAAGTGGTGCGGCGCAAGCTCGGCATCAACGGCGAGGTGCGCGGCGACGGCTCCTATACGTACGAAATCGGCAAGGATCTGGACCTCGAAACCGGCCACAGCGACCACGCCTCGGCGTTTTACATGTATGCCACCCAGGCCGCCGAAGTGGCGGTGGATGAAGAAAGCGGCCGGGTGCGGGTGCTCCGGATGTCCGCCGCCCATGACGTCGGCAAGGCGATCAACCCGCTCAATTGCGCGGCGCAAATCGAAGGCGGCGTAGTCATGGGCATCGGCTCGGCCCTGCATGAGGAATTGGTGGTGGACAACACCGGCAAGGTGCGCAACCCGTCGTTTCTCGATTACCACCTGGTAACCTCGTTGGACACGCCGGAGATGATCCCTATCATCGTCGAATGCACGGAACCTGAGGGACCCTATGGCGCCAAAGGCTTGGGAGAGCCCGGTCTCGCGCCGACGCCCGCGGCCATCGGCAACGCCGTCACCGACGCAATTGGGGTAAGGATCTACGACCTTCCGCTCAAGCCTGAAAACGTCTACTGGGCGCTGCAAAAAAAGAAAAGAGACGCCGCGTAGGAAAACTTACCCTGCTTGACAGCCGGCGCTGCGCCCGCGTAGATTGGCCTACCTAATTCAAGCCAAGGAGCCGATTACGGTAAAGCCACAAGACGATGCCTCGCTTAACCTGGTTTCCCTCAACGGCGAAGAGCCATCGGCGGCGCGCAAGTTCGTCTGGCGCGTCAAGGATATTCTGTCCGACTGGCTTGGCGTCATCGGCGTCGTCGGCTTTTTCCTCGGCTGGGAGCTTTCGACTCGTTTCGAAATCTTAAATCCCTTTTTCTTCCCGCCGTTCACCAAGATCATCGCCAAAGGCTACGAGCTTTTCGCCAACGGCACGATCTGGGAGCATATGTGGTTCAGCCTGACGAACTTCCTCATCGGCTTCGTCGTGTCGGTGGCGCTGGGCGTGGCCATCGGCATTCCCATGGGCTGGTATAAGAGCGTCAGCAAAACCTTCGACCCGCTGTTGTCGGGCGTTTATGCTACGCCGCTGATCGCCTTGCTGCCGCTGATTATCATGATGTTCGGCCTGGGGGCGATCTCGAAAATTATCATGACAGTGCTCGCGGCGGTATTCCCGATCTTAATCAACACCATGGCGGGTATCGCCAACACCGATCATCGCCTGATCACCATGGCGCGCGCATTCGGCGCCAAAGACAGCACGATTTTTCTCAAGGTTTCGGTGCCGGGATCGCTGCCGTTCATCGTCGCCGGCATGCGCGTCGCGCTGGGCCGTGCCCTGGTTTACATCGTCGTCGCCGAACAATACGGCGCAGCCACCGGTCTTGGCTATCTCAGCTCCGTGGCCGCTCAACGCTTTCAGATGGCCGCGATGTTCGTACCCATCGTCATCATCGCCGCTCTCGGCGCTGGCCTGAACGAGCTGCTCAAGATGGTGGAATCACGTTTGGAAAAATGGAAACCACCCAGACAGTAATCGACTGAGAAATAATAAAGTTTACAAATGAATTGGCACGAGAGTTTCTGACATCGCGGTCCTCCGAATCTCGGTCGAGATTCTTCACTCCGCTACGCTATGATCAGAATGACAGGATGAAGAATTGGAAAGTTTAATTTTTAACAACTCACTAATCAAGACTCTTGTAAAGCGGAGGAAGTTAATGAATTCGGCAATCAGGCTCATTTCGTTGTTGTTGCTGCTGGCCGCAGAGCTCTTTTTTCGCCCCGGCGAGACTGGTGCCCAGGGAACCAAGATGATCGTCGGCCAGGCGGGCGTGAACCCTGGAGCCGGGCTTTTCTCCATCGCGGTTAAAGAAGGTTATTACAAGAAACATGGACTAGACGTCGAAATCATCAAAACCAATACCACCGCCGCGGTGCAGGCGATGCTTTCCGGCAAAATGCAGATGGCCACGGGCGCCGGCGCCGCCGCCTTTGTGACGGCAACCTTGGAAGGCGCGCCGCCTTTTGTCTTGGTTGGCTCCTGGGTCAACGTCTTCCCATATAAAGTCATGGCGCAAAAAACCATCAAGAAGGTCGAAGACTTGAAGGGCAAGACGGGACATGTCGGCGCGCCCTTCGGCACGATTCCGGACACGGCTCTGCGATTCGCTCTGAACCGGTTAAAAATCGATGCGGAGAAAGACGTCAAACTGGTTCAACATTCCAACGCCGATCCCGCCAGCATCCTGGCGGCGATGGAAAAAGGCGAAGTTCAGTTCGGCATTTTCGCGCCGCCTTTCGACCTCATCGCCGAAAGGCGCGGCTATCAAATGTTGCTGGCGTTGCCCGGCTTGGGCATCCCCTGGCAGCAGAACGGCGAGATTCTTCCGGCATCCTATCTCAAGAGCAATCGCGACAACGTGGTGCGTTTCATGAGAGCCACCGCCGACGCGTCGAAGTTTTACTACGAACAAAAAGAAAAGACCATCGATATCATGAGCGAATACCTGGGCCGCACCCGCGATGAAACCGAGTACGCGTACAACCAATACAAGCGCTGGACGGACCCAGTGCCGCGGCCCCAAGTCGAGACCATCAAGACTACACTCGAAGCGATCAAGAAAAATACGCCCAAGGCGGCGACGGCGAACGCCGCGGCGTTCATCGACACCAGCATCGTCGACCAGTTGGTGAAAGAAGGCTACTATAAATGAAGCTCCTCGGAGCAAAGCTCCGAGGTATCTTGCGAAATTCCCCGAAGCCGCTTCCACCCTCCTTCGCCAAGGCTACGGAGGGTTCTCCTCGCCTTCATCCCCGCAGCAAGCTGCGAGGTATTCGGCGAAGGAGAATAAGGACGAAGTAGGAAGGATGAAAGCGGAAAACAATATTTGTCTTGTTACTTCATCCTTCGTTTTTTCCGGATAACGATTTGAACGGCTGGAACTACTTGAACGATCAACGTGATTTGACCCAACGGGTTCGCGGTGTTAGCATCCCGCGTAGTTTCAATTAAGGAGCGTTAGATCAGTGAAGCTGTACAATTTCGATCTCCTCGCCTACCCCGGCGTCCCCAAGGACGCGCCGCGCACCCCGGTGCCAAGCAGCTTTTTCGACCCCACCAAAGGCGCGGCCAATTACGCCGAACACCTTGAAGAAATGGCGTACTGCGAGGAACTCGGTTTCGACGGCGTCGTCTTCAACGAACACCACTACAGCGCCTACGGCACCATGCCGTCGCCGAACCTGATCGCCGCCGCGCTGAGCCAAAAAACCAAGAAGATCAAGATCGGCGTCCTCGGCAACATCTTACCGTTGCGCAATCATCCCGTGCGCGTCGCCGAAGAGTACGCCATGATCGACTGCCTCAGTAACGGACGGCTCATCGCCGGCTTTGTGCGTGGCATCCCGCCGGAATATATCTGGTACGGCGTGAACCCGGAAGAATCGCGCGGCCGTTTTGAGGAAGCCTACGATCTCATTATGACCGCATGGACCGAATCGGTCTGGAGTCATGAGGGCAAGTTCTTTCAGCTGCACGATTGCGCCATCTGGCCAAGACCTATGCAACAGCCGCACCCGCCGGTATGGATTGCCGCGCGCAGCGCCGAGTCGGTTGAATGGTGCGTGAAGCGGCATCTCCCCTGCGCGCAGGTCTACCAAACAACGGGGCAAATCGAAGACACCTTCGGTTATTATCGCACCAAGGCGAGTGAAGAAGGCTGGGAAGCCGGGCCGGATAAATTCATCCTCTGCCGCCATATTTACATTGACGAGACCGATCAGAAGGCCCGCGAGTTCGCCGCGCCGGCGATGGCTTACTTTTTTACCGTTTTCAATCGCGGCTTCAATGAAGCAATCAACAAGGAGGCCGTCGCTCAGAAGCTGACTGCAGCCTTGACGTCAGAACGGTCGTTTAGCTATTTCCGCAAAGACAACCGGGAACGGCGCGACTTTTCCAAGTTCGACTGGGACGGGCTTCTCGGCACCGGCTATCTCATCGCCGGGAATCCCGACAGCGTCGCGAAGCAAATTCAAGATCAAATGAAGCAAGTCGGCGCCGATCATTTCATGGGCATGTTCCACATCGGCAACCTGCCCCATGATAGGGTCATCGACTCGCTCAATCTCTTTAAAAAAGAGATCATGCCGCGGCTGCAGTAGATCCGCATCGCTACTTTGTTCAAAGTTCAAGGTTCAATGTTCAAGGTATAGCGATCCTTTTATTGAACCTCATATTCCCTTGGCTGATCAAGGCTCACTCTTCGCTTGCACTATCTTGTGGTTTTACCTTAAGTGCGTGACTAAACCAGGCACCCCCCACCGTTGCGCCTTGCCTTGACAACAATTTTCGCCTCTCATATTTCTGCGGAGTAACGCTTCTTGAAAGGATTTTCATGGCAGCAAAGAAAAGTTACATCATCGGCGTGGACACCGGCGGAACTTTCACCGATGTCGTCGTGCTCGGCGACGGCGGCGAAGTGTGGACGGCGAAGGCTTCGACAACGCCCGATGATTTTTCTCTCGGTGTGATGGACGCGGTTAAGGAGGCGGCGAGCGCCGTGGGCGTCGACACCCTCGAATTGCTGGGCCGGACGACGCTTTTCAAACATGGCAGCACGGTGGCCACCAACGCGCTCATCACCCACAACGGCTGCAAGGTCGGTCTCATTACCACCAAGGGCTTCGAAGACACCACGGAGATCATGCGCGCCATTGGGCGCGTCGACGGTCTTTCCGACGACGAGATCAAGCATGTCACCTGGATCACCAAGCCCGATCCATTCGCGCCGCGCGAGCGCGTCATCGGCGTGCGCGAGCGCATGGACTACCAGGGGAATGAAATCGTCCCGCTCAACCGGCTCGATGTCATGGACGCCATCCGGCGCCTGATCGAAGAAGACAAAGTCGATGCCGTCGCCGTGAGTTTGATACACGCCTGGGCAAACACCAAACACGAAGAAGAAATTCGCGCGCTTACCGCCGAAGCCGACCCGCAGCGAAAAGTTTACTGGTCCTTCGGCAGCGCGCTGTCGCAGGTCGCCGGCGAGTACGCGCGCGCGAACACGGCGATCCTGAACAGTTATCTCGGCCCGACGGTGGAACGCTATCTCAAAGGCCTGGAAGCGAAATTGCAAAACGGCGGGCTCAAAGGGCCGCTTTTGATCATGCAGGGCAACGGCGGCGTGGCCCACGCGCAGCATGTGAGCGCCATCGCCAACCTCCAATCCGGCCCGGCGGGCGGCATGATCGCGTCGGCTTACGTGGCGGGACTATTGAAACACAAAAACGTCATCACCACGGACATGGGCGGCACCAGTTTCGATGTCGGCCTCATCACCGAAGGTTACTGGCGTTACGCGCAGGAGCCCATCGTCGAGCGCTTTCGCATGCTGCAGCCGATCATCGATATCGAATCCATCGGCGCCGGCGGCGGCACCATCGCGCAGGTGGAAGCGGAAACGGGACGGCTGCTGGTCGGACCGCGCAGCGCCGGCGCGAGTCCCGGCCCGGTCTGTTACGACGCCGGCGGCGAGCAGGTCACGGTCACCGACGCCGATCTGGCTCTCGGCATCATCGACCCCGGTTATTTTCTCGGCGGCAGAAAGCCTTTGAACAAGGAAAAGGCCCTCAGGGCGATCGAAGAAAAGATTGCCCGGCCGTTGAAACTCGAGGCGCAGGAAGCCGCCGCCGGCGTCTACGACATCGTCAATGCCAAGATGTCCGACCTGATCCGCCGTCAAGTCGTGCGCACCGGCTACCTCCCGGAGGAGTTTGTCATCTACGCCTTCGGCGGCGCCGGCCCCGTGCACGCCGCGGGTTTCGCCGCCGAGTTGGGCGTCAGGCAGATTTACATCTTCGCCACTTCGCCGGTCTTTTCCGCCTTTGGCGCCGCCGCCGCCGATGTGATTCGCACGCGGGTCATCAGCTGCCAATACATCCAGCCGGCCGATCCAGCGCTGATCAACGAGCGGCTGGCCGCCATTGAAGAGGAGATGGGCGCCGCCATGGGGGCCGAAGGTTTCACACGAAACCAGGTGGAGTTTCGCCGTTTCTTCACGATGCGTTACCGGCGGCAAACCGCAGGCGTCGAATTACCCGTGGACTTCGACCGCTTCAACGCAAAGCGAGTAGCGGAACTGCAGGGCGCGTTTGAGAAAAAATACGAAGAACTTTACGGCACCGGCGCCGGCTACACCAGCGCCGGCAGCGAAATCAGCGAGATGCGCGTCGACGCCATTGGCAAAGTCGCCAAGCCACGCCTGAGTGCCAGACGCAAAACCACCGGTAATGCCCGCGGTGCGCTCAAGGGCAAGCGCCGCGTCTTCTTCACCCGGCCCGAGCGCAAATTCATCGACACGCCGGTTTACGACTACGAACGTCTCGGCGTCGGCGCCACGGTTAAAGGACCGTCGATCATTGAGCTGCCGTTCACGACCACGTTGGTGCCGCCGGAACACAAGGTCACGGTTGATCCGTATATGAACCTGGTCATGCAGGTGCCGTGAGACGGAATACGAGTCCAGGGTCCAGCGTCTGTGGTCTCGCGTCAAAAACTCTAGACGCTCAACACTGGACTCTAGACTTCTGTCGGGACGGTTTGAACGATTTGAACGACGTAAAAGACTGGAATGGCTTGGACATTTTATGGAGAACAAAATGAAAGCGAAGAAACTCGCGATTGACCCCATACGTTACGAGATGTACCTGCATCGTTTATGGGCCATCGGCGAAGAGGGACGTATGACGCTGCAGCGCGTCACCGCATCGCCCATCGTCTCTCAGGGCGGCGAGTGCATGAGCTCATTCTACGATGCCAAAGGCACCATGGTGCTCGCCTGCTCGGGCCACTTGCGCTTCGCCGCCGCGACCTCGGACGCCATCAAGAGCCTGTTTCAGCGATTTGCCAAGACCCCCGGCTTTTTTGACGGCGATCAGTATTTCTTCAACGATCCCTATGTCGCCGGCTCGCACACCTACGACATGATGATCATCAAGCCGATCTTCTACAAAGGCGAGCTGATCGCCTGGACGGCGACGAGCACGCACACGGCGGACACCGGCGGACTCTTGCGCGGCGGCGCCTACGAAATTTTTCACGAAGGCATCTGCGTGCCGGGACTCAAAATCGTCGAAAAGAGCGAGTTTCGCGAGGATGTGTTTCAGACGCTCACCGGCATGTGCCGCGACCCGCAGTACGTCGGCCTGGATGTCAAAGCGATGATCGCGGGCAACAACATTTGCGCCAAGCGCTACCTCGGCCTCGTCGATAAGTTCGGCCTCAAGTTCGTGCAGCTCGCCGGCGAAAAAATGATCGAGGACTCCGAGGCCAAGGCGCGCGCCAAGCTCAAATCGATGCCCGACGGCACCTGGGTAACGCGCCAGTACATCACGACACTGGACCGCAAGACCCGCAAATCCGTGGCGCAACAGCTTTACTGCACGATGACCAAGAAGAGCGACGAGCTACATTTCGATTTCACCGGCACGAGCCCCCAGACCGACACGGACCATAACTCGACGCTGCCGAGTACGATCGCCCACCTGGCTCTCGCCTTGACCAACGCGCTTTTTTGGGACGTGCCCTGGAGCGATGGCAAGATGCGGCCGGTGAAAATCCACGTGCCTGAAGGGACGATATTGAACTGCAAGTATCCCGCCGCCTGCGGCGCCGGCCCGCGCATCGGCAACGTGCTGGTATCCACGGTGTGCGAAGCCGTGGCGAAAATGATCTATGCTTCGGGGCGCTACGACGACGTGAATTGCTCAACCACGGGAAATTTGGAATTCGTCGGCGGGCCCGGCTATTTTTACGGCGGCCACACCCGCGAAGGCATCGCCGTTGCTCAGGGTCTCTACGATATCCACGGCGCGGGCATGGGCGCGGCGCCCAACCGCGACGGCGTCAACACCGGCGGCCACATGAACATTCCCTCCGCCGGCATCAGTGACATCGAGCGCATCGAAATGCAGTACCCGTTCCTCTATTTCAACCGGGCGCACAATCCCGACGGCAGCGGCTTTGGCCAGCACCGGGGCGGACTGGGCAGCTATCGCATTTATTTGATTTACGGCTCGCAGGATTGCAGCGTCGACTACAAACCTTACGGCGGCGTTGCCCAGGGCGGCTTCGGTCTCTGCGGCGGTTATCCGACGGGCATCGGCGCGACCCGCGTCATGATCGAAGCGGGTTTAGCCATGCTCGACAGAGTCAGGGCCGGCGAGCATCCCACCGGCCGGGCCATGCGCGCGGGGGAATGGGGCAAGGCTTTTCTTCCCGCCGGTGTGCCGGAGCGAATCCCGCTCCCGGAAGGAAGCCTGCTGGTGGACTACGTGGCCGGCGGCGGCGGATTCGGCGATCCCATCGATCGCGACCCCCAAGCCGTGCTCAAAGATTTTGGCCGCGGCTGGGTGAGCCGCGAAAGCGCGGAGCGGATCTACGGGGTGATTTTAGACGACGGCGCAACCGCCGTGGACCTTGCCGCCACCGAGGCGCTGAGGAGCGCAATGCGCAATGCGCGCAAGAGCGGCGCAACGCCGGTATCGGGAAAAACGAGCGGCGTCTCCGCCCCGGCCCACGACGGCTGGCACCAACTCCTGCGCTTTCACGCCGCCCTGGAGATCTGCTCCGATGGGCGGCGAAAAGTCATCCGTTGCGGCCGCTGCGGCCATTTTTATTGCGACGCCAGGGAAAATTATAAGCTGTATGCGCTCCATCGCGTGACGCATCTGAGCGAAGTGATGCCTCCTTTGCCCACCGGTGAACCGTACATCGGCGAGTATCATATCTACGCCTGTCCCGGCTGCGCCACGCAGCTGCAAGTGGATATGTTCAGCCCGACCCTGGGCGGCGAGGCCGTGCTTTGGGATACGCGCATCGACGCCGACAAGCTGAAAACCCACTGATCACCAACTAGTAAACTGTAACAGCTACATAGCGTTTGCCGTTCATGGTTCGAGAGCCTCACCACGAACGGCTTGTGCCTTGACCGTTCACCCTGAGCTTGTCGAAGGGTTCTTCGAACTTCGACGCGGAACCGTTACAGTTCACTGGTTTTTGAGAAATGGAGCCGCGGATACTTTCGAGTCGGAGCTTGGCGAAATAGACCAGGGTCTGGAGTCTACAGTCTCGCGGATCTCGTGTTCTCGGACTGTTAACCCGAGACTCTAGACCCAAGACCCTAGACAACCGCAATCTTACGAGCCCAGTTTCCTAAAGAACCCTTCCTTCTCCAACTCGTCCAACAACGAGTGATCGACGAACTCTTCCGGTTTGCGGTTCTTGAAATCGGCGTTTTGCTCGGCATAGAAATTCAGCGTGTCGCGCACGCCGCTTAAATTCACCCGCGGCGGCAGCGAAAATCGCGGCGCGAAGTATTCATAGGTGGATTTCACCGTTTCCGGATCATCGACCCGCATCCGATGAGCGAACACTTTCATGGTTCGTTCGCGGTCGGTTTTAATCACGTGAATGGATTCGCCGTAGGCGCGCAGAAATCGCTTCACCCGGTCGCGGTGTTCCTTGAGCGCGCTGCCTTTTACATATAACGAGGATTGCGTGAAATTCGCGCTCATCTCGCCCATGTCCGCCAGCACCCGGTAGCCCGCCTTCATCGCCATGGTCAGATGTGGCGGCGAAAGAATCGTCGCATCCATGCGTCCCGTCATGAGCGCGCCCAATCGAGTCGGCGCGTCGCCGCCGATAACCACTTGGACATCGGTTAACCTCATGCCCCACTCTTTCAAGGCCAATTGCAGCGCGAGATCGTTGGAGCCGCCGTAATTGAGGATATTGACGCGTTTGCCGCGCAGATCGTTGGGGTTGCGGATCTCGGGTTTCACGACGAAAGCATAAGGGAACTTGTTGTATGAAGCGGCAATGACCTTCACGTCCGATCCCCTGACAGCGGCGGCCAACGGACCGGTCGCGGAACCGGTGGAGAAATGCGTGCTGTTTCCCAACAGCGCCGCGACGGATCGGGCAGCTCCCGTGATCATGATGATTTCCACGTCCAACCCATGCTTTTCAAATATCTTCAAATCCTTTCCCACCCATGTGGTACTCTGAAACCCCGCATGGCCGCCGTAGTCGGCGATGAGCTTTTCCGCCGCGTAAAGCGGCCCGCCCAAAAAAACCAGGATTGAAAATAATGCCAGGTTTCCGATCTCGCGTCGCTTCATTACTCCTCCCTCTGACGCGCGATCTTATGGGTTTGCAATTTTTGGGTCAAGGCAGTTACTGAGCCAAGCCGAAGAAGACGCAATCGAAAAATTACATTCTCTATGTCCGATCCCCAATCTAAAATCCAAAATCGAAAATTCAAAATAACAGACTACTAGCGCATCGCCTCATCTACCAAACTGTTGTCGAACGATTGCCTTACGTCGGCCCCCTTGGCCTTGGGATGTTCGACGAACTTCAGCGCATTTGCCATCGCCTTCTCGATGACCCTGAGCGATGGAGGAAAAGCGTCCTTGTAGTATTCGAAACTGCCTTGCAAGGATGCGTCGTCGTCGACTCGGGTAAATTTTTTAAGCGCTTTCTTGGTCACCGTCGCGTTCTCTCTGGAAAGCACCAATCCTTCGTGGAGCGCGCGTAAAAAATCCACCGCGACCCTGCGGTTCTTGGCATCCTTGAGCCATGACTCCCGCGCCGCGATGACAGCGGTGGGAAAGAGGCCATATTCGGTCTGAGAAGGTCGGAAGAGCAAGTTAAAGCCCGCGTTTTTGGCATGGAGGCCAAAAGGATAACCGATCATGCAGACGTCCACCCGGCCGCCGACTAGAGCTGCGTAGGACTCGCCGACGCCGCCGTTTTGGATAAAGGTAACCTCGCCGGGTTTGACCCCACCCGCCTCCAACATGGAAAGCGCCGAGAAATAACTCGACGCGCCAAAACGGGTCACGCCGACCCTCTTGCCCCTGAGATCGCCGATAGACTTGATTTCAGGCTTGGCCCATCCGTCGATAGTTAAAACCGGCAACGGCGACGCGATCGCCACCAGATCACTCCCACTGAGCCGACTCGAGATGATCGCTCCCCCGCCCGTGTAGCCGATGGGGAATTCGCCGGCGAGGATCGCCGCATTGATCAGCGGCGAGCCCCCCATGAAAATGCCAGCCACGTCGTAGCCGTATTTTTGAAAAATCTTTTCTTCCACGGCTATAAAGAATGGCAGCGCTGCGCCGGAAATCGGCGTGTAGCCGACCGTCAGCTTTTGTAATTCTTTCTGCGCCGCCTCCACGCCGACGCCTGCAAAGGATGAGACCATCAGCATAATCGCAATCCACCTGCCTGAAGTTTTCATGTTCATGGCATGACTCCTGCCCGCGATTTTAAGAATCTTACATTCCGAAGTCTGAGAACTCGTCTCTCAGAAACTATGCTCTTAACTGAAACTACAAATCTTGTTATCGCACCAAGTCTGTCCTGAGCCCTTCGGCTTCGCTCAGGATAAACTCCGTCGAGGGGACGCCACGCTCGCAAAGAAAGACGTTGTCATTTCGACTAACGGGAGAAATCTTTCCTGGCTCCCTCGCATTCGCTCAAGATGACGGGCTTCTGCCCCTGACCTTTGCGCCTTTGCGTCTTTGCGCGAGTCATCTTTTCGGGTTCCGTAAGGCAAATACACGAAAATTCCAAATATGTCTGACTAGATTTTGGATTTTCGATTGTCGGATCGCAAATCAAAGCCGCAATTGCGTTTAGTTTTTCCAGAGCTGCTTGAAAAAACCGCTTTGTTCGATTTCTTGAAGCAGTGAAAGATCGACGAAACTCTCCGGCGCCGCCTTCCTTGCCTGGGGCTGCTTTTCAGCCATGCCATCCAAGATAAACTGTATGCCCTTGAGCGTCGGGTACGGGATTTTTTGCAGTCTTTCCGAGTAAAAAGCATAGGCGTCGTCCAATAGCTCTTTTTCATCCACTCTCAAATACTTTTTCATCACCTAATGGAGAAGTCCCGGTCCGTCACAAAACGGTGCAGACCTTCCGCGTAGGCTTGGACAAAAGACTTTACAATAGGCCGCCGCTCGCGCAAGTATTTAGTAGTAACCGTAAGACAAGTCTGCTGCAGCTCCACGCCGAGCGTGTTCAGATCAAAAAGCTCTCTCATGCCGAGCCGTCTGGCCCGACTCGTTTGGGGAGGATTGGCAAACCCTGCCTGGACGGCCCCTCTTTCCAACGCTGTGATAATCTCCGGCAGGCCGCCCAACTGAATGATGGCGACGTCCGTGCCGCGCTTGAGACCGAAGCGCTCAAGAAAAATCGCCACGGCGGTTTCGCTCAACGCGCCGAATCGTGATATCCCTAGTTTTTTTCCTTTGAGATCTTCCGGCGTCTTAATTTCCGGCCGGGCGTAAATCGAGCCAGCAAGCTTATCCTGCACGCTGGCTATGATTCTCACGTCTGCCCCCGCTAAAATAGCCCCGGCAGTAGAAACCCCGGTAACTTGAGCCAGCTGAATTTCACCCGCGATCAGCGCCTGGGTGGCTGCGACTGCAGGAATATAAATGAGCTCCGCCTCTATACCGTATTTTGAGAGGTAACCGCCCTCCTTTGCCATCCAAGGAGCCGCCTGACCTGCCGTCAGAGCTGCGTAGCCTAACTTGATGGGTTGAGCAAAAGCCCTTGCGCCCAAACCGATCAAGCCCAATGCCAGCGCCACGATGAAAGATTTACGGACAAATAGCCGGCTTTGTCTCCAATCAGAAATTCGATCTTCGAGCAACGTTTGCGGGTGATCATAAAAGTTCATTTCAAGATCCTCCTCTGTCACATTGCTTCACATTTGTCTGAGCTTCACCGCCATTGAATCCCCATTTCTTGCTGCGCTTCTCTGAGAATCGAGAGATCCGCAACTTCGCTAAGGGAAACTTCACGGTCCACCTTGGCAGTCCGCTTAGCCTCGCTAATCAATAGTCGAAGCCCATCTTCGGGTAGACCTAAATCATCGCTAAAGGACTTTAAGGAGCTATCATACGTTGCCGTGGCCATCTCTTTATCGATCTTCAGCCACTCCACCATGACCGGAAGCGTGCCGTCACGATTTTCACGGATATAGCGGTTGGCCTTGATGCCTGCCTTGATGACTCGCTTAACTTCATCCGGCCTTTCTTTAATCTTCCTCGCACTTGCGATCAGGCCGCTAACGGGGAAACTGAACAGTTCGTGGGCTCGCGCGAGAACAACGAACCCTAACTTCTTGCCAAGAAAGTCGGTCGGCGGCGAGCCCAAAGTGGCTACAGTCAATCCTTGCGTCATGGCGCCAAATCGGGAGTCGATAGGCCCAGTAGCAAGAAACTTGACCTCCTTGTCCGGATCAAGACCGAAATGCTTGAATATCAACCTGGCCATCGCCTCAAGAGCGCCGCCGTAGGCGTTGACGCCAATGGTTTTACCCTTTATTTCCGGCACGGACTTTATTTCTGGCCGTGCGATTAGCGCGGTGGGAGCAACCGGCACGTAAGCGGCCACGAGTTTGACCGGCACTCCCCGAATCGCACCGGCAACCCCAGGGCCAAGCACAGTATAATAATCGATTTCGCCGCCAACCAACGCCTGCAATGCAATGGCCGGATTAATCCTGATAAACTCCGCCTGAATTCCTTGTTCCTGAAAAAAGCCTTTCTTCTCTCCGACGGCAAGAGGGACGAATGGCGCGGCGAGGTCTGGAAACCCAATCCTAATTTTGTCTGCCGCATGAGTCGCGGCAGACAGAAAAAGAATAGCGAGCAAAGCCGAAACGTAACCCTTGTTGATCAGCTTCATAGACGCTTCCGACTTTCTGCGTTCGTCTGTCGGGTCTCAAAAAAGAAAGCCCGGCTGGGCGATCCAGTCCGGGCTCATGTAGCGCAATTCACGGGTCCGACCAGATCTAGAGACCCAGTCTCAACGCAAGCGGCTAAGTGGAGGCGTCTTAGTATAGATGACGCACAGCTGTCAATAGCTTTTTGAGGGGCAAATGAGAATTTACCTGGGCGACGTTATCAACCAATTCTGCGAGCCGCTCTTTGCTGTTCTGGACAATCGGCTCGCCATTTTCGTCTGCGGGGCCGCTTTTCGATTGCCGTACGCGTGTGGGAGCCGACCTGCGTGTCGGCCCTTCGAATGGGCGGACACCCTGCGACGTTGCTCAGGGCAGGCGCCGGTCCGCCCCTACCATTGCAATTGCCTTGTTCACCGAATGATTTTGGTCGCCCGGGCGAGCATCTCCGGCGGGATCGTCAAGCCAATCTGCTTTGCCGTCTTGAGATTGATCACGAAGTCAAACTTAGTCGGCTGCTCGACCGGCAGCTCAGCAGGCTTAGCTCCTTTAAGAATTCTGTCTACGTAATATGCGACGCGCCGGTAGCTGTCCGCGAAGTCCGCGCCGTAGGACATGAGGCCACCAGCCTCTACATTTTCTCTGCTGGATACACCGACGGTAGCCGGCTCTTTAACGCAAAGCCCGCGATCCGTTTTTGGTTAGGACGCATTACCCCGCCCGCGCCGAGCGAGTAGAGTCCATCCGGGCGCTGCTTGTTTAGCGCAGCAAAGACCTTATCGAAGTCGTCCACCGCTCGTATCTCCCAAGGTTGAATAGTCAACTTTAGCGCACGCGCGTCGGCTGGGAGAAGCTCTTTCACCTCGTGTAAACTGGTCCGACTGGCCGGATCGTAGAGAACCGCGACACGGGCAAGTTTGGGAACGGCTTCTTTGAGCAGCTCCAGCCGCTTCCCGCCTAGTTCTCTGCTAAGGTTTGTAACGCCGGTTACATTGCCGCCGGGACGAGCAAGGCTTTCAACATGGCCTGCCCTAACAGGATCGGATCCTTGGCCCGTCATAACGATGGGAATCGTCTTGGTTGCATTCTTGGCCGCCTGGATCGTCGGGTCCCCTGCCGCTGCCACGATGATATCAACCTTCAGACGCACCAGCTCGGCCGCAAGCCCAGACTCCCGATCGGGCCTCCCCTCCGCATATCGGTACTCGATGGCGATGTTCTGTCCTTCTATGTAGCCAAGCTCGCGCAGAGCTAGCCGAATTCCCTCGGCGCGGGCGGAGTCACTAGCTGGATCGACCGGCGATAGATACCCTAACCGGGGGACTTTCTTCGGCTGCTGCGCCTCGGCGGGCAAGCAAAGCGCAAAGAGCATGGCGCAAAACGCAAGACGGATAACGTTCTTTCTCATAAGTTTGCTCCCAGCTACCCGTTTACAGGCCACCTACAGACGCCTTGTCTGGCAACAACAAAGGACCTATAGTGAATAGCGGCCAAAAACCAAAGGGAAAACATTATGGATAAGGACGATCTCTGGATTGTCGAACACTTCAGCGAGCTGGTTACCAAATATGCTGGCAAATTCGTAGCAGTCGTGAATGAGACGCTAGTGGCTGTTGGGGACACGCGTCGAGACGTGGAAACTAAAGCACGCGAGGTCGAACCCAATAAAATCCCGTCCGTGCTCAGGGTGCCAAGAGAAGAGGATATGGTGTGCCTGTTATCGAGTTCCCATACACGCTCCACAAAGGCTACCTGATGCCAATTATCCCGATCGCGATCCAGGATCATAAAGTATGGGTTTACGTCGATTCGGGAGCAACGTTCAGCATGGTCGGCGCGGCAGAAGCCGAAGATATGGGGATCAACTGGCAAGGCGGCAAACGTCAGATGGTTGTCGTTGGCGACGGGAGCTACATTCCGACTTTCATTCACGACGTTTCTATCCAGCTCGGGAAATTTCAAATAACCGTTCCTATTGGTTTTTCGGAGCGCCTAGGAGTTGGTTTCAACCTTCTCGGCCGCATGGGAGTGTTCAACCAATTTGAGGTTTGCTTCAACGATCGGGCCCGCAAGGTGACCTTTCAACCACTTTTGCCTGACGCGGTCTGAATTCGTCAATTTATAGTTCATAATCGCTTCCCGCCTCACCGAATCACCCGGTCCGCCCGCGCGAGCAGGTCGGGCGGAATCGTCAGTCCAATCTGCTTCGCTGCCTTCAAGTTGATCACAAACTCAAACTTCGTTGCCTGCTGCACCGGCAAATCAGCCGGCTTGGCACCTTTCAAGATCTTGTCCACGTAAACAGCCGCGCGCCGGATAGAGGTCATCGAAGTCCGCGCCGTAGGACATGAGACCGCCCTCATCGACAAACTCCTTCTGGTAGTAAATAGCCGGCAACCGGTACTTGACGGCAAGCTCGACGATCCGCTTTCTTTCGGCGAAAAAGGTGGTAGCGGCGGTCGTCATAATTGCGCCCACCTGCTTCTGCTTGGCGGTCTGAAAGGCGCTCTCTAAACCTTTGGCGTCGCGTTGAGTCTCGATCTCCTCCAATTTTAGCTTCAGTGCCAAAGCCGCGGGCCTCAGGTCTTTGAGTTGGACGGTCTGATGCCTCCCGCCGGCCGCAGAAGTCCAACGCGGGCGAGCTTGGGGACCGCGTCCTTAAGTACTTCTAGCCTTTTTGTATTTAGCTCGGGGGCCTAAACTCGGAGTTCCCCGTGACATTGCCTCCCGGCCGCGCCAGACTGGCAATCAGACCGGCAGCCACGGGGTCTCCTGAGATCGCCATAACGATGGGGACGGTAGTAGTGGCTCTCTTGGCGACCAACGCCGATACGTTCCCTGCGACCACGATTAGATCAACCTTAAGACGGACCAGGTCCGCCGCAAGCTCAGGCAGGCGCTCAGGCTTTTGCTCGGCAAACCGGTACTCGATGGTGATATTCTTTCCCTCGATCCAGCCAAGCTTGCTCAGCTCTTGCCGGAATGCCTCCACGAGGACCGCCATGCCGGAAGCGGTACTTGAATCCAGGAAACCGATGCGGAAGATTTTCCGTGTCTGCTGCGCGTTGGCGGGAAAACTATGCGCCAAGAGCAGAGCGGCTAGAGCAAACCCAAGAACTCTTTTAGTCATATTCCGTCTCACGCCACACGACTCACGCCTCACCGAATCACCTTATCCGCCCGATACAGCAAGGACTGCGGAATCTCCAGACCGATCTGCTTCGCCGTTTTAAGATTAATTACCAGCTCGAACTTCGTTGGTTGCTCGACCGGCAGTTCAGCGGGCTTGCCGCCTTTGAGGATTCTATCCACGTAATATGCGACGCGCTGGTAGTTGTTCGCGATGTCCGCCCCGTACGACATGAGCCCGCCGGCATCTACAGCAAGTCTCCTGACGTAGATCGACGGTAACCGGCTCTTTAACGCAAAGTCCGCGATCCGGTTTTGGTTAACATTCATTAGCCCGCCCCCGGACACATAGAGTCCGTCCGGACGCTCCTTTTTTAGTGCTGCGAATACCTTCTCGAAACCATCCCCGGCTCGTACCTCCCAAGACTGAGTAGTCAATCCCAGCCCACGCGCCGCGACTGAGAACCTCTTTCACCTCGCGTACACTGCCCTGAAGTGCCGGATCGGAGAGAACCGCGACACGGGCAAGTTTGGGAACGGCTTCTTTGAGCAGCTCCAGCCGCTTACCGCCTAGTTCTGTGGAAAGGTTTGTCAGGCCGGTGACGTTCCCGCCAGGACGGGCAAGGCTTTCAACTATGCCTGCTTCGACAGGATCGATCCCTTCGCCCATCATAACGACGGGAATCGTCTTGGTGGCATTCTTGACCGCGCGGATCACCCTGCCCCCTCCCGCGACCAGGATGATATCAACCTTGAGACGCACCAGCTCGGCCGCAAGCTCAGAGGCCCGATCGACCTTCCCCTGCGTATATTGGTACTCGATCGCGATGTTCTGTCCTTCTATGTAGCCAAGGTCGCGCAGGGCCAGACGAATTGCCTCAGCACGGGTGGACTCACGAGCTGGATCGGTCGAAGATAGATACCCTATCCGCGGAACTTTCTTCGACTGCTGCGCCTGGGCGGGCAAGCTAAGCGCAAAGAGCATGGCGCCCAGTAGAATTGCGGATTTGAGATTGCGGAATGCGGATTTTAGATTGACGTCGAAACAGTCGATACAGACTCGTTCCATTGTTTTTCCCCTCAATCCGAAATCATCTTCCTCACGCCTTTTGCCTCACGGCTCACGCCTATCGAATCACTCTGTCCACCCGCGCAACCACGAACTGTGAGCATCGTCTCCGCTTGCCGGAGCTAGGATGGGCCGGTATAATCCGCATTATGGCGTTGCCAAAAAAAATTCATCCAGTCGAAGAGACGGTTAGAGCCGTGTATGAGAACGGTGTACTGAAACCTCTCCGACCTCTTCGGCTGAAGGAGCAGTCCCGCGTCCTGATCACGGTTTACCCCGAGCGCCGGTGGCGAAACGAATTTGAACGCGTGTTGGGGAGAATGAAAGCTCGTACTAAAGCGACTCCGCAAAACGCTATTGAAGCGGAAGTGACTCGAGCGAGAGCCGAGGTCAAGGCCACACGCCGTGCCGCTCGCCGCCCTGCTTGACACCAACGTCTGGGTTTCCGCCTTCCTCAAGCCGAATGGACCTCCTGGACAAGTCGTCGCCGCCTGGGGGGATGACGAGTACAGTGTCGTCACGTCGCTCTCACAGCTCAGCGAAATCGCAGAAGTTCTCAGCAGACCGCGATTGGTCCGACGGTTTCGGTATCCCAACCGGGACGCGGAGGCATTTGTTCGATTGATCGCGGCTCGGGCAACGGTCGTGCAGACATCGGGCGAACTGCAAATATGCCGCGATCCCGATGACGACCAGATCGTGGAAGCTGCAATCGGTGGCAAAGCGCAATACTTGGTTACCAGAGACGATGATCTTAAACGCGACCTCGACTTGATCAAAACGGCGCGGCGGAATCGAGTCCGAGTCGTTTCTGTGAGGCAGTTTCTTCGCCGGCTCGCACGCCAAGCAAAGCGGTAACTATTCCTTTCGTCAGTTCTCATTTGCTCTTGGCCAAAAGCGGCCCCGCAGCTGCAGACCTAAAGTCTTTTCCTATCGCCTTACGCCTTACCTTTCACCCCTCACCGAATCACCTTGTCCGCCCTCACCAGCAGGTTGGGTGGAATGGTTAGTCCGATCTGCTTCGCTGCCTTCAAGTTGATTACCAACTCAAACTTCGTTGCCTGCTGCACCGGCAAATCAGCCGGTTTGGCCCCTTTCAAGATCTTGTCCACGTAAACAGCCGCGCGCCGGAAGAGGTCATCGTAGTCCGCGCCATAGGACATGAGGCCGCCCTCATCGACAAACGCCTTATCGAAATAAATAGCCGGTAGCCGGTATTTGCCGGCAAGCTCGACGATCTGCTTTCGTCCGGCGAAAAAGCGGCGAGCAGCGGTGGTCATAATCGCGCCCACCTGTTTCTGCTTTGCGGTTTGAAAGGCACTCTCCAAATCTTTGAGGTCGGCTTGAGTCTCGAACTCCTCCAATTTTAGCTTCAGAGCCACAGCCGCTGGCCTGAGCTCTTTCAGTTGGGGTGATGTGGCGGAGCCTCGCAGAAGCCCGACCCGGGCAAGCTTGGGCACCGCATCCTTGAGTACCTCTAGCCTTTTGCTGTTTAGCTCGGTCCCTAAACTCGAGAGCCCCGTGACATTGCCTTCCGGCCGAGCCAGACTGGCGATCAAACCAGAACCCACGGGATCCGCAGCGTTCGCCATCACAATGGGGATGGCAGCAGTCGCTTTCTTCGTCGCCGACGCCTGCAGATCCCCTGTGGTTACGATCAAATCAACCTGGAGACGAACCAAGTCCGCCGCGAGCTCAGGCAGGCGCTCAGTTTTTCCTTCAGCAAATCGGTACTCGAAGACAATGTTTCTTCCCTCAATCCAGCCAAGTTTGGTCAGCTCTTGCCGGAACACGTCCAACAGGACCGCGATACCGGAAGCCGTACCATTATCCAGGAAACCGATACGAAAGATTTTTCCCGCCTGCTGCGCGTTGGCGGGAAAGCTATGAGCCAAGAACACAGCAGCAAGAGCAAAACAAAAAACTCTTTTACTCATTTCTCTCTCACGCCTTTCGCCTCACGGCTAACGAATTACCTTGTCCGCCCTCACCAGCAGGTTGGGTGGAATCGCCAGGCCGATCTGTTTCGCGGTTTACGTTTACGAACAACTCAAACTTCGTGGGTAATTCTTCCGATCGGAATTCAATGACGATATTCTGGCCCTCAATGTAGCCAAGCTCACACATACCCTGGTCGAAGTGGCCCGTTAGACTTTCCAAAGACAGTGAGCACGAACGGTGCCAAAATCCGTTTGCCGATGCCCGTATCTAGATCATTGAATTCGCATGAAATATTTGCCAATACAAACCTGCCGAGAGAGCTGAAGCATTACTGGGTGTAGTCGATTTGATACAGGGTGTAGCAAATTTGATTCACCGCAAATAGTTCGGGCGCGGTTCTGAAACGGCCCGTGAGACTTCAAAAAGGAAGCGCCGTCAGCCGGTATGTGTCCTAGGGGGCCGCTGAAAACTCTCTGCGCAGGCTGCTCAAAAAGACCTCAGAGGCGAGGCGCGCGTCCATCGTGAACGTGTCCGTGAAACGTGACCGTGAAATCCGGACGAGCACGACCACGAACCACGACCACGAATTCGAGCGAGGCGATTGAGCGCAACGAAGCATATGTGTCTTTTTCAGCAGCCTGCCAGGGTTATCGCATTGTGTCGGAACACGCGTCAATCACTATTTAGCCGCCGGGTTGAGGTTCCCCTTACTCCTCACCTTTCATGTCTCACCGTTTTGTATCGATTCGCTTGACAGTCTGGTGGTGCTGAAATATCAGTCGAAGTAACTAGTGCGACCATGCGGCAACCGAAAAAATCTGAATATCTCGCGCAAAGACGCAAAGCATGCCAAGTGACGGGCCTCCGCCCGTCATCCCGAGCGGATGCGAGGGATCTAAGAAAGATTTCTCCCGGAGTTTATCCTGAGCTTGCCGAAGGGGTCGAAATGACATTCTTTGCGAGCTTGGCGTCTTGGCGCAAGCATAATCCTAAGCGTCTGTTACTAAAGGGCAAAGACAGCCAGCAAAATTTGCGCAATCTGCGGAAACCTTGAACTACAGAGAGGAACTCGAACCATGAGCATCAGAGGAAAAACGGCAATCGCCGGCATCGGCGAGACGCCCACCGACAGACTTGGCAGCAAACCCGGCGAGCCGCGTAAATCGACGGCGGAATATCTCGCTTGGGCCGCTCGTTTGGCAATGGAAGATGCCGGACTTCAGAAAAAAGACTTCGAGGGCCAGGGCTTGGCAGCGATCTATACGACCAACCACTCATCGGTGTTTTGGCCTGAAGAGGTGGCGGCTATACTCGGCATCACGCCGGGCGTATCGCTGGCCGGCGGCAACGGCGGGGCAAGTTCCGTTTCCTTGCTTGGCCACGCGGCGGCAGCTATCGCCGCCGGTCTTTGCGATCTCGTGCTGGTCATTGCCGCCGCATCGCCGTTCGGCGAGCGCGGCGGTCACCGCGGCGCCCACGCCGACACCCGCGACTACGAAATGCCCTTCGGCGTAATGGGACCCAATTGCAAAATCTCATTCGTCATGAGCCGCTACATGCATGAGTCGGGGATGACCGAGGATCACTTCGGGAAAATCGCGGTAACGGGGCGCTATCACGCATCGCTCAATCCTAATGCATATCTCAGAAAACCCATCACCATCGAGGATTACAAAAAGTCGCGCTTGATCTCCGATCCGATCCGCCTGTTCGATTGCGTCATGCCGGCCAACGGTGGCAAGGCATACATCATGACTTCGGCGGAGCGCGCCAAGTCGATGCGCAAGCCGCCGGTTTACTTGCTCGGCTGGGGCGAGTGCAACAACGCGAGCTACGGCCCGCGTTATCGCGCCAATCCGCTCATCACCGGCATCACAGACGCCGGCAAACGGGCATTTGCCATGTCAGGCGTGGCGCACAAAGATATTCGCTGTCTCAATCTCTACGATGATTATATTCCCGTCGTAATGATCCAGATCGAAGACCTGGGCTTCTGCGGTCGCAACGACAAAGCGTTCTTCGAGAAAACCGATTTCACGTTCAAAGGCGACCTGCCGATTCAGACCAGCGGCGGCATGATCAATTGCGGGCAGCCGTCAACCACGGGCGGCATGCTGCACGTCATCGAGACCGTCCGGCAGATCCGCGGCGAAGGCGGCGAGCGCCAGGTACCCAATATCAAATTCGGCATCTCCACCGGCGTCGGCGCCGTGAACTACAGCAAGAATTTCGGCTGCACCGCCGCGGCCATCTTCGGCAGCGAGGCCTGAGTCGTGCTCGTGACTCGTCGCTCGTGCTCGTAGAGAGAAAAGAGATTTAACCACAAAGGCCACAAGAAGAGGGGACTCACCACGAAGGCACGAAGTTCACGAAGTTTAAGAATATAAATATTCGAACCCTTCGTGCTCTTCGTGATCTTCGTGGTGAAAATTTCTTCTTCCAATATCGCTCAGCAACATCGAAAGGTTCATCAATATGGCAAAACAAGAAATTAAGAAGCCTTTACCCGAAATCACTCCCGTCAACCAACCGTTCTGGGACGCTGCCAGGGCCGGCAAGCTCATGATGCAAAAGTGCCAGGACTGCGGCACCTGGGTGTTCTGCCCGAGGCCGGTTTGCGGCGACTGCGCCAGCGAAAAACTGGAATGGGTGCAAGTCGGCGGCAAAGGCAAAATCTTTTGTTTCACCATCATCCGTGAAGTCGTCGGCAACGCACTCCAAGGTTTCGGACCTGATATTCCCTACGTCACCGCCTGGATCGATCTCGACGATGGTCCAAGACTTTGCAGCAACGTGATCGGTTGTCCCATTGAAAGCGTCAAGATCGGCATGCCGGTGGAAGTGGTTTTCGAAGATACCGGCGACGGCATCACGCTGCCGAAGTTCAAGCCGCAATAATAGAACTCATTACCAATTCAATTTCGCGGCGCTGATAACTCTTGCTGCTTTCCGCTACGGTCGGGCGGCCTTTGGTCAGCACCTCGGGATGACGGGTGGAGGCCCGTCACTTGGCGCGCTTTGCGCCTTTGCGTGAGTCATCAGGTGCGGTTGTGAGTCTTGGTGACGACTAAATTGGACGAGAGTGCCGGCTCATGAAGCTTTATATACGCGTCACCGCGCTGGCATTGGGCGCGCTGTTCCTGGCCGCTGCGGCGGCAGCCGGGGTCGAACTCTGGCGCGAAGGCGATTTGCTTGCCAATCCGAAACTCAAACCCGCCGCCGCGTGGCTGATGAGCGGCGCGCTGTTTTTGGGTATCGGACTTAAGGGACTCCGGCGCCGGCGCCCCTGATCCACAGCATTCAAGTCGCGATGCAGTGTTTTACTTTAGCGCCTTACGCAAAATACGGATGGCGGTGGCCGCGTCCGAGGCGTTATCGAAAGCAAAATATGTCACCGCACGCCGTCCAACCGCGGCACCGGAGATGCCGCGCAGATTAATTCCTTCATCGGCCAGCGCGCGGGTCATTGTGATACCCAACCCGGCCCGGTCAGGACCTTCCACCCGCACCGAATGGATGTTGTCGGTCGTTTGGAAGCCCGCGGCCCGGGCAGCAGTCTTTTGTTTCGCTCCCGTAATCGGCGTGACGAAGACTACCCCAGTGCCCGGTTTATCCGGAGCGCGGCGCGCGATCACGAACGACAGGTTTGCGCCCGCACTATTCAAGGCCGCTAATTTGGTAGATAGACCACCGGGCCGATCAGTGATTTCGCTCACCCATACGTCCACTTTGTTAATAGCGTACGCCATGACCGCACCTCCTTGAAAGATTTGATGACAAGTTCGATTGCGCGCCCTGTGGCAGGCTCCTGTTTTCTGAGCCGCTCATACCACCGCACTAAAGATACTGTCAAGTGGCTAATGAGTTTGCCCTTCGCTGCGCCGTTGCTCGATGGCATAGCGTACCAGCGCGGCGTAGCGGTAGACGACGTGGGCGAACTTGCCGTAGGGCGCTGTGATGAAGAGGCCGCCAACTACGCCCAGGTGAATAACCAATAGCGTCCCCATTGCCGCAGTCTCGCGCAGCGCGAGTAGCAGCATGCCTGTCAAGCTGGTGAGAAACAGCAACCCCAGAAAAGCTAAGTCCATGCTGCGCATATATTGCGCGGCCGGAGCGCGGTCGCTTTGCCGCTTTAAAAAAAGCAAACCGCTGGTGCCGATCAGCAATCCCACACCACCGGCGGTGCCAAGAACCACGGGCCAACTTGTATAAGGATAAGGCGCCTGCCAGCCGAGAAAGTGATCGTAGAAAGCGGCGATGCTTGTGGCTGCAAAGTCGAGTAGAAATCCGTAAAAGACCAAGTGATGAAACCACAGCCTCGAGCGTGAAAAGCTCTCGCCCGGATAATTGCAGCCGGCGCCGCCGCCTTTCATGTAGGCCAGGCCGAAGGCGTCTTTGGTCGCGCGCCAGAAGGCGCTAGGATCGACGACGTCGGATAGCTTCCCCTGGGTCTCGCGCCAAAAGCGCGCCGCGCCGATTATGAAAACTCCAAGGCCGTAGAGCGCGATCACCGCCGGCGGCACGGTCATAGCGACAAACGGCACGACACGGTAAAAGGCCCCCTCGCCTAGATGAACGCCGCGCAAAATATCCCAGCCCTTGAATGCCAGCACGAGGCCGAGAATAATAATCACCGCCGCCGTGGTAATCACGCTTACCGCCAGCCCGTTGCGTTTGAACAAGCCGGATAGAATGGCCGGCCAAGCGAACTCGCGGTAAGTATCGGCGCGCAACTCGGCCATAACCTTTGGGATGTTTACCGCGAATTCGTGGGGCGGGGCGTATTGGCAGGCGTAGTAGCAGTCGCGGCAATCGAAGCATAAGTTTGCCAGATAGATAAGATCGGCCTTGGTAAAAATCCGGCGCTGCTCCAGGGCCGGGAACACCGCGCAGTAGCCTTCACAGTAGCGGCAGGCGTTGCAGATCGTCATCTGCCGCGCGCCGTCTTTCAATAGCTCAAGCGCAGGCATAGAGCGCCGCCTCCCGCCCGGCAATCCGGCCAAATACCGAGCCGATCGTCAATCCAAAGCCGGCAAGATAACCTTTGCCGAGAATATTGCCAGCCATCACTTCGCCGGCGGCGTATATATTTTTCGCCGGCTGGTCGTTTTGCATGATCACCCTCGCCTGTTCATTCACGGTAACGCCGAGATAGGTAAACGTGATGCCGGGCCGCAGCGGATAACCGTAGTAGGGCGGCGTGTCGAGGGGACGCGCCCAGTGGCTTTTCGGCGGATCCAACCCTATGGTGCGACATTCGTCCAGGCTGCCGGGATCAAATCTGCCGCCGCTCACTGAGCGATTGAATTCAGCGACGGCGGCGGCGAGAGCGCGCGGCTCGATACCCAACGCCGTAGCCAGCTCGGTAATCGAGCCAGCTTCAACCGGCGGAAACACCGACGGCATGAATTGTGGTAGTCCTTTGGAGTCGACGATGGAGTATGCGATCTGCTCCGGTTGCGCCGCGATGAGTTTCCCCCAGATCGCGTAGCGCTTCGGCCAGAAATCTTCGCCCTCGTCGTAAAAGCGCTTAACCTCTTTGTTGACGACGATGCCGAACGGCACGCTGTCCAGCCGCGTAACAATGCCGCCGTCGAATTTTGGCGCGCGCGCGTCCAGCGCTACAGCGTGACAACCACGCGGGTCGCCCACCGGCTTGGCACCCTCGTCGAGAAGCTGTTTCAACATCCGGCCCTGATTATGCGGCGTGCCGCGTATGACGAAGTTGTCGGCGGCCTCGCCCCAATACTCTTTCAGCCATGGGATATTCGCCTCGAAGCCGCCGGCGGCTACGACCAGCGCTTTCGCCGCGACTTCTTTAGGCGCGCCGTTGTGAAAGGCCACCGCAGAGGCGAATCGCCCGCCACTCATTTGCAGTTCGCGCACTTCGGATTCGTAAACAATCTCCACGCCGAGCTTTGCCGCCGTGTCGTAGTAAGCGTTCATCATCGCTTTGCCGCCGCCAAGCATAAAGAGATTGGTGCGCGCCAGGTGCAGCGTGCCGCGCAGCGGACGTTGCCAGCGCACGCCGATGGCCCGCATCCAGTCGCCGAGCGTTTCAGACTCGCGAATGGTCAACCGGGCCAGACGCTCGTTGGTCGCGCCTCCAGTGACCCCCAATAGATCCTGCCAAAACTCATCTTCACCGTAAGCGCCGGTGACGTATTCGGTGGCCGCTCGATGCATATAACGGATATCGCGCGTGTGGCGGCTGTTGCCGCCGCGAAAATCTCTTGTCGCGCTTTCGAGCAAGAGTACCCGCGCGCCGGCGCGCCGCGCGGTGATCGCCGCGCACAGCGCCGCGTTGCCGCCGCCGACAACGAGAACGTCGTAGGTGCGCGTCAGATCCGCCATTGAGATTATTTAATCACAAAGAGCCTAGCGCGGCGAAGCCGCAACCAAAGAAGACATTAACGCAAAAAATGCAAAGGGTTAAAAAAGGTTTCACCGCAGAAGGCACGAGTTCGCAGAGTTGGGATATATATGTCTTAATCTAAGTATTCTTTACTTCGTGGTGAAATCATTTTCCCTCTGCGACCTTTGCGGTTAAATTCTTAAGCTATTAACGCCCGCGCTTCATCGCTTCCGCGATGTAGCCGGATTTATCCAAACGCTCGACGAAAGAGTTGTCGATCATATCCGCGGCCTTGAGTTTCGCGAGGCGGGGATTCATTCTGTGCAGCGCATCGATCATGTTCTGCACCCCTTCGAGAGGAGCGTATGGAACCTTGGTCTTCGCGTGGATCTCCAAGGTGGCGTCGTACATCACCTGAACACTCTGCGGCGTGGAGAGCTTCAAGCGCCGCGCGAGAACGCTCTTGACGGCTTTCTCGTTGGCAGGATTGGGCAGAAAATTTAAACCATCAATGGTGCCCTTGAGCAACGATTCCATGACCTGCGGATTCTCCCGGACAAATCGCCGCGACGAAACGATGACCGTATTGGCATAGGAGACATCCATTTTGGTCATGTCGAGCATCAGCACGACGCCCTTTTCCTTTGCTACTTGCGCGAATCCGGGGTCCAGCGCAGTCGCGTCGATCCGGCCGCCCACCAGGGCCGCCACTCTCTCCGGCTGTTGCCCGACCTGCATGATCGCAATCTTGTCTCGGGCCGGCTCCAACCCAAGATGTTGAAGCGCCACCTCGACCGCCAAGTGGCTGCCGGAGCCGAACGTGCTGATGGCGACTCTCTTGCCCTTCAAATCCGCGGGCTGTCGAACCTGTGGGTGAACCCACAGTTGATACGGAAGAATGTGGATCAACCCGGCCAAGATCACCAGGTCGGCTCCTCCGCTGTTGGCGCCCGCCGTGGGTCCGACGCTGGTAGAAGCGAGTTTGGCCTCCCCGGCCATCAATGCTTGCGAGGTGACCGAGCCGCTGCCGGTAAATACGGAAGTGACGTCGAGGCCGTGCTTTTTATAAAAACCCTGGTCTTCGCCCAGCCAGACACTTGAATGCGTTGAGATCAGTCCCGCATAAGCGACCAAAAGTTTCTTTAAGGGCTCTTGCGCCTGGCTCGGACATGCGCAGATGGCAAAAAACAAAATGGCCACAGCTGTTCTTAATGATTGGCGTTTCGCGCTCGTGACTATCGTCTTTAACATTGTCCACCTCCGTGGTTTCGATTGTCCAATCACAGGCTGCCTTGGGCGCTATCTGCCCGCGTCCAACTCCTTCAGCGCTTGGCGCGCGAAGGAAAAATCGCGGACCTCGTCCAGGGGCCGCTTTTTTTCGCCCAGTCTCTCGATGAAGCTTTCCAGATCCGCATCGCTCATCTGGCCATCTTTCGCGAGCGTCCTGAGCTCGAGGTCGTAGGAGCGAGCGGCGATCTCCTGTGGCTGCTTTACCCATTTCATCATGACTGGAATCGTTTCCTGACGATTGACCTCGATGAAACGATTGGCTCTGAGCAACGCTCGCAAGGCGCTCTTCACGGTCTGTGGGTTCTCCTTTATCAAACGATCCGAAGTGGTCAGACCCGATGCGGGCACTCCCAGTTCCGGCGGCCCGGCCAGGACCTTTCCACCCATCTGCTGCACCATCTGGTCGTGCGGCGGTGAGAGCGCGACGACGTCCACGACCCCAGATAGTAGCGCTTGGGCTCGCACCTGAGTATCACCGAGACCGACGGGCTGCAATTGCGCCGGATTGAATCCCTTTGCGCGGAGCAGCTCCTCAGCAACCAGGTGATCGGCTCCCCGCAAAGTTGCGACGCCGAGCTTTTTGCCCTTGAGATCCTGGATATCTTTGATTTCGGGACGAACAATCAAGTAATAGACGCCTTTTTTGAGCGCGATCAGGACGAGTTTCAAAGGAAGTCCCTGTAGAATACCGCGAAACGTGCTCAAAAAGGTCGCCGTGAAAGCGACGTCGCCGTTGATGACCGCCATCGCCCCAAGCCGTGGATTGGCCTGAATGAGCTCGACTTCTAAACCCTCCTCGCGAAAGAAGCCTTTGGAGACGCCAACGAAAAGTGGCGTGGCTGTATTGCTGCGGCTTGAATGGGTGATTCTGATTCTTTGTTGGGCCTGGAGCGCCCCCGTCGAAACGAAAAAAGACGGGAGGACTGCAATAATCGATATCCACCATAGAGTTCGTATCCGAGCCGTTCGCATCGCGCGTCTCCTAACCCTCGCTCAGAGTTCGCAGCATAGTCTGATGCCGATTGGCTTTCATTGCGGCTGCTCCTTACGCTCTGCAAAATGAATTCAAGCCGGCCAGCCATGTTGCGACAGGTCGATCAGATTACCGTCGGGATCGGCGACGCGATATTCGGCCTCGCGGTTCGCCGGCCGCTTCTGGATCTCAGTGGCGGCGCCGAGTTCTTTGCAGACCGGCTTGAGCGCTTCGACGTCCTCGACTTCAATTCCAAAGTGATAGAGGCCTTCCTTATATTGCGGCCGCTTTTGGATGATCGCTAAATTGATGTATCCGTCGGTCAAATAAATGGCCGGGCCGACGCCGTCGATCACCTTCATGCCGAAAGCGTCGGTATAGAATTTAACCAACCGTTCCCGATTTTCCGATACGATCGCTAAGTGACGAATCCGAGCCATAGTTGATCGCTCCTTTCATGCGCAAGTCGTTTACGCTTCCTCGAACACGCTTTCGGGATGTTTTTCCATGATTTCCCGAATGTATTTTTCCAACTCCCCCTTGGTTTCAGATGCGTCGGCCTTGAACGCTTCGTGATGGGCGCCCAGAACAAAACAAACCTTGTCGTCGTGCTCGTCGATTTCGAGGAAATAGTTGGTGCCGAACAAAACCTGGACCCTCTTGTACCCACGCTCGCGATCCCCTTCGACCACAACCGCTCGTATCTTCGCCATGTTTGGGTCTCCTCTCAAGCCATATCCTATAATTGCCCCAACTCCAAGCTGAGCCACCTGTATCGTATAAGGGGGGAATCCCGTCAAGAGCACAAAGCCGCGGCAAAATAGTTTAGCCCAAAAATTCCGCTTGCCCTCCAGGGGCGACCTGAATAGAATCCGGCCATCATGAAAATCGGGCTTTTGCCGTTACTAATCTTCCTGCCGTTTTTCCAAGGCCTCGCCTTTGCCAGCCACTATCTGCCGAAACCCGGCGAGCGGCCCCTGTCGATGCGGGTATCTACCTGCGCGGTTTCGGGCGGTTTCGTGCATCTCTATACGGCACTCGACAATGGTCTGTTCGACAAGTACGGCCTCAAATTCGAGAATATTTTCATTCGCGGTAGCGCGCAAAATTTAACCGCTTTAGCGACTGATGAAGTCCAATTCACTTATTGCGCCGCCGACGGCACCATCCCCGCCCTGGCTACCGGAATCGACGTGAAGCTCGTCGCCTCTCCCCTGGTGAAGCTACCCTATGTATTGGTGGCGCGAAAGGAAATCAGGCGGCCCGAGGACCTCAAGGGAAAATCCATAGGCATCGCGCGGGCGGGCGACTTGAGCGACCGGCTCTCGCGCGCGGTGGTAAAAAAGTTCGGCTTGGCCCCGGACGCGGTCACGATCCGGCCCATCGGCGGCAGCCAGGGCGAGCGTTATCAGGCGATGGCGGCGAACATCGTCCAGGCCATTGCGATCACCCCGCCATTGGATGTACGCGCCAAAAACGAAGGCTTCAACGTGCTCTATCGCTTGATCGATCTGGACCTGCCATTTATTTACAGCAGCGTACACACGAGTTACAAGATGCTGCGCGATCGTCCAGCGATCGTCCAGCGGATGGTTGCGGCTTTCGCCGAGATCGTATACTTCGTCGAGAAAAATCCCGATAAAGCCAAAGCCTCCATCGCCAAGGCGATGCGCACTAAAGACGAAGAGGCCTTGCAATCGTCTTACAACGTTTACGCCAAAGAGATCCTCGACCGAACGATGGTGGTGCCGGGGAAATCGGTCGCCGAGGCGGTCGAGCTCGCCCGCGAAAGTGGTACCGTCATCAGAAGAAAGCCCGAAGAAATCTACGATAACAGCTTCGTTTTCAATCTTGAGAAAAGCGGTTTCTTGAAAGAAATCTGGGGCAGTGAAAATTACCGGCGGTAGGCGTGTGAATTAGCCGCCGCCTTTTCGCAATGATCAAGGGAGGAGTTAAATCATGATTAGCGCAAAAGATATCAAAGGGGCTTTGGCGATTATGCCGACGCCGGCTAAGGACGGAGCCGATCGCCTGGATGCGACGGATACAGTCGACCTCGATGAGACCGCCCGGCTCGCCGAGAGCCTGGTCCGCGATGGCGCCACCGGCATCATGGCGCTGGGCACCATGGGCGAGTGCGCGACCACGTCGCAGAGCGATTATGAAGTCTTCGTCGATTGTTTGCTAAAAACCGTGCGCGGGCGCATCCCGACTTTCGTCGGCGCGACGGCATTGAGCGGCCACGATATCGCCAAGCGCATCAAATTCGTCAAAGCGCGCGGCGCCACGGGAACGCTATTGGGCATTCCCATGTGGCAACCGGCGACCCTCGATATGGCGGTCAAATTTTACGCGGATGTCGCGGCGACCTTTCCCGATTTTCCGATTATGGTTTACGCGAACCCGCGCGCCTTTCGTTTCCCCTTTGGCGTCGACTTCTGGGGCGGCGTTGTCGCGAAAGCGCCGACGGTGATGTCCGCAAAGTTTTCCAGTAGAGCAATTCTCAAAGAGGCGGTGGCCGTTACCAAAGGTCGGATCAACTTCGTACCGCCGGTGGGCATGGCGTACGAATTTGCCCAGCTCTCCCCGGAAACCGCGACGACCTGTTGGATCCCCGCTGTCGGACCGCAAATTGGCCTCGCGCTCATGAACGCCCTCGCTGCAAAAAACGCGCAACAGGCGAAGGCCGTCGCCGATGATATCGCCTGGGCCGTCGAACCGCATCACGCGATCACCGGCTCGCAGGATGTTTTCGCTTCTTACAACATTCAGATGGAAAAGATTCTGATGGGTGCCTCCGGCTACTGCAAGCCGGGTCCCATCCGGCCGCCCTACAACGTCATGCCGGATGACTTCGCCAAGGCATCGCGCGAAAGCGGTCAGCGTTTGGGGAAACTTAGGGAAAAGTATTCGAAGGTGTTAGGATAACTCGCAGCAACTTTAGAGCGGCCCTACGCAATCTCTACTCGGCCTGCGTTGCGCTGAGCAAATTTTGCCGCGGGTCGATGGCAACAATGCAGGGACAGCGGCAACATCCATGCCACAGCGGCGCAAATTGAGGTAATGATGACAGAGCGCGACATCACGACCGGTTTTCGACAACAATCTATTTGATAATGAAGCTCCCCGCAGCAAGCTGCGGGGTATCCTGCGAAATTCCCCGAAGCCGCTACCCTCCTTCGCCAAGGCTACGGAGGGTTCTCCTCGCCTTCATCCCCGCAGCAAGCTGCGAGGTATTCGG
>CAWJBB010000035.1:0-49546 GCA_963840855.1 uncultured delta proteobacterium
AAATCTTTTGCCCGCGCTGCCTGAAGCGCTTCGGGCTACCAGAGTTGCTGAACCTGTGCCCTTGCGGCTCGCCTCTAATGGTCCGCTACGATCTCGAGAAAGCGAAAACCGCATTCGTCAGATCTTCCCTCGAAGCTCGAGTCGCTTCGCTCTGGCGCTACCGCGAGCTTTTACCGCTGCAGAATGACGCCAATCTTATTTCCTTGGGAGAAGGCTTTACGCCGATTTTGGACGCTAAGACACTCGGCGGTGAGCTAGGTTTACGTCGGCTTTGGATCAAAGACGAAGCGCAAAACCCGACCGGCTCGTTTAAGGATAGGGGTCTTTCGCTGGCGATCTCCCGGGCGAAAGAGCTAGGCGTAAAAAAAGCCGCCATTCCATCTGCCGGAAACGCCGGCGGCTCTTTTGCGGCTTATGCGGCGCGCGCGGGCATAGAAGCCCATGTGTTCATGCCGCGCGATACTCCGATGGCCAATCAAATCGAAGTAGCGCAGTACGGCGCCAGGCTGACGTTGGTAGATGGCCTGATTAATGAGTGCGGCCGGATTATCGCCGAGAAGAAAGTCACTGAAGGCTGGTTTGATGTCTCAACGCTGAAAGAGCCCTATCGGATCGAAGGCAAGAAAACCATGGGATACGAGATCGCCGAACAACTCAATTGGCGCCTCCCGGATGTCATCATCTATCCCACCGGCGGCGGCACGGGTCTCATCGCCATGTGGAAGGCATTCGGAGAGCTCGAAGAACTGGGCTGGATCGACGGCGCGCGACCGCGCATGGTATCGGTTCAAGCCAGCGGCTGCGCGCCCATCGTCAAAGCGTTCGACGAAAACAAGGCGACAGCGGAGCCCTGGCAAAACGCGCACACCGTCGCCTCAGGTTTGCGCGTGCCCCAGGCGGTCGGTGATTTCTTAATGTTGCAGACCATCCGCGATAGCCACGGCACGGCATTGAGCGTTAGCGATGATGAGATGCTTGTGGAAATTTCCCGAGTGGGAAAAGCAGAGGGTATTTTTTTCTGCCCCGAAGGCGCGGCTTGCGTCGCAGCGCTGCGCCGTCTGGTTGATAATGGATGGATCAAATCGGATGACGAGGTTCTGATGTTCAACACCGCGAGCGGTCTAAAGTATCTGGATGTTATCCAGCGAGACCGCCAAAAAATTTAATTCGAACGTCGACCGTGAATGCCACGGCAGAACGGTTAGCCCCGAAAGCCAGACTAGGCCGCCACCTTCAGCGACTCGGCTGCGTGCTCCCCCGCTCTCATGCCCAGACCGAGAGAAGCCAGTAACCCGTTGCCGGGTAGGTAGCCTTCCAAACCCTTGCCGGATACACCGACAGCGGCGCCACCACCGGCATACAGATTGGGGATGATGGAGCCATCGGGGCGAAGGACTTGGCCGTCCGGGCTTACTTTGAGCCCCCCTTGAGTATGGTACAGCGCGACTGTGACCTTGATTCCGTAAAATGGGGAACTGAAAGGTACCGGCAGTGTGCGCCCAAAAGCGTCTTTGCCGCCGCTCGCCGCGCTCGTTGTAGTCTTGGATGGTCTGCTTCAGGCCGCCGGCATCGATTCCCAATCTGCCTGCGAGCTCCTCCGCGGTCTGCGCCTTTTTCAAAATCCCCGAGTCGAACAAGCTTGCCAGATTTCTTAGTCCCGAGATGTTTGAGTGCAGTTGGTAGATACGCTCGTCGAATATTTCGTACGCTTGCTTGCCCGGAAGGTCGAGCATCTTTGTACCAAGGCCGCCCGGATATTTAGTCTCGTCAACGAAGCGCTTTCCGCCAAGGTCGACCATGATGCCGCCGGATAAAGCAACCTCGGGAGATACCGCGCGCTTTCCCGGACCAATGTAGGCGGGGTATGGTTGGAAGGCACCCATGTTTTCTGTCGCTGCTCCCGCCGCCAAACCCATTTTGATTCCATCCCCGGTGCTGCCAAAGTGACCTGGAAAGGGGATGTCTACAGCTTTGGGTATATACTGCGACAACAGCTCCCGGCTTGCCCCGAATCCGCCGGAGGCCAGGATGACCTTACGACTTGTGAGGATCTTTTCGTCGGTCACCACGCCTGTCACTGCCCCGCTCGCCTCCTGACTGAGAGACAACACCGGCGTCGTGAAGCACACCTGGATGTTCCTTTCGCGTTCAACTGCCTCGAAGAGGAAGTCCGTTATGTTTTTTTCCGCCTTCCATGAGTGAGACCGCTGGGCGCTGTGGCCAAAGGCAAACTCGCCGAGTTTGAATTCGATGCCAGCCGCATCGGCCAAGAAATCAGCCACTCGCGCGGACATTTCCGTCAAGCGTCTGGTGAGAGCGACATCGCTCTCATTATTGTTCCTACGCAGGATATCCTCGGCATACAGCTCCGGACTGTCCTCGATTTTCGCCTCGCGCTGGCATCGACTTCCAGCAGCCCGGATGCCCCTGGAAGAGAAAGCCGTGCCACCTCCGGGCTTGTCCGTCTTTTCAAGGAGCAGGACGCGTGCCCCCTTCTTGGCAGCCACCAGCGCAGCCATGAGGCCGCACCCCCCGGCACCGACGACAATGATATCACTCACCGCCGAGTCCAAGTTCTGCATCGCACCTCCAAAGGGTACTGCTCATTGATAAATGAAAGTTGTCCTGAAACTTACCCATAAGAACACGGCTTTGGATTAGGGACTAGAGAATATTTGATAACCGGTTGTCATTGCAACTTGAAGCTAACTCGCAGCTGGACTAATGTTGGGACGACTCACGTACTAGTGGCAGGCGATCTGTTGGACCACACGGCATGCACCGTTCGAACGTTTTGAACGAATTGAACGTTTGGAACGATTAGGGGGAATTATTTATGTCAGACGTTGAACCTCGTGGGGCAGTTCATTGGATCGATCACTTCGTGGTCGGAACCAACGATATGGGCGCCTGGGCCGACTGGGCGGTTAATGCCACAGGCATTACTCGAAGACCGCTCATAGGACTCACAACTGCGGCGCGGAAAAGGAACATAAAGATAACCTGTTTTTTATGGTGGGAGGGTGGATCATGCCGCATCGGCGCGTTCCTTCAGCCTGAGATCTACCCGCCGGCAAAAGCTCTGGGCGAGGATCTGCCGCGCTGCGGTTTTTATATCCGCCCGCAAGACATAGACGCGCACCTGCGCAGGCTCGATCAACACAAAATTCCGCACACCGACCCGGTAAAGACAGCCGCCGACGGTGACGAAGGCACCGTCATCTATCTCGCCGATCCGGACGGCAACCAGTATGAGTTCTGGGCGCCCGTGCATATGCCCGATGGCGCCATGGAGATCTCGACCTCCGAAAAAGTCGGCCGTATCAGTCACGCGGTTTACGGCGCCCGTGACCTGGGAAAAACTGCGGCTTTCTTCGAAAAATATTGCGGCATCCAACCGGCGCAAAATTCTATGACTGCCGAGGGAACCCTCGTACTGCGACTGAGAGCGGGCGCCCGGCTGGTCTACAAGCTGGTTGACCGGGTCGACGAACGCGTTTCCGGCCATGGAACCTGGTGGGACATGCACACGGCGCTGACGGTTCGCGCAGAAGAGTTCCTGCCCAACTACCGGCGCATGTGGGAAGGAATTCCCGAAGAAGCGGGTTACAAGGCGGACCTGAATCTTTCCCTGGAACAACAGGAGGCGCTTCCAGCGCGCACGGGTTTGCATCGCAGTCCCGTGGGCCTCAGGTGGAAAGAGATCTGTGCGCGCGGCGATGAGTTCTACGACTGGGACTGTCACTCTTTTCACTTCATGGGTGGCAAACCGCTCAAGAATGACGGCTCACTGGCGTTATACGAGGCCATAGAACAGGAAGAATATTTGCGCGAGCTGGCTGAGTCTTTGAATAAGGGCGCGCAGCCGGGGCTAATGCAAGGGCTCGGCAAGGAAAACCCTTTTAAACCGTGACGTCCTTTGTGAACGACTGGAACAGGAGACTCCAACGGCGGTAAAAACATGATACCGAGAGTTCTCCTGCCGTTGCTTTTTCTTTTGGGGTGTTCGGTAGTCGCGCATGGCGAAGAGGTGAAACTGGGCCGTCTAAACATAGCGTACGCATCAGCCACGCCCCGAACTGCGTACCTATGGATTGCCAAGGAGAATAAACTTTTTGAAAAATATGGCTTGAATGTGAATCTCGTCTCTATACGAGGCAGCGCCACCACGATGCAAACCCTCGTCGGCGGAGATATCGACGTCATTTACGTGACTGGAGCCGCCGCGGTCACTGCGGCTGGGAGAGGCGCTCCCGTCGTGATCATAGCTACTTCCGGACACAACGATTACAAGATGCTCGCGCACTCCTCGATCGCTTCACTGCAACAGCTCAAGGGAAAAACGATCGGCATCAGCAACCCGGCCGGCAGCGATTATTTCGCGCTGCGGCGCATGCTGCCAAAACTTGGGCTAGTTCCAGGTAAAGACGTTTCTTTTCTTACGACGGGAATCCAGAGTTCCATCGAGAAAGTGTTGCTGATACTCGAGGGAAGGATTCACGCTACGCTTGGCAGCTCCGATACCGTGGCGCTTTATGAATTGAAAGGCCAGAAGCTGAGCGTCTTGGCCGATGCCGTGGAAAACGGCGTTTACGTGACGAGCGGTGATATCGCAACGAAACGGCAATTCTTGAAAGAGAATCCGGCGAGACTGAAGGCGTTCTTGAAGGCCATGATAGAAGGGATGTGGGTGGCAAAGAGAAATCAAGCGGTTTTCGGCGCGGTGTTGCGGAAGTATTTGAAGATCGAAGATACGAGACTTGTGGAGGTTATGCACAAGAACAATGCTTTGGATTATCCCAGTAAACCCTATCCTTCCGAAGAATCAATAAAACAAGCGATTGAAGATATAAACGCCGCGAACCCGGAGCTCAAGGTGACTGACCGGGAGTTTACCGATACTGCGTTGCTGAAAGAAATTGAAAAAGAGGGTTTCTTTACAACGATCCAACGTTAGAGATTGCGTCATAGATGGAGATCGCCAGTCATTGCCGGTAACCGAGCCGATCGTCGCGTAGCCGGGTGAATTGCTCGCGCGCGGATTTTGCCAAAGCTTGAGTAGGCAAATGTTTTGATCATAAAGTCAAAAAAATTTTCGCAAAGGAGAACTTATGCTAGACGGTAAATTGAGAATTGCTCCGACCTGTTATCATGTGCTTCATCTGCTGCCGGTGATGGCGGCCCACGAGATGAATTTTTTCTACGACGCCGGTCTCAAGACCGCCGATGGGTCGCTTGGGTATCAGGTCCTGCGCGACGCGATGGTGCCGTTTGGCCTGGAGAAATTGGGCATCTCCCAAGCGATGAAAGAGAAGTCCATCGACATTGCCTTGGATGTCCAGTCGCGCACCGTATTTTTTCAACGATCGCGGGGCGCGGATGTTTACATCATCGCAGGATGGCGAAACCAGCACACCGTCGCATGGGTCGGCCCGCCGCATATCAAGTCGCTTAAGGATCTCAAGGGCAAGCGCGTCGGCATCAGCGATTTCAATAGCCTGCGCCACTGGGGAATACAGATCCAGTTGGGCAAGGCCGGACTGGATATCGAGCGGGATGTAGAGTTCGTGAGAATCGGCGTCTCGGAACATCTCCACGAGGAGGCCCTCAAGAACGGCAAGGTAGAATGCGCCCCGGTATCCGTACGGACGTCGGAATCTCTGAAGAAGGAGGGCTGCAATGTCCTCGCCGTGCCGAGGGATCAGTACCCGAATGGCTTCCCACAGCGGATAATCGCGGCTACCGGACGTATACTCGAGGAGCGCCCGGATCTGGTCAAGAACTTTCTCAAAGGCCTGATTCGCTCCTATTGGTTCGTGCGCGATATGCCGAAGAATTTCGAGTTTCTCTATAATCTCGACAAGCGGCTTCGGTTGGGAACCGCGGATCCTGAAGAACGGATCCACAACCCGCGCCGCTATACGATACCGTTCTTAGAGTCGCAGCCGTTTCCGCTCGACGGACTGGCAAGCGGATTCGAGGACATGCTGCGGGACGAAAAACTGATCGGCGGCCTGGAGTACGACGTGCCTGCTATCACGAACGTGTGCGCTCAGGATCTGGTCGCGGAGGCCTATAAGGAGCTTAGAGGCCAAAAAGAACTGGAACCGGAGTATCAGCGAGTTCATGCGATAGCAGAACGCTATGGCTACTAAAATGAGAAGCGATGTCAGCGCCCGGCAACGCGACGCGCTGCGCCGACACGCTGAACCTGGCGTAGCGCGGCCTTTGGAATCGTTGGCGCAGCGAACCTCCGGAACAAAGCTTGAGACGAACGTGGACAAATATGTCGACGAAAAACTGCTCGACGAGTTGGAACGAGAGGGATTATTTAAAAAGATCAGCGGAAAAGGTAAAGAGCTTTCGGCTAGCTTCGCCTCTGGGGAGGCCGTAATGTCGAAAAGAGTATCTGAACGCATGCGCAAATTGGTGACGGCGGGGTTTGCGGTCGTCGCGGGAATTCTGGTCTGTTCCGCGCCGCTGCATGCGCGCGTCACCAAAATCGTCGTTGACGAAAAGATCTCGCCGGCTTTCTGCAAAGGCGCCTCGTGCGCCTCTTACGGCGACGCCGGGCAATACGAGCAGATCGTCGGCCGCGCATTCGGCGAGCTCGATCCGGGCGATCCGCTCAACAAAATCATTCAGGACATCGAACTCGGCAAAGACCCAGACGGCAAGGTGCGGTACGTCGCCACTTTCGTCCTAACCAAGCCGGTGGACATGGCAAAAGCCAGCAGCCTGATGTGGCATGACGTGCCCAATCGCGGCAGACCGCTCACCCTCAGCAACATGGAGCGCGGCTTCGGCGACGTGGGTTTGGCGAGCGCATGGCAGGGCGACAACGCGAGCATGAGCGCCGGACTCGGCACCGCCGTGCGCCCGACGATGAACGTTGGCGGCAATCACTGGCTGCAGGTCCCGGTCGCCAAAAATCCTGACGGCTCGCCGGTCACCGGCGCGATTCTCGGCAGGATCGTCAACCGCTCCGGCCCCGGCGCGCAGCCGTTAATCGTGCAGACCAATCCTTTGCCCTATATGCCGGCGAGCATGGATACGTCGAAAGCGACTCTCGTCACGCGCGATCACGAAACGATGGAAGGTGTCGTCACCGGTGAGACCCCGATCGCAGCCGCCGACTGGAAATTCTGCGGCGGCGGCACATTTGATGCGCCGGTGACGCTGACGACACTGCCGGTGCAGATCTGTTTGAAAGGCGGCTTCAATCCGGCGAAGTTGTACCAAGTCGTGTACACCGCAAAAGATCCGCACATCCTCGGCATCGGGTTCGCCGCGTGGCGCGATGTCGCCTCGTTCTTCAAGTATGCGGACAAGGACGATGCCGGCACCGCGAATCCGCTCGCGGGGCGCATCAAGCACAGCATCGCGCGCGGCCGTTCGCAGTCCGGCAATTACCTGCGCGGCTGGCTGCATCTCGGATTCAACCAGGATGAAGCGAAGCGTCGGGTGCACGACGGCATGTGGCCCATCATCGCGGGTCGCCGCATCGCGCTCAATATCCGCTGGGCGCAGCCCGACGGCGCGCTAGCGCTCTACCAGGCCGGCAGCGAAGGGCCGCAGTGGTGGGTGCCGTGGCCCGACGAGACGCGCGGTCTGCCGGCGCGTAGCATACTCGACCGCTGCAACGCGACCAGCACCTGCCCGAAAATCATCGAACATTTCGGCTCCGCGGAAATCTGGGGGCTGAAGCTCGGCCCCGAGTGGGTGGGCACGAATGCGAAGGAAGACATCCCGCTGCCCGACAATGTGCGCCGTTATTACATCGGCAGCACTATGCACGGCGGCGGAGTAGGCGGCTTCGACACGAGCCTGCCCACAATCGCGCTGGCGGCGAAGCCCGCCCAATGCGAAGGCAATAACGCCGGTATCGGCGCGCTGCCCCCCAATCCGATGCCGCACACCGAGACGGTCAACGCGCTGACGGTGCACTTTCGCGACTGGGTGATGCACGATACGCCGCCGCCCGCGAGCCGCTATCCGACATTGCGCGAGCACCAACTCGTCGAAGCCAACAAGACCGCGCTGGGTTTCCCGACGCTGCCCGGCTTGCGCGCGACCGCGCCGGAGCCGGGCTTCATCAATCCGGGCCTCGATTACGATTGGGGCCCCGGCTTCGATCCGAACGACGTGTCGGGGGTGCCAGGCAACGCGGTGCCGCCCATCAAGCGGGTCATCAAGATGCTGGTGCCGAAAGTCGACGCCGACGGTAATGAAATCGGCGGCGTGCCGGTCGTGCTGCGCGACGCGCCACTTGGCACCTACCTCGGCTGGAACATCATCGCCGACGGCGCGCGGCCGTATCACAAGGGCAAGCTGTGCGGCAATGCCGGCAGCATCATCCCTTTTGCAAAAACAAAAGTCGAACGCATGGCCAATAGCGACCCGCGGCTGTCACTGGAAGAGCGTTATGCCGATCATGCGGGTTACGTCGCGGCGGTCAGAAAAGCCGCGGCCAATGCAGTCGCACAGAAGTTTCTCTTGCAGAAGGATGCTGATGCGCTGATTACCGCGGCGGATGCGAGTAATGTTTTGAAGTAGGCATAGCTGGGCGGCAACAGCCAAAGAAAACGAAGCGGGTTCAATGGCGCGGACCCGATAGTGATTCGCCCACGAGTTTGCGCGCCGCGAGTCCCATCACCGCCGTGATTAGAATGAGCATCACACCGATAGCCGCCGCCTCCGGAATCCGGCCTGCCTGCCAGTAAATCCATATCCACACGGCAAGCACCTCGTTGTTTTCACTGGCAAGGACCAAAGGCACGGTAAGGAACCCCGGGTCGGACCTGTGCAACGTATTGATTAAACGATAAAACGGCCGTCTGCGCGGCGAACAAGCCGCAGCATCACCACACTGTCACAGATAAAGATGTGACCCTAACAGTAGGATTGGATGCCATAACTAATTGTTTCATCACCGGCAGCGCTTTTAGATTTGACATAAGACTATTTTATCGGATATTTTCTGGGCCGATTCTCAATCCGCAGCCACTCCATTATCATTGGTCCGTGCATCAGGGTCTTAGAGGTTAACACACACGCCCAAGGAGGGGACTTATGAGGTCCCGATCCCTACATCGCAAAAACAAATTTCTATCATTTCGCCGTTTTCCTGCTCCCTCCCGCTGAAAGGAGGCTCTATGCCCGCCCGCAAACTCACCAGACAGGATCTCCGCGCAGCTGCGGAAAAATACAAAAACTGGGGCAAGTGGGGTCCCAACGACGAAATCGGCACGCTCAATTACACGCGACCCGAAGACATCGTCGCGGCGGCGCGGCTGGTTAAAAAGGGAAAGGTAATTTCGCTTGCGCTCAACTTTGATAACAACGGCCCGCAGGGCGCGAAGAGCAAGTACCCGGCGATGGGGCGCATCAATCCCGTGCACACGATGCTGCGCACCGGCACGGATGCCTATTCGGGTGTGCTTGATCACCGAGGTATTCGCGCCGCCGACGACATGGTGGTCATGCCCCTGCAGTGCGGCACGCAATGGGACGGACTCGGCCACGTTTTCTACGAGAACACCATGTGGAACGGCTACGACTGCCGCGAAGTCACGTCGAACGGCGCGCAGAAATGCGGCATCGAGAAGACCAAGAACAGGATGGTGGGCCGCGGCGTGTTTCTCGACGTGGCGCGCGCTCTTGGCAAGGAAATCCTCGAGGACGGCTACGCTATCACCTGCGCTGATCTCGACCGCAGTGCTAAGACGCACGGCGTCGAGGTGAAGCGCGGCGACTACGTCATCGTGCGCACCGGGCAGATGGAAGCGAAGCTCAAAGCTGGGAGCTGGGACGGGTATCCCGGGGACGATGCGCCGGGGTTCGCCTTCGAGACGCTGGAATGGATCAACCGCACCAAGCTTGCAGCGCTCGCGAGCGACACCTGGGGCTGCGAGGTACGGCCGAACGAGACCGAGCCAGGCATCAACCAGCCCTGGCACTGGATCACGATCCCGATCATGGGAATGACCATGGGCGAGATCTTTTACGTGAAGGATCTTGCTGAGGACTGCGCCGCTGACAAAGTGTACGAATTCCTGTTCGTCGCGCCGGCGATCCCCATTACCGGTGCGGTGGGGTCGCCGACCAATCCACTGGCCATCAAGTGACCGAGCGAAAGCGCGGTCATCCCGAGCGCAGCGAGGGATCTCCTACGAGACGCTGTGCCGACAGAGATCCCTCGTCGCTGCGCTCCTCGGGATGACAACTGGAAGGCAAAACGAAATGGCAAAAATAACCGGCGCTCAGTGCCTCGCGGACATGCTGCAAGGCTACGGTGTCTCGCACGTGTTCATGGTTCCCGCGGTGCTCCGTCGGACTTTCGCCGAAATGGAGCGCAGGACGAAAATCAAGCGCATCCACACCCACGGAGAAAAATCCGCAGCGTACATGGCGGACGGCTGTGCCCGCGCCTCGGGTCGCCCCGGTATCTGCATGGCGCAGGTGATCGGCGCGCTCAACCTCGCCGCGGGCTTGCGTGACGCCCACCTCGCCCATTCGCCGGTGATCGCGTTTACGGGCGGGCGCGATCCGAAGACCAAATTCCGCAAGGTCTACCAGGAAGTGGATGACGTTCCCGCGTTCGAGCCGGTAACCAAGTTCAACGCCACTGTGGACGCGGTGGAGCGCTTTCCCGACATGGTGCGGCAGGCGTTCCGCGTCGCGGTATCAGGCACGCCGGGACCCGTGCACTTGCAGTTTTGCGGAAACGAGGGGCAGATCGACGCGGAAGAGGCGGAGATGGAGCCGCTCTGCGAAGAACAGTTCGCTCGCGTGCCGCCGTTCCGTCCCGAGCCGGACATGAAAAGCGTGCTCGTAGCGCTAAGGCTGTTGCAGGACGCTGACCGGCCGATGATCGTCGCAGGAGGCGGCGTGCGCGCCTCGAATGCCGGTAGTGAGCTCGTCGCCCTCGCGGAAAAACTGTCCATTCCGGTCGCAACTTCGTTGAACGGCAAAGATTCCATTCCTGGCTTGCATCCGCTCTCGGTCGGTGTGTCGGGGACCTATTCGCGCGAGAGCGCGAACCGGGTGATCGGGCAGGCGGACCTCGTCTGCTTCATCGGTACCGAGACAGGAGGCATGACGACGAATTTTTGGACCGTTCCGAAGATCGGCGTTGCGGCGATCCAGATCGACATCGAACCGGAGTGTCTCGGCCGGAACTACCCCCTGAAGGCGGCCGTGCTCGGAGATGCGAAGATCGTCCTCGCACGCATGCTCGAGCACGCGGACGGAAAGACGGCGGCAAAGCGAAAGGCCTGGCTGGAAAAATCGCGCTTAATCTGCAAGGAATGGTATTCGAAATACCAGCCGATGCTCCAGTCCGACGCCGTTCCGATACGGCCCGAACGCATATGCGGCGATCTCACCAAGAACTTGCCGGATGATGCCATCGTCGTCGTGGACACCGGCCACGCGGGAATGTGGATGGGCGGATTCTATGACCTGCGCGCGCCTACCCAGAGCTACATGCGCAGCGCCGGACACCTCGGCTGGGCTTTTCCCGCGGGCCTCGGTGCGAAATGCGCTTGCCCCGATCGGCCCGTCGTCGTCTTCACAGGAGACGCCGGCCTCTGGTATCACATCGGCGAAATCGAGACCGCGGTCCGCTGGAAGATCAACTCGGTGACCGTCGTCAATAACAACGCCAGCGGAAACCAGTCCAAGCGCGGCTTCGACCGGGCCTATGGAGGTCAGCAGACGGAGCAGGCACGCGAGCTGTGGACCTACAGGATGGTCAACTTCGCCCGCGTCGCCGAGGACATCGGTGCGCTTGGGATCAGAGTAGAAAAGCCCGCAGAGCTCGCTCCTGCGATCCAGCGCGCGCTCAAGGCCGATCGTCCCGTGATTGTGGACGTTGCGACCGACATCGAGGCGTTGGCGCCGACCGCGGTGACTTAACCTCGAGGCAGTCTGAGCGAGAAAACCTGAGGGTCAGGCATGTGTCTGTGCCGAATGATTTGACGTCAGCCTCGTGCCCGGACCGTAACTTTAGAAGGGATTTCTATGAGGCCTCAAAGGAAACTCGGTTCATTTAAGGCCGCGGTATTTCTATTACTGGTGAGCACCGAATCACATGCACTGGGCCAAGCTCGAGAACCGGTGCTATCACTCGCCAAGAAGGAAAAGCCGGCTCTGCTTGAAACATTGAAAACCCTGGTATCCATCGAATCCGGCAGCCGTGACGACGAAGGGCTCGCGAAACTTGCGGGCGTCATTGCTGGGCGGCTAAAGGAGTTCGGTGGCCGGGTCGAGTTGGTCGAGCCGAGCGACGTCTACAAGATGGAAGACACGCCCGAGAAAATCGGCAAGATGGTGCGGGCAAGCTTCACGGGCACGGGCACGAGAAAGATCCTGCTCATCGCCCACATGGATACCGTGTACCCGCGCGGCATGCTTGCGCAGCAGCCTTTCCGCGTAGAAGGCGATCGCGCCTACGGCTTGGGAATCGCCGATGACAAGCAAGGAATCGCGGTCATCATTCACACGCTGGCAGTTCTCAAGGCGATGGATTTTCGGGAATTCGGCATGCTCACCGTGCTCATCAACGCCGACGAGGAGCTGAGCTCGCCAGGTTCGCGCAGCCTGCTGACAAAGCTCGGCGCCGAGCACGACGCAACTTTCTCGGTCGAATCCTCGCGCGCGGAATCCGACAAATTGTCCCTGGCCACCAGCGGTATCGCTTCGATCACGCTCACCGTGAAAGGCCGGGCATCGCACTCGGGCAGCGCGCCCGAGAAAGGCATCAACGCTCTCTACGAGCTCGCGCACCAGGTCCTGCAAACGCGCGATCTTTCCAATCCGGCGGTGGGTCTTAAGATGAACTGGACGCTGGCGAGGGCCGGCACGACGCGCAACATGATTCCGCCGGGCGCGCAGGCGACCGCCGACGTGCGCGTGCTGCGCGTGGCCGACTACGACGCGATTGAGAAGGCAGTACGGGAGCGGATAAAAAACCAGCTATTGCCCGAGGCAAAGGTCGAGATGAACTTTGAGCGCCGGCGTCCACCGTTGGAGGCGACAGCAGCGTCACGGGCGCTTGCGAAGCACGCACAGCAGATTTACCGCGAGCTCGGTAAGGAGCTCGTCATTGATGAAGTACCGGAAGGCGGTGGCACTGACGCGGCTTTCGCCGCGCTCAGCACCAAGGCGCCGGTGATCGAGCGCTTCGGGCTGCAAGGTTTCGGCGCCCATTCCGCTGATGCGGAATACGTCCTGCTCGATTCCATCGAGCCGCGCCTGTATCTGCTCGCCAGCATGATCATGGATGTCTCGCAGGGAAAGAATCGGTAGACGGTGCGGTTCCAAGTTCAAGGTTCAAAGTTCAAAGTGATCTAGACGTTCAACGCGTTCAACCGGTTCATCGGGGCTTGGGCTTGTAGAGATTATCGCTCTAGCGCCTATCGTCGAATTTTCTGATAAAAAGCGTGGATGAAGAGTAAATTCCAACCGCGCCATTTTCGCTATCCGCATCCTCCCGTCTTCTGAGATTCTCCAACGGCAACAGCCAAAGAAACGAAGCGCGCGAGTTCAATGGCGCGGACCCGACAGTGATTCGCCCACGAGTTTGCGCGCCGCGAGTCCCATCACCGCCGTGATTAGAATAAGCATCAAACCGATAGCCGCCGCCTCTGGAATCCGGCCTGCCTGCCAGTAAATCCATATCCACACGGCATTAGCCAAGTTGATGCGGCGACTTTTGACGGGTTGCGGCATCGCCGGCACGGGCATGTCTTTCAGAACTGGTACAAATCGATTGTATGCGACGGCGATAGCTATTTCACTGAACTGGTGCGCTACATTCACTTGAATCCGTAGCCCTAGCGAAACTCGAGTCCACCTTCGGCGAACTTCGTCCTGGAGGACGGGCGAGCCAAGAACTTGAGAAATTCCAATGCCGTTTCGACGGCGCTAGACCGAGCCGCGACTCCTGCGACGAGCGTCGTCACTCTCTGGATATCCGCCGGTAAGGTGCCCGAGCAGCATAACGCCTAGATTGATTGACAAATCGTTGATGAAAAAGGTAATCCGAAAGCACAAAACGCGAAATTCGATGAGGTGATGCTATGAAACTGAAACTCATTGTCACAAATATAGCCGCGCTTTCGTTTGCTCTTTGCTATTTTTTCCCGGCGGCGGCTGTGTTTGGGGCCTCTGCGGGCATGACGCGCGATCAGATTTTGGCGGGAGCCAAGAACGAAGGCAGCCTCCGGGTGCTGAGTTCCTTGAATCCGAATACGTTTAATGCGCTGCGCAGGGCGTTTTTGAAACAGTATCCCTTCATTCGGGAGATGCAGGTCCAAGAAATTAAGGGAACGGATGGTCCGCAAAAGTTTCTGTTGGAGCTGAAAAGCGGGCGCGGGGGCAACTGGGATGTCTTTGACGCCGCGCCGGAATTTTACGATGAGTTCCAACCCTTGGTGAAGAAGATCGATCTTCTGGCTATGGGCCGGGATGGCGTTGTCAACATTCCTTCTCCGATCATCGATCCAAAGTTTAAGAATATCGTGGCGATTGCGAGTTCTTTGCATTGCGTGGGTTATAACCTCAAGCTGTTGCCGGCCGCCAAAACTCCCAACTCGTGGGAAGATTTTCTTAAACCGGAGTTCAAAGGGCGAAAGTTCATGGTGGATATCCGGCCGCAAGGATTCGCTGCCCTGGCCGCGGGTATGGGCGAGGAATGGATCGTCAACTATGCGCGGACGATTAAAGAACAAGATCCCGTCTGGGTTCGGGGCCAAAGCCGTGCCCTCACGGCGATGGCGATCGGGGAACAAAGCATGCTACACCTCGCTTACTACCACTCGTGCGCCAGGGCAAAGGAAAAGGACGTGACCAAGGCCCTCGAATGCAAGGTGATCGAGCCGGCTCCGGCCCGAATTCAGGAAATGACGGCTATGAACGGCAACGCGCAAAACTCCAATGCGGCGCTTCTATGGGTGGAGTTCCAAGTATCCCCCGCAGGCCAACGAATTATTGACGACGAAGAGCCGCTAAAGTCCTCGATTTACGTGCCCGGCTCTGAACTGGCCAAGGTAATCCAAGGGAAAAAGCTTTCCGTCAATAATTGGGCGACATTTCACAAGACGGATGATTGGGAGAAAAAGGTAATTCAGATGTTCGGTTTTCCACAAGCCCAAATCAAATGAATGTCGGGCAAGGCTCATCATAGGGGAAGTTAAAGGGGTCGGGAGTCTTTTCATGTTCGCTTCGGACGACCACGGGAATTCACCAGCGATTCAAGCCCAAGTTGTTTTGCGATGCTGATCGCCCAATTTCGCTACGCAATAGACGACCTGGTTACGCCCTGTCCGTAAGTCATGCAACTCCGATTCTCTCTCTTCGGTCGTTCCGTTTCGCCACTGATTTAGTAAAAGCGAAAAGGGGACGCAAACCTTTTTTGATGATTCAACGCTTTCCGCTTCTAGGTCTACCGCGTGGATGAAGAGTAAATTCCAACCGCGCCATTTGCGCCCCGACGGCCGTTGTTTTGAGGAAATCTCTCCTGGAGAAATCTTTCTTATTTCCCTTTTTTTTGCTTCATAAGATTAATCTCCTTTTTTGACCTTAGGTCCGCAGGGAAAGCCAGAATATTTCGCGCAAAGCCGCAAAGGCCGCAAAGGAAAAAAATGAATCCGGACTTGGCGTTCTTGGCGCCTTGGCGCGAGCATAGTCCTAAGCGCGTAACTAAAGGGCAAAGGCCGTCGGTAGAATTTGCGCAAGCCGCGAAAATTTTCAAGCATAGTAATGCGCAGCGCACGAAGCAAGAAAAATTTAACCGCAAATGCAAAGGACGCAAAAAAAATGTAGGGGCGGGTTTCAAACCCGCCCGACTTCGTGGCCTTCGCGACCTCTTGCGCAAGTTGTGTAAACATTACGATACGAGTTCGTCGTTCTGGCATGGACTGCCGGAATCAGGTTGACATGGATGTCTCCGGACGCATCCTGCGGGCCTGGATGCCGGCAATCCATGCCGGCATGCCGGAAGCTGCCGAAGGCCAAAAACCCCCGTCGAGCATTGGCGGCGGCTTGGAGGGATGTACCTCTTTTTCATGCTCTGTAGGCGAGTGTAAGCTCATGACACACTTCGTAGTGAGATATTTTTTTGCCGGTCCGCTCTTTTGGGGCGAGAAATAACCGCGTTGAGATAGTATGGCAATCGCTTGGAGCAGGCGCGGTCGCGTGCTAGGTTGAGCGCGGGATGAATTCGGCCGATCTACGGTAATCCAGGTTGAGTAGGGACGACGGCCGGTCGCCCCACAAAGGAGGAGTCCATGGGACAGATACTTGGTTTAGGCATCACTCATTATCCGGGCCTCTCGATCCAGGGAAACTTGAGCCGTCGCATCAAAATATGTCTGGCCGATCAGGCGCTGCCGGAGCGCCTGCGTTCTCTCGATAATTGGCCGGAGCCTATGCGCCGGCAGTGGGGAACTGATGAAGGGCAGGCGCATTCCGACGCGCATCGCCAGGACATGGTCGAAGGCTTTCGCCGCGCGCGCCGGGAGCTGGATAAATTCCAGCCCGATTTCTGCGTGATCTGGGGCGACGACCAATATGAGAACTATCGAGATGATTGTGTGCCGGCGTTTTCGCTGCTCGCCTACGAATCAGCAGAAGTGCAGCCGTGGCTGCACAATCAGCGAGGCGTGAACTCTTGGAACGAGCCCAAAGACAAGAGCTTCACGATCCATGGTCATCGGAAAGGCGGCAAGTATCTTGCGGCGTCCCTTCTGAACGAGGGCTTTGACATCGCCTATTCGTACAAGCCGCTGCATAGCGGCTTGGGACACGCGTTTGTCAACTCGGTGCTTTATCTTGACTGGGACCGGACCGGATTTCCGTATCCCATCGTTCCCTTCACCGTCAACGCTTACGGACGCCATCTGACAGTCACCGAAGGAGTGTCTCCGACACCCTCGAAAGGACGGAGCCTTGAGGAGGTCGATGAAGATCCGCCGGGCCCGCAGCCCTGGCGTTGTTTTCAGATCGGCGCCGCAACCGCGCGGGCCTGCGCGAATGCGCCGTGGAAAGTCGCTTTGATCGCCTCCTCGAGCTGGTCGCATTCCTTCTTAACCGCAAAGCACGGTCGCATGTATCCGGATATAGAATCGGACATGCGATACTTCGAGGCGCTGCGCGCTGGCGAGTGGCAGACCTGGAGCAACACAACGTTGGAACAGGCGGAGGACCGCGGCCACCACGAGCTTCTGAACTGGTTCTGCCTGGCGGGAGCGATGGCGGAACTTAAACGAAAGCCCAACGAAGCGGAGTTTCTGGAATCGTGGATTACTAATTCTGACAAGGTCTTTGCCGTGTTTCGGCCGCAAGCAGCTACTTGATGGCGCCCGCGGTGAACCCGGCGATGAAGCGATCGACGAAGAAATTGTAGAGAATCGCGATAGGAATACTGGCGATAAAACAGCCGGCCATAAGGGAGCCCCAGAAGTACACGTCCCCGTGGACCAGGAAAGTGGGGACGCCCACGCTCACGGTGAGGTTTCGTACGGAGGAGATGAAGGTCACCGCATAAACGAACTCCTGCATGACCAGAGTGAAACTGAAGATCGCGACGGTGAGAATCCCGGCGAGAGAGATGGGAACAACGACACGGATAAAAGCCCCAAGCCGGCTGCAGCCGTCGATCATGGCCGCCTCTTCCACATCTTTGGGGATGGCCTTGAAGAAGCCCATCATCAGCCAGGCGGAGAAAGGGACGGTGAAGGAGGGGTAAACCACTACCAAAGACCAGAGGGAATCGTCTACGCCAAGGTTCACCACGACCCGCGACAGCGGGATGAACAAGAGCGTAGGCGGAATCAGATAAGTAAGGAAGATAGCGATGCCCAGCTTCTCGCCCCATTTTCCTGTGAGCCTTGCCAGGGCGTAGCCGGCGGGCAGGGCGAGAACCAAGGTGATCAGAACCACTAAGACGCCCACGAAAGCGGTGTTAAGGAGCCACTGGCCGTACAGAGTTTCCGAGAAGAGGCGATCGATATGCTCGAGAGTCGGTGGTTCGTAGAAGAGAAATGGGTTGTGTTTGAGGTCATACAGATCGCTCTGTCGTTTGAAGGCGGTGATGACCATCCAGCTAAAAGGAAAGGCGAGGAAAGTCGTGAGCCCGGCAAGGATGCTCCAACGAACCACCCGCGCGCCCCAGCTTCTCACTTGCGGCCCAATCACTTCAGGTTACCTCGGTGCGACGGGCGATGCGCAGAAAGATCAACGCCGCGGCCAGCAGCAGGGGAAAGAGGAACAGAGCGATAGCAGCACCCTCAGCCAGGTCGCCGCCCGCGATCCCGGTATAGAATGCCAGACTGGCCAGCACCTGGGTCGTGTCGTACGGTCCGCCCCGGGTAAGATTGTAGATGATGATCATATCGGTGAAGGTGAAAACCAACCCAAAGAGCACCGCCACCAAGCTGATAGGGAGGATCAGCGGGAGGGTTACCTGAAAGTAATGCCGCCAAAAGCCGGCGCCGTCTACCGCTGCCGCATCGTGGATATCGTTGGGGATCGAGCTGAGGCCGGCCAGGAGGATCACCGTAGCCAGCGGCAGCTGGCGCCAGACGTTGACGGCTATGACGGACGCCATTGCTAGATGCGGCACCCCCAACCACATAAAGCCCTGGCCTTGGATCAGCCCCATCATACGAAGCGTCCAGTTCAAGACACTGTAGGTCGAGTCAAAGATCCACAGCCAGGCGATGGTTCCGACAGATATCGGCGCCACCCATGGCAAGAGGATGAGAAAGCGGATCAACCCTTTACCCCGGAAGTCCTTTTGCAGCGCCAGCGCCAGGGCGTTGCTTAGCAGCAGGATCACCGCCTGCGATAGGAAGGCGAATATTAAGGTGTTCTTGAGGGCCGTCTGAAACTTGGGGGTACCCACCACATTAGTGAAGTTCCGTAGCCCGACAAAGCCCAAGGTCCCGCCACCGGTGGTGGTGTTGCTCAGGCTGTAATAAAGGGCCATGAAGAACGGCGCTCCCACCAGCAGCACGATATAGAGGATGGCCGGACCGATCAAAAGCGGTCCCAGCCAGCGCTCGCTGTCGAGGATCAACGCGGCGCGCGGTCGAGTGCGGGCCAAGTTCGACGCAGCCGAAGTGATTGGCGCGGGTGAGTCCATATGCGGCATGTCTACAGCGAACGCGTGCCAATACGCAGCTCTGTGGATGGGTCGAAGAACTTTAGCTCCCGCTCTTCCACTGTGAACTCATAACCAGTCCCCGGCTCGATGCTGGCGGTCACAGTGGAGGGGAGGCGGGCTATGACCTTCTGATCCGCAAAGGCGCCTTCCAAGGTTCCATATAACAGGCGGTCGGCGCCGAGGTATTCTATCCGAGTAACCCGAAAGGGAAACGTCACTACTTTGCCGTTCCCATTTAGGGTGCCTCTGGGAAGAAAGTGCTCGGGGCGGAAACCCAAGATGTAATTCTGACCCTTCAGCAGATTCATCGATGGCGATCCGACGAAGCGGGCGACGAAAGTATCGGCGGGCTCGTGGTAGATCTCCTGCGGCGTGCCGATCTGGCGCACGAGACCTGCTCTCATGACGGCGATGCGATCGCCCAGCCCCATCGCCTCGACCTGATCATGAGTCACGTAAATGGTGGTCGTGCCGAGCCGCCGCTGAAATTGTTGGAGCTCGTCGCGGGCGGAGGCACGCAATTGCGCGTCTAGATTAGACAGCGGCTCGTCCAAAAGGAAAGCCGCGGGCTCGCGCACCAGAGCGCGAGCCAGGGCGACGCGTTGCCGCTCGCCGCCGGAAAGCTGGCGCGGCTTACGATGCAACAGGTGGCCGATGCCAAAGAGCGAGGCAGCCCACTCGACCTTCTCGCGGATGGCGGCTTTTTCCACACCGTGCGCCTTCAAAGGAAAGGCGATATTCTTTAACACGGTCATATGCGGATAGAGGGCGTAGCTCTGGAAAACCATGGCGATTTTCCGGGCCCGTGGCGGCAAGTCGTTCACCACTTCACCGCTAATCAGCAACTCTCCTGCGCTGGGCGTCTCGAGACCCGCGATCATGCGGAGCAGAGTGGTTTTACCGCAACCCGAGGGGCCGAGGAGAACGAGAAACTCACCTTCCTTGATGATCAGGTCTACCCCGTTCACCGCGGCGACGTCGCCGTAATACTTTTTGATCGCGCGTGTTTCTACCGTGGCCATGCCTGGGACTTTTCGGCTTACGCTCAGCCATTCAGATGGGCGCCGCACTAAAAGAGAAAAGGCTCCGAAGTGAGCGACCGCTCCAACCTACATCAGCTTCCGCTCGCGCCACTTGTCCCAGACGCGCTTGCATTCCGCCTCGGCCTCCTTGATAGCATCCTCGGGGCTCAGCACGCCTTGGGCGGCCTTGGCGAACATGACGTTGAGGGTCCATTTCTGATAGATCTCGTCGATAGCCGCATTGGCGTAACCGGGATAGCCGATATTGGTCGCCCAGCTGAGCACATCCTCCAGGACTCTGTACTTGTCAGGCGGCTGTGCTTTGGCGTCCTTGCTGATGAGTTGCTTCAGATCCGGCACCGTCCGTTGGAAGCAGGGGAAGTCGTAGAATTCACCGTTCAGGAACGCCTGGCGGAAATTGCCCACGAAGTCCACCAGAAATTTCTTGGCGCCGTCGATATTCTCGGCGAACTTCCAGATCACGTACACGTCCATCACGTGCTCGAGTCCGATCCGGCGCACGGGGCCGGCAGCCGCCTTGGCCAGGTGGATCTTTTCAGTGAAGGCCGGATTGTCCTTCTCGCCCGTGCGGGTAATCGAAATGGCATTGAGGGCAAGCGAGATGGTGCCTGCCAGCATAGCGCGGTTATTGGATGAAGCGTCCCAGGTGAAAACTTCCGGGGTCATGGTCTCTTGAAATAGCGCCTTCACGTACTTCACAGCCTCGAGGGTGTTCTTGGAGTTCAAGGTTAGATTGCCATTGGCATCCTGCTCGTGGGAGCCGAAGGAGTACATAAGCGTACGCATCGCCATGGCCGTATCGATCTCCTGCGCCAGGCCGATGCCGACTGGGATCTTGTGCTTCTGTTTGATCTTGCGGCCGCCTTCAAGAATTTTATCCCAGCTATCGGGCGTAACCCCCACGTCGTCCCACAGGTCCTTTCGCCAGTTTATGGGGTCCGGTGTGAAGGAAGGGGAGAATCCGAAATACTTCTTCGTCTTCGGGTTGTACGTGCTCTTGATCGCCAGGTCGATGGGTTTACCGTGCTTCTTCTCACACTCGGCGTAGACGTCATTCATGTCCACCACCTGCTCTTCGTAAAACGGCGGCGGCCAGTTGAAGAGGAATAGATCGTGGCCCTTCTGAGCGGAGACCTCGGCCGCCGCGCGGGCGCTGAGCCCGGCGATGCCGATGTTGTCCACGGTTACCTCGGTGTTGTTCTTCTCGCCCCATTCTTTGACGTATTTCTCGTTGAACCACTTGTCGAAAGCGGGAACGAAGTGCACCCACTGGATGATCTTTAGGGTCTTCTTAGCGCTGGCGCCATGGGACCACGCTGGCACAATGAGGTTCGTCCCAAGTCCGGCTGCCAAGGCCCCGGCTCCCGCCTTGATGAAATCGCGTCGAGTAACTCGTTTTCGCGCCATGCTATCCTCCTTTCAGAGTCTAGACCTGTGTCCTTTGCGAGCGGTTAATCTAACGGCGAAAACAAAATCGTACCAAGCACCTTATCTACGTCTCCGAGCACAAAGTCGCTGCCGCGAGAACTGACCCTGCATCACCATTTTTGAAGCAATGTATATCCGACAAAGGAATCTGATGTCAATTTACCATAGTATCAATGGATTTGGTTCGGTAAGACAGAAGGCCCGCACCGGCTCCGGAACGTGAGCTCCTTCGAAAATTTGGTTGGGGTGGAGGGGCTATTGCATCAGATTTGCGTAAGTTGCGTAAGCATTACAATACGAGGTCGTCGTTCCGGCATGGACTGCCGGAACCCAGATTGACATGGATGTCTCCGGACGCATCCTGCGGGCCTGGATGCCAATATCCCCAGTAGTTTCTGGTTTCTAGTTTCAGGTTTCTGGTTGCTAACCGGTTGTGAGTTATTGATGTTAACTTGAGACCAGAGACTAGAAACTAGAAACTCAAGAAAACCATGCCGGCATGACGGAAGCTGCCGAAGGCCAAACCCCGTCGAAAATTGGCGTTGGCGTGGAAGGATGTACGTCCTTTTTTTTGCTCTGTGGGCGAGCGCAAGCTCATGAAACACTTCGTGGAAAATTTTTTCAAAGGCAAGATAGTCGGCGGGCTTCTCGAACAGCCGCAAGCGACCGACACGGCGGTTTAAAACGTGGTGGCTATCATAATCCACCGATGGAAACCCGAGGACGGCGTGGCATCAGATCGCTTCTATCACCGGACCGGCTCTCCTGTCGATAAAAGACTCCTTTTCTCCCTTCATCACGTTTCAGATTCCGGTTTCACCGATTAAGAAGGATTTGCTAACCAGGGTTGGAACAAAACCGGAACAATTTTTTTCAAACTCTTGGTCAGATGATTGATTGATCTATGTGAAAGAGTCGGCTTCGTCCTTTGCAAATTGAGTTGATGGAGAATTCAGTACAATCCTGGCATCGCCGCTTGGTTTTCTGCCATCACTTGATCACTTTATCCGCTCTATACAGCATAGATTGCGGAATGGTCAGACCGATCTGCTTGGCCGTCTTGAGATTGATCACCAGCTCGAACTTCGTTGGCTGCTCCACCGGCAGATCGGCGGGCTTGGCGCCCTTGAGGATTCTGTCCACGTAGGTGGCGACGCGCCGGTCGCTGTCCGTGAGGTCCGCCCGGTAGGACATGAGGCCACCAGCCTCTACATGTTCTCTGCTGGAGTACACCGATGGTAGCCGGCTCTTTAACGCAAAGCCCACGACCCGTTTTCGGTTAGGACGCATTAGCCCGCCCGCGGTCAACGGGTAGAGTCCATCCGGGCGCTCCTTGTTTAGCGCAGCAAAGACCTTATCGAAGTCGTCCACCGCTCGTATCTCCCAAGGTTGAATAGTCAACTTTAGCGCACGCGCGTCGGCTGGGAGAAGCTCTTTCACCTCGTGTAAACTGGGCGGACTGGCCGGATCATAGAGAACCGCGACACGGGAAAGTTTGGGAACCGCTTCTTTGAGCAGCTCCAGCCGCTTCCCGCCCAGTTCTCTGTTAAGGGTTGTAAGGCCGGTGACGTTGCCGCCGGGACGAGCAAGGCTTTCAACATGGCCTTATATTAGGTCTGTTGCAGATTATCATATTGGAGATCATGTTTATGTGACACTGATTTCAAGAGCTTGCTGGAATGAGGACCATCGGGGCCTAATCCCTCTCACGAGGATCAAGGGCAGACTGTCCCGTCCAGTAAGAGAACGGATCTGAGGTTCAATAGAAAGTTGTCCCTTTGTTGAGGACTTATATAAGGCGAACTTTCCGTTCATAGCTATTGGAATTGGAAGAACACAACCAAGGAGGAAGAGAGAGTGAAACGATACTATGTGGGAGTGGATTGGGCTGATGAATTTCACCAGGTATGGGTCAGCGATGCCGAGGGCAAGAAAGTAGCCGAGATGAAGGTTGAGCAGAGTCCCAAGGGCATGGGCGAGTTTGGCCGTTGGTTCCATGAACGTCAGGCAGAACAGATAGAGCTTTGGGCGGCCATCGAGAAGCCCCAGGGGCGGATTGTGGATTTTCTGTTGGACCACAGGGTAGTGGTCTATCCGGTTAATCCCAAGGCCCTGGACCGGGTCAGGGACCGGTTTCGCATGAGCCAATCCAAGAGCGACTCCTTTGATGCTCATGTGTTGGCGGACTTTGTCAGGACCGATCATGCTCATTTGCGAGCTCTTGAGCCTAACTCCGCTCCGGCCCAAGAGTTTAAGATGCTCACCCGGGATCACCACCGATTGGGGCGCCATAAGACTCGGCTCATCAATCAGATCGAGGCAACGCTCAAAGAGTATTACCCTCGCCCCCTGGAGGTTTTCTCTGATCTGGAATCGAAGATTGCGTTGGATTTTCTCACCCAGTATCCGACTCCACGGGCACTGTCTGATCTTACCCGTAGAAAATGGAACCGCTTTGCCAAGCGCGAGCACCATCTCAGTGAGGCGCGCTGTAAAGAGCTGTGGGAGAAGCTGAACCAGCCGCAGTTGGGAATTCCAGAACACGTGATCAGAGCCAAGGCGCAATTGCTTTTGGTGCTCGTCGCTCAGCTTAAGGCCTTGGCTCAGGCGGTGGAGAGCTACAGCGAGGAGATCCAACGTTTTTTCGCCTCTATGCCGGCGGCTAAGCTTGCGCAGACACTGCCGGGAGGAAAAAGTGGGACCATCGTACCGATGCTTTGGGCCGAGCTGGGCGATGTCAAGAGCCGATGGAAATCCTTTAGGCACCTTCAAGCCGAAGCGGGAGGGGTCCCGGTAACCCAATCCAGCGGCAAGAGCCATGTCGTACTGTTTCGTTTTGCCTGTAACAAGCTGATGCGATACGCCTCGTACTGGTTGTCGTTTAACTCGCTCAATCGCTGTGAGTGGGCGAACAAGTACTATCGCGACCAACGGGCGAAAGGACATCATCATCCCCAAGCGCTTAGGGCTTTGGCAGCGAAGTGGTTGAAAATTATTTTCATCATGTGGAGAGACGATAAGCCGTACGATGAGAACTATCACTTGGCGAACATCGCCCGTCAGACGATGCGCCAGGCGGCATGAAAAAAAATAAACAGGGGACTTGACAAGTCTCATAGAATGTCTGCCCTAACAGGATCGGACCCAAGGCCCATCATAACGATGGGAATCGTCTTGGTTGCATTCTTGGCCGCCTGGATCGTCACGTCCCCTGACGCTACCACGATGACATCAACCTTCAGACGCACAAGCTCCGCCGCAAGCCCAGGCTCCCGCTCGGGCCTCCCCTCCGCATATCGGTACTCAACGCCGATGTTCTGTCCTTCTATGTAGCCAAGCTTGCGCAGAGCCAGCCGAATTCCCTCGGCGCGGGCGGAGTCAGTAGCTGCATCGGTGTTCGATAGATACCCTATCCGTGGGACCTTCTTCGCCTGCTGCGCCTCTGCCCTCGCCCCGACCAACGTGAGCGCGAGGACGATTGCAAAAAGCCCCGCCCATTTTCGATTTTGGATTTTAGATTGTCGGAAAAAGACTCCAACCATCGCGCCCAAGATCTTCTATTCATTCTCTTGCCCTCAATCGAAAATCGGCAATCGAAAATCCAAAATTGGATCACTTGATCACCCTGTCCGCTCGCGCCAGCACATTCGGCGGGATCGTCAGGCCGATCTGCTTGGCGGTTTTCAGATTAGCGTGCGGCGCGATCTGGAACACTTCGCGCGCCACCGACCACTACGCCGCCCAAGCCAGCCGAAGCAACATTGGGATTTTCATCAACCAGAAAGACGATTGACAACTCGCCGGGCTGGCGATAAAGCTCCGACCAGAAAAAAAGGTTGTTTAAATTTCCTATACGTGGCCGCCGCTGGGAGTCAGGCTAGAGGGGCGAACGGGAAATCTCCCCTCGTCGTGACTTGCACCCGACCAGTTCGCGGTTGGTAGTGAGGCTGCACGATAGGCAACATGAACGGCCTCCGGAGGTGGTCGCCCCGTTCTTCGCCCCCGTCAACCCGACATAATCTCCCAGACTCGGACGCGGGCCGCCCAGGAGCCCGATGCCACAGCAGCCGCTGGTTCCAAGAAGGAGCGCTCGGGCCACGCCTCGCCGGCGCGGCGGTGGTGCTGGCCGGGGTGATCTGCGTGGCGCTCGCGCGCTGAGTGGCGGCGCGGCGGTCGGTCGAAGGCGTCAGTCGTTGATCTTCTCCACGTTGCCGTTGAAGAAGCCGCTCCTGGAGATGACGAGCGAGTCGGTCGTGATGTTCCCGTTCGCGCGGCCCGTCTCGGTGATCTCGACGTTGCCGGTGGCGACGACCATAGAGCGTAGCCATCATCAACGGGATCTCCAGGGGCGGGGCGGTCGGGGGTTGACCCAGGGGGGTCTCGTCAAATGTTCCGAGATATGTGGTCATGTTGGACGGCATTTGGACCATTTTTAGAGACGCGAATACGTCCAGTGTCCAGGGCATACACGATGGCAGCACGTGTCTGAGCAATGCGTGAGTCACCTCTGTTGACCGTCAGGAAGGGTAAGTATGGGCAATCGGTATCAGCAAAAGCCAGACGCAGACAACCGTCGGAAACGCCAGCCAGAGGTTTCCAAGCCCACGATGATGCGCGTGGTGCAGAACCTACCGCCGCCTTCGCGTTTAACACCTTCCGCCACGCTGCGGTTGCAGCGCACGATTGGCAATCAGGCGGTGCAGCGGTTGCTGCCTCAACTCACGCTCACTGCTAGGGTGCGCGGGGTGGTGCAGACCAAGCTGACCGTCCCTAACAGGGCTACCGGACTGCACGTGGCGCGAAGCGCGCCGACGGGGGTCATCCAGCGTTATGCAGCACGCGAACACGTCAGGTTCGGCGAAGTCAAGTCGATGATCACGCCGCAAGAAAAGAAGCACACCGTCAAGCCGGATTCGCCAATCTACCACCCGGTGGAGACGGGCGAGTCGGCTTCTAAGATTGCGACAAAATATGGGATATCGCAGGACTTCCTGATCGCCCGCAACGCCGCGCGCTATCAAGTCGTCGATACGCCGGATGGCCCCAAGCCTGTGGGCTTTACTAAGGGCGACGTGCTGGTGCTGCCCGGCAAAACGGTCGCCGACGTCGCCTCCGAGACCGGCGTCTCGGAGGCGAGCATCCTCGCCAGCAAAGCGAACACAGTCGAGACCTGGACCGTGCCGATCACACTGAAGGAATTTAAGGGCTTCGACCGCGACCAGACGGTCATCGTATCCACGGAGATGGAGGTCACGCACGGCGCGTGGGCTTCTCAGGCAACGGGCCAAGAACCCATCAAGATTCAAGGCATCGAATTCAACTACGGCCAAGTGATCGCGTTGGGCGGCGATCTCTATGGGGACCCTGAGCATATGTTCAAGGCCGATAAGAGGGAATTGGAGGCCTTGAAGGCTCTGCTCGTCAAAGAGGCTAAGGATCCCAAATCGGTCACCGACGACGACTGGGACCTCGCCACCGGCGGCCGCTACCTCAAGTTGGCTGAAGTCAACACCTCACATTATGGCCCGCATGACCGGGCGCTCACGCCGGTCATGAGCAAATCCGACGTCAATCACAAAAGCGAGTGGGAAAAATACCACCGCCAGGCGCTGGTAGCGGCACAAAACGGAGATAAGGACAAGGCCCTGGGCACCAACGCCTTTGCCGACCACTTCCTGACAGACGCTTTTGCGGCCGGACACCTGTTCAACAAGGAAGACGTGATGGCACGCTTTGAGAAAAAGTTCGACGCGAAAGCGCAGGAGACGTTCTTCCATGACGTCGCTTACGCCGCCTGGTCCAAAGTAGGGGATAAGCTGGACAAGTACGAGACGTACGATACGACCGCGGCCAAACACTGGAATATCAGCTTTCCGGAGTACTTCCAACAACTGCTGCAAGGGATTTACGCCGACAAGGACGGCAAGGGCACAGTGCTCAATATGGTCGTGCTCATGATCCACGACGATCTGAACAAACAGGGCGTCGAGGTCGAGAACCAGAAAGGCGACAAGTGGCCTCTGTCGGGTGACGGCAAATTGAACGACCGCAGCCTGGCCATCGGTAGGCAGGCGGTCGCCCAGTCGCAAGTGAACGTGCTCAACAGCGTGGGCAAGACGAGCACGCTCGATTTCCCGGCGCTGTTCAAGAGGGTCTGGGACTTTACGCCGCGCCCCACCACGAGCGGGGGGAAGTTGATCGACCAGTTGATCAGCCGGACTACGAACCCTGCCAACCCTACGACCGTCCGCGCCGCCGTCGATATCATTGTCGCGAAGATAGATATCATTCTCAAAAAGTTGGTCGAGCGCAAGAAACTGAAGAAAGCGTAGAGTCGCACGGTATCACCGCTGCTCGAGCTGCCACGGCCGCCAAACCGTTTATAAAGTCGCACACGATCACGTACTTCGCCAAAGCTCTTAACTTCGCACTTCAGCTCAACGGCGCTTTAACGCGCGCGAATGGAGCCACGTCAACGGCAGTTGCTCTCAACCAGCTTGGTCAAGTGTCCCTCAGTGTTGACGACGTGGACGCTGAGCTTGCAAAGCGTGGCGAGCGCAGACAGGCCATCCGCCCCGGAGCTGTGTACCAAACTCCACGGCTTCAGCCTTCATGCGGCGGTGCGCTGGGGCGCCGATCAGCGCCAACAACTGGAGCACCTGTGCCGCTATATCACCCGCCCGGCGATCGCCGACGAACGGCTCAAGCGTAACCGCGCCAGCCAAGTCGTGTTGCAACTGAAGAGTGCATACAAAGACGGCACCACCCATGTCGTCATGGAGCCGCTGGAGTTCATGGAGCGCGTGGCGGCCCTGGTGCCGCGCCCGCGTCTGCATCTGATCCCGTTCGACAGGTCTCAGGGCAGGCCGCTTCGACGGTGTGCTGGCGCCCAACGCGAAGTTGCGCAGTAAAATCGTTCCCGCTCCGGCACAGCGTGCCACTGAGGCTTCAACCGATGACGCGCACGCGCAGGGCGCGCCGGCGCGCATGAGTTGGGCCAGGCTGCTCAAACGGGTCTTCGACATTGACATCGACCACTGCCCGAACTGCGGCGGCAGCTTAAAGATCATCGCCGCAATCGAAGATCCGCCGGTGATTGTCAAAATCCTCAGCCATCTGGGCCTACCGACCCGCGCCCCGCCGCAGCGATTCGATCTATTCCAGACAATCTGAGGAGCCGAAACCGGTTGCCAACGCCAGCCGACGCTGCCGCTCGCTCTGAGTTCGAGCGAGCGGCGCAATAAAAAACAAATCGCGCCTCTCCGACCGCTGCGCCGCCCAAGCCATCCGAAGCAACACCGGGATTTTCACTAAACGCACGTGCGCTTGACCGCTCGCGGGTTCGGCGATATAGCTCCGGGCAGAAAAAGGTTGTTTAAAATTTCCTATACAGAGCATGTGCAACTCTACAAAGCGTTCGGCTGGCAGGCGACCGAGTTCATCCAGATGCCGCTCTTGCGCAACGCCGACAAATCGAAGATCAGCAAGCGCAAAAATCCCGTGTCGCTCAACTTCTACGAGCGCGCAGGATTTCTGCCTGAAGCGATGCTGAACTATTTGGCGCTGATGGGGTGGACGCTGCCCGATCAGCACGAGAAGTTTCCGATCAAAGACATGATCGAACACTTCAGCTTCGATCGCATCAGCCTCGGCGGGCCGGTGTTCGATTTGACGATGGAAGTACTCGGTAAGAAAGTGTGCCGAACGCGCCTGCGTGACGCGATCGGTGCCCTCGCCGCAGTGAAGCCGAGTTGAGCATGCTCGAAACGCTTCGCTCGGAGCTCGGGCTCGCGCGCAGGGCGATCACGCGGACGTTTCTCGTGGCGCTGCTGGTGTCTGGCACCGCCTTCGTCGTGCTCTTCAACATCGCGGTGCTCAAAGATGGCGTCGCCTCGGTGGTCGATGCCGTGGTGAAGGTCGGCGTCGCCTTCGGTTTCGCCGTCACGTACGCGGTCACGCTCGCGCTCGTCGCAGCGGCCATCGTGCTCGGATGGCACTTGTTCGGTGCGTTCCTGGCTTTGCCCTTCGTGCTCACGCCCTTGCTCTTGCTGCTCGTTTTTTGGCTCGGCGGCGGGCTCGTACTTTCATTTGTTGGCGATTTGCTCCAGGCGCTCGAAACATCGGCGAAGGCCGCGCTCGACAGCGGCGCGTTCGACGGTCTTCGCGTTGCGCACGCAGGCGGCCCTGCGGCGCTCATCATCTTGCTGGTGATTCTGCCGTGGATCATCATCACGGCGCTGCCTGTGCTGCTCGGGCCGCCGGTGCTCTTGGCGCTGCTGAAACTGCTTGCCGGGCTCGGGTTCCTGGTTGTCGTCGCCATCGGGCTCGCGCTCCTCGTGTCTCTGCCGGCGCTCGCGTGGGCGCTCGTCCACCGCGTTCGCGCGCGTCAGCGGACGTGACGTGGACGAATTCTGCTACCAGCACGCAGGTAAGGCGAAGGCTTCGAACTGCTTCGATTGCATGCGCCCCATCTGCGTCGTCTGCGTGAAGCTGCACGGATCGCACGACTACTGCCCCGAATGTTCAGCAGCGATAGGCGCCAAGCAACTCAAGGATTTTTCGGTGTCAGGCTTTGTTAATTTGCTTGCGGCAGAGTGCTGTGTTAGAAGACCGTCATCGCCCGACGCCAGAGAGCTGCGTGGGAAGGGACGAGGCCGGGGCGAGAGTCGACTGAGAGCAGAGGCGGCCTATGTGGGTCGCGAGGTCGGCGGGATCAGCCTAACGGAGGCAGCCAAATATCTGGGACGGGATCTGAGCACAATGTCGTTGGCGTTAAAAAGATTGCGGGAGGAGCTTGCAAGGGACAGCGGGCGGCGGATGCAGATGGAGCGGCTGTGCACCCGACTTCGCCAGGGACGGAGACGTAACTACCAAATAAGCAAAGCCTGACACTTGCGTGTGCACCAGAACCCGTCTGTTCGTGATGACGCTGGGCTATAGCCGCAAAGCGGTACGCTTGCTAGTCTTCCGTTCCAGTTCGCGGGTGTGGGCCGAACTGCATGAGAAAGCGTTTCGCCGGCTCGGTGGCAGTCCGCATCTGGTGGTGCTCGACAATCTGCGTGAGGGCGTGGTTGCTGCTGACATTTACGATCCCACTTTAAATCCCCTAGTGGTCGATTTGGGGGCTACTCAGACGAGGAGCAAGATCGTATCAAGAACGACCTGATTTCCGTTCTCCGGGAAATCAAAGTCTCAGAAGCGGATATTCATACGTCCGCGAACTGTTGGACGAAATCGATGTCGGCAAGGCGTCAAAGAATCGCTGGATGCGGTGCTGGCCAAACCTTTGCCGCAGGAACCATGGCGGCTGCTGATAGGAATCTGGCGGCTACAGCATGGTCGACGATTTCAAGGCGTATCCATGAATGCTGTGCTGCCAGTCCCACACGACCGCGCGGGTGTATCCATTCGTTTACACACGGCGTGAACGACGTTTCCTTTCTGCTAAAAACCATCGGGCCACGAGCTAGCGTCGCTTTTGCACTATTCGTGTGTATTCCTCGCACGTTGCACGACGATAAACGCCTTGTGCCACCGTGCCTCTGCCTTTAGGATCCCTGGCAGTTGTTTTGCATTTATCACTTGCGCAAGATCGCGTCGCAGTGGAAACGAAAAATATTAACCTACTGCACTGCTTCTCGATTGCATCCATCCGTCAGAGAGAAAGGGCGTTTAATTTTCTATACGCACTATGCGATTTTCAGGGAGGACCTAATGAGAACCGCACGACTGGCTTTTCAAGTGTTAATCGCCGTGCTACTTTTACCCGGTCTTGTGTATGCCGACGAGGCCGACGGCGTCACAGACAAACCCAGCGTTCAACCACCCACGACTCACTCACCAACACCGTCACCTGCGGTATCACGACCGCCGCCGACTCCTGTCGTGGAAAAACAGGATACGGCTCGCTACGAAACCTGGTTGCAGGCGAAGGGCAAGGAGCCGACGGAGTCGCGCGAGGCCACCTCGCTGCGTATCGGCGATTGGGGGTTCTTCGCGCACGGTTCGGTGCCGGGGCGACCACTCGATCGCGCCGGCCTCGACAAGGCGAACCACGCGATCGAACTGGGGGAGAAGGGCGGCGACTGGTACGTCTTTCTGACCACGAAGGGTCTCGATGCCGCGGGGGCACTACGTCGCGTCGCGTGGGTCTATTACGCGGCCGATCTCACGCCCGAGCGTGCCGCGGAGATGCCGGGGGGCGCGAAGGTCACCGCACCGACGCTCACGACCGGCACGGATGGAACCGTCACGCTCCAGGGCTGGCTGACCCATCCGCCGAGAATGAGCTCGCCGAGGCGCATCACGGTCCGGGCAACGCCGACCGGCGCTTCGTTCAAGTCCGATTCCGCGGAGTAGTGAGCACGTTCCGGCCGTATCAAGCTACGTGCCCTGCCTGCCGCCACGAATGGCAAGTCGAGCTCGCGCGTGGCCTGCACATTACGCGGCTGCCGGATATTCGCGAGCGGCTGCTGCGAGGGACGTTTCAGGTATTCGCCTGTCCCGCGTGCAATGCGTCCGAGACTGACCAAAGGGCGTCGCATGGCAAGCCTACAAATCACGGAGCCTACAGGGTGAGATTGAACTGAACGGATAGGTTTTAACCTGAATGCGAGCTGAGAGCGAATGGGTGACAGCAGTTACAGTCGGACGCATTCAGGATAAAACCCGTTGGACTAAAGCGTTGGGTGAAGCAGTGACGGATGTCTATGGGGATTGTACCGGGGAGATTGGCCAAAGCAGACGTAACAGCACGGTTGGTCGTGAGAAGACCACGCAGTCCGCGCAGTCTTTGACGCAACGATTGGTCGCGACCGGGTAGCGAAACGGAATAGTGAGTTGGCCAATAAGACGTGAAGTAATGAAACAGGTCGAACCGATGCGTGGGCTCTGGCACAGAGCGATGCAAACACACGGTCTTTTCTTCGTTGATCAATCATCACGAAGAATCCCATGGTGTGGGGACGGCCAGGCCAGCAAGGAAGACCAGAGTTCCTTTGTGGCAAAGAGGGCATCGGGTGATATCGATGCCGGTGAGTTGGAGCATCAGCTCCTGAATTGATTTCGAGGGGAGCTTGGGCAGAGCGGGATTGAGGTCCAGGAGTTGACGGCACTTTGCGAGAAGGCTTTTGGATCGGTTGGCTAGAAAACCGAAGTGACGCACGCGCACGAAACCTTTGGGGGTCACATGGAGCAAGAAGCGGCGGATGAATTCGTGGGCATCGAGGGTCATGGTCCTTTTTCGGTCGTGATCTTTTCGGTCCCGGTAACTGAAGATGACTTCTCCGTTATGGGCTGAGAAAATCCGATCATTGGAGAGCGCCACGCGGTGCGTATAGCGGCCGAGGTAGTCAAGGACATGGACAGGGGATTCGAAAGGTTTCTTGGCGTAGACGATCCAGGATTTTTTTCTCAATGCTTTGATCAGGAGGTGAAAGGCTACGGCATGAGCCAGACAGGCGCTCTGACCGACAAATAGGAGCGTGTTTTGCGCGAAAGCCTTTTTGAGCAAGTCGAGAAACTTACCCTGGAAAACGATGCTCAGGGCTTTAACAGGGAAGAGAAAATCTTTCCGGGCTGGAGTCCAGCGCTTTTGATCGAACGACAGAGCTCCAGCGGGGACCAGACAATGGAGATGAAAATGATCCAACAGGGTCTGGTCCCAAGTATGGAGCACCGTGATGAAACCGATTTGTCCACCAAGACGAGTGTGGCCGAAATCAACGAGCGTTTCCCCAACGGCTTTGAAGAGATGACCTAAAAGAATCTTTTTGTTGGTCAGTATCAGACCATTGAGTTCGTGCGGCAAGGTGAATACCAGAGTCGCAGCGCTCGATGTGGCCGCCCAGGGCCGCCGTGCGGCAGCGCTCCACGGCCTCGATGACTTTGAGATGCGAAACCGGCAACGGCTGGTTGCGGCGATACGACTCGCCATAGGCACGAAAGATATCGGCCAGTTCAGCGCCGCTTCTTGCCGCTGCCGCCTGATCCGCGACAGCTCGCATGAAGCTCAGCCCATCAGTGAGGGAGCTGGAGCCGGTCCAGGGGACTCACGGCAGAATCCACGTTCTGTGGCCGTAGCCTCAAGTACCGCTGGGTGGACAGAAGGGAGGTGTGCCCCATCAAAAACTGGATCGAGCGCAGATCCACACTCGCCTCCAGGAGATGCGTGGCAAAACAGGCACGAAGGCTGTGAATCCCATGGCCCTTCTTAAGCCCTGCTCTTCTCTTCGCCGAGCGGAAGATGTGCCAGGCTTCCCCTCGGCTTAACGGGCCGTTCTTGGCTCGGTTGGGGAAAAGCCAGATGGAAGGCCGGTAGCGTTTCCAGTACTGGCGTAACTCCACAAGAAGGTTCTGCGACAAGATGCCATAGCGGTCCTTGCCGCCTTTACCCCGTTTTACACGAAGAGTCATGCGCGCAGCATCGATGTCGGCGAGCTTGAGATTGACCAACTCGCCGACTCGGAGTCCTGCCGCATAGGCGGTCATCAGTAAAACACGCTGCTTGAGACCTCGGGCCGCACCGATCAAGCGCACGACTTCGTCCGGACTGAACACCTCGGGCAGAGGTGAAGGCTTCTTTCTCGGAGGGATAAACAGCTTGTTCTCATCCCACCCCAAAGTTTCATTGTAGAAAAACCGTAACCCACAACAGTACCCCGTCAGACTATTCGGCGACAGCTTCCGTTCCACCGTGAGGTGCACCAAAAAAGCTCGGATGTCCTCCTTGCTGAGCTGATCCGGTGATTTGTGGTGATACCTGGCCAGTCGGCTTACCGCGTAGACGTAAGACTCCTGTGTTGCTGGAGAGAAGTTCCGCAGCTTCATCTCCTCGATCATTCGGTCACGTAAAACTCCCATAATTGCCTCCTTGAATTAATTTGATCCACGGAGGCTACCACCGCGCACACGCAAAGAGTCAAAGGAAAAGATTGATGAAAAGTGACCGCGGGCGGACTACTGAAAGTACATCGATGGCACGGACCTCTTCCCCCCACCGCGAAGCGGTTTAGTCCAACGACGCAACGGACAAATCTCATAGGATTTGTTAGATGGAGAAATCAGTTCAATCCTAGCATCGCGCTTTTTCTTCGATCAGAACGTGATAAATATAGTTGGCTAGAAGGGTGAGGTCAGCTTTTCCGAAGTCACGCGAGGTTTGGGCCATGCTGCGAAACCACATCTTGCGTATCGACGATCCCGCCGCCGCGAAGCGTTGGCGCATGTTCTGGCTGTTCGTTTCGCTGATCGTGCCCACGCCGCTCGTCTACATTCTGGCCTCTCAAATGGCACTCTTCCGCGGCCTGCCCGTGTTTGCTCCGGCGGATTGGGTTGTGGCACGCACCACCGAAGCGGACGGCGATATGACGCTGTCGGGCCTCTTTTTTGTTGTGGGACTGTTCGCCATTACGCTCGCGCTGTATTTTGGCGCCGACCATTTAAAGCGGTTGTACGGGCAGCGCCACGACGATTTGCGCGCCGAAGCCCTCTTCGCGAGGATCTCCGGCGGCGCCGATGCGGATGAGCCCTTCGTCCTTTATCTGCGGCCTTTCGGCTCTACCGCCGCTTTCAAGGTTCGCGTGCGCTACGGCAAAGCGGTGCGTGTCTATGAGCTGGAAGAGGAGCTGTCGCGCGCGGCGCGGCCGTTCGGGCCGTTGATCGCGCTTGGCGAGAGCCTTGAACATGTCGGAGCGGGCCGCATCAAGTCTACCGACGCCAACTGGCAGGAGGCCGTCGGTCGCCTGATGTGCAAGGCCTTGCTCATTGTCATCGTTCCCTCCTCGCGCCCTGGCACGCTCTGGGAGATCCAGCACCTGCTCGCAGAGAACTATATTGCGAAGACGGTATTTATCGACGCGCCGACCGCGAGCGCCACACCCTTCGCGCAGGAGGTGGAATGGGGCGACATCGGCCGGCTTCTGTCCAGCCGCGGGTACCAATGGCCCGCCGACGATCCGAAAGGGCGCCTCATCTTCTTCGGCGCATCGAAAAGCCCCCAGATCAGTGAGCCGCTGAATTTCCACGGATCGACCTTCTTGCGTGCTGCGGTCAAGCGCGTCATCGCGCTCGCTGCTTGAGCGCGCGTTAATCAGTTCCTCGACATTGACAGTGGTTTTTCCGGCAATCTGCGCCCGATCGGGACCCGGCGAGCCATCGACTTTAGCCTCTCCTGAAAAACCCACTTCCCGCTCTTGAGAATCTTATCGACGTGTGTAGCAACACGCGGGAAAAGGCAACTTGAAGCCGAGACCCACAGTTCTCGCCGAAGACGGCATCGGCGGAATTTTGAGCCCGGCATTAGGCACAGTTCACATCAGCACCCAAGTTTTGCTGAATCGGAAGCTTAAAGACGGTGCCGCGACGTGTCAGTTAGATGCGGCGTAGGATTGGTTCGTTGGAGAATTCAGTTCAATCCTGGCAGCGCAGCTTCGTTTTCGTCGATCACCTAATCACTTTATCCGCCCGCGCCAGCACATTCGGCGGAATCGTGAGACCGATCTGCTTCGCTGCTTTCAGATTGATGATGAACTCGAACTTTATCGGTTGCTCGACGGGGAGGTCGGCTGGTTTAGTGCCTTTGAGTATCTTGTCTACGTAAGTGGCCGCGCGCCGGTCCAGGTTGAGGAGGCTCACGCCGTAGGACATAAGCCCACCGGCTTCGACGTACCGGGGTTCGTGGTATATCGCCGGGAGTCGGTTCTTTACCGCGAGGTCTGCAATCTGTGCCCTCTGAGCACCAAGGATGCCGCTCGCTAGTACGAGGACTCCGTCCGCCCGCCCCTTGCTCACTGCTTGAAATGTATTCTCAATATTGTTGAAACCTAAAACGTCGAGATGTTGAAGCGTCACTCCGAACGCCTTCGCGGCGAGTTCCAGCTCTCTCATTTGTCCGCCGGCAAAGCTGGTTGAAACCCGGAGGACGGCCAAGCGAGAGAGTTTGGGGACGACCTCTTTCAGAACCTCCAATCGTTTACCGTTTAGCTCCGGGGCAAGAGCGGACAGTCCCGTGATGTTTCCACCAGGCCGCGCCAGGCTGGCGATGATACCGTCGCCAACGGGATCGGCATCGTTGGTCATGACAATGGGAATCGTATTGGTCGCTTCCTTGACGGCACGGGTTGCGGTTGAACCGCTCGTGACGATGACGTCAAATGTGAGACGCACCATTTCGGCCGCGAGTGCCGGAAGGCGCTCGAGTTTTCCGTCAGCGGATCGCCAATCAATAACGATGTTTTTACCCTCCACGTAGTGAAGGTCGCGCAGTCCCTGGCGGAATGCCTCGTGGCGGGCCGTGTTAGCGGAAAGGGAGACACCCCCTAGGTATCCAATCCGCGGGACTTTCTTCGGCTGCTGCGCGTCGGCTATGACTCCAATAGCAAGTAGAATCACTACGAACAGGATTGACGAGACACCAGCTTTTTTCATTGCAGACACCATTTGCGCATTATGCGGAAGGTAGCAGAGAAAAGTGGCATTTACGACACAAGGCGAAAGGTATTAGTTGAGTGGGAAGGCCAGAATCAGCCTAAGATTGAACTGAACGACGCAACGGACAAATCTCACGGTATCGATATGTGGGAGAATTCAATTAAATTACACAATAACGTTGTGCTCGTAACGCGCGTGTTATGCCGCCCCGAGGGTTCATTCCAAAGACTTATTCGCTCCTGGAGGCAAGTCCGGTCCAGAGCGAGCGAACGATGGCGCGAATGATCGATTCATCGAACTTGCCACCGTGCACGCCCAGCCGTTCGGGATCCCTTTGCACTAAGACCCCCAAGACGGCAATTGAACGAAGTCCGGCGCTCGGCCCGAAAAAATCGTGATGAGGTTGCAAACCTATAAAGGCTGGAAGCGGTAGCAGACCAACGAGGCAGTCTGAGGCATCATTTGCATCCTATTCGGATACGGCTCTTTTCAAACCTCTCCCAAGGTTCTGTATATCTTCCCCAATGCCGTGAAGCGTTGCGCATCCTTCTAAGACGAAGACGACGAAGAGCAACGCCCAGAGAAGCAACATTTTCTTTTTCATTTTTGCCTCCAAGGCCGAGCACGGTTTCTGTTCTCTTAATAGCCTAACATTGATGATCAAGCAGCCAGAACTTAAAAGCGAACTTTAACCGCCATGGATGAGCCCAATCACGTCTTCGATGATGTCGAGGATGCGCTCTGTGCGCCGGTCGATGAGAATGACATTGCGTTCGAGGATCACCCGCTCCCAATGTTCCGGCAAACGCGGCAGGCGTCTATCCAAATGAACCGGAAGCGGCTGCAACCGTTTTTGTAGGCCTGGCGGCAGCTTGCCATCTCTATCTAGCTTCTTTTGTAAACCCGGCGGCAGGTTCCCACCCCGTTTAGCCAACCCTGGTGGTAAGCCCTTCTGCTTAGCTTTTTTGCTCTTGTGGTAATATTCTTCGATGATCCGCCGTTCTTCCGGCAGAAAGCGCTCCGCCCGATTCGTATCGAGCGCCGCGACCGGATCTCGATGGCAGAGCGACGCTGCCACGAAGAGAGAGAACATTAGAAAGGATCTTCTCTGTAGCTTCATAATCCGTTTCCTTCCGCCGATTCAGAACTGAATATTGCTAGTCTATTTGTTATGGCCGTTGCCATGCGCTGCGCCACTTCCGCCGCCTTGGGGAAACAACTCCCCTGGATGTGCCGGCGGTACAGCCGCTGAAGAGCAGTACCGACGGGAGCAAACATACGGCCTGGAATAAAGTGCGATTGTTGTTCATATGCCGCCAAAGAGACGCAATAAGCACACCAAAGTCTTTGCCAGCAATTTTGGTCGATTTTGGAAAGATCTCGGCAACTATCCGGTAAAAAAGGCTATTCTCACGCGACGAAAAACGTAATCTTTACATATCGAATCGATTTACGTCACACCTCACCCGTGAGAATTGGCAAAATATAGTGGGATTTCGTCTTTCGGCTGCAAGGTTACTGTGGCTGGTAAGTGCCGCTGAAGCTTATTTGGAAGCTGGGGTAAGGCGTTGTATGCGGCCGGGATCGATCCCAATTTGTATTTTGTGCATCACAAGTGGCGGAAAGCGGCGTAATTCTCCCTTCAACGCTGCACGGAATTAGCAGCTTTTGGTAGATGGAGAAATCAGTTCAATCCTGTAATCGCCGCTTGGTTTTTCTGCCATCACTTGATCAACTTGGTCGCCCGCGCGACCACCTCCGGTGGGATCGTCAGGCCGATCTGATTCGCTGTCTTGAGATTAATCACCAGCTCGAACTTCGTCGGTTGCTCCACCGGAAGATCAGCGGCCTTGGCTCCCTTCAGAATCCTGTCCACGTAGTATGCGACGCGCCGGTAGCTCTCCGCGGGGTCCGCCCCGTAGTACATGAGCCCACCGGCATCTGCAAATTTTTGACGATAAGATGAGAGGATCTCCTGCGTTACTATTTCGTTCATTTACTTCTTCTTTGAAGCAACCTTGATGGGAGCTGGAGTCGCCACAAACCCGTGGGTTTCCCCATTGATGTCGTACCGCCCGACGAATTGCCCGTCATTATTCATCCCGCCAAGATGATTTAGCCACGCACCCTCGGGCAGCTTGATGTCGTAAACTATACCATCATCATAGAAACCCAACTTGGAACTGGTCCCATCGTTGGGCTCCATTACTGCTAGGATCGCGCCGTCGTTATTCATATCAACAGCGTACCAGAATGGCCGTCCACCCTCTAAGTCCTGTAATAGTGCTAAAGGCACACTGACAACCCCGTTGTCATAAACAAAGAAGCCACGCTCTAGATACTCGCCAAACTCATTGAAGATGATATGTTCACCCAATACCTGTCCGCGCCTGTTAACCGCAAAGCAGTTAACGTAGGTTGATGGTTCAGCTCCAGGAAACGGGTCAATCTGGCGGTAAGCGCCGCCTCGGGAATCCCATAAAAAACAATGCGTGCTGAAGTCCTGCGCCCAGAACTGTCCCACAACATAACGCCCGTTTGGGCTTACTCCCTGAGCAAAAGTATAATAAGCGCCGGGGTAATCGAGCAGAGTTAATTGACCGTCGGGCCGCTTTATAAACCCCGACCAAGCATCATCGCCCGTTTTACAGAATCCTGCGACATCTCCCCAGTTGCTAATTCCCTGTCCCTCTGTGTGAATACTGCCTGGGCAAAAATGCGCTTTCGGTTTTAAGCCTCGCCTGTTGGTCGTGATAGCGCCCAAACCGCTAGGAAAGTTGGCACCGGCCAAGATTTCGCCGTGGTCATTTATGTCGATCATCTCTGACCCGGATACTTGCCCCGGTGCCACTATATTTAGTGTCTTGAACTGATAACCGATCTCCGCCGCCCCGGCGCTTGTCGCCAAGAATACCGCCGCACCCACCGCTAAAACTAATGCCGGCAGGAATAGCAACGGCATCATGCGAAATATTTTTCCTCGGTATTTCAAAGCTCGTTTCCCCTTTCAATGATTTCGTCGAGTCGGAGAAGACTCTCCAAATGGGGTTATACTGCGAACCGGATGCCGTGCGGATATGAACCGTGTTGGTATGGTGTGCTCCCAAAACCACCAACTCACCCTATCCAGGAAGGCCCTGAATCTGCGTTGCTAATTGAGACCGGGTGTTTTGGCCTGGGGCGATATCTGCGGGATTCTAGATGGAAAAATGCGGTAAATGGCCAAGTATGTTAACAATAGAATTTAGCGCTCAAAGGCGCTTCGATGTACCAATATTCTATCCATGAGCCTCACGCGACAGCAAAAACCTTTCGGACAGCGTTCTCGAAGATTTGCGGAAGGCAAACGAATTGGGAGGAGAACGCTTAGCGGTCCGAACATTCTTTTAAACTTTAACCCTGAATGGTGGATGAGAAAGAGGTTGATGGTATACGGACAAAAGGCAAAAAACTTTGCCGAGATTGAGTTGAAGGAGAATTCAGTTCAATCCTGGCATCGCTGCTTGGTTTTCTGCCATCACTTGATCAGCCTATTCGCTCGGGCGAGTACCTCCGGCGGAATCGTTACCCCGATCTGCTTCGCCGTCTTGAGGTTTATCACAAACTCGAACTTCGTCGGCTGCTCCACAGGCAGATCGGCAGGCTTGGTTCCCTTCAGAATTCTGTCCACGTAATAGGCAACCCGTCTCAACGAGTCGACAAGATTCGGACCATAGGTCATAAGACCACCTGCTTCCGCGAACTCCGTCCACCCGGAGATGCTGGGTATGCGCCGCCGAACTGAAAATTCTGCGATTTCCTTTCGGCGGGCCAGCGTCACCGCATCCGGAAAAACGATGAGCGCGTTGGCGCGTTCACGGACTATCGCGGCAAAAGCGTCCTCAAAATCGCCGGGAGCCTTTACTGTCAGGTACTGGAGCGGCAGGGCAAATGCCTGCGCAGCCACTTGCGTTTCTTTCAATTCCCGTTGTTCGCCGGCATGCCGCGGGTTGGCCAATGCTGCCAGCCGAGAGATCCCCGGAACGGCCTCCTTAAGCAACTCGACCCGTTTGCCCGCCAACTCGGCAGCAAAGAAAGTCACCCCGGTGACGTTGCCCCCGGGCCGCGCCAGGCTGGCGACGATGCCGGCATCCACGGGATCACCGCTATAGCCCATAACGACTGGGATATCTTTGATGCTTTTGGCAGCGTAGGGTGTCGCCGGCCCTATTGATACAATGACATTCACCTTGAGATGAACCAGCTCAGCTGCAAGATCGGGAAAACGTTCTAACCTTCCCTCCGCATACCGCTTCTCCGTGATGATGTTTTGGCCCTCCACGTACCCCGCATCTCGGAGCGTCTGTTCAAGCGCATCGATTTGGGGAGCCGGGACATTTGCAAGAATGCCGATCCGGGGGATTTTCCCGGCTTGCTGCGCCTCGGCTATCACGACAACAGTAAGCAGTGTCACTGCAATCAGGAATGATGACAGACTAGCTTTCTTCATTGCACACTCCGTTCCCGACGTTACTTTTCCATATGTTTGTTTACATTCGGACGAACTCATTCGCGCGTAACACCGAAAGAGCAGGTCGCTATTTGCCCACTGCCTTCAGTGCGGCCCTTGCTCGTTGCTCCGGCGTGGCCCAGTCGGCGGGAAGGTTCTTGGCGCGAGTGATCTTGGAGAGTTCATTCAAGTACCGCTCGGACCGGCCAAGCTGCTCCATGCGTTGGTCAATCACGTAAGCTTGAACAGGGTCGGTCGAATAGTTGGGGACTTTAGCGCGTCGCCATCGGCCCGCGCGATCCTGCTTCTTGCCTATAAGCACGCCTTCATGCTTGTGGATATTCTTTCAGCCGAACACTTTCTGCGCCGTTGCGGGCGTCTAATGCAGGGCCAGACCGCGTTATATCTTCAACTTTCTGGGCCATACAGTTTTGAGAAACAGGCGACGTTTGGAACAACGAGTTTCAATTCAATCCTAGCATCGCCGCGTGGTCACTTGATCACCTTGTTCGCTCGGGCGAGCAACTCCGGCGGAATCGTTAGCCCGATCTGCTTCGCGGCTTTCAGATTGACGATGAATTCAAACTTCGTCGGCTGCTCCACCGGGAGATCGGCTGGCTTGGCGCCTTTGAGAATTTTGTCGACATAAGTGGCGGCGCGCCGGTCCAGGTTGAGGAGGCTCACGCCGTAGGACATAAGCCCACCGGCTTCGACGTACCGGGGTTCGTGGTATATCGCCGGGAGCCGGTTCTTTACCGCAAGGTCTGCAATCTGTGCCCTCTGAGCACCAATGATGCCGCTCGCTAGTACGAGGACTCCGTCCGCCCGCCCCTTGCTCACTGCTTGAAATGTATTCTCAATATTTTTGAAATCTAAAACGTCGAGATATTGAAGCGTCACTCCGAACGCCTTCGCGGCGAGTTCCAGCTCTTTCCTTAGTCCACCAGCAGGGCTGGTTGAAACCCCCAGGACGGCCAAGCGAGAGAGTTTAGGGACGACCTCTTTCAGAACCTCCAATCGTTTACCGTTCAGCTCCGGGGCAACGGCGGACAGTCCCGTGATGTTTCCACCAGGCCGCGCCAGGCTGGCGATGATACCGTCGCCAACAGGATCGGGATCGTTGGTCATGACAATGGGAATCGTATTGGTCGCTTCCTTGACGGCACGGGTTGCGGTTGAACCGCTCGTGACGATGACGTCAAATTTGAGACGCGCCATTTCGGCCGCAAGTGCCGGAAGGCGTTCGAGTTTTCCGTCAGCGGATCGCCAATCAATGACGATGTTTTTACCCTCCACGTAGTGAAGGTCGCGCAGTCCCTGGCGGAATGCCTCGTGGCGGGCCGTGTTGGCGGAAAGGGAGACACCCCCTAGGTATCCAATCCGCGAGACTTTCGTCGGCTGCTGCGCGTAGGCGATGACGGCAACAGCAAGTAGGATCACTATGGACAGGATTGCCAAGACACCAGCATTTTTCATTGCAGACACCATTTGCGTATTACGCGGAGGGTAGCAGAAGAAAAGTGACATTTACGACAGAAGGCGAAAGGTATTCGTCGAGTGGAAAAACCAGATTTTTCGCCCGAGATTGAACTGAACGACGCATCAGTCAGATGTTACGAAAATGTCTCGGTTCAAAAACCTCGTTGAAATGAAAAACGAATTTCGCAGTTCTTCCGGGCCCTTCATTCAACAAACACACAGGGCCAAAAGAAATGTTTTTGAAGGAGCGTATTGTGCGGAAGGAGAAAACAGCTCAATTTCGGAGGGAAGCGAAAAGGGGACGCGAACCTTTTCTGATGCTCAACGCATTGCTTTTCTGGGTCTACCGCGTGGATGAAGAGTAAATTCCAACCGCGCCATTTTCGCGATCCGCATCCTCCGGTCTTCTGAGCCAGAGACGATGAGGGACGAACGAAATTCGCGAGCGGCAACAGCCAAACAAACGAAGCGCGCGGGTTCAATGGCGCGGACCCGACAGTGATTCGCCCACGAGTTTGCGCGCCGCGAGTCCCATCACCGCCGTGATTAGAATGAGCATCACACCGATAGCCGCCGCCTCTGGAATCCGGCCTGCCTGCCAGTAAATCCATATCCACACGGCAAGCACCTCGTTGTTTTCACTGGCAAGGACCAAAGGCACGGAGAAGGTGCGCAGCGAGTGGGCTACGACCCAAATCCAGCCCGCCACGAGCGACGGCATCAGCAACGGAGTCGTGATCTTCCAAATAGTGCGCAAGCGAGTTGCGCCGGAAACCGACGCGGCCTCTTCTAGCTCCTGGTGGATCTGCAGCAGGCCGGCGTTGGTCGTGCGCGTCGCGAAAGCAAGGTATTGCGTGACCAAACCGAGCACGATGATCCAGATGGAACCGTAAATGCCCAACGGGCGCAGCGGCGGCTGCAGGTAAACAAATATCATCGCCAGCGCTACCACGACTCCCGGAATAGCGTATGAAATGAACGTCAAGCTGTCGAGCATGAACCCGGCACGATGCTTGAGTCGGATGACCAGCCACGAAATCATGAGGGCAACCACCATCGTTGCCAGGCCTGCGCCGATCGCCATGACCACGGTATTGATGAGATCGTGGAGGAACCTGGGGGTACTCGCAACGTTGACATAGTGGTCGAACGAAACCATCTTGATGGCTTCCATCGACGGCACGACGTAGTACGGAAGCACGGAAGCCCAGATCAGCACGAACAGAGGACAGACCACGGTGAGGAGAAAATAGACGGCGAACAGCGCCAGCGCGGGATAGCGCCACCAGCCCAGCGGATATCTGACTGGATTGAAGCCACGACCGCGAATCACGGCGAAGCGTTCGCCTTTGCGGATCATCCGCATATAGAAGTATGAGAAAATGGTCATGATGACCATGAAGAATACCGCGTAGGCCGCGCTCAGTCCGTAATCGACGGGAACATGATAACGCGCGGTGAAATAGATCAGTGTGCTAAGCACGAAGATGCCGGCGGCGAGGCCGATGGTCAGAGGCGCCTCAAACGACTCGAGATGGGAAACGAAGGAATAGATCCCGGCGGCAGACAACGCTGGCATCAGCAGCGGCAGTGTTATTCTGCGCCAGATGCTATGTGGATTGGCCCCCGATAAACGCGCGGCTTCCTCCAGCGCCGGGTCCATCAGGCGGAAAGCCCCGACGATCATCAGAAAAATCGTGCTAACGCCTCTCATCCAACTGAGGTAAATGATGCCCCAGAGCGATTGAATATTGAATGGGCCTTCTTCGAGGTTAACGCCGAAAAAAGACAGCAGCGCCCGGGTCACCAGATTGATCAGCCCAACCCTCGGCGCAAGGAGTAGCATCCAGGAAAGCGCAAACAGAACGCCGGGTATGGCAAGAGGCAAAAGCACGGCGACCCAGGCCATGCCGCGGAAAGGCAGGTCGGTGCGCTCAATGAGCCAGGCGAATACGACGGCGAGGGCGAGACCGCCCAGAGTCGAGATGACGGATATGACAACGGTGTTGACCAGCGCGGTGTAAAAGAAAGGACTGCTGAACAGGACAGCGTAATTGCGCAACGTCCAGGGACCGCCAAGAAAAGATGGCGGCCCGGTTCTGATGCTGTTCAAGAACAACAGCAGCATCGGTACCAGAAGCAGCCAGAGCGTGATGAGAACCGCGAGAGCCAACACCAGGTTGCTGGAGCTGAGCTTCAGGGCGCTGTTGAAGAAGGTCCATCTGCCTCGGTGGACCGCGTTGGCTCTCTTGGTAAACATACCTACGGCCCTCGGCAAATGAACGCGCGCGTCTAACCCGCGGCGCGTGAGTTAGCGGAGGCTTCAATGCCTGTCTTGGCGTAATCAGATTTTTCCGTTGAAAAGAACCGGAGCAATGCCAATTTATCTGCGCGAGCCTTATCCGCCCTTTCTTTCCGGCTTGGGAAATCCCCAAACCTGAAGGATCTTCTGCATAAGCTCTTCTGTTCTTGTGGCGGTGTCCCAATCGGCCACTTTGAGTTGTCTGCCCATTTTTTTGATCTGAGCGCCCAACTCACTTTCCGGATGGAAGAGGCTATCCCGGCCGGTGCGCAGATATTTGACTCCCTTGCTGGCAACCCAGCCGGTCATAAGGACCGCGGCATTGGGGTTTGCCGCTCCCTTCATCGGGCTCAGAAGAATTTCCCGTGAAGCCACGATGGGGCCCTCGGGAAAAACAAATCCCACGGGATAATCTGGTTTTCCCAAGGACGCACGATAATACGACCCGTGGCTGGCGGGACAGGAGAGTATCACCTCACCAGAAGCCACCATGGTCACCGCCAAGGAATTGCCGCGGAACCATTTGGGTTTATTTGCGAGCAGTTTCTTGGCGTAGTCCAAGGTCCACTCCTGGCCATAGCCGTACATCACCGAAACCATGTGAGAGGGACGGACATCCACCGATAACTTGTTCATAAAATAGGGATTGTAGCAGTCGGCCCACGTTTTCGGCACCCGTTCCTTGGGAACCGCTTTCTTGTTGTAATAGATTCCCGCGGGATTATTGCCCACCGAAACCGCATATCCTTTGGGATGGACCATGCGGGCATCCATGCCGAAGAGCTTGTGCCATTCCACGGGATCGATCAGAAAGTTGAGCTTTTCGAATTCGTCCAGGGCCTCGTCCTCGATGCTCATCAAGTCGTATGGGAACAAGCCGGCCTGCATCTCCGATAGGATGCGCTGCCGTTGTTCGCCGCCCATAATCCTTTTGTAGTTGATTTTGATGAAGGGGTACTCCTGTTGAAACACTTTGTGCATCTCGCGTACTTCGTGCTCTTCGAGATTGGTCGACCAGCTGAGCTTGCCCTCCCGCTTCGCTCCTTGCACGATGGCGTCCAGGGTCGTGCCTTTGGCAACTTCTGCGGCCTGCGCGACAATCCTTGCCGAGCCCGTCACGATCAAACACGCGATAGCGGAAACCAACCAGCGTCTAAAAGTCATAACAGCTCTCCTTACTCGTCAATGAAATGGAAATATTGTTACCCGATATCATTCTTGGGTCGCAAGCAGCGAACGAAATTCGCGCATGTCCTTTACGTTTTCCAGCTTCGAGATCGCCCGTATGAGTGCTTCGCCGTGCTCACGGCCGGTGACGGGCGCAAAAAGATCTCGAGCTTTGGCTTCGACTTCATCGGTGGTTGCGGGATTTTCGGGAGTGCCGCGATAGGTCATGAGGCGTTTGGCGAACCTCTGTCCCGCGCGCGTAATGATCGTCAAGTCCACCTGTCTGGGGAACTCCGCGTCCCGCAGAGCGGGATCTCCGACCAGCTCGATGCGTGATTTTAAATCATGCACCGAAGAGAGGTTCAACAAGCTATCGTCATGAGCGGTGGCGAAGGTTACTTTTCCATGTACCAAAGCCAGGGCCAGGATATGCTGGAGGTTGATGTCTGCTATTTCGCGGTTGTTCACGGTGGCCGCCCGTTGCTCCGGCAGGCGCACGACGACGCGCTCCACATCCTCGGGATTGAGTGGATGCTCGGCCATGATGGCAAACAGCGCCTCAAGCGGCGCCTGGATCGGCGACCCGACGCAGAACCGTTTGATGCTCGTCTGCACGATCTCGAAATTCTTTCCCAGGCCGCGAACGAGTTCCTCAGGTTGGGGGTCCGGGGAATAGGCCCGCAAAAAGTTGCGCTCTCCGACGAAAGGGTCGGCAGTGCCGCAAGCCCCGGTTTGCGCCAATCGCGCGGCCGTGACACCGTTGCGCGCCGGCATGCCGCCGAGGACAAACGCCTTTTCCACGTGGTCCTGAGCCCTTATATAGCTTCCGATTCCGGCGGCTTGTTGAGCCGCATAAGACAAGGCGCAACCCACCTGGCTTGCGTCGAGCCGCGCTATCGATGCGGCCGCCGCCGCCGCGCCAAACACATTGCCGAGGCTGCGACTACTGTGCCCCTTGGCGGAAACCGCTTGCGGCTGGAGAGCCCGGCCCACGCGGCAGCCTACATCGTACCCGACCACCACGGCTTTCAGAAAAGTTGTTCCATCGCTTCCCGCGCGCTCCGACATCGCCAGCGCCGCGGGAACCACCGCGCAGCCGGGGTGGGTTCCAGAGGCCGCATGGGAATCGTCGGTCTCATCGGCGTGCGCGGCAGTCCCGTTTGCCAACGCGGCGAGACTCGCGCTCGCGAGCAGCGCGCTGCCCGCCACCTGCGCCTCGGCAGAGCCGCCTTCCGTCCGAACATACTGGAGCATGAATTGTCCGGGTCTAAGCGTGGAACCCGAGATCATGGCTGCGAAGGTGTCGAGAATGTGATGCTTTGCCTGGACATGAACCTCAGTGGGCAGATTCAAGTCTCGTGACGCCGCGATATAATCGCGCACGATTCTCGTGAATTCGGAGAGATGGGCCACCGGTCTTTCTTCCCTGCTCACCTGCTATCTGTCTCATTGGCCTAGCGCGGCACAGCCGTAACCGAAACTCGGAATATCTCCCGCAAAGACGCCAAGGTCGCAAAGGTCGGAAAAAATGAACAGGATGGTTTGTAAAATTATCAATCTTTCGATTCCGAACTTGGCGTACTTTGCGCCTTGGCGGGAGTCAATCCCCGTGTTCGAGCACTCCAGATCCCTGCGCACATGCCGTTCCTGAAATGGCCCCGCTTGCCTCGTTTCGCGGATTTCCTGCGGGCTCAATGTATTTCTATTGAACCTTGGACGGCGCGAGGAGAGTCTCCATGAGAGCGCCGACGTTGCGAAGTTCTTCAAGGTGCAAAATCATATCCGCTGCCCTGCGGGCCTTTTCCTCCCCCACCACGTCGTCCGCAAGCGCGTGGAATTTCTTGGCAATCTCGGCTTCGCCCACGGGGTTCTGCGTGTGGCCCGGACCGTAGGGTATCTCCGCGCGAAGAGTTCTTCCCTGGCGCAGCGTGACCTCCACGGCGGCGCCCATCCTCTTCGGCAGGTTGTCATCGCGGTGAAAAGTTACCCTTTTCATCAGATCAACGGCGGCGGGTTCCTTGAGCTTGTGCTCTTCAAAATGAGGCAACCAAACCGTCCCGTCGAGGAAAACTCGCGACACGCAATAGGTTACGCTGTGGTCGGCGTCTTCACGCGTCGACACCCCGGACTTTTGAAACCTCAACTGCTGCGTATAGCCGAATTCACTGAGATAGACGTCGATTTTCTCGATCTCCGCGGCCTTAACTCCCTGCTGGTGAAGCTGGACGGCGGCGGCGATGGGCGCTTGCGCGACGAACAAACAGGGCCAAACCTTGATGCAGCTCCTGAGGATTGAAAACTCTCCGTCGCGTCGGCGCACGAACTCCGGCTCGAATTTTCCGACAACGACGTTGCCAAAGCCGTATTCGCCGTCGATGGCGCTCAGGGGCCCGGTCACGCCGGCGCGGGCGAGCAGAGCAGCGAAGGTCCCCATCTTCGCGCTCATTGCCTCCGCGGCGGCTTTCCACATCGACAGTTGGCCGCGCCTGACCTCGGCCAGCGTGTTGGCGTGGGCCGCGGCGATGGCCAGCGCGTGCGCCAGTTGCGCCACCGTAAGTCCCAGTAGTTTCCCCGCCAGTGCGGCCGCCGAGTAATGCTCCAACGTGGAATTATCCCAACCGTCCTTCTGATTCTCGCAGGCGGCGCGCAGACGAAGCTGCATCTCGTAGGCGACGTTGGTGGCGAGGATGAGTTCTTTTCCCCCCGCTCCTTGCGCTTCTCCCACCGCAAGCACCGTCCCGATGTTGGTGCTGGGATGGCTGCCGACGTCGGTGTAATCGTTAAAATCCAGGTAGCGCGCCGCCAGCGAGTTGATGAAAGCGCCGAGCTCCGTGGAGGTCCGCCAGCTCGCTCCCAAGGGAGTGGCAAGCGGGTTGCCTCCCTGTTCCCGGGCAACCTGGCGAGCGAGGCGCACCGGCGGCGCGTCCAGCGCCGCCAGTGCGCAACCAATCGTGTCCAATAGAATCAACTTCGTCCGAGTGACGACTTGGGACGGCAGCGCTTCGTAGCGAAGGTCCCAGATCCATCGCGCCATGTCT
>CAWJBB010000036.1:0-44374 GCA_963840855.1 uncultured delta proteobacterium
TGTTCCGGAGGTTCGCTGCGCCAACGATTCCAAAGGCCGCGCTACGCCAGGTGCAGCGTGTCGGCGCAGCGCGTGCGTTGCCGGGCGCTGACATCGCCTCTCGTTTTAGTAGCCATAGCGTTCTGCGATGGCATGAGCCCGCTGATACTCCGGTTCCAGTTCCTTTTGGCCTCTGAGCTCCTTATAGGCCTCCGCGACCAGATCCTGAGCGCACACATTCGCGATGGCAGGCACGTCGTACTCCAGGCCGCCGATCAGTTTTTCGTCCCGCAGCATGTCCTCGAATCCGCTTGCCAGTCCGTCGAGCGGAAACGGCTGCGACTCTAAGAACGGTATCGTATAGCGGCGCGGGTTGTGGATCCGTTCTTCAGGGTCCGCGGTTCCCAACCGAAGCCGCTTGTCGAGATTATAGAGAAACTCGAAATTCTTCGGCATATCGCGCACGAACCAATAGGAGCGAATCAGGCCTTTGAGAAAGTTCTTGACCAAATCCGGGCGCTCCTCGAGTATACGCCCCGTAGCCGCGATTATCCGCTGCGGGAAACCATTCGGGTACTGATCCCTCGGTACGACGAGGACATTGCAGCCCTCCTTCTTCAGAGATTCCGACGTCCGTACGGATACCGGGGCGCATTCTACCTTGCCGTTCTTGAGGGCCTCCTCGTGGAGATGTTCCGAGACGCCGATTCTCACGAACTCTACATCCCGCTCGATATCCAGTCCGGCCTTGCCCAACTGGATCTGTATTCCCCAGTGGCGCAGGCTATTGAAATCGCTGATGCCGACGCGCTTGCCCTTGAGATCCTTAAGCGACTTGATATGCGGCGGGCCGACCCAGGCGACGGTGTGCTGGTTTCGCCATCCTGCGATGATGTAAACATCCGCGCCCCGCGATCGTTGAAAAAATACCGTGCGCGACTGGACATCCAAGGCAATGTCGATGGACTTCTCTTTCATCGCTTGGGAGATGCCCAATTTCTCCAGTCCAAACGGCACCATCGCGTCGCGCAGGACCTGATACCCAAGCGACCCATCGGCGGTCTTGAGACCGGCGTCGTAGAAAAAATTCATCTCGTGGGCCGCCATCACCGGCAGCAGATGAAGCACATGATAACAGGTCGGAGCAATTCTCAATTTTCCGTCTAGCATAAGTTCTCCTCTACGAAAAAATTTTTGAGCTTTATCATCAAAACATTTGCCCACTCCAACTTTGGCAAAATCCGCGCGCGCAATCACCCGGCTACGCGACGATCGGCTCGGTTACCGGCAGATGACTGGCGATCTCGCGGCGTATGACCCAATCTCTAACGTTGGATCGTTGTAAAGAAACCCTCTTTTTCAATTTCTTTCAGCAACGCAGTATCGGTAAACTCCCGGTCATTTAGCTTGAGCTCCGGGTTCGCGGCGTTTATATCTTCAATCGCTTGTTTGATTGATTCTTCGGAAGGATAGGGTTTACTGGGATAATCCAAAGCATTGTTTTTGTGCATAACCTCCACAAGTCTCGTATCTTCGATCTTCAAATACTTTCGCAACACCGCGCCGAAAACCGCTTGATTTCTCTTTGCCACCCACATCCCTTCTATCATGGCCTTCAAGAACGCCTTCAGTTTCGCCGGATTCTCTTTCAAGAATTGCCGTTTCGTTGCAATATCACCGCTCGTCACGTAAACGCCATTTTCCACGGCATCGGCCAAGACGCTCAGCTTCTGGCCTTTCAATTCATAAAGCGCCACGGTATCGGAGCTGCCGAGCGTAGCGTGAATCCTTCCCTCGAGTACCAGCAACACTTTCTCGATGGAACTCTGGATTCCCGTCGTAAGAAAAGAAACGTCTTTACCCGGAACTAGCCCAAGCTTCGGCAGCATGCGCCGCAGCGCGAAATAATCGCTGCCGGCCGGGTTGCTGATGCCGATTGTCTTTCCTTTGAGCTGTTGCAGTGAAGCGATCGAGGAGTGCGCGAGCATCTTGTAGTCGTTATGTCCGGAAGTAGCTATGATTACGACGGGAGCGCCTCTCCCTGCCACAGTGACCGCGGCGGCTCCAGTCACGTAAATGACGTCGATATCTCCGCCGACGAGGGTTTGCATCGTCGTGGCGCTGCCTCGTATAGAGACTAGATTCACATTCAAGCCATATTTTTCAAAAAGTTTATTCTCCTTGGCAATCCATAGGTACGCAGTTCGGGGCGTGGCTGATGCGTACGCTATGTTTAGACGGCCCAGTTTTACCTCTTCGCTATGCGCGATAGCCGAACACCCCAAAAGAAAAAGGGACAGCAGGAGAATTCTCGGTATCATGTTTTTACGCCGTTGCGAGTGCCTGTTCCAGTCGTTCACAAAGGACGTCACGGTTTAAAAGGGTTTTCGCTTGCCGAGCCCTTGCATTAGCCCCGGCTGCGCGCCCTTATTCAAAGACTCAGCCAGCTCGCGCAAATATTCTTCCTGTTCTATGGCCTCGTATAACGCCATTGAGCCGTCATTCTTGAGCGGTTTGCCACCCATGAAGTGAAAAGAGTGACAGTCCCAGTCGTAGAACTCATCGCCGCGCGCACAGATCTCTTTCCACCTGAGGCCCACGGGACTGCGATGCAAACCCGTGCGCGCTGGAAGCGCCTCTTGTTGTTCCAGGGAAAGATTCAGGTCCGCCTTATAACCCGCTTCTTCGGGAATTCCTTCCCACATGCGCCGGTAGTTGGGCAGGAACTCTTCGGCGCGAACCGTCAGCGCCGTGTGCATGTCCCACCAGGTTCCATGGCCGGAAACGCGTTCGTCGACCCGGTCAACCAGCTTGTAGACGAGCCGGGCGCCCGCTCTCAGTCGCAGTACGAGGGTTCCCTCGGCAGTCATAGAATTTTGCGCCGGTTGGATGCCGCAATATTTTTCGAAGAAAGCCGCGGTTTTTCCCAGGTCGCGGGCGCCGTAAACCGCGTGACTGATACGGCCGACTTTTTCGGAGGTCGAGATCTCCATGGCGCCTTCGGGCATATGCACGGGCGCCCAGAACTCATACTGGTTGCCGTCCGGATCGGCTAGATAGATGACGGTGCCTTCGTCACCGTCGGCGGCTGTCTTTACCGGGTCGGTGTGCGGAATTTTGTGTTGATCGAGCCTGCGCAGGTGCGCGTCTATGTCTTGCGGGCGGATATAAAAACCGCAGCGCGGCAGATCCTCGCCCAGAGCTTTTGCCGGCGGGTAGATCTCAGGCTGAAGGAACGCGCCGATGCGGCATGATCCACCCTCCCACCACAAAAAACAGGTTATCTTAATATTCCTTTTCCGCGCCGCAGTTGTGAGTCCGATGAGCGGTCTTCGAGTAATGCCTGTGGCATTAACCGCCCAGTCGGCCCAGGCGCCCATATCGTTGGTTCCGACCACGAAGTGATCGATCCAATGAACTGCCCCACGAGGTTCAACGTCTGACATAAATAATTCCCCCTAACTTCCAAGCGTTCAATTCGTTCAAAACGTTCAAACGGTTTAAGCCGTTTGGCCGAACAGATCGCATGTCACTAGTGAACTGTAGCGGCTGGTTCGCGTCTAAGTTCGAAGAACCCTTCGACAAGCTCAGGGTGAACGGTAAGGCACAAGCCGTTCGTGGTGGCTCTCGAACCATGAACGGCAAACCCTATGCAGCGTTACTGCCACTAGTACGTGATAGTCGTCCCAACATTAGTCCAGCTGCAAGTTAGCTTCAAGTTGCAATGACAACCGGTTATCAAATATTCTCTAGTCCCTAATCCAATGCCGTGTTCTTATGGGCAAGTTTCAAGACAACTTTCATTTATCAATGAGCAGTACCGTTTGGAGGTGCGATGCAGAACTTAGACTCGGTGGTGAGTGATATCATTGTCATCGGTGCCGGGGGGTGCGGCCTCATGGCCGCTCTGGTGGCTGCCAAGAAGGGGGCACGCGTCCTGCTCCTTGAAAAGACGGACAAGCCGGGAGGTGGCACGGCTTTCTCTTCCAGGGGCATCCGCGCTGCTGGAAGTCGATGCCAGCGCGAGGCGAGAAATCGAGGACAGTCCGGAGCTGTATGCCGAGGATATCCTGCGTAGGAACAATAATGAGAGCGATGTCGCCCTCACCAGGCGTTTGACGGAAATGTCCGGGCGAGTGGCTGATTTCTTGGCCGATGCGGCTGGCATCGAATTCCAACTCGGCGAGTTTGCCTTTGGCCACAGCGCCCAGCGGTCTCACTCATGGAAGGCGGAAAAAAACATAACGGACTTCCTCTTCGAGGCAGTTGAACGCGAAAGGAACATCCAGGTGTGCTTCTCGACGCCGGTGCTGTCTCTCAGTCAGGAGGCGAGCGGGGCAGTGACAGGCGTGGTGACGGACGAAAAGGTCCTCACGGGTCGTAAGGTCATCCTGGCCTCCGGCGGATTCGGGGCAAGCCGGGAGCTGTTGTCGCAGTATATACCCAAAGCTGTAGACATCCCCTTTCCAGGTCACTTTGGCAGCACCGGGGATGGAATCAAAATGGGTTTGGCGGCGGGAGCAGCGACGGAGAACATGGGTGCCTTCCAACCATACCCCGCCTACATTGGTCCGGGAAAGCGCGCGGTATCTCCCGAGGTTGCTTTATCCGGCGGCATCATGGTCGACCTTGGCGGAAAGCGCTTCGTTGACGAGACTAAATATCCGGGCGGCCTTGGTACAAAGATGCTCGACCTTCCGGGCAAGCAGGCGTACGAAATTTTCGACGAGCGTATCTACCAACTGCACTCAAACATCTCGGGACTAAGAAATCTGGCAAGCTTGTTCGACTCGGGGATTTTGAAAAAGGCGCAGACCGCGGAGGAGCTCGCAGGCAGATTGGGAATCGATGCCGGCGGCCTGAAGCAGACCATCCAAGACTACAACAGCGCGGCGAGCGGCGGCAAAGACGCTTTTGGGCGCACACTGCCGGTACCTTTCAGTTCCCCATTTTACGGAATCAAGGTCACAGTCGCGCTGTACCACACTCAAGGTGGGCTCAAAGTAAGCCCGGACGGCCAAGTCCTTCGCCCCGATGGCTCCATCATCCCCAATCTGTACGCCGGTGGTGGCGCCGCTGTCGGTGTATCCGGCAAGGGTTTGGAAGGCTACCTACCCGGCAACGGGTTACTGGCTTCTCTCGGTCTGGGCATGAGAGCGGGGGAGCACGCAGCCGAGTCGCTGAAGGTGGCGGCCTAGTCTGGCTTTCGGGGCTAACCGTTCTGCCGTGGCATTCACGGTCGACGTTCGAATTAAATTTTTTGGCGGTCTCGCTGGATAACATCCAGATACTTTAGACCGCTCGCGGTGTTGAACATCAGAACCTCGTCATCCGGTTTGATCCATCCATTATCAACCAGACGGCGCAGCGCTGCGACGCAAGCCGCGCCTTCGGGGCAGAAAAAAATACCCTCTGCTTTTCCCACTCGGGAAATTTCCACAAGCATCTCATCATCGCTGACGCTCAATGCCGTGCCGTGGCTATCGCGGATGGTCTGCAACATTAAGAAATCACCGACCGCCTGGGGCACGCGCAAACCGGAGGCGACGGTGTGCGCGTTTTGCCAGGGCTCCGCTGTCGCCTTGTTTTCGTCGAACGCTTTGACGATGGGCGCGCAGCCGCTGGCTTGAACCGATACCATGCGCGGTCGCGCGCCGTCGATCCAGCCCAGTTCTTCGAGCTCTCCGAATGCCTTCCACATGCCGATGAGACCCGTGCCGCCGCCGGTGGGATAGATGATGACATCCGGGAGGCGCCAATTGAGTTGTTCGGCGATCTCGTATCCCATGGTTTTCTTGCCTTCGATCCGATAGGGCTCTTTCAGCGTTGAGACATCAAACCAGCCTTCAGTGACTTTCTTCTCGGCGATAATCCGGCCGCAATCATTAATCAGGCCATCTACCAACGTCAGCCTGGCGCCGTACTGCGCTACTTCGATTTGATTGGCCATCGGAGTATCGCGCGGCATGAACACATGGGCTTCTATGCCCGCGCGCGCCGCATAAGCCGCAAAAGAGCCGCCGGCGTTTCCGGCGGATGGAATGGCGGCTTTTTTTACGCCTAGCTCTTTCGCCCGGGAGATCGCCAGCGAAAGACCCCTATCCTTAAACGAGCCGGTCGGGTTTTGCGCTTCGTCTTTGATCCAAAGCCGCCGTAAACCAAGCTCACCGCCGAGTGTCTTAGCGTCCAAAATCGGCGTATAGCCTTCTCCCAAGGAAATAAGATTGGCGTCATTCTGCAGCGGTAAAAGCTCGCGGTAGCGCCAGAGCGAAGCGACTCGAGCTTCGAGGGAAGATCTGACGAATGCGGTTTTCGCTTTCTCGAGATCGTAGCGGACCATTAGAGGCGAGCCGCAAGGGCAGAGGTTCAGCAACTCTGATAGCCCGAAGCGCTTCAGGCAGCGCGGGCAAACGATTTCCTGTGCAAACGACATGCGGGCTCTTTGGCAAGAAACTATCTCAACGTCTGGATGACTTTGCGAACAACAGTAAAGTCGAATACCTGCTCCGGAAGCACCGGTTGCTTGGGTTTGATTCGAGCCGACGCGTCCGCGATCATTTGGCGCTGAACGTCTTCGCTCACCGAGCCATTTTCCAAAAGCGCCGGCCCGGCGATGTCATACACGCGGGCGGCGATTTTTTCCGGGTCCTTGCCGATGTCCAACCACGGTCCCTTGATGAATTCAATGCCATACTTCCGATCGGATTTGATCAGGCGGATCGCCTTCATCATCGCGCGCACAACCTTGGTCACCAATTCGGGCTGCTCGGTCAGCAGAGCTTTGGTCGTCGCGAGACCCCCCTGCACCGATCGATAGACATCGGCAGCGGACACCAGCTTGCGAAACCCTTCATCTTGCGCGGTGAAGGTCAAAGGCATCTGGAGCGGGGCGGCGTCAATGACTTTGGCTTTTAAGGATAGATAGGTCATATGGCTTGGGCCCGTTGCAAGAATAACAGCTTCTTCGGGACGGACATTGTGCGCTTGGAGTATCCGGCGCGCGAGAATTTCCGCCAAAGAGCCGACACCGCCAGTGCCGATTTTTTTTCCGCGCAACTGTTGAACGCTGGTAATGTTCGGCTGGACTATAAGGTCGAATGACGGCTGGTCAGTGACGGCTAAAATGACCCTGATGTCGGCGCCGCTAACGGCGGAACTAACGGCCGATCCGGTTGCGGATGCGAATTGCGTGCTGTTCCCCATCGTCGCCTGAATCGTTTGGATCGCCTGCATCACGATGAGCTCGACTTCCAAACCTTCCTCGCGAAAAAAGCCCCGTTCCTTGGCGACAAAAAAGGGCATGGAAGTCGTGCTCCTGGCTGCTAACCCCATGCGTACGCGGGTAAGGTTCGCGGCGCCGTCCGCGGAAAGAGCGGTTCCGGCCGCACCAAACAAGAAAGTGACGACCGCTCCGAAAACCATTAAATTTTGTTTGGTTCTAGTCACCGCGTCCTCCTTGCGATTTCATCGACTTATCGGCATGACGTGCACGTCCTCATTTCTACGTTCAAATTACGCCGGTTTTCCCGGGTCCTAAGTCAAGTGCCGCCGAATCGTTACTGGGCTCCGCTCAACTAGTGAGATCGTCTTTGACAAAGTTACAATAGAGTTTCGTCGAGGGGAAGAATACTGGAGGAACGGGAGCGCGGTAACATTGGCGTTCGGAATGCTCCGGTCCCTTCTTGCCGTAGAGGGAATCGATGAAGCCTTACTTTTCGAGCGCGCGGACGATCCGGTCGTCGATGACTATCCCGCAGTATCTTGCGCAGCCGGTTCCTTCATCACATGCTCGATCAGCCGTTGCAGTTCGTCATAGGGCTGTGCGCCGACCATCAGATACTTACCGGCGAGAAACGTCGGCACGGCGTTCACGCCGTAGGCGGCGCAGCGGCGCCAGTCATCGTCAACAGCGTCTTTGAATTTGCGGCTGAGCAGCGCGTCGGTGGCTTCGTCCACGGGCAAATCGTTCTCCTCGGCGATCTTGGCGAGGACGTCCGCTTTGCCGATATTCCTGACGTCGACGAAGTAGGCGCGGAAAAGCGCGTTGACCACTTCCTCCGCCTTGCCTTTGGTTTCCGCCCATTTCGCCAGCTCCTGGGCCAGCCTGCTGTTGTAGGACATGTTGCGTTCGGCGTTGAACGGCAGGCCTTCGCGTTCCATATTCACTTTCATGCGTTGGTTGCGCGCGATGATCTCCGGCCCTCTGACGCTGCCTTCTTCCGGCGTCTCCGGATGCAGGGGGAATTGAGTGAACTTGATCTCCAGTCCGTAGTTCTTCTTAAGTTTCTCGACACGCCCGGTGACGAGGTAGCACCAGGGTCAAACGAAATCGGAAAAGACTTCGAGTACGAGTGGTTCGGACATTTGATTGCCTCCATTTCTATCGGTTCCAGTTCAAAGGTTCAAGTCGTTCAAAGTTCAAGTCCTTCAGACGGTTCAAGTCGTTCAAAACGTTCACGTCGCTCAAATCGTTGGTGCGTTGTTCCGAGGTAGGGGCGCAGCATGGCTGCGCCCAATTCGGTTCAAGTTCAACGATTGATTCTAGGGCTGTTGGTGGCGGGAAGTCAAAGGGATTCTGGAAATTCGGTGCGGCGTGAAGGTACGCCTGATATTGACATTGCGCTAAGCGCTCGGTTAGTTTCAAGCCAATGGCTTTTATAAAAATCGGTGATTGTGTTCACCATTACGTTGTGGAAGGTCAAGCGGACAAGCCGGCGCTGCTGTTTTCGAATTCGCTCGGCAGCGATCTGCGCATTTGGGATCCGATGGTGCCTCAACTCGTGAGTGACTTTAGACTCATCCGATACGACACGAGAGGGCATGGACTGAGCGAAGCGCCGCCGCCACCTTATAGCGCCGGCGAACTTGCAGGGGACGTCGTTGGTCTGCTGGACGCGCTTGAGATCAAGGAAGCCATCGTGTGTGGATTGTCAGTCGGCGGGGTGATCGCACAGCAGTTGGCAATCCAATATCCCGATCGTGTGCGCGCGCTGGTTCTCTGCGATACCGGCGTCCGGATCGGCACGGTGGCGAGTTGGGAAGAGCGCATCGAGACGGTCAGGGCCAAGGGGATTGGGGCATTGGCGGCGCCGTCTATGGAGCGCTGGTTCTCCGAAGACTTCCGCCGGCGCCATAGCGCAGAGGTGCGCGGCTATGCAAACATGGTTGTTCGCACAGCGGCAGATGGCTATGTCGGAACCTGTTGCGCGCTGCGCGATACCGATTTGACCCATGCGGCGGCGTCAATTGACAAGCCAACGCTCGTGTTATGCGGCGAACAGGACATTGCGACACCGCCGGAGATGGCGCGCCAGCTCGCGAATATCGTTCCTAACGCCCGCCTATCGCTCATTCCCCAGGCGGCTCATATCAGTTGCGTGGAGCAGCCGGCGGTCATGGCAACCCGGATCATGCAATTCTTGCAGGAGGTGCAAATTGTCTGACGATCTTTTCGATAAAGGCATGGCGGTGCGCAAGTCAGTCCTCGGCGCTGAATATGTCGCGCGCGCCGAAGCCAACAAGACCGACTTCGATGCAGACTGGCAGCATTACGCCACCGAGCATGCCTGGGGCGCGGTCTGGACCCGGCCGGGGCTCGAAAAGAGAACCCGCAGCATGCTCACCATCGCCATGCTGGCCGCGTTGGGGCGCCATGAAGAACTCGGCGCGCATATTCGCGCGACGCGCAACACCGGGGTGACCCGTGATGAAGTAAAAGAAGTGCTGCTGCAAGTGGCGGTGTACGCCGGCGCTCCGGCAGCCAATGCGGCCTTCGCCATCGCCAAGCGGGTATATAAGGAAATGGAGAACGAAGGCAAGTAAACCCGCGGGGTCGGCGTTATGAAAATCTCGGAGTACAGCCCGCGTGATTGGAAGTCCCACCCGCCCTATGTTTTCAAGGGGTATGGTTCGTCAATCAAGCGCGGGCCGCTCAAAAAGCTCGTGCCGATCAAGCAGACTCTATCGGAGATTACCGGGCCGCTGTTCAGCGATATAAAATTGGCGCCGGGTGAGAACGATCTCACGCGCGACGCTGCAACCGGAAAAGCGGCTATGGGCGAACGCATCATCGTTGTCGGTAAGGTTATGGATGAGGACGAAAAGCCCATTGCCAATACGCTGATTGAAATTTGGCAGGCCAACGCGGCAGGGCGCTACCATCATCCGGTGGATCAGCATAACGCGCCGCTCGACCCCAACTTCACCGGCGCGGGGCGCTGCGTGACCAATGAGAAAGGGGAATATCGTTATCTTACGATCAAGCCCGGCGCGTATCCCTGGCTCAATCATCCCAACGCCTGGCGCCCGGCGCACATTCATCTGTCGATTTTCGGCCCAAGTTTCGCGACCCGGCTGGTGACGCAGTTTTTCTTTCCCGGCGATCCGCTGCTTCCGATGGACCCGATTTTCAATTCGATTCCGACCAAGAGCGGCCGCCGGCGGCTCATGGCCTCTTACGCTCACGATGTCACGGAACCGGAGTACGCGTTGGGCTATCGTTTCGACATCGTGCTGCGCGGCCGCAAAGCGACGCCTTTTGCGGAACCGAGATGAAGAAGCAAACTCCGTCGCAAACCGTCGGGCCGTTCTACGCCATCGCGCTCACGAATAAAACCATGAATGTGTTGGTCAACGAATCGACGCAAGGCCAACGTATTCGCATCGAGGGCCAAGTCTTCGACGGCGGCGAACAGGCGATCCCCGACGTCATGGTTGAGATCTGGCAAGCCAACGCTTATGGCCGCTATAACCATCCTGAGGATAAACAGGAAAAGCCGTTCGATGCGGCGTTCACCGGCTGGGGCCGTTCCGGTACCGACGAAAACTGTTTTTACAGCTTCGAGACGATCAAGCCCGGATCTGTGCCGGGCGCGGATGATACGGTGCAGGCGCCGCACTGTAACGTGACGGTCTTTGCGCGCGGCATGTTGGTGCACGCGTACACGCGCTGTGTATTTCGCCGACGACCCGGCAAACGAGAGCGATCCGGTGTTGAATTCAATCAGGAACAAAGCGCGCCGCGCCACGCTGATCGCCAATCGCGAAGACAAGAACGGGAAGACGGTTTATCGTTTTAACATCAGGCTCCAGGGGAAGGATGAAACGGTCTTCTTTGATGTGTGAACGAGGGCCAAGCAGGAAATTTGGAGTGATGGACTACTGGAGTGTTGGGGTGAAAACCTGACCATCGAGCGAAATCGTTCTTGAACATGGCGCCCGTACTCGACTCGACAATCTTCGGTCCGCTATTCACTGACGATGAGATTTCCTCGTTTTTCACCGACGCGGCGTACGTTCAAGCGCTGGTCGAAGTCGAAATCGCTTTGGCGCGGGCCGAAGCCAGGCTTGGCGTAATTCCGGCGAAGGCAGCCCGTCAGATCGCCGCCGCGCGGGCCGATAAGATCGACGTTGCGGCGCTGGGCAAAGGAACGATCCGATCCGGGTTTCCGATAGTTGCTTTGGTCCAAGAACTGCGTAAGCAAGCCGGCGCCGATGCGGCGCCGTTTGTTCACTGGGGGGCGACGACCCAGGACATCATGGATACCGCATCCGTGCTCCAGGTGCGCGCCGCGATCGGAACCTTCAAGAGCCGCCTTCGAGAAATTGTCCAGTGTCTGAGCGAACTCGCTGATAAACATCGCGCTACCGTGCTCGCTGGGCGCACTCACGGTCAGCAGGCTCTGCCGATTACATTTGGCGTAAAAGTCGCTGCCTGGCTGGCGCCACTGGTGCGTCACGGGCGGCGGCTGGATGAAATCTCCGCGCGGTTGCTCGTCGTCCAGTTCGGCGGCGCCGCCGGCACCCTCGCGGCCCTGGGTGACAAAGGGCTTGCGGTGGCGCAGGCGCTTGCCGATGAGCTCAAGCTCACGGCGCCGGAAATGCCCTGGCATGCGCAGCGCGACAACTTCGTCGAGTTCGCCAGCTGGCTGAGTTTGGTGACGGGGAGTCTCGCGAAGATGGCGCAGGATATTATCCTCATGGCGCAAACCGAAGTCGGCGAAGCGTCTGAATCCGCGGAAGAAGGTCGAGGCGGTAGCAGCACAATGCCACAGAAGAGCAATCCGATCACCAGCGAGCTGATCGTTGCCGCGGCGCGGACCAACGCTTCTTTGCTTTCGGCGCTGCACAATGCGCAAATCCAAGAACATGAGCGTGCCACGCACGGCTGGCAAATGGAATGGCTGGCGCTGCCGCAGATGATCATGCTTACCGGCGGTGGCCTGAAGCATGCGCTCTATCTGGCGCGGAACCTGCAAGTAGACACTGAAGCAATGAGGGCGAACATCGCTCGGGCCAATGACGTCATTTTAGCGGAGGGGGCGGTGTTCGCGCTGGCCAAATCGATGCCGCGACCAAAGGCGGAAGAACTGGTCAAGAGAGCCTGCGGCGCAGCTGTTTCCGAAAACAAACCACTCATCGAAGTCGTGAAAAGATTGGCCGGCGATTCGGTCAAAAAGGGCGAGATCGACTGGCAAGCTTTGGCCGAGCCCAGGAACTACCTCGGCGCAACCGAAGAAATCATCAACCGCGTGCTCAAGAGCGCGGAAAAGTTTTTCCACTAGCAGGTATCTCTGAAGTTCGTTACATAGGGCAATCGTCATTCCGGGCAACCCCCGCGAAAGCGGGGGGCGACCCGGAATCCAGGTCAATCAACAGCGTCTGGATACCCGCTGGAGCTTGTCCTGAGCCCAGCCGAAGGGCGGGCATGACGGTGGGAAGACCATCGACTTCTTTCGCGAACTTCCGGGACAGGACACTACACTAGAGAGATATGAACAAAGCTGCAAAAGACAACAAACTCTCCTCCATGCGCGAAGCTATCGCCGCATACGTAGTCGACGACTGCTCCGTCTGTATTGAAGGCTTCACCGGTTTTATTTCGTTCGCCGCCGGCCACGAGATTATCCGGCAGCGGCGCCGGGGCCTCACTTTGATCCGCATGACGCCGGATTTGATCTACGACCAGATGATCGCCGCCGGCACGGCGAGAAAACTGATATTCAGCTACACGGGCAATCCGGGCGTCGGTTCGCTTTACTGCATTCGCCGCGCGGTGGAGAAAGCGGTTCCTTGCCCGCTGGAGCTGGAGGAGTACTCACACTACGGCTTGGTGGGGCGGTATGCGGCGGGCGCGACGCGGTCGCCCTTCTTTGCTTTACGGAGCTACGTCGGCTCAGACATGCTGGCGGCCAACCCGCTGATCAAACTGATCGACGATCCCTACGGCACGGGCAAGATCGCCGTCGTGCCGCCGCTCAACCCCGACGTGGCTATTCTTCACGCCCAGCGCGCGGACCGTCACGGAAACACGCAACTATGGGGTTTGCTCGGCATGCAAAAAGAAGTGGCGTTTGCTTCCAAGCACGTGATCGTAGCGGTCGAGGAAATTGTCGACGAATCGGTGATCCGCGCCGATCCCAACCGTACCTTAATTCCCGGTTTGATCGTCGATGCAGTGGTGCATTCGCCCTACGGCGCGCACCCTTCGTACGTTCAGGGGTATTACGACCGTGACAACGAATCCTATCTCGCCTGGGATAAGCTTTCCCAGGAGCACGCAGCGGTGATAGCGTGGCTCGACGAATGGGTTTACGGCCTTGAGAATCATGCGGCCTATCTGCGCAAGCTAGGTCAGGAGCATTTTGATAAACTCAAGCCGGAGCCTTTGTTGGCGCCGTCGGTTGACTACGGGAGGTATCGATGAGCGAGCCGACCTACACGGAGTCGGAAATGATGATCGCGGTGGCGGCGCGCATGCTGGAAGGGGCGCGCACTGTTTTTGTCGGGGTCGGCTTGCCCAATATCGCCTGCAACCTGGCGCGCTACACTGTCGCGCCCGATATGGAGCTCATTTACGAGTCTGGTGTTTACGGCGCGCGGCCGGAGCGGTTGCCGCTTTCCATAGGAGATCCGACCTTGGTGAGCGGAGCGACTTCGGTTGTCTCCATGGCGGATCTGTTCGGCTTGTACTTACAGCGGGGCTTGGTCGAGATAGCGCTGCTCGGCGGAGCGCAGATCGACCGATACGGCAACTTGAATTCGACGGTTATCGGCGCATACGCGAAGCCGAAAACACGACTGCCGGGAAGCGGCGGCGCCTGTGAGATCGCCACTAACGCGCAACGGACGTTTATGATCATGCGGCTCAAACGCCGCGCGTTCGTGGAGAAGCTCGATTTTCTCACCAGCCCCGGTCATCTCACCGGCGGTGACAGCCGCGCCCGGCTGGGTTTGCCCGGCGGCGGGCCGGAACTGGTGATCACCGACAAAGCGATTTTAAATTTCGCCAATCCTGAGCGCGAAATGCAGTTAACCGCTCTTTATCCCGGTGTCACACGCGAAGACGTGCAGGCTGAAGTCGGCTGGCCGCTGCGTCTGGCCGACACCATCCAGGAAACCGCCGCGCCGACCACCGAAGAGCTGCGTTTGATCCGCGAAGAAGTCGATCCCCACGCGATGTATCGGTGATTCCGAGTCTCCATTCAGACCGTGACCGACCGTTTACTGTCCGGGCGAATTGCGTAGGCCATCCTTCTAGCAGAGCTTTACGGAATTGAAACGCGTGCTCTATGCTCTGTAAAGGCATACGGCAAATACCGCCGCCCACCACGCCGTTTCTTTGAGATCACAATTTGTGATCTCAAAAGTTTCACTTCTTCATCTGACAGTTGGAACATGAAATCAGCGGGAAAACGGTATTGAACGGTCCGCGGTATTGAATAGCGGTTGAACGATCGAAACGGGCCTCGGTCCTATGTGAGGCGTGGCTTGACTGGATTTCGGGTGTGTATACAATTAATTATGATCTGTATAGGGAGGGAGACATGCGATCGAATCTAAAACGGAAAAACTACTATCTAGACGAAAAAAAGATTCGCCGGGTACGCACCATTTTGGGTAAGAAGACGGAGACCGAGGCCATCGATGCCGCATTGGACTTGGTGGTATTCAAAAAGGAGATTCTTGCATCACTGGAGAAAGTCGCCGGTAAGGGCGGCGTCGAGAAAGTTTTCTAGTGGCCAAACATTTGATCGATAGCGATCTTTACATTGACCTCATCCAAAACCGAGCCACACTGCCTATTTTAAGGGAACTCTACGAAAACGATGCGCCAGGGATCTATTTTAGCTCGATCGTCATTCAAGAGTTGTTGGCCGGCGCTCGTGGCCCGAGAGCAAGAACCCAGGTAGAAACTCTTTATCGGCCCTTCGAGAGGGCCGGGAGGATCGTAACTCCGAACCACTCCCAGTGGAAAGATTCTGGCAACATGCAGGCCAAGGCGCTTACAATGCGGCCGGATTTAAAGAATAAGCTCCCGACTCTCGTCAATGATTGCCTTCTCGCGCTCAGCGCAAGATCGATTGGCGCGACTCTATATACCAGGAATCGGAGACGATTTCATGGTTCTGAAGCGCCTTCGTTCGTTCAACTTAGTCGTAATCACCTGAATAACGTCTGGCCTCAAACAGTCGCCCAATATTCGATGAGGGGCGTCACCCGGTGGTTTCTTTGTTAAAGTTTTGACAACTGCGAAATAGCCTTTTTATTCTCCTTCGCCGAATACCTCGCAGCTTGCTGCGAGGATGAAGGTGAGGAGAACCCTCCGTAGCCTTGGCGAAGGAGGGTGGAAGGGCTTCGGAGAATTTCGCAAAGATACCTCGGAGCTTTGCTCCGAGGAGCTTCATTTTGACGTTTCAGGAACTCCCGACGGACCCTCATCCAAGTCGTAGCCGTGATAAACGATTTGAACAGGAGCGCAGCGGTTGAACGATTGAAACGTCTGGAACGGGCATCGGTATTGAATAGCCACGACCACGTCTTTTCCCCCAATTTTATCCTTTTGCCTTTAGCTGTCCTCCTTTGCTATTCTCCATACGCCTCGATCCGGGATGTGGCGCCTTAGACCGGTTTTCCGAGCGCAAACCCGATTCAAGTTTTGCTTCAGGTTTAGGATCAGTCGATCTCTTTGAGATAAAATGCCGCAAGTCGTCATCGAAAATCCCGTTCTCAACTCCGCCTTCGATGAACCGACGCGCCATTTCCGATTCACCGACGAAGGCATCACCAACGAGATCGTTGAAGGCCGCCGGACCAGTTCGTATTTCGTTCCGATACCGCGCCCAAAGAAAAAGGCGAAGCAGCTTGCCTTCGACACCGAGTGGACCCAGGACCGCATCGAAGAGAACAGGCTCGTCAACCGACATCCGCGCGCCGCGTCGTCCTGTGGCGCAGCGGGGGCTACGTCGGCGTGACGCCCGACGACCGCGCAGCTTGCTCGACTACTGGACCGATCCCGACCGCGAGAAGAAGCTCTTCTTCTGCCAGATCGAAGCCCTCGAAACCGCCATCTACATCACCGAGGTCGCCAAGAAATACGGCGATGCCTGGATCGAGAACGCGACTTCGCGCGGCCAACGACACCTCGAACCCCGGCCTGCCGCGCATGGCGTTCAAGATGGCCACCGGCTCCGGCAAGACCGTCGTCATGGCGATGCTCATCGCCTGGCACACGCTCAACAAGCTCGCCAACCCGCAGGACGCCCGCTTCTCCGACACCTTCCTGATCGTCACGCCCGGCATCACCATCCGCGACCGGCTGCGCGTGCTGCTGCCGAACGACCCGGACAACTACTACCGCCAGCGCGACATCGTCCCGCCGCCACCTGCTGGAACAGCTCGGGCAGGCCAAAATCCTCATCACCAACTTCCACGCCTTCCAAGCTGCGCGAGAAGGTCGCCGCCGGCAAGCTCACCAAGGCGATTCTCGCCGACGGGCAGCCAAGCACGTTCACCGAGACCCCCGACCAGATGGTGCGCCGCGTCTGTCGCGAGTTGGGCACCAAGAAGAACATCATCGTCATCAACGACGAAGCCCATCACTGCTACCGCCGCAAACCCGACGGCGAGGACGAACACGCTCACCGGCGACGATCGCAACGAGGCCGAAGCAGCGCGACGAAGAGGCCCGCATCTGGATTTCCGGCATCGAGGCCGTGAAAGCCAAGATCGGCGTGAAGGCCATCTACGACCTGTCGGCCACGCCGTTCTTCCTGCGCGGCTCCGGCTACCCCGAAGGCACGCTCTTCCCTTGGGTCGTCTCCGACTTCTCGCTGATCGACGCCATCGAGTCCGGCATCGTCAAGGTGCCCCGCGTGCCGGTGGCCGACGACTCGATGACCGGCGACCAGCCGACCTACCGCGACCTGTGGCTGCGCATCCGCGAGGACCTGCCGAGGAAGGGCCGCAAGACCGACGCCGTCGAGTGGCGAACCGAAGCTCCCCGTCGAACTGCAAGGGGCGCTGCACAGCCTCTACAGCAACTACGAGAAGTACTACCGCCTGTGGGAGCAGAACGCCGAGGCCCGCGGCCGTGGCAGTCTGACGCCGCCGGTGTTCATCGTCGTCTGCAACAACACCAACGTCTCCAAACTGGTCTTCGACTACATCGCCGGCTGGGAAAAGCCGATCGGCGACCAGACGATCGTCCAGGCCGGGCAACTGCCCATCTTCCGCAACGACGACGGCCACGGCGCCTGGCTGCACCGCCCGAACACCATCCTGGTGGACAGCCAGCAACTCGAATCCGGCGAGGCCATGAGCGACGATTTCAAGAAGATCGCCGCCCGCGAAATCGACGAGTTCAAGGCCGAATACCGCGCCCGCTTCCCCGGCCGCGATACCGAGCGACCTGACCGACGAAGACCTGCTCCGCGAGGTGATGAACACGGTCGGCAAGGCCGGCAAGCTCGGCGAACACGTCAAGTGCGTCGTCAGCGTCTCGATGCTGACCGAGGGCTGGGACGCCAACACCGTCACCCACGTCCTCGGCGTGCGCGCCTTCGGCACGCAACTGCTCTGCGAGCAGGTGGTCGGCCGGCCCTGCGCCGCATGAGCTATGCCGCCAACGCCGACGGCCATGTTCGACCCCGAATACGCCGAGGTCTACGGCGTGCCGTTCTCCTTCATTCCCGTGCAGCGGCTCCACCACAGACCCCAAGCCCGGCCCGCTGCCCACCCGCGTCCGCGCCCTGGAAGACCGCATCGCCTGCGAGATCACCTTCCCCCGACTGCTCGGCTACCGCTACGACATGGCCGGCGAGCGGCTCACCGCCACTTTCACCGACGACTCCAGGCTCGCCCTCTCCACCGCCGACATCCCCACCAAGACCGAGAACGCGCCCATCGTCGGCGAGATCCAGCATCCACACCCTCGACGACCTCAAACGCCGCCGCGCCCAACGAAGTCGCTTTCCTGCTGGCCAAGCTGACGCTGGAGAAATACTTCCGCGACGACGACGGCAACGACAAGCCCTGGCTTTTCCCGCAACTGCTCGGCATCGCCAAACGCTGGCTGGCCGAATGCGTCACGCTCAAGGACAACACCTTCCCGCAACTGCTGCTGCTGCATCGAGTTCGCCCACGACGCCGCCGACCGCATCTACAAGGCCATCGTCGCCTCGACCGACGGCACGGCGGCGCTCAAGCCGATCCTGCGCCCCTACGACACCATCGGCTCCACCCGTTATGTCGATTTCGACACCACCCGCGCCGTCTATCGCGACCCGCGCCGACAAGTGCCACGTCTCCCATGTCGTGGCCGACACCGACTCGTGGGAACAGAAGATGGCCCAAGCCCTCGAAGACATGCCCGAGGTCATCCGCTACGTCAAGAACCACAACCTCGGCTTCACCATCCCCTACACGCTGAACGGCGAAGAACAGCACTACCATCCCCGACTTCATCGCCTGCATCGACGACGGCCACGGCCCCGACGACCTGCTCAACCTGATCGTCGAAGTCACCGGCGAGCAGAAGAAGGACAAGGCCGCCAAGGTCGCCACGGCGCGCACGCTGTGGGTGCCGGCGGTGAACAACCACGGCGGTTTCGGGCGCTGGGCGTTTATCGAAATCGCCGATCCGTGGGACGCGAAAAACGCAATCCGATCGACTCTGGGAGCATCCGATGAGTGACCGAATTAAGGTTAGCAGCCCGCTCATCGATCCGATCTACTCGCAGACCGATCCGAGCCAACCGATCAACCTGGGACGGGTGGCGGTTCAGTTCGACTATGAAGGCACGACGTACAAGGAGATGGCTAACGTCGCGATGAGGTTCATGCCCGACGACCGGCTTGAATTCGTCTGCCCGCTGGAAAATAAGTCTCCGATGTTCGGCCTGGGATTATTCGTTGACGATGGCCGCGACCTGAAGCTTACGTTGACAGATAGAGGCATAAGCTTCGACGTTTTTTGTGCGCCCGTTGGTGGAGACCACAACGGGATCGTCTTCTTGCCAAAAAAATCGGGCGTCGTGGTTATGCCTCCATCGAACGCCATCTCAACTGTGACGTTCCATTTGTTCAACTTCCCAGACTTCCGTGGACCTGAAAACTACATTTTTATGACGGGTGAACCACCGCGGCAAGGCGGTCGAAGCTGCGGTAGGGTCGTGTTCAAAGCAGAAGGCTGGAACATTACCGTCGCGGCCACAGACCGGACAGACAGTCTTACGAAGGCACTGAAAGCTCATGGTGGCTATGTCATCACGCACATGGGGCGGATAGCGCGAGAGGATGGCTCGACGTTTTCAAGCGAGCATCTCGACGACCTGCTGAGCTGCTTGCACTACTTCCTTTCTTTCGCCTTGGGCCGTTGGGCAGGCGTCGCGCTACCGATCGGATGCGATGCCGAGGGGAATAAAGTCCTTGAGCAATGGGGTTTGAGAATCACCGCAGACGGCCCATGGAAGGGCTCGTCTCATGGTTTGACTTGCATCGTGGGGAATTGCTGTCCCAGGTATTTACTGGCTTCATGTCACTCTGGACGAAACAACTTTGGCGTAAGCCTTTGCGCGACGCTCTTTACTGGTATTTAGGAGCGTGCGATCGCCGCGTCGGGATTGGCGTCGACACCGGATTGATCCTCGCTCAGGCGGCGTTGGAACTGCTTGCGTGGACTTACTGCGTCCTCGACCGGAAGATGGTTTCGCCGGCCGCGTTCAAGCGTCGCGGACTCTCCGCCGCGGACAAGCTGCGGCTTCTGACATCCTCATTAAACATTGCACAAGAGATCCCACCTAATTTTTCAGCGCTGCACAGTAGGCAGGGAAGGAAATGGGCGGACGGCATGGATGCGATAACCGCCATACGTAACTCGCTTGTCCATCCGGATGCTCAGACAAAGCTTCCAGGCCATTCATACTACGAGGGGTGGAAATTATCGTTGTGGTATATCGACCTGGTTCTCCTGCGACTTTGTGGGCACTACGGGAAGTATGCCAACAGATTGGCTCAACAATGGACGGGCGAAGTTGAATCAGTCCCTTGGGCTCAGAACGAAGCTGACAAAGCATGATCGTCGCCGAAAGACGACACAATTGTCAGCGAATCCATCCGGCATGCGCGATGATTAACCAGGCGTCAAGGAAAACTAGTAATGGCTAAGAAGAAGACCACGCCGAAGAAAGTCGAATCCATGCGCCACAAAGACAAGCGCGCCAACATCCCAACGGAGGAACTGCGCGACTTTGTAGCCGAGGATGAAAAGGCCCCCAAGACCATGCTCTACCCACGCGACCCGTCGCTCGATCCGCAGCTGGTCTGGAAAGGAAAAGATGAACAGGACCAAAGGGATCTCGCGGTCCCGGTCGTGCCAATCTACATCCAGGAGAAAATTCACCCGCAGGCGATCATCGAGAACCTGCCGGCAAACGGCCTCTGCGGGCAAGAAGCGAGCCGGAGCCAACTGCTCTTCGCTGACTTCAACGGCCTCGACGATGACTTCGACAAGAAAGTCGATTTCTACAAGCACGAGCAGCACTGGACCAACCGCATGATCCTTGGCGACTCGCTATTGGTGATGACGACCCTTGCCGAGAAGGAAGGCCTCAAGGGCAAGGTGCAGATGCATCTACCTCGACCCGCCCTACGGCATCAAGTTCGGCTCCAACTGGCAGGTGACCACCCGCAAGCGCGACGTAAAGGACGGCAAGGCCGAGGACGCCACCAGCCAGCCCGAGCAGGTGCGCGCCTTCCGCGATACCTGGAAACTGGGCATCCACTCCTATCTGGCTTACCTGCGCGACCGGCTGACCGTGGCCCGCGACCTGCTCACGGAGACGGGCAGCGTCTTTGTGCAGATTGGGGATGAGAACGTGCATCTGGTGCGATGCGTGATGGATGAGGTGTTTGGGAGTGAGAATTTCGTAAGTCTTATCAGTTTTCGTACAAGAACGTCGAGCCTACGGCGGAGATTTCCTCGGGAACAGCTGCGACTACATCGCTTTGGTACGCGAAAGAACAGTGAACACTTGAAATATCAGGCAGATGTATCGTGACAAAAGCTACGGAGGAAGATGTTGGCGGACGATACTCGCGAGTGGAATTACCGGATGGAAATCGCCGACGTTATGACGACAGAGGAAAGGAGACGACATTAACCGACTACCTCCGGGCACGACGGATTTATCGCCATGACAACCTGACATCGCAAAGCGGAACAGAGAACGAGCAAATTCCCGGTGGTATTTGAAGGAGCGAAGTACATCCTTGCCGCAAGTGGACGACTGGAAAACCAACACCGAAGGGATGCAGCGATTACTTGGCGGCACGCCGCATTGCTGCGCCAAGCGTGAACTCACTTGCGTATGTGCGCTTTCTCGATGATTTCCCGGCCGCGACATTTATCAAACGTCTGGACGGACACTGCAGTCAGGGGCATTTACCGACGATAAGATCTATGTCGTTCAAACTAACACGAAGGTCATTGAACGCTGCCTCCTCATGACCACCGACCCCGGCGACCTGGTAATCGACCCGACATGCGGTAGCGGCACGACCGCTTATCGTCGCCGAGCAGTGGGGCCGACGCTGGATCACCGGCGACACAAGCCGCGTTGCTCTGGCCCTCGCCCGCACGCGCCTGATGGCAGCGAAGTATCCTTACTATCTGCTGGCCGACTCACCCGAAGGCATCACGAAAGAAACTGAACTAACGGGCAAGCTGCCCCCCGCATATAAGACAGAAAGCGACATCAAGAAAGGCTTCGTCTACAAGCGCGTGCCGCACGTGACGCTCAAATCCATCGCCAACAACCCGGATATCAGGGAAGGCATGACGCCGCGAGCAGACTCGACGCGCGCCATCGCTCGTCACGCCGAGCACCGAAACGCTCTACGATCAGCCCTACGAAGACAACGAAGCGTATCCGCGTGACCGGGCCGTTCACGGTGGAAAGCCTCTCGCCGCATCGCGTGCTGCGCTGCTAAAGAGAACCACGATGGCAGTGTCACTGAACAGGAAGCGCAAGCAAGCAACAGGACTTCGCCACGATGATCCTCGAAAACCTGCGTAAAGCTGGCGTGCAGAACACGAAGAAGAGCGAGCGGCTGAAGTTCGACACGTCTCGACACCTATGCCGGGCCAGTGGATACACGCCGATCGGCAATTACGCCGAGGCTGACGGCAAGACGAGGCGAGCCGCTATTTCCATAGGCCCTGAGCATGGCACCGTCGGGCCGCTTCAAGTCAAAGAAGCGGCGAAGGAAGCGGTCAAGGGCGTCGGTTTCGATATGCTGATCGTCTGCGGTTTCGCCTTCGATCCGCATGTTTCCGAAGAGGCGAAGCGTTACGGTAAGCTTAATGTTATTGCCAGCCAAAATGAACCCGGACCTGGCGATGGGCAACGAACTCTTGAAGAAGACCGGAGCCGGAAACCTCTTCATGTATCTTCGGCGAACCGGATATCGTTATCACGAAACAAAAGGATGGAAAGATCGTCGCCGAGATAAAAGGCTTGGACGTGTACGACCCCACCACCGGCGAGATCCGCACGTCGTCAACCGACGACATCGCCTGCTGGTTCATCGACACGAACTACAACGGCGAGAGCTTTTTCGTCCGCCACGCCTACTTCACGGGAGCCGAAGAACCCTACGACAAACTCAAGCGATCGCTCCGCGCTGAAATCGACGAGGCAGCCTGGTCTGCTCTCTACAGCACGAAAAGCAGTCCCTTCGACCTGCCCGAAGACTGGCAAAATCGCGCGTAAAGGTCATCAATCACTATGGCGACGAAGTTTTGAAGATCTAAGACATGTAGGCTAAGCGCTTCGGGATTTCCGATTAGCGGTATTCCGGTAGAGGCGCTGATCAGCTGGTCTTCTAACCGGCGAGACTAGTTCCTTGAGTTTCTTGGTGAGCTTCATGTTTTCGGAATAGTTCACCGGGCAATCGATGATCGAAACGGTTTCATCGGCCAGGGCTTGCTTGAGCATCGGCGCGAGATCGGCGGCGCGCTCGACGCGATAACCCTCGGCGCCGAAGGTCTCGGCGTATTTGACAAAGTCTGGGTTCTTAAAATCGATGTGGCTGGACCTGCCGAAGCGACGAAGCTGGTGCCAGGTGATGAGACCGTACTCCGAGTCGTTCCAGATCAAAATGATAAAAGGCGTTCCGATCTGGAGCGTAGTTTCGATCTCTTGCGAGTTCATCACGAAACCTGCATCGCCCGTCACCGCCACCACTTTGCGGTCCGTATACGCTAGCTTGGCTGCGACTGCGCCAGGCACCGCGATTCCCATCGAGGCAAAGCCATGACACAGCTAAGGGGCCAGGTCTAGAATTGATGCATATCGGCTAAACCACCCGCGGCATCCACTGTCTGGGGAGAAAAAGACGTGTTCGTGAATCGTGGGCGTAGGAAACAGCTTTTCCAGGAAAGATCAGGGTTCGGCTTGAATATGTGAATGAACAAGTGAACCTGTTAAAGCCAAGCTCGATATTTTATGGCGGAGCGACGAACAATTGTGACGGTCGGATTCCCTGATCCGCATGTTGTTATTTAGGTAAGATCTCGATTCCGTCGAACAATGCCACGAAATCGCCGTACGCTGCGGTGATTTCAATTAGAAGTTCTATAAAAGAAACCGACTCAGCGTGAACCCTTTGCTGCCGATTTCTTGCCGTGGCTTGTGATCGCGCGCTCTAGATCGGTGAGTTCTTCGCATTTGAACGAACAAATCTCGCGCAGTGCTTTGAGGTCCTTTTCGGCGCTCTTTAAATCACCATTCATGAGACAAGCTTCGCCGCAGGTTGGTCGCTTTTCTCACGCTCTTGTTCTTCGCAAGCGGTAAAAAAGGGTTGTGGTGACGATCAGCGATAAGCCGGCCGTGAGGGCGATGCCTGCAGGGGCGCCGAAGATAGTTGCGAAGGCGCCCATGACCACGGAACCTAGCGAGCGCATTCCCTGGTCCATGTTAAAAACGCTCATCACCCGCCCCAATAATTCCCGCGGCGCTTCGAATTGAATGATCACCCGGCTGGTGGTGCGAAAACCTACCTGTCCGGCGCCGACGAGAGCGAGCAGTAACACGGAGAGCCACAGAACCGGTGACGCGCAAAACAGCATGAGAAAAACCGGGGTAAGAGTTGTCATGATCCACAAAAGCATGGCTCGGTTCCAGCGCTCTCCCATCATGGCCAGAAACATCAAGCATGCGATTCCTCCCGCGCCCGGCGCCGCCATGAGCAATCCCAGTCCCTCGGGGCCGACGTTGAGAACCTCTTTGGCGAAGATCGGCAGGAAGCGCTGGTAAGTGACAATGCAAGTGCTAAAGGTGCAGGCCGCCACGACGCTGATCAATATCAAGGGAGAGTTCCACACATATCGAAAGCCTTCTTTGAATTCACGCAAAAAGTTTTCGTCCGGTTTCGCCGCTCGCACGTCCGTCAGATGCATGAGAATGAATCCGAAGCCCGACAGAATTAGGCTTGTGGCATAGATCCAGTAACAACCCCCTACGCCGATCCACAAGACGAGGACGCCGCCGATGGACGGACCCACGATGCGAGCGAAATTACCGCCCATCGTGAAGAGCGAGACCGCGTTCATAAGATCCTTATAAGGCACCAACTCCGACATGATGGACTGCGACGCCGAAGGGTTGACGGCGCGAATCGCGCCGTTCAAGATCTCCAGCGCGAGCAAATGCCAAAGCTCCAGAGCGTTGAAGGCGTAAAGGGCGACGAAGACCAAAAGTGGAAAGGCAGTGGCAAACTGGATGATGATCAACAGGCGCTTGCGGTCATAGCGGTCGACCCACACCCCTCCGAAGGCGCCTAGCAATAGACGAGGAGCCGCGCCGCACAGTCCCAGGATTCCCAACGCCATCGCTGACCCGGAGACTTCATAGGCCACCCAGTAGAGCGCGACCTCCTGGACATGATGGCCCAGGGACGCGAGCAGGTCGCTGGACCAGAATAGCGCATAGTCGCGGTACTTGAGGGATTGAAAAATTCGAATGCGCCGGTACTCCTTCCAGCCTGGTTCAGGTTAATGCCCGACTACTAACCGATGTTCGTCGGCGATTTTAGTTCTGTGCGTGACGAGTTTCGAGTCTCCCGGCTTGGGATTGTAATTCATTTTTCTGAATTCTCGTAGTTTTATATGGAATAGCCAATCAAAGCCGAAACATTTGTCTATCTTAAACAACCCCGCGGGGGATAAATTAGGTTCGGCTTGGGATTAGATTAGAGGACCGTTGGGTCCATCCTCAAAACTCGTCGGCGAAATCGGCGGCAATTCATACTATCGATCGTCTGGGCGTTGTCACGCAACCATTCCAAAACGCTCTCAGCTGATGAATGGCTGAGATTGGATGCCCGGCGCGCCCTTGCATTTCGCAATCAGCAAAGCGATGCGCTTTGCAAATTACAAGGCGGTTCTCGTTTGTTGGGTCGAAAGCGCAATGATTTCGCAGCGCAAGGGTTGGCATTGCGCTTGCGGTAGTAGTTTGACGCATGACTCTAATTTTAGGAGCGGCTCAGATGGCGGACGTCATATTTATCGTCATCACAGTTGTCTTCTTTCTAATCTCTTGGTGCTACGTCAAAGGGTGCGACCGTCTATAACGGAGGGTGTTATGACATCGGAATATGTCATCGGAATAGTCGTGTCATTTCTTATTATGGACTATTTGATTTACGCGCTTCTTTGGCCAGAGAAGTTCTAGCCTTGAGAGTCGCGAAGTCGTGAGGGGATTTATAGCAAGGCGAAATTTACCGGAGTAGCTTTGCAGGGGTGCAAAGTCGGGAGAGGTTATGACGACCATTGGATGGATTCAGATTCTTTTGTTTTCACTCGTTATATTTGCTGTCACCAAGCCTCTCGGAAGTTACATGTTTCGTGTATTCGAGGGCGATCGGCAGCCTTTGCCACGCTTCTTCGGACCGATCGAACGGTTGATTTATCGCCTCTGCGGCGTTGACCCCAAAGCGCAGCAAGATTGGAAGCAATACGCCCTTGCGATGCTGCTCTTCAGCGCATCACGTTGCTCGTGACCTACGCTATCGAGCGGTTACAGCACGTCCTTCCCTTAAATCCACAGAACCTAGGTCCCGTGCCGGCTGATCTTGCATTCGGTACTGCGTCTAGTTTCACCACCAATACGAACTGGCAGGCGTACGGTGGCGAGTCGACGATGAGCTATCTGACTCAGATGGCGGGGCTCGCCTGGCACAACTTCATCTCCGTCGGCATCGGCATCGGCGTCATGTTGGCGATCGCGCGCGGCATGACCTATCGCTTCAGCCCGGCGCGCCGAAAACGATCGGCAATTTTTGGGTCGATCTGAACCGTTCCGTGGTCTATCTCCTTATTCCTTTTTCCGTCGTCATGGCGTTGGTGCTGGTGTGGCAAGGAGTTCTGCAAAACTTTTCATCCTACATCGAACTGACGACACTGGAAGGAGCGAAGCAAACTCTGGCCATGGGGCCGGTAGCGTCGCAGATAGCGATCAAAGAACTCGGCACCAATGGCGGCGGTTTTTTCAACGCCAACAGCGCTCATCCGTTCGAGGAGGAACTCCGCTGGCGAATTTCATCGAAATGATAGCGATTTTCGCGATCCCGGCGGCGCAGACTTATACGTACGGCCTCATGGCGCGCGACACCAAGCAAGGCTGGATGCTCTTCGGAGCGATGGCGATTTGTTTTTTATGGGCGTGACGACGGCTTATTACTTCGAGACAAGGCCCAATCCAGTGATGCAAGGTATGGCCGTGGATCAAACGGCCGGCAACATGGGAGGGAAAAGAAGTTCGCTATGGCGTTGCCAACTCCGTGACTTGGGCGACAGCAACGACCGACGCGTCAAACGGTTCGGTCAATTCCATGCACGATAGTTACAATCCTCTCGGCGGTCTCGTGCCCCTCGCGAACATTCAGCTCGGCGAACTGGTCTTCGGCGGCGTCGGCGCGGGGCTTTACGCCATGCTGGTGTTTGTTCTGGTCTCCGTGTTTATCGCCGGGTTGATGGTCGGGCGCACGCCCGAATATCTCGGCAAGAAAATCGAATCACGGGAGATCAAGCTCTCAATGCTTTACGTGCTGATCTTTCCGTTGCTGATTCTTTATTTCACCGGCTGGTCGCGTCGTCGCGCCGTACGGCCTTTCATCCTTGAACAACGCCGGACCGCACGGGCTTAGCGAAATCTTATACGCTTATAGCAGCGCCGCGGGAAACAACGGCTCCGCTTTCGCCGGACTGAACGCTAACACACCCTGGTACAACGTCAGCCTCGGCCTGACGATGCTTGCCGGGCGCTTTTTGATGATCATTCCCGTGCTGGCGGTTGCTGGCTCATTAGTAGGGAAGAAAGCCGTGCCGGAAAGTCTGGGCACATTCCCGACCAACGGATCGCTTTTCGTCGTGCTGCTGGTCGGCATCATTATTATCGTCGGGGCATTGACGTTTTTCCCGGCGCTGGCGCTTGGGCCGATCGTCGAACATTTTTTGGCCAATGCAGGAAAGGTGTACTAAGATGGCAGACACTCGCTTAAAAGAACGTTCACTCTTCGATCCTGAAATCATGCGGCCGGCGATTTGGGAGAGCTTTCGCAAGCTCGTGCCGCAGCACGTGATCAAGAACCCGGTCATGTTCGTGGTCGAGATCGGCAGCGTGCTGACCACCTTGATCCTGGTACGCGATCTTTTCGCTCCGACAGCGGGTTCTCAGCCGCTCTGGTTTACGTTCAACGTTGCTTTTTGGCTGTGGTTCACGGTGGTGTTTGCCAACTTCGCCGAAGCTGTCGCTGAGGGGCGAGGCAAGGCCCAGGCCGCGACTCTGCGCAAGATGCGCCAAGAAACCACCGCGCGGAAGCTGACCAATGGCAAACGCGAGGAGACGGTTCCTGCCTCGGCGCTGCGCAAAGGAGATACCGTCGTCGTGGAAGCGGGGGAAATTATTCCCGGCGACGGCGACGTAATCGAAGGCATAGCTTCGGTCGATGAATCGGCGATTACGGGCGAATCTGCGCCGGTAATCCGTGAGAGCGGCGGCGACCGTTCGGCCGTAACCGGGGGCACGAAGGTTTTGTCCGACCGCATCGTCGTACGCATTACGGCGAGTCCCGGGGAATCTTTCTTCGATCGCATGATCGCTCTGGTCGAAGGAGCGGAACGGCAAAAGACGCCCAACGAAATCGCACTCAATATCTTGCTCGCCGGCTTGACCCTGGTCTTTTTGTTCGCCTGCGTGACGCTGGTACCTATGGCGCTCTATTCGGGCATAGCCAGTATGTCCGTAACAGTTATCGTTGCCCTATTGGTTTGTCTCATACCGACGACCATTGGCGGCTTGCTTTCCGCCATCGGCATTGCCGGCATCGACCGGTTGTTACGCAAGAATGTTCTAGCGATGAGTGGACGCGCCGTCGAAGCCGCAGGCGACGTCGATACATTGCTCTTGGATAAGACCGGAACCATCACCTTGGGTAATCGTATGGCGACGGAATTCATTACGCTGGACGGAGAACGCCTAGCGGAGTTGGCCGATGCGGCGCAGCTTGCGAGCTTGGCAGACGAAACGCCCGAAGGCCGATCCATCGTCGTTCTCGCCAAAGAGCAGTATAGCCTGCGCGGGCGCAGCGTCGAGCAACTCGGCGCGAAATTTATACCCTTCAGCGCACAAACGCGTATGAGCGGCTGTGATCTCGATGGACGTGTTATCCGCAAGGGCGCGGCCGACGCCATTATCAACCACGTCAAAGCCCTGGGCGGAAACGTCTCATCCCAACTCGAGGCGATCACCGAACGCATTGGCGATAGCGGCGGGACACCGCTCGCCGTTTCTGACGGAAATCGGATTCTCGGAGTTATTCATCTCAAGGACGTCGTGAAAGGCGGAATCAAAGAGCGCTTCGATCGTTTCCGCGCCATGGGGATTCGCACCGTGATGATTACGGGAGACAATCCACGCACTGCGGCGGCGATCGCGCGCGAAGCGGGGGTCGACGATTTCCTCGCGGAAGCGACTCCCGAGGCGAAGATGCGGTTGATAAAGGATGAGCAGGCCAAAGGCATGCTCGTTGCAATGACAGGCGACGGTACCAACGACGCGCCCGCCTTGGCGCAAGCGGACGTTGGCGTCGCCATGAACACCGGAACGCAGGCAGCGAAAGAAGCCGGCAACATGGTTGACCTGGATTCGAATCCAACCAAACTCCTGGAAGTTGTTGAAATCGGCAAGCAGATGCTTATGACTCGCGGCGTGCTGACGACTTTTTCCATCGCCAACGACGTTGCGAAGTATTTCGCGATCATCCCCGCTATGTTCATGGGTGTTTATCCGGAGATCGCACCCTTGAACATCATGCATCTGGCGTCGCCGCAGAGCGCGATTCTCTCCGCGGTGATTTTCAACGCCATCATTATTATTCTGCTCATTCCATTGGCTTTGCGGGGCGTCCAGTATCGACCGATCGGCGCCGGCCCGTTGTTGGCGCGCTCTCTGCTGATTTACGGAGTAGGCGGAGTCGTAGCGCCATTTATTGGAATCAAGCTCATTGATTTGGTTTTGGAGTGTCCGTAGGACTGGTTGAAAGGCGTGAGGCGCGAGCCGGAGCTGAGGCAAAGTTCTATGACGAACTGTGAGATACTAACCCTAGGAGTAACTATGAAAAATACTTGGTATCGCTATAACGAACTACAGTGTACTCTTGTTCTAACCGGACTTCTCTATCCCTTCGCGATGACCGGACTCGCTCAAGTGCTCTTCCCTTGGCGAGCAAACGGCAGCTTGGTGACAGATGAAAAAGGGTCAAGTCGTCGGCTCGGAATTGATTGCGACAGGGATTTGCCAATCCAGCCTATTTTCAGCCAAGGCCGTCGGCGGCCGGAGAGAAGGGCTACGACGCGACGTCTTCGTCGGGCTCCAACCTCGGTCCGACGTCGAAGAAGTTGCAGGACCGTATAAACGACGATCTCAAACGATTGAAGGCAGAAAATCCGGAAGCCACCGGATCCGTTCCCGCTGAACTTGTCACTACGTCTGCGAGCGGACTCGATCCGCATCTTTCGCCTGAAGCGATGCTCTGGCAGCTGCCGCGAGTTGCCAAGGCGCGCGGTGTGGCTGCTGAGCGAGTGAAAGCCGCTGTCGATGCGAACGTGGAAGGAAGAACTTTCGGTATATTAGGCGAGCGCAGGGTCAATGTGCTTCTGGTCAATTTAGCGCTTGATCGGCAATTCGGCCGGCCGGCTCCACTTCCTCCGGCTCCCGAAAAGAAGGAAACGAAGGATGCGAACAAAGAGGGCGCGACGCCCTCGCCACCGGCAAACCAGAGCGCTCCGCCTCCGGAGAAATAACGCGCCGATGGGAGGAGTTGATGAAGAAGATTGAAGCGATCCGCTTCAGTGGTAAAGATATGCTTTCCAGCCTATATTCGCATAGCAGTGGTAATGCGGAGAAGCTTGTCGGCTGCTACTCAAAGCTCCCTCGGATAGTCATGGATTGGCTCACGTTTTTTGGTTTGTTTGCGGTTACGGCGATGCTGGTGTGCTACGCATAGAAGATCTACAGCCCTGGTTTATCCTGGCTTCGCCTTGGCATGCGCGCTGGCGTCGGCGTACGGTTTTCTGCAAGGGCGCCTGGCCCTTTGGGTGGTAGAGGCCATCTGGTGCTCTCGTGCCTACGGCGCTGGTCGGAGAAGAATCCGGTTCGTAGCTTCGTCTGTGAAGAATTAACGGGACTCGTTCAAAAAAAGACCTGATCGCGGAAAAGATTTGTCATGGCCACGGATCGCAAACGCCCCGAGGATTTTCTCGAGCTGGTCGAGCGCGCCAAGCGCGGCCGTCTCAAAGTTTATATCGGTTCAGCCGCCGGTGTCGGTAAAACCTACCAGATGTTAGAGGAAGCCCACGCTCTCAAGAAGCGTGGGGTTGATGTAGTCCTGGGTTTTATTGAAACGCATGGTCGGCTCGACACCGCGGCGCTGATCGACGGACTCGAGGTGATCCCGCGCCAGCGGGTCGAGTATCGGGGAGTCGTAGTGGAAGAGATGGACTTGGACGCGGTTCTTAAACGGCGCCCCCAGGTAGCCATCGTCGATGAACTGGCGCACACCAACGCTCCCTTTTGCCGAAATAAGAAACGCTATCAGGACGTTCTTGAGTTGCTCGAAGCAGGCATCAACGTGATCTGTGCGTTCAACGTGCAGCATCTCGAAAGCCTCAACGAGATGGTAAAGCAAGCGACGGGTGTGATGGTTCGCGAAACCGTGCCCGACTCGATCCTTGAAGCGCGCTGACCAGGTGGTCGATATCGACCTCGCGGTCGAAGATCTCATCGATCGTTTGCGGGCCGGGAAGATCTATGCGCCGGACAAAGTCGGCTGGGCGCTGGAAAATTTTTTTCAGCCCGAAAAACTTGCGGTGCTGAGGGAGATCGCGCTTCGGGAAGTCGCTGAAAGCGTCGACCGCACAGTCTCATCCAATGGCGGCGCCAATGATGCCGCGCGCAGGGCGGCGGCAAGCGAAAGGGTAATGGTGTGTCTGCCAACGCGGCACCCGCCTCACGGCGCTATGCTGCTCAGACAGGGATCGCGTCTCGCCGGAAGGCTTAACACGGACTGGTTTGTCGTTCATGTAGAGACGAAACAAGAAGCCAATCATCGAATTGACTCGACACTGCAGCGTCATCTCCTGGAGGACGAACAACGAGCGCGGGATCTCGGAGCAGAAGTCGTGCGCCTGCGCTCCGAAAAACCCGTCGACGCGCTGTTGGATTTCGGTCGCGCTCACGGCGTTCGCCATATCGTCGTCGGGCGCTCGCACAAACCCTGGTGGCGCCGTCTGTTGGGTCAATCGCCGGTATACAAACTGGTAACCCAAGCTGCCGGTTTCGATCTCCACATCGTCTCCTTAGAAGATCGGGAGAGCCAGGAATGAACCTGCACAAAAAAATCCTGCTAGCGGAAGCGCCGTTGGCGATTGCGCTGGCGATTGTCTGTATTGTTTCCGTCGTCGTCATCTCATCGCTGGGATCGCACTCACAGACGGTCTTGCAACACAACTATCGAAGCGTTCTTGCCGCTCAGCGGATGAAGGAGGCCATAGAGCGCTTGGACAGCGCGGCCCTCTTCATAGTCGCCGGCGAGCGGCAAAAGGGAATCGAGCAGGCAGAAAAGAATCGCCCGATCTTCGAAGCCGAGCTAAAAGTTCAGGAGGGAAATATTACCGAGGCGGGAGAAAAGGAATTCACCGAGAAACTGCGTGCTGCATGGACGGACTATCAAGCCAAATTCGATCGTTTACAGAAAACCACCAGTGCCCAAGAGGCAAGACAAATCTATTTCTCCGAGGTGGAAACCGCATTTCTGCAGGTGAAAACGGCGGCCGATGAGATCCTGGCGATTAATCAGGACGCGATGGTGCGCAAGAGCGACGCCGTGCGTCGGACGGCGGAACGCATGAATACCGTCACGTTCACGGTTGCAGCGGCAGCCTTGGTCCTGGGACTTTTCATCTCCGTGCTCTTGACCAGACGCATGCTACAACCGCTGTCGGCCTTGAGTGACGCCACCCGCAAGCTGGGGGAGGGGAATTTCGACACGCGCGCCCATGTGCGCGGCAATGATGAGCTGGCGCAGCTGGCCCGCGACTTCAACGCCATGGCGGGGCGCCTGGCTGAATACCGCAAAAGCTCTCTGGGCGACCTGCTTCAAGCCCACCTCAGCATGCAGGCGGCCATCGACAGTCTGCCGGACCCAGTGGTCATCTTCAGCGTCAGCGGCGAGTTGCAGAACGTGAACCATGCGGCAGAAACGCTTTTGGGACTCATGGCGGAATCCGCAGTCAAGGAACCCCTGAAGCGCGTGCATGAATCAGTTCGCGTTGTTCTCGAACGCGTGCGCAGTCACGTTCTGAGCGGCAAGGGCGCTTACGTCCCGAGAGGATTCGAGGATGCGGTGCAACTTCCTTCTCTAATGGGCGATCGGTATTTTTTGCCCCGTGGCGCGCCGGTTTATGAGACTCGGCGCGTGGTGATCGGCGCCACCGTGATCCTGCAAGATGTGACGCGCCTGAGGCGCTTCGAGGAATTGAAGAATGACCTCGTTGCGACCGTTGCTCACGAGTTTCGCACGCCGCTGACCTCGTTGCGCATGGCGGTGCATTTGTGCACCGAGCAGGTAGCCGGACCCCTAACTGACAAGCAAGCCGAACTGCTGCATACGGCCAGAGAGGATTGCGATCGGCTGCAGGCTATGGTGGACGACCTGCTCGACTTGTCGCGCATCGAGTCGGGAAGGGTGGAACTGTTTCCGTTACCCACGGCGGTTAGCCATCTCGTGCACAGCGCTTTAGAGGGGCACAAGCAAGAAGCCGCCGAGGCGGGACTAAGTTTAACCCTGGAGTCCGCTCTTCCCGAGGCCAGAGTATTGGCAGATCACGAGCGCATCGGGCACGTGTTTTCAAACATGATCGTCAATGCAATACACCACACGCCCAAGGGGGGCAATGTGACATTGGGCGCCCACGCTCTCAACGGCTTTATGCGCTTTACCGTCACAGATACCGGGAAAGGAATTTCGCAAGAGTATCGCGACCGGATTTTTGAAAAATTCTTTCGCGTGCCCGACACCGAGCCCAGGGGAACCGGACTGGGTTTGTACATAGCCCGGGAAATCGTTCGCAGCCATGGAGGCGACATCGGCGTAGAAAGCGAGCCGGGAAAAGGCAGCATGTTCTGGTTTACAGTTCCAATCGCCGGTCAAACTCCTTCGAAGGGAGGATGATAATGTCGGAAGCCAAGCCGCGTATTCTCATCGCCGATGACGAACGCAATATTCGCAAGAACCTCGCTCTAGTGCTGGAGGCGGCGGGTTATCTGGTCGAGGTGGCAGAGGATGGCGATAAGGCTTTGGATTTATGCAAGCAGAGCCATCCTGATATCGCTTTTGTGGATCTCAAGATGCCCAACATGAAAGGACTCGATGTGCTTGCCCACGTTCGAGCGCTGAGCCCAAAAACCGCTGTGGTGATCATTACCGCTTACGGTACCGCGGCTAATGCCGTGGAAGCGATGAAGCTTGGAGCGGTCGATTTTCTCGAAAAGCCGTTCGATCCGAAAATTATAGGAATCTTGGCGGCGGAAATCCTTTTTCGCCAAAGGCTCGGCGGCAGCGCTGCTTTTGATGATCTGATGCATCTCGCGGAGCTGGCGCGCAAGCGCAATGCCGTTATCGAAGAGCGGGGTTATTTGAAAACGGCGATGGCGCGCGCTCTGGATCGTCCCGAGCCTTACTATTGGCTCGGGGAGTCGTGGGAGCGCCAGGGCGATGAGAAACGCGCCATCCAGTACTATTACATGGCGGTAACAGCAAGTCATGATTATCAGCCGGCCATCGATGCTTTGAAGCGTCTGGGTAAGCCGGTCAACGGCCGTTAGTTTCATATTTCTTGCGCTTGCGCCAGAGGGTCGAAGCGTCGATGCCGAGAATCGCCGCGGCCTCCTCCAAGGTGGCGCTCCTGGCCAGTACCCGCGCGATATGCTCTCGTTCGATGCGCTTCCAGGGAGAAGTTACCGCCGATCTGTGGCGCTTCAGCGGTTGAGTGTGCAGATATATGCGCGGGGAACGCCTCCGGTTCGATGATCTCCGCCGGCCAGAGGATGACCGCTCGCTCGATTGTATTGCGCAGTTCGCGGATGTTTCCGGGCCAGGCATAAGCGACCAGCGCGGCTTCCGCCGCCGGGGATAATCGCGGCGGTGGCCGGCGCGCTGCTTTGGCGAAGAAGGCCAAAAACCTGCGTGCCAGGCGCAAAGTATCCTCCGAGCGTTCGCGCAGCGGCGGCAGTTGCAAGTCAATCACATTGAGACGATACAGTAGATCTTCGCGGAACAGGCCCTTGGCGACGTGATCCTCCAGATTGCGGTTTGTGGCGGCGATCACACGAACATCGGCGCGCCGGGTTCGATTCTCGCCGACGCGCTCAAACTCCTTTTCTTCCAAGAAGCGTAGAAGCTTTGCTTGCAAAGAAGGAGAAATTTCGCCGATTTCGTCAAGAAACAGCGTTCCGCCTTCAGCCGCCTCCACGCGCCCGGCCTGGTCTCGCACGGCGCCTGTGAAAGCTCCTTTGGCGTGGCCGAAGAGCTCGCTCGCCAAGAGTTCTTCGGAAAGGGTCGGGCAATTGACCACGACGAACGGGCCGCGCGCGCGCGGACTCAAGTTATGAATCATGCGGGCCAAGACAGTCTTGCCGGTGCCGCTTTCGCCGCGCAAGAGAACCGCAACATCCGAAGCCGCGGCTTTGGCGGCGACATCGATGACGGAGCGAACTTTGGGTGATCCGCTTTCCAAATCGATGTCCGGTGCCGCCTGGCTGAGACGCCCCTCGAGATCGTGAATCTGCCGATGGAGATCCCTTCGGGTGAGATACTGATCGACCAGGTGGCGAATCTGTGACGGCGTGAACGGTTTGGCGATATAATCGGCCGCGCCGCGCTTGATGGCCTCAACGGCGCTGTCGATAGTTGCATAGGCGGTCATGATCACCACCATAAGATCCGGCGCATCAGCAAGCAGTTTGGGAATGAGATCGAGACCGCTTGACTGTCCCAAGCGTAGGTCAAGAAACGCGAGGTCTTGCCGCTGTCGCGCCAGCGCTTCCAACGCGGCTTGCGGCGGAAGCTACGGCTGGTGACCTCACAGCCGATTTGCTCCAGGCAGAGAGCCAGGGTGGCGCGGATGTTTTTTTCATCATCGATCACCAACACCCGAAGCCCCTTCGCGGGTGTCAAGCTCGGCTCGTCTTTTTGCATGGAGCTACTTTAAAAGGGTTGGGCCCAACTCGCAACGGTCAGAGTTTGCCCTGGATGCAGAATGCACAATGACTCGGATGGAGAGCCGTGGTGCTGATTCGGTTAACATTCCGCCACAAACCTGCTAAGAGACATGAATCGTGCTCTCGACGCCGCTTGCCTCGCTCAGGGAGTTGCTTCTCGGCAAACCCAAAGATCCTCTCGATCCGAAAGTTTTCCACCAAATATCGCTGGTCGCTTTCCTTGCCTGGGTTGGTCTTGGCGCGGACGGCCTGAGTTCCTCGGCCTACGGACCGGAAGAAGCCTTTCTCGCCCTCGGCGAGCACTTTTATCTCGCCCTGCCGCTAGCGCTTCTCATGGCGGTAACGGTCTTCGTTATATCCGCCAGCTACTCACAAATCATCGAGCTGTTTCCTACCGGTGGTGGCGGTTATCTGGTGGCAACGAAGTTATTGGGGGCGAAGGCCGGGCTGGTGTCAGGGGCCGCGCTGGTGGTGGACTACATGTTAACCATTACAATCTCCATCGCCGCCAGCGCCGACGCCTTGTTCAGTTTCTTACCGCCGCCGTACGGGCCTTACAAGATCGTCGCGGAAGTATTTTTGATTTTCGGTCTGATTTTTTTGAATCTGCGCGGCGTGAAAGAGTCAATCATATTCCTGCTGCCGATTTTCTTGCTGTTTATTTTCATGCACATCGTTGTCATTGCCATGGGTTTACTGCCGCATCTCGGCGATATGCCAGCTTTGGTCGCGAACTCGTACCGTGAAACGGTGCACGACGTGCAGGGGTTGGGGCTGCTCGCGACATTAGCAATCTTGCTCCGTGCCTACAGCCTCGGCGGCGGCACTTATACAGGGATTGAAGCGGTGAGCAACGGACTGCAGATTTTGCGCGAGCCGCGCGTGGAGACCGGTAAAAAGACCATGGTTTACATGGCTATTTCACTCGCATTCACCGCCAGCGGGATATTGATTTGCTATCTGCTTGAACCGGGTCGCCCATGAACCGGGAAAAACCCTCAATGCCAGCTTGTTCGCAATCGTGTACGGCACCTTCTTCGGCGGCGATTCGCCAACCACCGCAGTCCTCGTGATCATCACTTTGATTACGGAGGCCGCGTTGTTGATCGTTGCCGCGCAAGCCGGTTTTCTCGCCGGGCCGCGGGTGCTTGCTAACATGTCGCTGGATTCCTGGGCGCCGCACCGATTATCCCACTTGAGCGATCAGCTGGTGACCCGCAATGGCGTCTGGTTCATGGGGCTGACGTCCCTCGGGTTTCTGATTTACAGCCAAGGCCACGTCAAACTGCTGGTAGTCATGTACAGCATTAACGTGTTTCTCGTTTTCACCTTGTCGCAGATGGGAATGTGCCGCCACTGGTGGGAAGTGCGTAGATCGCAAACGCCGTGGCATCAACGACTGCTTATCGCCGGCCTGGGCTTGCTTCTAACGGGGACGATTTTGTTCGTAACCGTAACCACCAAGTTTGCGGAGGGCGGTTGGGTAACCATTTTCGTCACTCTCGTTTTCATATCGTTGTGCCAAGCCGTGCGCTGGCATTACGATCGCGTCAGAGAGGCGCTCAAGAGGCTTGATGACACGTTGCTTGGAATTCCTTTTCAGCCCGACTTGAACGCTGCCGCTCCGGTGAAGAACCCAAGCGCGCCTACTGCCGCGATCATCGTCCGCGATTTCGACGGCATCGCGGTGCATACGCTGCTGAACATCCAACGTTTGTTTCCCAATCATTTCAAAAACGTTGTCTTTATATCAGTCGGCGTCATCGATACCGGTCAATTCAAGGGACATGCCGAAATCGAGAACCTCAAACGCAAAAAGGAGGAGGACCTCAAGAGCTTCGTGGATTTTGCAACCTGTCTGGGTTGGTATGCCGAGTACCGTTATAGTCTCGGCGTAGATCTGATCGAGGAGTTAGAGCAACTGTGCGACGCGGTGGCCAAAGAGTTTCCGCGGGTAATTTTCTTCTGCGGCACGCTAGTGTTCGAACAGGAAAACCTGTTTACCCGTTTGTTGCACAATCATACTCCATTTACCTTGCAACAGCGGCTGCAGTTCGCAGGCCGTGACATGATGATTTTGCCGATTCGGGTTTTTACCAATGTTACGCCCGCGCAAAAAGCGGCATGAGTTTTAACACGGGTCTGACTCAGCAGCCCCCGAAGCGCCATTAATCATCACTCTAGTGAGCTGCAACAATTGATTCGCGTCAAGTTCGAAGAACCCTTCGACAAGCTCAGGGTGAACGGTCAAGGCACAAGCCGTTCTTAAGGCTTCGAACCATGACGACAAATCTATGAGTTGTCACAGTTCACAGCAACCCACGGTAATAGATTTTCGCGCCTTCCGGATGAGCGAACGGCGGTAGCTTGTGCGCGTGGCAGCCGTTGTCCATAATATGCCCCACGGACCAGCCTCGGACGAGAAACGCATCCGCGAGCAACTGGCGGTGGCAGCGCCACGGCACGGCTTCGGCGCACATGAACGCGGTTCGTTTCGCGCCGGCCAATCTTTCCACTTCCTCGACGATGTTGTGAAACTCATCCGTCAGCATGAAATCCGCATAGGCGCGGAAGGCGCCAACTTTCCAGCCGGTGTTGGGCGAGTTAGGCGCCGGTTTGCGAAACCCGCCGAGATCGCCGCGCCAAAGATAGTCGACACCGGCCTGTTCTAACGAATTCGATAACGCTTCGCGGTGAAATTGCGGATGGCGCCGAGAGGCGGGCCAGCGGCGTACGTCGACGAGCAATTCGATTTCATGGGCTTCGAGCAAGGCGAGAAATGTCTCGATCGTCCTTGTGGAATGGCCGACCGTATGAATCGTTCGCGCCGAATCACAATTCATTTTAGCTCACGTTCAAATGGTTCAAGCCGTCGAATTACGGTTTGAACATCTTGAACGATTGGAACTCCTGGAACCGCCGTCGTAGATGGCGTATATCGATGCTATCATCGCGCCATGTGGCATTCCATTCCGCTCACGCTGTTCTGGTTCACTTACTTTGGATCGCTGGGAATCTTTTTTCCTTATTTCAGTTTGTATCTCCGGGAGAACGCGGGCCTCTCCGGGACGCAACTGGGAGTGGTCCTGGCCATTTCTCCGCTGGTGGGGATGATCGCGCAACCATTGTGGGGCCAGGTGGCCGACCGCACCGGCGCGCGCAGCCGTGTATTGGCGTTTCTCACTCTGGGCACGGCGCTTGGGTATGCGGGTCTCGGACTAGCGCAGGGATTTGGGCAGATCCTGATCGCGATGGCGGCGCTGGCGTCAGTCGGTACGGCGGTGTTTCCGCTCATGATTTCTGTCAGCCTGGCAATTCTCCGCGACGAAGGGCGGCACGCCTTCGGCCGCGTGCGGGTGTGGGGAACCATCGGCTACTTCATCCTTATTCTTCTCTTCCCATGGTTTCTCAGCTTTTATCAACCGCCCGGCGTTGTGCATTCTACCGGCCGGGAAATTTCCCAACCGGGTCTTGGTCTTATGTTTCCAATTACGGCAGCTCTGGTGCTCGTTGCCGCGTTCATTGCCTTCGTGTTGCCGCAAAAGGGCGCGGTCGCGCTGCGCGCGCAGCGCGGCGACTGGCGTGAGCTCATGCGCAATGGCCCGTTTCTGCGGTTTCTTTTCTTTGCGCTGGCCGCCCACTTCCTGATGCACGGGCCCATGTGGCTGTTTCCACTCTTTGTCCGCTCCCGCGGCGGCGATCTGGAAATGATTCGCGCCATGTGGATATTGATGTTAACCTTCGAGGTTCCGTTGGTGTTTTTGACGGGTAGCGGTCTGAAGCGGCTCGGCGCGCGCGGACTGCTGGCGGTTGGTGTTTTCGTGGGCGGTTTGCGTTGGACACTATGCGCGGTACTCACCGATCCCATGTTGCTGTTTGCCGTCCAGGCGTTTCACGGCGTGACGGTGGTTGGCCTCAACTTGGGAAGCCCGCTTTACCTGGACACGGTCGCCCCGGAACGACTGCGCTCGACCGCCCAGGGGATCCTCTCCATGGTGGGGATGGGTATAGCGGGCATCGCGTCGAACACTGCCGCCGGCTGGTTGGTAGACCACGGCGGGACGGACGCGCTTTATTTGATTTGCGGTTTGGGTGCGTTAGCATTGGGTTTGCTGACCGGGTGGTTCTTGCCCGCTGCCGGCAACGCGTGACGACAAACTGCGCGCAGGAAGTGCTGCCGAGCGAGGTATTGCCGTAGGATTTCGAATTGGAGGCGCAGGTGTTGAAAACGACATGGTCTATGGGGGCTGTAAGCCTGATTATCGCGCTCTTGTCCGTGCCGATGTTTTCCTCGCCGGTGGCGGCGCAAAATTCTACGGTAAGCGCGTTTTTGGATGGGTTAGGACGCGAGCCGATGCTTGGGTCCGCGGGCGCTCCCGTTTGGATCGTCGAGTTCTCCGATTTTCAGTGCGGCTATTGCAAGAGGTTTTGGCGGGATACTTTGCCGAAGCTTAAAGAGTCATATATCGAAAAAGGCACAGTGCGTTTCACTTACCGCCACTTCGCCGTTCTCGGTAAACCGTCCGAGCAAGCCGCATTGGCCGCTGAATGCGCCGCGGTACAGAAAAAATTCTGGCCATATCACGACAAGTTGTTCGCCAACCTGGGGGAATCGCTCTTTACCGAAGCCAATTTCAAACGGTTTGCCCGGGAGGTGGGGCTAGATGCCGATCAGTTCGGCGCCTGTCTCAGCGCCGGCAAGCACAAGGAAAAAGTAGCACGCGAAACCGCCACCGCGGCTTACCTCGGCGGCCGGGGGACACCGCTGTTTTTCGTCAACCAAAAGCTTTTGCCCGGCGCCCAGCCATACAGCCTGTTTCAGAAAATCATCGCTGAAGAGCTGGCGGCGGTCAATACAAAGCGGTAAGGCAGCTATCTTTCCGACAAGGCATGGAGCACCGCCTTGAGTTTTTTCCGCGCCGGTCCATGTTCTGGCGCGTGAATCGCGAGATGGTATCGCTTCTGGCCGGTGGGCGCGCTTTGCTCATGCAGATTGCGCACCCCAAGGTCGCCGCCGGCGTTGCCGAGCACAGCCGTTTTAAGGAAGATCCGCTGGGCCGCCTGCATCGGACCATGAACACCATGTGGTCCATCGTATTCGACGAGGCCGCCGCTGCCCGGGCTTCCCTGGAACGAGTCAGAAGCGTGCACGGAAAAGTACGAGGAGTCGTGGCGCAAAACGAAGCTTCTTTCACCGGCGCGCGCTACGACGCTCTAGACCCGGATCTGCTGCTCTGGGTGCATGCCACGCTGATCGATTCCGGCATGGTAGCCTACGATAATTTTGTTGCGCCCCTTTCGCCGGTAGAAGCGTCTCGATATTACGAAGAAAGCAAAATACTCGCGCGGTTATTTGATATCCCTGAAGGACTCGTACCCGCTTCGCTCGCCGACTTCCAAGCGTACATGAAAGCTATGCTCGCGGGGAATCAAATCGCCGTCGGACCCAGCGCGGGAACGCTGGCAAAGGAAATTCTTTATTCCCTCCCCTGGCTCTTGAAGCCTGCCGGGCCGCTCTTTCGTTTGATAACCGCCGGATTATTGCCGGCGGAACTCAGGAAAGCTTATGGCTTAGGTTGGAACCAACGGCGAGAAAAAACATTCAAGCTTTCAACTCTAACGATTCGGACACTGCTGCCTCTTGTTCCGCGGCCGCTCCGCATCGTGCCCCAAGCACGCGCCGCGGAAAAGCGCGCAAACAAAGATGGAGTTTTGGAATGACGGAATATTGGAGTGTCGTGATGTCCAAGGCTTCGGGTTGCGCCTATACCCTTAACCAACGTCTGTATTCTTAACGTCTGGAACGATTTGAACGTTTTGAACGGCTTGAACGGTACCCGGACCGTTACGCGGGCAGACCCGTGCCTTCCGGCGCCCCGAGCATGAGATTCAAGTTCTGAATCGCCACCCCCGCTGCGCCTTTGCCGAGGTTGTCCAGCCGCGCCATGAGCAGGACATGACCCGACTGGTGCGGTAGGACCCGCAGAGAGATTCGATTGGTTTCGTTATTCGCCTGCGGATCGAAGGTAAGTTCGTCGGCGTCGCTTGCATCCGTCAGCGGTTCGACTTCGACAAAAGTTTCTCTTTCATAGCGCGCTGCAAACGCGTCCCACATCGCTTCTCCTGTGGTTGTCTTCGGTAAAGTCTTCGCCGGGATCATTATCGCCACCCGCATGCCGCAGCGAAAAGGGCCGACGGCAGGCAAAAATTGCGGTTCTGCGCTAAGCGCGCCGTGGCGCATGATCTCGGGAATATGCTTGTGGACTTTGTTGATGCTGTAGGGCGCTTCGTGGGCGAGCTTGAGCAATCCGCGTTTAGGATTCTCCCAGCGCTCGATCAGCGAACGGCCACCGCCCGAGTAGCCGGAAAGCGCGTGGATCGATAACGCTGAATCGGCAGGTAGGAGCCCGGCATCGACGAGCGGGCGAACGAGCAAAACTACGGCGGACGCATAGCAACCCGGATTTGCCACGCGCGGCGCTGTCGCGATCCGTTCCCGCTGGCCCGAAACCAGTTCCGGCAAACCGTAAACCCAGCCTTCACTCACGCGGTGCGCGGTGCTGGCATCGAGAATACGCACCGGCGAGTCGGCGAGCCATGCCGCCGCGTCCTTCGCTGCGTCGTCGGGTAAGCAGAGAAGCACAATGGTGGCGTCACGCAAAGCCTGCTTGCGCGCGTCAGCGTCTTTGCGCAACTCCTCGGGGAGAGTGATTACCTCTATATCATCCCGCCCCGTGAGCCATTCACGGATGCGCAAGGCCGTCGTTCCCGCCTGGCCGTCTATGTAGATTTTGCGCGGCATATCGGATTTCTTCTTATCTAAGCTTGGTTCAACGTTCAAGGTTCAATGTTCAACGTATGCCGGAGTCAAAATTGAACGGCTAAAGTGTTGTTCCTAACTTTGAACGTTGAACTTTGAACCGGCGTACCCGCTTAGATTCCAGGTTCCTTCGGTGGCAGCGGCGGCTTGGCGATATTCTTGGAGATTTCCTCGACATCCCAAAGTTTCGAGAATTTGAGGGCCCTCGGGCAATGGCTATAAGACTCCTCAACGTCGAGCAACAGACCTTGAAGCACTTCGGCTTTTTCGTCGGGGTCGTGTACTTCGAGTTTCACATTCTGGAGTTCAGCACCGTCGATCACTCTGACTCCGCCGTTGACTCGCACCGTCTGGTTGTGGCCTGGTATAAAGAAGACCAAACCAACCTTCGGATTGCTTTCGATATTGCCGTAGCCGTGAAACAGTTTGTTTCCCGCGACGTCGGGAATGAAAAGTTGCCTGTCGTTGAGAATCTTCACGAACCCAGGCGTGCCGCCCTTCGGCGACGCGTCGCAATTGCCATCGGCGTTGCTCGTCGCCAACACACAAAAGGGCGAGTGCCTGATAAAGTCTTGAATCCACGGAGCCATCTGAGGCTTAACTTTACCCGCGGTACGCGGAACAGGATAGCCGAATTTTTCTTGATATTTGTTTTCCATTAGCAACTCCGATTGGATGAATAACACCCGCGGTCCCCTGCTGCCGTCAAGCCGTAGCATTTCTGGCCAACCCGATTGGCAATTGGGCGGCGAGTGGAAGCAGCAGTTGTGTTAGGCATTTTTTCCCAGCTTTGCAAGTTCCTGGTCAATCTCTGCCTCAATCTCCTCCAATGGAATTCTTTTCGTGCTCGCTGAGCGCTCGTCAAGAAATCGCTGGAATGCCTGACTTCCCCGCAAAGCTTCTACTTCCCTATCGAAGTCGTCAGCTTCGGCGATACAAAATTCCTTGCCATCTGGTGTCACGAGCAATACCGGCTCTCGGCGCGCAATCTTAATGACCCCGTCTAAATCCAGTTTTTCTTTCTTCAAGTCGATGGTTTTCATAGCTGTACCTCCTTGCCCCGGATCAAAAGAACATTGTGCACTTTGTGACCGACAGACACAATGCTGACCATCTCGGCCGGTTCATTCACTCCATAAAAGACCCGAAACTTTCCTATCCGCAACTCCCACGACGCTAGTGGCGTATCCCGTAGAGACTTGGCTTCTTGGTTTCAACCAATGGCTGTTGCGTGAGTTGCTCGCGAATTTCGGACACGATGAGATTCAAAGGCGGTGTAGTAAGACAGATCAACTTTCGCGTCCTCCGTGACATCGATCCGATAGCTTGCCATGTAGAAGTTTCTACAGCCGCAAGGAAGAAAAGCAACTAGGAAAGCTTTGCTTGAATATTGCTAATGTCAGAGTTCACTGGCCCGAGGCCCTGCGGCTTGCCGTCGCCAAGACGCAAAAGGGCG
>CAWJBB010000037.1:0-22022 GCA_963840855.1 uncultured delta proteobacterium
TTGGTGACTCTGAAGTTCGTTACATAATTCAATCGTCATTCCGGGTTGACCCTCGCGCCCATGTGTCGCAATCCGCGAAAGCGCGCTGATGTTCTAACTTTGTAACAAACTTTTCGACAAAAAAAGCACGGCACCGGAGTTCCCAGTGCCGTGCTTTCGTACGCAGTGAATATTCTTATTTGCCGGCCAACTCGAAATTAGCCTTGGCGTCGTCCTTGGCTTTCACGGTAACCTTCTGGGTGCTTTTGCCGAGCTTTTCGTGCCAAACTTCAACGGTATATGAGCCTGCGGGCACGTCGGTCAATTTAAAATTACCTGAATTGTCGGTCACCGCGAAGTATGGATTTGCCGTGGCTACGATCCACCCGGACATCCAGCCATGCACGTCGCATTTGACCTCGAAGGTCTCGGGCTTTTCGATCTTTTGTTCCAGTGATTTTTTGAATTTCGGCTGTGCTATGTTAAAAGCGCTGTTGACTTTGCTATAGGAATGAATGTTGTGCAAAATCCCGTCCGGATTCAAGATCTCCAAGGTGCTGCCTGCGGGAAGAGCCACCACGTGCGGTTTATACTCGCAGCCGTGCTGGTCCAAGGTGACCTTTTTGGCCTCAACCGCTTTGCCTTTTTTAATATCGGTAATCGTAATGACGGCGTTGGCTAGATTGCCGTTGTTCACCACTAAAGACTGGTCTAGCTTGGGCGTCTTGTCGCATACCTCTTTATCTTTTCCAACATCGAGTTTTTTCGGCGCCGGGGCGGTGCCTTTGAACTTGACCGTTCCGGAGATCGACCCACCGTCACTGACGGCGCCGCCTTGATATTGCGCCATGCCGCTTGCCGGCAAGGTCAAGATAGCCGCAGCGACAAATAACGAACGCATCGTATTCATACAATCCTCCTTAATCCTATGGTTAATGGTTGGACGCTTTGAAGCAAGGTAATATTCACCGCTTCGCTGGCTTGGCCTTGGCCGTATTCGCTGCCACTGCAGCAGCCACGGCGGGCGTCGCTCGGCCCAGCGTTAACAGATAGTCCCGCAGCGCTTCGATCTGCCGGTCATCCTTGCCGCCCAAAATATTGTCCGGGCCGCCCGGATAGAACGACGGCATCTTGGTGCCCGGCTGAATTTTTTGCGGGTCTTTCAACCACTTCAAGATCCAGTTGGGGTTGAGCCGCTGGCGCGCCATGGCGAGATCCGGCGCCCAGCCTTCCGGTGGTCCTTCCGGATTCTTACCACCCTGCACGTGACAACTGAAGCAATTGAAATATTCCGGCGACGTCAATTGACGAGCAGCCTCGAGATTTTCCGGCGACATCGCTTTATCGTCGATATAAACAAAGGGCTGTTCCACCTTTGAAAGGCCGTTGAAATAATTGACCAGCTGCGTCGCATGCTCGTCGGAAAAACCGAAGGTCGGCATGCGAATTTGCAGCCAGGGCCGTAGCGGAATCGGCGCTTTCAAAAAATCGTAGAACCAGTTCGATTGTACCTTTTCGCCCTCGCCGTTCAAAGGCGGCGGCGCCGCCGCGGGATTCTCGTAGTATTTTTTTACGAAGCCGCCGCGCTTCTCGATCTCATGGCAGCCGACGCAATTATACTGCTGCATGAGCCGGCGTCCTTCGACCACCTGTTGGACTCTGAGCCCCTGATCCGCAAGATAGCGGTGGCCGACTTTTCGCTCCCGGAATCCGCCCAGCAAAATTCTGAGCGCCTTGATATCCTCGTCCGCCAGGTCGAACTGCGGCATCAACTGTTCAACACGCTCCGTGGCGTAACCCCGCGGCGTCTTGAGCTTGTGGTACGTCCAGTCATCCCAGGTATGAGCGATGTCCGTGCGGTTGCCGAACGCCAGCTCTTCCACGGTCTTGGAACCGAAGGTCGTCAGCTCAGCGCCGATGCGCGATTCCTTTTCCATTCCCTTGATATCGTGGCAACCGAAGCAGCCCAATTTGCGCACCAGGGACTCGCCGCGCTTGATATTCTCCGGATCGGCAAGTTTTTCTTGGATCCCCGTGATCTCCTCGCCCTTCGAACCCAGCGTCGTCAGGTAGGTTGTAATCGCCAGCGCTTCGTCGTCGGTCAGGCGCAAGCTGGGCATTTTCGTATCCGGCTGATAGTCACGCGGGTTCCTGATCCAATGGTAAATCCACTGAGCGCCGGTCTTGGCCGAGATGTCTTTGAGATTGGGAACAAGATCCTTCCCCTTGCCCAGGGGCGTGCTGAATTCCCCGTCGGCGAAGCCGTGGCAGCCCTTGCAGCCGATGGTCTCAACGAGCGTTTTGCCGCGCGCCGCCAGACTGGCGTCCCCTTCGCGAAATCCGGCCGGCAGCGCATGCTCTTGCAACCACTTATCGCCCTCTTCCTTAGCCGAGGACCAGACGATACGCCGCGATGGCGACGGCGTCTTCTGGCTTGAGTTCGAAATTAGGCATGCGCGTGCGCGGGCGAAATTTATGCGGGTTTTCGATCCAGCGCACCATCCAGCTAGGATCAGCCTTCGCGCTGATCTTGCGCAAGCTCGGGGCAATTTTGGGGATATTTTCGTAACCCTTTACGAGATGGCAGCCAGTGCAACCGATCTGTTCGAAAAGCCGCTGGCCTTCGGTGAGCAATGGCGCGTACTCTTCAAACTTTTGCGCGTCCAGGTGACATGACGTGCAGCTCGACTGGGATTTCGCTCCCCGGAGCAGCGGAAACTCCCACAGATGCACTTCACCATGCGCCTGTTTGGCGCTGTTGACCGCCACGCCTTGCCCTTCATGGCAACCCGTACAGCCAAGTTTTTCCGGCGCATGGGCGTTGTCGGCGAGATAAACTTCGCGGCGCGGATGGGTTTTGAAGGGATTCGGCTGGTCTTCGAACCCCGCCCGGTTGATCGCCAGGTGGCAGGTCTGGCAGCGATCCACGCGCGCGACGGGCTGGTCGAAACGATTGCGGTCGAATTCATCCATCGACACCTGCTGAATCTTGGGTACCTTGTAAAAAGTAACGGGGCCGAGCTTGAGCGTCACGTTGGCCATCACCCGCTGCCACTTGTCGCGCTCGGCGGTGAGCTTGGCCATTTCGTTTTCGACTTCCTTGGTGCTGGAATTGATTTTTTTGATTTCCTCTCTCAGCGCGTCGCGTTTCTTGCGCGCGGCCTCGAGCACCGGATCGAGCTTGGCTTGTTCCTTTTCCAGCTCACGGATCTGATCTAGGTAGGGCTTTGGATTTCGCTGCTGCTGGACGGCGTGGTCATACTCGTACCAAAGCTCTTCCATCTCGCTCTTGATAAACTTGATTTCCTGGTCGATTTCATTAAAGCGAACCGAGGCATCGTCTTCCTGCGACTTGAGAACTGCGAGTTTTTTTGCCAACTCGCCCTTCTCCAAACTCGACTTCGCTTCCTCGAGTTTCTTGGAGAGAGCCTGGTAGTTGGCGTCGGCCTGAAGCTTCTTCTGCTCCTCGTCGTAAGCCGCATGGGCCTTCTGGTAATCGAGCCGGTAAAAGCGATATTGGATTCCTTTCCACGGACGACGGGTAATATTGTCGTCCCAAAAGGCCCATATCGACATAACCACTAATAAGGCGCTGCCGATAAGGAAGATGCTGCCATAGGATTTTTTCTCTTCCTTCTCGTCGATTCCTCGTTCCGCCATCCCGACTCCCTTATGCGGCCTTGCGCTCCAGCGCGCGGCCCAAAGAAAAAACCCCGAGCCCAATCAAGGTCAGCACGATCTCTTCCGCCATCGAAGACTTTTCCGCGATGCCGGCGAACAGGGCATAACCCACGTCGGCCAAGCCCAGCCCTTGGAGGATCTTAGCCAGGTAAAACATCAGACGTTGATCCAGGGGGTCACTAAGATATATTTTACGTTGAACACAAGTCGCAAAAACATCTTGGCGGGAAGCGACAGCATCAAGACGAACAATGCGGCGGTGATCGTAAAGCGCACCATGCCCCATCTCTCGAGAAACTCCCTGCCCTTGACCTTTAGCACCCACAGATAAAACGCCGCCACCCCAGCGACAAAGTACAGGACGATTACGAACAAGCCGAAAGCCGCTGACAACCAGTAGTCTCTCAGGCCAAATAGATACGGCAAATCCACGTTGGTCAGCGCGACCACTTTATGGGGGTCCCAACGCTGCCATGGCCAGAACAAGTTCCAGCCGGGGCCGCGGAAAAAAGTCCCGATGATAATCATCGTTACCCAGAGAATATGAAAGCCCAAAACGAAAGTGAGGATTTCGTATTTCCTCTCCTTAAAGCAGTAATAGCCGTTGCCTTTGGGATTGGTATCGATGAATGGAATCACCATCAGGCCGACGATGATCAGGCTCGGCAAGACGACACCCGCGTGCCACGGGTCGAAGTAGACGAGCATTTCTTGCAGGCCGAGAAAGTACCAAGGCGCCTTGGAGGGATTGGGCGTCCGCGTCGGATTGGCCGGCTCTTCGAGCGGCGCGTCGATGGTGATCGACCAGAGGGTCAGAACCACGGTTACGAACAGCGCGACCAGAAACTCGCCGCGCACTAAATGGGGCCAGGTGTGAACTTTGTCGTCGACGGGTAACTTTCTTTCGCGGGTTGCCTCTGCCATCTTATTGCCTCGTTTTCGATTCAACTAGAGGGACGGCCCCGAGAAGCCGTCTCTGCGGATGCGCCAGAAGTGCACCGCCATGAGAATGCTTGCGACTAGCGGTATGAAAATACAGTGCAGAATGTAGAACCTGAGCAGCGTATGCGGCCCGATTTCGCCGCCGCCGAACAGGAACGCGCGGGCGTCATAGATCGGGTTGGCGCCGACGAAATCGGCGAACGGACCTTCATAACCCAAAAGCGGCGTGGCGCGCGCCATGTTGGAACCGACGGTGACGGCCCAGATGGCGAGCTGGTCCCAGGGCAAGAGGTAACCCGTAAAGCTCAAGAGCAAGGTCAGCACCAGCAACAACACGCCGACGATCCAGTTAAATTCCCGCGGCGGCTTGTACGAGCCGGTCAGAAACACGCGGAACATATGCAGCCACACGAACACGACCATGGCATGGGCCGCCCAGCGGTGCATGTTGCGCATGAGCATGCCGAAGGGCATGTCGAACTCGAGATATTTCATATCCGCGTAGGCGTACTCCGCCACTGGCCGGTAGTAAAACATCAAGTAAACACCGGTCACAACGGTGACTAAAAACATCAGAAACGTGAGCCCGCCCATGCACCAGGTAAAGCGCATGCGCACCGCGTGGCGCCGGACTTTGGCGGGGTGGAGGTGGAGGAAAACATTCGCGGTCACCATCATGACGCGGTTGCGCGGCGTGTCATCGTAGCCGTGACGAAAGATCGCTTTCCAGACCTGACTCTCGACGATATCGCTTTTGATTTTCTCTAGGACCTTATTTGCCATAAACAGTCTTTCGTTAGGCTTTCAAAATGCTTTCGGGGTGTTGCTCGTCGGGCTCGGCGTTGGGATTCATCTTGAAGACTTGTCCTTTGTCGACGACCAGTTGCCCATCTTCGCCAACGGCGATTTTGAAGCGGTCAAGCGGCCGCGGCGCCGGCCCCTCGAAGTTCAAGCCGGATTTAAAGAAGCCGCTACCGTGGCAGGGACATTTAAACTTGTTCTCAGTGGTAAGCCAGCGTGGCGTGCATCCCAAATGGGTGCACTTGGCGAAAATAGCGTAGACGCCGGCTTCCTCGCGGATGATCCAGACCCGCTGGTCTTGTTTGTATTTTTCGCTGACTTCGCCAATGGCGTAGTCGGAAATGAGCCCGGCTTTGAACGTTGACGGCGGCTGGAAAAGTACCCGTGGAAACGCCGACCGGAGAAATCCAAGGAGACCCAACCCGCCGAAGATTCCGACCCCTCCCCAACCCATGCGAGTAAAGAAGTCTCTACGCGACCAGATGCCTCGTTTTTCCTTTTCTGCCATGCTCGGTTATCCCTTGATCCAGCTAATCAAAGCGCCCCAAACGATAAAGATCAATCCGCCCAACATTAGAACTAACCCAATCGGACCGAAAACAAATGACAAGCCGGCTCCTAAACAAAATATCAAGACTCCCGTACCCAGTGGATTGAATGGAGCGGGAGCCGATCCCTTTTTCTGAGAATCGCCCTCGCCTACATAAACGAACTCCTCGCGAATCAGTGCGAACGCCAGCTCCTTGAGGTCTTCACGTCGCTCTGGGTCGGCGCCCTGGATCAGACGGCCAAGCTCTTGAGCTAACCTTTCGATCTCTTGTTCGCGCGCTTCGGGCGCTAGATTGGGAGGATCAGGTTCCACCAAAGATTAGAAAAATTGATTAGTATAGAATTGCATGCTTGTCAACAAATCCGCCGCCACCGGAGCCCTATCGGCACAATAAAACCACCGCCGTTGCCGCCATGCCCTTGCCTTGTCCAACCCAGCCAAGTTTTTCGGTGGTGGTCGCTTTGATATTGATCCTGTTTTCGCCCACTTTTAAGCAACGCGCCACGTTTTTGCGCATCGTCGCATAGTGGCGCGCGACTTTAGGTTGTTGCGCCAACAGCGTCACATCCAGGTTGACCAGTTTGAAGCGTTTACGGCGCGTGATCTGGAGCACCCGGTCCAGCAACTTGCCGCTGGCGATACCTTTGTAACGCGCGTCCGTGTCGGGGAAATGCGCGCCGATATCTCCTTCCCCCATGGCGCCGAGAAGCGCGTTGATAATCGCGTGCAGCACGACGTCGGCATCCGAGTGGCCAGACAGACCCTTGCTATAGGGAATCTCGAGCCCCGCCAAGATCAGCTTGCGCCCGCGCACAAGGCGGTGGACGTCGAAGCCGTGTCCGATGCGAAAGACCCGCGCCATGTCTTAGAACCCCACTTTCATCACCGAGTTAGCGAGCGGCGGCACGGTGCGCGTCGCCCGGATATTGATCAATAATAGAAAAAATAAAACCCGCCCCATGCGCCTCGCGCAGCGCAACAGCCGGGCTGACGGTGATCACCGTTGCATCATCACTCGAAGCGGCGCGACAATCAACTACGGCGATGCCACTCTGGTATCAGTCATATCCATAGGCTATACTTCTTCCACTTCGAGCGACGATGCTTGTTCGCATATTACTTTTCTTTTTGCTCTTTCTCGCGGCTCTGCCGGTGTTCATGGTCGTTACCGGTCAGGCTCAGTTAGGCCGTGACTTTCGCCGGGCTGACCGCTCCAGCGCCGGTATCGCGCCACCCGCCGAAAACACGCCGGAAGCCGTGGTGCAGGTTTACACTGCGCGGGCGCTCAACTGGCGCGGCATATTCGCTGTGCACTCCTGGGTCGCGACGAAACCGGAAAACGCCGAGACATACACCGTGCATCAGGTCATCGGCTGGCGCGTCTATCGCGATCTTCCCGCCATGGTTTCGGCTCCGGGCACCCCGGATGGCCGCTGGTTCGGCAATGAACCATCGGTTATCGCCGAACTGCGCGGCCAAGCCGCGGCGCGCGCGATTCCCAAGATCATCGAAGCCGTGGCCAATTACCCCTATCCCAACGAATACATGGTTTGGCCGGGCCCAAACAGCAATACCTTTGTCGCTTATATCGGCAAACAGGTGCCGGAGCTGCGCATGGATCTTCCCTCCACGGCGATCGGCAAAGACTACCCAATCAACGGCTCGATCATCGACCGCGCTCCGAGCGGGACCGGCTACCAAGTATCGATGCTGGGTGTGCTCGGCATTACTTTGGCGCGGGAGGAAGGCGTCGAGCTGAATCTGCTCGGTTTGAATTTCGGCATCGATTTTTACAAACCCGCGCTCAAACTTCCCTTCGTCGGCCGCATCGGCGTCGGCGAACACTAGACTCTATCTTCCAACCTGCATATTTCATAGCTCACTAGATAATGTCAGCCGAGGGAAAAGTCGCGACCTTTCGCGTTCAAAGTTCAACGTTCAAGGTCAATGCGGTGGTACGCCCCCTGCACTCTTTCTACCTTGAACCTTGAACTCGCACTATTCGGCCATCGGCCAATAGCGGCCCTTCTTTCTGATGATTGTGAATGAGACGCCGTATAGCTTTTCCAGGACATCGCCTTTGAGCACGGCGCTCGTGGTCCCGGCGTAGAGCATCTTGCCGTGGTGCAATACCAGCGTTTTTTTGAACAACGGCAGGATTTCCTCGATATGGTGCGTGACGTAGATGAGGGAAGGAATTCTTTTCTGGCGGCCCAGAGTTTTCAAAGACGCCAGAAATTTTTCCCGCGCGCCGGGATCCATGCCGGCGCAAGGTTCGTCGAGCACGATGAGATAGGGCCTGGTCATGCGCGCGCGGGCGATCAACACCTTCTGCTGTTCGCCTTGAGAGAGAACTCCGAACGCTCGTTCGCGCAATTGGCCGCAGCCCATCTGATCAAGCAACTTGGCGGCGACACGATAATCGCCTTTCGTCGCGCTGCCACCGAAGGCTTCCATCAAGCCAATCTGCGCAAACTTTCCGGATACCACTGTGCGCAAAACCTTCTCGTTCGCCGGGATTTCCGGCGCGAGGCTCGACGTCACCCAACCGATGCTTTTTCTTAGTTCGCGAAGGTTCGCCAGAACCTTGCCCCGCCGGCGTATCTCACCGCCCGCATTGGGCCAGAGGTAACCGCAGGCTAGTTTGACAAGCGTTGTCTTTCCCGAGCCGTTGGGCCCCAGAATCGCCCAGTGCTCACCCGGCAGTACGGTCCAGTTGATGGAATGGAGAATCCGCTGGCCATTGGCAGCATAAGAAACGTCAAGCAGCTCGAGCGCCGGAGTTTTTTTCATGACCGAAGCACTAAAAGCGAATGGAAAGCGCGCGATTTGCAATCAGGCGGGGACGGCACTTAAGATTGGAGAGCTGGAGTACTGGAGTGTTGGAGCGATGGGTTATCCGAAACCCCACTAGTCCATTACTCCAATACTTCACCAACCCATTCTTTTATTGTTTGAACCGTGAAAACACCTCTAGCGCGTTCTTTTCGAATATCTTTGCCTTGTCTCCGGTCGTGAGCCAAGGGATGCTTTCGATATTGGGGCGCACGTCGTCGTACCACTTGCCGGTGCGCGGATCGGTTTTCGAACCGGCGCCGGGGCGCTCGGTGCCGAACAGGCAACGTTCAGCGCCGACGATCCTGAACAGGAGCTTTAACGACTCGACGTTGTAAAGCGCGGTGTCGAAGTAAAGCTGTTTCAGCCGCTCGTCGAAGGTCTCCGTGTCATTAGGACCCCTTAATTGCGAGCGCCAGCGGCCGACTTGATAGGGCACCGAACCCCCGCCGTGGGAAATAATAAGCTTTAAGCTGGGAAAGTCTTTAAACACGCTGGAATCCACCAGCGACAAGATCGCGATGCTTTCCTCGGTGATAAAGTGGCCGTGGAACGATTCCCGCGGATTCTTGCAGCTCGCCGCATGCAGCAGTCCCGGTATGTCCATCTTCACCATCTTTTCGTAAAGCGGGTACCAATACTCGTTGCCCATGGCCGGTGTCTGGCCGTCGCCCTCGCCCGGATCGGGGTTGATCATGATGCCGACGAAGCCGAGATCCTTGACGCAGCGGTCGATCTCGTCGAAGCTGTTCGTCACTGGCACGCCGGCATTTTGCGGCAAGCCGCCGATGGCGCGAAACTTCTTCGGTTCCATTTTTACTTGCAGCGCCAGCGCGTCGTTCACCGCCTTGCAATACCAGTGCACGATCTTCTCAGGTTTGGCTGAGTGCATCATCGTGTAGGGCCGCGGCGAGATAAACGCGAAATCGGTCCCGACTTCGTCGAGAACTTCCGAATGCTTGTGGCCGCGCCACTTGGCCTCTTGAATATGTTTCTCCGTAACTACGGTGCCCTGTGGGCGATGAAACCCGGCGCTGTTGATCAAACCCGCCTGAAAGGTCTGAAGCTGCTCGCCGGCGACGATGTGGTTGTGAATATCGATGATCATGCTCAAATCCTTTCTCCTTGAACTGACCGCACCTATAGGAGACCCGCCTCGGTCTGTCAAGTCGCCGAACGAGAGGGTAGTGGTCCAGTTTGATTCAATAGACGAATCAATTGGGGCGACCCCCTGTGGTCGCCCTGATTCGGCAGGCACGGGGCCTGCCACTACAAGTTTCTGAGACTGAACCACTACCAACGAAAGGGAATTGGAGTTCTGGAGTGATGGGATTGCGCGGTTGCTATATGAGAGTTATCGTGGCTTGCGCAAATTTTCTCGTGCGTCTTATGGCTTTGGCTGCACCTTTAGCGCGCCAGGTTCGTTGCTTCTGTCATTTTTTACTAGGCTTCTTCTCTCCTTCTTCCGTAAAAAAAGGATCTGCGCCCGTGCCGAAGACGATCTTGCCCGCACCGCCCTTCACGTCTTTTCGCGGCGCCAGGTCTTTAAGCAAAACGATGCCGCTCGTTCTCTTTTTCCGTTTCTCGCCCTTTGCTTTTTGCACTTTTGATCTCAGAGACTAAGCTCTAACTAGCTCCGGGCGATGGGCTCTCAGCCTTAACTTACCGACCGCTGACGGCTGATCGCTTTTTGCCCCTCGCTCTATGACCGTAGTGTCCGTCTTGAGCTCTAAACGGACACTTTTCTTGCTTCGGGCGCCCAGGGGAACGTGAGACAAAAGGTTGTTCCCTCGCCTGGCTGGCTCCCATAGGTAATCGTTCCGTCATGGGATTCGACGATATGCCGGGTTATCGTTAACCCGAGGCCTATTGCCCCGGACTTCGTTGTGGCAAAAGCCTGAAAAACATCTAAGTCGGGCGGAATCCCGCCGCCGGTGTCGGCCAGTTCGAAAAACACCGAGCGTTCATTGACGCCGGATTTAACGCTCAAAAACCCGCCTTCGGGCATCGCATCCGCGGCGTTCCTGAAAAGATTGACCAAGGCCTGTTTGAGCAGTTTTTCATTGGCTTGGATCGGCGGCAGGTTGGCGGCGATATGCTTCCGAACGCGAATTCCGCTGGCGTCGAAGCGCACCGCTTCACTTTGAAGAATATCGTCAATGAGCGAATTCAAGTCTACTGAATCGAAATCAGGGTCGGTGAGCCAGAGGCCATCCAGCTGGGACCGCAGCCCGCTGACTAGTGCGATCAATTGATCAACTCCTCCCTTTAGTTGTCGGAACACCTGGCCCAAGAAGGGATCAGGACGGCCGTTGGCCTTGGGCAACTCTTGATCCATGAGGCCCGCGGCGCCAGAAACCACCTGGATGGGGTTGCTGATCTGGTGGATCAAGTGCGCGAGACCAATGAGAGCCGAGGCCTCAAAGACGCCCTTCGAAGGTGTTGCTCGCGTTTGTTCCTTCGTACCGAGCCCTTGTACGTGAACGGCGTTGAATCTTGTTTCGCTCAGTGTCGTATGCATCTAGATGAATCCTTTCTAAGACGGTTCTCTATGGTTAAATCCCCTCCGACCCCACACCGTTCCCGGGGCTGCGCGCCGGAAGCTCTCCCGCGGCGTCACCCGGTTCAGCCCGGCAGCCGGTGAGCTGCGCGCAATCATCCTTCGGGGCGTCTGCGGTTTTCGGCTCGGGTTCTAATTGTCTGAGCAGGGTGTTCAAAATCGCTTTGGTCTCTTCGAGAACGCGGTCCATCTGCTGAAACTCCCGCTCATTGTCTTGGGTCAAAACATCATGAAGATCCAGCTTCAACGTATGGGAGCAAAGCATGATAAACATCAGCCGGCTCCGCAGACGGTTCGCAGACTGATGGATAAGCTGTCGTTGTTCGTCTGTCACGGACGGTGTCTCCTCATCGTCGTTTGCATTTGCCTGTCCTTTTTGGTTGCCCCTCTGCCGGCTAGGCCTGTCGCCACCTCAGATCCAGGAGGGCGACCGCGCGTTCAATTCTGATCTCCGGCTTGATGACGCGTTGGTTACTCGATTCCAGATTCTTGTTTCCGCTCCGGTTCTCACCGCAAGCGGCGTGCCGAAGATCAGTGTTTTTCCAACCCGTTGATTTTTTTCGCGATTGGGCACCTCGATGAAACCCGGGCGCCGATTGTATGGTCTCATTTCAAGACCATACCAGCCTTATTATGAGACCAGAGTATTATTGTGACGCGCCTGCGGCTAGACCAGCTTGCGGTCCAAAGTCGAGCGTGAGATGCCGAGGGTTTTGGCCGCCCTGCGCTTGTTGCCACCGACCTGCTCGAGGATCCGCAGGATATGCTGCCGCTCGACCGCCTGCAGAGAGTGGTGATTCTCGTCCTTCCCGGCGGCGAGAGCGGTAGGAGACAAAGTCTCGGCTTGGTCGAGGGTAAATGTGGAGAAAGATTCCTGTGTTAGCAGGGCTTCCGCGGGAATGATCTCCGTTCGGGTCAGAGCCACGGCGGTATGAATCACCCGGCTCAACTCTCTCAGATTGCCGGGCCAGGAATAGGCGATGAGGCGCTCGGAGGCTACAGAGTCCAGGCCCTTGATTTGCTTTCCTAGCCGCCGGCTCGCGGCGGCGATTTCGGTGGCGATCAGCAGCGGAAGGTCGCGCGGACGCTCTCTCAGTGCGGGAATGGTTACGGTGATGCCGCTTATGCGATAGAAGAGATCCCTGCGAAAGCGACCGGCGCCGATGAGTTGATGCAGCGACAGATGAGTGGCGGAGATAAGACGCACGTCGGCTTTTCTGAGGCTGTCGGAGCCCAATCGTTCAAATTCACCGTACTCCACAGCGCGCAGAATCTTCGACTGGGCTGGAGAACTCATGTCAGCGATCTCGTCGATGAACAGGGTCCCATTATGCGCCAGCTCGAATTTTCCCTTGACGGTTTTTTGCGCCCCGGTAAAGGCACCCCTTTCATGGCCGAAAAGTTGGCTGTCCAAAAGCGTGTCACTCAAGGCGGCGGCGTTAAACGCGATGAAAGGACCCTTCTGTCTAGTCGAAGAATTATGGATTGCCCGGGCAAGGAGGGTCTTGCCGGCACCGGACTCGCCCAGGATGAGAATCGGCAGCTCAGTCTCGGCCGCAACCCGGGCAAGTTCAAGACAGCGCAGCATCGGCGCATCGGCGCTGTGAAAATCGTCCAGTGTCGCGCTCGTCGGGTCGGCGGTTGAGTTCAACTGCGGGTCGGGCGTCATGACGGTTTTTCTCTAGCCGCCCGTTGCGGCGGCTCGGCAAAGCTCTCTTTCAACTGGCGTAGCGGCTCGAAAGCGTAGGAGATGAGGGACCGTTTGCCGAGAACGATCTTTGCGGTGCCGCGCATTCCGGCGCGCAGGGGCAGAGGTTGGCCATCGACCATGATCGCCTCATCCTCGATATCGGCAAACGCGTGAAAGCCGGGGGTGGTTTCTGCGTCGACGCTGGCCGGGCTCACCCACCGCACTGTGCCGTACCGGATCCCGTAGCGACCGTAGGGAAAAGCATCGTAGAGGAGCTTGACCCCTCGACCGGGACGGACGCGCGCGGTCCCCGATTGAGGCACGGTAAGAACAGCCTGGAGCTTCGCTCCGGGGCAAGCAAGCTCGGACGGCAAGTCGCCTTCATTGACTAACGCTTCCAACGCTTTTACGTGCTGACGCAGGAGGCTGCCCGAGCATGGCGCCAGGACAAAGGGGCTGGAGACCGTCTCCGGCACCTGCACCACCACCGCGGCCACGGTCGCGATCGCGACGACGGCGATCACCAGGTAGGCGAGGCCGTTGGCCGCCCAATGGGGCGGCGTTGGATCTAAAAAGGGAGGGGTATCTTCCGCCATATTTGGATTCTTACCTTGGTGCCTAATTGCGCCTTTGCGCGAGATAGCCTTCTACCGGAATCGGATTTATCTCCCGCCAAGTCGCCAAGACGCAATGGCCCTGCGGTGTCATTGCGACCCCTTCGGCAAGCTCAGGATAAACTCCGGGAGAAATCTTTCTTAGATCCCTCGCATCCGCTCGGGATGACGGCCTCAGCCCGTCACCTTTGCGCCTTTGCGTGAGATATTCTTTTCCGATGCCGCAATCCAAATTTCAAGCATAGGGTTAACCTTCCACTCACGATCCCAATTGCTGGCTCGCGAGATAATAATAGAGGCCCTGGACTTTCATCAGGTCGTCGTGCGTGCCCTGCTCGACAATTCTTCCCTTCTCCAAAACCACGATGAGATCGGCATCGCGGATCGTGCTCAAGCGATGCGCAATGACAAAACAGGTGCGCCCTTCAAAGAATTGCGTCATGTTCTGCTGGATCGCACCTTCCGATTCGGTGTCCAGGTTGCTCGTGGCTTCATCGAATATCAGCACCGGTGGCTGGCGGTAAAGCGCCCGGGCGATCACGATGCGCTGGCGCTGCCCGCCGGAGATGGCGAGACCGGTCTCGCCCACTGGCGTTTCATAGCCGAGCGGTAGCCGCTCGATAAATTCGTGGGCGTTGGCCATGCGCGCCGACCAGATAACGCGATCCATATCGGGCTCATCGTCGCCAAATGCGATGTTGCGGGAGATGGTATCGGCAAAGACGATAATTTTCCTGCAGCACAAAGCCCACCTGACGGCGGAGCTGGCGGTAGCTCAGGGTCTTCAGATCAACGCCATCATAAAAAATGGTTCCCTCCGTGGGCTCGAGCAAACCGGCGAGACATTTCACGAGGGTGGTTTTTCCCGAGCCGCTGCGGCCGACAATCGCCACGATTTTCCCCGGCGGCACTTCCAACTCGATCCGCTCGATAATCGGCGGGGACTCCGGACCGCCGTAGCGGAACCCTACGTTGTGAAGGCGAATCCTTCCTTCAAGGCTCGGCACGGGCAGAAGACGGGAGTGGTCTGTGCCCTGCTCGGGCTCTTGCTCAAAGATATCCTGCAGTCGATTGAGCAGCACCGAGGAGTAGTGGAGATTGTCCCAAAGGTTCAAGAGCAGCACAATCGGCGCGTTTGCCAGAGCAACCAGGGAGTTAAAGGCCACCAGTCCGCCGATCGTCAGTGCCCCTTTCATCACCTCGCCGGCGCCAACCCAGAGGAAAAGCACCAACGAGAGAAAAGTGACGGACTGGATGGCCCCTTCGTAGCACATGACCGTGAAGTCGGCGGTAAACTGGCGATGGGCCATGCCATGGAACTGATTGAGCAACGCCTTCCGGAACGCGCCCTCGCCACCGGAGACTTTGACGGTCTCAATCCCTTTGATGGCGTCGATTTGATTGGAGTGATATTTGCCGAGTCCCTCCTCCAGGTCGTCAAAGATCGGGCGGAGCCAGCGCGAGGAAAAATACATGAGCAAGGCAAAGAGCGGCGCCGTGGCGAGAAAGACCAGCGCCAAAACGGGGCTGTAGACAAACATGAGCGCGACGGCTGCGGCCACCTGGCAAAGCGCCGTAAGGCCGCTGACGGCGTGCTGCACAACAAACTCGCGCACGCGCCGGATGCCCTCCAGGCGGCGCTGGAGGTCTCCAGTCCGGCGGGAGTTGAAATAGCTCATCGGCAGAGCCAAGAGCTTGCGCACGAGGAAATCGAGCGCTCCGGCGTCAATGCGCACCGCCGCAAAACTGAGCAGGTAACGCTGCACCACCATCGAGACAACCATCACAAGCAGGACCGCCACCATCGAAAGGATCAGGGCCCGAAGCAGGTTCAGTTCCTGATGCACGAGCACCGTATCGACGACCACTTGAGTGAAGACGGGAAGAACCATTTGAAGGGCGCCCAAGATGATCGAGAGCGCCAGCGCCTTGATTATCGATCCTGTAAAGGGACGGAAAAACGGCCAGAGCCAGCTCAGGTTGGCTTTTCCCTCCGGCGCATTTTCAAACGCTTCGGTATAATCGAAGAGCGCCGCATAGCCGCTCCATTTTTTTTCGAACTCTTCGCGGCCAAGCCTTCTCAATCCGACGGCCGGGTCAGCGATGAGCACCTGCTTTTCATCGACGTCGTAGAGGATAAGCCAGTGGTTACCCTCCCAATGAACGATTGCCGGCAAAGGCATCTGCCCGAGCCTTTGGTGTGAGGTTTTGACCGATCGGGCCGCCAGCCCGAGGTCTTCCGCGGCGTGGCACAGGGCCCTGAGGCTCGTGCCGTCGAGGCTCGTGTGGACAAGCCGGCGAATCCGAGCAAGGCTGACAGACCGGCCGAAATAGCGGCAAACCATCGCCAGGCAAGCAGCGCCGCAGTCTATCTCGTCGATCTGGCGCACCAAGGGGAAGCGCCGAATGCGTTTCGCCTTCTTGATAAAATAACCTTGTGGCGAGGCGAACGGTCCCAGCTCTGCATCTTCCTTCACCTCCGCATGGTCCACCTGGTCAGAGCCGACTTTTTCGTGCACCTGGACGTCGGCGGGCAGGGCTTCCTGGGCAAAGTCCAGAGGCACACGGGCCACTTTTTTATAATCGTACTGCTCGATCCTTTCTTTGATCTGGGTTTTGAAGGCGGGACAATTTTTGAGCAATTTTTCGAACGTCGCCGGGGCCAGCTCAAGGAGCTTGCATGGTGACATCGCCTCGACGTTGGCGCTGCGGAGTTCCCCCTTAAAGACGGACAACTCGCCAAAAAAATCGCCCTTTCGCAGATAGGCCAGATAATGCCTGCGCCCGTTCTCTACCGTGAAGGTTCTGAGCCGCCCCTCCTCGACTATGTACATCGGCCCCGGCTCGTCACCTTGACGGATCACCAGCTCTCCGGGGGTGAAAAAGATGGCTCGGAATTCCGTGAGCAGGGTTTTTAACTGATCCGCAGGCAGCCGTGCAAACGGAGAATAGAGACGGAAGAAGTTGTGCAAGTGACGGTGCTTGATCTGGAGTTCGAAGTAATGGCGGATCGCCGGCTGGACGCGGATGAGCGCCTGAAAAACCGATCGGTCGAGCTTGAGTATGGTAACGTCGCCGGTGGCCCGCACGGTTGCGTTGCGGCTGCCTTCTTCGAGCAGCCCCATCTCCCCGAAGCTGTCGCCGGCGCGGAGCAAATTCAGGGAAATATCTTCGCCGTTCTCTCTCTGCTTGACTACCCGGGCCTGACCAGACACCAACACATAAAACCCATCCGCCGGCTCTCCTTCCCGAACGATGGGCTGACCAAAAGTAAAGGAGGCTGGGACAAAGCTGTCCACGATAAGTTTTCTGACCTCCTCCGGGAGGAACGTAAGGATGGGAAGGTCGTAGAGCGGGGAACGGTTATCAGCCGTTGCGTTATAACCGCGCATGCCATTTTACCCGCTTGTTGATTTCACGGTTTACCGCGCTCTCAAGTAAAGTTTCTTGGGCGCGCTGTTTGATCTCGGGATCTTCCGCTGCGGGTATGATCTTATCCTCGACTAGAAAAAGGCCGAATGCTTTGTCCCAGTTGAGCGGACCTACGAGCGCGCCTTTCTCGGCGGACAGAAAACGATCCCTCAGAGACGGCTCTACCTCGTCCAAGTACAGGGTCGCGTTTTGTAGCGCGATGCTTGCGTTTGCCGCAACCTCATCGAGTTGCATGCCGTCGTCGCGCGCACAAAGGGCCGCCTCGCGGGCCATTTGTTCCTGAGAAAACAAAACATAACGGCAACCGACCCGGACCCAGTCTAGGCGGTGAGAGTTAACCTGATTTTTGATGCCTTGCTCATCCACCACGTGGTCGCAGAAGCGCTGGTAACTCGTCTCCAGGCGGCGAATTCTGGCGGTTGCTTCTGCGCTTTTGGGCTCGTCCCTTACCCATCCTGCTTCCAGGGCCTTCTCATACGCCGATGCCCGCGCTGCGAGCGCTCGAGCGAAGCGCGCTAGATGACCCGAGCAGATCGCCTCCGCATGGAGGCTATTGTGGATCTCCTTTTTCGTGACCCGATAACGAGCCACGATCTCCACCAATTGATCCGCCCACTTCCGTCGGAGTATGAAGCGCTGAAGATATTCCATCCAGGAGTCGGCGCTGAGATGCCACCGATTTAGCCATGCCTCTGTCTCTTCGGCTGTCAGAAGATCACGCTCGTAACGAAAATCGCTCGCCGCTGACTCTAGCGCTTCAGGGTCGAATTCCTCCTCCGCTTCATCCAGCCGCTTGAGACAGGCGATACCTTGGCGCAGTTCCTTTTCCAAATCGGCCCAATCACCCCAGCGCCGGGCGGATAGGATCACGTCGTCCCAATAATATTGCTGACGCCCGACGGAAAAAACCAGCTGCCCTAGAAGCGAGTTCATAAACTGAAATAGTGTCTCAGAAATTCGAGGACTAGCGCAATGCCTCCCAATCGTCATTGCCGGACACGACACTGGAATGATGCTTTCCCTAATACTCCCAGTTATCCCGGCGGCCGCAACATCAAGCTAAGCAACGCCGACAGTATCAATATCGCTCCAAAAATCGCGAACGAAAGGCCATAACCGCCAGTGACATCGAAGAGAAAGCCAAAGAACGGCGGCCCCGCCGCGGCTAGCATATGAGATATAAACAATCCCATGCCGCGAATTCTTCCGAGCGAGCGGCGGCCGTAATAACTTGCCCACAGGATATCCGGCAATACCATGTTTCCACCCAAGCCAATGCCATAAAGTAAGAAGCCGGCGTAGAGACAAAAGAGATCGCCGGTGGCAATCGCCAACCCCAGGCCGACGGCTTGAATAACAAATCTGAGCATAGCGGCGTAGCGCACATCGATTCGTTCGGCAAGAAATCCCCACGCTAGCGGTGAAGCGAGCTGCATCGACGCTATTACACCCATCACCGATGCGGCCACCACCGCGGAATGACCGAGATCCGTAACATATGAATAAACATGTAAATTCAGTCCCGTTACGCCCATGCTGGAAATCCCAAAGGTAATCACGAGCAACCAGAATGCGCTGCTCCGAACCGCGTCAGCGCGGGTCCACGCGGCATCCGAATCCGGTCTCGAAGCCAAGTTTTCGGTATTTCTCGACGCAATAGACGACGTGGTAGTGACGGATTCAGAAACGCCGTCTGGGCGCAATCCCATGTCCTCCGGTGACCGTCTGATGACGAGCAACGCCGGAAGAACCAAGAGAACCATCGTGGTGAGACCGAACACAAACCAGGTTTGGCGCCAGCCGAGGATCACAAGCAGCCACGCCGCCAAGATCGGCATACAAACCTTGGCAAAGCCGACGCCCATGCTTGAGAACGCCAACGCCCGCCCCCGCTGCCGCACGAACCACTGCGAGATGATCACGTTCACGACCATGTAGCCCATCATGCAGTCGCCGAGCGTCACCAGCGTCAAACGAATCGCCGCGAACTGAGCGAATCCATCGATCTGACTGAGGAGAAGAAAACCGACGCCGGCGATGGCGGTACCACCCGCCATCAACCAACGTCCGCCGTAGCGGTCCACCAAAGTGCCGATGAACGGCGCGAGACAAGCGCCGATGATCCCTTCGCCGGAACGGAGCAGAGAAAACACCCCGCGGGAAATACCAAGATCGGCGGTCAGAGGTTTGAGAAAAATGCTGAGCGTACTGGCGAGCGCGAAGGACGAGGCGACGTTGGCGAGAAAGCCCACCCCGACGATGTACCAGCCGTAGAAAAATCTCGACCTCGAGGCGCTGCGAGTGAACTCCGCGGTTGATTCCACACTAATGGCTTAGCAGGGAATCGCCGCTTCGCGCAACGAGCAGCTCTGATTGCGTCAGGTTCAAGCCGTACAAATCGTTCAAACCCCCTCCTTTGTCCCCTGCGACACCAGACTGTGTCGCAATCCGCGCAAACGCCTCGATGTCATGGTTATGAGCAAAGCGAAGCATCTCGCGTTTTCAAGTGGTTACGAAGTCGAGATTCTTCGGCGGAGTTTATCCTGAGACTGCGTGTTGATGGAAGCGGCGCTGTCTCCGTTGGGCCGTTGCAGATCGATCACGGAATGGGGCACCAGGGGAAGTTCGCGCGCCCGCAACATCGGGCGCCCCTGCATCGAGGAACAACCGATGGTAATCAAACACAGGCAGGAAGGTGAACAATAGTCTCATCACAGGCGTCTAATCGGATGCTAATGAAAGGATCTGCTATGAAAACCGGGTTCGCCGCATTTTCCCTATTGCTTTTGCTCCCCACCGCCGTTTTCTCGCAGCAGAACGAGAGAAGCACCAGACCTCCCTCGGTCACCGCAAGCGGTGAAGCGGTCATTACCGCGGAGCCGGATCTGGCGGAGATTGATATCGGCGTGGTCACCCAGGCGCGCAACGCGCCCGACGCCGCGAAAGAAAACGCGGAAAAAGTCGCGCGCGTTATGGCTGAAGTGAAAAAGCTTCTCGGCAAGGGCGATGAGGTCAAGACCGCGAGTTATTCGCTCAATCCCAACTATCGCTATCCACAAGGCGGAAAACCGGAGATTACGGGCTATACCGCCACGAATATCCTACGCATCAAGACCGGCAATCTCGCGGGCGTCGGCCAACTGATCGACGTCTCTATGCAATCGGGCGCCAACGCCATCAATCGGTTGGCGTTCACTCTCAAAGATGAGCACGCCGCCCAACTGCAAGCGCTGCGCTTGGCTGCGCAGAAAGCCAAGGCCAAGGCCGAAGAACTGGCCACTGCTCTTGGACTCAAAATTATAAAAATTCTCGCGGTCAACGAAGGCGAGCGCGGCGTGCGCCCGATCACCATGCCGCTGGCCCGCGGCGCGCAGTTCGAAGCCGCGGCCACGGCGCCGACCCCCGTGGAAGCCGGCACCATCGAAGTCAGATCGTCGGTGACGCTCACGGGAGAGTTGGGTGCTAAGTAAATCAGGCTCAACGTTACTCGCTCTTCTACCCCTCAAACCTCCCCGGATCCTTATAATAATTCTTGTAATACCACTCCGCGATTTCGCCGCCGGTGGTGCGCCACACGCCGTCATGGGCGCACATGTAGTCCAGCGCTTTTTCCAAATAATTTATCCGAAATGGCATGCCGATGACGAACGGATGAAGCGGCTAGACAGAGCACCCGCCCGCCGGTTTCGCTGTCTTTATACAGCGTGTCGAAGTGGTCGCAGACCATCCGATAATATTGTTCCGGCGTGTGATTCTCGCGGATAAAGACGCGAATATCGTTCACACCCAGTTCATAAGGTACCACGATCATGCGCCCGCTCTTCACGCGCATCGGCGTCGGCTGCTCGTCGTTGCCCCAATCGCAGACGTACTCGAACCCCTCGGCCGCCAAGTGATCCGGCGTGTTGGAAGTTTCGCCTAGACCGGGGCCAAGCCATCCCTTGGGTGCTCTGCCCGTGCCTTGGGTAATGATCTCTTTGACCCTGCGAATGATGCCAAGCTCTTCCTCCGCTGGGTAGTCGAGCATGGAAACGCTGTTGGTCATGCCGTGGCCGAGCCATTCCCATTTTCGTTTGTTGCCTTCCTCGATGATCGGCGGGTGTTGCTCGCACACTTCGGCATTCAACAGCACGCTGGCACGGATGCCGAACTTATCGAGCACGTCCATGATCCGGAAAACTCCCACACGCGACCCGTAATCACGCAAGGTATAACCCGGCACGTCGGGCGTGTGATTGCTGCCCGAGCCCCGGATCGGCATGTCGTAATGAAAATATTCGATGTTCGGCGCCACCCACAGCGCGATGCGGCCATGATTGGGCCATTCTATTTTTGGCCGGCGAATAATCGGTGAATAATCGTAGCGGCGGTTTTCCATGCTCATTTGAACTCCTAATCTAAGGCGGATGTTTGCGTCTTACCCTTACGCCAGGCGCCCAAGCCGCGTCAACAGGAAGCAAGAATTCCCTTGACACTTTGTCGTGCCCTTTGCTAAAGGGGTGCAACGACCCCCGCTTTCGGTCGGTAGTTCTCCACACTGTCCCGGGGGCAATGCGTTCCATTCCTCGGTCAGCGCTCGAAGATCAGTAACAGCATCCGAGCGTAAATCGAGAACAGAGCTTAAGACGACGGTTGGCTCAGCGAAGGTTGCAATTTTGCATCGAGGGGGTGCTCATGGCCGATCTCACCGAAGAGCAAAAGAAGTCGTACTGGCATTACAACATCACTTTGACGACGATCCTGCTGATTGTCTGGTTTGTCGTCACCTATCTGATTTCGGGCCTTTGGGCCGGCTGGTTAAATCAATTTTCTTTCTTAGGATTTCCTCTGGGCTACTACATGGCGGCACAGGGATCGCTGGCGATCTTCGTTCTCGAGATCGCTATCTATGCATATCTGATGAACAAACATGATCTCAAGTACGGCATCCGAGAGGAG
>CAWJBB010000038.1:0-21602 GCA_963840855.1 uncultured delta proteobacterium
AGGCGCGGTAAGGCTTATTCACGAAACAGGGCAATCTCTCGGTACCGAATCGTCCAACCTATGTCAAGAAGAATTAGCCGGCCAAGGGCCGTCAACCGGGCGTAGTCGTTTGGATTTAAGGGGCGGATATGTTAACTATTGACGGAATTAACGCCTGCGTCCTTCGGAGAGAGACTCCTATGCTGGGGCAAATCATCGCCAAAAGCCTTTTCTTCTCGCTCATCGTCGTAGTCGTTTTGCCGGCAACCTCGGTGGCCCGCGTTGTCGACCAGTTGATTGTGGTTATCGACGACGAGCCCTACACGCTGCGCAATGTCGAACAATTCGCCAAAAGCAAACTAAAAGTAGAATTTCCGACGGGAGATCTCAACCGTATCAATGAAAGCGACGGCGATGTGCTGGAGCAGTTCATCACCGAGAAGCTTCTGGATGCCGAGATTCGGGGAGCGGGTATAACGGTCACCAACGAGGATGTCGAGCAGTATATAGAAGAGGTCAAAAAGAACAACCGGTTATCGGATAGCGATTTCAAATCGGCGTTGGCCCGCGAGGGAATGACTCTCGATGGCTACAAGGAATCGGTCAAAAGTGAGCTAGGGAAAAACGAGCTGGTGCGGCGCCAGGTGAGAAGCAGGGTCAGCGTCACCGATGCGGACGTGGAGCGGTATTACCAGCTCAACGCCAAGAATTACCGCACCGGGGACCGGGCTCGAATTCGGCATATTCTTTTTTCGTTGTCGTTACAAGCCTCGCCGGAAGTGGCCCAATCGACACTTGCGAAGGCGAAGGAAATTTACGACCGCATCGAAGCCGGAGAGGACTTCGCCACACTGGCGCGGGAGTTTTCCGAAGGCGCCGGCCGTGGCGACGGCGGGGAGATCGGCTGGGTGAACCGCGGCACGTTGATCGCTGGCCTTGACGAAGCCGCCTTCGACAAGCTCGCTGTAGGGCAGGTCAGCGAGCCATTTCGCACCGCCATGGGATATCACATTGTAAAGTTGGAGGCGCGGTCGGGAGGCGCGGCCCAGTCGCTGGCGTCGGTGGCGCCGAAGATCAAAGCGGATCTCTCTGCGAAAGCGCTGGAGGAGCGCTATCTGAAATGGCTTAAAACCGATCTGCGCAGGAAGCATCGCGTCGATATCAAACTCGCCGGCGTCGTCTTCAGGCCCGAGGAATCTAAGGAAGGTACGATGGATTCGCTAATCGCCAGATCGTCGCGTACCAACCGGCGGGAGCGGACGTTCTTGAGTTATTTAAACCCCTTATCCTACGTCTACCAAGGAGACGCCGCTCGATGAACTCGATCCTAAAGGCGCGTTGGCTGACAAAAATATCGTCAGCGTTTTCGGCGTGCCGCTCTTTACCACCGAGCGCGTTGATGATGTCCCGGATGTCCTCGCTCCAGCGGCGGAAAAATCCAGATCCGGAGCGTCCGGCTCAGATTCAAACAAGTCGGGCGGCTTTTTCTCTTCAATTGTCGATACGCTAAATCCTTTCTCAAGCAAAAAACCCTGATTCCCTTGCTTTACTATTTTACGGAAGGGGATGCGAAAACCAGTGAGCGTCCGGCGCTCGCCGGGAGATACCGTTGCGTAAACCTATCGTGGCCGTGACGATGGGCGATCCCGCGGGGATCGGGCCCGAGGTCGTTCTCAAAGCGCTGGCCGACCCGGCGATCAATAGAAACTGCCGCCCGCTGATCTTGGGTGATTGGGAAGTGTTCGAGCGCACGCGCCGGCGCGGCAAGAATTATCCCAAACTCATTCGTTGGCGCCAGGGAGAGCCGCTGTTGCCGAGGCTCAACGGCGAAGCCGGTTTCGTGGTTTGCCCGCTGTCCTCTCTGAAGGCAGCGGAGTCGCGTCCCGGAACGCCGTCCAGGGCGGGCGGACACGCGGCCTTTCGCTATATCAGCGTTGCGGCGAAATTGGCATTGACGGGGCTCGCTGACGCGATCGCGACAGCGCCGATCAGCAAGAGTGTTCTCATCGACGCGGGCTATAATTACCCCGGCCATACCGAATTGCTCGCCGAGCTCAGCCGCACGCGCGAGTGCCGCATGATGCTGGTGGGCCGGAAACTACGCGTCGTGCCAGTGACCGGCCATGTATCTTTCAGCAAAGTTCCCCACGCCCTCAGCATCGAAAATATTCAGACCACCATCGAGCTGGTCCACCGAAGTCTCAGGGAGTTATTTGGCATTGGGCGCCCGCGCATCGCGGTGGCGGCCTTGAATCCGCATGGCGGCGAAGACGGAATATTCGGCGACGAAGAAATCAAGATTATCCGTCCAGCGGTCAGAGCAGCGGCCATGAAAGGCATCGCAGTCGGCGGCCCGTTTCCGGCGGACAGCCTGTTTCATCACGCCGCCCAGGGGGATTATGACGCCGTGGTCTGCATGTATCACGACCAAGGGTTGATCCCGATGAAGCTGCATCATTTCTTCGGTGGTGTGGCGCTGACACTGGGACCGCCGTTTGTCCGTACCTCCGTGGATCACGGCACGGCCTACGATATCGCCGGCGAAGCGAAGGCGGATGCGTCGAGCATGAAAGAGGCAATCTTATTGGCGGCGCGGTTGGCGCGCGTAAATAAGCAGCTGGGGAGAAAGGTGCAGCAGGATTGAATCCGGCGATTTTTCGTGAATACGACATACGGGGTTTAGCGGAAAAGGATTTTGACAAGGAATTCGCGCTGCTGCTCGGCAAGGTCCACGGCACAGCCATAGCTGAAAAAGGCGGTAGGCGAGTTACCGTCGGCCGCGATTGCCGGGCGACGTCGGATGGTTACGCCGAGGCGGTGATCGCGGGCCTCATGGCCGCCGGTCTGCATGTTTACGACATCGGTGTTTGTCCGACGCCACTGCTTTATTTTTCGTTGTTTCATCTCGACGCCGACGGCGGAATTGAAATCACCGCGAGCCATAATCCGTCCGAATACAATGGGTTCAAAATTTGCCTGGGCAAAGACACGCTCTACGGGGCGCAGATTGAGGACATTCGCGCCAAAATGGATCTTGGCCAGTTCCGCGAAACTGGCGGTGGCGCGCTTGAGCGCTACGATATCGTTCCGCCTTACCATAAACATCTCTTATCTGACGTGCCGCAACTCAAGCGGCCTCTCAAAGTCGTCGTCGATGCCGGCAGCGGCGTGGGCGGGCCGGTGGCGCCGCCGCTGTTTCGCCAACTTGGCTGTGTGGTCTGGGAAATCGCCTGCACGCCCGATGGCCGATTCCCAGTGCACCATCCGGATCCTACGGTGGCGGAAAACTTGGAGATGTTGATTGAGAAAGTCCGGGAAGAACAGGCCGACGTCGGTATCGCCTATGACGGCGACGCCGACCGCATCGGCGCCGTGGATGAAAAGGGCAATATTCTCTGGGGCGATGAGTTGCTGGTGTTGTTCGCGCGTGACGTGCTGCGGCGCCATCCCAAAGCCGTCGTAGTCGCGGACGTTAAATGCTCGCAGCGGCTTTACGATGACATCGCCAAGCATAACGGTACGCCGATCATGTGGAAGGCGGGCCACTCGCTGATCAAGGCGAAGATGAAGGAGACCCAGGCGCTCCTGGCCGGCGAGATGAGCGGCCACATGTTTTTTAAGGAGCGGTATTTCGGTTATGACGACGCGATCTACGCATCGCTTAGGCTCCTGGAAATTCTCGCGCACTCAGACCGGCCGCTGTCGACCTTGCTTGATGATCTGCCCAAATGCGTTTCGACGCCGGAGCTGCGCATCGACTGTCCCGATGATATAAAGTTCACTCTCGCCCAGAAAGCGACGGAATATTTCCGCCAGCACTACGACGTCGTCGACGTGGACGGCGTACGGGTGAAATTTGCCGAGGGCTGGGGACTGATTCGCGCGTCGAATACGGAGCCGGCGCTGGTTTTGCGCTTCGAGGCCTCCTCGAAGGGAAAACTCAATGAGTACAGGGCCATCGTCGAAAACAAACTCAAGGAACTCGTAAACTCATAGGACTTCGCATGGCGCGCAGCATCGTCGTTAGCGGGGCGCGCGTTCACAATCTTAAAAACATTGCCCTGGAAATTCCCCGTGACAAGCTGGTGGTCATCACCGGCGTTTCCGGGTCGGGCAAATCTTCTCTAGCGTTCGACACTCTCTACGCCGAAGGGCAACGGCGTTACCTCGAATCCCTCACCACCGACGCGCGCCAGTTCCTGCGCCAGATTGAAAAGCCGGATGTGGACGCCATCGACGGCCTCTCTCCGGCCATTGCGATTGGGCAGTCCGGCGCTTTCTATACGGCGCGGTCCACCGTCGGCACCGTTACCGAAATCTATGACTATCTCCGGCTCTTGTTCGCCCGCATCGGCCAGCCGAGCTGCCCGCAGTGTGGCGCCGGGATCGCCGCGTATACCATCGATCAAATCGCCGACCTCGTGGCCGCGCTGCCGGAGCAAACCCGGCTGCTCGTGCTCGCGCCCATCGCGGCGGCGAGTGAAGAGGAGCGGCGCCAGCGCCTGGCTGAGTTGGCGCGTGATGGGTTCGCGAGGATCAAGATCGGCGCAGAGTTGCTTCAACTTTCCGACGAGAGCGCTTTGGCTGCCCGCCCATTGGAGCCCGTCGATCTCGTGGTGGATCGGCTCGCATTGCGTGATGGGGTCGAGAAGCGGCTTTGGGACTCTCTGGAAACGGCGGCGCGTTACGGCGGTCAGGTCGTCAAAATCGAAGCCCAATTAGCCCAAACGTTAACCGACGCGCCGCGGGAAATGCTTTTCAATCTGAAGCTCGCCTGCCTGCGCTGCGGCGCGACGCTGCCGGAGATCACTCCGGCACTTTTTTCCTTTAACAGCCCCCAGGGTGCCTGCCCGGCTTGTGGGGGTACGGGCGTTGCCCCGCAGCAAAATAACGGGGGTGATGGCGCAGGCACAGCCAAGCCATGCGAGTCGTGCGCGGGCACCCGGCTTAAGAAGGAAAGCCTCGCGGTCCAGCTCGGCAAGCGCAACATTTCTCAGGTGGCGGGGATGTCCGCGCGCGCGGCGCTGGAGTTTTTCCGAACCCTCGAGCTCGGAGCGAGAGAAAGTGTCATTGGACGAAAAGTCCTGGGCGAAATTTTAAGCCGGCTTGGATTCCTCAATCAGGTCGGTCTCGACTACTTGAGTCTCGATCGCCCGTCGCTCACGCTGTCCGGTGGCGAAGCGCAAAGAGTCCGGTTGGCGGCGCAGATCGGCGCAAAACTTGCCGGCGTGCTTTTTATTTTAGACGAGCCCAGTTTAGGTCTCCACCCCAGGGACAATGCGCAACTGTTGGCGCTGCTCAAGCAACTGCGCGATGCCGGCAACTCGGTGATCGTCGTGGAACATGAGCGGGAAACGATTCTCGCGGCGGATCATGTGATCGACATGGGGCCGGGCGCGGGCGTGCACGGCGGCATGGTGGTGGCGCAAGGCACGCCGGCAGAGCTGCTGCGGGATGAAGGCAGCCTGACCGGGCGCTATCTATCAGGCGCTATGGCGATTACCGCTCCCGGGCCGCGGCGCCGCGGCACCGGAAGTTTTCTCGTGATCAAAGGCGCGCGGGAACATAATCTTAAGAACATCACGGTTGAAATTCCCGTCGGCGCGATGACCTGTGTGACCGGCGTTTCCGGCTCGGGCAAGAGCAGCCTGATCATCGATATTCTCTACAACAGCGCGGCGCGGCGCTTTTACGGCGCCCAGGTGAAGGCCGGCGCTTGCGACGACATCACGGGCTGGGAGCATTTCGACCGGGTGATCGGCATCGACCAAACGCCCATCGGGCGCACGCCGCGTTCCAACCCCGCCACTTATACCGGGATATTCGATCATTTGCGCGGCCTCTTCGCTCAACTACCGGAAGCGCGCCTGCGTGGTTACAAAGCGCAGCGGTTTTCATTTAACGCCAAAGGCGGCCGCTGCGAAGCTTGCGCGGGCGATGGTGTCATCAGAGTCGATATGTATTTTTTGCCGGAAGTGTCGGTGACCTGCGATGTTTGCAAAGGCAAACGCTACAATCGCGAGACCCTCAACGTGAAGTACAAAGGATTGAGTATTGCCGATGCCTTGAATTTGACGGTCAACCAGGCGGCCGAGCTGTTTAGCGCTATTCCAGGAATCTTCGACCGCCTGCGCCTGCTCAGAGAAGTCGGCCTCGGTTACTTAACGCTGGGTCAGCCGGCGACGGCACTCTCCGGCGGTGAGGCGCAGCGGGTCAAACTGGCGCGCGAACTGGCGCGCCGTTCAACGGGCCGCTCACTCTATGTCCTCGACGAGCCCACCAGCGGTCTACATTTCGACGACGTCAAAAGACTACTTGAAGTGCTGCACCGCTTGACCGATGAAGGCAACACGATGGTCATCGTTGAGCATGACCTTGACGTGATCAGAATCGCTGATTACGTCATCGATCTGGGTCCCGAGGGCGGAGAGAAGGGCGGGTATGTGGTAGCCCAGGGGTTTCCCGAGCAGATCATCCAAACTCCGGGTTCGTTTACCGGCGAATATTTGAAACAAGCCATAGAGCGATCTTAGGAGGGTGGCCGTTGCGCTCATTAAAATCATAATTTGTTTCAGAATTTCAATCGGTTATGAATACTCGGCGGCTGTTGACTCGCTCTCTGCGGTTGGTTAAAGTTATATCAGACTAAATTAGTCGGACATTTAACTTGGCTACGATTACAGCACGATAAATTGCATATTTATGGCGGTCAAAACTCCAATTTACATGGATAATCACGCCACCACGGCGGTGGACCCTAGGGTACTGGACGCCATGCTGCCCTATTTCACGGAGAAGTTCGGCAACGCCGCGAGCCGAAGTCATCCATTCGGCTGGGAGAGCGAAGCCGCTGTGGATACGGCGCGGGAACAAGTCGCAAAGCTGATTCATGCCAGCTCGCCTCGCGAGATCGTTTTCACGAGCGGCGCCACCGAGTCGGATAATCTTGCCGTCAAAGGGGTAGCGGACGCGTACAAAGACAAAGGCAATCACATCATCACCTGCGTGACCGAGCATAAGGCGGTGCTGGACAGTTGCAAAGCGCTTGAGAAACACGGCTACCAGGTAACCTATTTGCCGGTGGACGGCGACGGTTTGATCGACCTCAGGCAACTGCGCGAAGCGATCACGGCCAGGACGATCCTGATTTCGCTCATGGCCGCCAACAATGAGATCGGCACCATCGAGCCGGTGCAAGAAATCGGTCGCATCGCCAAGGAGAAGGGTGTGCTGTTTCACAGCGACGCGACGCAGGCCGTGGGCAAGATACCGGTCCACGTCGAGGATATGGGGATCGATTTGCTGTCGCTTACGGCGCACAAAATGTACGGGCCCAAGGGCGCCGGCGCGCTCTATGTGCGCGCGAGCCATCCGCGCGTGAAGCTGACCCCGATCATCGACGGCGGCGGCCATGAGCGGGGCATGAGATCGGGAACGCTCAACGTTGCGGGTATCGTCGGCTTGGGCGCGGCATGCGCCATCGCGCAGAAGGAGATGGCCGCGGAGTCCGAGCGGCTTATCGCTTTGCGCGAGCGGCTCAAGAACGGCATTCTCGGCGAGCTCGACGAGGTGAGTATTAATGGTCACCCGGCACAGCGGCTGCCAGGCAATATGAACATGAGCTTTGCTTTTGTCGAGGGCGAGTCGCTCTTGATGGCGCTCAAGGAGATCGCAGTTTCCACCGGCTCGGCCTGCACATCCGCGAGCTTGGAGCCGTCCTACGTGCTGCGCGCCATAGGCGTCCCGGATGAATTGGCCCACACCTCCATCCGATTCGGCTTGGGCCGTTTCAACACCGCGGAAGAAGTCGACTTTACGATCGGGCGCGTGGCGGAGGAAGTCAAGCGGCTGCGCGAGATATCGCCGCTTTACAAGGCGCGTAAGGCCAGGGCACAGCGGCGGTCGCAGGCGAACGGAAAAGCCCGGGAAGAAGCGTTGTAATTTTTTTCTCAGGCGGGAGAGGTAACTTATGGCAATGGGAGTGACAGTGACGGAACGCGCGGCGGCGCGCATCAAGGAACTGATTGCCGCGGAAAACCGTGATGGGCAGGGTTTGCGAGTGAAAGTCGTCGGCGGCGGTTGCTCCGGCTTGCAATATAAGGTCGATTTCGATCAGCCGAAAGGCACCGATAAGATTTTCGAGAAGGACGGAGCAAGAGTTTTCGTCGACATGAAGAGTCTGCTTTATTTGGGCGGCACCGAGCTTGATTACAAGGACGAGCTGATGCAGTCGGGATTCGTGTTTCAAAATCCCAACGTCAAAAAGTCCTGCGGCTGCGGCGCATCGTTCACGGTGTGAGACTGAGATGAGTTCAAGGTTCAATGTTCAAAGTTCAAGGTTGGGACGGAGGACGTCGAACGTTGAACAGGCGAAGTGTGCCTTGAACCTTGAACTTTGAACCGAAATGTTTGATGGGGCGGTTACGTTCGGCGCAACGTTTTTCCGCGAATGGTCCCAAAGTGGAGACTTAAAAGATGGCACGAGTTGAAAATAGCGTGGAAGATCTGACCCAGCGTGAATACAAGTACGGTTTCGTTACCGATATCGAGACCGATACCGTTCCGCCGGGACTGAACGAGGACATAGTCCGGCTCATTTCGGCAAAGAAAAACGAGCCGGAGTTCATGCTCGAATGGCGGCTCAAGGCCTATCGCCACTGGGCCAAGCTGGAAAAGTCCCAGGCCGAACCGAAGTGGGCCAATATCCATTATCCGCCCATCGACTATCAGGCGAGCAGTTACTATTCGGCGCCGAAAAGTAAAGCGGACGGGCCCAAGAGTCTGGAAGAAGTCGACCCGGAATTGCTCAAGACCTACGCGAAGCTCGGTATTCCTCTGCTCGAGCAGGAACGGCTCGCAGGCGTCGCTGTCGACGCGGTGTTCGACAGCGTTTCGGTGGCGACGACGTTCAAGGTAAAACTGGCCGAGTTGGGCGTGATCTTCGGTTCATTTTCCGAAGCGGTCAAGGAGCATCCTGAACTGGTGCAAAAATATCTCGGTTCCGTGGTGCCGTATACGGACAACTTTTTTGCCTCGCTGAACTCCGCCGTGTTTAGCGACGGCTCGTTTTGCTACATCCCCAAGGGCGTACGCTGCCCGATGGAACTATCGACCTATTTTCGCATCAACGCCGCCGAGACCGGCCAGTTCGAGCGCACGCTCATCATCGCCGACGAAGGCAGCTACGTAAGCTATCTCGAGGGCTGCACCGCGCCGATGCGTGACAAAAACCAACTGCACGCCGCCGTGGTGGAGCTCATCGCCCACGATGACGCGCAGATCAAGTATTCTACCGTGCAGAACTGGTATCCAGGCGACGCTGAGGGGCGGGGCGGGATCTATAACTTCGTCACCAAGCGCGGCAAATGTGCCGGCAAACGCTCGAAGATTTCGTGGACCCAGGTGGAAACCGGCTCGGCCATCACCTGGAAGTATCCGAGCTGCATCTTGCAGGGCGACGATACCGTCGGCGAATTCTACTCGGTGGCGCTGACCAACAATTACCAGCAGGCGGACACCGGCACCAAGATGATTCATATGGGCAAGAACAGCCGCAGCACGATCATCTCCAAGGGTATTTCCGCCGGCCACGGGCAAAATACTTACCGCGGCCTGGTGAAAATCATGAAGGGCGCCGACGGCGCGCGCAACTATTCGCAGTGCGACTCTTTGCTCATGGGCGACAAGTGCGGCGCGCACACATTTCCGTATCTGGAAGTTCTAAACAGCACCGCCCAGGTGGAACATGAGGCGTCGACGTCGAAGATCGGGGAGGACCAGCTCTTTTATTGCCGCCAACGCGGTCTTTCCACGGAGGACGCGGTAAATATGATCGTCAACGGCTTCTGCAAACAGGTTTTCAAGGAGCTGCCGATGGAGTTCGCCGTGGAGGCGCAAAAACTTCTCAGCGTCAGTCTCGAGGGGAGCGTCGGATAATCAACAGCGGTCAACTTGCGCAGTGGGGCGATGATCGTTGCAGCGAAAGAGTTCGATAATGAATTCAGAAATTTATTTCGATAATAACGCGACGACGCTGGTTTTGCCGGAAGTGTTCGAAGCGATGCGACCGTTTCTCAGCGAGCGTTACGGCAATCCGTCGAGCATCCACCACTTCGGCAGCCAAGTGGGCCAGAACATCAGCGAGGCCCGCGCCCAGGTTGCGGCGCTTATCGGCGCGGCCGATCCGGTGGAAGTGATTTTTACCAGCTGCGGGACCGAAGGCGACAACGCCGCCATCCACGCCATGTTGGATGCGCGCCCGGACAAGCGCCACATCGTGACCACCAAGGTGGAACATCCGGCGGTGTACGGCCTGTGCCAGCACTTGGAGAAAAAAGGCTATCGCGTGACCTGGCTCGGTGTGAATGAAGAGGGCAGCCTGAATCTGGACGAACTGCGCGATTCATTGGGCGACGACACCGCGCTGGTTTCGGTGATGCACGCCAACAACGAGACCGGCGTGATCTTTCCCATCGAGGAGATCGGCGCGATCGTCAAGGCCAAGGGCATTCCCTTTCATGTCGATGCGGTGCAGACGGCGGGCAAACTTCCGCTCAAAGTAAAAGAGCTTCCCATTGACCTGTTGACGATCTCCGGCCACAAGTTTCATGGTCCCAAAGGCGTTGGCGCGCTCTACGCGCAGCGCAAGATCTCTTTTTCGCCTTTCTTGATCGGCGGCCACCAGGAACGAAACCGCCGTGGCGGGACGGAAAACGTCGCGGGTATCGTCGGCATGGGCAAAGCGGCGGAGCAGGCATTGGCGCACCTTGGCGGATATGACACACGAGTTCGGGCATTGCGGGACCAATTGGAAACGGCGCTCTCGGAGTTGTTTCCTGATTGCCGTATCAACGGCGGCGGCGCCAATCGCTTGCCGAACACTACCAACGTAAGCTTCCGGTATTTAGAAGGCGAAGCCGTTTTGGTTCTCCTGGATCAATTTGGCATCTGCGCGTCAACCGGTTCTGCTTGCACCGCGGGCTCATCAGAGCCGTCCCATGTGCTTCGGGCGATGGCCGTGCCGCCTGACTGGCTGCAAGGGGCCGTGCGCTTCAGCCTGAGCAGTTTCAACAGTGCCGATGAAGTGAGTTTCGTGTGCGCAAAGTTGCCTGCAATTGTCCAAAGATTGCAGGGGCTTTCTGCTTTAGGCAAGTTGGGCGGCCAGCAAATAACCGGCGCCGACGCCGGTTTGAGGGGGTGACGCGGTGGGGCTGATGCAGATATCGCGCAGAGTTGACTACGGCCTGCGCGCGGTAATTTATCTTGCTGGCCGATATCCGGGCGAATGCTGCTCCAGCGCTGAAATAGCCAAGCGCCAGGGAGTCCCGCGAAAGTTTTTGGAAAAGATTTTTCAGGACCTCCTTCGCAAAGGGCTGATCAAGTCGAAGAGAGGTTCATGCGGCGGATACGCGCTGGCCCGCCCCCCCGAATCGATTACTTTTTATCAAGTCATCGAAGCGCTAGAGGGCCCGATTGCCGTAAATGCCTGCATGGACCAACACCCGAGCTGCGACCAATTGCCGCGCTGCACAATGATTGGAGTGTGGGCCGAGGTGCAACGCAAAGTCACCGATATATTTACGCAAACAACCATTGCCGACCTGCGGCCGGTGCCCCTCCGCCAAGTAATCGCCGCTTCTCTCACGAACGCCGCTTGATTCGGTTTGAAATTTGCTTTCTTAGGATGTGCATCTTGGTGATGCCAAACTGGAGGGTAATTTCATGGCTGTCGAGACAGGTTTGACTACGGGTGAGCGGCATGCGTCGTTGTTCCAGCCGGACACCGTGATGCCGCACCAGTATCTGGAGACATTTCGGCGCCTGACCCAACTGCAACCGGAAAAGAGGCTGATGCTCGCCGTTCTGGAGGACGGCGTCGCCTGCTTCCAGAAGTATGCAACGGCGCGGGATGGCAGGGGCAAAAGAATCTTCCAGGAGACCGAAGAGTGGATTTTGGAAGAACCAAGCGAAAAGCTTTTCTGTTTCGCCAACGCCTGCGAGACTTTCGGCCTCGATACCGACTGGTTTCGCCAAGGCCTGATGCGTTGGAAGGCTGCCCATTTGGAGAACTGCGCCCGGGCGCGGGCGTTTACACTCGTGCCTAGCTTAGAGGAAACAGGCGACCGCTGCGCGGAAGCCGCAACAATAGCGCACGACCTACGCAAAGTAGCCAATTGATAAGGCCACGGTCGATTATTCCCGCTAAAAAAAGGCGGCGGATGACAACCATCATCCGCCGCCTTTTTTCTTTGTCGTCCGCGCTTGCAAAGCGGGGCAAACGCTTTCATAACTTAAAAATGGTTTCGCCGACCAAGCGCTCACCTACCGGACGGTTTGTTTACAGCTTTAGATACCGAATCGGCGAATACGCGCTCAGGAGTTTCATGGTGCTGCTACCCCGGATACCGTACCGGTGCAGCGCGTTTATTACGTCGCTGATGGCGCGGTTCGCCTTCATGTTTTTATGGAAGTATCGAAAGCGCATGGAAGAAAACATCGAGAAAGCGCTGGGAGACCAGATAGCCGACCCGGCGGAACGCAAAGGCTATCCTTCGGCGCGCGTGGAATCAATTCGCTCTGGGCGTGCTCGACACGATGGCGGTCGTGCATTTGCCCAAGGAGCGGATCGCCGCGGCCATTGCGCTGGAAGGCGAAGAGCACCTGAAACGCGCCCTCGCCAAAGGTAAAGGCGTCATCGCGTTGAGCGCGCACCTGGGCGGTTTCACGATGATCGGTGCGCGGCTTGCCGCGGTGGGCTATCCCTTTAGTGCCGTCGTAAAACACCCACCTGACGAAAGGATGGCGCGCCTGATCACCGCCTACCGGGCGCAAATCGGCATCGGCACGATTTCCGCCAAACCGCGCCAGGGAGCGGTGCGGGGAATTTTGCAAGCGCTGCGAAATAACGGCATTGTCCTGGTGATCGCCGACGAGTTCAAGTCGGGCGGAGTGGAGGTGAGTTTCATGGGTCAAAAGGCCGCCGCGCCGCGCGGACCGGCATCGCTGGCGTTGCGCACGGGCGCCGTGACTTTGCCGATGTTCGCGCCCCGCGCGCCCGATGGGTCCGTGGTATTACAGATTGGGCCGGAGGTCGCACTGATTCGCCACGATGATATGGATGCGAGCATTGCAGAAACAACGAGGCTTTTCAGCCGTCACATCGAAGCGGCGATCCGGCGGTTTCCCGACCAGTGGAACTGGTTCGGCTTTCCGCGGCCTAAGAGAGTTTCCCGCGCCGGATATTTGCGCCGACACCGGAAGGCCACGACGACCGCGGCGAGAGCGGCGACCGATAGTGTTGAACCGAGAATTAGCCGCCGGTGACGCACGTTGCAGCTGTTAAGAAAGCCCGCGTTCTGCATGATCAGCGCGGTGCGTTTGCCCGCGAGATAGGCGCCGGCGCAGATGCCTATGCCTTCTTCTTCACGGCACAGCGGCACGTGTTTGAAACCCGGGTCTTTTTCTACCGCCCGAATGAGCTCCACCATTTTTTCATCCGGCAGCGTCGCCACAAAGTCGATGCCCGCTTTTTTGAGGCCGGTGACGATGGCGGCGGCGGAAGCTTTGGCGGCATCGGTTTCCATAGTATTTTGAATGGGCAAATAGCGTAGGTGCTACGGCGCGGCGGGAAAAGCGTAGAGGCGCCGCGACAGCCAAACTTCTGTGAACCGCATAGCGTGAATGAAGCGGCGCTGTCAAGCTCGTATTAAGGACAGCACGAATCCGGTGATTCACCCCCTTGACACTGGGCGATGAGATTCTGTAGTGATCAAAATAGGCATGGAAAAAGACGTCAAAGTCAGCAAACATCACATCTGGGCCAGCGTGGAAGACCGCCACGTTTACCTGGGCGTGACCAATTATCTCCAGAGGGAACTGGGTACGGTGATTTCGGTGGAGTTGCCCGACGTCGGCGACAAGATCGAAGAGGGTGAGGCGTTCGCTGAAATTGAGTCGGTTTCCACCGTCCATGAACTCATCGCGCCGGTGTCCGGCACGGTGCTCGCCGTCAATCCGCACCTCGAAGAACATCCGGTCATCGTCAACGAGGATCCTCATGGTGACGGCTGGCTCATCGAGGTGCGTGTGGCGGACGAATCCGAACTCGACGCGCTGATGGATATGGATGAATACTATCATTTCGTCTTCAAGGACAAAGAGTAATCCTGGCTTTCCAGGCGCGGCCCTAGCCGTTCTTCTGGCAAGCTTGTTGCTTGGTGTTCCACCGGCGGCGCCGACCGGGGCGGGGGATGACGCGGCGGTCTTCGCCCGCGCGCGCCGACAAATGGTCGAGCGCGATCTCAGCGCGCGCGGCATCAAAGATGAGCGCGTGCTGGCGGCGATGAACGCTATTCCGCGCCATCTGTTTGTGCCGGAGCCTTCGCGCGCCTCTGCCTATGATGACCGGGCGCTGCCCATCGGTGACGGACAAACTATTTCCCAGCCCTACATCGTTGCATTCATGTCCGAGCTGTTGGAGGTGAAGGGCGGCGAGAGGGTGCTGGAGATTGGCACCGGCTCGGGTTATCAAACAGCGGTCCTGGCCCGACTGGCCGCTCACGTTTTTTCCATTGAAATTATTCCGGCGCTCGGCGCGCGCGCCAGGGAGCTGCTTGAACGGCTTGGTTTCGCCAATATCGAAATCAAGATCGGTGACGGCTTTTTCGGCTGGGAGGAGAAAGCGCCGTTCGACGCGATTTTATTAACCGCAGCGTCGCCGCGCATCCCGGAACCGCTCTGGCGCCAGCTGCGGGAAGGTGGGCGTCTCATCTTGCCGCAAGGTGAAGAAGGAAAGACCCAGAAGCTGATGCGCTACCGCAAGAGCGCTGGCAAACCGGCGGCGGAGGAGATTACCGGGGTGATTTTTGTGCCGTTGACGGGGGAGATTCGGAAGCGGGGACGCTAGGAACGCGTGATTTGTTGCGCTCTGGCTGGGACGATCGAAAACGGTAAATAATCTCGCCGGGACGGGCCAGGTTCAATTCCTCTCGGGCAATTTTTTCCAGATAGAAATTATCGGTGCGCAAGCGGCTAATTTTTTCGCGGAGCGCTTCATTGTCCTTTTGCAGCCGATAGTTCTGCTCGTCTAGTTTGGCCTTTTCCCCCTGAAGCCTCCAGAGATGGATGGCGCCGCGCTCACCCACCACGGCATGGAATAAGAGCAAAATAATCAACGACGCCCAACCGTAGAGCACCCATTTATGCGATAACCGCGGTCTAAAGTTCATGAAATTCGGCTCGTCGAATAGAAATACAAACTCTTTTATGCTCTTTTGCTTAGAAAGAACAATTATCGGAGGTTGGCGATGAAAATACAACGGGTGCATGCCCGCGAAGTTCTCGATTCCCGAGGGCAGCCCACGGTGGAAGTCGAAGTGACGCTGAAAAACGGCGTCGTGGGAAGGGCGACGGTGCCTTCCGGCGCCTCCACTGGCGCGCACGAAGCGGTGGAACTGCGCGACGGCGGCAAGCGCTTTTTGGGCAAGGGGGTTACCCGGGCGGTTAAACACGTCGATGAAAAAATCGCGCCGCGCCTGCGCGGCAAGGACGCCAGAGACCAGGCGGCGATCGATCAAATCATGCTCGATCTCGACGGCTCGCCGAACAAGGGCGAGCTCGGCGCCAATGCGATCCTGGGCGTTTCCCTGGCGGTGGCCCACGCTCAAGCGAGGGCTCAAGGATTGTCGCTCTATCGGTATCTGGGTGGCGCACAGGTCAAGACATTGCCCGTGCCGATGCTTAACGTTTTAAACGGCGGCGCCCATGCGGATAACAACGTCGACGTTCAGGAATTCATGATCGTTCCCCACGGGATGAAAAGTTATAAAGAAGCGCTGCGGGCCGCGGCCGAGATTTTTCAGACGCTCAAAAAAGTACTCCATGACCGTTCGCTTTCCACCAGCGTCGGCGACGAGGGCGGCTTTGCGCCGCGGGTGTCAAGCAATGCCGCCGCCATCGAGTTGCTCCTCGAGGCGATCGCTCAGGCGGGCTATAAAGTAGGGACGCAGGTGGCGCTGGCGTTGGATGTCGCATCAAGCGAGTTCTTCGAAGATGGACAATACGTCTTCAAGAAATCCGACGGACGCGCGCGGAGTCCCGACGACATGGTGCGCCTTTACGAAGACTGGCTGCGCCAGTATCCGATCATCTCCATCGAGGACGGCTGCGCCGAAGACGACTGGGAAGGCTGGAAAATGCTAACCCGAGCATTGGGGAAAAAAGTTCAGCTCGTCGGCGACGATGTTTTCGTGACCAACCAAGTCCGGCTCAAGCGAGGCATCGACACTGGAGTCGCCAATTCGATTCTCGTCAAAGTAAATCAGATCGGCAGCCTGTCGGAAACCTTGGCAACCATGGCGCTCGCCAAACAGGCGGGTTACACCACGGTGATGTCGCACCGCTCCGGGGAGACCGAAGATGTCACCATCGCCGACCTCGCGGTGGCGACCAATGCGGGGCAGATCAAAACCGGCGCGCCCTGCAGGGGCGAGCGCACGGCGAAATACAACCAGTTGCTGCGCATCGAAGAGGAGCTGGGCAAGCGCGCGGTTTACGCCGGCAAGAGAGCCTTTCATGTCAGGCGCGGAAACTAACCCTGCCGGTCCGCAAGCGGCGCGGCGGCCACGGGTGGTTCGCGGCAAGCGGGAGTCGTTTCAGGAAAAGAGCGCCCGGGCCCAAGCCATCGCTGCCCGTCTGGCTCCAGCCTATCCCGGCCTCGAATGTCCTCTGGCGCATCGCAACATATTCGAGCTGCTTGTGGCCGTCATTCTCTCGGCTCAGTGCACCGATGAAGCGGTCAACAAAGTCACGCCGGAGCTTTTCCGCCATTTTCCCAACCCAGAAAAACTTTCCCGCGCGTCCATGCAAGAGATAGAAGGGCTCATTCGCACGCTGGGGCTTTTTCGGGCCAAGGCGAAATCTTTGCAACGGTGCGCCCGCCAACTGGTGGAAGAGTTCGGCGGGAAAGTTCCGTCCACGATGGCGGAACTGACCAGGCTCGCCGGTGTGGGGAGAAAGACGGCTAATGTGATGCTCGGCCATGCCTTCGACACTCCCGGTATCGCCGTCGACACTCACTGCAAGCGTTTGTCCAATCGCCTGGCTCTGACCCGCGAGCAAGATCCCGTCAAAATCGAACGCGACCTGTGCCGGTTGCTGCCGCCGGCGGAGTGGACAGCGTTTTCCCATCGATTGATTCTGCACGGCAGGAAAGTATGCTTCGCGCGCAAGCCGGCCTGCGAGAAATGTTCGCTTAATGAGCTATGCCCGTCGAACGGCGCAGACAACAGTCGGCGTTAGCCGATGCTTTCAGCGTCGAAATCATTTGACGGGTAGGTTCATCTTTTTGCTATTTTTTGCGACGGCGTGATATAGGCGTTTGTTAATTTCTAGGAGGTGCCATGGAGATATTCGATATCCATCATCATCTTGGTTCCCTGTCGGGAGGCAGTCTGCAGGAGGGAGCTGGCTGGCAGGACCGGGACTATGAGAACCGTATCCGGATCATGGAAGCGAATGGCGTGACGATGGCGGCCATTCTGGCGGCGACGGGGTATATTCAGGCCGATGGCATCCTGGACACGATGCGTTCCAACGATACGGTGGCCGCCTATCGGAAGCGCGACCCGCGGCGCTTCCCGGTGGCCTGTGGGACAGTGGAGCCGCTCCACGGTGCCCGCTCGTTGGGCGAGCTGGAGCGAATGAAACATGAGCTGGGTCTCGAGGGAGTGGTCTGGCATAATCGGTTCCAGGGCGTGGCGGTTGACCATCAGCTCATGCGGCCGCTGCTGAAAAAGGTGAGCCAATTGGGGCTGGTGCCGTTAATTCACACCAATGCGGAATCGAACATGGAAGCGGTTTGGCGATTGGAGCGGCTGGCCGGGGAATTTCCAGAGATCACCTTTCTGTCGATGGATGCCCTAACGACGAATACCAATAGTCAACTCGCTCTGGACATCGCCAAGCGGACGCCGAATATCCTGTTCGACACCGCGCATGTGCGCGGCTCGGGCTACGTCAAGAATTTCGTCGAGGCCGTAGGGTCCGACCGGTTGGTTTTCGGCAGCCTGTTTTACTCCCATCCGGCAAGCTATGAGCATTGCGCGACGCTGGATGAAGTGAAGGGGGCGAAGATAAGCGATCAGGACAAGGCAAACATTCTTTCGGGTAACGCCAAGAGACTCTTCAAATTGGCATAGCAGCATTCTGGAAATGGTCGCGGGTAAATCGGTTGATTGCATGGGAATATTGAGACTGGCGCACGGCGAATGAGGAAAACACCTCATTCTCGGATTCTACTTTTCGCCATACTGTGCATTTCAAGCAGCTTTGCGGTTGTGCGCGCCCAGCAGCCAACGAATGAAATTGTCTTACTAAAAATCAATAAAGAACACGACAAGAGGACCGTTATCAAACCGTCGGTGATTCCCAATGCCGGCAACGGCCTGTTCGCCCGGGTGAAAATCAAAGAAGGAGAAGTGATCGGTGAGTTGGGCGGCCAACTGGTTTCGGACGACAACTATCCCGAAGACAGTTTTTTTATCGCGGCCATACCGGAGTGCGCGTGGGGAAAGATCCATCCCTACAAGTATATTGATAGTAAAGAGCATGGAGCCAACGTGAGCCGCATCAATTTTGCGCCGAGCGAAATCAACGGCGTTAAAACCGGCTTTCAGAACGCGGCCATCAGACAACTTTGCGAAGCGCCCTATTTCATTTTTGTCGCCGTAAAAGATATCGAAGCCGGGGCGGAGATCTGGTCCAGCTATGGGGACGATTATGAATACGACAGTTTCATGAAAGTGCCGGAGATTCGCGACTTTTTCTGCGGTCTGTTGAAAATAGATTGCCGTGAAGAGTTTACTTACGCAAACTGAGAACTCATTTTCCAAACCCATGAGCATCACCACGTTAGATCCGATCGTGATGGAGATGAAACGATATCTCCGCCCCGGTCACCATGCTTTTCCCGAACATCATGAAAACGATGACCCAAAGCGCTTGCAGTGAAATGACAACCGCGGGATGCCATACGCGCTCGATGCCGGCGGCCAGATTTGGAACCGCGGAGGCCGAAGCAGGGGCGAAATAAGCCAGCGCGGCGGCACAGCCGATGGCCAGAAGGCTCATGATCTGATACGCCGAAATCTTGCCTCGACCCCGGCAATCGGCGCGCAGCATCTCTGATATCAAGCGCCAGCCCTGAGTGATAATCATGGTCGCAACGAAGACGATGGCGAATTCCCCGCGCAGAAAAAGCAAAGTTGCTGCTAGGCCGGTGACGATGTCAACAATGGAAGTCAAAGCTTGAACCGGAATGACCTCATGGCCCTCCATGCCGCTAGCGTAGGAAATCTTTTTCATCTGCCCCCAGAAAACAAAATGGCGCTTTAGAAAAATGCGCCGCAGCAATGGCGCGGCCTCGCGAAGCGACACCCCGTAGCAGCAACCGAAGCTGATGCAGGCCAGCCGCCCGAGGCCTTCGCCGAATGCGTAGGCGACCATCAGCGCCGCCAGCGCCGGCATGATCGGCACGACGGGCAATCCCGCTCTTGGCAATAACGTATTTAATACTCCCATGACCGCCGGCGCGATAAAGATTCCGACGAAAAAAGCACCGGCGACGGTAAAGGTGCATTGTTTGCCTTCCACGAGCTGCGCCACCCATCTGGCGGCCGGCAGACAAACCATAAGCACGGCGACGATCAACCCGAGGGTCACCGTAGTTGGTATTCCCAGCGCGCCGAAGAGAATAATCAAGATCGTGACGCCAAAGACCACCGCATTGGCCGTGAGCAGTCCGTAGTAAGTAAAGTTGAGACCATGCCAACGCCCGCTGGCGTCTTTCATAACCGGCACCGAGGCGAGAAACTGCCACCTTTCATCGGGCAAACGTTTGAACGCCCAATAAACGATGCCTGCCATGAGAAGGCTCAACGAGAGAATGAAGCCTTCGTTAGCTGTCATAATCATCCTCCATTTCGGTTTGCGGCTTTCGCCGGCCTATGGTGGAGCGAACCTTGACGTCGGTTTCGATAAGCGGTCTACCGAGGCCGAGGGAGTAACGGCTTTCGATGCCGGCGCGGCACTGATTGCGCAGCAAGTCGCCGGCGAATTCGACGCGGTTTTCTTGAAACAGCAAAACCGTCGTGCTGCTGCCGGGGCGAAATAGACTCTTGGGAGAACCGCGCTGAAGAAACTTCCCTGGCTCGATGCCCCGGGGGCTGTGGTATTCCTCGTCGCTGTAGCGCTGCGCGATATCGCCGATCATCAGCGCCACTACTTCGATCATCGCCACCAGCCCTACCCCCGTGCCGCCGGTTACATCGGTGTCGATGATGGTGATCACCCGTTTATTCTTCGAGTAGGGCGTGGCCAAAGACAGCAGCGCCCCAGGGTTACAGGAATGATAGCTCCCATCGGTCTGGTAAAAATCGCGGACGACGCCAGCCACAGGGGTATGGTTGTAATGATACTTGTCGGGGGTAAGGCGGCAGATGACGAAATCGCCGCGGCGAAAGGCACTGAGCCAGTCGAAGCGCGACGGGCCGAGCAGTTCTTCATAGTCGAAGAACTTTCCCTTGAGGACGAGAGTCGAAGTTTCTTTGAAGGTTCCCAAAACGATTCTCGAATCGGCCGGACTGACGACGGTGAATTCGTCATCGCACATGGGGCGACAGCGCCAATAGCGAATGCGGCGCTCGAAGACTTTCCGCGCCGTGTCGAGCTCCTCCGGCTTGTCGAGACACTCGCTTAGATCGACGGCGCAGTTTTTCAAGAAGCGGCGGATGCCGGATATGTTTTGACCCAGGGGAAAATCGTAATTGACCCAGCCGAGAAAGCCGGAGAACCATTGGCTGCCCAGCAGCTGGTAAACCATCGGCGCCCGTTCTCGCTTCTGGCAATAAAGATAGTTGACGATCCAGTCTCCGAACGGTCTCTCTGAGCGCACCTCCCCGGTATCGCGGTCGACAAATTGATGCGCAGCCAATTTCATTTGTACTCCCTCGTTGCCGTTCTTCATGGCTCCCTCGACGGCTTTTGCGTGCTAACAACAAAAACGATGTTATGCATTGTTTTAAACGTATTTTTCGCCTGTTATGCGACGACTCCATGAAAGGCAGGTAAATATTCGATGAATTTGGCAGGCCAGGGAGGGGTGAAATCCGCGGCGCGATTCGATGTTGGGGTTCAGGGTTCAAGGTAGCGCCTTCGGCGGGATTCAAGGTTACGATGCGGAAACCTTAAGCGTTGAACAGGCGAAGCCGTTGACCGCTAAACCTTGTACCGATCGGTCCCGGATCACGGCCGCAATGTAAAGCCATCGTAGTCGGCAATTACCAGGCTGTTGGATGCCAACCCGGGAAGAGTTCGTTAATACGTGCGTGTGGCCCTGTAGCTGCGTCGGCGCACAGCGCCCGCGGGGTTTTGTAACGCGAATTTCATCTTGCTGTAACAATTTTCTCAGTCGCTCGCGGTAAGAAGTCATGTTCGACGCGATATACATGGCAGGACGTTACCGCGTGATTTCGCGTGATTGCTCCGATCTTAGCGAAAACCGCGCAGTGAGGACAAAATGCACGCCGACTCTTACATCAATCGCGCGGGTGACGGCGTCGAACGCA
>CAWJBB010000039.1:0-124516 GCA_963840855.1 uncultured delta proteobacterium
CAGCTGGCGAAGCGTTAGGGGGGGCCGGTATTTTCGTAAGCTCGTCACGTATTGATGATAGGAATTTGCTTTTTGGGGGGGTTGGTCACTGAGCACTCATAATTACCCCGACGACCCCGTGGGAGCCCCTGTTCCAGAGCTTCAAGTTTGAGGACAGTCCAGAGGTTTCGCTTCGCGCCAATGCACACGTTCAAAGTGCCATGCTGCAGATTCAACGACAGCGCCCACCCCATACTTTTGGCTAAGGAGAGCACGCTCAGAATGCGGCGAATACCAAGCTCTCCTTGTTCGGGGGCTCTAGCTACTTTCCGGTGCAAAAATCATTTTTTAAGAATCGGCAGAACTAGAAAAATCTAGACAGTGTTCTCTTTAAATAATTAATTTCTTTGCTATCTAACTTAACTAGAAGCTCACCCCTCTATTTTGGCTTGGTAAGAATTCGGATGGGACGATTTCCCATCTATTGCCGCCGGAGTATCATGCTGACCCGCTTTGCTTCTATCATTTCGGTTGGGACTTGTTAGATGCTCTGACAAGTCTAGGTTTCCGCGACACACTGGCTTTAATTTATTGGTCGGGTGAACCGGGGTATCTCGGGATCAGAAAGGCCTCGTCTGCAAACCGATATCGGGTTGACATGATCGCTCAAATATTGGATATTTTTTGCCCAAGGCTCGGCGTATCGGGCCAGTGCGCTTTCTTTGATGGCTAATGGAGTTTCTCAAACACAAGCTGACGTCGGGTTGTTCGGGCGTTTTGAAATGTCGAGCGGCCCGGCTGGCGCTGCCTACCAACGGAGCGGAGGATTATCGGGCTCGGATATGATCTAACGTCCCATCCAATGATCGTCGCGCTCGATTTGCAATCGTGTACTGGGTGGCACGACCTCGAGCCGATGATCACTTGAAGGGTCTGCACCTCTCACCGCAGCTGTCGACATGAACCTTCCGCGAACGTTAAGACCCATATGGAGGCTCAAAGCCCTCAAGAACCTGATTCTTGAGAAGTTGGATGCGTTGCTGCGCGACAGCCGGTCAGGCCTCGATAACGACATCCTGATTCTTGAGAAGTTGGATGCGTTGCTGAGCGAGAGCCGGTCAGGCCGCGATAACGACACCGTTATCATGGAAATGCTCCGGAGCCTCGAACAAAAAACCGGTTTGTCTCATAGCCGCCTCTTCCTGCCTTTTGAGGAGAGAGAACTGTCTTATGTGATCCTCAAGCAGGAACGCATACATCAACCCTGTAACACGAGCGATCTGCCACTCCCCCCTCCTCACTTGCTCCTGGGTCACGAAGATGCAGCGCAATTCCTGAACTGGGGGGAGCTACATTTTTCTGCCATGGCACGTATACTGAAAGATTCAGGATCTCCTCTTGCCCGCGGGCAAACGATTCTGGACTTTGGTTGCGGCAGTGGCAGATTGATCCGATGGCTCTGTGATATGGCCGAGGGTAGCGAGATCTGGGGTGTTGATATCCGGGCAGAGCATCTTCTGTGGTGTAAGCAAAACCTTCAACCACCATTCCATTTTGCTGTCACCACCATCGTGCCTCACTTACCCTTCGAAGACAATCATTTCGACTTGATCTACGCCGGTTCCGTGTTCACCCATATTGACGATCTCGTCGATAGCTGGTTGCTCGAGCTGAGAAGAGTATTGAAGCCCAACGGAAAGCTCTATATAACCATTCACGACAACACCAGCATTTCAAGGTTAAAGAATGATCTCCGTGAGCATTCTCTTGGTAAGCTATATAACTCCTATCCTGAATTTGTGGATTACACGAGCCGGGATTTTGCGTTCTTTACTATCGGGCGGTCCGACGAATCGCAGGTCTTTTACGACTTGAGCTATTTTTGCGATAGGGTCGATGACCTTTATCGAGTCTTAACGACAGAACAGAATGCATACGGCCATCAGACAGCGATTTTACTGCAGAAGCCTGGCCCGCAGGTTAATACTTAGCTGCGTCGCGATCTCCCTTGCGGCGCCTTCGTCAGTTCAAGAGAGGTATGACGAGTAGGTCTGCTAAAGATCAACGTTCCCGCAGATCGGGCTGACTGCAGCTCGTGGCCCTTACAAAATAGTTCTCTGGTTTATTTGCTATGTTCAACTACAAACGGCTGGTCCGTCCACTCCTTAGCGGAGGCATCGATGGCGAGACCTGCATTCCCATTGTTTTCAGTCTTCAACGCCTCTGAACGGCGATTGTAAATTCCCTTAAGCTTGCAGGCCCTGAAGGCGTTACGGTAGGCTCGGTGGAGCAAGTCTGTGGTCATGTCGTCGAGCTCTAATCCCAGCTCGAGCTTGAGGTTAGCAATCCGGTCCAGTTCCCGCGCCGAGCGCATAACAGCTTTGTAAACCGTTTCGATTTTTTGCCACTCTTCTTCGGCACCAATCATTTCGGTCCAATTCTGAATTTCCGCGTCCGGATGGAGCTGACTAAAAACATACTGCGACTCACCCTGCCGTATAAGACGCGCACAAAAGGCATCAAAAGAAATGTCGCGGACCATCGTACTCACTGCTTGCGCATTGTAGACTACCTTAAAATTGTGCTTGGACAAGCGGTAACCGAGCTCTATATCTTCGCAACCAAAGCGAAACACCGGATTGAATACACCGTGTTCGATGAGAAATTTGCGCTTGCAAGAGGAACGCCCACCCCAAAAGTAAGTGTAATCGAGCACATCCCCATCTTTCAGATTAGGATAAGAAAATAGATAGCAGCCAACCTTCGTTACGTAACGCAGTAAGGGTTTTTGTGCCAAGGTTGAGTCTAAATCAGTATAGCCAAGCACGGCGAAATGGTTGTCTGGATATTGACTGTGTGTTTTCAAATGTTCCTCGAACAGCTTCGGGCTGCAGACATCATCGTCATCGAGAAATAGAAGCAATGGTGCTCGGGAACAATAGATGCCGTGATTTTTAGCAGAGGCGAGCCCAGCATTGGCCTGATATGCGTAACGGACAGGAAGACGGCGCTCGAAAGACTCAACAGCTTTCCGGGTATGATCGGACGAACCGTCGTCGATAACGATCAATTCAAAGTCAGACCGGTCCAGAGACTGTCCGACAATACTTTCCAAGGTTTGCGACAGCAATTCAGCACGATTAAACGTGCATAGAATAGCGCTGAGCGACGGACCATTCATAGTGAGACGCCACCTCAAGATGCATACGATTCTAATATGAAAAATGCCTCGTCCGGTGAAAGGCAGGGTCGACGCGAAAGAAACTCTTCCATTTCTCTACTGGCTTGTTCATGTTGATAATACGATACCGACTTGCGTAGGTAGTGGGCGATTGGCACCGCGTCGACAATACCCATCTTTAGTCCAGCGTTACCGATAATCTGCGGCCAGAAAAAATCATAACCCCAGCCCATGGGTGAAGCGTCGTCAAAAGGAAAAATTAACGGGAAGGCTCTCCGGTGAACAGAAAAAAGCGGGCCAATCTCAACAAAACGTGTCCAACGCGCTATCAGGCCGTCCAGTTGCTCGACGAAAGGGTGATCGATAAAGCTGTCATGAGTCCTAGCAGGTTGCGCTAGCGCGAAGTCATAACGCATTACTAATTGAAGATAGCGGTCGAGAAAATTCTCGGGGAAATTGATATCGTCGTCGCAAACAATGACAAATTCAAAGGCGTCAATATTGGTTTCTGCCAGTAACTGGTTCAAAAGCGAAAATTTCATGGCGGGAGGAATTACCTTCCGTACGGTGACACCAGCTATTTCCTCGGGAATCGGGGCTGTTCCCAACCCAACCCAGCGTTGTTCCACTTCCCATCGGCTGCTTTTGCCAAGCTCGCTTTTGATTTGGCAGATATAGCTAGGTTTATCGAGCAAATATATCCCAACAATCAGCACCGAATCACTCATAAGACCTCGGCGACCAACGAGCGTCCATCCGACTCAGTGGCGAAAATTTTCGCTATCTTCTTTTGGACCACGGCTCTCGCGAAGGTTGTTTGTATGTGCGACAAAGCATTGTGTGACATTTCTTCCCAAAGTAGACCATCCGTGTACAGACGCACGACTGCTCTGGCAAATGCAGCAGCCGAATCCGCTATCAGTATATGTTTTCCGTCGATGAGATTCATCCCTTCAGCACCTATCGAGGTGGTCACAACCGGCAAGCCAAAGCTCATACTGTGCGCTATCTTCCCCTTGATCCCTGCGCCGTAGCGCAACGGCGCCACGAAAACCCGGCAAAGATCAAGATAAGGCGTCAGATCCGGCACATAACCTACGGCGAAAACATCTCCGCTTGCAAGAGACTGCACTGTCTCTGTTATGTGGCTGCCAACTATGTAAAAGACCACACCGGGTATGTCTTGGCGTATCAAGGGAAGAATTTCCTTGACAAAGTAACACACAGCGTCCTCATTGGGGCTATGGGCATAATGACCGACGAATAAGAGGTCCTGACGACCGCGTAGCGGCTTTACGCTGTCAGCGCAGGCATGAATCGTCGGGATAACTTCCACTTTTGCATAAGCTACCTCCTTGAGTATTTGTCCCTTTTCCTGATCCGTGACTGCAAAAACAACGTCGGCTGCCGCAGCGTTGAACCGCTCCATTCGTCTGTAAGCCTCAGATTTTTCACGGAGAACGTCATCATTCTTGATTTCTGACCCGCGTTCCATTCGTAGCCAATGCAGGTCTACGGGGTCATAAATAACTTGGGCGTTGATGGCATAGGCCCTACTGGCCGGAAGGTAACGGTACGCCACTTCGGGATAAGAGAGGACAACCCAGTGGTACTGATAACCCTTCTCATTCAGGTGATGCATGATATCTTTAGATCCGTAAAGCACCTCGATGTTAAGTCGCTCGAATATTATTTCATATTGGTTTAATTCTTCCTCGCAGCCAAACAACCAAACATGCTCTAACTTCTCACGATCCGCGCCAAAGACGACACGGTAACCTTCTTCACGCAGAATCTGCAGGATAGTAAATGCGCGCAACGCGCCGGCGGATCGATCCGTAGTGGGCAGCCAGTGATCTAGGACCAGCACGGATGGGACGCTGGCGGACGGACATCGAAGACAAGCGTCTAGGGTCAAACCATCTCGAGGTCCTCTCCGAAGCACAATCATTTCCGAAGACGAATCAGGAATTTCAGCACGCGGCCTTTCAATGATAGATGGCTGCGGGCCGTCGGGGGGTGAGATTTCGTTTGGAGAGGTTAAGTTGGTAGCTTCATAAGGGATGTCAATTTTTTTTTTTGAACCGCGCTTTACGGGTTCCGTGAAGAAGAAGTGAAGATATCTAAAAACCGCGGACTTCTCCCTTGCTTCACGATACTTGTTGAGCGCTTTCCATCCAATAGTATCCTTTATCGTTGCAAGCTCCTGCTCGTGCGCCTGCGCGGCTGCCTGGAGCTGGTCTAACGCCTGCTCTTGACCTTGGACCGTTAGCTGAAGCTGTTTGATCTCCTGATTCAACTGATCCCGCTCTGCTTGGACCCTTGCCTGAAGCTGTTTGATCTTCTGATTCAACTGATCCCGCTCTGCTTGGAGCCTGAGTTGACCTTGAACCCGCGACTGAAACTGATCCCGCTCTGCTGCAAGTGTCAGCCGTAACCCAAGTTGAAAGAAGAAATTTCTGATTGTTAAAACCTCTTCCCATGAAGCCTCCAAGAGCCTTTGAAAAGCTTCCGGCTGCTCTGGACCCACTGCAAGCACACCCAGGCCGTGACCATGAATAAACTCAAAGTAGGGGTATCGCTCTTTCACCTCGTCCCATAGTCTCCACACACCAAAATCGACCTCCCGCACGTTGATATCATGAAAGAGAATAACACCGCGGGAGCTTGTTTTGGGAAGCCACGATTCAAAATCGTGTCTGACGCCTTCGTATGTATGATAGCCGTCGATATGTAGAAGATCGATCAAACCGTCGGAGAAGTGCTTCAAAGCGTCATCGAAAGTGCTCTTTACTAGACTGGAGAAGTTTCCGTAAAGGGGGTCATGATGTGCGCGGAGATCGGCAAAGACTTCAGGACCGTAAAAACCCGCATGAGAATCCCTTTCCCAATTATCAATCGCGTAACAGCGTGTGCCCAGATCGAGCTCTTGAACAGCTTGGCAAAAGGCGCAATAGGAATCTCCATAATTTGTTCCTAATTCTACAAACAGATTCGGCCTCAAGACATCTACCAAGAACATGGCAAACGGGATGTGTTCGTGCCAAGCGGAAAAAGGCATTAGGCGTCTTGGACTCGAAAAAAGAACAGGATGATTTAATGGATTCAAAGAAACGTGCATGGGGTAGTTTACTCCTACTCTATGACATCATAATTCACGGAGCCAAACCATTGGAGGTTGATTCGATAGCTTAATAGATCTTCATGCGTAATGTCTCTTAACGTACCATCACAGCTGCGCGCAAGCTTTCAAATGTGGAGAAGTCAACTATGAACCTCCTATTCGTGTTTGCCAAACAGACCAAACCAACATATGCCGGGTGCTTACTAAATTACAACCCGATGGGTTAAACTCAAAGGCCCCGAATTCATCTGTATTTCCGTTTTGTAACGCCACAGTTTGGCATCGTAGGTTAGCGGCTAACGCGGATCTTTATGGTAGCTTTAGGATTGATCGCATTCGTGTTACTTCCGCGTCGTTCTGTTTCCACCGCTGTGCTCGCGCTGATAGTGGGGCTTCTGCTCACTGATATAACAGCGGTCCTTTCACATGTCATGACTGGAAGCCGTCGCGCTTGCCTTGATGTTGCGACTTATTTGATTGGCGTATGGCTGCGAGCCGACGGCATGGCACAGTCCTCACTTGGGAATTCCTTTGCTCTTGGTACTCTGGCCGGCTTTGCGATATTTGAAAAGCTTAGTTTATTTGTATTGCTATTGCCCCTTGCTGACCGATTTCACGGAACGTACCCACCCAATTTCAACGAAGGGACCCACCTGATTTCAAGGAAGGGACCCACCCAATTTCAGGTGGTCCCCTTCGTTTCTGAGCGAGCCGACGAACGATGCTACCTTGGCCAACTGGAGGAGGATCCAGTTAATGGCCAAAGAAAGGACCAGCGTTCGTATGCGAGCTCAAATCAAAACCCTGTCCGAACAGGGGCACTCCGTTCGCCGTATTGCCCGGATACTTCGGCTTTCGCGCAGGACGGTGCGGAAGTTTTTGGAGCCCACCGCAGAGCCGCCCAGTGAGAGCGGTGGTTGGGTTGAGACGGTTGACTGGGAGTATGTCCGCCAGGAAGTCTATGGCAAAGGGACCACGGTCAAGCAGATCCAGCGGGAGGTGGCCCCCGAGACAGGGTATGTAAAGTTTTGGCGTCAGTTTCGGGAAAAGGTTAGTGTGCAAGCCTCACCCGATCAAGTGACTATCCGGCTTCATCACAAGCCTGCGGAAAAAACCCAGATCGATTTTTCAGACGGTCTGTTTATCACCGAGCGAGGGACGGGAAACAAGACACTGACCCAGTTTTTCTTAGGGGTTCTGCCCTTCAGCTCGTATACCTTCGGGGAATTCGTTCTAGATCAGAAGCTTTCCACCTTCATCGGGGTCCAGCAGCGCATGTTCGCCTACTTTGGTGGGATAACCCCCTACGTAGTGGTGGACAATCTCAAGAGCGGTGTCCACAAGGCCGATCTGTACGACCCCGATGTAAATCCCACCTACTGTGATTTTGCCAATCACATGGGCTTTGCGGTACTGCCGGCCAGACCCTACAAGGCCCGGGACAAGGGCTCTGGGGAATGCCACATCGGAGTGATCCAAAGAGGGTTTTTCCAGGAGGTCCGTAACCGGGTCTTCTATTCTCTCCAAGATCTCAATCAAACCCTCAGGGAATATCTTCATCGGTTGAACCGCGAGGTGATGAAAGACTACGGGGTGAGCCGCAACCAGCGCTTCGAGCAAGAGAAAAAGCAATTAAAGGCCCTGCCACCCTCTCCCTTCGAGTTAAGCGAGTGGCGCCAGGCTAAAGTCCATCCCGACTGCCATATCCAAGTGGAGAAAAACTTCTACTCGGTCCCCTTTGTCTACGTCAGCCAAAGGGTCCGGGTCAGGCTCACCGAGAAAATTGTGGAAGTGTTTAGTGAGGACAGCCAGCCCCTTACCGCTCACACCAGACTGATGGGGATCGGACAGTTCTCCACCTATGATTTCCATTATCCCGAAGCCAAGCTGAGCGTGGCGCGCTTTGAAGTCCGTCACGCTCAAGAACAGGCCAAAAAGCTTGGCCCCCATGTCGAGAAGTTACTCGATGATCTGCTCTCAGGCCAACATCCCTTGCGCCATCTAAGACGGGTCCAAGGAATCTTGCGGCTTGCCAAACGCTATCCCATCACGGCTGAAGCTTTGGACCATGCATGCCAGCGGGCGATTGTCTTCAACAAGACACGGCTCGCCTACATCAAAGACTGCGCCCTTTACTTTGTTAGCCACGGCCAAAGACCCACGCTTCTTCCCCCGCAGAGAAAGCTGGATACCGTGCATCTACACCAATACGCTGCCAACTCGGGCTCAGATTCTGAACTGTCGCTGCCGTCGGTGGAGGAGGAACTGCTATGAGCACGAGCTTAAAATCCAGCCCCAACCTGATTTTTTACCTCCCAGAGCAGGGAGCAGAGAAAAACGACCTCCACAGAGGCCCTATAAACGACGATCTCGCTTTGACCCATACCTTGGGTACCCCCCAAAACAGCCGTTTCACCAGGAGGTCTCCCCGCCATGATGCTTGATCAAGTCAGAAACCTTTCCCACCAGATGCGCCTGTTTGGCATCCATGAAGCCTGCGAACGGCAAGCCCAGATCGCTTTGTCCCAGCAGCTCCATCCCCTGGAGTTTTTACGCTTGCTGCTCGAAGATGAACTGTTGTCGCGCAAAGACCGAACCGCCAAGGCGCTGGTGACCAAGGCCCGCTTTCGGTTCCGCGCCGATCTGGAAGACTTAGATTTAGCGTTCCACAAGGATCTGACCAAAGCCAAGATCAAAGAACTCTGCGAGCTCGGCTTCCTCCATAACCTGGAGAATCTTTTGATTTTAGGTAAAACCGGTTTGGGAAAGACTCATCTAGCGATAGCCTTGGGAAAACGGCTGTGCCAGGAAGGTCATCCCACGCAATTCTTGCCAGTCAACTTCCTGTTCGAGGAAATCCAAGCTGCCAGGGCCGCCGGCCGTTACCTCAACTACATCCGTAGTCTCATCAAGGCCAAGGTTTTGATCCTCGATGACCTGGGGTTAAGAAACTATACCCACGAGGAAGCCACTTCCCTGATGGACATCCTCGAAGAGCGCTACCGCAAGGCTCCCCTCATCGTTACTTCCCAGGTTGAGCCTCAGGGATGGCTCAAACTGTTTGAAGATCCGGTGATCGCCGAGGCCATCGTGGATCGGCTGATTCATCCATCTCAGAAAATCACCTTGAAAGGAGAGAAGTCCTATAGAGAAAAACTCACAGAGAAAAAATCAGGATTGAAAAACTAGGGAGGCTTATTGTAGACAGTCAAGATAACTTCGTCGCTTCGCTCCGCTGAATTGGGTGGTCCCCTTCGTTGAAATCGGGTGGGTCCCTTCAGTGAAATCGAACACCTTGCATTGTTTCTATTTCAAAAAATCGCCGATCGGTACATTCTCTGGCCTTTGCGAAGTTCGCAGTCAGAACAGTCAAAATGGGGACCGAAGCCAAAACAAAAACCCGGCCTTTCACATTATTTCCCCTCGTTTAAGAAACAATCGTCGAATATACCCGAGTGATATCGATGCTGACATTCTCGCGGATATTACATCTGCTTCTGCGTGCACTAATGGCTCAAAACCAAAGACAAAATCAATTGAGCTATCCGAAATCATTGCTAACGATTCCCCATCGTTGACGTATTAGGTGATCTGGGAGTCGGCAGCGAACCTTTCCTGACATACTTTGATGCAATTTTCGGCCAAATCAACTATTGTCAAACGAGCGCACCAGTGCTTCAGAAAGTTCATCCAACGCCCGAACCCCGGGTGCAATTTCTAGAATAGTATCAGTCGGGATAAAAGCACGGATACGAAGAAAGATCGCCCCAAGCCAGTGTGCTTCAGAGCCGCCCCACGCTGAGGACCACTCTTCGCCCCTGCTGCGTCCACGCGTAGATCGAGTTCGACAGTTTGTAGATTTTTTTCGACCGTAGGCATATCTTGAACTGAAAACTCTAACTAGACAACTCGAAACTGACCTGGGAGGAAGTTATTGACGAACGTTCCTTTGAGTATCTACCCCGTCCCTCATCCACTCAGCACAGCGCATGGCAAAATCCCTTAACATCTTGTCTTTTTCCGAATCCGATACCCGAAGCTGCTTTGCCAAGTAGCAAATAATTTGCTGGCCCTCGTTCCATTCCAGAATACCCGGAGCATGCGTCCGTGCATTCGATGAGCGCTGTCTCCAGTAATTCAACTTCTCCGCCACGTACCCAACATTTGACTGAAGGAGTATCTTGACCCATAGGAGCCAGTCACCGCATAGTTGGTAACCGGCGTCTAGTCTATCGATTGATCTTAGGATGCTTGCTCGAAGGAGAACTGCGCTAGCGTTTGGAATGGTGTTCTTTTTGGATAAGTAATCCTTGATCTCCAGCCGCCCATTATTGATAAAGTTATTCTTCCAACGCGAAGGATCAAGATCATCTGTCCACTGAATAGCGTCTCCTAAGACTCGACTGCTCGGATCAGTCAGATAGGATTGACAATAGACGAGCCCCAGAGACATATCGTTTTCAAGAATCGGCAACAACTTGCTCAAGAAATACGGAGAAGCGCAATCATCCGACTCCGCAAACCATACGTATTCTCCCCGAGCGCTTTCTAAGCCTTTCTGCCATTGCCTGAAGGCAGATCCATTGCGGGTTTTATTAAGCAAGAATCGAAACATAGGATAGCCCGCATACGTTTGAATGATTTCTCTACTGTCGTCCGTCGAAGCGTCGTCCAAAACGATCACCTCAAAATCCCGAAAGGTCTGGTTGATTATGGAATCCAGTCGCTGCTGAAGATACGGCGCATGATTATAGTTGGGGACTATAACTGAGACCTTAGGCGCTGCCGGACCCTCGCTCCTTGAAATCGTGCTGCCGGGGCTCGATATTGGCTCGCTTTTTTTCCGGGCAAACTGGTCGATGACACGAAAGATCTCTTCTCCGGCGATCGATATGTCATGACGGGCTCTCACTTTGTAGCGGGCCGTGGCTCCCAGTCGAACTCTCTCTTCCGGATTGGCGCACAGATAGACAACCTTTTCTGCCATTGCCTTTGCGTCTTCGAAGGGAACGACATAGCCCGCATCATTCTCAACAAAGTCTGGCATTCCTCCAGCTTTATCGAAACAGACAATGGGCAACCCGCAATCGGCTGCTTCCAAGCAAACAAGCGGAAAGGGATCCTCTCGTGAGGTCGAGAGAAACAGATCCCCCGCCGCGAAATAGCTTCGAGCATCCTGAGTTTCTCCAAGAAAACGCACACGATCTTCCAGACCCAGTCTGCGAACTTTCGCTTCGAGTTGTTCAACTTCCCCAGTGTCGACTCCGATCCAAAGAAAATAAGAGTATTCTAGGCCTAACGTTTTTGCCTGATCGGCCACTGCAATAAATAGGTCAGGCCCTTTTCTCCAATCCGTAGTGCCGCACCCAAAGATGATGAAACCTTCTTCAGGTAGTTTTTTTTGTCTCCTGATGGCGGTTCGGCCGGGCGAATTGCTATTTATCTTCTGGCATTTGATGAATTCATAGACCGTGGTTATTCTTTCTGGAAGCACATGATGGCCACTTTCAAGGTTTCGAGCCACCGGTGGCGAAGCCGCAATAAAATGATCGGTTAGCTCAATGAGTTGTTCCAGATCCTCTTTCACACACCACCGTTTTATGGCGTTTTCCATCTCATGCACGTGAGTCAAAATGGGGACTTTCAACTCGGAAAGTTTTGTCGCGACATCTCCAGGCACTAAAGTATTGACAAAAATGAGAGCCGGTGAATTGCCGCAAAAACGAATCAGTCGGGCCTTAACTTCTTCCGATCTCCAGTGGGCTAGCGATTCCATTTCAAATACAGGCCCGAGCCGGTAGAATTCCGGCACTAGAGGCCCGCCGCGCCTGAGGACAATCTTGGGCTGCACTCCCTTTGTATCACGAAGCCATTCGATCAGCGTGAGCAACAAACGCTGGGCTCCGGCGTTTGCGGCATCATGCGATACAAAGACGATCTCTAAACCACTTTGTTTCCTTGACCTCGGGAATTCCCCTAAAGCGTTCGCCGTCGCCTGAAGATAGGCATGCCCGTATCTCCTGTCCGGTTCTAAGTAAGCCCCTTCGCTCCATTCATTCCAAGCATTGATAAACACCAACCGCTTGTCCGGATCGGGTTCCCGGGCGGCAAACCTGCAGGCTTCAGCGAGCCATTCCTGGTAGAGGGCCGGGGTTGAGTTCTGGTAGGTTATACCCCTTCCGGGCTTCCTCGCGTCGTTGTCCCATGAAGGACATACCCCTCTGAACAAAGTAAAGTCCGGACGACGTGTCTTCTTGGCTGACTCAACCATATACGAGTAGTCAGAAATCACTCCCTGGTAGTCGGGATTGACGATTTCCATCTGCTGATTGATGACAGGCGCTCCCTGTGCCAGCTTATGAGGCGGAAATTCCAAAGCGCCATCGAATCCCAGTGGTCTTGGGTCAACCGTTTCAAAGGCTAGGGGAGCAAGGAGATACAAATCGCCTAACTTCTTTTTAGCGCAGTAGTCACGCCACCTTTGAGCAGTCTCCCGCGGATTAGGAAGCAAAGACGGCCTGTACACGACCAGCAACGGCCGGCCATTAACTTTGATGTAGCGCTTATCACGAAGCGCGGGATCAATACTCTCAATGAAGGCGAGGTCATCTTCCGGCGAGTGAGCTTGGGCAACCAGCACCTCGTTGTCCAAACCATCCCAACGCCTCGTCCAGTTTTCGTTGGCCCAGCAGAGGCAAAACGGGAAATCGAGGTCGGGAGTATCGAGAAATTGCTTCAAAGGCAGATCGAGAAGACGCTTTCCACCAAACCAATAGTAATGAAAGCAGAAACCGAAAATACCGTATTTTTTAGCGAGCTCTACTTGACGCCACTGCACCTCTCTAACCCGGAGATCGTAGAAACCAAGTTCTCCCGGGAGCCGAGGTTGATAATGTCCGACAAACTGGGGGAGAGCCTTCGCTACGCTCGTCCATTCTGTAAAGCCTTTTCCCCACCATTCATCGTTTTCTGGAATAGGATGAAATTGTGGAAGGTAAAATGCAATCAATTTGACTTGCGGTTCCGTGACTCCGACATCTTCCTTCATAATGGGAACGTAATCGGGGCTTGGACTAGCTGATCGAGAAAAAAGCTCTGCCAGATAACGATCGCGGCCAGTCTCGAGAATAGTATTCCGCTCGGGGAGAGAGGCTCCGGCTTGCGCGTTAGAAACAATCTTTTTGATAATTCCCAAGAATCCATGGGTCTTAAGCTTGTTTTTGCCAAGTTCGACGAGATTGGCGAAGGACATACGGAACAAGACATTCGGGTCTCCCCAGACTCCCACCGCCTGCGCTGGCTCCTGCCCATAAGGAACGGAGGTAGAAAGAACAATTTGAACCTCAAGGTTGGCCACACGACGCAGTCCTAGCTTGACCTTGATCCAGTTCCGATGTCGATGGAAACGTCTTGGATGAATCAACTTCGTCCACTTGATTCTGGATTTTCCATCGCGGTCGACCACGTCAACTTGGAAGACAACGCCGTGGCAATTCTGTTCCCAGGCATCAGGCATGAGAGCAATGTGAGACAGAAATTTTGCCCTAGCCGGGATATAGAGACGATAACAAGCCGACGACGCTGGGGGCATTAACAAACCGTTTTTAATCTCTCCGGCGATTTGAACATCGGGGAACCAACGGATACTTTCCCCAGGTTTAAGTTGAGCAGGGGTGCGGGTGATCAGAGCCAAGCCATTGAGGGGAATTGAATGATGCGTTTTCTTGCGCCAAAGATCCCTCAGCCTTGAAAGCAAAGGGTTCCGCATCGACGCGTAACTTTTTTCTCCTCGGGTAGTTGCCTGAGCTATTTTCGCATCCGTCGCATGGTCCATGGGTTTCGCATCTCAGAATGACGCAGCCGCCAGCGTGCTCATCACTAGTTGTAAGTCCTCACATCGGATACCTTCACCCAGCTTAGCTGGATCGAATCAGCCAACTATGCAGAGGAGTCAATCGTCTCGCGTGACAGACGCAGGACGCGACTGCTCTATAACTATGGTACTTGCCGGCGTTGTTGCAACAAAAAGACTTTGTTTTCCCATAAAAAACCACAACGGTCTGCACCATAGGTAGAGTCGTACAACTATGGGGTGCTGAGGTATTCTCGACTTAGTCGTATAGGGCAGAAATCTAATAATTTTCCTTGTGATTGTAAAACCCGCGATCGTAAGTGCTTCTTCAAGGCTCTTGTCTGTCAAAATAGTCTTATGGTCGATAAAGTCAAAATAAGCAGCCCCAAGGAGGCGAAAATTGGGTTGCAAAACAATAAGTTGGCCTTCAGGACGCAGCAGTTCTTTGACTTTTCTGAGCAAATCCGTGACTTGTGTCCCGCTCTCGAGATGCTCCAGGAAGTTACTGATAAAAACACTATCGAAATACTGGCTCGGTAACATCTTGAGGGAGAGATCTCCGCTGCAATAAAAAGTCACATCGCTAAAGGCGTAGCGACCGGCGTCAGGGTTTGCGTCTACACCAATTTTCTCTTTAGCTTGCAGATGGTTAAGAAAGTGGCAAAATCCGCAACCGATGTCTAGAACCTTAGCGTTGTTCCCAACGAGAGTCTGGAAAAAATTCTTGACCAGCGTCTCCCAAACCTCGCCAACTTTCTCCAATTCTGCCTTGCCCCACCGCTGTTTGTAGACTTGTTCGCAAAAGTTCACTGGCTCGTTCCTAGGCTAGGCTAGTTCATAAGAAGCCTAGCTTCAATAATAAAATCAAAATCCAACATCAGTTTCGAAGCGAGAAGGCAACCTCAAACCGCCGATAATCGGACACGGCAAAGGCTGAAACTGTAGAACTAAATATGCAATTACTTTGGCCTAAATCCGTTACACGTGTTATCTGTGTAATCCTCTACATCTGCCCACCGCTTAAAAAACTCAAAAGGCGTCCGTCTGATGACGAAATTTAGAATCACGAGAATCACGAATTGGGTATCTCGGTTCGAACCTCCACGCGACCCGATTACGGTTCAAAACAGTTCGGAACAGTCTTTTCATTATGTGGCTGGTTTTGAAAGCCAGTTACGGCAACGGCTCTCAAGGGTGACCGCCGGTAATCCCCACCGCTGAAATACTTCTCTAGCCACACATAGAGAATAATAAATAGGTAACGGCTGCCCATCTCCCTCAGCATGAGTTTTGCCTGACCGGTCCGCCGATTACGCCACGTGATGGGAATCACAGTCCACGAGTAACCGCGCACGATAGCCTTGAGCGGGATCTCGACCGTCAAGTTGAAGTGCGGCGCGATGAGCGGCCGGCAGCCGTCGATTACTGTCTTGCGGTAGGCTTTGAACGCGTTGGTCGTATCGTTAAGCGGGATGCGGAAAAGGATCCGTATAAAGAGATTCGCAATTCGGTTCAGCACCAGCTTGAACCACGGATAGTCGATCGTCCCACCCCCGGGCCAGAAGCGACTTCCAAATACGCATTCCCATCCCTGGTTTAATATCTGCCAGTATCGCACACTGTCGCGACAGTCGTCGCTCTCATCGGCCATCATGATAATCACCGCGTCCCCTGTCACCTCGTTCAGACCTTGGACTACCGCCCGGCCGAAGCCATGCGGGTCTCCGTTCTGGATCGGCCGGACCTCAGGGATCCGCAAACTCAAATCCTCAAGAATCTCCCACGTGCGATCAGTGCTGCCATCATCCACAATGATAATTTCGTGCGGGATAGCATGGAGGCACAGTTCCAAGTGAAGGTGCTCTACCGTTGATGAAATGCAACTGTCTTCGTCGCGCGCTGGAATCACCACCGACAGCTTTGTCAGCGTTGGCAACGTCGGATCGGATTGTGGGAGTTTGGACATAGCTCAACAACAGTCGGACAGGTCCAGCCACTCGGGATGCTGCTCCGCATGCCGGACGATCTCTTCAAGGATGTCGCCTGTTCTCCGTGATGGTTTCCAACCCCAAACCTCCGTTGCGAGGCTCGCATCGAGCACAACCCAGGGCAAGTCGAAAGGGCGTGCCTCCGCTTGGGAGGTCACTGTGTGATCACCGAGGCGCTCGCGGCACCATTCACTCAACTGATAAAGCGAGATCGCCGACGTCCGCCCGCCGCCGACGTTGACAACGCGCGGCTGACCATCATCCGCTGACGCTATCTGCCGCTCGAGGAGCGGCATCAAGTCGGCCGGGTGAAGACAATCCCGCACTTGGTAGCCCTGTCCGCCAAAGCCGGTGTAACCTAGCGGCCGGCGCCGTAGCCAACTGTTGATCCAGTAGGAGAAGATGCCCTGGTCGGGGCGGCCAAATTGGCCGCCACCTGCGAGCACACCGCATCGATTGATCCACACTGGAAAGCTGTAAATCATCCCGTACTCGAGTGCAAGCCGCTCGCTTGCAAGCTTCGTGGCACCATAAAGCGAAATCGGAGGTGCCGTCGAAAAGTCTTCACGCACCCCGGCGGCCGTTAATTCCCCCGGGAGCGGGCTCGCCGAATCCGGCTCGAAAGCCCCATCGGCCACCCGAAGAGGGAGCGCGGCGAGCACGGAGATCGAATACACGCGACTCGTGCTAAGGAGTATGAAAGCTGCCCTGTGTCGCCGACAGTACTCGAGCGTATTCACTGTTCCGAGTAGGTTGTGCTCGACAAGCTGCCGACTTGATGCACGGCCGTCCACACCCGCGAGCACGCTCGGGTTAGCCGCCGTTTCAAGCACAACATCCACCGCCGGAAGCGTATCAAGGTCAGAGGCGCAACGAAGGTCGCCGTGGAGAACGCTCACGCCAAGTCGCTTTAGTGTCAGACGATTAACCTCGCTCCCCGGCCGCGTCAGGTTGTCCAGGCCGATGAACTCATGCTCGCCGCTTTCAACCCACGCCCGGATGAGGGTCGAACCGACGAAGCCACAGGCGCCAGTAACAAGCACTTTCACAACGAAAGCTTCCTCTGCCAAGCCTCCACGATCTCGCGGATCGTCTGCTCGAGGTTGATGGTTATACCCCAGCGCGGATAATGTGATTGCATCTTGCGTAGATCACTATAGTAGCAGATATGGTCCCCGATGCGGTTATCCGGCACGTAGGTGTATCGTTGGCGGTTGCCGGTGAAGCGCTCAACGAGGGCGAAGGCCTCAAGGATGCTGCAGGAGTTCGCCTTTCCTCCCCCGAGATTGTAGACCTCGCCACAACGCGGGTTCTTCGCAAACTCGTGGATGAAATGCGTAACATCGCGGCTGTGAATATTGTCTCTGACTTGCTTGCCCTTATAGCCATAGATCCGATACTCGCGCTCTTCAAGGTTACATTTCGCAAGATAGCTGAGGAACCCGTGTAGCTCCACCCCGCTGTGATTCGGCCCGGTTAGGCAACCGCCTCGCAGGCAGCAAGTGGGCATGCCGAAATAGCGACCGTACTCCTGAACCATCACGTCGGACGCAACTTTGCTCGCGCCAAAGAGACTGTGCAAGCTATGATCAATCGGGAAGGTCTCAGGAATACCCTCTAAGTATTCCGGGTCAGCGTAATCCCACCGGGTCTCCAACTCGGTAAGTCTCAGTCGATTAGGAGCATCGCCGTACACCTTGTTCGTGCTTAGGTGGATGAACGGGCTCTCCGGACAGGCCTGCCGCGTGGCTTCCAGCAAGTTGAGCGTACCAACGGCGTTGGTATCGAAGTCATCAAAGGGAATAGCCGCCGCGCGATCGTGGGAAGGTTGGGCAGCTGTATGCACGATGATCGCCGGCCGAAGCCGTCTGACCAGATCGAGAACGCCCTGCCGATTCCTCACGTCTAGCTCGTGATGCTCAAAGTTGGGGAACTCCCGCTCGAGCCGGCACTGATTCCACCGGGTGTCACCTTGCGGCCCGAAAAAAACCGCGCGCTGGTTGTTGTCAACGCCATGAACTTTGTGGCCAATCCCCGCAAAATATGCGCATACTTCACTCCCGATCAGTCCAGATGATCCGGTCACCAAAACGATATCCATTATTACGCGGCTCCCTGTTGCGCTTTTCGAGACCGGCGCTCTCCCGTCCAAATAATCGGCAACTCCCGACGACGTTGGCCGTTGGGTATCCTGCCCATAGCGCCCGGCAGAGTGATTTGAGGTTTTGAACCATCATCAGAGTCGTGCCCTTGTGGCGAACCACTCACCACACATGGAACGATACGAATCTGTTTTTGTCTCATGAACTGAAGATCGATCCCCCTGACCGCTAAGTAAAGACGGTCTTACGAGTTACCAGCGAAGGCAGAGCTTCAAAATCACTCTTATTTTGATAATTTGGGAAGAAAATATCCGATAAGGAGTTGTTGTGTCAACATCAAGCCCTTGCCAGATTCATCAGCATTTAGGCCACCGACCTCAGGCGTTGAAAATTCCTGTCAACTCATTTAAGAATGTAACCGAGGTGTGATTCATTGCGTCATTGAGAATGTAACCCAGCGATCAGGAGCTGAGGTGATCTTCGACATAGAGTTGGATCCCAAAGATTTGAGAGAGCTCATTGAGAGTTTCTTTTTCAATGCGAGTGAGAGGTGGTGCTTTGGGTTGAGTCGTTTGCGGGCCGGGGCTAATGCGATGGTTAGCCATCTGATAGATGCGCTCAAGTTTTTGTTCAATGCGTTTGGCCAACTCAAAGGGATCCGTCTGGTTACGTAACCTCTTCAGCTCTTCGGTCTTGGTCCGATCTGCCTCAGGGCAGTTTAACAGCCGTTCGAGCGGGGTCCGGGGTTTATCATAGCGTCGTTTGAGCTTGGAGCCGACCCGAGTCTTTTCGACAAGCTTCATGGAGGGCGGAAACAGGTTTCGCAGGATTCTCAGTTCGTTTCGGTAAAGATCATTGATGGCTATTTGAGCCGGGTCGGAGTCATAGCGTAGGTAACCAAAGATTTTGCGCACATGGGTCCAATTTTTCTGTTCGATGTGGGCGTTGTCATCTTTTTTGTAGGGGCGGCCGCGGGTGAATTGGATGCTCTTTTGATCACAAAAGGTCTTGAGGTGATAGTTGATAAACTCACTGCCATTATCAGAATCGATGCCTAAGAGTTTAAAGGGCAGAGCCTGTTCAATCTCTTGCATGGCATTGAGAACAGCGATCTGGCTTTTGCCCATGAGGGCACGGCTTTCTACCCAGGTGGAGTGGATGTCGGTAACATTGAGCGAGTGAATGAACTCCCCTGAAGCAGAGTTGCCCGAGTGCGAGACCAGATCGGTTTCGGTAAAGCCTGGGGTTTTTACATCCCAGGAGTCGGTTTTGATGGGGATGTGATGTTTGAGCAGAGTGCCGGGGTTTGGTGCGTCCGTAGAGTCTGTTTTTGAGTTGGCGTCTTTTGGACTTGAGTCGCCGGTCGATGGTGGAGGGGCTGATCGAGAGCAGCTGCTTTTGGGCTTGGGCCGAGATAGCGAAGCGCTTTTGGGCCCAAGGGAGCCATAACGGTAGGAGCGCTTTGAGGCGCGCCGAGCACGGATAGCCAGCCGCCTCCCAGATGGTCGTAAGAGACAAGATGACTTTCAGGCCATAAGTGGGGCGACGGCCTGTGGGGTTTGTCTTGGGTTTTTGTGGCGCTGGACCGTTGAGCAGCCGGATGGCGTATTTGCGGTTGTAGCCGCAGACTTGGCAAAACTCGTCGAGAATGCGAGCTCGCAGCGGTTTGGAAACTTTTTGGTAGCGGGAGTAGATGGCTTTGAGGTAATCCCATTTGGACTTCTGACTCATGAAATCGTAACCCCCCTTGGTTGCTGATATCCTTCACCATCTGTGGGTTACACTCTAAATGAGTCAACGATACCTCCTAGGGTTACATTTTAGATGATTCAATACGAATTGTTGTCAGATTTTCTAGTCTGCGCAAAGGTGAAGGCTAACCGCCGCTATTTCAGTGGACATCCGGCCTAGTTGTAGCTCTCAATCAAGAGAATGGTTCTTTGGCCCTTTTGCTTTTTTGGTGGTCAATAGGAGTGGAGAATTGGAGCCGCATATAACTCAGTCCGAGTCGAAAGTCCTAGACTACTCGCTGAGAGCTCTCTTCAGCAGCAGGACGATCCTTACAAGTAAAAAGGACCGTCGATTCGTTACCAGTTGGATTATAAGCGGGGCTTTTGTAGCGTGTTTAGTTTGGTCAATCTTAACGGCAAGCGTAGGTTGGAACAATACGCTCTCAGATCAACATGGGTTCCGGCAAACACAGACTGCTATTACAAGCTACTACTTGATGCTGGGAGGGCCCTTTCTGAGCTATGAAACTCCTGTGCTCGGCCGGCCGTGGAGCATCCCTTTTGAATTTCCACTATATCAAGGGATAGTCGCCTTAGCATCCACTTCGTTTAAGACTCCACTCAACCAAACTGGGCGATTTATTAGCGAGATATTTTTCTACCTTTCATTGCTGACCTTCTGGTTCTTGTTAGCCGAACTAAACATTGGACCGGTTTATCGACTCGTGTTTTTGAGCCTTGCGCTCGTGAGTCCCCAATACGTGTTTTGGTCTCGAACCTTTATGATCGAATCAACAGCTCTTTTCTTTTGCACGGGCTATTTGCTTTTCGCTTGCCGCTACGCTCGCAATCACTCGCTCCTCGCTGTTCTTCTCGGAGGAGCATTTGGTATTATTGGCGCTCTCGTAAAGGCAACTACAATGGCCGGTTTTGTCTTGGTGGCAGGCGTTTTCTATGTATATACTTTGCACAACCAAAGCGGACCAATCAGAACAAGCCTCACAAGAAATTTCATTGCGTTTCTGTTTTTGGTCTGCTTGCCGGTGTTGACAGCGCTGGCTTGGACTCATTACGCAGATGAGGTTCGGTCACAAAATGTCATCGGAATACTCACAACTTCCTCAGCGCTTAAAGAGTGGACTTTTGGCTCTTTTAGCCAGAGGTTCTCATCGAATACCTGGAAAATTCTCTTTGATCGAATCATTCCCGATTTATTAGGAGGGAATGTCATTTTACTTCTTCCGCTATTGGGAATCTGTCTCGCCCGCGAAAGATTATTTCCCTTCTTAACGTGCATTCTTGGTTTTCTATCAGCGTTTCTGATTTTTACAAATCTCCACGTGTTACATAATTACTACGCCTACGCGAATGGTATTTTCCTAATAGCGGCAGTGTCTTGTGCTGTAGTTGGATTACTGGAGCAGAAGAACTGGGCGCATTTACTAGGAATCGTCATTTTTTTCGCAATGATATTTGTCTCTGTCAAAGGCTACTACAAACGTTACTCTGGGGTTATTTGCACAGGTATCTCATGTAGGAGTGAGTATTACACGATCCAGAAGAACAATTCGTCGCAACTGGATAACATAGCTTACACCATTAAACAGATGATTCCACGCGAAGAGATTATCTTAGTTTTTGGCGAGGAATGGTCTTCCGAGTTACCTTACTATTCAGAACGACGGGCACTGATGTGGCCCTCATGGATGCCGCAGGATATGGATAGTCCAATCATGACGGAAGCGTTGAGCAAACTGTCCGACACGCGAGTTGGTGCTCTGCTTGTTTGCAATAGCGCTCGGGCAGATTATCAGTTGATAAAAAGGGCGACTGCTGTGTTAAAAGTAGCCGGGACGCCTGCATACAAAGATGATGTTTGCTCGTTGTACCCGCGTGATGGGGCGGATAAAAGGGAGAGGTAACACCGATTTTTCATACAAGAACTGATACGCGATGAGGTTTGCTTCGTGAACGGACGGATCGGGGTATGACCACAACCGAAGGAATGCCGCAGAAGATCATGAAGACCTTCCTTTTGGGGGAACGCGAGACCCAGGGGTTGAACCAGATGACCGATAGGCTAAGAGGTATTTGTAAGAGACCGCTGACCCGATGAGCAGGATACTCAATCGCATTTTCCGACAAAGACGGCGACGTCAATTCGAAGCACCTATTGCGTTGAAGCGCATCGCTACCTACCACGAGTATGCCACCTACATGGATAGAATGATTTCCGAATACAACATGCGCCGTCAGGTGGAGCGAAGCCTGATCTTGAATCAGAATTCGTTCGCGGTACCCGGTTGGTGTTTTGTTTGTCGTACGCAAGTAAGTTTTCATGTGGATTTCTCTTATTCCTATTACGTAGAAGGAGAGTTAATGCCAAATTGGAGGGAGCACCTTAGATGTCCTGGCTGCAGCTTGAACAACCGGATGCGTGCAGCGATCCACATCTTTGAACAAGAATGCGCCGCTGACGAGTCGAGTTTCATTTACATCACTGAGCACTGCACACCTCTGTTTCAAGCTATGCGCGCCAGGTATCCGAATCTCATGGGGAGTGAATATTTGGGTGACTCGTTGCCTTTTGGAACCCTGGATGCGCACGGCATACGCAACGAGAGTATTACCAAACTCACTTTCTCAACCAACATATTCGATCACATACTATGCTTTGATGTTTTTGAACATGTCCCAGATTACATGAAGGGCTTCGCCGAGTGTTTCAGGTGCCTCAAGCCGGGCGGAAGCCTTCTCTTCAGCGTTCCTTTCACAGGTAAGCCGGATACGCTTGTCCGTGCACGAAAGAATGCAGATGGGACAATTTCCCATCTCTTGCCGCCGGAGTATCATGGGGACCCGCTGAGCACGAAGGGATGCCTCTGCTTCTATCATTTCGGCTGGGACTTGTTAGAGGGTCTGAGAAGTCTAGGTTTCCGCGATACACGGGCTTTAATTTATTGGTCGAGTGAACTTGGGTATCTCGGGAACGGTGCCCAAATTGTCTTTAAAGCCCAAAAACTTATGGAACTTCCTATCAAGACTCCGCAGGTGTCCCTCTGAGGGTTGTCCTTTCTTTGACGGGACCGGCATGAGGCACGACACTGGCCTGAACTTCCAACTCCTCTCGATTGCGAAGAAGCCGCTACGCCGGCTACTGCATTGCCTTCCTCTAGCCGTGCTTGCGTTGCCGATCCTGACGGCGCTTCTATTTGTTGCGTTTTACAACACCGGCATGCCACTGACCGACGAATGGGCGTTCACGAAGTCCATCATGGCCCTGGAGAACATTGATAAACGAGGGACGGAGTGGCTGGGCGAGGTGTTAAAAATCGCGCCGTGGCGCTTTTCCGATCACTGGGTCGCAGTACCCTTCTTGATCTACTGGCTGCTGGCTGGTCTCACACACTTCAACAGCACTGTTTTCATCGTCATAACGCTCGCGACGTTTACGGCGCAGCTCGCCATTTACCGACGCTACATCGTGCCGTCAACGGCGGCGGTTCTGCCTATTGCGCTCGTTCTTTTCAGCCCGGCGCACTACATGGAACTGCTCTGGGGCTTTCAATTCACGCTCGCGCTGTCGATCATCTTTCCGATGACGGGCCTATTGATTCTCAACCGGGTCTATTCGGACGACTCCTCGCTGCTCGGATTTGCGAAGCTCGCAAGTGCGTTGACGCTCTTCGTGCTTGGCACGCTATCGTCGTCAGGCGGGTTCTTTGGGTTGCCTGTCGCAGCGGTTGTGTTCTGGCTAAAGCAGGGGACTGTTCGATCCCGGCTGGTTGGATCCGGCACCTTCGTTTTGATCAGCACCATCGTTTACTTCACCCTTATGAATCGCTTCAGCCACGGCATAAAAGTGGACGTGCCCGATACCTTTCACGTGCTCACTGCGTTGGGTGGGACGATTTGGGGTACGCCAGTTGGCATTTTTGAGTTCGGGCCGGGGCTTCTGAGTGCGACCGGCGCGGTTATTCTGGCCTGCTTAGTATTCAGCGTTGCCCGAGCGTACAAGACCGGGCAACTGCCCGCGATTGCCCTGCCCTTGGCCTTCGCACTGTTTGGGTTGCTGTGCCTTGCGGCAATAGCGGTGAGGCGCCACTATCTTGGGAATTGGCATTTGCAATATGCTCTTCCCAGCGTGTGTGGCACATTCGCCTGTGCTTACATTGTCAGGGAACGGGACCGATCGGCCTTCACCATCGCAGCTTACGTTATTCTTTGTGTCACGCTTTCGCTCTCACTCGTTGGCTATTATCGCGGCTTTGCAGAATACGGCCCGAGCTACTACGGCTATATTGACAGTATAGAGAACTACGCCCTGCGTCATTTGGAAGAACCAGATTTACCGAAGCCCTTTCCTAAAGCTTGGGAGATTGGAGCCGATCTCGTGCTGTTCCTTGCCGCGCACGAGCATCCACTTCTACGACGTATTCCGCCACGGCATTTTGAAAGCCAGGCAGTTGGGGCACACATCTTTGTCGATGGCGTCCAGCCTGTTGACTCCCCAGATAAGACAGTGAGATTGCTCGGACCAAACCGGAAACGCATGCGCATTACGGTGGCGCTGGCGAATGCGAAAGGCCGAGCCATGGTGCAACTCGGCGACCTTCTCCTTCCGCTTTTCCGGCTGCACCCGCTCCACACCGGAATCGTCGCCTGCACGGAGACGCCCTGTTATGCTGGAATAGTACTGCCCGAAAGATTGCCCGCTGGGCTTCATCCGGTGACCGTCTGGCTCACGGACTGAGCATTTATTCCGATTCGGTGAAGGCGTAGATTCTTGCGAGTTAAGGTCGCTCCTTACTATTCCTAGTTATCAAGGTTTCCTAGCCCGGACTCGGACTGGTTGTTTATTCCCTGCCCTTCCACGACAGAACGGTCTCGCCTGCAAACCGATATCGAGTTGACATGATCGCTTGCTATCCGATACTCTCTGCCTCAAAATCGGCGTATCGGGGCGTTTATGCCTTTCGTGCCGGCGGATGAAAAGCAATTTCTTTCCTCTATCACTGCGCGTTCCAGGATGTGCGCCGGGGGCCAAGACGCTCCGCCAAGATGGCGCGTCGTCGCGGGTCATCGACGTGGCCATTCTCACGGTCCTGGCCGCTCTGATCCGAGCGGCGGTGCTCCTGGCGACCGTCGACACGCCCGGCGACGGACCGGTCCGAGCACTGGCGGCCTACAGCTGGTCCCAGGCCCCCCATCTCGTGCGTCACGGCATTTGGCTTCCGGGCTTTCTGTATCTGACCGGCCTCGTCAGCTATCTCCTCCCCATATGGATTGCCGTGCGGCTGCTCAACGTGGTTGTCGGCGCCGTCACCATCCCCGTGTTCTTCGTGGCGGTGGCGCCGGTTTTCGGTCCAGCGACCGCCCTCCTCGGCGCCGCCTGGCTGGCCGTGTTCCCGTTGCACGTTGAGCTCAGTGCCAGCTCGCTGACCCAAGTCAGCGCCGCCTTTGAAATGCTCCTCGGCATGGCCTTCTTGCGAATGGCCGCTCAACCGGAGGGGCGAGGGCATTGGGCGTACGCGGCCGTGGCCACGAGCGCGTTCATCATGGCCAGCATGACGCGGTACGAGGTGTGGGTTTTCCTGCCATTATTCCCCTGGTACTACTGGCTCCGCACCCGGCACCGCGTCCGGTCGGCGGCCATGGCGGCGCTCCTGTTCGCTGGTCCCGTAGCGTGGACTCTCAGCAACCATGTCTATGGAGGTCAGGCCTTTCTTGGGGTTGCCGCGGCTATCCATGACCGCTCGTGGGCGGCGACCCCGGTCGGGGTCTCGGTAACCAAGGCCGGAGAGATCCTGGTCACGCGTTTCGCAAGCCGTCTTGGATGGGTGCTCGTCATCGGTCTCCTGCTGGGACTGGTGAGAGAGCTTCGATCCCTGGTGGCGCGCCGACTATCGCCGGAGCGGATTCTGCATCTCGCGGTCGTCCTCATATTCCTCGCCGGTGCGGGGGCCTTCACCGTCATGCGCGGCCAGACCTTGGGAGATCCGTATCTCCTGTTCATCTTCATTCTCGCGATACCGATAGCCCTGATTCCGGCCTCCGGGTATCTGAGCCATATCGGAAGGCGCGGGTTGTGGGTCGTCATCGTGGTGGCCCTGATCTACAGCCTGGCTTCGTTGTGGCTGAAGGGAGGTCTGGAGACGCACTGGGTGACCACGGCTGAACCGCAACGCATCATCCGGTTTGCGGAGTGGGTGAACCAAAGCCCGTGGCGGGATCAGCCGGTCGTCTTTACGCGAATGGATTGGCAACCGACGTATCTTCCGTACTACTTTCCCAGTTATGCGTCGAAGACCATCATCATCTCCGAGTGGATCGACGATGGGCCGCTACTCGAATTGACGCAATCGGCCCGGCCTTCACTGCTCGTGACCCAGCCTGGCGACGAGGCGTACGTCAAGCGCTTCGTCAAGGTGACCGGGATGGCGGTCGAGCATAATCGGCTCGTCCATCGCGAAGGCGACGTCGAGGTTTACGCGCTCGTCGACGCTCAGCCGAGCAAATGAGCGTCGTGGATCAGTGAGGTGTCCGCGCCGGAAGGGCACCCGGGGACATCGTGACAGCCAGCGGCGGCCACGTCGGCCGCCCGTGCGACGATTGGGAGGTGGAGGACGCGGCACCCACGACGGTACCTCTGGCCCTCATGCCATTCGATCCGCACGGACCCCCAAAATCGTCCTGGCCTATCTGTACGCGCGTCACCGCTAGAGCCTGATAGAAAGTTCGGGTATGCCTACCTGCAAGCAACGGCCGATGTCGTAAGGAGATTCCCTAAAGGCAAGGAGCCGAAGGAACCTGCTGTTTCTGTGTGTGACGATGTGCTCATTAGGGTCCAGTCGGCGGCGAGGCTCGGAGACACAGATTTGCATCACCGCGTCTTTTCAAGTGTTACTGACGCCGAGTGGTTGTGGTTTAATACCGCGGGATACCGCAGGTTCGAGACCCTTCGTAAAGTTTTGCCGGGGCTCCCGGATGAGGAAATCCAGACGGCCTTCGCCGGGTTCGCCGCCGGAGACGTGGCTCTTGGCGAAGGTTTCAAAGCATACCGACTTTGGAAGGACCTCGCGGTGGGCGACCCCTCAACGCTGGGAGCCATGTGCTGGATTTCGGCTGTGGATGGGGGCGGGTCTTCCGCTTTTTCATGCGCGATGTGCCGCGCGCCAACCTGTATGGCCTGGATTGCATGCCGTTCGCAATCGACTTGTGCAAGAAAACCAACCCCTGGGGTCAGTTCCGTCTAATATCGCCCCTGCCGCCTTGCGACCTGCCGTCCAATACCTTCGACTTGGTTCACCTCTATTCGTTGTATTCTCACATCTGTCCGAAGAGGCAGCGGATCTTTGGCTGACAGAGTTTAACCGCATCATGAGACCTGGAGGGGTGTTAATCGCTACAACGTGGCCCCGAGATTACATCGAGCGCTGCGAGCGTGCCCGCCACGGAGATCCGACAGGCACCCACCCCCACTCGTATCTCGCTTTCGCTGGCGCTGAAGACTGGCTTGCCAGATATGATCGCGGCGAGTATTGCCACGACTCGGTCGGCGGCGGGGAGGCGTTGTCCAAGACTTTTTATGGCGAGACCTGTATCCCGGAGGCCTATGCGCGCCAGCGGTGGCCAAACCGATTCTTGCTTCGCGAGTATATATCCGACAAGGCGCGCTGCCCCCAGGACGTGATCGTGGCGCAGAAGCCGAATTAGAATTAACGATATCGCCCGACACCGGTTCGGCGGGGATATCTGTTTCAACGAAGGCGTCGCACAGTTTTTTAATAACCCATTGCCACCCCGCGGGGTCATGGAAGCCGAGCTGGCGCCAATTGATCTAGATCCCCTGTCTGCGCCGCCAATAGACCCCTGTCCAATCGATCCACCTCATCTCTTCTTCGATTGCCTGCCTTGCCCGGTAATCGTCGACTGCTTTACGACATCCCGCGAGGGCGCCATAATCATCTACAATGACATACCCTCCCCAACGACACCTTCGGATACAAATGCGTCAGCGCCTCCATGGTAGATTCATACATATCTCCGTCTAGACGCATGATAGCCAATCGTTCGATTGGTGCATTCGGTAAAGTATCTCGGAACCACCCTTTTAAGAATCGCACCTGATCATCAAGCAGTCCATATTTTGCGAAGTTTGATTGTACCTGATCAAGCGGCACTGCAAGCTCTCTAAATTCATGAAGACGATCTCCTGCATCGGCTGGATACTTTTCAGGATTCGGAAGCGGCAAGCCTTCAAAAGAATCTGCAACCCACACGAAACGATCTTTCACAGCGTGTGCTTTTAGTATGGCTCTCATGAAGATCGTTGCTCCACCGCGCCACACACCTGTCTCTATCAGGTCACCAAGAACACCTTTGGTCAACACATCTTCTGCACAGAATTGCAGATTATCCAGGCGCTTCAAGCCGATCATGGTGTGAGCGTAAGTGGGCCAATCTCGCCCTTCCAACCGTTTGGTCTCATCGAATGGCTCAAGCTGGAGATTAGGTTTTTCCTCGACGTCGGCATAGATTAAATCAATAAGACACCTTTTCATTAGATCGAGATACAAATCCTTTGCGCTTTGCATAACTGCTTCCCTGACACAACTCAGCCCATCTATAAGAGTCTACTTGGTTGCCCGCAACCGTGGCGCCGTCATTTCTTCATCACGATCACGTTCTGCCGGCGTATCTTGCGATCGTCAACTTCCGTTAATTAATATGTCCTGTGGCAGCCCTCCCCAGTTTACAGCGGTCGTTCCAGCATCCGATGACCGTCGAATAAACCATGTACCATTGGTAGGAATGAAGGAACCCCGCCGCAAGCAGGGGGGGTATCAACGCTTCCGACTTTTCAAGAATTGAACTCGTAGGGTGGGTAGAGGCGGATCGCGCCGCCACCCACCACCGAGAACGATGGGTTTCGCTAACGCTCAACCCATCCTACGCTCGTTCACAGCGCAGCAAGCTGCGGGGAATTAACCCCGGACTTCGGTCGAAATAGTTCCAGAGCGCAGGGCCGTCTCTTTGCCAGCAGAATGCGCCCAAATTAGTTGAGCGGTATGTCCTGCGGCAGCCCGCCCCAACCTGTTATTGTCACTCCTTCATCTGAAGATCGAAGAATATACCACCCACCATCACTGCTTCGATAAACCGCGATGTCCGTCAACCCGTCCCCATCATAGTCCGCAGGCACCGGTATGTCCCCCACCAGCCCGCCCCAACCTGTTATTGTCCCTAGTCCATCTGAAGATCGAAGAATATACCACCCACCATCACTGCTTCGATAAACCGCGATGTCCGTCAACCCGTCCCCATCATAGTCCGCAGGCACCGGTGTGTCCCCCAGCCCGCCCCAAGGTGTTGCTGTAAAACCACCGTCCGAGGAATGCTTGATGAGCCAGTTGCCATCCCGATACACCGAGACGTCAGCGCGCCCGTCCCCGTCGAAGTCAGGCTTGCCGCAGGGCACCGGGTTCGCGTCCCCCGGGAGGCCTCCGGCGTCCGTGAAAATGGTGATGTCCCAGTGACCAATGCCGCCGGCGTTCGGAGCTAGATCGTCGAACACATACAGCTTCCACTCCCCATTGACGCCTGCCGGCAACGTCCCGTTGAATTCTGCGAGCCCGGGCCCATAGGGCTCCGGAGGCGCCGGGGCGGGGAGCACATCCGGAACACCAGAACTAGAATAGTTCGAGGGCCTGTAGGTCCCGGACACAATCTGACCTTCGTTGTCCAACAGGCGGTGAGCGCAGTCATCGAATGTGAGCATGGTGCCGCCAGCAATGTTCGCGATGCCACCCGCGTCCGACATGAGCATCACCGACCGGAGACCGGTAGGGTTGACTAGTAGGATGTCGAGATCGTCTGGGTTGGTATGGTTCATTCTAATCCGTGCGACCACTTTGGTTACGGTGCCAGTCACGCCCGACACACTGATGGTAGAGGGGTACAGGTTTGCGGGGCCGGAAGCGGGAATCGTTATTAGCGAGTTGTTCTCGAAAAAGAAGCGGGCCGCACTGGCGGGGGCCACGCTAGCCACCGCAGTTAAGGCGACAATGATGAGATTCACTGCCAGTTTCGAAAATTGATCCACGATGATACCTCCTGGGCTTTTCGCCCTAGTTAATTTGATTGTCCGCGAAGTCCTTATATAAAACTATTTTAATTAATCAAGAGGGTAGTCTCGTTTGTTTCGTTAAACGCACGAGAATAAACTCCACCCACAGAAATTCTGCATGAAAATGAGCCTTCTTTGCCTGTTGAGCAATTCCATGGCAAGTATTTGAATTAACTAACATATCGAGGGGCGAGGCTTTGATGAACGCGGCGCCGTTCCTACCGCTGAGCTGACTTTGAGCGCACCAGGCCCAAGACTCGAAAGCTGCCGAAGGTTTCAATGGACGACGAAAATTATTCAACGTGAGGATAGCGAGAGTAGAGAACAGGCTCCGGGTTCGTTAGGTCGACTCTTGGTATCCTTGATCAATTGCGGATATTTGCGTTTGACCGGTATGGTTAGCCAGGCCGGCCCGTTTGGCGTCTTGATCTTATTGCGATTGCGCCAATCCCGTTTGGTGAATTGCACATCATCATAGAGAATGAATTCATCCACCAACCCGGCGATGTCAAAATATCCTTTCCATGGAATATAGCTCGACTGTAGAATAGCAACTTTCTTGGCCATGGAAACGACGCAGCAGATTATAGATCAGGGTCGTCACGTAATGGTACGATCATAAAGTGTGTAAATGACGAAGGCGGAGCCTTTGGGTTCTAAGTCTGGTTCAACCAACTCCCGGTCAGGCGCCGGGATAAAAAGAGACGCCACCCGGGAAAAGAAAAGCCGATCAGCGAGTCTGCGTCAAGGGTTTGTTATGAGCCGGTGGAGGGGCACACGCGCGAGCGAATTCAGGGCTGGCCCAAGAGCCTACGCTTCTTTATTTTTTACATAGCGCTAAACTCAAAATCTTAACGACATAGTCTTGTTGATCCGCTGTCAAACCAATACACAGCGGCAAACGAATTAATCTTTCCGCCACTGAATCAGTAATAGAAAGATCACCACTTTCTCTACCATATTTCTTTCCAGCTGGAGACGAGTGGAGTGGCACATAGTGAAATACAGCGTCGATCCCGTTATTTTTCAAAAAATCAAGAACTGCTTGGCGGTCAATTCCAGGCGAGAGAAGAATATAGTACATATGTGCGTTGTGTTGACAGTCGATCGGCACAATCGGACGACGCAGACTACCTTGGTTTTCTAAGGGTTCCAAAAGATCGTGATATCGATACCAATTCTTCAATCGCTTTTGAATGATCCCGTCCGCCTCCTCAAGCTGGGCCCATAGGAAAGCAGCGCTCAATTCTCCTAGCAAGAACGACGATCCCACTTCTTGCCAAGTGTATTTGTCCACTTCGCCGCGAAAAAAGCTGCTGCGGTCGGTACCTTTCTCGCGGATGATTTCGGCGCGTAACGCCAGTTCCGGATCGTTGACAAGTAGGCTGCCGCCTTCGCCGCAAATTACGTTCTTCGTTTCATGGAAGCTGTGCGCTCCCATATGACCGATTCTCCCAAGCGGACGGTTCTTATAGGTGGACATGATGCCCTGGGCGGCGTCCTCGACAACTTTCAAATTCCGGCGGCTGGCTATCGTCATGATCGTATCCATCTCGCATGCCACACCCGCGTAATGCACCGGCACGATGGCGCGCGTGCGCGACGTAATAGCAGACTCGATCAAACGCTCATCCAGATTGAGTGTGTCAGCCCGCACGTCGACAAATACTGGCACTGCGCCCCGTAGTACGAAGGCATTGGCCGTAGAGACGAAAGTGTACGATGGCATGATGACTTCGTCGCCCGCCTCGATGTCCAGCAGCAGCGCAGCCAGCTCGAGCGCTGCGGTGCAGGAATGGGTCAAGAGCGCCTTAGCGCACCCGCTTCGTTGTTCAAGCCATGCATGGCAGCGTTTGGTGAAAGGCCCATCACCTGCAAGGATACCGTTTGAATGGGCCTCGGCGATATAGTCGAGTTCCTTGCCCGTCAGATAGGGCCAGTTGAACGGGATCCTCTCCGTTTTTATGTTATTGGAAGCATCTTCCGGACACCGCACTTGGAGCCCCGTTATTTTGTCGGATAAAATAGTTCACATACCGGAGGTTTATATCACAATCGTTAAGGCTTTGTCTGTCAGTCGGGCAAACCCTTTGATCAAGTAAGATCTGCCTGCCAATAGCCTGTACATAGATATAATCAACCGAGAGCCATCCCAGTGGAAAATTCACGCGCCTTCAAATCATGGCAACGTCGACACCTATCATTTCTCTAATAGAGAGTTGTGGAGGATGCACTACGCATCATCCGAAAACCTGCGGGTTCACCGCGAACCGCATGACGAATTGAGCACGTTGGCAATATCATATACAGAAACGTGGTTTGACCTAAATGATTCTGGAAAGCGGCCTGAATTCGCCGTGCTGGACATGTCATAGGTGACCAGCCACGTAATACCACGTTTGGCAAGCATTCGAAACGATCCGCAGTTGTGATTTTTGAAATCAATCGCGTTTAAGAATTCCATTCGTTCATCAGCGACGAAGGCGCGTTGTGTGCTGTGCAATTTTTGCATCGCATATTGGGCCAAAAAGATGGGTGTGTCAGCAAGGCTGGCAAATATTGTTCCCCGATCCGAAGAAGCGGATGTTGGCTCCGTCGGTAGAAGAGCTGCCACGTCCGTGGGTCCTCTCCTTTCGCGGACATAGAGTGCTGCTAACACTAAGTCCTTGTCTACTGCAGTGCCATAAAACTCTCTGCTCCATCCAAAAGTAGGGATCCGTGGCGGTGTGTAGCCGATAAAAATGACGCCGACTGCAGCTCCGATGAAAGCAGTTAGCGCTAGCTTTGAAAATGCGGCGTGACTCTTAAGACGCTCTGAACCAATGCGGCTTATGAAAACGACGGTCCATACCAAAAACACGACATATAAAAGTGGAAATGAACGGTGCTTAAACTCTGTAAAGTCTCCCCATGGAGTCGACGGTGTTATCAGAATCATTCCAATAAATGAAAGGATCAAAAAAACCGGGAAAGTTCCAAAACAATCTAGGCGAGAGCGAGTTTTAGATAAGCATGACATTGCAGGGTAGATTAAGATCAGCGAACCCAAAGCCACGACCGGCACGAAAATTACTCCCAACATCGTAGCTACAAACGGCGGAGCGTTTATGGCTATCCATTTTGCCAAATCCGAATAACCGGTGGGCTCTTGGTTGAAGTGAACGAACCTCACAAAATCCGCAGCGTGGGAATAATTAAGCCAGCTTTCTTGTGCAGGTGGCATCCATAACAGGACGAAGATCGAGATCACAGTTAATCCGCTCATCATAAGAACCAAGCTCAGACGATATTGTTTCAAGGATTGGTTTTCAAAGACCATAGTCGCCAACAGAGCAGGCAAATACAGGAGAAAGATGTGGACTCGAAAAAAAAGAACTGCGATGGTTGTTGCTAGTGCCAAAAATAGAGCAGAACGACTTCCTTTTGTACGCCATATATACAAAAGCGAGCACGTAGCTAGCACGATACCCAGCGCGTAACCCGTCCCCGGGGAGGTTAACAAAAGCCAATGGAAGCTAAAAAACCCATTTTTAAAGCCGTAAGTAGAAGCATCGGGAAGAAAAAGCACTAAAAAAGCGCACAGAACTCCAGTGGTTCTTGAAACTAGTAATGCACCCCAAATGTATACCCCGCAAACCATAACAAATATGCCGTAGGGCGTGAGAAAAGCCTTGGCTAAACCTAGCGGTGGCACGTCAACGAACCCGGCGAGGATAGAACACACGCCTAAGTATGCGTAGTGGTAAAAAGGTATGGATTCACCGGCAAGGAGTACCGAGCCCGTACCAGCGGAGAAAACGCTACCAAGTTGGGAAATTTCTGTGGCATGAATATAGTAGTCGGTCCAGGCGTGCAAAGTATATGCAGTCTTGAGTACTGGAAGCGTGCGCGCTACATCAGCCGACCATGAAGCCACGATGGCAAATAGGAGAGGGGGAATGCATAAATCGACAATGCCGTCGCTGGCTGCGATCTCTTTCGGTTCATTCACGAAAAATCTGTTAATACAAAAAAAACAGATGATAGCCAACGGGGTATAAACCTTGACTACTGTGAGTGCCGGGGTCTTAAAAAGGATCCCCGATGCCGCTACTAGACTGACCAATACAGTCCCGAGTATCAATGTGAGTGGGATGCGCGTTGAAGTGTTAGGCAACTTAAAGAGCCTAAAAACCATCTCACCTGTTATCCACAAGACTAATCCTACTAAGAAAATGTTTACCGCTGAACGCCAATTAATTTCCCCACCGGCAGTAAGAAGTAAGTAAAGTACAAACGAAGTAAAACTTAGGGCGCTAACAAGCCCTTCAAATATTTGTACTCTTGAAATGAGTCTTGAGGCGATTAGCGACGACATGATCTTCTTTTTAATAACAGTTTGATCGGGAGTCCATGGGTGGAAAACTGAAAGCGGTTCTCTTTGTAAACGAGGCGGCAGCAGGTTCATACATAACACTCTTTACCATCTTCACTGCGTCCGTTCCCGAGCCGACTGATTTGCGTTGTCGAACTCATCAACTCTAAACGCAACTAACCTAACGTGCCAATCGAGGCTTTTCGCTGGGTTGGTAAGAACGACACCGCCAAGCTTGATTCACCAGGAATCGGTGCTTAAGAAGGTTTAACCCTTATGGCTCGTAGGGCTTAAACAGCCATGCGGTGGATCCACGGATAACTGCGCTATGGTTCTTGTCTTCAGTCTTCAGAATTCACCCTTGCCCAATTAATCCTAACAAAGCACGAGTGTAAAATAGTTGGATGGGTGCTGTTCGATTGTCTATTGCGGTTTTAGAGTCACGGAGACTAACGAACAGGCATGGCGTTTCTTCGGCCTCAGTCAGTTGACACAGTGGCCTCAAAACCTAACCATAGGGCAAACATTGCGCTGATCGCATTGATCTCTTCAGTTGAGATGAATAGCTTCACATAGCGTTATCAAGAACGTTCACCACAAAATCGCCATGAATAGTTGAATTCCGTGGTTTGCGCTTTGAAGCGGTACGTCCTGAGCCAGTCCGCCCCAAACCACTGTCGTCTGTCCTCCATCAGAGGAGCGCAAGATAAACCATACGCCATTGCGGTACACTGCTAGATCAGTTCTTCCGTCCCTATCATAGTCCGCTGGCACCGGCATGTCCTGTGGCAGGCCGCCCCAACCTGTTACGGTAAAACCACCGTCTGAGGACCGTATGATAAACCACGTCCCGGCTCGGTACACCGCCACGTCTGCCTTCCCGTCCCCATCGTAGTCTCCTGGCACCACGATGTCCTGCGGTAACCCGCCCCAGCCCACCGCCGTCTGTAGACCGTCGAAAGACCGTCGTATGAGCCACAAACCGCCTCGATAGATCGCTATGTCCGCTCTTCCGTCCCCATCATAGTCCGCCGGCACCGGTTTGTCCTGGGCCAATCCTCCCCAACCTGTTACGGTAAAACCACTGTCCGAGGATCGTATGATAAACCAGGTCCCATTCCGATAGACCACCACATCTGCCCTCCCGTCCCCATCGTAGTCTCCTGGCACGGGTATGTCCGTCAAAAGTCCTCCCCAGCTTGTCACTGTCACTCCTCCATCCGAAGAACGGATGATATACCAGGCCCCATCCCGATACACCGCAATGTCCACCTCACCATCCCCATCATAGTCTGCGGGCACAGGAATATCCTGCGGCAATCCTCCCCAACCCGCCACTGTCACCCCTCCATCCGAAGAGCGAAGGATAAACCAGGCACCGTCGCGGTAGACTGTAATATCACTCCCTGCATCACCATCAAAATCAACGGGAATTGGCTGACCCGAGATTACGAAGATCTTGCCCAGACCGAACGAAAGGACGTAAAGCAAACCATCCGGCCCAACTTTGAGATCTGTGATCCCACCAAATCCTGTGCCCAACAGAACTTCTTGAAACTCCGCGTTGCTATCGGCCACCAAATCTGACAGTTCCAAGCTGGCAAAATCAAAACCGTTCCGCGTCGCGTTGACCCGAAACCGATACAAGTTCCCGTTAATTATGTCTCCCACAAACACATCATTTCGGTACTCTGCACCTAACCTTGCAGAGTTCATAAACGCGATTGCGGTTGGTCCCACGGGATTTAACCACGAAAACTTCGGGTCATGCATAGTGAGACCCGGGAAAGAAAACCAAATTTCCAAGACCTTCCGGGTCACGGCTGTCTGGGCCCATGATCTGTTCCCATCCGCTATTGAAGCCTGGCAGAACGACGTTGATCTCATCGTAACTGTTCGGACCGTTCTCGGTATCCCAAAGTTCGCCGGTGACTGGATCAAAGGCCAGGCCAAAACTGTTTCGAACCCCATAGGCATAATATCTTGCTAGATTTCCGCCCAGGGAAAAGAATGGGTTATCGCTTGGCGCGCTGCCATCGTCATTGACCCGAAAAATCACACCGGTGTTGTCTGGTGCCGGACCACCTGAAAAGTTTTGCAACTGGCCATTTCGGTTCAATTCACCGATCACAACATACAGCTTGCCATCAGGGCCAAAGGTCATCGTTCCACCGTTATGGTTCGGGCCAGGCGTTACGGGCAAATCCAAAATCAAACTCGGACTGACCAAAGCGCTCCCATTCCACGAATAGCGATAGAGGCGGTTTGCCAGCGCAGCGGCAGAGCCGGACGTATCGTTGGAGGTGTCGCTCTGGGTGAAGTAGAGGTAGACAAATGGTGCGGATGGGAAGTTTGGATGTATAGCAATACCCAGAAGTCCTCGCTCCGAAGCGTTATTGACGGCTACATCTAATACATGACCGGGCTGAAGCACCCCGTTGATGACCCGCCGAACCCTCCCGTCTGCCTTCTGTAAGACGAGGATGTCGCCAAGACCGATAAATGCCATTGCCGTGGGTTGACTCAACCCGGAAACTAATTCCTTAAGATGAAGTTTAGGGTCTTTCAGAGACTGTGCTCCTAAAAGAATGGAGCTGGCCACAAAGAACAAGATGCCGATAAGCGATGAGATAACTAACCTACTTGGTTTCATGAGAACGCCAAATCCAGAGGAGCACGCAACTATCTCTAACAAGTCAGCTACCGCTCTCCCGCCACTCCTACGCCGCCAGCTATCCCAAACCCCACACAGATACAGAACACCACGACTAAAATGCACCTCAGCTGCAATTCTTGGCTGGAAAACAAGAAGAATTCTCCTATCAATTAGACCGCCGCTTTCAAGACTTTCGAGGAAGGAAATGGAGGTTATTGGGTTCACGATTTCCTATCTGCTGCGATAACCACAAATCTCATTTTGAATAAAGCTTACGTAGCGCATAATAGCGCATGGTACCGGTCGATAGCCTCGTCGGTCTTTCCCAGAAAAACTACCGAACCAGAATCCAATACGCAGGCCCGATCACAAATTCTTTTTACGTCCTCCGGGGCGTGCGAAACGAACACAATGGTTTTCCCGGCACTGCGAAACTGCTCCATCCGCGCCATACATTTCCTTTGAAAGGCCTCATCTCCCACCGCTAAAATTTCATCTACGAGAAGAATATTAGGATCCAGATTGACAGCGAGAGCGAAACCCAGTCGGGCCTGCATCCCGGACGAGTAGTTCTTTACAGACGTGTCCATGAAGCTGTGGAGCTCAGAAAATGCGACGACTTCGGGGTAAATTTTATCTATCTCCTTGCGGTTAAGACCATAGATCGATGCTCCTAAATAGATGTTTTCCTCCCCGGTTAATTCGGGATGAAAGCCAACACCTAGTTCGATCATGGTACCCACCCGAGCATTGGATAAACGCACCTGCCCAGAAGTCGGTGGATAGATTCCCGCGATGATTTTCAAGAGCGTGCTCTTCCCCGAACCATTTCTCCCGATGACACCGAGGGCTTCCCCCGGGCGTATCTCAAAAGTCACTCCCTTCAACGCCCAAAGGGTTTCTCGCTCTTCGCGAAAACGCTTATGAAAAATCCCGATAACCTGCGACTTCAATGAATTATTTCGGTTATGCCGGATAATAAAGGCCTTTGAGACATTGGTGATTTCAATTCCCGTCGACAAGGAATTAAACCTCTTCCGCAAATCGGGTTTTCAGACGCACGAAAAGGGCATAGCCCGTTACAACCATCAAAACAGTCAGCATTGTGAGGACTGCAACTTCTTGAAAGGAAGGAAAAGAATTGTGGTAAAGCACCTTCTGATACCCCAGCGTGAAAAACGAAATAGGATTCAAGTAAATCACCGATTGCAGAGCCGAGGTTATCGATCGTATGTCATAAATAATCGGGGTAAGCCAAAAAAGCAGCATCAATAGGATCTCCGTGAAATGGCGCACATCTCTATAAAATACCGTTGCGGCAGCAACGACAAAGCACGCCCCCAGGGTAAAAAGCACGTGAAGCGCTAAAATCGGGAAAAAAGCCAACCAGGACCACGAGGGTAAGACCCCAAAAAAAACAAACGCCAAGGGAAAAAGCACGACGAGAGCGAGGAGATACTGAGCCAAGTTAAACAACACGGTTGCCACGGGGAAAACTTCCATTGGAACCGCGACCTTTCTGATCAAGTTACTGTTATCAAGAATAGCTCCCGTCGACATCATCAAAGATTGCGCAAAAAAATTCCACGCCAGGATGCCGATCATGAGGAAATAAGTAAACCGCTCTACACCAACCCGTATTAGATGGCCAAAGACGAAGCTATAAACAGAAATAACCAAGACGGGATTCGCCAGCGACCAGAGAAACCCGAAAGTGGAGTCTCGGTATTTAAGCTTTAATTCCTTGAAGACCAAGTTGCGAATCAACTCACGATATCGAAAAAGAGAGTTCATGTCTCGTCACCCGGCACTGCTAGTCTCGATGAAACGGTCATGGCAACCGGTTTAATCTTTAACCGCCGGCTGCCTGCGCGACTCAAAAGGAAAAATTGTGAAGGGAAGCCACTAAGGAGTTCATCGGTTGGTAGACATACGACAACCAAGGGGCGAGTCGAGCGCGGGCACCCGAACTTAAAACAAGCGTTCAGGCGCCGGCCGTCGCAATAACCACGCCCGGAGTGAATCGAGAGGTGGGCCGATAAGGCTCAGATCTATCGCCCGCGCTTGGACGGGCTTGTCCCTTGGATTTTGGGGAACCAAAGTTGTCTAGATCTTATGAACTCCTTAATAATTCTTAGCAGGCTGCTGAACCCTCCGTTCACCTTCGAATATCTCAGTATGATAGGAGGAGCGGTTGAAATGATTGAATTTCCTCTCTTCACGCTGAGACCCTCAACGCACGAGAGCCATTTTTCAGCAGCTCCCCGGGAGAGTCATGTTTGAGCCTCTCTTAAAACAATATCGGAACTTCAATTGCGTATGGTCCTCTACTCTTTTGCATAAACTTGTGGCCAACACAAGAGCGATGCATCTGGCTTATCCGGAGATCGCTGGTAAACAGTAAACACTTGGTACGCAAACATCGCGCTCCAGACGTTTTGGTGCTCGTACGACGAAGGCGCCCCGATTAAATACGAAACCTCGCCGTCCCTTCCAATGAAACCGATCAAAGCATCCGCCATCCTCTTTAAAGCAGGGTGCCAATCCGAGAGTCACAATAGACCACGGTTTTCATAGAAGCATCCTGCGCGAAGCGCTTGGGCTACAACGTCCGAGCGCGTGTTAGGTAATGTCAACCATCAGACGATAAGTTAGATTTCTGATACGTTAGTTGATCGGCACATTCCCAGCCGTACCCCAACCCACGAACTGACTGCCTCCGCTCGAATTCAAGATAAACCAGGCCCCGTCTCTAAACACCGCCACGTCCGTCTTGCCATCCCCGTCATAGTCGGCTGGCACTGGTATATCCTGCGCCGCTCCACCCCAACCCACTGCCTGTATCCCCCCGCTCGAATTGTTGATAAACCAGACCCCGTCTCTATACACCGCTACATCCGTCTTACCATCCCCGTCATAGTCCCCGGGCACCGGCACATCTCCTGCCGTACCCCAACCCACGAACTGACTGCCTCCGCTCGAATTCAAGATAAACCAGACACCGTCACGGAAGACCGCTACATCCGTCTTACCATCCCCGTCATAGTCCGCCGGCACCGGTTTATCCTGTGCCACTCCGCCCCAACCCACTACCTGTCACTCCCGCCGCTCGAATTGTATGATAAACCAGATCCCGTCTGCGATACACCGCTACATCCGTCTTACCATCCCCGTCATAGTCCCCGGGCACCGGCACATCTCCTGCCGTACCCCAACCCACGAACTGACTGCCTCCGCTCGAATTCAAGATAAACCAGACACCGTCACGGAAGACCGCTACATCACTCTTCCCATCCCCATCGTAGTCAGCTTGCACTGGAACGTCTTGGGCTGCTCCGCCCCATCCGACCACCGTGACTTCCGCCATTTGAGTTCAGAATGAACCATGCGCCGTTGCGGTATACCCCTACGTCGCTTTTGGCGTCACCGTCAAAATCCACCGGAACTGCTCCAGTAATTGGCGTGTATAACTCCGCGGACGCCAGTTCTACCCCCGCGGCGTTAACGCCGCCGGCGAAGAGAGCTTGCCCGTTTGGCAGGTTTGTCGCGGATGGTTCCTCCCTGGCCGTGGCAAGACTTCCCGTGGCGGAAAATGTCCCGGTCAAGTGATTGAATAGCTCCGCTGTAGCGGTCACAGAACTGGCTGAACTTGAAGTCCGCCCCCCAGCGCTTAGAACCTGCCCATTAGCCAATAACAACGCCCGGCTTCCAATGCGTCCCGTCAGCGGGTTACCCGTTGCCGAAAAAATGCCCGTGGCGGGATCGTAGATTTCCGCGGACGCGATCGGGTTGTTAGCCCCATCGTCACCGCCTAAGACCAGGACTTTGCCGTTCGGCAGCCCGATTAGGAATGGACGGTTGCGCGCCGCCAGCATATTGCCCGTCGCGGCAAAGGTGTTCGTGGTCGGGTCATATAATTCCGCTGTATTGAGAACCGTATTACCGGCGCCGCCGATGCCGCCGACGATCAGCACTCGGCCATCCGGCAAGAGTGTTTGCAGATGACTACGCCGGCTACTGACCATAGTTCCGGCAGTAAAGGTAAAGGTCCCCGCCGCAGGATCGTAGAGCTCGGCATTATTGAGAGTACCGTTGCTGGTGTCTGTCGTCCCGCCCTGGCCGCCGGTAATCAAGACGTTTCCATTAGCCAGGGTCGTGGCGCGGTGTAAACGGCGAAATCGCTGCATGCTGCCCGTGGCCGAGAAGGTCCCCGATCACCGGATCGAACAACTCCGCCGTATTGAGCACGTTGGTGGACGCATTGGGGCGCCCGCCGGTGACCAGGACCTTTCCCGTCAACAACACCACGTTTCTATGTTGCCACCGGGCGGTCGACATGCTTCCCGTCGAGGAAAACGTGCCGGTGGTGTGATCGTACAGTTCCGCTGACGCCAGTGGATTACCCGCGTTATTGAGTCCGCCGCTCATCAGCACTCTGCCGTCGGCGAGCAAGTTCTGGTGATGATTGCTTCGGGCCGTGATCATGTTTCCGGTCGACTGCCAAGTCCCGGAAGCGCTGGCGTCGTTACTGAACCAGGGTCCACCCTAGGCATCCGAACAGCGCTATAAACGCTATACGAAACAATAATTTAGAAGACTTAATCGGTCGCATATATATACACTCCTTTTAGTTAGCGGCAACACGTTTGGCCGTTATAAACAAACTAACGTTTTATAATATGCGGGGACGATCATGTCTACATACCCAAATGGATAGTAGACCTTCGGCTATCTTGACGTGAAGGTGAAAGTCGGGGGGTCCGGGCTACCCGTAACAGTGGTCGCGATCAAACGCGCAAGCTCAAGACGCGTCGACAGATTGAATTTTCGAAACATGGCGCCTAGATGGGCTTTGACGGCGGCCTCGCTGATATTGAGCCGGTTGGCGATGTCTTTGTTGCGGGCGGCTTCAACCACCAAAGCCGCTATCTGCCGCTGGCGGGGGCTCAATTTGTCGAGGCTCATTCTTGCCTCGGGAGGAGGCTTTCTATGATTGTCGGCGGAAACCACTTTGTCGATCAGCTCGGAAATGATTTGTCGCCCGGCCCAAAACTCACCGCGAGTAACCGCCTTAATCGCTTTCTGGAGCAGAGTACCGCTGATACTGTGGCTGCAGTATCCCTTGGCGCCGGCCTTTAGAATAGCGATCCCCTCGTTCGAGCTATGCGCCCCGGACAGGACTATGACTTTGGTTGCCGGGCTCAACCGTTGGATGCTCGGCAATTCTCTAGCCGGACGAAGACGAGGTAAGCCGACGTCGAGAAGAAGCACGCCTGGTTTAAGGCCGCACAAAGACTCTTCAAGCGCTGATTTCTCGGTGACTACGCACGAAACGTATTTGCCACGCAGCGCACGGGTCAAGCGCATCGCGAGCTTTGGGTTGTTGCTGGCAATCAGGATCATCGAATTTCGGCCAAGGGGGAATTTCCGCGACAGCTCAACGTCAACTTGAAACAGGAAAACCAAGGCCGACGGACGCTCTCCCGTTAGGGATTTTGTGTAGTGGCCGATGACCGAAGTCTCGACGTCCATTGAGGACGCCTTGGATAAGGCATTTTAACAGCAACCAGTGGCAGAAGCTATCAGTCCACTATAAGAGCGCAGCGCCACGCATTGGTTCTTTATGCGATACTGGTCAAATAAACGATCGGAATAAGCCCCTGGGTGGTTTGACTTGGAAATCTCGAATGGATCCTTTGTCTCTCCTCGTCCTTTTCCCTTGTTGGCATCACGGTCAATTGATCGGCACATCCCCAGCCGTACCCCAACCCACGAACTGACTGCCTCCGCTCGAATTCGATGATAAACCATGCCCCGTCTCTAAACACCGCCACGTCCGTCTTGCCGTCCCCGTCATAGTCCGCCGGCACCGGTTTATCCTGTGCCGCTCCACCCCAACCCACTACCTGTATCCCCCCGCTCGAATTGTTGATAAACCAGATCCCGTCTCTATACACCGCTACATCCGTCTTACCATCCCCGTCATAGTCCCCGGGCACCGGCACATCTCCTGCCGTACCCCAACCCACGAACTGACTGCCTCCGCTCGAATTCAAGATAAACCAGGCACCGTCACGGAAGACCGCTACATCCGTCTTACCGTCCCCGTCATAGTCCGCCGGCACCGGTATATCCTGTGCCGCTCCGCCCCAACCCACTACCTGTACTTCCCCGCTCGAATTCATAGATAAACCATGATACCGTCGCGGAACACCGCTACATCCGTCTTACCATCCCCATCATAGTCCCCGGGCACCGGCACATCTCCCGCCGTACCCCAACCCACGAACTGACTGCCTCCGCTCGAATTCAAGATAAACCAGACACCGTCACGGAAGACCGCTACATCACTCTTCCCATCCCCATCGTAGTCCCCTTGCACTGGAACGTCTTGGGCTGCTCCGCCCCATCCGACCACCGTGTTTCCTCCATTTGAGTTCAGAATGAACCATGCCCCGTTGCGGTATACCCCGACGTCGGTCTTTTTGTCACCGTCAAAATCGTTTTCGGTGCTGCCTTTCATTATCGTAAAATAGTCGCCCACAACACCCGTGGTGTCGTCGATGAACCGGGCGTCAAGTCGATTGCCGTTGATGTCGAGCACGAGTGAGCCAAACTTCTCCAGGAAGATATAGCCGGCCGGGTGAATCTCGCCGTTCGAGGCTCAGCCTGCTCGAACTGCCGACTATGGCATACACCGCGCCTTTGTGCGGCCGCCGTCCAGCGCTGGCTTTTCGTATGGACCGGTATCGTCAACGCGGCCGCTGCCGCCATCAACTTTCATGCCTGCGGTAAACGTAGGTCGATAAGCCATAGTGGCCGTCGATCAGATAGGATCTTTGATACCACTGGGCGTGCGCAGTTAGCACAAGATCGACGCCGCCCGCCTCGAGGATCGGCAACACGTTTTCCCGCATCTCAACATTTAGTATAGGGTCAGTATCCGAATCAAGCGAGCCCTTGGAATAAGGCGGGTGGTGCCAATAGGCGATGATCCACGGCTTCGTGGTCGCTGCCAGATCATTTGTCAACCAGGTCAGCATGGCGCCGCTCGTTGCACGGCTGGTTTCGAACGAATCAAGCACGATAAAATGAATATTGCCGAAGTCGAAAGAATAATAAGCTTCCGTTCCCGAGGCTACGCCACCGGCTTCGCCGTAACTTGGGCAGCGTGAAAATATCATAATAGGGCCCGGTCTGGGTCGCCGAGTCAGCCGTCACGCCGTCGTGATTCCCTAAGGTCGGCCACACCACCGATTGGCGCAGCAGCGTCGGGTACATGTTGAATACCGCATTCTGGTACTCCAGGTCCGTACCGCTCTCATAGGCATTGTCCCCCAGCATCAACCACAGATCGGTATGGCGCGTGCCGGTAAAATTGAGGTAGGCATTGCGCACCGCCGCCGCTTTCAACCCTCCGCCGGGGACGCCCCGTCGCCGGAATCGCCGATGACCCAGATACGCGTCGGTTGCGCCACCCCGGGCGGCGGCGCGGTAGCAAAAAAATGACCGCTATCGCCGCCAGCCAGAACCTGGGTAGTGCTGCCGATGGAATAATAATAAAGCGTATCGGGCGTGAGACCGGTGAGCGTCACGATGTGCTCGGTGGTGGCCGCCGGCAAGTCGACAGTATTGGTAAGACTAGTTGGGCTGGCACCATACCGGACCCGGCTATTGGTCGCTGCGCTGGTGCGCCATCGGATGACAATGCTCGTCGACGTGCCCAGTTGGAGGTAAGGGCCGCGAGTAACCGTTTGTGCGATCGCGACATTCGAGTCGCAAAGCGCAATTGCCGCAGGCGAAGAGCAGAACCAGCCGCCACACCGGCAAGGTTCGAAACTTGGTCAAAGGGCGCTCCGCGCCGGCAAGATAGTCATACTGTTTTTTCATGGGTCTCCGTTTCACGGCAAACAAAGCTGTGCGCCATTTGCGTAGCAACATCCTATGATTAAAGATGAAAGACTCGTGCCGCGAACCACTTGAGGCTCAGGAACGATGGCATATAGCCGCGACTTGTATTGCAGGGCGTTGTACCTCTTGTCTCAGTTTCGCGAAATAAATCGCTCGTCGTACCGGTCAAGACCTCGAAGCGATGAGTAGTCATCGCCAATGACGTAACACCCGCCAGACTTGTCGGGGATATATATTGATTTCGAAGCGGACTGTCAACGTGACAAAAATACACAACAAAAACCGGCAGCCCTCTGACGAGCTGCCGGTTTTTCTTAAATTCTCTGAAGTTATCTAACTGTCCTGTGAAGGCCGAGAATTGCGTTGATTGTCTATGTTTGAACCACCGCAACAACGTTCTCGAGGATGTTTGATCACCTGTCTGAATATTTTAATCCGGTTTTCGAGTTTTAAAGTCCCCTTTCATCTGAGCCCTCTCAATTGATCGGTATATCCCCAGCCGTGCCCCAGCCGACCACTTGCGTCCCGCCGCTCGACTTGAGGATATACCACGCTCCATCTCTAAATATCGCCACATCCGTCCTTCCCGTCCCCATCATAGTCCGCCGGCACCGGCACATCCTGCGCCGCTCCACCCCAACCCATTGCCTGTGTCCCGCCATTCGAATTCATGATGTACCACGCCCCACTGCGATATACCGCCACGTCCGTCTTGCCGTCCCCGTCGTAATCCCCAGGCACCGGCACATCCTGCTGCCGCTCCACCCCAGCCCACTGCCTGTGTCCCTCCGGTCGATTTCACGATGAACCACGCCCCACTGCGATATACCGCCACGTCCGTCTTGCCATCCCCGTCGTAATCCCCAGGCACCGGCACGTCCTGCTGCCACTCCCCAGCTCACCACCTGAATCCCGCCCGTAGATTTCAAGATAAACCACGTTCCGTTTCTAAACACCGCTACATCTGCTCTTGCCGTCGCCGTCATAATCCGCGGGTACCGGCACATCCCCCGCCGTACCCCAATTTACTACCTGACTCCCGCCCGTAGACTTCAAGATAAACCAGGCCCCGCTCGCGGAAGACTGCTACATCACTCTTCCCGTCGCCGTCGTAGTCCGCTTGCACTGGAATATCCTGGGTTGCTCCACCCCAACCTACCGCGCTCATCCCGCCATTGGAGTTTAAAATGAACCATGCGCCATTGCGGTACACCGCCACGTCGGTCTTTTTGTCACCGTCAAAATCAACCTGCGGCTTCTGTGTGGTGCCGCCTTTCATAATCGTAAAATAGTCGCCCACGGCGCCCGCGCTGTCGATGAATCGAGCGTCAAGACGATTGCCGTCGATGTCGAGCACCAGTGAGCCGAGCTTGTTGAGCAAGATAAAGTTACTAGGGTGATTCAATGCGGGGCTTAGCTTGCCTGAACTACCGGCTACGACGTACACCGCGCCTTGGTGCGGCACGGCATCCAGGGCTGACTTTTCGTAAGGACCGGTATCATCGACACGCCCGCTGCCACCGTCAACTTTCATGCCTGCCGTAAACGAGCTCGATAAACCATAGTGGCCGTCGATCAGGTAAGATCTCTGATACCAGTGGGCGTGTCCCGTCGAGCACAAGATCGACGCCGCCCGCCTCGAGGATCGGCAGCACGTTTTGACGCATCTGCTTTTGTATAGGGTCAGTATCCGAATTATGAGAACCATCAGCGCCGTTGGAATAAGGCGGGTGGTGCCAATAGGCGATGATCCACGGCTGCGTGGTCGCTGCCAGATCACTAGTTAACCAGGTAAGCATGGCGCCGTTCGGCGCGCGGCTGGATTCGAACGAATCAAGCACGATAAAATGAATATTACCGAAGTCGAATGAATAATAAGCTTCCGTTCCCGAGGCTACGCCGCCTGCTTCGGCGTTCCTGGGCACCGAGAAAATATCAAAATAAGGCCCGCTCTGGCTTGCCGAGTCAGCCGAGACGCTGTCGTGATTACCCAACGTCGGCCACAACACAGATTGGCGCAGCAGCGTCGGGTACATGTTGAATACCGCATTCTGGAATTCCGCGTCCGTACCGCTCTCATAGGCATTATCTCCCAACATCAACCACAGATCGGTATGGCGCGCGCCGGTAAAATTGAGATACGCGTCGCGCACCGCCGCCGCGTTCGCGTCTGCAGTGCCGGAATCGCCGATGACCCAGATCCGCGTCGGTTGCGCCACTCCAGTTGGCGGCGCGGTGACAAAAAAATGACTGCTATCGCCGCCGGCCAGGACTTGATTAGTATTGCCGACGGAATAGTAATAAAGCGTGTCGGGCGTGAGTCCGGTGAGCCGCACCGCGTGGTCGGTCCTGACCGTCGACGAGTCGGCGATATTTGTAAGCGCAGCCGGGCTGAAACCAAAGCGCACTCGGCCATTGGTTGGCAGGTCCGTACGCCAGCGGATGACAACGCCCGTTGAGCTGCCCAGTTGCAGGTAAGGGCCGCGGGTGACCGTTTGTGCCAGAGCGACATTCGAATCGCAAAGCGCTACTGCCAATGCAACTAGCAGAACCAGCCGCCACTCCGGCAACCGTCGAGCCTTGGTCATCGAGCGCTTCACGCCGGCAAGATAGTCGTACGGTTTTTTCATGGGTCCCCGTTGCAGAGAGAAATCTCTATCGTTGAGATTCCTCGAGTTTCGCCAGCGACGCGCGCGCCTGGGCCTCTAAATCCAGCACTGTTTTGGTCCGCCGCCGGCTGGCCGGTAGTGTGTTGATCGCCGTCAAGGCGGCGTTTAAGGAATCGCGGGCTTCAGAAACCCGGCCGGCATCGGCCAAGATCGCGGCGCGCTGCACCAGCCATTGCTCTTTTCGCGGCATGCGCGACAAAAGCTTATCGATGCGCGCGACCGCGGCGTCATGCCGGCCGCGACGCAGTTCGAGATCGATCGCCAGGGTTTCCAAGGTCACCAGCGGACCGAGCCGAGTCATTCCTTCCTCCAGGCCGCGCAACGCTTCATCGATCCCCTCAAACTGTGTGGCAGAAAGGCGCGCTCGTTCCAAAAACCAGTCGGGCTGCGGCCGCGTGCTGCGCGCGATGGCTCTGTCCAAGTCGGCTATCGCTTCGTTAACCGCGCCAAGCTGTGCCAGCGCCCGCGCACGCAATACGTTAGCCTCCGCATGGTCACCGTTGAATTCAAAAAACTTATCGAGAGCCTGTTTCGCATCTTCGGTGCGACCCGACTCGAGCAGCGTTTCGCCGCGGCGCAGGTGAACAACGTAAGCGTTTGGATCGAGTTCGGCGGCACGGTCGAAATCGCGCAGCGCGGCTTCCCAGTCACGGTGCGTATGGTGCAGTTGCCCGCGCTTTATAAACAGAGCGGCATTCCCCGGTTCGCGCTCGATCTGTTTGGTGACAATTTCGACTCGGGCTTCGATTTCGGGATGAGCCGCAACGGTGACAGGAAGAAACAAAGTTATCTGGCATGCGACCGCAGCGGCGCGCCACCTACGCTGCAACAACCGATGATTGGAAGGTGAACAATCCGCTGCGCCATTCACCTTTGGCTCAGGCCCAAGGGCAAGAATCGGCGAGTTTACTTTGAGACGTCGCATCTCTTGTCTCCGTTCCACAAGATCACACGCGGCACCGGCTATCCTCCGCACTGCCTTACAACAGCTTCAAAACACGCAGCATCGTCGCCGCCCCTTGTATCAAAACTCGGATGTAATTGAAACTCTGCCGTCGACTGATCGAGGTAGTGCTGTTAAACCCGGATTCCGCAGTTGGTTAAAAAAGATTTCCGTGAGCGAAAAAAGTGATCGCACAATATGTCTTTACAGCATCGTGACAATCTTGCGGCCATTCACCGCTTTCAACTGCGGCGCAGTTGGAATCCCCCGGATAAGTAGTTGAATCGTAAAGCCTGATTTTTGTTCATATATCTCATTGCAGTTTCGACTGCGGAATCCGGCTATAACACTGCCCCAACCGATGCTTTTCCTGGTCTGTTGCGACACATGGAGTGTGCGTTGTCTTTGCAAGTTGCTTGTCACTCCCGGCCTCCAGATGAAAAACCCGACGATGAGACCCCAACCGCCCGGACTCAGCCAGCCGCTATCCGAGCAAGGACAACAGGTCGGCTTCTCGTGACGTGTCACTGGGACCAAGCATGTACGATAGTGGCAACCCACACCGCCATGTTAAGCTCGACGGACTAGCTTAAATTGGATGAATTTGGCAGGCCGCGGTTGTTTCTAAACCTGCGTTTAACCGCCGCAAGGATGGAATCGTATATCCTGCGTCGCCAGCTCCCTGGAACGAAGAAATAGCGATCCTTGAGGGTTCTAAACTTGCTCGTCACAAGCCAACCAAAACTTCCGTAGACCATATCCAGGGTCATATTTTGATTCTGAAGGACAACGCCGAGGCGAGACAATTCACTATTCAAACGCTTTTGCTTGAGCTCATGCTGCGCTAACTGAAGATCCTTTTCACGCAGAATGTTTGCCTGGGTCTCATAGCGCTCCGTTAATTGTGCGTTGGTCACTCTCAACTGGGTCCCTTCTTGAATTAGCGCATCTCGCTCCGTTATCAGTTCGGCGACGTACGCGCCTCTTTCCGCGAGTGCCTGCTCCCTGCCAGTTAGCGTTGTTTCAAGGCGGGTGACCTCCTGCAAAAGCCGGTGGTTTTCTGCCGCGAAATTTCTTAGATCCATGTCTTGTTGCGCGATCCGCTGATTTTGAGTTTTTGCAACCCTCCCGGCTTCCCGGTGTGGCCATCATGTTCCGCTATTTCTTGGATTAACCTGGCATTCTCATTTTCTCGACCAGCCAAGGCCTGCTTGAGAACTGTAACTTGCCCGTCGCGGTCGGCGACGCTCCGGGTTAACCGCGCAATCTCGCCATCACGTCGCGTCATGTAGCGAAGGGCGGGAAAAATCTCCTGGAGGCGTTGCTCCAAACAACGAAAAGACTTGCGGACTTCCGCGGAGTCCAACGACAACTCGTCCCGTGCGAGCTTTTCTAGCAGTGCATACGCCTCGATCGCTTCTTTGGGCACGGCGGGATCGAGTCCGAGATCTTCGAGTTGAAAGCGTGAGTGACGTAGCCGTTCATCTAAAAACTCTCCCGTGTACTCATCGATCCCGGCCTCGTCTGCAACAAAACGCAAGTCGAGCGCTTTGACTATCCGGCGCAGCTGCTCCGCGGGTCGATCCATGAGACGGTCGTAACTCACCACCACCCTGGGACTTCCCTCGCTGCCGAGAATGCTGGGAACCATATGTCCGAGCCACAAATAGTGTGCTTTTTCATCGTCGAAGCCGTCCCGTTTCTCGAGAGACCGCGCCACGCTCATAGGATGGCGGGATGCAATGACGTATGCGACATCAGCGCCCACGTGTTCGAACACGCTTTTCCAGAAGCGCAATAACCGCGCGGTACGAGGATCCTTAATTCCAAATACCAATGAACCGTCAATTTTCTTTCGGACCATCTCGATGGCACGCAGCCTGAATGGCACCAGATCCTCGCGCTCGAACTCCGACGCATCGATCGGCTGAAGCGCGTGCCAATCCTGTCCCAAATGACGCATCAGTTCGATGTTGAACCCGTTCACATCATGGTCTTCCCAAAATCCCTTTTCGTTATCTCCCTCGATAGCGGGCATAAGGCGATCGCCCAATTCCACCCCCAGCGCTTTGAGACCGCGCGTGAGCGCACTCGTACCAGAGCGATGCATTCCAAGCACGATAATTAGACGCTGTCGAACGTTTTGCATCATTGGGCTGCCACTGCCGCTGTTCCATTAAGGGTAAAATTGGCTTGCAAGGGAAAAGGTGAAACAATCAAGTGAGCGCTACAGGTCATCGGCAAGATGATAACGTATTTTTTTAGCCACCGGAAACCATTTCCCGCACCGGCTTTGGTGACTAGAAGGATGCTAAAAAAAGGAATTCCATCCTTCGACAGGCTGAGAGAGTTTCGGCTCTACTTGCCGGAAAAGTGGGCTAAGGATCGGCGGCGGCGGAAAAAAGCCCGTGTACCCAAGGGAGTGAAGTTTCTTACTAAACCCGAAATCGCACTGGAGCAGATCCGGACGGAGAAAGGTGGGTGAGTTGCGGCTGGCATCGTGCTGGCGGATGCGGCCTACGACAATAAGTTGGCGCGAGGCGTTGAGCGCGATGGGGTTGGAGCGCTGCGCGTGCGGGCGGCGCATCGCGATGAAAAGCGTAAGACCCTGCGTGAAGAACAATCGTTGCTGATCGAATGGTTGCGTACAGGTTCTTGCTGGCAGACCGGCTTAAACATGGCGGCTCTAAAAAACTCCACTCAATCAAAAACGCCTTCTCTACCCGCATTACACACCTCGCGGGAGCTGCGGACCGAGCCTAACGTGGGCGATTCGATGGGGCAATTAGCCGCTAGGAAAAGAACCTTTTTGCCAACAAAGAATAGCGCCGAACCAGCGCCGCCACTGGCAAGAATTCAAGCTGCGATACCACTGCCCCGGAAGTGGTTGACATCGAAGAATATGATCCTAATTGATCGGCACGTCTCCCACCGTGCCCCAGCCTACGACCTCTGACGTGCTATCTGACGAACGTAAGATGAACCATGCACCGTTCCTAAACACCGCCACATCCGTCTTCCCATCGCCATCGTAATCCGCCGGTACTGGCACATCCCCCGCCATTCCCCAACCCACTACCTGACTCCCACCGCTTGATTTCAAGATCCACCATGCACCGTTCCTGAACACCGCTTCATCCGTCTCCCCGTCCCCATCATAATCCCCAGGCACCGGCACATCCCCCGCCATTCCCCAACCCACTACCTGACTCCCACCGCTTGATTTCAAGATCCACCATGCACCGTTCCTGAACACCGCTTCATCCGTCTCCCCGTCCCCATCATAATCCCCAGGCACCGGCACATCCCCCGCCATTCCCCAACCCACTACCTGACTCCCACCGCTTGATTTCAAGATCCACCATGCACCGTTCCTGAACACCGCTTCATCCGTCTCCCCGTCCCCATCATAATCCCCAGGCACCGGCACATCCTGGGCTGCCCCTCCCCATCCTACTACCTGGTTGCCGCCGCTCGATTTCATAATATACCACTCGCCGCTGCGATAGATCGCCACATCCGCCTTCCCGTCCCCATCGTAGTCCGCCGCTACCGGCACATCCTGGGGTGCCCCTCCCCAACCCACCACCGTCATTCCTCCGTTGGAGTTTTGGATAAACCATGCGCCATTACGGTACACCGTTATATCGGTCGCGCCGTCGTTGTCAAAATCATTTACTCCGCCGCCGATTTTGAGCGCCGTGCCTTGGAATACAAATCCATCGCTGTCGGAACCAACAAAAGATACTACAGTTTTGCTCCCACTCATTTTGCCATGCGATATCGTCTCAACAAACGCGCCGCCAGAATATTGTATGCTACCGGAAATAACCCCAGCGCCGTCGATCGTCAACGTTCCCCCGCTCACCGAGTCGGGGAACGGATCGGCATCGAAAAAGACGGTTCCACCCGTGATCGCTCCGCTGGAATTGACGATAACGGTACCTCGCTCCATACCAGCGTTGTTGAACAACGGGTCGTCCCAAAAAGTGTGAAATTGCCACCGCCCAGCCAGATCTGCGGTAGAAAACGCCCCTCCCGCTTTGATAAACTCCCCGGCCAAAACAAAACCAGTATTGTCGGTCCCCACGTAAGCCCCGGTGGTTTTTCCCGCATCCAGCTTTCCCTGGGAAAGAGTCATCACAAGCCCGCTGGAAAAGTTGATCGTACCCGTAAAAACGCCACTGCTGTTGATCGAAATCGACCCACCATTGACGTTGACGATTGTATTCAAGTCATTTCTGAAACTGCCGCCTGTAATGGTTCCGCTTGAGTTTGTTATTATCGTTCCCCGGGTCCAGCTAGCGGTATCCGCTCCTGGGTCGCCGAGAAAACTGTGAAAATGCCATGTCCCTGCAAGATCGGCGGTAGCAAAGGCTCCTCCTGCCTTGACCGCGCTTCCCTTTAACCGATAGCCCTGGTTATCGGTGCCGACAAATGATATGAGGTTTTTGCCTTTGTCCATCTTGCCATGCGAAAATGTCGATGTAACCCCGTTGGACGACACTATCGTTCCTGAAAGAAATCCAAGGTTGTTCACTGACAATGATCCGCTAAGAGTTACCGAATTGTCGGTAAGGGAACCGGCAGTGACCACCCCACTACTATTGAACGTGGCGGTTCCCGTCTTCCAACCTGGATCATCGACATTTGGGTGATCAAAAAACACGAATAAATGCCAGGTTCCTGAAAGATCCGCTCTGCTGAAAGCAGCCGATGACACGCCCGGCATCGATACCACGAGCCAGACAAGAATTGGGACTACGCGCTTAAAAGCCTTCATAAATCTTATCGAACCTCCAAATATAACATCGCGTTTTTGGCAGCTGTTTATGTGGCGTTATCCGCGCATGACGGATCACACCTTGACGGGTTTCTTTTACGGGTCGTTGCTATAAAGCCTGACGCAATTTAAGAGCCAGCGCGCTATGGTTCGTCTTATCATTCCCCCTTGTCACAAAAAGTATTTATGTGACCAATCCGGGAGTAAAAGCGCACATGCAGCTCAGGGCGGGTGGACAATTTCCAGATGACAACGGACGTTTTGGCGGTATGGTCAAAATTTTGACGATTTCATAGGAACTCCAGCGGATCACATCAAAAGCGCTGTTGTAAAATCCTGGCGGGATTTGGATCAACAATCCGAACTGATGGCACTAACTAACTAATGATTATCACGACAACGGTTATTGGCTCGTGAAAATTTGGATCGATTGAAATGTTTGCGGGGGAGATACTCGGACCAAGGCGAAATTGCGGGCTACACACACCAAGCGCGACGCTTATGCATCAACTTCCAGTAGCGTAACAAGACATACCGCGCGTCAGAATCAGCGTTCAGCCCAGCGCGGCGAAGCCGTACCCGAAAGGAGTGAGAAGAGAAACGCGATTTAACCAATAGAGTAGGCGAGTGAGCGCTGCTGAGAGTCAGCACGACTCGCTCACCCTTCGTCGAACCGACCGAGAGGCCCTCTCGTCTATTCCCCGCCTTCCTGCCGCGACATGGATGGGGCTTGCTAAATTTGAATTTTTCTTTCTTCCCGTCTCATCGTTTGCTAGCATAAGGATCAATCAATTGATCGGCACATCCCCCACCCCTCCCCCTACGACTATTTGCATCCCTCCGCTCGACTTGTTGATAAACCATGTACCATTGCGGTACACGGCGGCGTCTGTGATCCCGTCCCCATCATAGTCGGCTGGCACCGGTATATCCTCCGGTAACCCTCCCCAACTCACGAATGTCACCCCGCCATCCGAGGACCGGATAATAAACCACGCCCCGTCTCGGTACACCGCTACATCTGCTTTGCCGTCCCCATCATAGTCGGCTGGCACCGGTATATCCTCCGGTAACCCTCCCCAACTCACGAATGTCACCCCGCCATCCGAGGACCGGATAACAAACCACGCCCCGTCTCGGTACACCGCTACATCCGCTTTGCCGTCCCCGTCATAATCCTCTGGCACCGCTACATCCTGCGCTGCTCCGCCCCAACCCACCACCGTCACTCCTCCACCGGAGTTAAGAACAAACCATGCTCCACTGCGATATATCGCTATATCCGCCTTGCCGTCCCCGTCGTAGTCCGCAGGTACTGGAATGTCCTGTGCTGCTCCGCCCCATCCCACTACCTGCGACATGCTGTCCGACGACCGTAAGATAAACCAGATGCCGTTTCGGAAGATTGCTACGTCGTTCTTGCCATCGCCATCGTAGTCCGCTTGCACTGGAATATCTTGGGCTGCTCCGCCCCAACCGACTACGGTGTTTCCACCACGCGAGTTCGAAATGAACCATGCGCCGTTTCGGTATACCGCTATGTCCGTCTTTCCGTCGCCGTCAAAGTCGGCAGGGGTGGGAATCAGGGGAACGCTCGAAACGTTCCACCCCAAATCCGCGAATAGTTCCAAGGTGAGCCCAACGTCACGAAGCGGGCCGGTATACGATGGCTCCATCAGTTCGTTGGGGCTCAACGCCGTGTCGTAATGCGACACGGAGGAACCGGACTGAGCAGGATTCGGCGCGTACATTTGCACATGGCCACTTGGATGACGCCCGGCGGTCAGGCTGCCGCTGCCGGCGATTACGTTGAAACCCGTCCAGTGCAGGTTCCCCGTGTTGGTGCTGGCGGCAAGGCGCTCTGCATCTGTCATCTGAGGGTATGACTTGCCGGTTGAATGATCTTCAAGCAAGCGCATGTAGGCATCATTGAAACCGTTGAGCTTTTGGCCGGTGTTAAGATTTACGAGAGTTAAAAAACCGAGCCCATGCCCTAGCTCATGGAGCAACACCGTCACGAAGTCGATTTTTCCCGCCGGCGGGCTGGCATCGAGTCCATAATACCAGCCGCTGTTTTGCAGACAGCCAGGGGTGCCAATCGTGCTGCTAAATGTAGCACCGATGTCATTCGAGCCTGGACTTAAATCGCCGCCAAAAAGACTATTCGCCAAGGCTTGAACATACCAGGTGCCAGGCACCGGCGCGCCGGCGAAGTTCCTATGCGATGTGTTCGGGCCGGCGGACCCGAGAACAGCGCTGTTTGCGCTGCATGATAGCGGATCAAAATTTCCTTCGACCCGAATTTCCACCGGGCTGGTAATGAGACTCGCCCAGATATTCGTGGCGTGCTGAAACGCTATGAGTCGCTGTTGGCCGATGGTAGTACCGGTATTTCCTCCAACCGGCGCCGCCATGGTGGGATCATTAAAACCTTCGCCGGGGCCGTCGAGGTTGACGGTAATTATCACCGTCCCTCGCGCAGGTTGCGGGAAAGCGAGGCCGGCCAAGACGACCAGCGCGCTCGCCCAGATGATCAAACACAATTGTCGCAAGGTCCGGCCGTCTTTACTTTTTCTCCGCGCCGGCGGGCGCCCGTGATTCGTGTTTGAGCGTCACCTTGCCGTCAGCGTCGATCGTCGCCACTAGAGGCATACGAAAATGGCCCTTGAGATCAATCATAACGCCCCCACCTGGTGTTGGGCTCGCCACCTCATACAACTCAGGGAGCGGTGCTTTGGCGGCATCGGTTGCCTGCGGCTGCGCAACAGCAGCCGCCGGCTGCTCGGGGAGAAATTCCCCGGTGGTCGGATCGATATGCACGACGATGCCAGCCGCGTCTTCGCTTGCCATGGGGGCAGGCTTCACAGGATCGGAAGCTCGCGACGTGTCTAGTTGTGGCTGCTCATTTTGCGAGCTGATCACCGGCTCTTCAACGGCTCTCGGCGCCAGCTTGTTGGCGGCACACCCGCCGGCAAAAACAACCGCCAGAGTCAGCAGTCCGGCATCGCGCCAGAGTCTTGTTTGTTTCATTCTGTTTTTCCTCGGTCCTGCAGCGATACTCTCTTTAATCGGCAAATTCGTCCTCTCTGCCGCGGATTACACACTATACACCTATCGCCGGCTCCAAGCACTCCTGCGTATTGAATCATCTAAAATGTAACCCTGAGAGGTATCGTTGACTCATTTAGAATGTAACCCACAGATGTTGAGGAATATCAGCAACCGGGGAGGGTTACATTTTCATGAGTGGAAAGTCCAGATGGGATTACCTCAAGGCGATTTACTCACGCTACAAGAAAGTTTCCAAGCCGCTCAGAGCAAGGATTCTCGACGAGTTCTGTCAGGTTTGCAGCTACAACCGCAAATACGCTATCCGGCTGCTCAATGGTCCAGCGCCGCAAAAGCCCGAGCTCACAACCGCCAAGGGGCGCCGCCCCACCTATGGTGCGAAAGTCATCTTATCTCTGACGGCCATCTGGGAGGCCGCGGGCTATCCATGCTCAGCACGGCTCAAAGCTCTCCTACCGTTGTGGCTCCCCTGGGCCATCAAGCGCTTGGCGATTTCGGAGCCAGTTCAAAACCAACTCCTCGCGATCAGCCCCGCCACCATCGACCGCCGACTCAAGGCCAAAAAGCGCCAACTGAAAAAACGTCTCTACGGGCGCACCAAACCGGGCACGTTGCTCAAGCACCACATTCCCATCAAAACCGACTCCTGGGATGTCAAAACCCCAGGCTTTACCGAAACCGATCTGGTCTCCCACTCCGGCAACTCCGAAAAGGGCGAGTTCATCCACTCACTCAACGTCACCGACATTCATACCACCTGGGTGGAAACTCGCGCCGTAATGGGCAAAGGACAAACCGGAGTGCTTGATGCCATGAAGCAAATCGAACAGGCCCCTAAGCTAGCAAGATACCGCGAGGCATGTCCGTGGCCTGAGAAAATCGAGTCGATCTCCTCCGCGTGGCTATGAATGAAATCGCCAAGGATTTCGAGTTGAGGCTTATCGAGCAGCCCATGCCATTGCTCGTTACGAGATAGGTCGACCCGATCCCGCACCTGGTCCCGTTCAATACACGGGATCTCCAGTTTTGCCGCTAGATCCGCCAGTTCTTTCACCGGATCCGCCAAGACTGCTTCTTCGGCGACTTTTATACGAGATTCGGGCGGCAGACGATTGAAAAAGTCGAACACTGCGCTGTTCGACTCCAACCAATACTCGGCGATATAGAGAATATTACCGCCGGGGAAAATCCTCTCCGATGAGACAGCCGGGCGAGAATCCAATGAAAAGAACGCGTTCCAGCAACGACTTCTGGTCGTCTCCGACGGAAATGGCCACCAATGCCAAGTCTGCTGACGCCGCCAGACATCTGCAAACAGCCGCGCCACGCTCGCCACGACTTGAGGCAAATCACGCGATATCCATATAAACCTTGCGTCCGGAAAAAGCGCCTTGACGAGCGGCAGTTTGTTACATAGATGAGGGTTCTTGTTCAAGAACGCCGCCCCTTCAACCTTCCCTGTGCAAGCCGCTATGCGTCGGCGAAAGGTTTCTGTCAAAGCTTCTCTTTGTCCGGTTTGAATACCATCCGAGGAAATTTCCGGGCAGGTGGAATCCCGCGTCTTCGGTGATGCCATAGGGACTCCTGCAACTTCAGACCAGACGTCTTTCAATTCAAATGGGCAGTGGGCTATGTAGGGTGACTGGCCCAACAACTCAGCCAGCATTGTCGTGCCGCTGCGCATCGTGCCGATGAGAAAAATCGGCCTGTGGATCGGCGGTCTTTGCTTGGGCATTTACGGTTCACGAAAACCCGGGCCGTTATGGTTGTCGTTTCAGAAACCGCCATTATTGAAACGTAAGCATTGCTCTTTCAGCAATCGATCATTGAACTGTTGGATGCGCCGATTGACGTTGGGGTATGGGGACGGCTCAATCAAACCTCGCTCATCCACCAGCCAGTGATAATGAATGATCACAGGATCGGTATTGGCGAAAACCGAATCAAGCGGTTCTTCTCTAAGGTGCGCGGGAAAATTCATGTCGTTGCCAAGGACTTGAAACGACGTTCCGGCAGCCGCGACAGCAAGGCTAAGGCTTGCCTGCTCACAAAAATAACCGCTTCCTTTCAGCAACTCCATCTGCTCGATCAGGCAGGAATTGATTCGAATCCATTCCGGCACCAGCGCTCGCATCGATTTGCGCGAGAAAGCCAGCACGCCGCTGTTGAAGTACGGAACGGTCCATTCCCCTCGCACAGTACAGCGTTGGTCGGCGGCAGGCAGCGAGATTCCAAAGGCAGCGAACACACTCTCAAAGACGTCAGGAGTCGTTGTGGGATGATCCGCGATCTTAGCGAGGAAATCCGCATCCGAGATCAATCCCGTTGGTTCGCCGACGACAATCGTATCGCTGTCTAATAGCACCACGCGATCTGAATCGCCGGCCTCCGGAAGCTCCAAAAACCGCAGCTTGTTAGATGGTGGGTGGCGGGTGCTGACCCGCGGCACGACATGCACTTTCGCGCCGTACTCTTCATATAACGCGCGATAGCTGTGATCTATCTCATCAACCACGCATAGGTGAAAATCAGCCGCAGACATAGAGCCGGCGAACCAGCGCCATGACTGTAACAACCGCAAAGCTTGTTCAAGGTACTTTGCCGTGTTGTCGGCGACACAACCGACAGTTAAACTTTCGCCAGGATGAGTCACTATTCTCTTACCGTTTGATGCGTTGGAAATGATCTACACCGGTCTTTAATACTGAAGCCCACTGCTGTCCAAATTAGCCGGGGTTTAGACTAGTCGCCATTGATTTTACGTCGTATTTGGAAAAGGTTTTTGTCTGTTTAGAACGAGACCCCCGTTGTGCTGTCCGAATTAGACAAACGAAAAAGCGTTCTGGCGGTGTATTGCCTCAGCTTGGGCAGGATTCCCAAAGGGTTGGTTCAACCAAGCCCACAAGTCTCGATAGGTGAACAAGTTCATCCGCAGCAAGGCCACCAGATTGGAAAGCGACCAGGAGAACTTGGACTTAAGCTTAAGATAGCGCAGAACCAGCATGGCAATCAGTGCCGTCCACACTTGAATCTTAACCGCATTGGCGGAAGTTCCCACGAAAGTCTTGATCTTGAGGTTCTGCTTAAGCGCTTTGAAAAACAACTCAATCTGCCAGCGGTCCTTATAGATGGCGGCAATGGTAGTGGCTGCGAACTGATCGTGATTGGTGAGAAAGACAAGAACCTGTTGTTTTTCCGCGTCCCATACCTCGATTCTCCGCAATGGGTAGGGACATTTATCCCAGGCTCCCTCACCACTCAAAATAATGATCTGATCCTTTAGGATAGAGCGATTTTTGGGCATCGGGCGATTCTCGATCACTTCATAAAGGGCGTTGTCCTTCATGCGGGTGACAAAATAGACTCCCTGTTCGCTCCACATACCAAACAAGCGGTAGTCATTATAGCCCCGATCATCCACTACCACCGTGCCCGGCTCGAAATAAAGCGTGTGAGCCACCTTGACATCATGAACCTTTCCCTCCGTGACCACCGCAAAACAAGGCAGATACCCATCGTGATCCAAAACCAAGTGCAGCTTGATGGCTCCCTTGGTGCGGCGAAATTGCGCCCAGTCAAAGATGCTGATGCACAGGTCAATCACCGTGGAGTCTAAACTGACCAGCTTGTTTTTAAAGCGCAACTTCTTTGCGAAGGGTCCCGCTTCGCGACAGCGTTGAAGCAACCCGAAAAATACTTTTTGGTACAGTTCCCAAGGACGATGTCCGTTAGCATAGGCTAACGAAGAGCGTTTAGGAGCCTCCTCGATCCCTAGATGGGAAAGTTTCCCTTCACAGCTTAAAAGCCCGTTACAGATCTCGCGAAGCGAGTGGGCACGGCCCAGTTGGCAAAACAGCATGGAGACAAACTGATCCCAACAGCTAAAGCCGCGGGCATGCCTCTCGGCCTTGGTCTCCTTAACCAGCAACTGAAAGTCGGATAGAGGAAAAAGTTGGAGAATTTGACTGAACATGCTACAGAATCGATTCATGTTGAGCCTCCTTGTTTTTGGTGGGTTGAGTGGATGACTTAGACATCACCCACATATACACCCACAGGAGGCTCAACTGCTAAAATTAATTTGGAAAGAGTGACTGAAGCCAATAATTGGAGCTTCCAATGGTTCGTGTGCTATTGCATGGACACGCAGCGTGACCTGTTCACCCCCGACTACCCAAGCAAGCGGACCCTCCTTGCCGAGAAATTCAACGCTGGTAATTTGGGCACCACCTTTGCCAAATGACGCAGCTTCGGGATCGGTACCGTGCTCTTTGTCAGCCACGACACCGGCTCCGTCAAAAACCTTTGCAACCACGCCATCTGGCTAGAAAAAGGGGAAGTATTACAAGAAGGCACTCCGAAGGATGTATGCGAACTGTACCTGCAAGCATTTTACGAAGCGCAGCAAGGTAAAAGCAGCATCACAAAACTAATAGCAACCAAAAACCATGACACCACTCCCCCCCCTAAAAGACCAGCGCCTGGAATTATTAACGCCAGTAATTTGCGCAACGACCTGCAAATTTTCAAATCCACCGAAATATCAACGCCAATGACCTTGCCAGCTCTGCGTGCAAGCATCGCGGAGCCGTAGCCTTCGCCACTGGCAATGTCCAGAACCACCTTGCCGACAGCAATTTCACAGGCTTGCAGGTATCGATGCAAATGTTCAAGCTCAATATTACCATGCACCTCCGGCACAAATCGTTCACCGGTAAAAGCGAGCACTTCGGAATTTGCCTTTTTATGTTTATCGTTCATTTTTGATAGTCGCTTCAACGGCTAACGCCGTGGGATATTCGAAACTATGAATCCTGGCACTGGTGAAACCAGCCTCAATAGCATACCTCCACATATCGGCCCCGAATTCAGTATATACGGTGTTATCGCTATCTTGTTGAGCAGCAGCACCGTGGTAGCTATTCTTTAACCCGACCCGAGAGCGGGTCAATCGCCCGACGACAATCGGAACCGTAAATATGCAGCGTCCGGTTTTCACCAACACGCGACGACACTCAGATAGTCCGGCAATAGGATCCGGAACATGCTCTAACGTATCAGAGTGAAGTACCAAATCGAAAATCGCCGGCTCGAATGAAAGGTTGGTCATGTCATATTCCGGGTAGCGCACTAACTGGTGATTCGGCAACTTCCTTAACACGGAAGTCAATCCTCCGGCTTCATTGATCTCCAACACCTTGAGTGTTTTGGCGAAATCAGATTCGACAAATTGACCTAGCGTCCCGCAAAATTCATAGGCAGATAAAATCGCATTGGCGAGCGCCATGGATCTTAAGTTATTGCCGCATGCCGTACAGCAAAAACCTTGTTGTCGATTGATGTAATCCGCCTCAAGGGACGATAATTGCCAATCGCTTACCAGCTCAGGCCACAAGACTTCTCGAAACAAGAACTCTCCGCCGCCACACACCGGGCAAAAAATTACTTTTCTCATGATCGACTTAACTCAATATTTGTCATCGGAATCCCAATTAGCCCATGGCACACACTGGATGAGTGAACTTTGAACGCGATGGCTTCATGAATCCAATGATGCTGAACGTGTTCTGCTTGGGTGCCTTCGGCCACAGCCACCGCGACGGTATAGTCGCCTAGGGGCATGACCGGCATCACGAAATCGAACCGTGCTTGAAAACATTCTCCGGCTGTAACCGTTATAGGACGCAGTGCATACGTAAGATAGGTGTTGTCAGCAAACACTACCTGACCAAGCCGATCTTTCAGCATAAATCCAACAATTGGGCTGAATGCGTGTTGCACTGCACGACACTGAATCCTGAGGCTCACCGGCTCACCACCAACTATCCAAGATAACGAATTCCCGGCGTCATCAAAGAGGCCCACAGCATCAATAATAAGTCCCCCCTTACCGAAACATGCTCCGTTAGGGTCAAACGAAAACAGTTCTATGGCATTGCGATGGTCGGATTGGTTGATTAAATCCGACCGCACGTCCCGTGGTGAGGCTTTACTTATCGAGTTTGGAGTTGGCTCTTTAGGTACCTGCTTCACGCTCGGGCCTTGCTGGGACTCATAGAGCTTTTCAAGGTACTTCTCAGTTACTTTCTTGGGTACCCCCTGTGCTACTATTTGGCCATTGTGCAACCAAATAGCGGTTTGACACAAATTGAGGACGGCACCGGTATCGTGGGTGACGAATAAAACGGTTCCTCGTTCCATAAATTTGCGCAGGAAGCGCGTACATTTCTGCACGAAAAAAACATCCCCGACGCTGAGTGCCTCGTCAATGACGAGAATGTCAGCATCCACATGAGCGATCACTGCAAAAGCCAGCCGCAATAACATACCGCTAGAATACGTCTTCACGGGTTGTTCGATGAAATCTCCAATATCCGCAAAGGCAACTATCTCGTCAAAGCGCGCGTTGATTTCTTCCCGCATGAGCCCAAGGACGGCACCGTTCATGAAAACATTTTCCCGGCCGGTGAATTCCGGATTGAAACCGGAACCCAGTTCCAGGAGAGCCGCTACGCGGCCGTTCGTCTCAACTATGCCGCTCGTTGGCGCCAGCGTGCCGCAGATGATTTGCAGCAATGTGGATTTTCCCGAGCCGTTGCGCCCGATGATGCCGATGGTTTCGCCTTTCTTTACCTCGAAAGAAACATCTTTGAGCGCCCAAAACTCCCGGTAGTATTGCTTAGGCGGCTGGCGGATCAACCGCTGCAATCTCGGAAGCGTGGATTGCTTCAGACGATCCGGCGGCTTGTCATAAATTTCGTAGAGCTTCGATAATTTGGCCACGCGAACGGCGATTTCCTCAGAGGACATCGGCAAACCCCTTGCGCGATTTCTGAAACCACCAGAAACCCATCCACGCAATCGCGATACTGACGAACATATATATACCCCAGCCTACCCCGTCGGGAATCTGGCCAAATATAAGTGTTTTGCGCCCTTCTTCAAGAGTGAAGGTGAGAGGGTTTAATTTCACCCAGATCTGATACTCCTCGGGCAAGGCGGAAAGGGGATAAAAGACAGGCGAGAGGAACAAAAGCACTGTGGTAAGAATACCGACGGTTTGGCTGACATCGCGCAGGTAGACGCCGATGGCCGACAGGAACCATGCCACGCCCATCGTGGCGAGCAATAACGGCAAGATGATGATCGGGAAAAACACCGCCGTAAAGGGCATGGTGTGGTTCAACAAAAGCTGAGCCAGGAGCAGCACAAGCAAGCTGATTCCCGAGTGGAACAACGTGGAACCCATCGCCACCCACGGAAGAATCTCGAGCGGGAACACAACTTTCTTTACATAGTTAACGTTGGCGAGAATCAACCCTGGAGCCCGGTTGGTACATTCCGCAAACAAGCCATGAACGATGATGCCGACGAATAACACGATGGCGAAGCCGGCTCTGTCTTCCCCGCCACCCACGCCCCAGCGGGCTTTGAAGATCACTGAGAAGACAAATGTATAGACCATGAGCATCAGGAGGGGATTGAAAAATGACCACGCGAGTCCCAAAACAGAGCCGCGATACCGACCAATAACGTCGCGTTTCGTCATTTGCACAATTAGGCTACGGTTTCGCCATAAACTGGCGAACAGCTCGCCGATGGATGTACGGGGTGCTTGATGCGGGTTCATGGGTTAATTGAATGCTTCATTTCAACTTCGACGCGCGCAAACAGACCTCTATTCATGACCCACACAAAGCGATGAGATCAAATAAACCGACTACGCTATCAGAGCGCCACTCAATGGCAGGCCAAAGTTCTCACTCCCGGTATCATTCCCCGACGAGAACCAGGAATCCCTGAACTTTATAGCTAACATGAAGTTAGATCCCTTGCACGATCTATAATCTATAATGGACTCCCGAGCTTACTTCCGCAGGTGTCCCTTCTCGATCAAATAGCGCTCGAGAGCGTCTTCCCACAAGGGCAGATCCCCGATCCCCAATTGCCTGAGCTTCGCCGGCGCCAAAACCGAATAGGCCGGACGCTGGGCCTTGGCGCCAAAAGCCTCGGTTGTCGTCGGAGCAAAATCCGGCTTGAGACCGAGAAGAAAGAAAATCTGAGCCGCAAACTCATACCAGGAACATTGCCCGCGATTGGTGATGTGATAGAGGCCGTAAGCTTGAGTTTGTACCAGTGCTTTGAGGCGCTGCGCCAAGTCCTTTGTATAGGTAGGCGTCAGAACCTGATCCTCAACCACCCGAAGCGGCTTTCCCGCCCCGGCCAATCGGATCATCGTTTCCACGAAGTTGCCGCCCTTACCGCTCGACCCGGCCTGTCCATAGAGACCTGAAGTGCGCACGATGAAGTGTTTTGGGCAAATATTTCGGACAAAATACTCACCGGCAAGCTTCGACCCGCCGTAAACACTCAGCGGATTAGGCGCATCGTCCTCAGTGTAAGGAGAAGCCTGTTCGCCGCCGAAGACATAATCAGTGCTGATATGCATCAGCGCGCAATCCGAATCAGCGCAAACTCGGGCAAGATTCCGCGCGCCATAAGCGTTTACCGAAAAAGCCTGGTCCAGGTCATCCTCACAATCGTCCACGCGATTGAAAGCAGCCGTATTGATCACGGCATCCGGTTTTAACTGGGAGAGAACCGCACGCGCCCGCACCACGTCCCGAATATCAAGGTCGCTGTGCGTCAAACCTTCGATATCCCAACCGGAAAGAATCTTGACCAGATCGGTGCCGAGCTGACCGTTGGCTCCGATGACCACGGCGCGCATCTTACAACATCCTGCGAAATTTCAATTTCTTATTTTCTTGTCGATTCGCCAATTTGGCATCGGCGCACCAAAAATTTGCGCAAGCCGCGAACACCTATACTTATAGCAATTAGCGTGTATCAGTCACATCCCCCGGCCATCTATTTCAACCGCGTGGCAAATGTTCTGTAACCATTTTCTGCGATGTTTTTCAAATAACCTGTGGTTTGCGGGATTAAACCTGATAGAGTAAGCTGGCGCGATTGTTTCGCATCTAGATTATTTCGCTCCAAGCATAAAAACCTTCAAGCTGAGACCAAGGTGGCCACAACATTCAGCATAATCATACCGACCAGGGATCGACACGAAGAGATAATAGGCCTTCTAGAGAGCATTAAATACCTAGACGGCTTGGTGCGGATTAAACCTGAAATCATTGTAAGCGATAATTGCTCCAAAGACCAAACATGGCTCGGCCTCCAGAGGATGGCCGCGGACTATCCTGTCCCGATGCGCCCGTTGCAAGCGACCTCCCCAGGCAAGTCCAGTGCATTAAACGAAGCGATTGCCGTGGCAAAAGGCGATGTCCTGGCTTTCTTGGATGACGATGTCGTGGTGGAACCAGCTTGGCTCGTGGCATTGGAATCGCATTTTGGCCAATTTTCTCACCTTGCCGTCCAGGGAGCGGTCCTTCTTCCACCTCGGGACACCGCCGATCCGGAGATTTGCCGCCTTATCGATAAGTACCGGACGGTGCGCCAGGTCGATTTCGATGGCAGGACCAACGAAACGCATTCTTTGAACGGCGCTAATATAGCAGTCCGCCGCGAGGTCTTTGACAAAGTAGGAAAGTTCGATATTCGGCTCGGTCCCGGAGCGTCCGGGACTTCGGAAGACGTCGAGTTCGCGCAACGGATACGCCAGGCGGGCATTAAAATCGGTTATGTGAAGCAAGCCGTCGTTTATCATCACGTGGACCGATCGAGATTGACCGAGGCCTATTTTCGATCCATTCACAGACAGCAGGGCGCCAGCCGGCTTTTGTTCAAGCGCCAGAGCGCGGGCCGCATCATTTTCGACCTCGGTCGGGTTTCGGCTCAATACGGTTTTTATTCGCTATTCGGCGGCGAGCGAGATCGCTACCGCAGCAAAGGCCGCGTCTACCATTACCTCGGCATGCTGGAATCGAAACGGAAGGGCCGCGATGGGAAGTGAATCCGGCAATCAGTAGGCTCCCACTTTTGGCGCTTATCTCACCGTGCTTCGCGCGGTACCCACGCCGAGCAGGTTAAAATCGAAGCTAAACGTCGTTTTTGACGGATTGATATCATACCCGACGCGAAAAGTTATAGACCAACACTCACAGGTGGAAAGATACTTCGTGGCCCCCCGGACGCCGAGAAATCGGCTCTCACGGGCATCGTACGACGAACTAAGATACAATAGAATATTGTTCGTCGCGTGATAGATTACGTTCGTCCCAACGCTCCCGATGATATTCTTGGAGAAACCCGCGCAACGCGGATCGACGGAATGTTTTGCGCAATAGGCGGGCGTGGCTGGCTCGTCAAGATTAGCGTTTGCGTCCTCGGACAGGAAGCCAAGTTGGCTATTGCGCAAAAACTGGAAGAAGACGCCGAGGGAGTTCGGTCGATTGAAATCCGGATCTAAAGTCGGCCGTCGCAGACGCGGATCGGAAATCGCGAAGAAAGCGCGCGCTTGCGATATTTGCCAGGGACCAGGGTTGATGCCCCCCTCCAACGCCATATACAGGTAACTCAAAGGTATCAACCTGATATAGATGTCAAGATCCGATAGGCTATCCCCGCCTTTCCTCTCTTTATCGATATCGTAGCTGAGCGCCAGTCTGAATTGCCCTAACTCCGCAACGCCCGTGGGGCCGATTGGACTGACGAGTTCGGTATCTTTTTCGTCGGCCGGAGCCGCCAGTGATCGTATAGGCCTGCCCCAAAACCTGTTTGCAACGGCAAAAGTCAGGACGTTGCGTCTCCTGATCCGATCAATGTTGTCCATGATCGGAATATTGCTTTGATCGACACCGGGCACGAACAGGTAGCTCAGCTCGGGCTCAATGACATGTTTAATCGCCGCCCCTGTTGTCCCGTTCCAGGCAAAAACCCGGCTCATTGACGTCGCGACATTGCCGCGCATTTCCACCATTGGCCGAGCCAGATTTCGCTCCGATGATTTAACCGGTGTATAGAGATGATAAATCGTCTGTCGCGGCGCCACGCTCAGGGCGCCGAAGAGGTGAGCCATCTTGAACGGCAGCACCGCTTCCGGGCGCAGGTCAAAACGCAATCCGTCGCCGCCTTCCCGGCGGAGGTAATTCACCGCCTCGGTTCGCCAGCGAAACTCCAGTGGGAAGCCGGACAAAAATCGCTGGCCCCAAAACGCGACCTGCGGCGTGCGCTGCAAGGTGATCGAGTCGGGTTGGATGAAATCCTGATAGAACTTCCACTCGCCTCTGAGAAAAGTATCGCCCCAGGCTCTAAAAATACCCATTCGCGATTCGCCGAAACGGCTGCGCTTGATGTCGCCTTCTTTGGTAGCCGGCAGGTCAAAACGATCGATGAGCTCGCGCGTAAACAAATCGTCCCGATAGGCCGCCACGTCGCTATAGGTGAGCCAATTGGCAGTGGTAAGATAGCGGTGCGTTGCGACGACACTCCAGCGGTTCTGCGGAATGCGCGGGTCCGCGATAGTGGGGTCGACGATGGACTCGTCCGCCCGGTTGCGAAAGGTTTCATTGAAAAAAGACGAGTGAAACCGAAAATCCGAGTCCCGGTCAAACATCGTGCGCAATTCGCCGATGGCGCCCACCCGCGCCCGGGTCTGGATATCGAATGCCAGAGTCGCGTCGGTGCTTTTCGAAATCGCCCAGAAAAAAGGTTGCTGGAAACGGTAGCCGTCGTCCGTCGATAAACCGAACTTGGGAAACAGAAACCCGGTTTGCCGCTCGGTTTTTAACGGGAAAAATCCGTAAGGCAGGTAAAAAACCGGCACGTCCAAAACATAGAAATAACCATTCTTGATAATTGCGAGGCCATTGGCTGAGAGGTCCATTTGATCCGCGGAAAACTTCCAGGGGGGGGCGCCGGATTCGCATAGGCAAGTGGTAAAAAATCCGTCATCGACATGATAAACTTGGCCGCCTAACTTTTGAAAGCGCCGGCCCATGATGCTGATGTGACCCTGCTCGATAAAAAGATTGCCGTTTTGAATCTCGCCTGTTTCTTTCCCCAAATTCAACTGCAGCAAATCCGCCGACTTGATTTGCCAATCCGGGTCGTCCAACGAGACCCGTCCCTTGGCCTCGACATCTTGGGTCTCCCTGTCCACGCGAACCTCATCGGCCCTAATCGTGGCCAGGTCGCGCTTGATTTCGACGTTACCGCTGGCTTCGATTTTTGTCGCGCCATTCCCCGCGGACAACTTATCAGCGGTCACGTTGATTGCCGCGCCCTCGGCAGCGGGCCGCGCCAGTTGCGCCGACGTAGAGCTAGCGATGCAGAGAAACGAGACTCCCAATAGCAAAGCGATAACGCAATTTTCTCTCAGCGTCATACTGGTCTGTTTTAGTCCCCGACGCGTGCCGCGTACTGCGGCTTCACGGCCGCGCCGCGAGCTCTTGCGCCGTCGGCCGGACTTCGCCCAGCAGGTAGAGCGAGCCGGCAACCAAAATGATATCGTCCGCCCCTGCTTCTTGGTAAAGCAGCTGCAAACCTGAACGCGCCTCGTCGACGACGCGATGCGGCAGAGACCGCGCCACCCAGCCGGCAATTTTCCCGGGCTCAGTGCTCCGTTCCATTTGGACTCTGGTCAGCACCACCTCATCCACCAGCGGTAGCAATAGCGACAGCATGGTGCGCCAATCCTTGTCTTCCATCGCGGCGAACAGAAGCTTAATCCTTCTTCCCTGGCGAAATTCTTTAAGAGCCTCGGCCAGCGCGCTCACTCCCTCGCCGTTGTGTGCGCCGTCCAAGATCACCCACGGCCGCTCACGCATGATTTCAAAGCGGCCCGGCCAAGCCACTGAGCTTAGCCCTCGCCGAATCGCGTCTTCAGTGACCGGAATCGAATCGCTCGCCAACTCCAACGCAGCGATGGCCATAGCAGCATTCGACCGTTGATGCCGCCCAAAAAGTGCTACCGCAATGTCACGAGAAATCGCGTTTTATGCCCTTATAATCGAAGAAGCGCTCGTTTTTCAAGAAAAATCCGAAATCTGCGCCGAGAAAGTATGAAGGGGCGTGTTTTTCTTCGGCAAGCTGTCTGATCAGCGCCGCAACTTCAGACGGCAGCGGACCACAAACGACGGGCACACTCGGCTTGATAATTCCCGCTTTTTCTCTGCCGATGGAAAGCAAGTCCGAACCTAAATAGGCCTCATGATCTTTGGATATCGTCGTAATCATCGCAACGATTGGCTGCACCACGTTGGTTGCGTCCAATCGCCCGCCCAGACCCACTTCGATCACGCCGACATCGATTCGCTGGCGCGCGAGATAGAGGAACGCCATGACCGTGACGATCTCGAAAAACGTCAGGGCCACGCCGGCTGGTGTTATGCGCTCCCGGATCTCCTCGGCCAACTCAACGACTTCACCGGGGGAAATTTCCTTATCGCCGACCCGGATGCGCTCGGTGAATGAAACCAGATGTGGAGAGGTATAAAGGCCCGCGCGGTAGCCCCCCAGCGATAGAATTCGGTGCAGCATCGCCGCCGTCGAGCCCTTGCCGTTGGTGCCGGCGATATGGAGCGCGGGAAATTGCCGCTCGGGATGGCCGACAAGAGCCAATGCCTCGTCCATGCGGTCAAGGCGCAAATCGATGACGCCGCCGCGGAGGTTATAGATCCAATTGAGGGTTTCGGAATAGGAGTCCATGGGCGCCGCGAGGTTCAAGGTTCAAAGTTTCGGATAAACCCCAAATCCTTATGTTAAAGTCCTTGAACGCTGAACCTTGAACTTTGAACCCCGTCTCGCCCGGCGCATGGCGCGTTTCAGCCGGGCGACGAATTTGCCAGCGCGCGCCGCCTTTTGTTTTCTGTCTTTCGCGGTTTCGATAATTTGGACCAGCGCGCTACCGACCACCGCCGCGTCGGCAAAGCCGCCGATCCACGCCGCCTGCTCGGGTGTCGAAATGCCGAATCCCACGCCCACCGGCAACGACGCAGCGCCGCGCACCCGCGTCACCTGGGCGCGCAGTTGCCTGTCAAATGACCGGCGCGCGCCGGTGACGCCCGTCACCGAGACGTAATAAATAAAGCCGCTTCCCTGCCGGGCCGCCTGACGGATGCGATCGGGGCCACTTGTGGGCGACAATAGAAAAATCACGTCGAGTCCCAGAGCGTCGCTCCATCGCTTCAACTCGCCGCTTTCCTCCGGCGGCAAATCGACGCAGAGCACGCCATCGGTCCCCGCTGCCGCGGCCTGGCGGCAGAAACTTTCCAGCCCGTAATGAAAAAATGGATTGAAGTAACCGAACAAAATGACCGGCAGCTCGGAGTGGCGGCGAAACCGGCGGACCAGAGAGAGAATTTTCGACATAGACGGATTATTCTTCAAGGCGCGCTCCGACGAGCGTTGAATCGTCGGTCCGTCCGCCGTCGGGTCGGAGAACGGAATGCCTAACTCGATCAAGTCGGCGCCGCCCCTTTCCACGGCGTAGAGTATTTCGAGCGTTGTGGCGAGATCCGGGTCTCCCGCGGTCACGAACGGAATCAGCGCGGCCTCGCCCCGCCGTTTCAATTCGGCGAATTTTTTTTCTATGCGTCCCACAGTCCGTTAAAGTTCAAGTTCAAAGTTCAAGGTGAAGAAAAATCCTCACTCCGAGGTAATCCCCCACGGTCATCATGTCTTTGTCGCCGCGGCCGGAGAGATTAACGATAACGGTTTGCTGCTTGGGCAAGCGCGGCGCAAGACGCATTACCACAGCGATGGCGTGGGCGCTCTCCAACGCCGGAATAATACCTTCGATTTCTGCGAGGTATTTGAGCGCGGCGATGGCCTCGCCGTCGGTGGCGGCGGCGAACTGCACCCGGCCCCGGTCGCGCAGGTAACTCAGCTCGGGACCGACGCCAGGATAGTCCAGTCCCGCCGCGATGGAATGGGTCTCGCGAATCTGGCCGGAGCTGTCCTGCAGTACGTAGCTCTTGCTGCCATGCAGCACGCCGATCTCGCCGCCGAGAACCGACGCCGCATGCTCGCCGGTGCCGAGCCCCCGTCCCGCCGCCTCGACGCCGAGCATGCTTACATTGCGGTCTTTGACGAAGGGATAAAAAAGCCCTATCGAGTTGCTGCCGCCACCGACGCAGGCCACCAGATAGTCGGGCAAACGCCCCTCGGCTTTAAGAATCTGACGGCGCGCTTCCCGGCCGATCACCGATTGGAAGTCGCGCACCATCATGGGGTAGGGGTGCGGCCCCGCCACCGATCCGATCAGGTAGTAAGTCGTGCGCACGTAGGTCACCCAGTCTCTAAGCGCTTCGTTCATGGCGTCCTTTAATGTCTCGCTACCGGACTCCACGACCAGCACTTTCGCGCCCAAAAGCTTCATGCGAAACACATTGAGCGATTGGCGTCGGACATCTTCCCGCCCCATGAAGACTTCGCACTTGAGACCGAAGCGTGCCGCCACCGTCGCCGTGGCCACGCCATGCTGGCCGGCGCCAGTCTCGGCGATGATCCTCTTCTTGCCCATGCGACGCGCCAGCAGAATCTGGCCGATGGTGTTGTTGATCTTGTGCGCCCCGGTGTGGCAGAGGTCTTCGCGTTTGAGATATATCTTCGCCCCGCCCAGTTCGCGGGTTAGCCGCTCGGCGAAATAGAGCGGGGTTTCCCGACCCGCGTACTCGCGGAGATAGCGCCGAAACTCTTTTTGAAATGCGCGGTCTCGGCGCGCCGCCGCATAGGCCCGCTCCAATTCCATGATTGCGGGCATGAGCGTCTCTGCCACATAGCGGCCGCCGAAGGGGCCGAAGTGGCCGCGCCGGTCAGGCACTTTTGGCAGCAACAATGAACTCTTTGAGTTTGCCATGATCCTTGATACCCGGACGCGCCTCCACACCGCTGCAAACATCGACTCCGTACGGCCGCACGCGGCGAATCGCTGCCGCGACATTGGCGACGGTGAGCCCGCCCGACAAAATCAGTTTCTCTGTTTTCACTCCTTCGAGCCACTCCCAGGGAAACCCGGCGCCTGACCCGCCGTAGCCCGCGGTCCAGGAGTCCAGCAAATAGAATTCCGCGGGAAACTTGTCCATACCGAGCAGCGATTGCTTATCCTTCAAGCGGAATGCTTTAATCACTTTCATGTCCCAACCGCGGCAGTAATCTGCGCTCTCCTCGCCGTGAAACTGCAAGCCGGAATATGCCTGCCGGCCATTCGCCAACCTTCCGCTGGCGATGACTTCACGTACCCTCGATTGAGACTCATTGACAAATAGCGCGACGTTGAAAGACGTTTCCGGCAATCCAGCGAGAACCGCCGCCGCCGCCTGCGGCGTTACACAACGCGGGCTCGGCTGATAAAAGTTAAATCCCAAGAGATCCGCGCCAAACTCAAGCGCCTTTTCCGCGTCAATCAAGCTGGTAATGCCGCACACTTTGACTGTAACCATGTCGTGCTCGTTGCTCGTGCTCGTGCTCGAAAATCGCGCCTAGCCTTAATCACGATCACAGTCACGAACCCGGTCACGTTAAAAGTTCCCTCAGCTTCTGTCCGGGCGCCGGCGCGCGCATCAGCGATTCACCGATCAAAAAAACATGGATGCCCCACCCTTCGATCCGCCGAATCTGCTCGATGCTGTCTATGCCGCTTTCGCAAATCGCCGGCATGCCCGGCGGAACGAGGGGCGCCAGCTTTTGCGTGGTCGCGAGATCGACGTTGAAGGTCTTCAGATCGCGGTTGTTAATCCCCACCAGTTGCGCGCCCGCTTCGAGGGCCGCGCCCAGCTCTTCTTCGCTGTGCACCTCGACGATAGAATCGAGTCCCAGGGCCGTGGCCTGCTCGCGGAGATCGCGCAGCGAATCGCGGTCGAGCAGCGCCGCGATAAACAATACGGCGTCGGCGCCATAACTTTTTGCTTCGGTCAACTGATAAGGATCGAGCATGAAATCCTTGCGCAAAAGCGGCACGGCGACGGCGGCGTGAATTCGTTCCAGATCGTCGAGACTGCCTTGAAAGTGCCGTTCCTCCGTGAGCACCGAAATCGCGCTGGCGCCATGCGTCGCGTACTCGCGGGCGATGGCGACGGCGTCGAAATCCTCTCGAATCAGCCCCTTGGACGGCGAAGCCCGTTTGACCTCGGCGATGATGCGGCGGGTGTTGCCAGCGAGACTCCGGGCGAAACCGCGGGTCACGACATTGAACAATGGACGGTCGCGCAGCGCCGTCAATGGCCGGTCGCGCCGCCGCCGGTCTACCTCTTCGCGCGCATGCCCGGCGATGGTGGCGAGAAATCCAGCCATGAGTCTACGCGGCGTTAGTCATCTCGACCAACCGGGCAAGCTTTTCGCTGGCCTTCCCGGAGTCGATGGATTCGGCGGCCAACCGCATGCCGTCCTGAATAGTGGCCGCGCTGCCGCCGACGTAAAGCGCCGCGCCGCCGTTGAGCAGAACCACGTCTCGCGCCGGTCCCTTATCGCCTTGCAAAACCCCGCGCACGATGGCGGCGCTTTGCTCCGCGTTGCCGCCGTGCAGGTCCTCCATGCGGCAGCATTTCAGACCAAACTGTTCGGGCTCGACGATATATTCCTTGACCTGGCCACCGCGCAGCTCGGCGACCTTGGTCGGACCGCAAAGTGAAATTTCATCCAAGCCTTCCATGCCGTGGACGACCATGGCACAGACGCTGCCGAGATTTTTCAGCACATGGGCGATCATGCCCACAAGATCGCCGCTGTAGAGGCCGATTAGCTGGTGCGTCGCCATTGCTGGATTGGTCAACGGACCCAAGAGATTAAAAACTGTGCGAATGCCGATATCGCGGCGCGGCTGGACGGCGTATTTCATCGCTTCGTGAAGTAGCGGCGCGAAGAGAAAGCCGATGCCGATCTTGGCGATGCACTCCTCCACGCGTTCCTTGGGCGCGTCGACTTTTACGCCCAGAGCCCCGAGCACATCGGCGCTACCCGACTGGCTGGAGACCGAACGATTGCCATGCTTGGCGACGTTAATGCCCGCGCCGGCAACGACGAACGCCGCGGTGGTGGAAATATTGAAAGTCCCTTTCTGATCGCCTCCTGTGCCACAGGTATCGATCACCGTCTTCGACCCAACCTGGACACGGTGGGCCTTCTCACGCATAACCCGCGCCGCGCCGGTAACTTCTTCGACGGACTCGCCTTTCATGCGCAGGGCGGTCAGAAAAGACGCCACTTGCAGCGGCGTCGCCTCTCCGGTCATGATCTGATTCATGGCTTCGATCATCTCCGGCTCGGAAAGACTGACCCGGTTGACGAGCTTGTCAATGGCGTCGCGGATACTCATGATTCTTATCTATTTTTGAATGCTATTTTCTTTTAATGCTATTTTCTAGTAGCGAACGCTTTTCCTAGATCCTCTTTGCTCTTCAACATTGCTACGGTTTTATCCGCTTCTTCGCGGGACCCAAAGCGTCCGATGCGCACGCGGTACCAGACCTTTCCTTGGACGTTCGCTTCCGTGACAAACGCGTTGTATCCTTTATTTTTCAGACGATCAACCAAGTCATTGGCGGATTTCGCATCGGGGTAGGAGTTCGCTTGCACGCTCCAGCCCTTGCCGTTCGTTTTCGCTTCGGCGCTCTCCGTTGCCTGCGCCTTGGTTTCGGGTTCGGCGGCCGCCGGAGATTTTTCGCCGCGGTTCTCCGCGGCTTTGGCACGCGCCGTCGTTTCCTCAGGGCCCTGCGGCTTTTTCTCTTTCGTCGCGGCCCTGGCGGTTTTCTCGGCTTCTTCCGTCTTGGTCTCCGCCGCCTGCTTAGACTCGGGCGTTTTCGTCAGCGTATTGTAAAACGTAAGGTCGTCTTTGCTCTTCGCCCCCTCCGTTCCGGCAGCACCCCGCGGCGCTGGTTTTACCGGCACTTTAACGAGGGGCTCTTCGGGGCGCACAATTTTGCGCGCTTCGATTTCTTTGCCGACAAACATACCCAGTCCAAAAATGATAACAGAGGCCAGCGTGAAAGCGCCGCCCAATAACGCCATCTGCCATCTGGTGAAATAATATCGTTTATCTTTTTCTCTGCGGTTTTCAGCCATAGCTTCCCCTTCCCGTGAGCAGCCTCCTCAGCACGCGGCGCCATCCAGGCCCGACAAAGAAGCCATACGCAGCGGCGCGTCCACGCCGAGGATCTCGAGCCCGCGCCGGATGGTTTTCTGCGCGTTCATGACCAGCAGCAGGCGCGCCTGGCTCAATGCACGGTCGTCGGTTATTACCCGGTGGCGGTTATAATAACGATGAAACTCGCCGGCGAGCTCGAGCAAATAAAAAATCATGCGGTGCGGTTCGAGCTCGCGCACTGATTCTTCCAGGACCTCATTGAACTGAATCATCCGGCGAATCAGTTCCAATTCTTCCGCCAACTCGAGCCGTTCTAAAGAAACCCCGCCGCTGCCGGCTACGTTCAAAGCCATGCCGTTCCTTCGCGCCTGCTCGAGGATACTCGCTACCCGCGCATGGGCGTATTGCACGTAAAACACCGGATTATCGCTCGACTGCCGCTTGGCGAGTTCGAGATCGAAGTCGAGATGACTATCGGACTTGCGCATGAGAAAAAAGAAACGCGCGGCGTCGCGTCCCACTTCTTGCAACACTTCGTCCAGCGCGACGTATCCGCCGGTGCGCTTTCCCATGCGCACCGGCTCCCCGCCGCGCGTGAGTTGCACCATCTGCACGAGCACCACGCGCAGGGCGTCTGCGTCATAACCCAAGCCGCGCATGGCCGCCTTGAGCCGCGCCACGTAGCCGTGGTGATCGGCGCCCCAGACGTTAATCAGCCGCCCGAACTTCCGCTCGAATTTATTGCGGTGATAGGCGATATCCGAGGCAAAATAGGTCAATTCACCGTCGCTTTTGATCACCGTCCGATCCTTGTCGTCACCGAACTGCGTCGAGCGAAACCACTCCGCGCCGTCTTGCGCGTACAGCAAACCGCGCCGGCGCAAGAGATCCATCGATTGGACGACTTCGCTGCGCTCGCGCAGGGCCTTTTCACTAAAGAAAGAGTCGAATTCAATGCCAAAGTCGCTAAGCTGCCCGCGGATCGTCTCGAGCAACCTCTCGCCGCCGTACTGGGTGAAATACTTTACCGCCGCCGTCTTGTCCCCGTGGAGAAATTTATCGCCGGCTTGATCCTTAACCGACCGGGCGACGTCGATGACGTAATCGCCGGGATAGCCCTCGGCGGGAAACTCCACCGTCTCGCCGAAAATCTCGCGGTAGCGCGCGTCAATCGAAAGCCCGAGGTTCTCCATCTGTTTGCCGGCGTCGTTGACGTAGTATTCTTTTTGCACTTCGAAACCGGTGGCTTGGTGCAAGCGCGCCAAAACATCGCCGATCACCGCCACTCGCCCGTGGCCGACGTGTAGCGGACCGGTGGGATTGACGCTGGCAAACTCCACCTGGACCTTTTCTCCTTTGCCGAGATCGAAGCGCGCCTCTTTGTCCGCTGCCAACTCGCGTAAGCGCTCGTAATAAAACTTGGGCGCGAAGGCAAAATTCAAAAAACCAGGGCCGGCGATCTCGCGGCGCGCGATGATCCCGCCCGGATCTTCAAAATTCTTGAGGATCAACTCGGCAATGGCGCGCGGCGCTTTTTTCGCGCTCTTCGCCCACAACATGGCGACGTTCGTCGTCAGATCGCCGAACTCGCGTTGCTTGGGCGGCTCAAGAAGCAAAGGGGGGAGCTCGTTAGAAAACAGCTCTCCCCCCTTCGCCGTTTTATCAATGGCCTGGGTTAATAGTTCCCTAAGCTGACTGCGCATTGCGGCCTCGCATCAACCTGCTCTGCACCCTGCGAAATAAAGCGCTGCTTTGTCGGGGGGATAAAGACGCGCTAACCCGTTTATTTATAACGACTTTCCCCAGGAAATGTCAATATTAACCGGCCCCCGGCATGGGCAGCGTCATGCCAGCCACTTTCTGCGTTTGCAGCAAAATTGCGTCTGACGATCCCGTTGACTACGCGGGCTTGCGTGACGGTAATTCCCCCGCTCCACGTTCAAGGCGATCATCGATCTCGGCCAGATAGACCGTCAGCGAGTTCTCACATTGCGCGATGGACGAGCGCATGTCTCGCTCAAGCTGGTCCATGCGCGCGGCCAGTTCCGTCTTGGATCGCTCGGTCTGTTGCGCGAGGTTTTGCAGCTGAGTTTCCAGAAACGCGCGCAGCTCATGGAGGCGTGAGCCTTCCGCTTGCTCGGCAAGCTCGCGCTGGGCGTGCAACTCGCGGGCGTGGCGGCGGGTTTCGAAGAGCACCGACGATTGCAAATAGGCGACATAGAGCAGGAACAACGCGGCGAGCAGCACGACGATGCTGAGCAAAATGAGGCCAAGCGGCCCCTCCACGGTAGCGAATATCACGGAAAGAGTCGTGGGCGCGGTAAATGCGTTCCAGTTAACTGCTGTGAAGAGCGCCAACCCTCCCAGCACAAGCAGTATCAAGACCGTGCGCAAGTACATGGAGACCTCCCGACGGAAAGCAGCCCGCGAGCGAAAATGCTCCGGTCCGCGCGCATTACACTTTTTCGTAGCATTTCGTACCAGGCATGCGTATCGATTATAGGACTCTAAATTTATCTACTGGAGCGTCTTAAGCCGCTGTTGCATCTCCTGCGCCGTGATCTCTTGGCCGTACATTGGCGCTCCCTGGGCAAAATGCTTGGCGCGTTCGAGTGAGCCGATGATTACGGGATCGAAGCCCGCGTCTCGGACCAAGCGCGAGGCTGCCTTCAGCGCTTCTTTGTCGTCGCCTGCGATCGGGATGGCAATGCGCCCCTCGGATCGGTTGGCGTTGCTCGCTACCTTACGATAGTTCGGCGTGTTGAATGCACGAACGACGCGCGCCTCCGCCAGATATTTCGCCGACGTGATGCCGATGCTATTTTCACGCGCTTCCTTTACGATCTCGCCATCGCGCGCCAGAACCGCGTTCCGTGGGCATTCGCGATTGGCGACGTTGTGCTGAACTTAGAGAAGGGCCACCGCCAAGTCAAGGCAAGGTTGCCGCTGCGTTGAGTTGGCCGGAAGCCTGTGATATTTCCCGTCGAGTCGATTCATTGGAGTAAAACCGTTGCATGAGTAATCCAATCAAAACAGCTGGCGTCGTCGGTCTCGGCGTGATGGGATTTGATATCGCCTTTCTCTACGCGATGCGCGGCTATCAAACCATCGTTTATGACGCGTCCGGCACAGTCATGGAAGGCGTCGCGAACCGTAAGGAACAGACCGTCGAACGGCTGCGTAATCGGGACCGCTTATCCAAAAGCGAGATTGAGAATCTCAGTAAACTTCTGGTACCGTCTGGCAATCTCGCCGGCCTGGCCCGGGCCGATCTGATCACCGAAGCAGTTTCAGAAAACGCCGAGGTCAAGTTAGCGCTCTATCAAGCTCTGCGCGAGGCCGGATTCAACGGTCTGCTGGCTACGAACACGTCGTCGGTGACGCGTGCGACTCTGCTCAAAGATGGAACCGTGGACAGCCGGAAGTTCGCGCTCACGCACTTCTTCAATCCGGTTCTCTACACAAAAATGGTCGAAGTCGTGACCGGCGACATGGAGACGTCACACAGCGAAACTCTACTGGCCTTCTTAAAAAATCTCGGCCGCGATCCGGTCGCCACCCAAGACATCTCCGGCTTCGTATCCAACGGCATCCTGATGGTTTACGCCGTGATGGCCGTGCGTCTGCTGGAGTGCGGCGCGCGCATCGAGCAGGTCGATCAAGCCGCCACGGAACTAAAGCTGCTGCCGCCGTTCATCAGCTTCGATAGCTGGAAACCCGCCATCGTCGAAGATGTCACGCGAATCATGTTCGACCTTCGCGGCGATGAGTTCTTGCGCTCGTCGCGGTTGCTCAGCCGCCTGGCCAATGAAAACCCGAGATTTTATATCGATCGAAAGCCCAATCCGAGGGTCTACGAGTTAGCCGACGCTAACGGAAAATCCCTCGACAACGCCAGCGTCAAACGCGCGCTCAGAACGTCGATGTTGGTAGCCGCGGCGCGCGTCGCCGAACTTGGCGAAACCCCGGCTATCATAGACTTCGTCGCCACCGAGGGCATCAAGACGCCCGAGCCGCCACTGAAAGAGATCGACTTTGAGGGCGCCGCGACTTTGCTTCAAGATATTACGGATGTGAACCGGCTCCTTGGCAATCAGTCCTTGCCCGCTCCCGAATTGATCACCGCTATGACGAGCAAGAAAGAAACTTTCTATAAAAACGACCAAGCCAATCCCTGGCTTCATTTACAGGTGAGACAGCAGGCCCACGATGCGAGCCATTGACGTTCACGTACACCCGAGCACCCGCGGCCTCGACCACGGCGCCTGCGGCTATTTCCGAAGAAATTTGACCGACATACCGCAAACGGCAGAGGAATTCGCCGAGGTGTACGCCAGGAATGATGTGAAAGCGTTCTTGATCGGCTGGCACCCTTCCACGGTCCCGGACGGCATGCGCAACAGCAACGACCATGTGATCGACCTTGCGACCACATATTCCAACGCGTTCCCCGGTATTTTGGCGTCCCTCGATATCAGGGCTCAGGATTCAAACGCCGTCGCGCGCTACGCCGAAGAGCTGGTGCGGCATCCTAAGGTCGTTGGTTTTAAATTTCATCCTCCCGACCAAGGATTTTTTCCCAGCGATAAAAAGTTCTACGGCCTCTGGGAAGTTCTCCAATCCGGCAACAAGCCGGTCATGTTCCACGTCGGCTTCACCGTACTCGGCGCCAACACCGACGGCGGCAGCGGTATCGCCCTCGATTACGGACGGCCGATTCATCTCGATACCTTGGCGCGAGATTTTCCCAGGATGAAGATCGTCGCCGCCCATCCCGGCTGGCCCTGGGAACAAGAGTTAATCGGCGTGGTGACGCACAAGAAAAATCTTTACGTTGATACCTCCGGCTATCTTGCCGAGCAACTGCCGGAAATTTTTTTGAAAGCGATCGCCGGGCGGCTCCAGGACAAGGCGTTGTTCGGCACGGACTTTCCCTACGTCGATCTCGAGCGGGCGCTGACGAGCTTCGACAAGATGGATTTTAAGGACAGTGTCAAAGACAAGATTCTCATTGCTAACGCAAAAACTCTATTCAACCTCTAGCCGGCTTCGCGCCGTTCAAAGTTCAATGTTCAAAAGTTGGGGTTTCGGTTGTGCGGTTGAATATCCGAGCGAAACACCCTGAACGTTGAACCTTGAACCGGAGCGAGCGAAGGGAGCGATTAAATCGAATGGCTGATTCAAGCGACACAAAAACCGCAGCCCAGGCCTATTTGCAAGTGGCGGCGGCGCATGGAGTCGAATATGTTTTCGGTTTGCCGGGCACCAGCGGCCAGGAATTCATCGGCACCATAGCCGATCAAGAAAAGATCCGCTTCGTGCTCGCGCTGCACGAGACCTGCGTCGTTTCCATGGCAGACGGTCATGCGCGGGTAACCGGCCGTCCGTCGCTGGCGCAGGTGAGCACGTTGCCCGGTTCGGCAAACGCGGTGGGCGCGCTGTACGATGCCTACCGCGACCGCTCGCCGGTTGTCGTCACATCGACGAACGTCGACACGCGGATCGCCGGCCGCGACTCGCACACGGAAAGCAAGGACCTCGTTGAGATGACCAAGCAGTTCACCAAATGGAGCGCCGAAGTCCATCGCTCGGACCGCATTGCCGAGTATTTGAATCGCGCATTTAAGGTCGCTTCGACGCCGCCCACTGGCCCGGTTTATCTTGCGCTGCCCAGCAATCTGCTCGGCGAATCCGTCAGTATACCGAATCCGATGGCCGACCGTTCGCGCATCGTCCCACGCATCGGCGCCGATCCGGAAGCGCTGCGGGACGCCGCGCGGCTAATTGCCGGAGCGAAGCGGCCGTTGATCGTCGCCGGGAGCGGCGTCGCCAAGGCGGGCGCGATAGAAGAGCTGGTCAAGTTTGCAGAGATGGTGGCGGCGCCGGTGGTCATGGAACCGCGCTATTCATTCTTGAGCTTCCCGACTAATCATCCGCAGAGTTTTCAGATCCCGGAGCGCCAGCCGTCCTTCAATCTGCCGGTCTGGGGCGAGCCGGATGTGATCCTGGCCATCGGCTGCCGCTTGATCCGCGAATACCGCTATCTGCCGGAGCCGGTCATGAAGCCGGAAACCCGCTGTATTCATATTGAGGAAGATCCCTGGGAAATCGGTAAGGTTTTCCCAGTCGATGTCGGCATTATCGCCGACGCCAAGAGCGCGCTCCGTTCGCTACTCGAAATTCATGCCGCCTTCGCTGTCTCGGCCAAGGGCCGCGACGAGCGGCTGGAACGCATTCGCGAAGCCCAGGAACAAGTCAAATCGGAGCTGGAAAGCCGCGTGCAACAAGGCTGGGACGATAGGCCGATCAATGCCGCACGGCTAGCCCGCACCATGGGCCGGCTTCTGGAAAATGACATTTTGATCGTCAACGAAAGCCCGACCAGCAAAGATATTCTCCTGGCCAATTTCCAATTTGGCGAGGGCAGGTCCTACTTCTCCAATTCATCCGGCGGTTATCTCGGCTGGGGAATCGGCGCAGCCATCGGCGCTCAATTGGGCTCGCCCCGTCGCCGCGTCGTCGCTTGCCTCGGCGACGGCAGCGCCATGTTCGGCATCCAGGGGCTCTGGACACTGGCAAAATACCGCGTGCCGCTGTTGGTGATCGTGTTCAACAACCGCGCCTACATGGCGGTGAAGAATCAATTCAGCGGTTCCGCAGAAAGGGTTCGCAGCGCGGCCGAAATGGGCGCGGAAATCGTCGGACCTGATATCAACTTCGCCAGATTGGCGGACACCTTTGGAATCTTCGGCCAGCGCGTCGAGAGCCCGGAGGCTATCGAGCCGGCGCTAAGAAGAGCCATGGAGCAAAACGGGCCGGCTCTCGTCGACGTTGTGATCGCCCAGAACACCAGAAAGGACTAGCCGGAGTTCCGTGAATGGGTGGATAAGCGGGGAATTGCGTAATCGAAAACAAAAAAGGCGCCGTCACAGGCGCCATTCGATGGACTCAGGGTGACGTGCCCGATCAAACCACAAAGCACGCCAAGGGTGGAAAGTTAAGGAGTGATTTCTATTTTGCGCCCTGGCTCAGCCCGTGGCTGATCAGCCTTGGGCTGAGTCTTGGCGCGATAAAATTTCTTTTAGTTCTGTCACCGATTAAAAAGGTTAGCAGCTAGAGGCTTTATCTCATTCTTCCCATGGAGTACTGAAGCTTTTTCAGTTCCCCTTCCAAAAACATGTCCTTGATGACGTGGCGGTCCAAATGCGCCTCCATCTGTTGTGCCGGATAAATTTTCGTGCCGCAGCGGTGGCAAAGAACCGCGTGGAAGATGTTGCTGTCGAAGTTTATCGCCGTTTCGCTGGTTGCGCTGGTTGCGCTGGTTTCGCTGGTTGCGCTGGTTGCGCTGGTTGCGTTGGTTGCGCTTGACGTTTCCATGTTCCGCTTCTCCTGTTCTACTGAAGGCTCGCAACGGTTTGCCGCAAGACCGGTGCCAAGCATTGAAGCGTATTAGAAACTCTTGAAATGACGGCACAATATGGTGCGAAGAGAGAAACCGGGTAAGCCAGGGTGACACCCGGGAAAGGGTCAATTTGTTGTCACTCCGGCATTATTTTGCCACCGCGTGCATTTTTGTCGCAAACGTGCGAAATCTTATCCGCCTATCCTCGAGGGCGCGGGAAATTGCGGCGCCCTTGGTTTTGTTATTTAATGGCTAGAATGACCGGCAATAATAGCGTGACTCCGTCCCAGAGTTTGATTTGTTCCGAGGACGACGCAGGGGCTTACCGTCTCGGCATCATCACCCTCGACAATTCACGTGCGCTCAACGCCCTGGACCTGAGCATGCTACGAACGATGGAAGCCAAGCTCCTCGAATGGCGGCACCGGGGCGACATCGTCTGCATCGTCGTTCATGCAAACTCGGACAGAGCGTTCTGCGCCGGCGGCGATGTCAAAGCTCTGGTCTTAAGCATGAAAGAAAATCCGGGGATTCAAGTTGGGATCGATTACTTCACGACGGAATACTTCGTTGATTATCTGATCCACGCCTACGACAAGCCGATACTTTGCTGGGCGGATGGCATAACGATGGGCGGCGGCATTGGCATCATGAACGGCGCGAGCTCACGGGTTGTCACCGAACGAACAACAATGGCGATGCCGGAAAGCGCCATCGGCTTGTATCCAGACGTCGGCGGAACCTATTTTTTAAACCGCCTGCCGGACGGGCTGGGTCTGTATCTCGCCCTTACCTCGGCGCGCTTTGATGGCTATGACGCGGTCGCCATCGGCATGGCGGACCACTGGATTCCATCGCTGCGGAAAGCCGAGGTTCTGGCGGGTCTCGCCGCGCTGGATTGGACCCACGACGGAGCCCTGAACAAGCAGATTCTGCGCGAATACGTGACGTCGTTCTCCGCAGCGAATCCTTCCGGCCGCTCCGATTTAATGACGCGCCTGGACGCCGTGCGAGCTTTGACATGCCATTCGAGCAGCGAAGCAATCGATGGCGTCTTTCGCGGCTGGACCGGCGATGACGAGTGGATGGAAAACGCCATGCGCGGCTACCTCGCCGCTTCGCCCACTTCCGTCAAGGCAATTTTCAAACAGATAACCCAGGGTAAGAGTTTGTCCAAGAAAGCGGCGTTCCTGCGCGAATGGGACATGTCGGCTAATTTTTGCGCGGCCTCGGATTTCCCCGAAGGCGTGCGCGCGCGGCTCATCGACAAGGATCAAAAGCCGCGCTGGAACCCCGCGACGCTGGCCGAAGTGCGCGACGGCGACATCGAACGGCTTTTCTCCAAACAACATGGCCAGCCGGATTTGCTCGCGCAAAAATTTTCGGAACACGGCTTGAGTTGAAGACCTTGTTGTTCGATGATACGTGCCATGACAGCCGGGGGCAACCCGGATGTTGAGAGGCCAATGATGGGTACCAGCCCACTGGAAATCGATCTATCGCAGATGCGCTACGACATCACGATGCCGCTCTTCGAAGGCCGAGTACCGATGGACGGCGTTTCACTGAAGCCGGTAAAAGCATCGTCGATGATCAACAAGGAAGACCCCAAACTGAAGGCCGGCGACTTTGGCCTTTTGGATTTGAATCTGGGTTACTTTCTACCGGCCATCGAAGCGGGTTGGGAGATCGTCGGCCTGCCGGTTTTTTCCAAGCGCAAGCCCGTCTATCAACTCCTTTTCTGTAACTCCGCGTCCGCGATTCGCTCCGCCGCGGATCTGTCGGGCAAGAAGATCGGCTCGCGCACTTACCGCACGGCGCTCACTGTCTGGGCGCGCGGCTTGCTCAAGGAGCGCAATGGCGTGGACTTCTCCAAAGTCACGTGGGTGCTGCAAGCCAGGGAAGTGTTTCCGGTGCATGATCCATCGTTGGACATCGAGTACGTCGATGAATCGAAAAACATGGCGCAGCGGCTCATCGCCGGCGAACTGGACGCGCTCATTACGGATATTTCCGACACCAAGCTCTTCGAAGCTCTGGAGAACAACCCTAAAGTGCGCCGCCTTTTCGCCAATTATGTTGAAGACGATCAGGAGCTTTACAACGACACCGGCATCTTCACGCCGGTGCACATGATCGTCATGAGCCGCCGGCTTGATCGCCAACATCCCGAGTTAGCGGGCATGTTCTACACGGCGTTTGAGAAAGCCAAGCAGATCGCTTACGACGATATCCTCAGCGACCGCGGCGGTTTCTCCGTCGTTTACCTGCGCGAAAGAATGAAGGAGCAAATGGCGACCTGGGGCGACCCCTGGCAATACGGTATCAAAGCCAATAAAACAACGATGGACGCGTTCATTAGATACAACGTCGAACAAGGCATGGTCCGCAGAGCGCCGTCCTACGAAGAAATCTTCGCCGCCGGCGTGCTGGACACTTAATTGTGAATTCCACGAATTGAACGGCTTGAACGTTTTGAACAATTTGAACCCCTGAGGACTCTGAACCTTGAACTTTGAACCTTGAACGGACCGCTAAGGAGCGACTGATGCTATCTAAAGAAGACAACGAGTTGCTCACCCGAACCAATGCGGGTACGCCGGCGGGCGATCTAATGCGGCGCTACTGGATACCCGCGCTATTGTCAGAGGAGATTCCCGCGCCTGATTGTCCACCGGCTCGGGTGAAGCTTTTGGGCGAAGAACTCGTCGCTTTCCGAGACACTCAAGGCCGCATTGGCCTGATCGGCGAGCACTGTGCCCATCGCGGCACGTCGCTATTCTTCGGGCGCAACGAAGAGTGCGGCCTGCGCTGCATTTATCATGGTTGGAAATACGACGTTGAAGGCAACGTCCTGGATACCCCCGCGGAACCGGGCGATAGCGACTTTAGAAAAAAAATGCGCCACACCGCCTATCCGACGCATGAAGCGAACGGTGTTATTTATGCTTACCTCGGCCCGCGCGAAAAGATGCCGCTCTTTCCTAACTACGAATGGATCCAGGTGCCGCTGGAATTTACTTATGTGACGAAATGCCTGCTGGAGTGCAACTACCTTCAAGGGCTCGAAGGCGAATGCGATTCGTCCCATCTGTCTTTTCTCCACCGCGCTTTCACCAACGAGCGCAATCAAGCTATGTATAAGAGCGATACTTCCCCCGTCTATGAAACCGAAGATGCCGACTTCGGAGTGCGGCTCATCGCCACGCGCAGTTCCGATAACCAACACTACGTCCGCTTTTCCGCCTTCGTGATGCCGGTGTACGGCTGCGTCCCCGCCGGCAGACCGACCAATGAGCTTGACGGCTATGAAATCCACACCTATGTCCCGGCCGATGACACACACTGCTGGCGCTATGACATTGGTTTTCGCCGCGACCGGGCCGTGCGCGACGATGAAGTGCACCGGCGCAAGCAGATCAACCCCGACTACTCGAAGATTCGCAACGCGCGTAACAACTATCTGCAGGACCGCCAGATGCAAAAGGCGGTTAATTTTACCGGCATCGAAGATTTTTTGAATCACGATGCCTGCGCCACGGAAAGCATGGGAGCGATTTTCGACCGCAGCAAGGAACATCTCGGGGTAAGCGACAAGGCCGTCATTGCGGTGCGGAAACGTTTGCTCAATTCGATCAAGGAGCTGCAACAGGGGAACGAGCCGCCGCACCTCGTCCTCAAAGCGGAGCGGAACTGGTTCCCGCATATTGACTGCTTTGCCCATTTGGTGGCCAAGAACGTTTCGTGGCGGCAAAAGTTCGACTACCTGACGCCGGCAGCGCAGAAGGAAAACCCGGCGTCATTTGCGGCGCGGCAGAAAGCCGCGTCCTGAGTCGCCGTGAACCTCCAGGGGCGTCGGGTCGGGGTCCTTGCAGCCCAAATCTAGCAGGACAGCTGGAGACACCATGAAGAAGACAAAACGACCCGGCCCCGAGCGTCGCGCCGCCATCAAGCTTGTCGAGAAGGAACTCGGGATTGGCGCAAAAATTTTGGAATGGGAAATCGGCGATATCTGGGGGCATGTCGGCGTCCGTCTGCCCGACAGCCGAGGCATCGCCGTGCAATTGTTCCGCCGGGCTGAAGAAGGCAATAAAGATTGGCTGGTGCACTTTGATTATTCGCTCAAGAAGCTTTCTGGCGTCGGCACGATTCCTCGTGAAGCCGTTATCTATACTGAAATTTTCAAGGCGCGCCCGGACGTCAATGCCGCCGTGCATTGCCACGCGTCCATGTGCGTCGCGCTGAGCATTGCTGACAAACCGGTCTCCTGCGTGCATGTGCAATCCAACCGCTTCGGCGGCGGCGTGCCGATCTATCCGAGGCCGATCTACATTCTGGATGAATTCGAAGGGGCGGACCTGGCTCGCACCCTTGGGAACGCCAACGGCATGATGATCAAAGGTCATGGAATTGTTACCGTCGGCAAGTCCATCGACGAGGCGTGCATAAATGCGGTTTACATGGAGCGCACGGCGAAGATCATGGCTATGGCCCAGCTGTTCGGCTTCAGCGGCGTGCCGGACGAATTCTTCGGACAACTGACCAGCAGCAAGCAGAAGCTTCTTTCCCGGGGAACAAGGTTGTCCCACTCCGCCGAGTGGAACTACTACGCCGACAAAATCAAAAAAGGCGAGCGCTGGACGCGCGGGTGAGCGTGAACGAGCGCTTCGTCCTGCGTTTCGAGTTTCGGATTATCCTCGAAGCCATGAGCAAACACGAAGGCTGACGATGTACACTCGATGTTTCAGTGCAATTCTCCTGGCGCTGCTCGCGTTGGCATCATCGCTCCCCGCCCAAGAGACACACCTGGTCGCCTACGCCGGGTTCGCGGGTTTCCAAGCGCCGGTCTGGGCTCCAAAAGATCTGGGCCTTTTCACGAAGTACGGGTTTAACGGCGACGTCGTGTTGGTGCCGGGCTCAGTGCGCCAAATCCAGGCCATCGTGGGAGGCAGTATTCATTTTGCCCAAGCCGATGCCGCCACCGCCGTCAATGCGATCAATCAGGGACTCGATCTCGTCATGATCTCCGGCACGTTGAACTCTTTTCCTTATAGCTTTGTCACACAGAAAGAAATCCGCAAACCCGAAGATTTGACCGGCAAAAAGATCGGCGTCCTCGCCGTCGGCGGCGCCACCGAAACGGCGACGTTTCTCGCCCTCAGGGCTTGGAACATTTCGCGCCAATCGGTAACGATCTTCCCCGCTGGAGATTCCGCGGCGCGCATCATCGCCCTTTCAGCTAAGGCCATCGACGGAACCATGCTGTCTTATCCTGACATCAACGAGGCCGTCCGCCTGGGCATGCATGAGTTGGTGAAAATGAGCGATGTCAAAGGATCATCCTTTCCGATGAACGTGATGGTCGCGCGCCGCTCCTTCGTCGAAAAAAATCGCGACATCGTGAAACGTTTCCAGCAGGCCTACGCCGAGGGCACCTACCAATTCGTAACCAGCAGAGAAAAGGGCCTGGCGATTTTAGCCAAGCGGCTCAGGTTTAAAAACCCCAAGGGCGTTGAAGAGACCTATGACTATTTCGCCAAGAGCTTTTCTTTCCCGACGCGGGTTTCCCACGAAGGCCTGCGCAACACCTTGGAAATTATCGCGCAGCGCAACCCCTCGGTCAAAGTCGATATGAACGTGAGCCGCTATCTCGACGAAGGCATCCTGGACGAATTGGAACGGGAAGGATTTTTTAAGAAACTGGCGGGCAAGTAGGGGCGACCGGCCGGTCGCCCCTGCTCATTTCTTACGGAGGCAATCCCATAGCAAAATTCGTCATCGACGCAGACGGGCATATAATGGAAGACCGACCCGTCGATATTCCCTGACTTCAAGGCCGCAAGTCTTTCCGCTTCGTTGCCGATTTGTAAGATCGAAACATCCCTGGGATCGACACCAACCCTTTGTAGCAGCGCCCGGGTGCCAAACTCCGAGGCCGCTGCGAACCGGCTGATGCCAAAGCGTTTACCTTTGAGATCGCCGACTCGCTTCAGCTCGGGCCGCGTCACCAGCTGATAGCCCATCCGGTCATCCGACATGGCAATGTAGATGATGTCGGCGCCGCGCAGATTGGCGGCCACGCCGGGAGCGCCGGTAAGTTGAGCGATCTCGAGATCTCCAGAAAGCAGCGCCTGCATGACCGGGCCGCCGCCCGGCACATAGACAACCATCGACGAAAGGCCGTACTTGGTGTAAAGGCCGCGTTTCTCCGCCAGCGATACGAACAGGGCATGCGGGTTAACTGAGCTGTAGCTAACGCGGATGGGTTCCTGAGCGAACGCGGATGTACGCTGGCAAGAAAGAAGCATCAGGCACGAAGCTAATCGCTGTGATCAAGGGTTTAGCCATTGTTACACCTAAGCAGATCAAAAAAATTTCCGGCTTTATCTTCCTCCGTTGGAGACTATGTCGCAATGTCATTCTGAGGCGACGCCGAAGAATCTCGTCTTCGTAACTCCTTGGATACAGGGAATATTAGCCATAAAGACCTCCTTCGCGTGCGGTTTTATAGTCCTTTTATTCTTGCTGAGAGCTGGCTGTCAACGGATCGATTGGAGTGATGGAGTATTGGAGTGTTGGGTAAACTGAGTGGCGGCTACGAATAGCTAATCTCGAACCTCGGGTTGATCCGAACCCAGTACTCCACCACTCCATTACTCCTTCTGTGCCCCGACATACGCTGCTAGCGCTTCGCGCCAATGACGCATAGGACGAAATTTTAAGGATTCAGACAAGAGGCAGCGTAAGGGCGTGTAGCGCGGGCGCGCCGCCGCGCGATTCATGTCCCGTTCGTGCGTAATTTCAATCAATGCGTCGATGCGAGCGCGGGTTAGCCCCGCCAATCGTCCCGCTTCCAGCGCGAACTCGTAGTAGCTGCAAACGCCATCGTTGACCACATGGTACGTGCCGTAGCGCCGCCGATTGAGGATTTCCAGACAGCGCTCAATCAAATCCTCTACATAGGTCGTGCTCGACCAAATGTCGTCGATGGCGCGCACTGGTTTGCCGGTTCTGAGATCGTCGTGCACGGTGCAAAGAAAACTCTTTTTACCGCTGCCGTAAACCCAAGAAGTGCGGATGATATAACTCCGCGCGCAAGCATTGCGGACGCCGTCTTCGCCGGCGAGTTTGGTTCGCCCGTAGTGATTCACCGGCCGCGCCTCGTCGTCTATCGTGTAAGGCGAACGGCCAACCGGTTCCCCTTCGAAGGCATACTGTGTGCTAAAGTGAATGATTTCAGCGCCGGTGCGATTCGCCGCTTCGGCAAAAAACCGCGGCCCGTCCACGTTTACCGCCTGAGCCTTGTCCGGCTTTTCGTCCGCCTCATCGACTTGTATGACGGCGCCGTTGATCATCAGATCGGGACGGAAGTCCGCCACGCGTCGGTGCACCGATTCGCCGTCGGCAATATCGAGTTCTCGGTGTGTTAATGCCAATACCTCGTGATCGCGCGCGAACCTGCGCGCGAAATGGCTCGCGACCAGTCCGGCGCCACCGCTGATGAGAACCTTCATGGCGAACAAACTGTAATGCGAAGCCGGGGGTTCAGCAAGCGGGGGAGAAGCGAAAAAAAATGGATTGTTGGACTAATGGAGCGTTGGGTCTCGGCCCCATTACTCCGCTATTCCAACATTCCATTACTCCAGTCGCAACTAGGTGATCGAGGGCGAATAGGTTTAATTATCGGCAACTAAGCCTTTTCCAGAGCCTGCTAATACTCCGGCTTGCTTCGTCTGAGATTTTCCAGCTCGATACGCTGGCGTTCGAGCTCAAGCTGATTTCTCTGAATCTGGACGTCCTGGTTTACTGCCGCGTTCTCTCGGCCCTGCAGCTGATCACCGATCAACGCCCCGGCGCCGAGTCCTAATACACTGCCAATTGCCGCCCCGGCGGCGGGATGGCGTACCGCGGAACCGATAAGGCCGCCCGCCGCGGCGCCACCGAGCGCGCCGATACCCGCGCCTTTTTCCCGGGTTGTCAAAGAGCCGCCGGCGCACCCCAAGGTCAAGATACTTAAAATCGCCGTCATGCCAATGATACCATTCAGTCTGTTGATTCGATGAAATTTGACGTTCATGGCAAACACCCTCCCTACACTGTCCTTTAGACGTTCCAGCGACGAATTTGTTTACCGACCCGGCACTCGATTACAGTTACTAAGGAGTTCAAGATCAGCGGGCTTACTGGTTCAAAGTTCAAGGTTCAATGTTCAACGTGTTCCGATCTTATATAAACCGCATATCCATGATCTCTAACTTTGAACCTTGAACATTAAACGTTGAACCGCACACGCAGTGTGCTTGCCGCCGTCAACCGAACCGTCGGAGCTCGGCGATCCGGTCATCCAGCGCCGGGTGCGTGGACAGAAATCCGCCGCCACGATCTCCGCCCGCGCGGCGTATCCAGTCCAGTGTGTCGATCATGATCTCTTTCCGATAGCCGGCGCGCTGGAGAATTTCTATGGCGCGCCGGTCGGCCGCATATTCCTCCGAACGCCCATAGCTCCGGGCGATGAACGTCCCTGCCAGCGGTGTCAACGCGCTGCTTCCCGGCAGCAACTGTTCGAGCAAAGCCACGCCCGCGTTGATCCCCGCGCCGAGCACCTGCGCTTTGGCGACATGGCCGAGGTCTTCGTGGGCGATTTCATGCGCCAGCACCCCGCGCAACTGGTCATCGCTCGCTCTCTGCACGAGCGCCGTCGTGACGTAGAATTGGCATCCACCGGCGTTGGCGGCGTTAATTTCGTTTTCCCGTACCAATCCGACCCGCATCTCATTCATGGGGCAAGGATGGTCCATCGCGCGAACCAAAGGCATGATAATCCGGCGCAGGCGCTGCGCTTCCCAAGACTCGCTGGCCGCGCCGCGCCGCGTGTTGCCATAATAGGCATCGGCGCGCGGCGCGCGCGGAGCCGGATAGGGTGCGGCCGCAATGCAGCCGGAGAATTGAATCACCGCGAGCAACAACGCTCCAACCGTCAGCTGCGGCCGCTTTTTCTTATCTTCGACCATGGTCTTCACGGGCTTCGGATTTCAGCCTCATAGAGGAACAACAAATACGCCTCACGACCCCGCCTTCGGCAGCTGGCTGGCCGTCGACTGCGTAGCGTGCTTATCTTCGATCAGTTCAAGATAGACGCTGCCGAAAACTATTTTGCTGGTGAGCTTGATCGGTATCCGCCGCGCATCCGCCGAGATCCAAATTACCGCCTCGTTCAAACGTTTCGCGTAGCCGTTTTTGGTGATGTTCTGCAGGCGTGGGATAATCTTGTAAGCCTCCACGGTCTTGCCGGATTCCAGGGTCACCGGTTCTTTGCGCTCGATGTGCAGCTCCAGGAGATAGCGGTAGCGTCCGCCGAATAACTTGAAATACAGCCGGTCGCCGATTTTGAAATCAAGACTGCGCGCGAGATAAACCGCCGTTAGCGGATCAAGAGTGTTTTGCGAGTCGAACTCATAGGATTTCCGCCGTTTGCCCACCTGCTGGCGGTTCACCGCCCAGCGTTTCGTCGACTCGTTATACCGTGCCTCGGTGTCGATGACGCGGGAGTTTTCCCTTTGGTGGAAGCTGAAGCTTGAAGGGATGAGCGCTCGGGCGTCAAAACTCGAATGGATCGTATCGCGCATTTTCCAAATCAGATCCAGTGCCATGGAAGTCTTAGCCTCCACCCGCACGTTGTAAACCTGCCGGCCGCCGACGACCGTAGGCGTGGTGTATATCTCCGCCGTTGCTACCGAAACCAGACCATTCCAACTGCCGCGGTAAACCGCCTTTTCCCCGCCCTCGAACGGATAATACTTGGGCTGATAAGCCGGCACCGCTTCAGGCTTAATAGGCAATACCTGGCCGCCATCCAAAACCGGCACCGCAAGCAACGTCACGAGCATCGAGAGGGCAGCAAGAAAGTTCATTTTATTTCTCATTACGCACCTTTAGACGATTGGCTAGGGCAGATATTAAGGGTTTTCCAAAAAAACTAAAACGGCCTTCAACCAGTTGTTTTTATTGTCAACATCAAGTCTATTCGTTACCATTCCTGCTATTTAGAGGAGGCTGTCCGTGCAACCCATACCCTTAAGGTTTTTCACCTTCGTAGTTCTAGCGTCGAGCTTTGCCACTGCCGGCGCCATCGGCCAAAACAAAGTAAACTCGTCCGTGCCGTCGCGGGAGCAAGTTATAGCCTGCTTGAGACAAGCCGGCGGCGCGGAGTGCCTCGACAATCTGTTTCGCGAAATGCTTAAGACCCATTCCACCGCCCAGGCGTTGGAGCTGATCCAGCGTTTTGAAAGAGAAGATCCAGAGTTGCGCCGCGACTGCCACCCGGTGGTCCATGCCATCGGCCGAGAGACCTATCGCTTGAAGGGCAATATTCATGATTCGTTTTCCGCCTGCGACCAGACCTGCCATTCCGGCTGCTATCACGGCTCAGTGGAACGGTTTCTGCGCGGTAACGAGATTTACGCCCAAGCTAACAAGCATCCAACTCACGCCGAGCTCAAACAAAAGGCCGCCGCCGCTTGCGATCCGAAACTTCCAGGGCGGCTGCGTTTTCAATGCCTGCACGGTTTGGGGCACGCGCTGCTTTATTTCTCGCGTTATCAACTGGTCCCGTCTCTGGAAGCCTGCGACGCGCTTACCGAGGACTGGAGCCGCAGTTCATGCTATGGCGGCGTGTTCATGGAAAACGTTTTCAACGCCACGCCGGAAACCCGCGATCTCAGTCCAACAGACTACCACTATCCGTGCAACAATTTGAGCGAAAAATACCGCGGCGAGTGCTACGTCATGCAAACATCGCGCATGGTCGAAATGGGGCTTTCCACCGAGGAGGTTTTCCACCAATGCACCAAAGCCGGCGTTCATAGCGCCCAATGTTCGTTGTCCGTGGGGCGTGATCTTTCCAACTATGTGCGCGTCGGCGAAACCACCGCCGCCGCGCGCAAGTGTGAGTTGGCCCAGGGGGACGATCGCCGAGCCTGCGTTCGCGGCGTTGTCTACGCGCTTATCGACAATACCTGGGATGGGCGCTACGCCTGGCCGTTCTGCGCCGCCCTTGCCCAAGAAAATGATCAAAACCGCTGTTTGCAAGAAAGCATTCAATACTTGAAGACCACGTTCGAAAAAACCGGCGACGAAATTGGCAAAGACTGTGGGCGACTCGTCAACATCTCGCGCCGCTGTGAAAACCTGGCGACGCAATAGACACCGTCCGGTTTAAAGTTCAAGGTTCAAAGTTCAAAGTTTCCGATACGAAGGAGTCCGTCTGTAAAACCGCGAGAGGCCGAATTGGGGCATCGCATCGTGCGAATCCGGAACCTTGAACTTTGAACCTTGAACTTTGAACGGAAGTTAGAACATATAGCTGCCGCAGTTGATATTGTAGGACTGTCCAGTGATGAACGCCGCCGCGTCGCTGGCAAGAAACAGGATCGGTCCGGCGATGTCCTCGGGCTCGAGCACATGGGGCAACGGCGTCGAGCGCAGCCGCGCCATGATTTCTTCTTCGGTACGGTGTTGGCGGGGCATAGCGGTATTTGCCGAGCCTGGACAAATGGCATTGACGGTAATCCCATCCGGTCCCAGCTCGCGGGCCAGCGCCTTGACGAATCCCATCACCGCGGCCTTCGACGCGGCATAATGGGAGAATTGCCTCATACCGTAATGGCCGATGCCGGATGCGAGGCTGATAATCCGGCCGCTTTTTTGCGCGCGCATGGCCGGCACGAACTCCCGGCAACAGAGGAAGTTGCTGCCGACGTTGACGTCCATGGTGCGATCCCAATCCTGTTCGGACAGGTCAACCACCGACGCCTTGGGAAAATAAATGCCGGCAACGTTTACCAGGATGTCGGCGCGGCCAAAATGGCCGAACGTTTCCTTCGCCATGCGCTTGACGGAGGATTCACTGGCGACGTTGACTTCGACGGCGAGCCCTTGGGCGCCAAGTGCGTGTATTTCACCTGCCACGGACTGGGCTTTCTCGCCCTGCAAGTCGGCGACGACAACTTTCGCTCCTTCTCGACCCATGCCGAGGGCGACGGCCCGGCCGATCCCTTGCGCCCCACCCGTGACAACCGCAACTTTGTCTTTGAGTCTCATGGCATCACCAGCCCGCCGTTCACATGAAGAGTTTGCCCGGTAATCGCCGCGGCTTCGGCCGTGGTGAGGAAATAATACATCTCGGCCAAATCCTCAGGCTGCCCGGTTCGGCCGAGCGGGATGGACGAATACCAACGCTGCTTGCGCGCCTCTGGAGTTTCTTTTTCCATTACCCGCGGCGTATCGGTGGGACCGGGCGCCACCGTGTTGGCTAGAATGCCGTCGGGCGCCAGCTCGAGAGCAAGCGATTTCGTAAAACTGATGATACCAGCCTTGGCGGCCGCATAAGGCGCGCGCAACGCCGAGCCGGTGACGCCATAGTTGGACGCTGTGTTCATGATGCGCCCGCTTTTTTGCCTTTGCATGACCGGCGCGACTTCGCGGCACATGAGAAAAGTGCCCTTCACATTAGTATCGATGACCTGCTTCCACTCGGCCCAGGTGAATTCTTCGATGCGCTTGGTGTAAAAGCTGCCGCCGGCGATATTGGCTAGTACATCGATGCGGCCGAAGCGCTGCGCGACGTCGGTGACGAGCGCCTTTACCTCACGCCCCTGGGTCACATCCACCGAGAGCGCCTCCGCCTTGCCGCCGCCGGATTTGATCTCCGCGCTGACTTGCTCTGCCGCGGCGTGATCGTAATCCGCGATGACGACAATCATGCCGGCAACGGCCATGCGCCGCGCCACGGCGCCACCGATACCGCCGCCGCCTCCCGTGAGCAAAGCTACTTGGGCCGCTTGATTCATACGCTTTCTCCATCGGCCGCCGTCGCATAGATCGCGCTGATGATTTTTTCATACCGTTCTTGCACGGCCTTGCGCTCGATTTTGATTTTCTCGAAGACGCTGACGCTGCGCACCTCCGGCGGAAAATCGGACGGCATAATGCCAAACTTGCGGACCCGTTCGTACGCTTCCAGCGATCTATTGATCTCCTCCAGGCGCGACCGGATCAATGCCTCGATTGCACCATCGCTCAGGGCAGACTCGGCTTTCTTCAGCTCGGCGGCCATTAGCTTTTTATCAGGCACGATCAGCGCCGCGATAAACGGCCGCTGGTCACCGAGCAAAATCGCTTGCCGGATAAAGCGGTCGTTTTCGAGCAGGAGCTCGATATGGGCGGGATAGATATTGGAGCCGTCGGAGCAGTTGAAAATATCTTTCTTGCGCCCGACGATAAAAAGGCAACCCTCCTCGTCGATCATGCCGCAATCTCCGGTATGGAACCATCCCTCGGCGTCGATTGCTTCCCGAGTCGCCTCGGGATTATTGAAATATCCGGGCGTCACGGTGGGTCCGCGCACCAGGAGCTCGCCGTCGGCGGCGATGCGCAACTCGATGTTGGCAAAGGGCCGCCCCAGGCTTCCCGGCTTGTTATCGCCGACGCCGCTGAGCGTCACGCCGCCGCATTCGGTGATGCCGTAGGAGCCCAACAGGGGAATTCGCATGAGCTCGAAGAGTCGTATGATCCGCGGCGGCATCGCCGCGCCGCCATACGCGAGATATTTGATCCTGCCGCCCAGCGCCTTTCTTGTGGCCTCGCCGAGCTCGGCGCGCAGTTCTTCGAACCGCGCTGTTTCAAAGCCATTCAATTCCGCGCCCGTGTTCTTGCGGCGATCCAACTCCTCCAGCCGCTCACATTGCTCCCGGCAGCCTTTTTCGTCAAAAATCTTTTCCAAAAATTTCTCAATGACCCGAGGAACCATGGCCAGAGCCGTGGGCGCAAGCGCGTCGATGGTCCGCATATTCACTGCATTTTCCGTGGCTTCGATCACGGCCGTAGCGCGCCCGGTGACAACGCTTTTCAAAAAGCCAAAACGGCCGAACAGATGATTAAGGTTTAGAACGATGACTGTCAATTCGTCGGGATCGCTCGAAGATATCGGACGGCCATTGGTGATATTCGCAAGCAGATTATTATGGGTGCGCATGACACCCTTGGGCTCACCGGTGGAACCGGAGGTGTACATGATCGTCGCGAGATCGTCGGGATAAACCGATTCCAGTATCGCTCCGAAGCGCCCTTCGTCGTCCCGCGCGCCGCGCGACAGAAACTCGCCGAACGAGAGGGCGCAGGGCAAGCCGGCGCCGCTGCCATCGAGAACGATCAAATAATCGAGCGCAGGCAATTGGCCCTTGAGATTGAGTAACCGCCCCACCGCCGTCTCATTTTGCACGAAGGCCGCGCGGCAGCTGGAATGACCGAGAATCATGCGCAACATCCTGTCGGATAGGCCGGGGGAAACGATGACGTTGGGGAAACCGCCCCCTAGGGTCGCAAGGTCGGCGCACAGCCACTCAAGGCTATTCTCGCCGATGATCGCCACGCGGTCGCCTTTGTTCAAGCCGAGAGCGTAAAGCGCAAAAATGGCGGCGCGCACTTTGGTGCCAAAATCGTGCCATGAGATTTCGTCAAATTGCTCGCCGCGTTGCACCTTGATGAAGCTCCTCTCGCCAAGTTCCGCAACGCGATTAAAGAAGATCGCCGCTATATGACGGTCCTGTGATACTTGCCGCGCCGTATTCATTGTCCCAACTGTGCAAACAGCGCTGGCGCATACTTTGGACGGCCTGCTTTCTCGATTCGTCTGAGTCCTTTGATTTCCTCTCTATGGGCGTAGGCGTGAAGCAGGGCTTCAGCTGTATCATCCAAATGTCCCTGTAAGTAGCGGCGCGCGGGTACGGCCAGGCGCAGTAGCTCTACGCCCCGCTCCTTTTGGCTGGGCGCCAGAGGCGGACCCTTTGTCAGACGAACCCCTGAGGTTTCATAGATGAAAGCCGCCAGCGCCTCCGCCGCAAAGTTTTCCTTGGGAACTTGCGTCAAGAACCGCGCAACGTCGATAAACACGCCGTGGCCTCCAGCGGGATGGAGCACCGGAATCGTGTCTTTCAGTCGCCGCCATAAGTAGTGAACCTGTTCCACGCGGCTTGCCGCATAGGCATCGCCCGTAAGCAATTCGTCCAATGCAATGCTCAGTGCACAGATAACGGCGCTGCCGGCTTGCGCGCCGTCAAGAAAGCTCTGGGCGTAGGCCTTCTGATAAGCAGCTTCGTCGCGCGCGCCGATGAACCCCCCCGCGGCCACCGAGAAATCCTTGAGCGCGCTCATCGTGCAGCCGTCGGCCAGCGCACAGGTTTCACTGATGATCTCCGCCACGCTGTGGTTTTGATAGCCGGGCTCGCGCCGCTTGATCAAATAACTGTTTTCCAGAATCCGGCAGGCATCGAGAAACAGCGGCACGCGGTTGGCGCCGGCGGCGGCTTTTACCGCTTTTAGATTACCGAGGGACACTGGATGGCCGCCGCAGCTGTTGACGCAGAGTTCGACGTAAACGCACGCGACTTTGTCTTCATGCTCTTTGAACGCCGCCGTCAGTTTGGTCAGGTCGATGTCGCCTTTGAATAGGTGTTCGGCGGTGAGATCGTGGGCTCCGTCGTTGATAACATCCAGCACTTTTCCGCCATTGGCCTCAATATGATAGCGTGTCGAGGGAAAAAGCATATTGCCGGGCACGACGCAGCCCAACTGGACATGGAGCTTCGTCCACAGCCGTTCCGCCGCTCTTCCCTGCGCCAGCGGAAGCATGTAGGGAAAGCCAAAAACTTCCCGGAATTTGTCCGTGAGCGAGCGGAAGGCGCCGCTGCCTTCCGCGGCCATTTCCATGCCCGACTCCAGAGAACCCGCGCCCAACAGCGTGGCCACTTGTCGGGTGCTGAAGGCGCTAACGCCGCTATCGGTCTTGAGATCGACGTAAACCAGCTCTTGGGGGATCAGTTCAGTGTTGTAACAGGCGGCCTGGAGCGCGGCTTGACGCTCTTGTCGGGATGTTTGGCGCAGCGGCCGCACCGCCGCCATCTCATAAGGGACGGAAAAAACGACTTCAGAGAAATTTTCTTTCATCGATGGGTCTTCTCGCTCGCCTACAAGCGGGATTATTCCCAAGATTAGCGCCTAAGGAGTAATCCTCTACAGTCGTGGCCAATGGGATGGTACGTTATCAGAGTTCGATCCGTTCAAATAGTTCAAATCGTTCCAAACGTTTTGAACGGCTCGAACTACTTGAACGTTTTGAACCTACTTTTGCCGACTCTTAGATCTCCTCAGGCGCCCCGAGGCCCTGATGCTCTTGCTTTCTGTCGCGGTCCACCAGCGCAGCTTTCGCGCGGTTCACCATCTTGCGCTCGGTGGCGAATCTGAGATTTCGCAGCGCTTCGTCAATTGGGAACCAGCGCGCTTCATCGACTTCATGGTCATGATCGCGCACGTCGCCGCGCAGATAGCGGACCAGGTAAAAATGAACCCGTTTGTGTATCTTGACCTCTTCTTGGCCGGCTCGTCTTTCACGGTAGGAATAGCGGATCTCACCGAGCTTTCTCGCCACCCGTCCCTCCAGACCGGTCTCTTCGCGCACCTCGCGCAACGCAGCCTGGTCGGCGCTTTCACCGGCTTCGACATGCCCCTTCGGCAATCCCCAGCGGCGCCGCACATGAATCAGCGCCACCTCGACGCCGCCGCCTTGCCTGCGATATACCACTCCCCCCGCGGAAACCTCGTGCGTCTCGCGCACGCTTCCGTCCGGCCGCGGCGCTGCCGTCGCAGTTTGCTCCCCCAACCAGTTCAGATAGGGCTCGCTACCGGCGATGATCGGCAGCGCAATGATTTCCGGAACCGTGTAGCTGTGCAGCTCGCGCACGCGCTTTTCCAGCGCAGGGACAAGAGTTTTTCTCGTCTTGATCACGAGCAGTTCTTCGGCGCTCTGCTCCACTTTGCCTTCCCAGCGATAGACGGACTGGACGGACGGGAGCCGGTTTACGCAGGCTGCGAGCCGCTCTTCCACGAGCGCCCGGGCTAAACGATCCCCTTCGGCGGCCGAACTGACCGTCACAAAAATTACCAGAAAGTCTCGCACTGGAGCCAATATTACAACCGGCTTTCCCAGTCAGTCAATCAGTAAACCCAGGCGGGAGGCGGAAGGCGTGAGCCGCGAGCCGAACAATTTTCTATTCCGTACCGATACGCCTGCTATTTTCTCACGCCTCGCGCCTCTAGCCTCATGCCTACTTCTATTGCCTGTTGCTTAACGCCGCACGGCTCAGCTAGCCTGAGACCGTGAAGACCAAAGATGCCATCCGAAAAGCAATCTGGGCATTGCTTCAGAGAAATAAAGTGGCGCGTTTCCCCGGCGCCGAGGGACGGATTCCCAATTTCATCGGCGCCGAAGCCTGCGCGCGCCGCTTGGCCGAAGCCGCATGGTGGCAAAAATCCAAGGTTATCAAGATCAATCCGGATTCGCCGCAGCGGGCGATCCGCCAGCGAGCGCTGGCCGAAGGCAAAATTATCTACATGCCGGTGCCCCGGCTGCGCGCAGATGAGCCCTTTATTGAATTAGACCCAAAAAAGCTCAGCTGCTCGCCCCACGCGGCATCATCGATCAAAGGCGCCGCGCAATACGGACGCCCCGTCTCGCTCGATGAAGTGAAAAAGATCGATCTCATCATCTGCGGTTCCGTAGCCGTGAACCGAAAAGGCGCCCGGGTCGGCAAAGGCGGCGGCTATTCCGATTTGGAATTTGCCCTTCTGACTGAAGAAAAAAAGATCGGCCCGAGCACCCCTATCGTCACCTCCGTCCACCCGCTGCAAATTGTTGAAGACGAGATTCCCATGACCGAGCACGACATCCCGCTTACCGCCATCGTCACGCCGGCGGAAATTATCGATATCAGGTCCCCCTTCAAGCGGCCCAAAGGAATCTCCTGGCAGATGCTGCCCGATGAAAAGATCGATGCCATCCCGGCGCTTCAAAGCCGGCGACCAGGGTAAGTCAACGATTTAACGGCGTGCATGGAAGCGTTATTGAAGCCCCCCAATAGATGTGTTAGCTAAACCCATTCGAGGAAATTAGCATGGCAACGGCAAAGATCGATTTTGGAAAAAGCAACGGCCTCGTGCCGGTGATCGTGCAGGATTATCAATCGCGCGAAGTGCTTATGGTCGCCTACATGAACGAAGAGGCATGGGAGAAAACAAAGGAAACCGGCAAAGCCCATTACTACAGCCGTTCGCGCAAAGGGCTGTGGTTCAAAGGCGAGGAATCAGGCAATTTTCAGGAAGTTAAAGACGTCTTCATCGACTGCGATAACGACACCATCTTGCTTCAAGTCAACCAGATTGGCGGGGCTGCTTGCCACGAAGGTTACCGCAGCTGCTTTTTCCGTATGGAAAACAATGGCGAGTGGAAGGTCATTGCCGAGCGAGTTTTCGACCCGCAGGAGGTTTACAAGAAGTCGTAGTGACGGCGGTTCAAAAGTTCAATGGTCAACGTTCAAAGGTTCGAGAGATAATGGCAGCCAAACAAGACAAAGAGTTAAAGTTAGGAATTCCCAAAGGGAGTCTCGAGGCCATGACCATCGAGCTCTTCAAAAAATCGGGCTGGAAAATATCCACCAGCAGCCGCAGCTATTTCCCGTCCATCGATGACACAACTGTGCGCTGCAGCCTGGCGCGCCCTCAAGAGATGTCGCGCTACGTCGAAATGGGCACGTTGGATGTGGCGATCACCGGTAAAGACTGGACCATCGAGAACAGCTCCGATGTCCAGCTCGTTTGCGAGATGATTTACTCGAAGACCAGCTTCAAACCCACCCGGTGGGTGCTGGCAGTGCCACAGGATTCGTCCATCACCAAGATCGAAGATCTAAAGGGCAAAAGAATCTCTTCGGAAATGGTCAACTTCACCAAGCGCTACTTCGCCGAAAGGAAAATTGCCGTGGAAGTGGAATTCTCCTGGGGCGCCACCGAAGCGAAGGCGGCCGAGGGACTGGTCGACGCCATCGTCGAAGTAACCGAAACTGGCAGCACCATTCGCGCGCACGGATTAAAAATCATTCACGAGCTGATGGAATCTTGTCCCGTGCTGATCGCCAACAAACAAGCTTGGCAGGACCCCTGGAAGCGGGAAAAGATCGAGCAAATCCGGTTGTTACTTCAAGGCGCGCTGTCGGCGGAAAACAAAGTCGGAATCAAACTCAATGTTGCCGAGGTGGATCTCGAAAAGATCATCGCGCTCATTCCGAGCATCACCGCGCCAACGGTGGCGCCGCTGCATCCCACGGCGAACCTCAAAGGGGTGAAATGGTACTCCGTCGAAAGCGTGCTGGAAGAAGCCAAAGTCCGGGATTTGATCCCGCAGTTGATTCAAAACGGCGCGGTGGGAATTATCGAGTATCCGCTCAACAAAGTCATCTAGATGGTAAGGGCGCAGCATGCTGCGCCCCCTACAGCGTCGTCTACTGTTCCCGATGAAGAAAATATTCCTTGGCGATTTCCGGAAACAGCGCGTAGGAAAGCACGTCCTCTTCGCTGGTGGCGAGGCTGCCAGCATCCATGCGCGCTTGATCGAGACCGGGCTTTAAGAGGTCGGCGGGTCGGCAGGTGATCGGTTCTTTCTTGCCAAGAATCATCTTTTTGATCTCGTCGCTCACGGGAGCCGGCGGTTCTCCATATAGACCCATGATGTAATTGCGCGTCTCCATGGCGACGACGGAGTAGCGTTTTCCCGTCATGACATTTAAAGCCGCCTGCGAGCCCACGATCTGACTGGTCGGCGTGACCAAGGGCGGATAACCCAAATCCTTGCGCACATGCGGCATCTCGGCCAGCACCGCATCGAGTTTGTCTTCCGCTTTCTGCTGGCGCAACTGGGCGACGAGATTGGAAAGCATTCCCCCCGGAATCTGCGAGGTTAAAACATCGGTCTTGATTTGATTGTTGACCGGGCTTTCAAATTCGGCATAATTTCGCCGCACGCCATAAAAGTAATCGGCGATTTTGCCCAGCTTGCCAAGATCCAAGCCGGTATCATAGGGAGTGTCTTTGAGCGCCGCAACCACCTGCTCGGTCGCCGGTTGCGAGGTCCCCTGGGAAAACGGCGCGATGGCCGTGTCCAGGATATCGGCGCCTGCTTCGATGGCCATCATATAACTCATGGGCGCCAACCCCGCGGTGCAATGCGAATGAAGATGAAGCGGCAGAGCAATGCGCGATTTGATTTTTTCAATAATCTCGTGGGCGGCGTAAGGGCCGAGCATCCCGGCCATGTCTTTAAGACAAATGAGTTGCACGCCCATCTCCGCAAGTTTCTCGGCGATGCGCAGGAAATAATCCGCGGAGTGAACCGGGCTAATCGTATAACAAACCGCTCCTTCCACCAGTTTGCCGGTTTTGAGCGCGGCCTCGATGGCCGTCTTCATGTTGCGGATATCGTTCATGGCGTCGAAGATCCGGAAAACGTCTATGCCGTTGGCCGCCGCGCGCGTCACGAAGGCCTGCACGATATCATCGGGATAGTTTTTGTATCCGACCACATTTTGCCCGCGCATCAGCATTTGCAAGCGGGTTTTCGGCATCGCCGCGCGCAACTTGCGCAGCCGCTCCCAGGGGCATTCCTTCAAATAGCGCAAAGTCGCGTCAAACGTTGCGCCGCCCCAAGCTTCCATCGACCAGTAACCGATATCGTCGAGGTGGGCGGCGATCGGCAACATGTCTTCAGTTCGCATGCGCGTCGCTACTAAACACTGATGCGCGTCGCGCAGAACGGTTTCCATGATTTCGATTTTGTGCGCCATATAGAAACTGCCGTCCCGGTGATCGGCTATTCGTAGAGCTCGCTTTGTTTCTCTTCGAGCCGTGCTTTTTCCTCGGTATCGATCACGTACACGCCGTTGACCTGTTTAACTTTCGTGGAGTCGTAAAAAAACTCCGACCTGGTCACCCCATCCTCGAACTCATACATCTTGATGGCATCCCACGGACAAATTTTCTTGTCCAGCCGATCTTCGGATTCCGTGCCGATGAGCTGAAGCTGAAAGCGCTTCGGTATCTTATCCGGCGCCACGGGTTTCCGGTCGCTGTCATAAAACCGGTTCGCGTATTCAAAGAAAATCTCGCCGGTTTCCTTGTGCTCGTGGATCTTGGTGAGATCTTCGCTATAGCACATCTGGCAGCCAATGCATTTGTCGTTATCGACGAACACACGGTAAGGTTTGAGCCCGCCGCCGGGCAGCTCTTCATATAGCAAATTGATGCAATCGTCCACTGGGCAATGGGCTTCACAGATCGGCGAGCCGGCGCAGCTTGAACAGTTTTCGTCCATCACGGCCAAGAGAGCCGTTCCTTTGCGTTTCTTAGCGGCTTCAGCCATTGGTCTGCGTCCTCGCTTTCATGAACCGCCCTTTAACAAAAAACCCTAGCGCAAACAAAAACAGTACCCACCAATAACGGATCAGGCCGATGCGGCCCCACTGCAACCAGTAAACGAAATTCGGCGACTGGGCGTTTAACCGGCTCAGCACCCGTTGGGCGCCCGCGTAGTCGCGGGTTTTTTCCAGAACCTGGGCCAGTCCTTGAAGCGCGCCATGGTCCCCCGGCTTGATCTCAAGTGCCTGGTCGAAATCGCGCCGGGCATCTTGCCATTTTTCCTGCTCGACGTAGACCCAACCCCGATTGCTCAGCGCTTCCACATAGTCGGCGCGCTGTCCTAACGCCCGGTTATAACTCTCCAACGCCTTGTCGAGGGCGCCTTTATTCTTGTAGGCGACACCCAAATTAACATGGGCCTGCGGGGAATCGGGTTTGAGCTCGACGACCTTAGCGTATTGTTGAATCGCGCCGTCGATATTGCCTCGAATCTCCAGCTCGAACCACGCCAATAGAGTACGCGCTTCGACGTGGTGAGGGTCTAAATCAATCGCCCGCTTGATGGCAACGACGGCGGCATCCGGGTGACGCAAGCGCAGCTGGGTGATCCCCAAGAACAAATGCAGATCCGGCTCTTCGGGATATTTCGCCAGCAATTCCTCGAAAGCCGCCTTGGCTCCCGCGGCATTGCCCTCGGCTAAAAATTTCCGCGCCTCTCCCCAACGCGCTTCTTGGGCCAATGACGAGCTGCCATCGGCGGCAACGGAAAAACTCGTCCCAGTGAGGACGGCCAAGACCGCTAGCCAGACCCACAGCATCAACTACTTCCACATCTCTTTGGGAATTTCGTCTTCTTTGCCTTCTTCGATGAGTTTGTCGTGTTTGAAGGCTTCCCGCAAGCCGAGCCAGGTAAAGAAAATCACCAGAATCAACATCGCCACGATCGGGATGTTGTCGGGCTTGGTCACGATTTCGAGAAAATTATGCCACCCGCTGGGTTCTTCCATAAATGTTAAGCATCCGTAAAATAAAGATAATTAAAAAAATAATAGAAATAATTTTCAATGTCAACGCGACCCCTGATTTGCCCATGGCAAATCAGTTCAAAGTTCCACGTTCAATGTTCAAAGTTCGGCGGGTCCAACTCTGGACGTTGAACTTTGAACGTTGAACCTTGAACCTGGCAGGTTCCGGCTGATCTGACTGATCGATACATTAACAACGTGGATTTTACGCAAATTATTCAAGCTAATGCCGCTCATCTCATTTTTTTAATGTTGCGCGTGGCCGCGGCCATGTTCAGTGTGGCGGAAGATCAGCGATTTGATCACCACCGGCACCGCTTTGGCATCCGGCAACTCTTGGCCGATGTCGATGAAGTCGAAATCTTTTAGATCGATGCCATCGATGGAGACAATGCCGGCGCCGGGAATCAGCTCCCGTTCGATAATATTGCCCATCAGCTTGGCGATGTCGGCGTCAAAGACGAGCACCAGGGGCTGTCCCTGGTCAACATGATCTTTCATGGCGCTTACCAATCCTTCCGCCAGAGTGCGGATCAAAGGATAGGAAGGTCCTAGCTCCCAATGAATCGCCAACGCCGCGGCGCGGTCTCCCCCGATGGCGTCGCCACGCTGCAAAGCTTTTTCAACCGCGGCTTTGATGTCGCCCGCCGTGATCGATTCCTTCTGCTCAAATTGCGGGGTGATAACTTGGAGATTGCGCAGCGGCAGCATCTCCGGATGGGACAAGTAAATGGTGTTGCCGCTAACTTGCACCGTGTACTGCGAAGCCCCGATCACCGTGGCGCGGATGCGCACTTCGGCGGGCCTGAGCGGGATGTTGCCGCCGCCAAGTTTGTTTACCCGCTCGCGCACTTTGCGTCCGAGCTGGCCACCCAGGTCGCCGAGGTTGCGCTTCTCGTATCCATAGACGTATTCGGAGACGCCGCCGGAGAACATCACCGCATTGACAGGGTCGGCAAATTCGATATTCGGCGTCAATAGCAAATCCTCCACCCGCGCCGACAGCTTTCGCCGCTCGAGTACTTCGAAAAGCGATTCGCACAGCGCGGTAGAAAATTTATCCTTGTCGTCGTCGCTCATCGTGCCGCCCAACTTGAGATCTATGCCGGCCATTTTCGCGAACTTGAGCGCCGTGTCTTCAAGCCGGTTGATTTTGCCGTCTTCGTCCATCGCTACCAGACGGGCGCCCACTTCCACGGCGCAGGTATCGATAACCCTCCCGCCTCGAACGATGGCGATCTTGCTGGTGCCGCCGCCGACGTCCACGTTCATTACGGTAAAATCGCCGCCTTCATGGTAAGTCATATGGACGGCGCCGGAGCCGTAGGACGCCAGAATCGCTTCTAGGTTATGCCCAGCCGTGGCACAGACGAATTTGCCCGCCTGCGCCGAGAACAGCGCCGAAATGGCTTCGGCGTTTTTCTTCTTTGTGGCCTCGCCGGTAACGATGAGCGCGCCGGTGTCGATATCACTTGGCGTCACCCCCGCATTGCGATAGGCCTGTTCAATGAAATCACCGAGCTTTGCCGTGTCGATGGTGGTCTTATCGAGATAGGGGGTGAGCAAGATCGGCGACTCGTGGATGATCTCGCGATTGACGACCACGAAGCGGCTGGAAAGCGCGATGCCCTGGCGCCGCAAGGTCAAACGGGAAAATATCAAATGCGAAGTAGAGGAACCAACATCGATGCCCACGGAAGTAAGGGTAATCCGTTCCGAGCGCCACATCGGGTGCTCTTCGTCCATCTCCATTCCACCATCTTCGTCCTCGCCAAATTCGTCTTCGTGACCTTCATGCAGGTCCAGGGGTTGATCCTGTAAGTTGTCCATGCTTCCGGGTAAATCCTTTCTCTTTTACTTTCGCGGATCAAAATTGCATAACACATCAATACACCTGTTGCCACCCGCCGAAACGCCAGTCCGTCAGAGGATAGACAAGTCGTTTCATAAGGGTTAGGATAACCGGGTTTGCAGCCATGGGACAGGAAGAATACCAAGAACTTTCATCGTTTTTGCGGCGTTTTGCGCGCCGTTTGACCTTCGTTCAGGGAATCGAAGGCCTTTGTCTTACGGCGATCTGCGCTCTCGTGCTCTTTGCTTTGGGGCCCGCCATCAAAGAGCTAGTGTATTTCATGCCCTACGCCCCCGTGGCCTATAGCGCCCTGACCGCCCTCGTGCTGGTTGTCATGGCGGCATGGACCATTTTCCGTTTTTTCCGCCGGCTTTCTCAGGAACGGGCCGCTCTCTACATCGAACAGAAACGGCCGCGGCTGCGCAATAATTTAATCAATTCATTGCAGCTCTATCCTCAGGTCGCCGAGTCGAAAGATACGTCCGGCTTCTCAACGGCCATGGTGCTCGCGCTGCTGCGCAGCACGCGCCGGCAGATTGCCGCGTTGAAGGTGGACGAATTGATCGACACACAGCGGCTAAAAGCCAGCCTGCGCCTGCTGGCGCTGATTTTCGCGCCGGTCTTGGCCGCCGTGCTGTTCAATCCGTCGTGGGTCGGTGAAACCTATAGTTTGCTTACCCGCCCGCTGGATCACCTGCCGCCGTCGGTGATCGTGATCGACGTCGAGCCGAAGAATCTTCGCGTCGCCCGTGGCGCGCGGGTGGCGATCCAGGCGGCAACTTCCGGCGCCGTTGCTGAATCCCTCGACCTGCTCGTCGCCGGCGGCAACACCGATGCCGGCCAGTCCGGGCGTGAAGAGAAACTTTCCATGGAAAACCTCGGCGGCGGGAAATTCAGCCTCACCATACCGCGCCTGGAAAAGAGCCTCCGTTATCGCGCCGTGACCGGCGCCTTCTCCTCGCCGGTTTACCTCGCCGTGGCCGTCGATCCGCCGGAAATCGCCGACATCCAGATCACGCTTTACCCGCCGGCCTACGCCGGCCTCGCCTCGGTGTCATCGCCGGGCGGCAATATCGAAGGACTCAAAGGCTCGACGTTGCGCCTCGACGCCATGGCCACCAAAGATATTAACAAGGGCGAACTCATCCTCGATGATGGGAAAAAGGTGCCGCTCAAGATCGAAGGCAGAAAGCTGCAAGCCAATCTAGTCCTGTTTCAATCGCAGCAGTACCGCATCGTGGTCGAGGATGCTTTCGGCTTTCAGAATTCCCCCATCGCCTACGAGCTGCGCGCAAAACCGGACGGTTTCCCCACCGTTGATCTTTTGGCGCCCACGGACGACCTGGAAGTCAACGGCGATGAAGTCTTACCGCTCGAATACAGTGCGCGCGACGATTTTGGCATCGGCGAAATCAATCTGGTCGCCAAAATAAGCGAGCGCGAAGAAAAAATTCGCCTCGAGAAGGATGATGTCAGGCGGTTGATTCTGCGCGGCCAGTTCAAATGGGACCTCGGCAAGCTGGCGTTGCGCGAGGGCGAAGAAGCGCTTTTTCATCTCCAGGTGCTGGACAATGACACCATCAGCGGCCCCAAGCTAGGACTGTCCAAGTCAGTCAGGCTCCGGCTCAAAAATCTCAAAGCCGAGCACAGGCAAGTCGCGCAAATGATCCAGGATTTGAATAACCGCATGCTCGATCTCCTCGGCGACCATTTGGAATCACCCCCGCCCGGCGATAAGAACGCGCCCATGGGGAGCGACAACGACCAAAAGCTCGAAAAGAGTCTCGCCGATGCGCTCAAGCGCACCGAAGAAGCGATCCAGCGCACCGAAAAGGACCGGATGTCCGATTTTGCGACATGGAGCGATCTTGACGCGCTCAAGCGCAACCTCGAGTTCACCAAGGACGAGCTTTTGCAGCGCCAGCAGCAGGCGACGGCGGCTGAGGACAAGCTGCGGGCGCGCGACGATATCTCCGCCGAGCTGGAGCGGATGTCGCTGCTTTCCGAAGACATCGGCAAGCGGCTCAAGGCCCAGGAGGCCGCCACCACCGCCCAGGACCTGGCGCGCAGTCAGGAGCGGCTCATGGACGCCCTGGACAAACTCCAGAGCGGCGATAAAAATCTCGACGCGATCATGAAGCAGATTTCGGAGCTAGCCAAGGCTCTCGCCTCGCTGCAACAAGCGTTGTCGCAAATGGCGCAGCAGCTCCCCGACGATTTCATGAACTCTGAAGCCATGCGCAGCCTCGGTTTCAATGAAATGTTTTCGGCCCTCGATGAAATCCGCAAGAAGCTCATGGCCGGCGATATCGAAGGCGCCCGCCAGCTGGCCCGCGAGCTGTTCAACCAAATGGCCGCAATGGTGGCGTCGTTGCAAAATTCTCAGCGCCAATCCATGGCCTCGAGTATGGGACGCATGCAGGGCGAGATGCAGCGCTCGACCAACGAGCTGCAGCAAATCGCCCGCGAACAGCAGGAAATTCTGCTCGGCACCGAAGGGGTCAACAACTCGGCGCTCAGCGAGCGCGACAGCTCCCTCAAGGAAAAACTCGACCGCTTTTTGGCCAAGGCCTTGAAGGATCTGGGCCAGCTCACGCAGGAATTTCCCGACCGCGAAGGCGGCGACGACGATCCGGAAATCACCAAAAAGCTCGACGATGCCACCATGAACCAGTTGGTTAAGAATTTGATCGCCAAGCTCCTGGCTAAGGACTTTCCCGGCTATGGTGAAGGGGACAAGCTGGCGCGCAATGAGTTGGCGAAACCGCGCACGCCCGCGCAGGAGCCCAAAGCGCAGCGGGCCGAGGCCACGTTGAAGAATCTTAAATCTGAACTGGACGCCTTGATGGGCACGCCGGGCGGAGCTGCGCAAGCGTTAAACGAAGCGGATAGAAAAGCGATTCGCGATCTCGCCCAGCGCCAGAGCGCGCTCAAGGAGCGCACCGAGGATCTGCACGAAAAACTCGATTCTCTGTTCCAGCTTTTCCCAAACCTGGACCCGAAAATATTGCAGGGCATCAAAGAGGCGGGAAACTCCATGGGTTCCGCCTCGGAGCGTCTCGGCAAACTCGACTCGCCGGGGGCGGTGCCCCCGGAGCGCAGCGCCCTCGAACGTCTGTCGCAGTCGCAGCAGCAAATGCAGTCGGCGATGCAGCAAATGGCGCAGCGCGGGCAGCTTGGCAACATGCCGGTGACCCGGCTTTTCCGCCAGGGCCGCTTCATGCCGGGGGGCATGCTCGTGCCGCTGCCCGGCATGCCGCAGTTTCCCCAGTTCGACGTGGAGGGCGGCGTCACAGGTCTGGAGATCGAACGGTTCCGACTGCCCGGCAAGGAAGATTACAAGGCGCCGCGTAATTTCCGCGAAGAAATCCTCGAGTCCTTGAAGCAAGGGGTCCCACCGCAGATGAAAGACCAGATCGAGCGCTATTTTAAAAATCTCTCAGAGTAGTTCTCCGGTGAAATATCGAAATTTGTTTTTTCTGGTTTTGGGTCTTGCTGTTTGGCGCGGCTCGTCTATACGGCGCCGAGGCCGACCCTAAATTCAAACCCGGCGATGAACTTCTGGATGCCTGGCGCACGGCCGAGGCGGAAGAGTTCGCCGCCAAGGCGCTGCGGGAAAACGCCAAATCGGCGGGCGCCCACGCTTTCGACGGCCGGTTGAAGTTCTACCAGGGGCGCTATCAAGACGCGCTTACGGCTTTCGACAAAGCGTTGGCCATCGATTCCAAAGACGAGCGCCACCAGGGTTACAAGCTGCTCGCGCAATTCACCGTCGATGTCGTAAAAAACCTGAAACGCTTCGAGAGCGCCCATTTCGTTCTTCATCTCGACGACAAGCGCGACGGCATTCTGGCTGCCTATGCTTTGGACACTTTGGAAAAGAGCTACGCGGCCATCGGCGCCGAGCTGGGTTATTACCCGAAAGACAAGGTCCGCGTCGAGATCGCGCCGGACGCTTCGAGCTTCAATGCCATCTCGACCCTGTCGCTGCGCGACATCGAAGAGACCGGCGCGGTGGGCATCTGTAAATTCAACAAGCTCATGATCATCTCGCCCAGGGCGCTGAGCTTAGGTTACCGCTGGGTCGATTCGCTGAGCCACGAGTATGTGCACTACGCCATCGTCGGCCTGAGCAATAATAAAGCGCCCATCTGGCTCCATGAGGGTATGGCGCGCTTCTTTGAAACCCGCTGGCGCAAACCGGCGCCGGCCAAGGACGCCGCCGAGGATTATCTGACTCCCGCCAACCAGACGCTACTGGTGCAAGCTCTGGAGAAAAACCAGTTCATCGGCTTTAAAAAAATGGAGCCGTCGCTGATTTATCTGGAGACGCCGGAGCAGGTCCAGTTGGCGTACGCTGAAGCGGCATCCGCGGTGGACTTCATCAACAGCAGTAAGGGGCGAAACGGCGTGCGCGAACTGCTCGCCGCCTTGACTGACAAGTCGGCGCCCGAAGCCATCGAAAAAATGTTCGGTCTGTCCTTCGACGCCTTTGAGTCCCAATGGAAAGGTTTTCTAAAAAACAAAGGTCTCAAGCCCATCGAAGGCAGTCGTGTGCGCAAGCTCAGGGTCAAAAAAGACGGCCGGGAAGATGAAGAGGCGGTGGAGCTGAGGGAAATTCAATCCAACGTGGCGCGCAACCGCACGCACCTCGCCGACCAGCTTCTGGGTCGCGGTCGCACCGAAGCGGCCGCCAATGAATACCACCGGGCGTTGCAAATCAGTCCCCACTCGCCGATCATCCTGAACAAACTGGGGCGAGTTTTCATCCAACTAAACCGCCTGGACGACGCCCGGGATGCGCTCAAGAAGGCCCTCGACGTCGATCCCGATAGCGCCAACACTTATGTTCAATTGGGCCGGGTCCATCATGCGGGGAAAAACTATCGCGAGGCGCGAGGCGCGCTCGAGGAAGCGGTGCAGATCAATCCTTTCAACCCGATGATCTATCGTTTGCTCGGCGAGAGCTACGCCGCCTTGGGGGAAACCCAAAAAGCCCAGGCGGCGCGCGCAAACTTGGACAAGCTCATGGGCGCCAATTGAAAAGGAGTTAATGGAGTCAATGGTGATTCAGCAACACGAGATCGCGGAGATCGAAGAGTTTGCCGCCAAACGGGATACGATGATCGGCGAAATTCGCAAGGTCATCGTCGGGCAAGATCGCGTCATCGAGGAGGTCTTGACCGCGCTCTTCGCCAGGGGACATTGCCTGTTGGTCGGGGTGCCGGGACTGGCCAAGACGCTGCTCATCAGCACGCTGGCGGATATTCTCGATTTGAACTTCAACCGTATCCAGTTCACCCCGGACTTGATGCCTTCGGACATTACCGGCACCGACATCTTGCAGGAGGACGCGACGACGGGGCGCAGGCAGCTGCAATTTCTCAGAGGGCCGATTTTCACGAATATCTTACTCGCTGACGAAATCAACCGGACGCCGCCCAAGACCCAGGCGGCGCTGCTGCAGTCGATGCAAGAGTACAAAGTCACCGCCAGCGGCACGACCTACCCTCTGGATCTGCCCTTTTTTGTTCTGGCGACGCAGAACCCCATCGAGCAGGAGGGCACCTATCCTTTGCCCGAAGCCCAACTCGACCGCTTCATGCTGAACATCGAGATTGGCTACCCGGATTTTGACGACGAAGTGCAGATCGTCATGCAAACCACATCCACAGAGAAGCCGGCGCCGCGCAAGGTCATGGAAGGCGCCTCGATTCTGCGCTGCCAGGAACTGGTGCGGCGCGTGCCGGTCTCGCCGTTCGTCGTGTCCTACGCCGTCGCCCTTGCGCAGCGCTCACGGCCGGGAACCGCCGACGCCCCGCAGTTCGTCAAGGATTTCGTCGAATGGGGCGCCGGGCCGCGCGCATCGCAGTATCTCATCCTCGGCGCCAAGGCGCGCACGATGCTCCAGGGGCGCTATGCGGTCTCCATCGAAGATATCCAAGCGCTGGCCCCTTCCGTGCTGCGCCACCGCATCGTTCCCAACTTCAAGGCCCAGGGAGAAGGCCTCACCTCGCTGGACATCATCCGCCGGCTGTTACAAGAAGTGAAGCCATCGGCCGATGGCCGAGCCGCAATGTAGCCGCTGCGGCGGCGATAACTGCCACACGGTTCGCGCTTGCTCTCGCGTATAAATAAACCGGGCTAGAGTATCCCATACGCCGGTGGTAAGGGAATAGCAGGCGCGCAGTACGAAGACCAAAAACTTGGAAGATTGAAGATAGACGATGGCGGATAGCGAGCAGCAATCGTCCATCGGCAATTTTCGGTTATTGAAAAAGACATGGCTAACGGCGACACAAAAAACTATTTCGATCCGAAAGTGCTCGCGGGCATATCCAATCTCTATCTGCGCGCGCGCTGGGTGGTGGAAGGGATTATTTCCGGCATACACAAGAGCCGCGCCAAAGGCTTCAGCGTCGAGTTCGAGGCCCACCGCGAATACTCGCCGGGCGATGAAATCCGCCGCATCGATTGGAAGGCGCTGGGAAAATTCGACCGCTACTTCATTAAGGAATACGAAGACGAAACCAACTTGCGCGCTTATCTATGCCTCGACGCCAGCGCGTCCATGGATTACGCTTCCGATGGCGTGACCAAGTTTGACTATGGCTGTACGCTCACCGCCTCCCTAGCCTATCTCATCCTAAGGCAGCAGGACGCCGCCGGTCTGGTGACCTTTTCGAACCGCATCGAGAGCTTCGTCCCGCCGCGCGCCAAGCGCGACTATTTGACGCAGATCCTCCGCGCCCTGGAGAACCGCGGTCCCGCGGGCGAGACCAATGTCGGCAAGATCCTCGAAGAGGTCGCCGGGCAGATCAAACGGCGGGGCTTGGTAGTCCTCGTATCCGACTTGCTCGACGAGCCGGAACCGATTCTCAAGGCGCTCCGCCTCTTTCGCTTCAAGGGCAACGACGTGATTGTGTTTCACCTGTTGGACCCGGCGGAACTGGAATTGCCCTTCGAAGGCAACATACTTTTCGAAGACATGGAAGCGCTCGATCTTCGCGTTGTCGCCGACCCGCGCGCGATCCGCAAGACCTACCAGCAAGTCGTCGATGAGTTCGTCAGCGAGATGCGCAAACAGTGCCACGATAGCGCCATCGACTACCAGTTGATCTCCACGGCCACCCCGCTGGACAAGGCCTTGGCCAGCTACCTGAGTTGGCGAGGATAGCCGCGCCATGTCGGTTTTTTTTCTCCACCCGATCTATCTTTATGGCCTTCTCGCCGGGTCGCTGCCGATCCTGATCCATCTGCTCAATCGCCGCCGTATGAAGCGCATACGTTTTCCCGCCGTGCGTTTCATTCTGCTGTCGCAAAAACGCATCTCGCGCAGCTACCGGCTGCGCCACTGGCTGCTGCTGGCGCTCAGAACCACGGCAATTATTCTCCTTGCGCTGTTGCTGGCCAACCCGATCTTTCAAACCGGCGCCGGGCTGTTCGCCGGCGGCGGCACGGTCTCCCTGGTAATCCTGCTGGACAATTCGCTGAGCATGACCTGGAGCGGAGATGGGAGCGGTTTCAAGCAGGCAAAAGAAGCCGCGCGTCTGCTGATCGCCTCGCTCAACGACGGCGACCGGGCGGCTTTGATCCCGACCAATATTTCCGGCAAGGAGGCTTTTCGTCTCAAGGAAGAAAAAGAAGTCCTGTTAAGGGAATTGCAAGCCATCGAGATCGCCGACGGCACCGCCAACTTTACCGCCGCGCTGGACAAAGCCTATGAATTGTTAAACGTCCCGGCGGGCCAGAGGGAAATTCGCTTGATCACGGACATGGGCCTCACCGGCTGGGATCAATTTTCCATCGCCGCGCTCAAGCAATACGATCCTTCGATACCGCTAAAAACCATACGCGTCAGCGCTAAACAAAAGCCCCTCAACGGCGCCGTCAAGGAAGTCAAGCTCGGCGGCCAGGGCGCGGGCGTTAACTTGCCGTTGCAGATCGAGGCGGTGCTCGCCAACTTCGGCGCGGCGGAGATCAAAGACCTGCTGGTGCAATTGAGCATCGACGGCGAGACCAAGGAACAAAAACTCGCCACCGTTCCGCCGCGCGGCGAGACCAGCGTGAATTTTCAGTCGCGGCTCGCTAAACCGGGGTCGCATATGGGAGAAATCACGCTCAAGAAAGAAGGCTTCGCCGGGAGTCCGCGCACCTATTTCGCGCTCCATGCCCAAGACAAGCTCCATGTCTTGGTGGTCGACGGCGATCCCCAGACCGCGCTGGTGCGCAGCGAAACTTTTTTTCTCAGTCGTGCGCTCAACCCTACGGGAGACCAGAACTCGTCGCTCTATTTACCCACCGTGATCGTTGCCGACGGCCTGGGTGCGGCGGCGCTCGAAACCTACCAGGTAGTGGCGCTTTGCAACGTCGCCGCGCTTACCGACGCGGTGGCACAAAAGCTCCGAAACTATCTCAGCCAGGGCGGTGGTCTGCTAATTTTCGGTGGTGACCGGTTGCAATCGGACAGTTACAACCAAAAAATGACTCAAGCCCTGCCCGCGCCGCTGCGAGAAAAAAAAATCGCGCCGGAGGCCTCGGCTGAAAAAATCGGCAAAATCGATGTCACTCATCCCGCCCTCGAGAATTTTACCGATGCCATCTTGCAGGAATCCCTGGCTAGTTCTCGAGTCTGGGGATATTTCCGCGGCGACGGGGCCGGCAAGTCCACCCTCATTTCGCTAGCCAACGGCGATCCCCTGGTCGCGGAACAAAAAGTCGGCATCGGACGGGTCGTTTTCATCGCAACTTCGGCGGACCGGGATTGGACCGATCTGCCGCTCAAGACCGCCTATCTACCGTTGGTTCAGGGGCTCACCAATTATCTCGCCGGCGGCAAACGGGGCGCACTCGACGGCGGCGTCCAAGTGGGCGGTACGAAGGAGATTTCGCTGGCGCCCGGGGTAGTGGGAAAAAGTTTGCGGATCACCAAGCCCAACAGGCAGGAATCCGAGGTCGGCATCGTCGCCGATAGAGACCGGTCCATCGCCCGCTTTGAAGAGAATGACCGCGCCGGTTTTTACCGCATCACTTTGCCGGCGGGTGCGGCAAAGGACACCGGCGCGCCGCCGCTCTACGCGGTCAATCCACCTTTTCTTGAATCGCGCCTGGACGAGATCAACGAAGGCGAGCTGCAAGCGAAGCTTCGGCCGATTCAGGTCGAAGTCATCCCGGTCGAGGCTGTGCAGCAGGGTGGCAAAAGAACCGACCTGGCTCTTCCGTTACTGGGCCTGCTCATTGTAATCTTATTGTTCGAAGGCTGGTTGGCACAACGGTTTTAAGCGAAAGATACTTAACCGCAAAGAACGCAAAGCGGAGAAGCCTTACCACGAAGGTCGCGAAGTTCAGAAAAAAGGATATCCGAACCCTCCGTGTTATTCGCGCCTTTGTGGTGAAAAAACTTATTTACGACCTATGAACCGCAGAGACTTTATTCGCGTCATCTCCCAAGGGGTTTTGGGCGCGGGACTTTTACCGGCGAAGGCCTGGGCGAATCATCCGAAGGAAAAGCGCGCCATTCAATTTGTCTTCGCCCAGATCAAATACCGCGGCGGCGACTGGAATCCCCATCCGCTGGCGGCAACACCGCTCATGGAAGAGTTGATGCTGCGCACCAGCGTCGAAGCGGCCACCGCGCGCCATGAAGTCACGCTCGGCGACCCCGATCTATTCAGTTACCCGTTCCTCTATATTACCGGCAAGTACGAGTTCGAGCCGTTCACCCAAGAAGAGATCGAAACGCTGAGGCGCTTTCTTTCCTATGGCGGTTTTTTGCTCGCCGACGACGCCCTAGGACAAGTGGGGTACGGCTTCGACAAGGCATTGCGCCGCGAGCTTAAACGGGTTTTGCCCAACAACGATTTTCAACGCATGCCGTCCAGCCATGCGGCGCTGAGAAGTTATTATCTGCTGCGCCGCATCGGCGGCGTGCGTATCGCCAGTCCCAACCTGGACGCGATTGCCATCGGCGCCTCGACACCGGTGATTTATTGCCAAAACGATTTGAGCGGTGCCTGGGAACGCGACCAGTTGGGTAAATGGACCAGCGCCTGCACTCCTGGCGGCGAAGAACAGCGGCGCGACGCCTTTCATCTGGGCATCAACGTGATCCTCTACGCCATGACGGAAAACTATAAGGACGATTTAATTCACGTGCCGTTCATCCGGCGCCGCTTGACGAAATAGCTCATGAAGGATCTCTATCTGATCGGCAGCCTACCCTGGTGGCTCATCGCGCTCGGCGCCGTTGCCGTCGCGGCGCTGCTCGTCTTGCAGTTTATCCAGCTCAGGCAACGGCTCGCTGCCGGCCAATCGCTGTTTCTGGTGGCGCTGCGCGCTTGCGTTTACGGCGTGTTGCTGTTCTTTCTTTTTGGGCCAGCCCTCATAGAAAAACGTCAGACCAAACTGCGCCGGCCGTTGACCGTTCTCGTGGACAGCTCGCAGAGCATGAACTTCCCGGCCAACGCCAGGTCAGAGCCCGGTGAAAAACCAGGGCAAAGCCGCCTCGATCTAGTCAAAGCAAAATTGGCGGCGGGCCAAGAGCCACTGATTCAGAGACTCAACCGCGATTACGATCTGCGCCTTGTTCGCTTTGGCGCGACCATGGAACCCATCGCGCCGGCGGCGCTTGCCGAGCTTAGGGCGCAAGACCATGGGACGCGTCTGCTGGAAACACTCCAGGCAGTCGCTAAGGATGCAAGCTTGCAATCCAGTATTATTGTTTTCAGCGACGGCATCGCCAACGGTGAACGACAAACGCTGGACGGATTGCCGCCGTTTCCCGTGCCGGTATTCACCGTCGGCCTGGGCGAGCCCGAGGGCTTCACCGACCTGCGCATCGCAGAATTGAAAGCTCCTGAGTTCGCCTTTCGCGGCCGCGAGCTAAAACTCGATCTCACGGTCAGGGCCTACGGCCTGAAGGGCAAAACTGTGCCGCTCTATTTCAACCGCGGGCGCAATCTGATCACGAGCCGCTCGGTGGCCATCGACGCCGATCCGTTCGAGTATAAACTAACGCTCAGCTTTACGCCCAACGAAATTGGCACACATAGTTTTTCGCTGAATTTGCCGGTTCAACCCGGTGAACAGATCAGCCAGAACAACCACAAAGAGTTCAAGATCGACGTGCAAAGAGACAAGCTCCGCGTGCTGACTCTGTCCGGCGCTCCCGCGTGGAACTATCGTTTTCTGCGCATGGCGCTCAAACAGGACCCGCTCATCGATCTGGTGTCATTCGTTTTTCTACGTACTCCCACCGACAGCGTCGATGTGCCGGACAGCGGGCTAAGTCTGATCCCGTTTCCCATCGACGATATTTTCCTCGATGAGCTGAAAAACTTCGACGTCGTCGTGCTCGACGATTTTTCCCACCGCTCCTATTTCAATCCCGTCTATCTGGAGCGCGTCCGGGACTTCGTGCGCGACGGCGGCGGGCTGGCGATGTTCGGCGGCGTACGCGGATTCGACAGCGGCGGCTACGGCGAGAGCGCGCTCAAGGAAGCGCTGCCGGTGGAACTGGACGGCAAAGGCACTTATCAAAACGGGGGCAGCCTGCGCCCGGCGCTCACCGCCGCGGGGAAAGCCCATCCTGTCACCCGGCTGCTTCCCGATCCCCGTTCTAACGAAGAGGCATGGGGCAAAATGCCGCCGCTCACGGCGTATAACCAGGTGCGCGCCGCGCGCGGGGAAACCCTCGTGACCGCCAGCGGCGATGGATCCGGCGGCGCTCTGCCGATGCTCACCGTCGGGCGCTTTGGCAAAGGGCGCACACTGGCGCTGATGAGCGACGAGGCGTGGCGCTGGAACTTCATCGCCGCCGGCAATCGCGAGACGCCGCAGAATCATCTGAAGCTCATTCGCCAGTCGGTGCGCTGGCTCGCTCAGGAGCCCTCCTTCGAACAGGTACAGTTTCGGCCGATTGCAATCGCAAAGCCGGGTGAAAAAACTGCCATCAAGCTGCGCGTGCTCAAAGACGACTTTACGCCGGCGCGCCAGGCATCGGTGCAACTGCGTGTCTTCGGCCCGGACGGCGAGCCCTCGATCATCGCCGCCACCGCGGACGGCGAGGAAGGCGAATTCGTCGGCGAATACACACCGGTTAAAGAAGGCGCATACCGCGTCGAGGCCGAAGCGACGCTGGCGGGAAAGGCGCTGGGCAAAGACCGGGCAGGATTTTCCGTCGCCTATCCGTACGGCGAGGCCGATGACGGGCGGCCGCGCATGGACTTGCTCAAGCAGATCGCCGCGAGCAGCCAGGGCGAATACTTTTCCATCAACGACTGGAACGAAAAAAGTCTTGAAAAAATCGCCGCCAAGCTGGAAAAACATACGCCGTCTTCCATAACCGAGCAGCGTCAAACCAAGCTCTGGAGCACACTCTGGCCCTTCGCGATGATCTTGGCGTTCCTGAGCGTCGAGTGGTGGATGAGACGGAAGTGGGGGCTAATATAATCGTAGGGGCAGACCCGTGTGTCTGCCCTCCGGACGGGCAATCACGCAGGATTGCCCCTACAAACTCCCCACGCAAGGAACAACATGAATCGCTCGAAGACGCATAACAGCAGCATGCGTGGTAATAGCCGGATTGGTAATGTTACCCCGGCTTGCGTGGGCGTTCTGCCACGAGCTCGAGGTCGTCAACCGGCCGAGCTTGCGCTATGTCGCGAGCGCCTCGCGCCCAGTCGAAATCGAGTGGTTCGGCCACGCCACCTTTCAGATTACCTCGTCGAAAGGCACGCGCATCCTCGCCGATCCCCACGGTCGCAGTGATTTGCGCTGGCCCACGCTCGACCAGCATATCGTCACCACCAGCCATCCGCATGGCGCCCACAGCCATATCTGGATGGCCAAGGGCGCTCCGGTTGTTCTTGAAGGGCTGACCCCGGGCGGAGAGAACTGGCAGAAGATTCATACGACGATCCGCGATGTCGCGGTATATTCCGTTCCCGCTTATCACGATAAAAGCCAGGGACTACAACGCGGTAAGAACGCGATCTTCGTCTTTCGGGTCGATGATATCTGCATTGCCCACCTGGGGGATTTGGGACATCATTTGACGCCGCCCCAGCTTAAACTACTGGGCAAGATCGACATTCTTTTGGTGCCCGTGGCCGGCGGCATGTTTACGGTGACACCGACCGAGGCTATCGAAGTGACGAAACAAGTCAATCCACGCATTGCCATTCCCGAACATTATTGGTGGGAAGGTGGCGCCGATCGATTCGCCGCGGGTTTCGCGAAAGTGAAGCGCCTCAATGGCGCAGTATTGAGAATCACCAAGCAGGAGCTGCCGCCGCCCACCGAAATCATCGTGATGACCTGGGAGCGGCACTAAAATATCTACCGGTGCTGGGATTGACTCGCGCCAAGGCGCAAAGCACGCGAAGTTCGGAAGGGAAAGATTGATAATCTTACAAAGATCTTCACCATTTTTCTCCGACCTTTGCGGCCTTGGCGTCTTTGCGCGAGATATCCCTAGTTTTGGTTGCGGCTTCGCCGCGCTAGGTCTTTGTGGTGGTTACCTCTTCACAGTCATACCGAAAGAACAGAAATAATGGACGAAGGGAGTTCGGTCTATGAGAGCCGTACGCGTGCACAATTTTGGCGGACCGGAAGTTCTCAAAAACGAAGAGATTGCGGTCCCTGAACCCAAGGCCGGTGAAGCGCGCGTCAAGATCGAAGCCATCGGCCTCAATTACATTGACATCTACCAGCGCACCGGTCTCTACCCGCTGCCGCTGCCATTCACCCTCGGGAGGGAAGCAGCCGGTCTGGTCGACGCCACCGGCCCGAATGTCACGGAGGTCAAAGTCGGCGACCGCGTTGCCTATGCAATGGAGCCGGGGGCCTACGCGGAATATGCCGTTGTGCCGGCGTGGAAGCTCGTCCCCGTGCCTGCCAATGTCGACACCCTCTCCGCCGCCGCGACCATGCTTCAGGGGATGACTGCCCACTACCTGGCTCACAGCACCTACCCGCTTAACCAAGGCGATATCGCGCTCGTCCACGCGGCCGCCGGCGGAGTCGGCCTGCTCTTGATTCAGATCGCCAAACGTCGAGGCGCCAGAGTCTTGGGCACGGTCTCAACAGAGGAAAAGGCGCGTCTAGCCAGGGACGCTGGCGCGGACGAAGTGATTCTTTATAGCCGCGTGGATTTCGGCACAGAGGTAAAAAGGCTGACCAGCGGCGCGGGAGTCCATGTGGTCTACGATTCCGTCGGCGCGACTACTTTTGAAAAGAGCCTCGATTGTCTGCGTCCGCGCGGTTATCTGGTTCTCTTTGGACAGGCGAGCGGTCCGGTCCCGCCGTTTGATCTCGGCAAGCTGGCAGCGAAGGGATCGCTCTTCGTCACCCGGCCAACCTTGGTCCATTATATGAGCGACCGGCGCGAGCTGCTCGAACGCGCCGGCGATCTCTTCAACTGGATAGCTTCGGGGAAACTGAAGCTGCGCATCGAAAAAACTTTCCCCCTGGCCGAAGCCGCCGAAGCGCACCGGCAGCTGGAAGGCAGAAGGACGACGGGAAAAGTGATTTTATTGCCGTGAAAACAATCAGCGCCCGCCCGCCTCATGGCTGAGAACGCGTGAAACGCTGATCGGAGAGCAGTTCCTGGAGTTTTTTTCGCTGCTCCGCCGTCAACAAGGCTTTGCCTTTCTCGATGGCGCGGATGCGCGCGATGCGCAGGTCGGCGCGCAGCCGTTCGATGTCGCGAATCTTCGCCTCAACTTTCGCCAGATCGGCGCTTTGCGCCTGCAAAAGATTGTTGAGATCGATCTCGGCGACGCGAATATCGGCCTCGTTACGGATCGTTTCTTTCTCAAAGTCGCTGCGCAGTTGTTCCAGTTTTTTGACTTGATCGTCGGAGAGCCCGAGTTTCTCGCGGTTGCGCAATAATAGCGAGATCACCGGTTGCTGCTCGTGCGCCGTGGTGCCGCCGAAATATTCCCACCAGCGTCCCAGCCACCCGCGAAAATCCTTGCCCAGTTCCTCGAAGCTCTGGCTGCTATCGTCGCGCACAGCCGTTTTCTTATCTTCCGCAGCGCGCGCTGTACCGGAAAGAGATAGAAGCAGCAAAGACAGCAAAATCGCTGAACCCGCGTAGCTCTTCATGGCGATCTCCATCAATATAAATCTAATGTAGAAATTAGAACTCCCGAATGGGCGGTTGTCAATTGGCCACGCTGCCGGCAGTGAGGCGAGAGAATTTGCGCCTCCCCAAGCGACCCGTTACTTCATCCGATGATCAACGTCAGGCATTTGGCGCTACCGCCCGCTTTGAGAAACTCATCGAGGGGGGTTTCGAAAACGTTGAAGCCGAGCTCGTCGAGTTTTCCGCGAACCACGGGGCAGCCCGTGTTCATGATGACGTTTTTTCCGCCGACAACGGCGTTGCAAGCGAAGCGCTCCGCTTCCTGGGCCGGTACGGGGATGAGAACCGGTATTTGATTCTCAAGCACCGCTTGCGCGTAAGCGTCGAAGGCGGCGGGATAATACAGCGCCGCCCTTTCCGAAAGCGGACAGAAGCAGGTGTCGAGGTGGTAGAACCAGCCGCTCGTCAACTCGAGCGAGAGTATTTCCTGATCGATAATCTCAGCCACTCTCTGGTGCGCGACCATGTCGGAGCGAATGTGGTAACCCGCGAACCATGACTCGCCGCAGCGCAAGAGGTCTCCTTCGCCCTCAAAGTAGTAGTCCTGCGGCAGGTGAATGACCTCGTATCCCCGCTCGCGGAACCATGCAGCAAAATGCGCTGCCTCGCCTCTTCGGACTTCGTGGCGGAAGTTGCTCACGATAAATTTATTTTGCCAAACCACTCCGGCGTTGGCAGTAAACACCATGTCCGGGAGCCCCGGCTTGGCGTCGATCAAGTGAATTTCCGCAGGCAATTTCTCGGCCAGCACGCGGTGCAATTCGCTCCACTGCCGCATGGCCAGCCCCGCGTCGCTCTGGCGGCTTCGCTTCATCCAGGGATTGATCTCGTACTCGATGCCGTAATAGGACGGCGGGCACATCAACAGCTGCATATTTACCGCTGGGTCGAAAGGATTTTGACCACCCTGAAGAAACGCACTGTGTGCGCAGTTCAAGGTTCAAGTTCAAGGTTCAAAGTTAGGGATCGAGCTACTACGGTTCAGTAGAGAACGGATTGCGTTGAACATTGAACATTGAACCAATAGGCCAAAAGCGCTACGGCAAGGTTTTCAAATCCAAGTTGCCGCACAGCTCGCGCAGAAACGGCTCCACGTCGGTGACCAGCCCGAGGGCTTGGAAAGTGCCCCGGTCGGTGAGCTTCGTCACGACCGCGGGATTGATATCCACGCAGACCGTCTTTACGCTCGCGGGCAAAAGATTCCCAGTGGCGATGGCGTGGAGCGTCGTTGCCATCATCAGCGCGAAGCTTACGCCGCGCACCTTTTCCCGCATGGCGTCCTGGGCCGCCAAGGTATCCGTGATCACGTCGGGCAACGGTCCATCGTCGCGTATCGAACCCGCGAGCACGAACTCCACGCCTTTTTTTATGCAGGAATAAAAAATTCCCTTTTCAATCAGGCCCTGCTCGACGGCTTGCCGTATGCCGCCGGCCCGCCTGACACGGTTGATCGCCCAGAGATGATGCTCGTGGCCTTCGCTGGCGCGAATTTTCTTTTCCAAGTAAACACCCAGCGACGTGCCGTAGAGGGACGATTCGATGTCGTGGACGGCGAGCCCGTTGCCTGCGAAGAGAACTTGGATGTAGTCGTTTTCAATCAGCTCGACGAGATACTTCGAACCGCCGGTATGCACCAATCCCGGACCCGCCACGACAAGTATGCGCCCGTTCTCGCGCCGCGCGCGCTGCATCGATTCCGCGATCTCGCGGATCAGGAGTCCCTTGGGTTGCTCCGTGGACACCGCGCTGGCCATGAACTCGAAGGCCGCGCGCGGCTGCTGCCGTTCTAACGGCACGATCTTAACGCCCCGGTGGCCGACCACGACAAGATCGCCTTGCATGACGCGATGCATCGGCACGCACTGCGCTCGTCCGGCGCGAGGCTCAACGCGAATACCGCAATCCATCTCGATGGATTCGACGGGGATCCAGCGGTTTTCCAGGCGCACCGAAGTTTCCAGGTTGGTGGTCGCGTAAAAATCGTCGGGGAAGACACCATCGGCGGGCGCCGCTTCCAGCTCCGCGGATTCGTTCTCCGCCTGCTCGGGAAGCGCGCCATGTTCTCTGATTTTTGCGAGTACGCGGTCGAGCGCTTCAGGGCTCGGGGCCTCGATTTGAATCCGCGCGTAACTGCGGTCAGCGCGGCGGTGGCCGACTTGAATCTCGAGAATCTCGAACTCCGCGCCAAGGTTGACGATCAGGTCGAGGACCTTGGGGAGTAGGAGCGAGTCGATGATGTGACCGGAAATCTGTACGATGCTCCGAGCCATCGGAAACCTCACGGGGCATCTTATCGCCGCAAGGCTCGGACCACAACATCAATGACCG
>CAWJBB010000040.1:0-409393 GCA_963840855.1 uncultured delta proteobacterium
AGCCGCCTCAAACAGGTTCCTCGCGGGGTATGATCCTCAGTCAATCTTTATGACTCGTGCGAAGGCGCGAAGAAAAATTTCTTCCCAATGCTCCGAACTTGGCGAGGTTTGCGTCTTTGCGCGATCCCTTTTATTGAAGTCTTTCTGTACCTCGTTCCGGTTGACCGCTGCGCCCTTGGATTGGTAAAAAGACTTTTCAAATCTAACAGGAGAAGTATTCATGAGCGAAACAAACTTGCCCGAGTTTGGCATTAGCAAAAACGTAAAACAGATCGGCCGAACGGACGTGGCGGGGGGTGGCCAGGTGGTCGTCGAGAACGGCTATGCTTACGTCGGTCACATGGACCCGCCCCACGGCACGTCGATCCTCGATGTCAAAGACCCCAAGCACCCCAAAGTTATCGCAGAGGTTGAAATCCCGCGCGGCATTCATTCGCAAGGTCCGGGTCAGCGGCGATGTCATGCTAGTGAATCTTGAGAGATATCAAAGTAAAGAGAAGCAGCCGACCGGTTTGAAAATTTACGACATTTCAAACCGGGAGAAACCGAAAGAGATCGCATTTTTCCAAACCAATGGCGGCGTTCATCGCTTCACCTTCGATGGACGCTACGCCTACATCTCCGCGCATCTGGAGGGATATGTCGGGCGCATCGTCATGATACTGGATCTCAAGGAACCGGCGCGCCCCGAAGAAGTGGGACGCTGGTGGATGCCCGGACAGTGGACCGGCGGCGGCGAGACGCCAACTTGGGAAGGCTCCGCGCATCAGTGCCACCACCTGATCAGGCGCGGCGACCGGCTCTATGTCAGCTATTGGCATGGCGGGTTCGTTATTCTGGATATCGCCGATATGAGCCGGCCAAAATTTGTCAGCGGTTTCAACTGGTCGCCGCCCTATCCATCGCCGATCCATACGACCTTGCCGATACCTTGGAAGCTCATGAACCGCGACGTGATGGTCGTCGTCGACGAGGAGGCAGGCAAGCGGGCGCCGACGCCGCCGGCCTTCATGTGGGTGGTCGATATCACGGATGAGACGCGGCCCGTGCCGATCGCGACTTACTCTCCGGCGGCGGCCGCCGGCATCGCTCCGGGAAATCAGTACGGCGCGCACCAACCCGCCGAACAAGTCTATGACAACAAAATGTTCGTGACCTGGTTCAGCGGTGGCTTGCGCATAGTCGACATCAGCAATCCATACCTTCCGACCGAGCTCGGCTACTACGTGCCCGAACCGGGGCGCGGGCAAAAGACCGTCAAAAGCAACGATATTTACCGCGCCGACAACGGTTTGTTGTATTTAATCGACCGCCTCGACGGACTGGAGATACTCGAAAGCGAAGTGTAAGCATCTGCTTCTTAACAACCGGCTCATTGACTACCATAACAGTATAACAGCCATGGCGAACCTCTATTACAACGACCGGCTGATTATCGCCCACGCGTCCTTGAATCAGAGCGACAAAACCTGGAGCGCGGGGGCCGAGATCACCTGGAAACAGAACGACCAGCGGCGCTCGCACTCCATCGGTGGATTAACGGATAAATTCAAAACGGCCGAGGACGCGGAGAAGTTTGTCGTCAATCTGGCGAAAACATGGATCGACGCAAACCCATGACTTTTATTCTCCTTCGCCGAATACCTCGCAGCTTGCTGCAAGGATGAAGGCGAGGAGAACCCTCCGTAGCCTTGGCGAAGGAGGGTGGAAAGGCTTCGGGGAATTTCGCAAAGACACCTCGGAGCTTTTCTCCGAGGAGCTTCATTTCGCTTCCTTGATCTCCACTTTGCCGACGCGTTTGATGGCATCCGCGAGCATCTTGGCATCCTTGTCCCAAAATTTCTGGAAGTCAGGCGCGTCGAGATAGGCGATGGGAGTCTCAAGTTTTTCCATCGCTGCTTTGAATTCGGCGGCGTTCACCGCCTGCTTTACACTTTCGCGGATTTTTTTCATCACCGGGTCCGGCGTCCCCCGCGGCGCGAAGAGCCCGGCCCAGATGTAAAATTCGATATCGTAGCCGAGCTCCTTGAACGTCGGCAGATCGGGTAATGCCGCCACTCTTTTTGCGCCCCACCCGGCCAGGGGCCGCAGTTTTCCCGCCTTGATTTGCGGGATCACCACAGCCGGTCCCGATGCCAAGGTGTCCACGTGGCCGCCGAGGAGCGCGGTGAGGGCCGGGCCCGCCCCGGAGTATGGCACATGCTTCAGGCCGATCCCTGCCGCATGGGTGAGCAGCTCCATCGCCATGTGCAAGGTCCCATACACGCCTGAAGAAGAATAGGAAATTTCACCCGGCCGTTTTTTCGCGTCTTCTACAAACTCCTTGACGTTCTTCCACGGGCGATCCGCGTGCACGACAAATACCGTAGGATCGGCGGAGATCAAAGCGATGGGAATGAGCTGGTCCATGGTGTACGCGGGTTTGCGGTCGAAGAGTTTGTCCGCCTCCGGAATGATAGAGATGCTGGACAGGGCCATGAGAAGATTATAGCCATCGGGTTTGCTGTTGGCGACGAACGACATCCCTACGGCCCCCGCCGCTCCGGTCTTATTCGCGACCACGACCGGATTCTTGAGCACCTTCTCCATCGCGGCGGCGACGGGACGAGCGGTAAGATCGGCCACGCCGCCGGGGGGGAACGGAGCGACGATGGTAATCGCGCGGTTCGGAAAACTCTCTTGTCCGAATGATTTAACAGATGGACCGAGAAGAAAAACCAGCAGGGCCGCAAATGTTGAAATCCACGTGAAACCGTGGAGGTGCCGCCTTCGAATATCTGGGCCGTGTAATTCTCTCATTTTTCACCTCCCGTAAATGAATCGCTCAGCGGTTTTTCTCGTCTTGAGCCGGGACAAATACGATCTTGTCCCGCCAAGCCACCTTCTTCGTAAAGACGGAAATAACGCTTAGCAACAGGAGCGCCAGTCCCGCCATCAGTAACACCGACGCGATGGGCCGGGTGAGAAAGATGCTATAGCTGCCCGAGGACATCGCGAGAGATTGGCGAAAGCTCATCTCCATCATCGGCGCCAATACCAGCCCCAATACTACCGGCGCCGCCTCGAAGTCAAACTTGCGTAGCCCGTAGCCGAGCGCGCCCATCACAGTCATGATTCCGACATCGACAACGCTACCGTTGACCGCGTAAACGCCGAGAACGCAAAAAATGAGAATTGCCGGATAGAGCAACGGGTAAGGAATTCTCAAGAGGTTAACAAAAATCCCTACGAGCGGCAGATTGAGGATCAAAAGGACGACGTTGCCTACGTACATACTGGCGATGAAGCCCCAGAAGAGCTCCGGCTTTTGTGAAATCAGCAGCGGCCCGGGCGCGATTCCATGCACCATCATGGCGGCGATCATCACGGCGGGGATAGGTCCGGATGGAACACCCAACGCGAGCATGGGAACAAAGGCTCCTGAGGTCGCCGAGTTGTTGGCCGATTCCGGACCGGCAACACCCTCGATGGCGCCTTGACCAAAGCGCTCCGGATGTTTGGAAAGGCGCCGTTCCACCGCGTACGAGACGAACGACGAGATAATGTGGGCAGAACCCGGTATTATGCCGATGAAAAACCCAAGAATCGTGCCGCGGCCGATCGGCCAGAGCGAGTCACGCCATTCCTCGCGCGAAGGGAAAAGTTCTCCCAGCCGGGGCTTGATGACCTCGGGCGCGCTAGCCTGCCCCGCGGTCAGAAGGATCTCTGCTAGTCCGAATAACCCCACGGCCACCGGAACAACTCCAATCCCATCGCCCAGCTCGACCAACCCATAATTGAAACGAAAAAATCCGGTCATCGGGTCGATGCCGATCATGCCGAGGAGTAATCCCAACATTCCCATTGCCAGCGACTTTAGCGTGGAGCCGCTGCTCATGTAGGCGAGCGCGAGAAGGCCGAGCAGCAAAAGGGCAAAATATTCGGGTGGTCCGAAGCGAAGCGCGAAACTTGCTAAAGGCGGCGCCAGTAACATGAGACCGATAACGCTAAGGGTCCCGGCGATATAAGATCCCGCTGCCGCGATGGCCAGAGCCGGGCCGGCTCTCCCTTTGCGCGTCATTGCGTAGCCGTCGATGCAGGTCATGACCGAGGCCGCTTCACCCGGAATGCGCATCAGTATCGAAGTCGTAGAGCCGCCGTACATCGCGCCGTAGTAGATTCCCGCCAGAAGCACGATCGCGGAAGTCGCATCCAAACCGAAGGATGCGGGAAGGAGCAAGCTGATACCGGCCAGCGGCCCCACACCCGGCAGGACGCCTACGAGTGTGCCGATAACGCAACCGATGAAAGCATAGAAAAGGACGCTGGGTGTGAGCGCGACTGAAAAGCCGAGAAAAAGATTTTGCAGAGTTTCAGTCATCGCTTCCGCTATAAAACAAAAACTTCAGTCTTTCGTGTGGCTAATCCCTCACCACGAAGCGCAGAAGAACAAACTCAAGACAATTAATCACAAAGAGCCTAGCGCGGCTACGCCGCAACCGAAACTAGGAATATCTCGCGCAAAGCATGTCCTGAGCAAAGTCGAAGGGACGCCAAGGCCGCAAAGGTCGGAGAAAAATGGTGAAGGTCGTTTGTAAGATTATCAATCTTTCCCTTCCGAACTTGGCGTGCTTTGCCCGTTCGACGTTGCTCAGGGTGGTGAGACCTGTATGATGGATGTTAGGTGTAACCACAAGTCCTCTTTAGCGAGTATAGTGATTCATCAAATCGCCATTGAGCGAAGGAGGACATCAGATGAACAGCAAAGCGTTTATTCCCCGCGACTACGACGTGTTTGCGGGACTGGATGTGGGCAAGAAAAGTATCTCGGTGACCTTTACCAATCAGCAAGGGTTTATTCGCTCCTTGCGCGTGCCGTATAGCGCGGAGCATCTTGTGAACCACGTGCGTAAACATTTTCCCGATCAGAAAGTGGCCTTTGCCTACGAGGCGGGACCGACGGGCTACGGCTTGTACGATGGGATTGTGGCTCAAGATTACCCGTGCCTGATCGCTTCGCCATCGATGATCCCCAAAGCGCCCGGACAAAGAGTGAAGACCAATCGGCTCGACAGTCGAGGTATTTCGGAGAATCTTCGTGGCGGACAGCTCAAGAGCATTCATGTCCCCGCTGTCCTGTACCGTGAGCTGCGCCATTTGACTCAGCTGCGCGACACCTTTGTCAGCGCGATGGTGGCGATGAAGCAGCGCATCAAGTCGCTGTTGCTTATGGAAGGGCTGGAGTTTCCCCCGGCCCCCGCCGGTAGTCAGTGGTCGTTCATGGTGAAGGCTAAACTGAGAAAGCTTCCCTGTTCTTCGACCGTGCGTTTTGAGCTTGATCAGTTGCTTGACAGTCTGGAGTTCAACGAGAAGCAGATCGTTAAGACAACCCAACAGATCCGCCGCTTGTGTCAGAACGATGCCGAATTGTCCCAGTGTATAAAGTACGTGATGAGCGTGTCCGGGATTGGCCAGATTGTGGCCAGTCAGCTTTTGGCTAGGATCGGCGATTGGCGTGAGCTGAGAAACGTGCGCCAACTGGGAGCCTTTCTCGGCTTGGTCCCTACCGAGAACTCCACCGGAGAGCGAACCGATCGAGGATCGATCACTCACAGCGGAGACCCGCGGCTGAGAAGCAAACTCATCCAAGCCGCCTGGTCGGCGATCCGAAAAGACGGTGAGCTGAGGGAATTTTTCCGGGCGGTGTGCCAGAGCCATGCGCGCCCGGTGGCGTCGCGGGTGGCCATTGTGGCGGTGGCCAGAAAACTCACGGTACTGATTTCGGTGGTCTTGATGGAACAAAGACCCTATGTAGTGAGGAAAAAAGTTTAATCGGCTCCTTTGACCCAAGAGGAGACCGTGCCCCAGGGAACGCCTCGACGATAGACAGAACCGGGAGAGACAAACTCCTGACGGTTCGATCCATGAGATAGAGAGCCCGGGGCCGAGTGCCTTAGAGAGGGGCGCATGCCAAGTCAGTGTGACGGCCATGGTGCCGTGCCACGTATAGCAGTCAGTCTCTCTTGGGTGGGGAAGGAAAAGAGTCATAAGAAAATAAGAGGGCGGTGCCGTGACTTGACATCCACATAGCAGTCTATCGAACCACGCCTTGGCGCGAGTCAATCCCCGCATTGGAGTATTTCAGGTTACCCCACTTCAAAACCCAAACGGCCCCGGCGGCAAAGGCACGCGCAAGACTGAATGGAACAAAAAGAACGAGCCAAACGACAGGACGAAGGCAAACGTTAAAGACAATGCCCAACCGCGCTTTTCGACAAGCTTGAGAAGAAATGTCAGCGCAAGCAGCATGGTGAGGCGGTAACCAAGACGCTCGATGGCGAAAACGGCAAAGGCGCACATGGCCAAGATCGCCAGCGCGTGGCGCCACTCGGTCCAACTGAGCGAAGATAATAACGGGGCGCGGCGCGCCGAGACTATGAGAATAAAGCCGAAAATCGCAAGCAGTGACGCAAGCAGGACCGGAACAAAGGCGGGGCCGGGCAGACGAAAAGTTCCCAGCGGGAGTTGACGGCTCTCCCAGATCACCAGAAGCGCAAAGAGAACCAGCGCGCTTCCCGAAACCCGGTTTGTCGTCAACATGGCGCGGATCTTAGCAAGGCGATTTAACGGTTACCAGCAGTCTGCTGAATAAGCCACCGTTCATCCTTCGAGATCCTCAGGACGAACGGTGGAGCAGTTGAGATCACTGGAGACTTTCCGTTCATGCTGAGCCTAGTCGAAGCATTCCTACGGTTTTTCATCAGCAGAATCCATTTAGAAGTTTGACTCTTTGCCCGATTGTTCCCACGGTACTTCAGACACTCTGCGCGCCTAAATGCTTGGCCAGAAAATCTCCCACCAGTGGACGATAGCGGAAAGGCATATTGTTGCAGACGTGGTTGCCGCCTTCGAGAAGAACCCATTGTTTTGGGCCTGAAGCTTCGTCATAGATTCGTTTCGCCTGCTCCACCGGCACGAAATCTTTGGTGCCGTGAATAGCCAGGAGAGGACAGCGGATGTTCTGCGCCAATCCTTCGAGCGTGCAGCGACGGTGCAATTCGACGAGCTTCATTTTGTCGTAGACTTTCCAGATGTGGGCGATGCGCGCGAATTCGAAGGGATCGTCAAGACGGTTGAGCACGCGCGAGCGGTCATACATGCCGCCCGCGAAAGCGCAGGCCTTGATGCGCTGATCGCAAGCGGCTGAACGCGGCGCGAGATAGCCGCCCATGCTTGGCCCAAAGACGCCGAGCCGCTTGGCGTCGACTTGAGGTAATCTTTCCAAATAATCGATGACGGCAGAAGTGGCGCGCTCGAACTCGACTATGAGGCCGCCCTGAAACCAACTCTCGCCCTGCCCCGGCCCGTCGAAAGTAAAAGTCGCTAGACCGCGGCGCAAGAGCCCATCTTCCATGGTCCGGGCTTCTTCCTTGGTCGATTCAAGCCCTGAGATGATTACTACCACCGGGGGGTTTTTGATCGCCGCCGGGACGCGGAGATAGGCTGCCATCCGAAATTTTTCAAAGGGCACTTCGTGGCGCTCGGCCGGCGGTTGCAAATGCGGCGCTGCCTTGGCGTAACATTCGACGCGCTTCTTGGCGGCAGGAATATACTGGTCCAGATCGTCCGGAGAGTTGTTGCAGCCGAAGTGATACGCCATCGCCGCCAAGAGATACGACTCGGTGGCGCTTTCCACATTGCCTTCGGCCTCGTTTTGAAGTGCAAACTTTTCGTGCTCCGCCGCCGTGGCGCACCACTCTCGGCACCAATCGTTCCACCCTTTGATGCCTGGGGCGGTCGTGATCAGATCATTGTAATCGATCCCCTGAACGATCATGCGCGGCGCCCAGGTTTCCAACACGTGAGCGACTGTCGGGTCGGGATGTTTGGCGAGCATGGAATCTCCTATACCAAAAGGATGAAGGATAAGGGATAGAGGATAAAGTAACTACAAGTCATAGCGCGGTATCCGACGACGAATTTCGGCTCTCTGATGCCCATCAGGTACACAAACATTCTGCCGGTATAGTAGATCGTATGTCCCACGGACTGAGCGCCGAGGCGGAGTCCAGGCACCGAACGCAGTTTCTCCAGACTATCGACGCCAGCGTCTTTGCGGCTTAAGAAAATATGCGGGTGACCGCTGTAGGGAGTGCCGAGAAAAATCAGCTTATCGATATCATACAGCACCCCGCTCTCGCCCAGGACCACCGCCGGCACCACGGAGGATGTGAGAGCGCCCATGGTAAGCCCATCGGCGCGAGCGTTCCTGTAAACATGATTTGCCGCCCTTCGGCCTCCGCCCCCGGGCATGTACTCGACGACGACGTTGGGATTTCCGGGAATATGCTTGCGGAGAAAAGACACAACGATCCGTATACGCATGTCGGCCGTGCCGCCGGGATCAGTTGCGCCGACGACAGTGATATTTTTATCCTGGTAAAAGGAAGTCTGCGCAATCGCGTTCCCGGATATGACATGCCAGAGCAAAAGTAGCGCACCGGTCCGCGTCAAAATATTCCGCCGCAGATTCGTATTCTTCATCGTCTTTCCTGAATATCGCTACTGGCGCAATTCCGTTAATATCGCTTGCGTGCTAACTGTCCGTTTCCCTCACACCATTGCGTATGAAACACACCGGCATATGCGTCGTGTTGCGCGCGTAACCGATTTTGCCCTTCCCGTCGATAATAATCAGGCCGCCAGTGGCGCCGGTTTTTTCAGCGAGCAGGGCAACGGCTCGCTCTGCCGCCGATTGCGGGCCTGCTCCGTTGCGGATAAATTCTAATGCCGACTTCGCAAGCACGGCGCGCATGATCGCCTCGCCGTGGCCCGTGCAAGACACGGCGCCTAATTCATCGGCGTAGGTACCACAGCCTAAAAGCGGTGTATCGCCGACGCGGCCCGGCAGTTTGTTGAAGATGCCCCCGGTCGAAGTCGCGACGGCGAGTTTGCCGTTTGCATCCCGCGCCACGCAGCCCACCGTGCCATGCTTTTCCTCCCAGCGCTTCTTTGCGCTCTCGACAATGAGCGCGTCGGGCGGGCATTCTGGAAAACTTATCGCCCGCGCGAATAGAAGCGCGCCGTCACCCGCAAGCAGCACGTGCCGTCCATCTTCCATGACGCGCCGGGCGAGGCTAATCGGATTCTTTATCCCGGAAACGGCGGCGACCGCGCCGGCGCGCAGCGATGGACCATCCATGATGGCCGCGTCCATCTCGACCTTGCCCAGGCTGTTGAGGGTTGAACCCGTGCCCGCGTTAAAGAGCGGATTGTCTTCAAGGACAATCGCGGCGGCCTCGGCGGCATCCAGCGCTGAGCCGCCGCGCTCAAGAATCTCCCAACCCACGCGGGCGGCCTGCTTGCAGCCTTCGAGCCGCGCCGGAAGACTATCATCTTTGATCGGCCCCGCGCCTCCGTGCACAATGATGGCTGGGATAAATTCCGATTTCATGAACCTTAACAAGGACCGCTTTGCGCGGCCTTCAGTCGCTCCAAATGTTCCAATCGTTCCAGTCGTCTAGGACTCACCACGAAGGCACGAAGAGCACGAAGGGTTCGGATATTTTTCTTTCTGAAATTCGTGCTCCTCCTGGTTAATTCATTTTCATTATTTCTTTGCGCCATTTGCGCTCATTGCGGTTAAATCCTCCCCCTCCGACACCCGCTCCGGGCAGCCACATAGGGCTGCCCCTACAATCTTTTCTATGTGCTCTTTGTGGCTAAACTTCTTCCTTCGTGAACTTCGTGCCTTCGTGGTGAACCCCCCCTCTTCCCTTTGCGTCCTTTGCATCCCGATCGCCCTGAGCCCCGTCGAAGGGTGCGGCTAAATTCTTCTCCTATGCGAGTTCCCTCAGAACCGCGCGGCACGGCGCACCGTCGGAACCAGCGAGCTTCACCGGCGGGCAGATCAGCTCGTAACGGCCCGGCGGCACATCGGACAGATCGACACCTTCGAGCAAGATCACGCCGTAATCGAGAAACGCGCGGTGCACCGGCACCTGTTCATCAGCCTTCGCCGCGGAAAGATAGTCAAGTCCAACTAGCTTGACGCCGGCTTCGACGAGCGCTTTGGCTCCGTCGACGGAAAACGCCGCGAAGGTCGGATCATAGACGCCTTTCTTGAGCAGGGTTGAATTTCGCGTCTTAAACAAGACGCGCGACTCTCCTTGAACGCCTGCCTTTCCGACATCCGCGGCGGTAATATGCGTGCCCGCGTCCACCGCGCACACCCGCGCCGGTCCGATAAAAAGGTCGAGGGGTAGCGACTCGATGGTTTTGCCCTCCGGCACGAAATGAAACGGCGCGTCCACATGGGTGCCGGCGTGCGCGCTCGCATGGATCGACGAAGAATTATTGGCGTCGCCCCGGCTCGTGCGCTTGCGCTCGATCAGCTCCATCGGCTGCGAAGTCACCCAGCGAATGCATTGCGGCGAAAGACTGAGAGAAATGTCGTAGATTTTCACGGGACACCTCCGAGCCGATACTATTTGAGCCGAAGGCGCCTGACAAGTGACGAATCATTGATGTCATTCTGAGCCGGAGGCGAAGAATCTAACACTGGGTAAGATCCTTCACTTCGTTTCAGGATGACGGTCTTGGAACACCCAAGCTAATGTTTGACAGAACGCTTATAACGACTTATCACACGCATCGAGGACAACGGAATATACGACCGTCACTTTCCCAAATGAATCGCCGCGGTGCCGGCTACAACGCTCAGGATACCGATGACGGTCTTCATCGTGATTTTTTCCACGTCGCGCAAAAATATTTTTGCGCCGATGAGCGCCCACACCGGATAGGTCGCCGCGATGGGCGCCACCACGACGACCGGCCCGACGCTTAAAGAGGTCATGATTAAAACAATCGACAGAGTTTCAAAAATCCCGGTCCACAGAAATGGCCCGAGCGCTTTACGGTTCCAATTGAGCCGTTGCCTGTGCGGCGATGCCCATCGATAGACCGCGAAACCGACCAGGGATACCAGTCCCATGAACGCGGAGAAAAATAGCGGCTCGTCGGAGAGGCTAAAGGCATAGCGCCGCAGTGGATGATTCATGCCCGTCAGGCAGGCGGCGCCGATGGGCAGCAACAAATACCACCAGCGAAAGCTGGACACTTCCTGCTCCGCTTTCCAGGAAACCAGCACGACGCCGCCGACCACAAGAAACGTGCCAGCCATGATCAGCGTGGTAATCGGTTCGTCAAGAATCGAAATGGCAATCGCTGCGCTGATAAGCGGGCCGATGGACTGAAGCGAGCCGCTGCGCGATGCTCCGATCTTCAGTACGCCGGTGTAGGCGAGCAGCCTGACGCCCATTTGAAAGGTGCCGACGATACAAAAAATGCCTACGGCGATCCAGGAAACTCTTGGGATGCCGCCGGTCAGATAAACCGCCGACCAGAGGGTCACGTTCTGCACCAAGATCGACACGAGGGTGACGGTATCGGGGGTAGAGTACTTGAGCCCAAGCCGGGATGAAACCAACGCTACGGCGTAACAGATGGCCGTGATCGAAGCTAGGAGTTGAGGAGACATGAAGGCGCGACGCGCAGACTTCGTTGTTCGTGTTCGTGCTTCGTGTTCGTCCGATCACGAGCACGATTATGGGCACACCTGGGGGTAAGCGATGGAGCGCACCCTTCGACAAAGCTCAGGGCAATCGGCCTATGAGGCTTTTTCAGCAGCCTGCTAGCCCGGATTATCATGCCTCCAGGAAAACCTGGGACGGAGTGTAGGCCGAGGAGCAAGCCTCGTTGAGAGCGGACACAGGAGTGCAAAGTTTCGCCGACTCGTGGGGTGCTTGGCAGTGGTTTGCTTTTTTCCTCGATGGTTGCGGAACTAATTAAGTTAGCCGACCTCCTCAAGGTACGGACCCATTGGCCGCGACCAGAGAGGCTTGCTCCTCGGACGCAATCGTACGAATAACCCGGGCTAGCTGTTCGCCAGCGCGCGGCGAAATTGTTCCCGATGCTCGATGCTGTAAAGACGCTGAAAATTTTCCGGGTAGGCTTCGCCAGGCTCGACTTTGAGATCGACGAAAACCGGCCCCTCTTCCTTAAGAATGTTGGGCAGCTCGCGTTCCCATTCAGCCTGGTCCGCGATCTCATAGGTCTTGCGATAGCCCGCGGTCTTGGCAAATTCAGCAAAATGGATTTGACCGGAGCGCGGCGTCGGCACCGAACCGTTGGTTTCATAGCAGCCGTTCTCGCACAGGCAATGAATGTAATTCTTCGGCGCCTGATTAGCGATCGTCACAAGACTGCCGAGATTCATGAGCAAACTGCCGTCGCCGTCGAACACGACGACTTTCTTGTCCGGCCGTCCCAGCGCTAAACCCAGGGCATGGGACGAGCCCTGACCCATGGCGCCGATGAATGTGTAATTCAAATCGTTCGGCGCTATGTGCGTGATCTCCTGCGCCGCCGTATAAACCGCGACGACGATCTCGTCTTTGCGCTGGCGCGTGAAGGCTTTTAGCATTTCATCTCGTTTCATCATGGCTAGCGCGGCTCCCTTCCGATCAAAATCGCTGTGGGTGATGAGTTCGCGAATGCTTTTTCAATAGCCGGCGCGATCCCCTCAGCATCGGCGTCGCGCTCGATCAGATGGTGTTCGATGCCCATGACATCGAGAATCGGCTCGATGATCTTGACGCCAAATTTCTTGGACTTCGGCGGCGCGACGTCGGGTTCTTTGCCCAACAAACCGACGATCATGCAGACGGGGAAATGGCCCTCCACCGCGATGCCGCGAATGGAGTTGATCGAGTCCAATAATCCTGTGTACTGCATCATCAGGACCGACTTGTGGCCCGCCGCGTAAAGGCCGCTGCAGACCGATACCCCTTCATCCTCCTTGCATACCTGCACGACTTTGAATTCCGGATCGGCAAGCAGCCCTTTGAGTAAATAGTGGCTCGTCACGCGATCCGGCAAAGCGACGACAAAGTGAATGCCGGCGCGCTTGTATTGGTTTTTGATGGCTTCAGCGGTGAGCGGGTAAACTGCCATACGCACCTCCGGTGCAAAATCAGTTTAAGGTTCAAGTGTTCAAAAGTTCAAGGTCTCCACCACCTATGCACAGCCATTCAAGATTTCGCGTGCAAAGTTCAAAGTCCCAGCCCCTTTCCGGATCTTGGACCGAAAACCTTGAACGTTGAACCTTGAACGTTGAACAGGTCGCTACGCGACCTCCTGCACGAAATCGGCGAGCCGTTCGCCGATCATGATCGACGATAGGTTGGTGTTGGCGCGGCTGACCACCGGCATGATCGCGGCGTCGCCGACCCAAAGGTTTTGCATGCCATGCACGCGCAGCCGCTGATCGACCACCGCCATCGGGTCCGACGCGGGCCCCATCTTGCAGGTACCGACCCCATGGTGGTAGCTGTCGTAGGTTTTGCGCGCGAACGCTCCCCAGTCTTCGCCCGGACCCGGCTGAATCAGCGGACCGTAGAACTCCTTGGTTTGCGGCTGGTGCACGAGATCGTCAATAAACCGCATCGCTTCGACCATAGCTTTCAAATCCTCGGGATGTTCGAGCATGCAGGAATCGATGCCCACCAGATCGTGCGGGTCGGCGCTCTGGAGGAACACCCGGCCGCGGTTGCGTTGCTCGAGTAAATGCGCCGATATCGGCAGCATGCGCTTGAGACCCGTCACCACCGTCGGCGGCCGCATATTGATGTGAAAGTTGGCGGCCTCGCTGATGGGGTTCTTGCGAATGATCAGCCGAAAGCGGGGGATGACCCAATCTTCGTTGAAGTCCCTGGCGCCTTCGTAAGTCATGAACACCACCGGGTGGTCCTGGTAGTTTTCGCCGATGCCGTTTAATTCGTGCGCGACGGCAATGCCGTGTTTTTTGAGTTCAGCCGACGGCCCGATGCCCGACAGCATGAGGATCTGCGGCGAACCGTACACGCCGGAAGTGAGAAGAATCTGGCCGCCCAGGGCCGTGTGCAATTGGCCGTCTTTTTCGTAGTTCACGCCTTCCGCTTTCTTACCGGAGAGCATCAGCGTATGGACCGTCGCCCGATCGACGATCGTCAAGTTCTTGCGGCTTCGCGCCTGATTCAGGTACGCGATCACGGTGGATTGGCGTTTGCCGTCTTTGATGTTGTACGGCGACGCGCACACGCCGTAGGGCTCCGGCACATTGAGATCCGGACACTTCGGCAAGCCCATGCCATAAGCCGCATCGAGGAACGCCTTTACCGGCGGCGACATCTCCATGTCGAGGGTGAAATGGCGCTTGACGTAGAGCGGTCCGTCTTTGCCATGGATCGGATCATCGGGAAAATCCTGATCCGACTCGATTTTTTTCATGAACGGCAAACATCGCTCGTAGGTCCAATCGGGATTACCGGCCGCCACCCACTGATCCAGATCATAGCGCTGTGGCCTCAGGACCGACATCACGTTGACCGACGAGCCGCCGCCCATGATGCGCCCGGCGAGAGCATAATAGGTGCTGCCGTCGAGGTGGCGCTGGGTCGCGAACATCGAAAGGAAGTCCGACTCGAGCAATAGCCGCGTTTGCTTCGAGGCATCCGCCACTAACTCGGGCAAGGGCCACGGGTCAGGCCCGGCTTCGAGCAACAACACCTGGCGGTTCGGATCTTCCGAAAGACGCGCGGCGGCAACGCAACCCGCCGAACCGCCGCCAACAATAATCGCGCCGTACTTGTCTGCCATCGATATCTCCTCGCATTCCCCAGATTAAACTGACGCGTGCTCGCCGAGTCCCTTATGCAGGCGCCGCGCGAACTCTTGCAATATCAAGGTTGCCGTCGCTCTGAGCACCATGTCACCCAGAATCGCCAGACGGCCTTTGATGTTCACGTCGGCTTTGTAATCCATCTGCGATTTAGTTTCAGAGACCTGACGCAGATCGACAGTCATATCCGCGTTGACCGTGCTCTTCGTCACCGAATCGGTCCCTACGGTGTGCACGACCATTTGTTCCGGTGGCTTGCTTTCGAGAATCGTCGAACGGAAATTGAACTTCCCCGAGATCGGCCCCACCGCCGCGGAAATAATTCCGTCGAAAGTCTTATCGTCGATTTGCTTTACTTCATCGATGCCGGGCAGGCAGGTAGAAAATTTGTTGATATCGATCAAGAAGTCCCAGGCTTTCTGCACGGGAACATCGAGATCGATTTTTCCGTCAAGGATCATCGCGCCATCTTTCCAAAAATAATTTCACGCGCGATCTTATGTGAGAAAAAACGCGGTGACAAGAGCGCGGCAGTCAAGTGTGTGGCAGCGCCGCTGGTGGTTTCAACGAGAGCAACGACTAGTCCGGTCGCTTCTCGAAGCGCGCTTGAGTTGTTCTGTGCATGTTTCGAACACCGTCGGATATATTCTTGACTTTCACAAGTCCGGTGATAAAAGCGGTTCGTCTTGCCACTGCCAGGAATCCAGTCAATAGATCAGGGGAGGAGACCGCCATGGGCACAACGATCTGCCGATTCTTAGCGGCCATTGCCTGGCTTTTCTTTTTCACTGCAGCCGTTCATGCCGCCACACAGGATTTTTATCAGGGCAAGATGATCCGCATCGTAGTAGGCTTTTCTCCCGGCGGCGCATTCGATGCATACTCGCGTTCCCTGTCACGGCACATGCGAAAATACCTGCCGGGAAACCCGGCCATCACCGTTGAGAACATGCCAGGGGCGGGCAGCTTGATTGCTGCCAATTACCTCTATAAGGCGGCCAACCCTGATGGTCTGACGATTGGCAATTTTATCGGCAGCGTCCTTATGGGACAGATTCTGGGCCAGAAAGGAATCGAATTCGATGCCCGCAGGTTTGAATACATGGGAGCGCCGGCGAGGTACAATCCGGTTTGCGTTTTCAGTAAAGCGAGCGGAGTCACAAGCCTGGAAAAATGGATCGCCGCCAAGACGCCGGTGAAGATGGGCGGCATCGGCCAAGGGACCTCAGGCGATAACACCATCAGGATCCTGCGGGCGACGCTCGGCCTGCCGATTCAACTGGTCTCTGGCTACAAAGGAATGGCCGAGATTCGGCTGGCAACGGAGGCGGGGGAAGTCGCCGGGACCTGTGTCGGGCCCAGAACAGTTTGGCAGAAGACCTTGGAGGCGGGAGAGGTGATCCCGGTGCTGCAGGTGACGCCGAATCCGGCTCCCGATTTCCCGAAGGTCCCCCTTGCCATTGACCTGGCGAAGAACGAAGAGACCCGCAAGTTGATCGAAGTTGGCGTCCATAACGACAGCGCAATTGCGCTGACTTATGCGCTGGCTCCCGGAACACCCAAAGACCTGGTGGTTATGCTGCGCCGGTCATTTATGGACACGATGAAAGACGCGGAGTTTTCCGGGGAAATGAAAAAGGCCAGGCTCGATGTCGAACCGGTGACCGGCGAAGAAGTAGAAAGAATCATCAACGACGCGTTTAAACTGGACGCATCTCTAGTGGGGAAACTGAAGGATATCTTTTACAAGTAAAACCATTAGGCCTCACCCGCGCAATCCTCTCCGCGCCCTTCGCGGTGAATCCTCCGAATCTTTTTCTTACATTCGTTTCACCGGGCGGGAAGTGGATCTGCACCGGCGAGCTTTTTATACAGCTCAATCACCTCTTGATCCCGTGGCAATTCTTTGATCGCCCGCTCCAGTTCTTCACCGTCAAGGGGCGCAGGAGGATCGCCCATGAGTTTTTTAAACTCGCCGGGAAATTCCGGATCCGCAAAAGCCTTGCGCATCGCTCCGCGGATGATCTGCACCGGCTCCTTGGGCGTTCCGGGAGGGAATAGATAGGGCCAACGCGGATACTGGAAGGCGCGGAACATGTCGAGGAGTTTTCGCTCTTTATCCGATTTTGCGAAGCTCCCGAATTCCGGCACCTGCGCAAACAACGGATGATGGCGGCCCTTGGGAACGGTCAGAGTAGCATGGAAGTGAACCATCTTTTTTTCGATCCACTCGGGCTGCTCTATGACGAATCGGGCCGCGCCGGTGGAATGAGCATCGAGCTCGCCGCGCTTTAGAGCAATATAAATTTCCGGGCCAGTATAACCGGTCACGAACCTCGGATCTTTCAACCCGAGAAGGTAAGCGACGGTACGGGCGGTAACATAAACCGGATGGCCAACCGCATGAGCGCCGAGCCGGAGTCCGCTCTTGGCCCGGACCTTCTCAATTGTATCCAACCCGAGTTCTCCCTTGGTATAGAAGATGTAGGGATCACCGCTGTCCGTCGACCCGAGGTAAATAAATTTATCCAGATCATAGGAGCTGCCGGGGAGGCCCAAGATGGGTCCGACCACGAGTCCCGCTCCGATGGATCCGATGGTCAGTCCGTCGGGGCGGGTTGAACTAAAAATGACGTTTGCCGCCTTTCTCCCCGCCGCGCCTTCAACAAACTCAACGATAATACTGGGCTGCCCCGGAATATACTTTCCCAAAAACCGCACCAGCGCTCTCGTCTGAAACTCTCCGGAACCACCGGGGCCGCCGCCGCGAATGACTTTGATGGTTTTTCCCTTGTAAAACTCCTGGGAGAAAGCCGTTCCCGCGGCGAAAACGCCGGCAAGGACCCCGGCGCACGCGCATAACGCCAACCTCTTAAGAGTCTTCATCCCAACCTCCCGCAAAGAGTATGCTGATGGCATCGCTCCACGTAAAATCCAACCCGCCGTCTGGTCAAACGGAAGCGGCGCCGGTCGGCGTCGCTTCGCAATTGCGCCAACAGTGCTACTACTTGGGTTGGGACACGAGCCGGAGATACGGTTTCAGTGTTTTCCAGCCGCTCGGGTATTTCTTTTTTGCTTCTTCATCGGAAACCGAAGTGACGATGATGACGTCATCACCCTGCTTCCAATTGACCGGTGTGGCAACCTGATGCTTGGCGGTTAACTGCATCGAGTCCACTACCCGCAGCACCTCGTCAAAATTGCGGCCGGTCGACATGGGATAGGTAAGCATCAGCTTGATCTTCTTATCCGGTCCTATGACAAACACCGAGCGGACTGTCGCATTGTCTGCCGCCGTTCGCCCCTCGGCTGTTCCGCTGGTGCTCGCGTGAATCATATCGTAAAGTTTGGCGACCTTCAGATCAAAGTCACCGATAATTGGATAGTTGACCGCATGGCCCTGGGTTTCCTCGATATCCTTGGACCATTTCTTGTGATCCGTAACGGCATCGATGCTCAGTCCGATCACCTTGCAGTTTCGCGCCGCGAATTCCGATTTGAGACCCGCCATGTATCCCAACTCGGTTGTGCAAACCGGGGTGAAATCCTTTGGATGCGAAAACAGAATCGCCCATCCGTTGCCGATCCATTCATGAAAGTTGATGGTACCTTCCGTCGTCTCCGCGGTAAAATTGGGAGCTTCCTCTCCGATATGAAGTGCCATGGTTTACCTCCTTGTAGATTATTTTTTGAAGTCCGGCGCTTTTCCTTAAGTACAAATGGTAAGAACTTATTTTCGAGGTTCCGCCGCCGAGATCCGTTTATCTTTGGCCGGAAAAAATATTGTGCCGGCGAGCAAGGTCCCTCATATGGCGAGCTATCAATAACGGGACTCTATGTCAAACACGGGGCATCTCAGTCTGCTTCTCCTGTCATCTTTCGACGCGCGCCGGGGCCGGCCGCCGCATTGGCCCCGTCCTTGGTCGTCATTTGTTGGCTGCTGCTCATCTGCGCAGCGAGCAGTTCTCTGCAAACGTCCCCTTGACACCAGCCCGGCGATCATAGCAAAAGGACAAAGCGCAAGCTCTAAAAGCAATTATCCGGCGGTGCACCAAAACTACGTTCAGCGCAGCGCGGCGAAGCCGCAACCAAAACTAGGAATATCTCGCGCAAAGACGCCAAGGCCGCAAAGGTCGGAGAAAAATGGTGAAGATCGTTCGTAAGATTATCAATCTTTCCCTTCCGAACTTGGCGTGCTTTGCGCCTTGGCGCGAGTCAATCCCCGCATTCGAGTATTTCAGGTTACTGGAAAATTTGCGCGAGCCGCGAAAACTCTTAAACATAGTAGTACAGGAGGTGTTATGAAAAGGCGGGGTCTTTCAGTTGGATGTTTTCTCATGTTTCTCGCCGCTCTCGGCGTGGCTTCAGTTTCGCCGGGCCACGCGCAAAGCGAGTCCTTCTATAAGGGAAAGACCCTCAAAGTCCTGGTGGGAACCACCGCGGGCTCTCTCTATGATATCTGGGCGCGCACCGTTGCCGCCCATTTGCCGAGGCACATCCCTGGAAATCCGGATTCGCTCGCGCAGAACATGCCTGGGGCCGGCCACAAGATTGCCACCAATTACATGTATAATGTGGCCAAGCCCGACGGCCTGACTATCATCGGATCAATCTTACCAGGCATGTACCTGGACCAACTCGTGGGGCGGCCGGAGGTCAAATATGACTGGGCAAAGTTTGTCTGGATCGGTTCACCGGTCAAGAGTGATTCCCAGATGACCATGCGCGCCGATGCGCCCTACAAATCCATCGACGACATGCGCAAAGCCAAAGATCCGCCGCGCTGCGGCACCACCGGCACTTCGGGCACAGACTATATGCTGGCGCGGCTTCTCGAAGAAATTATGCCGCCCCTCAAGATCCATTCCGTGCTGGGTTATCCGGGCGGGCCGGAGCTCGATCTCGCCATTGAGCGAGGCGAGATACAGTGCCGGACCTTTACGATTGAAACGTTTTTCGCGCGCGAGCCTTATATTACGTGGAAAAAGAAAGGCTTCGTCCGCAACGTCTATCAAACCGGGCGGAAACGCGATCCGCGCTTGGCCGATGTGCCCACGCTGCATGAGGTCATGGACGGTTACAAGATACCCGAGGCTGACCGGCGCCTGGCGACCGTGATCCTCGCCAACGGCACTCTGGGCAGGCCGATATTCACTTCCCCCGGGACACCGCCGGATCGGGTCAAGATGCTGCGCGAAGCCTTTGAGAAGATGGTCAAGGACCCGGCTTTTCTGGAAGATGTCAAGAAGAAAAACTTCGAGCTCGAACCGATCAGCGGCGAAGAGCTGGAAGTCATCGTCAAAGAGGTCATGACACAGCCGCCGGAGACCATCGCGCGGTTGAAAAAAGTCTTGGCGCAACAGTGAGACTGGCGGCGCGCAAAAGCGCGCGGAAAACGGGAGTCGAGCCTCCGCGTATGTTGATACCATCAGCGAAGCGGTATCATTAGCGCGGATAAAGGACGGTATTTTTAGGTCGAGGTATTTTTCCGCTCGCGTCTAAATCTCTGTGAAAAATTCCAAGTCATTTTTAGACGAAGAAGCCCTCTAAATTCTCCCTGGCCACTTCTCCGTGCCAGTACGGCCGAACAATCTCAGTCATCGTAATACCTTGTAAAATCCGAGTTTAAATTCAATCAGTAGGGGCACGGCATGTCGTGCCCCTACGTTGACATTCTCCCCAACCTGAGGCGGCTTTCATTGCACAAGAAACCCAGTTGTAATACTTGTAGTGTGTTGACTGGAACGCGGCCGCATTAGCGGCCGCGAATACACAGACAGGTCTTCTTTTACTGGTTTCCAAGGGTGATATCGATCAAACAATTTTCGGTCTCGCGTGACAGCCCATCCTACAAATGGTGGATGGGCATCGCGCTGGCGATCGGCTCGACGACGGTGAGCTTTGCCGAGCGCATGATTGAAATCGCCATTCCGCAGATCATGGTGGCCATGAGCGTCAGCCTGGACAAGGTCCAGTGGGTTCGCACCGGCCCCGCCATCGTGAGAACCATCCTGGGACCGATGGTCGGCTGGCTCGCGGGAATTTTTGGCACGCGCCGGCTTTATCTCTCAACCTTCGTTCTTTACATCATCTGCTCCGGATTTGCCGGCGCCTCCTGGAGCCTGGGCGTCCTGATTTTCTTCCTGACGCTGAAAAATGCCGGCGGCGGGCTCAGGCAACCCCTTTCCATGTCGTTGATGTACCGCGCTTTTCCGCCGCAGCAGCGCGGCCTTGCGATGGGTCTTTATCAAGCGAGCCATATGGTTGGCCCGCTTATCGCACCGCTCGTCGGCGGTTGGCTGGTGGAAACCTTTGGCTGGCAATCGGTGTTCTATGTCAATATCCCCATCAATCTTCTTTCCCTTCTGCTGATTATGCTGGTCATGCCGCGCGAGCTCGACGACGACAGGCGGCGCGGGCCGGTGTCGGTGGACTTCATCGGTTTGGGCGCCATGTCGATTGGTCTGAGCACGCTGCTTTGGGCGATCAACAACGGCACCCTATGGGGTTGGAATTCATCCCACATCTTGAGCCTGTTCGCCATCGCAGCGGTTTCTTTTGCAGTTCTTTTCGCCACCGAGCTGAACACTAAACATCCCATCTTCGAGATCCGAGTTTTTCAGAACGTCTCTTTCAGCCTTTCGTTTATCGCCCGGCTGCTAAACACAGCCATTTTTCAGAGCACCAATTTTATCTTTGGGATCTTTCTTCAACGGGAACTGCGCTTTTCGCCGCTACAGGCCGGGCAACGGCTGGTGCCGATGGCGATGACCTCGGGAGTGGGGGCTCTCGGCTTCGGCATTCTCTCCGACAAGATGCAGATTCCAGTCGTGGTGGCCATCTCCCTTCTGGCCTCTTCCATTACAATGTACTTCTACTCGGGAATAGACGTGGGATCGACGTTGACGCATATTGTCATGGTAACGGCCATGCAAAGCATGTTCCGCTCCGGCGCCCAAGCGACGATGACCACCATGGCTTTGGACACCCTGCCCGCGGAGAGTTCGACGTTGGGCGCGGGCATGGATACGCTGGCGCGCAACCTGGGAAATACGGCCGGGGTGCCGTTGATCTCGACCTACGTCACTCATCAAGAATTAGCGCACCTCACAAAACTGATGAGGATCCAGACGCTGGAACGTGAAGGTCCAAAGGACGCTATGGAAATGCTGCAAAGCGCATTTGCCCAGGCGGGACAGCCGCTGGATGAGGCAACGGCGAGATCCCAGGGCATGTTGAGAAATCAACTCATCGAGCGTGCTACAATTGAGGCGTACCACGACAGCTTCCGCCTGGTCGGCATTGCCGGGCTGTTACTGGTTCCGATTGTGCTCCTTATCCGGGGCAGAGAGGACCGCGACGGGAAGACTGCGAGGTTGGGCCGCAAGGGCCGCGCGTCACGGCACCAATCACGAATCGCACAGGACGGAGATCAGTAGGAATTACACCTGATGGAAGACAGCCACGAGGACATTGAACCAGCCGGTTTCAGGCGATTTCTGAAATTCCGGCTGAGCGAAAGACGCCACGTCATCGCGTTGCTCGTCTTCGGCGTCGGTTTTGTGCTCGCCGCCGTTTACGGCATAAATTGGTGGATTACGGCCATGAATACCGTATACACCGACGAGGGCCGCGTAACCGCCGCCTACGCCACGATCAGCGCTGAGGTATCGGGAAAAATCGTCAAGTTTTCCGCCGAGGAGGGCGACGTCGTGCGCCAGGGCGACCTGCTGGTGGAAATTGACAAGGAGGAATTCCAGAGCGCCTTGGATGAAGCGGTAGTAGAATTGAAACGCGCCAATGCTCACTACGAAGAGGGAAAGCTCCAGTTCTCGGGGATGGCCGCGACGGTGCAAAGCGAAATTAGCCGCGCCGAGGCCGCGCTTGAGGCTGCCGGGGGAATGCTCAAGGAAAAAGTGCGGATGCACGAGCTTGCCAAATATGTCGGCAAATCGCAGGTCGAGCAGGCAGAGGCCACGGTCAAAGTAGCCGAATCAAATCTCGTAAGAGCCGAACTTGATCTCAGGAAAGCAATCCTCGATCTGGAACGGGCCAACGCCCTGTTCAGCAAGAATTTCATTGCCGCCAAGGACCGTGACGACGCCAAAACCGCCCATGAAACCGCCCAAGCCACCGTCGAAATGCGCAAGAGCGAGTTGCGCCAGGTCAGAGCGGAACTCCAATTGTCGCAAGTTTCGAAGCGGAACAATTTCCAAGACGACGCGCCGCTGGCCGAAGTCCGCGCCATGACGGCAAAGTCGGATGTGCGCAAGGCTGACGCGGATCTGCGCTTGGCGAGAGCCCGCCTCGCCGAAGTGGAAGCTTTCAAGGCGCGCCTTGAATCCCAGGAATCCACAATCAATCAGCTCAAACTGAAGGTGGCTACCCAAAAGCGACACCTCGAGAGCACCTCGGTTACCAGTCCGGTGAACGGCATCGTCGTTCGCAGAACGGCCAACATCGGCGACATTATGCAAAGAGGCCAGGCTTTCCTGAAGATCATTATCCGCGATACCTTGGAGGTGCGCGCGAACGTACGCGAGACTTACGTGAGACACATCGGGCAGGGCAATCCGGTTGAAATTTACGTCGACGCCTACCCCAATCGTGTTTTTAGCGGGAAAGTCAAAGTGATCGGCGACACCACCGATTCGGAATTTGCTCTCTTTAAGCCCGGCGGGCCATATTCAAGGCTGGAGCAGATGATTCCGGTGGAAATATCGCTCGACGGCGATTCCAACAATCGCGACTTGAAACCGGGGATGAACGCCTGGGTTTATATCAAGCGCACTTCAGCGCTCGATGAAAACGCCAGACGACAGGCGCGCGGTCAAGGTCCCCCTTAAGACCAGGTCGCCCCCCGCTTTCGCGAGGGTCGCCCGGAATGACGATTGAATTATCCAACGACCGTCAGAGTCACTACACGAGCAAGGTGGCGCGATCATTTAGACGCCTCCTGCTCCTGAAAAGCCTCAACGGAGCCGGGTCCCTTCCACCGCGCTAACTTGCGCGATTTGAAACCGCCTCAGCACTCAGGCCAGGTGCCCACGGGTAGGCTTTCTGGCTGTGAATGGTCTTGCTACTTGCCATCAGTTCCGCAAACCGTATTGCCACAGCCTGCGTATTGACGACGGGTATGCCAACTTCTCGCTCAACCTCTTCCGGCGAAACTGCGGCCGGGATCAGGCGCGCCGCGAGGGGGATAAGAGCCTGGGCGCCTCCAGCGACGAGCTCGCGGGCAACGGCGATAGTCCGTTCCAGTATGGGATCATGGTACTTGCTGAGATCGCCAACCTCATACATGCCGATGACCTTGATTCCCGTGACAAACTGCGCCATGCGGTAGTTCTCGACCAGACGCCACACGTAAGGCACGTAGCTATCCAGGGGAACCGTGAGGCCGAAGCGATGACAAAGCGTCGCGGCAAAATGGCACGAAGCGCGCAACGAACCCACGACTGGGATGCGCACGGCTAGACGCGCGGCTTCAACCCCGGGGTCAAAAGCATCGGTCTGGACGACGGCGTCGAAGCCGTCGCGCTCGGCTTCTATGATTTTTTTCACCAGTGCCGGCGTCTCCAGTATGTGGTGCAGGCCGGCAAGAGTTTTTGTCTTTCTAAGGTGATGCAGCACTTCGCCGCCACCGAGGTCCTCGGGATGGTGGAGCTCGATAGTGGTTCCTGGAGACGCATACTTGTGAAGTCTCTCCAGGCGTTGCCTGTCCCCTTCGTCGTTGGTTTCGCGCACAAAAGTGTGACCCAGTGCCATGATACGCATCGCTCATCCTCCCCTTTCGAATTCTAATTTGCCGTTCCTCGTTTTGCCGTAAGGCGAGTCTTAATTCCTAACTCCTCAACCCGGATTGATGGCGTTGACTATGGCCGCGATGAACAACGAAGCGGCGTAAGCGGCGCACAAGTCAACGAGCATACGAAAGCCGCCCATCTGTTCAAGGGATGGGACGAGATCAAAGTGAACAAATAGTAATTGGCTCAGGAATAAACCGGCAATACCAATAAGGCAATAAACAACCGGCCCTGAGAGCCGGTCGGAGGTAAGGCTTCGGCATGCAGCGCCTCCAGCGATCAGCGCAATCGCAAAATGGACCAGTAGGCTACTTCGAAGATAAGCAATCGCCGGCTCGATTAATTCCCGCATGGTATGCCTCCCGAAGGAGCGACAGAATCGTCTTGCTTACAAAACTTGGGGCCTGCGCTCCCCTAGCTCCGTCCAATGTCCAAAACGCTCCTCCATTGTTTCCGGAGAAGTACCGAAAAGGCGCTGCAGAGGGGGTACCCTGCTGTCCACCTAGGATGAGATCGTTGTTTATTCGCCTTATATGGAAGCCGTTTTTAAGAAACTTCGTTATCGGAAAGGTGAAAAGACTTACCCTTAGCTTAGTCAAAAGCTCATTACGGTGCCGGAGGCGTCGGCGTAGATGGTCCGTATTTGGCGTACGTCTTCTCGATCTGTGCCCGCATCTCCTTGAGAGTTTTACCTTGATCCATCATCTTCATCACGTCACGCGTGATGCCAATGCAGATGCCTCAAGCCAGGCTCATACGATCAAATATCAATTTATCGGGAGTTGAGCTGTCGTTGACGTAGCACGACGCATTGCTGGTGTGGCCCTCGGATCCGCAGCCGCAGTAGCATGGGATGTAACGAAGAGTCTCCCGGTTGGCGATGGCGAACCGGTAGGCCTCGCGGACTTCGGCGGGAGCGCCACGAATATCCGTTGGCAGAACGCTTTCTGACGCTAATTTGTAGCGATGCTCCGCCGCTTCGAATCCACGGCAGCCGGCAAGCATCATAGCGCCGGCTGTTGCTAATCCTTTGGCGAGAAAATTTCTTCTCTTCATCCCTTAGCTTTCGTAACTGAGCGACTGAGATCCCCATTGCGATTTCGAAGTTCAGCAAAGGACTCTTGAAGCACTGCGAATGCTGTTTTTAGAAACAAGGCGGCGATTGCGCCTCCGACCACGATATCGGGCCAAGCGGAATTAAGAACTTTTACGCCCGCCGCGGCTACCAGCACCGCTGCATTCGCCATGATGTCATTGCGCGAGCAGAGCCAGGTCGAACGCATGTTGAGATCGTCGGAACGGTGGCGGAAGAGCAGAAAAAAACATAATCCATTGCCGAGCAAAACAAGCAAACCGACGATTCCCATGGTTTCTGCCACCGGCACGACATCTGCTATGATTTTGTAGACAACTTCTATCAGCACACCGGCGCCAAACAGGGCCATGACAACGCCTTTGAAAACCGCAGCTCGGGCCTTCCACTCGGCGCTGCGCCAAAGGACATAAAGGCTGAAGCCGTACACGAGCGAGTCGCCGAACATGTCGAGAGAATCGGCGAGCAGCGCCGTTGAATGGGCGAGCATCCCGGCGGCGGCTTCCACGATAAAGAGCACCGCATTGATGACCAAGACGATCGTGAGGACCTTCTTGTGTTCGCCGCGCAGCGCGGTTAATTCTTCTGCTTTTGTCTCGCAACAGGCATCCATTTTTCTAGCCTCTGTTAGATGTACCAATTAAATGCTTTTGTTACCATGGCCTCGGGCAAACTGGCTAGTTATCTCGGGAGGTGGGACGGATGGTGGTGACTCCGCAAATGCACTCGTCAAGAGAGTTGCCGCAAATAATGCAGCTAGTGTCAGGTTTCTCATAGAAGCCTCCAAGGACTTCGGCTAACACGCGGGCGGTTAGCTCGATGGTGTCCTTATCAATTCCGCAGGTCGGGCATCTCATAATGGCCTCCTCAAAACAGTCTCAATGGGCTCTTTGATAAATTCCCGTAAAAGCACTCTCGGCTCTTTTAACGGAGCTATCTCTTTAAGAGCGTATTGGCTTACGGCGAGGTACGGACGACGTAAACCCGTTCAATCTCTCGTCGGATATAGCCTCCGTGCGTGGGTTTGAACTCGATACACTTCATTTCACACTCGCCTCCGTATTGCTCTTTGAGCTTAAAACACGCGAGCTCAGAGATTGATGTGGGTTTCGAAGGGCTCGGTTCGTGCCAACCCGACAATGCGGACACCAGTGACGATTTACGCCGTTTTCGGGCATCAGGATCGTATAGACGCCTTTCGCGAATGGACATTCCATAATCCCTCCCTATAATGAGGCCTACGACGAGGCCTATTAGAAACACTCCACTATACCTACGTTCATAAAGCCTCCTTCGGTTTGACCTTCGAAAGAACAGTCTGACGAACGGCGAACGCCGTAACGTGTTCCTGCTAGCGGGTCACTCCCTTCTCAAAGAACTTCGGGTGAAGCTCTGCTAGAGGAAGAGCCTCACCCCAAGTTAAGAAATAAGATTCGCTTGGGTAGGGTAAATTATTATTAGGCCAGTACTTTCACTTTCAGTATAAATCCAAAAATCAAATTGCGCGGTGGATAAACTCCGCGCGAGCCGTGAGGATGAGAGACTGTTGCGGAACGCCGAGCGCGGACGATAGGACGAGCAAAAGAAAAGCCCCGGAAGGGGCTTATCTTATTTGTCGAGGAGTCCGGTGAATTGCATGAGCGCGGTTTCTGAGCCCACGAGCTTTATTTTGTTCTTGAACTTTCGGTTTTGTCCAGCACTTCCACGACTTGCGCCATACGTTCGCGACGCTTCAAATCAAAAACAACCAATCGCTCGCCTACATACGCGATCAGCTTGGACACTCATCGATCAAAGTGACTGTTGACCTTTATGGGCACATCAAGCCTGGGGATTTCAAAAGTGCTGCCGATTTATTGGACGACGGTACATCGATTGGTACATCTGTGAAGGAAACGAAGATAAGTAGTTGAATTTATTGGCGCGCCCGGAGGGATTCGAACCCCCAACCCTCAGATCCGAAGTCTGATGCTCTGTCCAGTTGAGCTACGGGCGCTACCAGGCTGCTGAAAAAGCCTCATATGCTTCGTTGCGCTCAATCACCTCGCTACAACGTACAAGCGGAGTGCGCCTCCGCCTAGCCCGTCCTGAGTAACGTCGAAGGATCGATTTCTCGCGCGCCTCGCCTCTGAGATCTTTTTGAGCAGCCTGTAAGCAGCATTTTTTAGCTGCCTGGGAGATGTTTACTGAAAATATACTATATCCAACCCTTTTTCAAAAAAGATCGGCTGAAACCGCGCGGGAATTTCGCGATCGGTGACGAATAACGAGTGGCCGGGGAGGAGAAATCCCGCGGCGGTCATCACCAGACGGTCCTGCATTGAGCCCTTGGCGGCGGCAAAGCGATGTTCCTTATAGGCCGCCTTTTCACCCAACTCGCCCAGCAATTTGGCTGCAACCTCGCGGGACTTGAGCGCCGTAAAATCCAACTCGATCGCCTTCATACCCTGCTTGGTTTCGAGGGCGGCTTTTATCGCGGGATCGATGGCGCGAAAAAACAGCGCGGTTTTACGGCCGCGCAACTCAAACGTCCGGTCAGCCGAAATCTCCGCTTTCAAACCGCTGTGCAGCTCCGCGGCTAATGTGTCCTTGACTCCGAACGCAACCTGGTATGCATTCAGCAGCGCGTCGACCAACTCGGATTTTTCAGCGGGCCGTGCCTTGATTTGCCTCGCGAGCGGTAGCGGGGCTTGCTTTTCGCTCTCCTCGGAGCGCGCGGCAGGTTCGCCGAGCGCGACGTTCTTGAGATGCAATCCCTTCGCAGCCAGGTGCGTTTTCAACTCTTCGGGAATCTCTCCGGATCCGTCCATTAGATTAATCACGATAATTTCCTGGGGCTTGTTGCTTTGTTGCGGTGCCATCACCGCCCATTGGCCCTTGGCCTCGAAGGAAACGCCGGCCTCTTGGATGACTACGGGCCGCTCGGACGGCAAGGGCTGGTAACCCAATCGCGCCAGCAGCTGACCGACGGCTTCCTCGACCGTCGTACTATTTGCAATTGACACCACGGGAGTGCTTACGCTTGCCTCCTTAAGATTGGCGCGCACAGACTCGGGAACATTATTTTCGCCGTCCAGGATCACCCTCTGGTCCAGGGCCCGGTTATAGACCACTGGAAACCGATTCTTATCGAGCCGAATAGAGCCGTCTTTGAGCGCAACGATTTCCTCGCCGCTACGCTGGATTTCGTTCCCCAGGCTCTCGGCAACCATACCGATCAGCGCAGAATTCTCCCTGGCGGAAAGCCGCTGCGCGTAATCCAACCCGATGGCCGGACGAGCATCAGTGGGTTTCAGCGCAGCGCGCGGTATCATCGCCCCCTGAGTTTCCACATTAACCGGCTCGGCACCGCTTGCCGCCCGAGCGGTTTTCGAAGCCGGCAGACGAATGGTCTCTCCCGTTTCGATGACATCCCAGTTACTTCTCTGCGGATTCAGGTCTTTTACCAGGGCGAGATACTGCCCTAACTTCCTCTCGTCGAGGACGCCGAGCTGCGTGCGCAGAATCTGGTACAGATGTTCGCCGGGTTTGACGGTATAATCTTGGATCTTGCCCTGTCCCATGGGTACTTTCTCGGCGCTCTCCGCCGAAGCAGCCTGCAATGCGAGCACCTCGTTGAGTTTCAAGGGAATGAAGATTTTATCGCCGACGCGAAGGGCTTCGGGAGTCGTCAATTGCGGATTCAATCCGCGGATGAGAACAAAATGTTCTTTGAACCGTTCGCCCGCCAGCCCCTTCTCTCTCACCAGGATGTGCCACAAGGTGTCGCCGGAACGCACTTCGCGCTCGTCACCTTCGATGGTTTTCCCCTTGTACTCCCGCGCGCCGATGGCTCTGCGCAGACTGATTTCCGCGCTGCCCGCTTCATTTGTCTGCTGCGCGCTCTCTTGAGCGGCGCTGAAAGGCGCTGGGAGTGGCGCCGATAGCAGCAAAACCACCGCGCTCCTCCAGAGCCAACTTACTTTACTTTCCATATCGTCCCTCCGGGAGTATCCTCGAGCACAACGCCCTTTGACTGGAGCTCCAGGCGAATGCGATCGGCTTCCTGCCATTTTTTTTCTTTACGCGCGCCATCCCGACGGGAGATGAGTTCTTCGATTTCATGCAACGACACGAATCCTTTTTTAAGCCACCGCTGTTTCTTTCGTTCAAAATATCCTTCTTGAAGCAGTCCCAAAGTGCCGCACATCAAGCGCAAAGCCGCAGCGCGCTCTTCCAGACCCTTGGCTTTCTTTTCATCGAGCAGTCGATTTAAGGCTCGCACTTCGTCGAAGATCAAAGCCAGCGCCCGCGGCGTATTGAAATCGTCGTCCATTTCCTGGCGAAACGCGTCCATCAGCGCCGGTTCGCCGACGTCATTTTTTTGACGCTGTCCGCGGCCAACACGCTCGATGGTCTCATAGATGCGATCCGCGCCCTTGCCCGCTTCGTCCAACGATTCTGGAGAATAATCCATTGGGCTCCGGTAATGACTGGCCAAAAACAATTGGCGCAGCGCCACCGGGTCGTTTTTTTCGAGGATTTCTGGAATCGTATAAAAATTGCCCAAAGACTTGGACATTTTTTCCCCGCTTACCGTAAGCAGACCGTTGTGAAGCCAATAGCGTGCCAACGGCAGGCCCGAGGCCGCTTCGGACTGGGCAATTTCGTTTTCGTGATGGGGAAACATCAAATCTCTTCCGCCGCCGTGAATATCGAAAGGTTGTCCGAGATATTTTGTGCTCATAGCCGAGCATTCTATGTGCCAACCCGGCCTCCCCGGCCCCCAGGGGCTTTCCCACGCCGGCTCGCCGGGCTTGCTCGACTTCCACAGGGCAAAATCCAGGGGCGATTTTTTCCGCTCGTCGACTTCGACCCGGGCTCCGGCCTCCAACTCGTCAATTTTTTTACGCGACAACTTGCCGTAGCCCGGAAAGTCCTGGACGGAATAATAAACATCGCCGCCGATCCGGTACGCCAGCCCCTTGGCTTCGAGCCTTTCGATGATGGCGATAATTTCCGCAATATGGGCGGTTGCGCGCGGCTCAAAGGCGGGGCGGACCAGCCCGAGGGCTTCGCCGTCCCGATGAAATTCCTCGATATAACGCGCGGTAAGCGTATCCCAGCCGACCTTCTCCTCGTTTGCTCGATTGATAATCTTGTCATCCACATCGGTGAAGTTGCGCACGAACTCCACCTTGTAGCCGAGAAACTTGAGATAACGGTAAATGACGTCGAAGCTGATCAAGGAACGGGCGTGGCCGATATGGGACGAGTCATAGACCGTCACGCCGCAGACATACATGCGCACTTCGCCCGGCGTGAGCGGCACGAATTCCTGCTTTTCTCCGGCCAGGGTGTTGAAAATCTTGAGGGCCATGGGCGAGGCTTAAATTGTTGCGGATCGAACCTTTATTTGCAACCGTTTGCGCGCGTATCTACTTGCCAAAGCGCGGAAAAAAGCATAGACAAAAAATTTATGAATTTCGCCAAACCCTACAAGGACCTTCGGGAGTTCATCGCGGCGCTGGATGCCAACCAAAAACTATATCGCATCCAGCGCGAAATTAACAAAGACACCGAGCTTCAGCCCCTCGTCCGCTGGCAATTCAGAGGCTTGCCGGAAGAAGCGCGCCGGGGATTTCTCTTCGACAATGTCATCGACGGCAAAAAGCACAAGTATAACTGCCGGGTGCTCGTCGGCGGCCTTTCGAGCTCTGAAGAGATTTATAGTATGGGCTTGAAGTGCCAGCCCGACGAAGTCCCCGACCGCTGGATTTATGCCCTCGATCATTTGATACCGCCGGTGATGGTCGATCACGGCCCGGCCCAGGAAGAAGTGCACATGGGAGCGGCCTTGCTCGAACATGGCGGTATCAATGAATTTGCCATTCCGATGTCGACGCCGGGATTCGACAATGGACCTTATATAACCGCCGGCCACTGGATCACCAAGGACCCCGAAACCGGCCAGCGCAACGTCGGCAACTATCGCGGCCTGATCAAAGGCCCGGACCGCAGCGGGCTCATGACAGGCACGCCCCAGGACTTATCCAACCAATGGGAAAAATGCCGGCGCAAAGGGATTCCCTTGGAAGTCGCCATCGTGATCGGCACCGTACCGGCGGTTTCTTACGCGGCGACTCAGAAAGTTCCCCCCGACGTCGATGAGATCGCCCTCGCCGGCGGCCTCATGGGCGCGCCGGTGGAGATGATCAAGTGCAAGACCGTGGACCTCGAAGTGCCGGCGACCTCGGAGATCGTACTCGAAGGCATTATTCCGACGAACTATATGGAAGAAGAAGGTCCCTACGGTGAATCGATGGGCTATATCGATCCGCGCACCTTGAGCATGGTGTTCGAGCTCAAGTGCGTCACCCACCGCAAGGATCCCATCTGGGTGTCAATTATCAGTCAGGTAACGCCCAGCGAAAGCTCCAAGATCAAAGCGATGGGCATGGGCACGCTGATCAAACGCTATCTTGTCCGAAAAGGCTTCGACACAGTGGAAGAGGTTCATCTGATCGAGCCCTTGGTCAACCTCCGGCCCTATGTCGCGGTAAGACTGAAAAAACGCAGCGACCAGGAACCCTGGGACGTCATGCAGGGCATTCTCGATTACGGCGACCGGGTCGGTAAAATGGTCGTTGCGGTAGACGAAGACATCAACGTCAAGGACCCTGTCGCTGTCATCTGGGCGATTACACACCGCTCTCAGCCTCATAAAGATTTCAAGATCGTCGGCGACCGCCCATTCGGCGCCACACCCATCGGCATGCTGGCGACCCACCCGTCGAGCCGCTACGACAACTGCGAGTCATCGGTCTTGATCGACGCCACGCGCAAAGCCGACTTTCCGCCGTTGTCGCTGCCGAAAAGAGAATTTATGGTGCGCGCCCGGGAGATATGGGAAGAGCTGGGGCTACCGAAGCTACAACCGCAAGAACCGTGGCATGGCTATCTCATGGGATTATGGCCCGACGAGCTCGCCCAGGAAGCCGACCTCGCCGCCCAAAGCGAACATGAAAAAGTTTGGGAGAAGCTCAGCCAAACCCGCGTTTCGGTGGGCGAAGGCGATACCCTCAAGACCATGCGCGCGCGCTGGGGCAAGACGCATTCGGGCCGATCGGTGTAAACGATGAAACGCCCGATCACCCTGCGCGTCAACGGCGAAGAACAACAAGTCGAGATCGAGCCGAACCGGTTGCTGCTGCAAGTTCTGCGCGACAACCTCGGCTTAACCGGCACCAAAGAAGGCTGCAGCATCGGCGTTTGCGGCGCTTGCAGCGTCATCATCGATGGGCGCCTGGTGAGCTCGTGCTTGACCTTGGCCGCCGGCTGCGCCGGCAAGAACATTGAAACCATCGAAGGCCTCGCCAAAGACGGTAAGCTTCATCCCTTACAACAAGCGTTCATCGAGTACGGCGGCTTTCAATGCGGCATCTGCACGCCCGGTCAGATCATGGCGGCGAAGGCATTGCTCGACGAGAACCCAAATCCAAGCGAAGATGAAGTCAAGGAATGGATGTCGGGCAACCTGTGCCGCTGCACCGGGTATTACAAGATACTCGAAGCCGTCATGGCAGTGGTGGAGAACAAGATCGATGCCAATTTCGCCTTTCGCAAGCGCGAGCAAACCGCCAAGATCCAAAGCCTGGACGTTTACAAGCCGGTCGCGAAAACGACCTGATCTTGGGCAAATAGATGCTGCGATGAGCGTAATGGAGTCCGTCATACCCGCGTAAGCGGGTATCCAGGGCATGACAGCGAGGCAAGGAAACAAACCTGGATTCCGGCTTCCGCCGGAATGACGGGAGAGAGAGATTCCGACCTCATACCTAGAAATCACCGTCAATCACGAATGTGCGTCACAGAATGAGATTTTGAGAGATAAGCATCATGGCAAAGGCAGAAAAATTCTCCGTCGTCGGCCGGCGCGTGCAGCGGGTCGAAGGTTTCGATAAAGTCACCGGCGATTCCAAGTTCATCGCGGATATCTATTTACCGGGAATGCTCGTAGGCAAGGTTCTGCGCAGCCCCTTTGCCCACGCGCGCATTCGTCACATCGACACCAGCAAAGCCGAAAAGCTCCCCGGCGTGCGCGCCGTGGTGACCGCCGAGGACACCATCAAACGGCCCTGGGGCGCGTTTTTCGCCGACCAGTATATTCTCTCCGTGGGCAAAGCCCGCTACGTCGGCGAAGAAGTCGCCGCCGTGGCCGCCATCGATCCGGATATCGCCGAGGAGGCCGTGGATCTGATTGAAGTGGATTGGGAACCGCTGACCGGCGTCTTCGACGCCGAAGAAGCGATGCAAGACGGCGCGCCGCTGGTGCACGACGACAAGCCCAATAACATCGCCATGACCATGGACATCGAGCGCGGCAACATCGCCCAGGCCTTCGCCGAGTCCGATGTGATCGTCGAAGACACGTTTCAGAGCATGCCGCAGTGGCATTGCGCCATTGAAACCATCGGCAGCGTCGCCGAGTACGCGCCCAACGGCAAATACACGATCTACATGAACACCCAGACGCTGTTTAACGCGCGCTATCGGATTGCCACCGCCCTGGGCGTGCCGGAAACCGACGTGCGCATCATTCAAAGCGCCGTGGGCGGCGGGTTCGGCGGCAAATCCTGCGACGATAATAACGCCCTGGTCGCCGCGGTTCTGGCGCGCAAAGCGAAAAAGCCGGTCAAGCTCATCAACACCCGTGAAGAAGAATTCCTTGCCGGCTGCCGGCCGCGGGTTTTTATGAAAATCAACGTCAAGCTCGGTTTTAAAAAAGATGGCCGCATCCGCGCCAAGCACATCAAGGTGATCGCCGACAATGGCGCCTATTCGGCCAAAGCGCCGGCCATTACCGGCGTGGCGGCGATGCGCCATGACACCTGCTACAAATATACCGACGTAAAAACCGAAGCGCTGTTGGTTTACACCAACAAGATTCCCACCGGCGCGTTTCGCGGTTTCGGCAATCCATCCGCGGAGTGGGCGGTGGAGCAAGCGATCGATCTCGGCGCTCATGAGCTTGGCATTGACCCCATCGAGATCGCCCGCATAAACGCGGCCGAGACCGGCTATGTTTCGCCTCACGGCAACCGCGTCACCAGCTGCGAGCTAAAGCAGTGTCTCGATATGGCCGAGAAGATGATCGACTGGCAAGCCAAACGCGCCAACAAAGCGCCGGACACGGGGCTCGGCCTGGCATGCACCGTCCATGTCAGCGGCAAGCGCCACTTCGGCGACTATGACGGCAGTTCCGCGACGATCAAGTTGAATGAAGACGGCAAAGCCCTCATCCTCAGCGGTGAAGGCGAATGCGGCCAGGGCGTGCACACGGCGATGTGCCAGATCGCAGCGGAAGAATTGGGGGTCAGGGTCGAGGACGTAGAGATATCCCGCGCCGATACCGATCTCACGACCTTTTGCCTTGGCGCCTTCGCCAGCCGGCTCACCTACGTCAGCGGCAACGCCGTGAAAAACGCCGCCGCCAATGTGAAGCAGCAACTGTTCGAGCAAGCCTCTGAGATGTTGGAGGCCAACTCCGAAGATTTAGTCGCCGGCGATGGGCGTATTTTCGTCAAGGGCGCCGAGGGCAAATCGGTCACCGTCGCCGACGTGGCGCGGGCGCGGCTATTTCGCCACAACGGCGCGCCCATCGTCGGCTCGGGAAGTTTCGACGCCGACTCGGTGTTGCCGGATAGCACCCGCTTCGGCAACGAATCGGGCGCCTATAACTATGGCGTTCAGGCCGCCCATGTTCACGTCGACCGCCAGACCGGACAGGTCAAAGTGCTCAAGTTCGTCATCGCGTCGGACTGCGGCACGGTGATTTATCCCATTGGCGCGGAAGGCCAGGTCGAAGGCGGTTTCGCGCAGGGTATCGGTTATGCTCTCACGGAGGGGCTGCAATTCGACGAAGGCCGGCCGGTGAATCCCAACTTTTCCGACTACCGCATTCCATCGATGCGCGACATGCCGCCCCTCGAGCATGCCTTCGCGGATTCCTATGAGCCGACGGGACCATTCGGCGCCAAGGGTCTGGGCGAGTTGAACATGGACCCCACCGCCGCCGTGATCAGCAACGCGATCTTCGATGCGGTGGGCGTGCGAATAAAAACCTTGCCGATTACGCCTGAAAAAATTCTCAAGGCGCTGCGGGAACAAGAAAAGGAACGTAAGCAGTAAGCGGTAACCAGGAAGCCGTTGGGATGACGCCTGCTGCTCACTGCTCACCGCTCACTTTGTACTAGAAAATGATCAAGTTTGATTATTTACAACCCAAGACGCTGAAAAGCGCTCTCGGCCTCTTGGAGAAACATGGCGATGAGGCGCGCGCCATCGCCGGCGGAACATCCTTGCTGATCATGATGCGCCAACGCTTGCTGATGCCGAAGGTCGTCGTAAGCCTCGCCGATATTCCGAAATTCGACCGCATTACCTACAGCGCGAAGAATGGCCTCACCATCGGCGCCGGGGCGCGCCATCGCGACATCGAGCTTTCGCCGGTCATCAAACAGCACTATCCCCTGCTGCACGAAACCTTTCACAAGGTCGCCCAGCCGCGTATCCGCAATATGGGCACCATCGGAGGCAATCTCGCCGCCGGCGATCCGTTGACCGATCCCGGCGCAAGCCTGATCGCCCTGGATGCCGAGGTCGTGCTGGCGAGCCGAACCGGACAACGGGTCCTCAAACTGGACGAATTTTTCGTCGATTATTATCAAACCGCCCTCAATTCCGGCGAACTCTTATCCGAGATTCGCGTGCCGCCGCCCAACCGTCCGCTTTGGGCGCATATCAAATTCACGCCGCGCAGCGTTGAAGATTTCGCCACCGTTGGCGTGGCCTTGACGATGCGCTTGAAGAACGGCGTCTGCGACGATATCCGTCTCGGTCTCAATTCCGTCGCATCGACCATCGTCCACGCCGCCCGTGCCGAAAATATTCTGCGCGGCCAGGAAATCACCGATGGCAAGCTCCAGGAGATGGGTGACGTGGCGGCCACGGAAGTCGATCCCATGGACGACAACCGCGGCTCGGCAGACTACAAGCGCGAAATGGTCAAAGTGCTGGTGCCGCGCGCCGCGCAAGAGGCGCTTCAGCGTGCTGGGTAGTGGGTTTAATGTTCAACGTTCAAGGTTCGATGGCTTCGCCTGTTCAATGTTCTAAAGTTCAAGGTGGGGATGGGTCGTTGAACCTTGAACCCGGAACCTTGAACCGTGCCGGATCCGACACGTTGAACTTTGAACATTGAACCTTGAACTGGCATGTAAAACCTGATGAAGCGGACTGCAGCCCCGCTCGACGCTGTGCGGTCATTCGCCCAAGAATTTTTTGAGCCGTTGGACAAAACTGACTGCCCTCGGCTAGCCTCGGCCGACACTAGCCGAGAGCGCTACGATGGAATGATGGAAAAGCAAATGCGCGCCGAGCGCGAGAAGCAGTTCTCTCGCTTCTCGTGAATACACCCCTCGCGCCACGTAAAGCCAAACCGTGACTCCACCTTTCTTTTACGGCTGGGTCATTGTCGGCATTGCCATGCTCGCCGGCTTTCTGGGATCGGGCGTGAGCAACGTCACCATGGCGGTCGCTCTCAAACCCATCACCGAGGATCTTGGCTGGAGCCGCACACTCACTTCGTCGGCGATAACCATCGGATCAGTGGCGGGCGGCCTTTTGGCGCCTGTGGTTGGTCCGCTCGCCGATCGGCTGGGACCGCGCATCCTCCTTCCATTCGGAGCCGCTCTAGTCGGCACCTTCGTTATGTGTCTCAGCCTGACGTACGAGCCCTGGCAATTTTACGCCACCTTTGTCCCCGGGCGAGCGCTGGCTGAAACGCTGCTTACCGGTGTGGTGCCCATGACTGCGGTAACCAACTGGTTTTATTTGAAACGCCCCAGGGCTATCGGTCTGGTTGCGTTGTCAGTGCCGTTGGGCTCCTTCGTATTGTCTCTGGTCTACCAGTTCATGATCGCAGCCTACGGATGGCGTAGCGCCTTTATGTTGCTTGGCATTGCTCTTTGGCTATTTGTCGTTGTGCCCGGCCTTTTCCTTTTACGCCGGCAGCCGGAAGATCTGGGGATGCTGCCCGATGGCGCCTCGCCGGCGGCTCAAAAATCAAAGCAAGACGATCCAGGAACGGAGCGCGCGACGGCAGCCGCCGAGCAAAGCTGGAGCTTGAAGGACGCACTGCGCACCCGGACCCTGTGGCTACTGATCGCCGCTTCGACGTTCTATTCAATTTCTACCGGGGGCATTGCCTTTCACATGGTGGCGTATTTTACGGACATGAAAATTCAGCCCGCAGTTGCCGTGGCGGCGCTAAGCGTAATGGCATTAACCGGGGCATTCGGCAGCGGCTTGTGGGGATCTCTGGCGGAAAAAATTCATCCGCGCGCCCTGGGCGTGATCACGATGCTGCTCTCGGCGGCGGCCCTGGTGCTGCTGACCCAAGTGCGAGTCGCGGCCGCGGCGTTTGTCTTCGCGATTGTTTTCGGACTGAGCGCGCGCGGTGGTTTTGTTCTGATGCATATTCTATTGGCCCGCTACTTTGGACGGCGCTCCTTCGGCGCGATCACTAGCGCTCTTGAGCCTTTTCACAAGGGCGGCCTGGGACTGGGAGCTCTGTTAGCAGGCATGGCTTTTGATCTAAGCGGTAGCTATCAGATGGTTTTTTTGCTTTTCATCGGGAACTATCTGATTGCCGCCACGCTTACGCTCGTGGCTCGCCGACCGCTACTGGCGCCGCGCTGAACGGCAGCGAGCTGATCGTTGCCGGTATATGATCGCGCTAACGCCCAACGCGGCGAAAGCTTGCTCGGGCTTTCTCATCTGGATGATCTGTCGAACAAGGGTTTATAGGAACCGGACTCAGCGCCGGACAGAATTCTTTTTACTTTCCCGCGCGCGGAAAGCCGTAAGCTTCCACTACTTTTGTGAGATATTCCTGAGTGTTCGTATAGTGATTCCAATCGACTAGCGATAGTTTCTTGCCGCGCACGGCCTGCTCCTGGACCGTTCCCCGGACAAACAGCGAGCCTTCGTAGGGCCCGTGATCATCCAATATCTTTTGCCCCTCGGGAGAGGCCACGAACTCCAACAATAGAAGTCCGGCGTAGGGATGCTCGGCTGAGTTCAAGACACTCCACGACTCGTTGAGGCGCGCGGGGACCGGCTCCAAAAGCTTATAACCCAGAGTGTCGATCTTGTCTTTGCTTTTGGCTCTTAGATAGGAATCGTAGTTAACACCGAAGGCAATGGCATGCTCGCCGGCGAGCACACGGATGATCAGAGCGGTATGACCCCGGCCCCATACCGGTTTCTGGGCGGCGAGCTTGCGGGCAAAATCGAGCGCTTTTTCAAGACCCCACGCTGGAACAAGGGCTGAAATGTTAATGGGACGAATATCGAGGACGAATTTCCGGTCTCTAAATTCCGGTTTGAGAAAGTCCTCCCAAGTGTTGGGCACTTTTTCCGCGGAGGTAAGCTTCTTATTGTAGACGACCACCTGTATCGAGCTTCCGATAACGACGATGTTGCGGTTGATCGGGTCCACCATTTGAACAGGAATCTCAAGCACCTTTTGCTCGGCCATCCCCAAGACGTCGAACTTTTTTTGATAAGGGAGATAGTCGTTGTAATAGTCGGAGATCGGGTCGTTTACGTCCACGCCTTTAGTCAAGCCCGCCTTCAGCTCTTGAAGCAACCGTAGATAAACCTCTCCGGTCGGCACACTCTCGGCGCGGGTCTCGATGAAAGGGTACTTTTTGCTGAAGGCGGCGAGCATATGCTTCAGCGGATCCTCGGTCAGAGAGACCACCGCGCGCAACTTGCCTTCCTGCTTCGCCCTGCTGACGATCTCATCGTGGCTGGGAACAAAGATGTACCCTTTGGCCTCGGCTTCCTGTTTGGCTTTGACCAGCGCGGCACTGGCCGATGCGCCGAGAGCGCTCGAGGGGACGATTGCAGCCGGGGCGATGACAATGAGAGAGACAAGGGACGATGAGCAAAACATCATCAAACGTCGCTTCATGATGTAACCTCTATCTTTCCTCTTTGCGTCAGACTCTCGCGTCTTGCCAGGTGGAGTTGCGACGTAGCCGATTGCCCAGCTAGCAGGTTGCTGAAGGAAGAGCCCATATCGCCTCGTTTTAATCATACGGTAAATACCTTGGGGAAGACTATATGCACCACCGAAATCCTGTCAACAAAAAATGATTCAGCCAAAGTCACGGCTGCGCGTTGCGTTCGAAGTCAGAACGTATCCGAACGTATGGTCACGTCGTGCAGCGGGGCGTGCGCAGGGTGGATGATGTTTTCCTCTCGGCTGATGACAGCCAAGAGTATCTCAATCGGCGGGCCACAGAACAGGGTTGCAAGAGCAGTCCGGGCTAGCGATTCGAAGCGAATCGTCGTAGGATCCAGGAAATCGATATGAAGATTGCCTATCTGGTTGCGATAGTCCTCATGGTCTGCGCGTGCTCCGCCAACAGCGTCCGGTCCGGGGCGGAACTCGTCCGGGTAACTAACAGAGAGCCCGGCCGGGAATGCAAATTTTTGGGCGATGTGACTGGTAGTCAAGGCAATCGTTTCACGGGAGGTTTTACCTCGGACGCGAACCTCGAGACTGGGGCTCGCAACGACCTCAAGAACAAGGCGTTCCAACTCGGCGGCAACGTCGTCTATGTTCTGACTCAACGGGAGAGCCAGACGGGCAACTCGCGAGATCGGAAGAATGTGACTCTCAGCGGCAATGTGTATCGGTGTCTTGACTAGCCACAAGCTCCTCAAAGAGGTTTGCGCCGGAAAGCACGCAGGAATATGAGTTCACTGCGCCGCGATAGCCATGAAAAAAAAGGGGGACGGAGTGGAGCAGTGACGAACAATAGACCTGAAACCGGCCCGGAACGCGTTCTTCCCCCGTCCACATAGTGATCGAAATCAACGAGCGTGTAGAGGTGCCAGCGGCGCCGCGGATCGTGTGGGACGTGCTGTCGGACCCGCGCGCCGTGGTCGACTGCGTGCCTGGGGTGAAACTGGGCGACCGGCTGGAGGACGGCTCGTACGATGCGACCCTGACGGTGAAGTTCGGACCGGCCAAAGTGACTTTTCGCGCCAAGGTCGCGCTGGAGCTGGATGGCACAGCGATGATCGGGCACGTATCCGCGCGCGGCAGGGACGATCAGGGCGGTACGCGGGTGAAAACGGCGATGACCTTCAAGGTCGTGGCGGGGCAGGCACCGGGCTCGTCGGCCGTTCCCATCGACGCGCAGGTCGAGATTTCCGGCCGGCTCGCCTCGCTGGTGGAGTCCGGCGCCGCGCTGGTGGTCAAGCGCATGACGGGCGAATTCACGGAGCGCCTCGCCGCGCGCTGCGCCAAAGCAAGCGCGTAGAACGCTCCGCGATCAACGCGCATCCTGCATCACCCATTACTTATCGTGTGGGTAAAGGAGAGAAAGAATGAAGGTGTACCAGAGGCTCGCCGCCGATTTCGTCGCCGAAGGCGTCACCTACATCTTCGGCATCATGGGCGACGGCAACATGTACTGGATGCACGAGCTGGACAAGCTCGGCGGCGTCAAGATGCTCGAAGTGCGCCATGAGGGCGCCGGGCTCGGCATGGCCGACGGCTGGGCGCGCGTGACGCGCACCCCGGGCGTTGCCACCACGACCTGTGGGCCGGGCGTCTCGCAGCTTGCCACCGCGCTGCTCACCGCCAGCCGCGCCGCGTCGCCGCTGGTCGCATTCTGCGGCGAATTCCCCTCCAATGACGACGAGTACCTCCAACGCATGGACCAGGCGGCATTCGCCGCCAGCTGCGAGACCGGCTTCATCCGCATCACGTCCCCGGAGGTGGCGGACGACTGCGTGCGCAAGGCATTTTACCTCGCCAAGCTCGAGTCCCGCCCGATCATGCTGAGCGCGCCGATGGACGTCCAGCAGATGGCGTTCGAGGACGACGACGAGCCGTACAAGCCGTCCTCCACGGTGCTCCCGAAGCGGGTGGTCCATCCGGATCCCGCAGAGATCGAAAAAGCCGCCGACATCATCGCCGGGGCGAAACATCCGGTAGTCCTCGTTGGGCGGGGCGCGAAGTGGTCGGGCGCCGGCGACGCCGTGAAGAAGCTCTCCGGGCGCATCGGCGCGCTGATCGCCACGTCGCTGATGGCGAAGGGCTGGCTCGGCGAAGACGAATTTCACGCCGGCATCTCTGGGACCTACGGCACGCGTGCCTCGATGAAGCTGTTCGAGGAAGCCGACTGCGTCATCGCCGTCGGCGCCAGCATGGGGCGTTACACCACCGAGCACGGCTACCTCTACCCCAATGCGCGCTTCGTCCACCTCGACTCCAAGCCGCACCTTGTGATGAGCGGGGGCCGTTCCGCCGACTGCTACGTGCAGACGGACGCAAAAGCCGGCGTGGAAGCGCTGGAGAACGCGCTCGCGAAGCGCTCTGTCAAAATGACCGGGTTTCGCACCGGGGAAGTGAAGCAGCAGCTCGCCGCCCAGCATGTGGACCGCACGGAATTCCCGATCGAGCCGGGCGCCGTGGATCCGCGGGAGATCTGCCTGGCGCTGGACGAGATGCTGCCCCCCGAAATAGGCGTGGTCACCGGCAGCGGCGCCACCGCGGGTTTCTCGAACATGCTGTTCAACAAGCCGCGCTCGCTTGGTGCTGCCCGGGCATTTCTTCGGCTGCATCGGGCAGATGCTGCCGGCGGCGATGGGGGCGGTCGCGGCGAGCGGCAACAAGCCGCACGTGCTGTGTGACGGCGATGCGAGCGTGATGATGCACGTCGGGGAGTTCGAGACGGCGGTGCGCTACGGCATGCCGCTGATGGTGGTGTGCCTGAACAACCAGGCGCTGGGCTCGGAGTACTACAAGTTCGACGCGCACAAGATGAAAGCCGACCTCGCGACCGTCGCGTCGCCGGACCTGGGCGCCGTTGGCAAGGCCTTCGGTGGCAGGGGCCGGCTTGTGCGCAGCGTGGATGAGCTCCGCTCCGCGACCAGGGAATTTCTGGAGAATCCCGCACCGACGATGCTCGACGTCCGGATTTCCCGCAGCGTGATCACCCTGCCCTACCGGCGCATCCACTACGGCCGGGACGAGTGACGAGGGACGAGTGTCGAGGGTCGAGTGACGAGTGATAAGAGTAGCCGTCGGTCAAAAAACAACGCGCCCCGGGGATTTTTGTCCGCGAGGGCGTCAACCCGCAACGAAAGGGAGTTCGACCGGCGCGGTCGGTGTTGCCTAGTAGGTGCTTAGGTTTCGAAGCTGGGCTAACTCACTCGTCGCGGGACAATTCATCTGCGTTCCGAGCCGGCGCATGAAAAGCAATTTCGTATCGTCAGATTACCGATGCAGCCAAGGGGTTTTTAATTCGTCACGTGGTGGGCGAAGCTGTTGTCAATCAACGTGCGCAACAGGGAAGGACGTATAGGAAATTTAAACAACCTTTTTTTCTGATCGGAGCTTATCGCCGAACCCGCGAGCCGTCAAGCGCACGTGCTTTAGTGAAAATCCCGGTGTTGCTTCGGATGGCTCGGGCGACGCAGCGGTCCGAAGCGCGCGATTGGGTCCCCGTCGCTGTGCTCGCTCGAACTCAGAGCGAGCGGCGCCGTCGGCTTGGGTTGGCAAGCGGCTTTCTGCTCCTCAGATCGTTTGAAATAGATCGACTCGACGCGCCGGCGCACGGCGCGGCGGGCCGCGGGTCGGCAGGCCCAGATGGCTGAGGATCTTGATGATTACCGGCGGATCATCGATGGCGGCGATAATCTTCAAGGCACCGCCGCAGTTCGGGCAGTGCTCCACGTCGATGTCGAAGACCCGTTTGAGCAGCCGGGCCCAGCTCATGCGCGGGGTTTCTTCCTGGGCAGAGGCGTGATCGGTCGGGGGCGCGGCGGCACGCTCTGCCGGAGCGGGAACGATTTTACTGCGCAACTTCGCGTTGGGCGCCAGCACGCCGTGGAAGCGAATCAGATGTAAACGCGGGCGCGGCACCAGCGCAGCCAAGCGCTCCATGAACTCCAACGGCTCCATGACGATATGAGTGGTGCCGTCTTTGTAAGGACTCTTCAGTTGCAGCACGACTTGCCCGGCGTGATTACGTTTGAGCCGTTCGTTGGCGATGGCCGGCCGGGTGATATAGCGGCAGAGATGCTCGAGTTCTGCACGCTGATCGGCGCGCCAGCGCACCGCCGCATGCAGGCTAAAGCCGTGCGCGTTAACACGCAGCTCTGGGGCCGATGCCTTAGCTGCGCTCGGCAGGCTTTGCAAGCTCAGCACTTTCTGTCCGGCGCGTGGGCCGAGGGCGATACGATAAGTGCACGAGGCGGCTTGCAGAGACTTGAGCGCCCCATCGGAGTCGGTTTCGGCGAGGTAGGTCCGCTCCGGTTCTTCGATGAGAGCGCCCAGGCGCGTCAATAGGCGCATGGTGCGCGTGATGATCTTCAGCAGCACAGCCTCTAGCTCATCGGTAGAAGGAGCCGCAGCCTCGTGGAAGAGCGGCACGCCGTCGCGGTTTAGGTAGACGCCGTCGAGCACCAGGCAATGCAGATGAATATTCAAATTGGCCGGTTCAACCGCGACGCGCGAGCGAACAAAGGACTGTCCATCGACGCGAACGCGCACTACTTGTAGCTCCTCGAAATCCAGAACGGCGCCCGCCGAGCTAGCCCTCCGACAAGCGACTAACCACAGCATGCCGTTATTAGGTGTCGCCAGGGCTAGCAATGCCTTTGGGCAGACAAGGCTGTAGTCCCTGCTCGCCGGGCGCGCTGACGCGACGCGACGGCAGCGCTATGATCGCCGCCATGAAAACAAGAACATCGCTCCTCCTGCTGTGCTTCTTCACGTCGTCCGGTGTCGCGCAGAGCGACATTCAAAAGCGCGTCGACGAACTTTTCGGCGAGGGCGTTTTCGGCGTCAAATGGGGCGACTCTTTCGACACCGTTAAGCTCGCGCATCCGGGCGGCAAGACCGACACATCGAACGCCGTGGTCACGCTTTACACCGTCGAGGACGGCCGCACTGTTCTACAACTCGAACGACGCAGACGCGACGACATCGCGTTCACGTTCCAGGGTGGCCAGTTGCGAGGAATCTCTGTGGAGTTCCCCGACTGCGCGGATGTGACGTCGAAGCTGTGGGAAGTTCTCGGTTCTATCACCGAGAAGAACGAGCAGCCGCCCTCAGGCTGGTGAGTTCGGCCTCATTAAAATGGGAATGTGGCGCGGCACGAACGTCACCGTGAATGTGGCGGCGACCTATTCGTCGCTGTCGATCGCATGCTTCATGAGCGTGGCGACCGCCATAGAGCCCGTCGAGGCGTCTCGTTCGGATCTCGGGCTGGAATAGTCAACGTCCTATCGGATCGACTGCGCCCGTCTTGAGCATTCCCAACCGTCCCGCTCGAAACGCCGATTTGATTTGACCCAGAGTCTTTCCCAAGAACAACCATTCACAGGAAAGATCCGGCGCAAGGCGCGAGAACGCCAAATCCTAGAAGCGTCGGTAGTCGCTGAAGCAATGGGCTCGGAGTCGGCATCGCCTGGACTGGTTCGCTGGAGGCTAGGAGCGGCTTCCAAAGATTCGCCCGAAGCCGCGCCGGCAAGCGTTTCCGCTCCGGCGTTTACCCAGTTACCCAGAAAGCTACCCAACCGCCTCGGCGTTAGCGGCCCCAGTTCTGCTCGAGCCGCCCATAAGGCGACGATGAGCGTGCGAGTTTGGACAGCGGTTGTAAAAGAAAGCTTGGGGCGCCGACGACCGTCGCAGGACGCACAAACCAAACCAGGCGGTCACCCGAGACTAGCGCACCCCGCGCCGGCGCAGATAGAGGACTAGATCCTCCAGCTTGTCATCGCCCAATACGCACTCGACGGTCGCGAAAGTTCCGCCTATCAAGGGAACACGATTTGAAGTTGTCCTCGCGAGAAGTATGGCTCCAGCAATGCCCACTGCACCGAGTGGCGGACCGGTGGCTCGATCTCCGCTTTCCCGCCCCTACTCTCAATGAACTCTGCGCACGAGGCGATGAAGCTTTGCCACAAACGATGCTGCACGTCGGCCCCGTAGAAGTCGCCGATCGTGTAGACCGCGCGCTCCCACCGATCGACAGCTTCGGTATACACCTCCCAGCCGACCGGCGTCCTACGGATCCCGAACGCGCGACACCCACTCAATGGGTGCCTTCCAGCATTATCGGTCATGATGGTCGAGAAGACCCAGCCGGCCCGATCGTCATCGACATGGTAGGCGGTAACCATCAAGTCGAAATCATCTGGACCGAAGGCGTCAATGTGAATCATCGCACCGCGCGGGTCCTGGCTCTCCCAGATCGCCTTTTCCTCCGCATCCACGGGCTCGAAGTTCGCTAGCCGCAATCCATTCCACGTCTCTGCGTCGGCCAAGTCGTCGATGTGGCGCCGAATGTATTCAAACAGAGCGCGGTGATCCATGACTGTCCCGGCTTCGGTTGGGAACGTGATGATCTTGGCCCGGTACGAATCCATATTGATGTCATGGCCCCTAGCTTCTTCGATGCGCTGGATAGGCCAGAATGGGTCGGCGGCGCCCGGAGAGGGCGTCACTTGTGCTTCTTTCTGGCGCGCACGAGTGAACCAAGCGGGAGGCCACTGACCTAGCCGGTTATTGGGAAAGTCCCAGAGGTAAAGCCAGGGTCCAAGCAGCCGTTGCGGCTTCGTGGGATCCGTCAGGAGTTCACTGGAGCCGCCGGCATTGGCAGGCGTGACAGGTACGCCGAGGGAATTGGCGACTGCCCCTACCAGGTTGGGTGAGGCCGCTCGGCCCTCGTCGCTGTAGGCCAACTCGCGAGCGAAAGGAGGGACCCCGGGCATATAGTCGCCTGAGATAGTCCTCCCGTCCCCGCTGGTGGGGAAGGCGTCAGTGCCGCTCGCGCCACCGCCGCTCGTGCTTACGCCCGATGACGAAGCGCCGCCCGCACGAGAGCCACCCGAAACGCCGCGTTGATCCAAGTCACGCCCATGATTGACCCATGCGCCGTCGCCGGAAATGCCTGCCTTCGAGCCGCCGCCGGCTGATCCGGAACCGCCACTGCCGCCACCCCCATTATTGGCGTTGAGCACCTTCCACATATCGGCCGCGGCTTTGCCCATTTCCGTCGCCTGGTTGGTAGCGGCCTGAAAGTTGGCGCTGGCGATGCGGCCTGCCTCGGTGGCCGCTGATAGCGTGCCGGAGGAGGCCGCCTGTATCGTCGCCTGGGTTCCAGCCAGCCCGCTCATGTCCCTGAACATGTTTGCCGTGGCGAGGGCGCCCAGCGACGCCGTGAGACCCGTCGGGTCCGGAAGCGCGGTCGGGTTCATGATATTCAGCACCGGCGCCGAAAGCTGGCCAGGTCTCAGGTCGTCGGACGATCCACGGCTCCCGGTGCCGATGACCGCGATTTCGGTTGGCTGGAGCGGAATTGGTGAGTCTTGCCAGTTCCAGAAGCGTGTGACATCAAGCTTTTCGGCCGAGTTGGAACGGCCGAGAACGGCTTCCGCGAAGACCCCGCCCGTCGGCACAGGGATAAGCCGCTCGTCCGCCTTGTCGAAGTCTATACCTCGCTCTTCGAGAAGTTGTCCCCATGTCTGTTCAACGACGAGCCCACTTGCGTCACTAGTTTCCGCTGGCGCGCGGAGCACCAAGAAATTACCGCTGACCGCGACCGGGTTTGGTTCGACTTGATCGACTAACGGCCGGCCAAGCCACGTGACGCTGGACAACAATGACACAAGCGACGCCGAGTCCAAATTGGCTAGGACAGCGCGTGTGTAATAGACACGGTTAGCGTGCAGGTGCGCATGCAACTCGGCGCGGCGATCGGCACTGTCACCGGCAAGGAACGCTGCTACCTGCATGTTCGTGCCAGAGATGAGCGACAGTGGCACGACCGCTAGCTGACGGTGGCCCTCGGATTCATAACGAAGGATCATGGATCCGACAGACTCTGTGCTTGTGTCGCGTGCAACGTGTATCGAACTGATCGTTCGCAATGGGATGGGAGTGGCAAAGTCGATTTGGTCTGTGGCACCCGGAACGACGAATGTGGTTGCCTCCGCGGACACGCCTTCCTGATCAATCCGGACGCGGTCGATCCCGACGTCCTCAAACCCCAGCGAGACCAGGACCGCGTCACCAGGGACGATTTCAGCAACCGGTCCTGGGCGAACGACGGTAAACCTTTTCGGCAATGGAGTTGCTGGCGTTGCCGGGTCGCCCGCGGACGGAGGCGCAATGGCGCTGCTGGGCGAGCCGGCGGCTGAGTTAACGTTGTCTGCCATGCGCGCCATGAACCTCCTGGAAGTCATGACCTCCGTGGCCAGGTCGCCGACGCTAAACGGCTGAGAGATACGCACGCCGCTCCGTATTTCGATGCGTCCACGCTCGTCGAAGAGGAGCTGAGCGACGCGCTCCGAAAGCGCAGCGGCACGCAGCTGAAAACGAAAACGTGCGACGAGGTCGGCAGCATCAGCACCGGAGAAGTCGAGGAGCTCGAACGGTACAAACAATACGCGCTCGAATTTGTTGAGCTGGACCGTCACGCGGTAAAGCTGGACAACTTCGTAATACTGAACAGTCAGCGCATGCATGTGGTTGTAATTTGCGACTATCCGCGTACTGACTTGTTCGTGCTCGGATTGTGACACCTCCCGCACCGCGCTCGCGCGACGGTTGCGGACGGAGGTCGCGTGCTGCTCCGTCCGGTCGTTGACCGTCTGCGTCATCTCCGCCATGACGGATCGCGACCCAACCGACCAGGACGTGCTTAAAGCTTCTGATTTCGTCTCCGACTCTTGGCTTGAGCTGGAACCACCGCCTCCAAAGCCAAAGACGCCTGTAATGCCTTGGTATACGCCCGCGACACCGCCGCCAGCGCTTGCAGCCCAACCGCTTGCATCACTCGTTGACTTGGCCCAGCCGCTGGCGAAGGACCCGCCTGACTGCATTTCATTGGCGACCGCATTTTGGATTTCACTGGCGGCGCGTGAGTGACTGGTCGCGTTATCGAGCTGCTCACGTTCATCGACGCTCTCGGTTGCGCTCGCCTGGGTCCGCCTCGCCCAATCGATGACCGCGATCCGCGTAGCCTCTCCCGGAGCGAGCGCGAGCGAGTGGACCATATGTCCGAGGGTGATTCCCTGAGCGAACCAAGATTGGGAGTAGGTCGCAATGGCGCCCACTGCCGGTGCCCCGAATGCCGATCCCGATCCGGTCAGCTGCGTCAACGATAACGGCTCGCGCAACGGCGTCTGATTACCTGGAGAGCCAGCTCCGAGCATGACAAGCTTGTCGTAGTAGACTCGCTCCGTCGGGTATTGGCCCATCTTCGGCCGAAGCTCTTCGGCCGTGTCGTCAACCGTCAGGACGGTTCCGGCTGCGAAACTCACGATTTCGTGCGCCATTTGCCGCGGCGGCCAAAGGGCGAAATCGCGGACTGTCGGCGTATGTAGGGCGTCAGCCAGTGCTGTGGCATCAGCCGTTGAAAGGCCCCGGAGCACGTTTAAAGGAGATCCGGGGATATCGGACAACGCTACGTCAGCGGCCTCCGAATCGATGATATCGCTAGCAATCATCTTCAAGGATGAATCGGCCGCGCTGCAGGCCGCACTGCCCTGGCCAAAAATGGCTGACGACCCCAGATCGAAAATGGTTCGTACGTGGATGCGCTCTAAAGCCGTTGCGGCTTCAGTGCCTACGCCTTGGAGTTCGGTGACCGGCTGCTGCAAGATTTCCCGAAGACTAAGGTTCACGCTTGATGAGCGGACGAATTGTTTGAACGTCGGCTGCACGGTGGGCTCTCCTTTATGGTCCGATACTTCGTGTGCTGCCAAAATCAATGATCAACTGTGCGTTGATGATTGGAGTCCGGGTTTAGCTAGAACATGTGGACATCGCATAGGTGTTGCACGCCCACCTTAACGGCTTGACACAACGTTTCTGCTGATTCGACCTCCCAGAAAAAAATGCCGTTCGCGAATCTCTCTTTTTTGTCGCAGGAATCACATCCTGCGTTTTGCGTCGCACTGTTTCAAGTCGCTTGCATCCCGTCGCGTCGTACCTCGTCCATAGGGTCGACAAAGGACTGCTAGAGCGCGATAGAGGCCTTCGGCGACTGGGTATAGCAAGATTCCGGCTCAATGCATCGGCTAGAGTTATCGCTAGCAACATCACGCGCGGTTACGAATAGGATTTTTAAACGACCTTTTCTATGGCGGAGCTATATCGCAACCCCGGCAGAGTTGTCAATTCCTGTTCTGCTTGATGAAAAACCCACTGTTGTACCGGTCCGCTTGGCCGGAGAGCAGTCGGGAGGCAAGCGAAAGGTTTCTTATGGAGACGCTCGGTCGAACTCAGAGCGACCGGCGCCGTCGGCTCGCGTTGGCAACCGGTTTTCGGCTCCTCAGATTGTCTGGAATAAATCGAATCGCTGCGCAGGGGAGCGTGGCGGGGCGTGCGTGGGCAGGCCCAGATGGGCGAGGATTTTGACAATCACCGGCGGATCTTCGATGGCGGCGATGCTCTTCAAGCTGCCGCCGCAGTTCGGGCAGTGGTCGATGTCGATATCGAAGACTCGTTTGAGCAGCCTGGCCCAACTCAGGCGCGCCGGCGCGTGATCGCATGCGGGCGCGGTTGCTTGCTCTACCGGACTGGGGACGATTTCATGACGCAGCTTTGCGTTCGGCGCGAGCACGCCATGGAAGCGGATTAGATGTAAGCGCGGACGGGGCACCAGGGCGGCCAGGCGCTGCATGAATTCCAGCGGCGCCATGACGATATGGGTGGTGCCGTCCTTGAACGCGCTCTTCAGTTGCAACACGACATCGCCGGCGCGATTACGCTTGAGCCGTTCGTTGGCGATCGCCGGGCGGGTGATATAGCGGCATAGGTGCTCTAGTTCCTTGCGCTGATCGGCGCCCCAGCGCACCGCCGCATGAAGGCTGAAGCCGTGGAGTTTGGTACACAGCTCCGGGGCGGATGGCCTGTCTGCGCTCGGCACGCTTTGCAAGCTCAGCACTTTCTGTCCCGCTCGCGGACCGGGCGCGATGCGGTAGGTGCATGAGGCCGCTGGGCGGTGAAGATTTGCGACGTTGGCCGCTTGCAAAACGGAAGGCAGCACTCCGCGGGCTGCTCGAAGTTGAGCGCGGCGGCATTCAGTACGTCGAGCACACGGAAGGTGATGGCGACAAGATGTTCGAAGCGGTGTGCAAGCTCGGGCTTGAGGGCATCGTATCGAAGCGGGCTGGGTCGTTTTACCGATCTGGGCCGTCGAAGATGTGGATCAAGGTCAAGAACCCGAAGGCACCGGCGGCCACGCGCGTTCTTGAGGGAGGGCTTTAAGCTGCCTTGCTACGATGTGGGATCACTTCGCATTCACCTGCCCAAATGGCGGCGATCCGTCACCGGAGGCCTGGGCCGTTTGTTCGCTCCGCTGAGCAATTTCCGCCAATCGCGTAGCACCTACCGCTTTTTCCGGTTAGGATGACTGAAATTAAGTACCCAGCTGAACAAGCTATTTCCCAGTTTGCTTACAATCAGAGCGGACGAATCGTTTTTAATGAGATGACCGTCCGGCCGAATAAATTGATCAAAGTGAAACTTATTACGAGCAAGAGTAGTTACGAATTCTAATGAAGGGAAGCGACTAAGAACATGCTCAACGCGCATGCTTGGGTCTTTGTCGTGTTCCCAGTGACGTAGAAACTGATGACGGATTTGGTCACTTCGTTGGAATGACTCCTTATTGTTTCGCGGGGACAACATTAGGAGGAAATCGGCGAACTCTATCGACTCAGGTTTCATATCTAAGTCGAAAATTACCGTTATGGGTTCTCCATCTCTCGCTGAAGAGTCCAACAACGATCGAAAAAAATTCGATAACTCGCTGCAAAGATCTTTTGCAAATATCGCATCCTCAGGTTCGTGCCAAACGAACATGCGGAATGTTCTCTCGCTATCGTCCAATACGTCCCTGGCGGACAAATTACTTTGGCGACGATATATTCCTACGGTTCCAGGTGTAGCTTTCTGTTTCTCGGATTTGGCCTCACCCAAAGTCAGTTTTGCTGCTTGGCGTGTCGCACCAAGCTTCTCGATTGCGCGCACGATCTTGTCGCGGTTCGCGATATCCTCCGTATGTTGACCCTGGAAACCAAACGGAATCCTATCTGCTTCGAGTCGTGACGTCTTGGTTGCGACGAGCTTACGATGTTTTAGCCCAAAACGTGCTTCATCGCGCACAAAGTTCGACTTGACTGATGTCTCGCTCCAGATGACTACAACGGCGCGAGCTTTGGAAAATGCAGCCTGAATTGCATCGGTGAAATCATCAGAAGCTAAAAGCTCGACGTCCCACCAAACCTGAAAGCCCAGCGATTGCAAATATTGTCCGAGTTCTTCGGCTAGAGCGCGGTCCTGGGCGTGCGTAGGAAATCACTACGTCAGACATGAATCCCACTATATCTGTTTTACGAGATATTCGAGAATATCCATGTGGCACCCTAGTGGCTATCTGAACTCGCTGGCAAACGCGGCCGCAATGGCCGGATCAGCGAAACGCCACCGAATAACCGCACCATCAGCATCGTGCGTGCCATGCCCGCGCTGTGGCTTGATGCCATGCTGTGCATGAAAGTCGTACATCGCATCGAGTCGCGTAACCAGGCCGCCAGGCGGAACGATGATGTCGACGTGGTGCGGAAATTCCTGTTCAGTCCGCCATGCTTTTAGTTGGCCTTTGTAGCGGGACATCTCGATGACTTTCTAAGTGGGTACGGACTCATGGAATGACAGGTGCTGTCACACCGCGCACGTTGCTAAGATACCGCAAGGAGGACGAATTTTTTTCAAAAGGTAGGTTTTTGACGAACTCACCGCGCCGAATCGCCAGATGATACTTCCGAACATTTTTTTGGGAGGCGTTCATGATGAAATCATTAGACGTATAGGACATTTAAACAACCTTTTTTTCTGATCGGAGCTATATCGCCAGCCCGGCGAGTTGTCAATCGTCTTTCTGTTGATGAAAATCCCAATCTTGCTTCGGCTGGCTTGGGCGGCGTAGTGGTCGGTGGCGCGCGAAGTGTTCCAGATCGCGCCGCACGCTCGAACTCAGAGCGAGCGGCGCCGTCGGCTTGCGTTGGCAAGCGGTTTTCGGCTCTCAGATTGTCTGGAATAAATCGACTCGCTGCGCCGGCGAGCGCGGCGGGGCGTTGGTGGCGAGCCAGCCTATAGGCGGATGCGGCTCCTGGGTGACGGCTAAATAGCCGCGGGCTGGTCGAGCTCGAAGCCGAGGTCCTCGATCATGCGGTGCGCGTCCGAGGCTTCTTGACCGGGTGTCGTCAGATAGCCATTGACAAAGATCGAGTTCGCTGGATAGAGGCTGAGCGGCTGCAGCGAGCGCAGATTCACTTCGCGGCCGCCGGCGACCCGAATCTCTATAAATACCTCGGCTGCGGGGATCTAAGAAAAGGCTTTGCCCGGATCAAGTGCAAGGAATGCCAGCATGAGGTTCTTCTCGCCTTCTCCTGTAAGGGACGCTACTTCTGCCCCTCATGGCATCAAAAAAGAGTGTTGATGTTTGGGGAATGGATCACCGAAGATATTCTTTACCCGCTACCCCATAGGCAATATGTTTTTACGATTCCTAAGATGCTCCGTCCCTATTTCAGATTCGATAGAAAGCTCCTGGGGAAGCTCAGCCAATGCGCCTATCAGTCTCTCAAAGAGTTCTTCCAAACAACCCTCAACCGGAAAGAAGCCATCCCCGGGGTGGTAGTCTCGATCCAAACCTTCGGCGACCTGATTAATTTTCACCCCCACCTGCACTGTCTGGTCACCGACGGCTGCTTTATGGCCAACGACTGGTTTTACGTTCTGCCGGAAATTGACGTCAAAAAGCTGGAAAGCCTTTTTCGTCACAAAGTCCTAAAGCTCTTGCTCAGCGAGAAAAGGATCAGCGAGGAGCTGGTCGAAAAGCTCCTCTCCTGGAAAAATTCCGGTTTCAGCGTTCACAATCAGGTCAAAATCAAAAGCCGGGACCGCCGGGGGCAGGAAAGCCTGGCCCAATATATTCTGCGTTCCCCATTTTCTCTGGAGGAAATGACTTACCAGCAGCAGACGAAAACGGTTCTCTATCGCTCTAAGATGAACCCCGTCCTCAAGAAAAACTTCGCCGTCTTTCCCGTCTTGGATTTGATTGCAACCCTCACCACGCATATCCCCAACCAAAGGGAAGCAACTGATCGGCTACTACAGCAATGTATCAAGGGAAAAAAGGAAAAAAGAGAAGCCCGAAGACAAAACCGAGATTAGCGAGATCGATGCCCCGCCGGCATCCAAGAAATTAAAAAAGCGCTGGTCCTACTTCATCAGGACAGTTTATGAACCAGACCCGCTTATTTGTTTCCATAACTGGCACTTGGGGTAACATCCATCGCTCTCTCCTTCCTTTCTCTAGTTGCCTTTTGCCTTATCCCTCGGGAACAAGTCCCGCATTTCGGGAATGACCCACAATGGGGGTTGACCATTGGCCACGCGCTGAATATTCGCGTAGCCATTGTGAAACCGCTTGCGAAAACTATCGAACGTGGGGCCGGCGCTGTGTGGCGTCAAGGTAACATTGGGCAGGGTCAGGAGCGGGTTCGTTGGATCGGGCGGTTCCTTGGCCTGCGTATCGAGCCCGGCTCCCAGAATGCGCCCCTGGCGTAGGGCGTCAATCAGCGCTTCTTCCTGCACCACCTCACCGCGACACGTATTGATCAGAATCGCCTTGGGCTGCATGCGTGTCAGGGCCTTGGCATCGATCATGTCTCGCGTGGCGTCATTGAGTGGCACATGCAAGCTCACCACATCGGCCGTTTCCAGCAGCGTCTCGAGGGGAACGTAGCGCACGTTCAGGCGCGCTTCTTCCTCAGGACTGCGCCGGATCGGATCGTAATAAATGATGGTGACATCAAAACCCTGCAGGCGACGGGCCACCTGCTGGCCAATATTGCCCATGCCCACCAGCCCGACGGTTTTCCCCTCCAGCTCAAGAACGTCCACGGTGCGTGGTATTCCCCGGTGCCACCGACTAGCGGCCACATTGGGATGGAAAGTTACCAGCTTACGGTATACCGCCAGAATGAGCATTATCGTATGCTCCGCCACTGCCACTGAGTTGGCACCGCCGTTAGAACAGATGGGGATGCGTGCGGCACGGGCGCCAGCGATATTGACCCGATCATAGCCGGCACTCAGCACCTGCACCAGTCGCAGCCGCGACGCCCGGGCATAGGCCTTATCCGGCAGGAAGCGCACAAATCCCATAAGGTACTCCGCCTCCTGCATAGCGGCAGCAATGTCCTCGGCACTGGCGTCCGCTGGCAGAACATGCAACGTAAATCCCGGTGGCTTCATCGCCTGCGCCTGGGTCAGCAGGTCCGCTGGCAACTCACCCCCTTGTGTAAAGACAATTGTTTCTTGCGCCATGATTGTCTCCATCCCCTTCCAACATGCGCACCGCTTCTCATGGCAGCGGACGAACCTCGATCCATAACTACGGTTCGACCGTTCGAGTCCCTCACGGCCCTGAGGGAGGATCGAAGGGTAAACTCACCGCCCCGAGGAAGATCGAGGGACAGCCTCAGCCAAAGGCTCATCCGCCTTAGGTGGAAGTTAATTTAAAAGCTTCTGTACCCTAACCCGGAGCCAATGTCGATCCTTGCTCACTCAAGCCGATTAAGTTTGACATAGGACCACCTTATCGGATACTGTTCTCCGCCCAAAACGGCCATGGGAGGGCCCGTTTGCTCTTTCCAGTAACTGCTTAGGTTTCGAGGGCTGGGCTAAGCCACTGGTAGCGGTGCAATTCATCTGCGTTCCGAACCGGCGCGTGAAAAGTAATTTTGTATCATCGATCGAGTTCGAGATCGTCCCCGTGGTCCCGTCCGCCGAAACCCGCCAAGCCATCGAGCCGCTGCTCTAGGCGCACATGAAAGCGCGCAGATCGGTCGTCCACCTCACTCACCTCGGCGCCGCCGGATGGGAGATCACCGACGGCAAGCGTGTGATTCTGCTCGATCCGTATCTCTCTCGATTGCGGATCACCGGACAGTTTGGGACGTACACCACGACGACGCGGGCGCGCGTGCGCGTCTCGTTCATCCGAGGATACCCGGGCGGCTACGTGACCCGCGCCGGCCATACCGGCGCGTGGTACCCGAGCGGCACGGTCGGTCGCGCCCAGCGCGGCGGCGTTTCGGAAAGGCGCAGAACCGGCGCGAGATGGTGCAGCCGACCGACCGGAGTATCGCTCGCCATCGACCAGCGGTCCAGCTCCGCTGGGGTGAATTCCTTTGGCACGTCCTTCAGCTCGGCCTCCGGCACCTGGCCGCGTCCGACGAGCCAGCGTCCAGTCTGAACGAGCGAGATCCGCACAAGCCAGCTGCCGCCCTCGCGCGCGCGGCGCGCGAGCGCCACCATCGCGCCGAACGCCATCAGATAGCCGGTGAGGTAGTCGATCGCCGATACCGGATAGAACTGCGGGCCCGGCGTGGTACCGGGGAACAGCTCGCCCTGGCGGCTGGTGATACCGCTGACCGTTTGCACCACCGTGTCGAAACCGCGCCGCGACGCCCACGGCCCGATGTGGCTGAAGGCGCACAGCGAGACGAACACGATGCCGGGCCGCAGCTTCGCAAGTGACTCGGGCGAGAACCCGCGATCGCCGAGCGTGCCCGGCCGGTAGCCCTGGGAGAACACGTCTGCCTCGCGGACCAGTCCGCGCAAGGTCTCGACGTCCTTCGGTTCGCGCAGATCTAGGTGGGCTGAGAACTTGCCATGGCCGGTGTCGTACTCCTGGTAGCCGAGATTCGGCAGGTGCTTCGCGGTGATCTTCAACACATCGGCACCGTGCTCGGCGAGCGTGCGTGCGCAGGTCGGCCCGGCGAGGACGCGCGTGAGGTCGAGCACACGAATGCCCGACAACGGCCGATCGCCATCGGGGAGCTTTTCCGCCGGGCTGTCGCCGATCTTGATGATCTCCATCAGCGGCAGCGAGGCGATCGCGGCGGCTTGCGGATGCTTGGCCCACTCGTCCATGGTGCGCACCATGCCGCCGGCGCCCTTCGCGGCGATGATCGCCTCCTCGAGTGCGAGCGCGTCCCACTCGGCCACTGCTTTGCGCACCGCCTCGCGATCTTCCGGCACGCCGAGCACGCTGAGCGCGGCGGCACGATGGTTCGGGAAGTTGCAGTGGAGATAGCTCCAACGGCCGTTCTTGGCGGGATAGACTCCCATCACCACGTTGCGCTCAGTCGACACGGGCGCGCCGTCCAGCTTCATGTAATGCCCACTGCGGAGCGAGGCGGTCGCTTGCCGGGTATCGACCGCGACCTCCTGTCGACGCCCGGTGCGCAATTCCCACAGCTCGGAGACGGCGAGGCCGACCGCCGCGAGCGCGGCGGCGCTGGTCTCGCCGATGCGGAACGGCGTGGGCAGGATTGGATCGGCGACTCCGGTGATTTCGACGGCGCGGGCGCGCTCGGCGTTCCACCCGGCGACGGGAAGAATCGTGCGCAGCGCAGCGTGGCTCATGGCTTCTCCTCGAACAACGCGAGATCGATCGCGTCGCCCATCGCGCGATAGCCGAGGTCGCTCGGGTGAAGGTGATCGCCGCAATCGTACTTGGGCAGCATCCGGGTCGGGTGGTCCGGATCGCGCAATGCCCGATCGAAATCGACGATCGCGTCGAACGCGTCCGTCTTCCGCAGCCACTCGTTGACCTCCTGGCGAATCGCTTCGCGCTTCGGGTTCCACGCGCCGGGAAGGAACGTCTCGTTCTCGAACGGAGTGAGCGTGGCGACGATGACTTGTATTCCACGCGCGTGGCCGCGCACGGCGAATTGCTTCAGCCCCCCGATCATCTGCGGCGCGGTAACCTCTTCCTCGGGTTTGCCGTTACGGTTCCGCAGATCATTGGTGCCCAGCATGATGACGGCGTGGGTGACGCCGGGCTGCGCCAGCACGTCGCGGTCGAAACGACGCAGGCCGCTGTCGCCGCGGATATCGTGCAGGATACGGTTTCCGCCGAGCCCCTGGTTCATCACCGCCATCGGCCGTCCGCTCTGCCGTGCCATGAGCCGGCGCGCGAGCTGAGAGGGCCAGCTGTGATGACCGTCATGGGTCGAGATGTTGGCGTCGGTCAGCGAGTCGCCGACCGCGACGACGGCGCCCGTCTCTCGCGGCGCGACGACATCGATGCCGGACACGAAGTACCAATCATCCGTCAGGCGGCCGACCGGCATGATCTCTGCGGCGGAGAAATCTCCCGGCGGCGAGATGTAGTTGGTCTGTCGCGCATAACGCCCGGTGATTCCGAAGCTCGCCGGCAGATCGGCCGGCAGGTGCACGCTGACGGCGAGGTCCGACAACGGCGCGAATGCGAGCTCGACTGGATCGCTGACGACGAGCGCGCCGACGGCGATCGTGGCGCCGGCTTCACCACCGAACGTGATCCTCCGGCTGGAGCCGGGCACGACCGCGGGCCCCACGCTCCGCAGGCCGACGCAGGCTGCACCGATCGCCAACGGCCGCGTGCCGTACGCATTCGAGATGCGCACGCGTAGCGCGCTGCCGCCGATGCTGACGCGCGGAATCATGCGCAGCGTGTGGTTGCCGAACGCCGCGCCTTCCGCGGGCGCCGGCGCCGCAGTCCAGGTCCCGACCCAGTGCGTGTTGTCCCTCATGGTGCCTCACTACATCGTCAGGGCTTTTTCCGTCGCATGCGCCGGGCTTCTAGTCGTTGCGCCATCTCGGGCATGTGCAGGAGGAGCGTGTACGGCCGATGTTGGGCCGACCCGCTCGGCTCTGCATGAAGGCGTCATCACTTCCCGGCGTCGGCCGCGGCCTGACGCATCGTCTTCAGATAGGCCTCGCCGCTCTGCTGGAGCAGTCGGTTCACGCCGCTGTGGAAGTACTGCACGCCCAGTCCCAGGAACTTGGGAATGAGGTTGTCGGGGCAGCTACACCCGGCGATGCGTCCGGCGCCAGTGATGATCTTGACGCCACGCTCCATCGCCTGCTGCACGTCCGGGTGGGCCTGCTGGCCGGTGAGCCCCATCGATTGCGAAAGGTCCCCGGACCCGATGAAGTACACGTCCACCCCTGCCACCGTAACCAGATCCGGCAAGTTCTCGATGGCCTCCATTTCTTCGACCATCACGCACACGAGGGTCTGGCGGTTGGCTTCCCGGGCATAGTCCGCGGTGGCGCCCTTGAAGCCGTAGCCAGCCGGACGACCACCGCTGAAAATTCCTCGATGACCCTCCGGGCCGTACTTCACTGCATCGACGGCGGCCCGGGCTTCGTCCGCCGTGTTGACGTGGGGAACCTGCACGCCCCAGGCGCCCCGATCCAGGAACGGGGCGATGATTTCGGGCTTGTTCCCGACCGGGCGCACGATCGGCGCCATGCCGCTCAGCTCAGCGGCGGCGATGCACGCCTCGGCGGTGTCGACCGTGATGGAACCATGCTCGTTGTCGAGCAGGATCCAGTCGAAGCCGAGGTGACCGAGCATCTCCACCACGGGCGGCGAGGGGAAGGTGCACATGACGCCGAAGGCAGCCTTCCCGGCGTAGAGCCGTTGCTTGAGCGTGTTCTCGCGCATGATCGTCTACACCCTCCTCGGGCGCTTGCCCTCCGCTAGCTCGATCAGCGCGTCGTGGATGCGCCGGTCGATCTCGATGCCCTCACGCGCGCGGCGCGCGCGGTACTTCATCCGAAAAGTTTATGAAACAGACCCTCACTCGGCTACCGCGGCGGCGTCCAGTCCTTGTGGAGGACACGACGCACCATCGGTTCAAAGGTCGCCATCGGCTCGCTCGCGTAACCGGCGTCGAAGGAGACCTCGTCGTAGAGCGCACAGAATTCCGCGGTGCGTTCGAAGTGCGGGCTCCCCCGGTACTGCTCGCGCGCGTTATCATCGATCTTCAAGTGGTGCCCGTAGAAGTACACCTGGAACACCGGATGGTGCTCGAGCATCCAGCAGTTCGCCTCCGACACAAACGGCCGCAGCACCGCGGCCACGACCTCGCCATGGTTGAACGGCCCGAGGGACTCGCCGATGTCGTGGAGCAGGGCACACACCACGTACTCCTCGTCGCGCCCGTCGCGCAGGGCGCGCGTGGCCGCTTGCAGGCTGTGCTGGAGGCGATCGACCGGATAGGCCTCGTCCGCTTTGAGATTCGTCAGGAGCCCGATGAGCAGGTCGGGGAGTTTCCGGATGTTATCCTCGTGCACGCGGGCGAGCACCGCGAAATCCGCATCGGTCCCCTGGTCCATCCGCCGGAAGTGCATCTTGCCGATGTCACTCGCCATACCGTTCTCCTTCGCGCGTCACCGCGCAACCGAACCCAGACGTGGTACGTGGACGCAAGGATCTGCAGCCTGCCTCGACCCGGACCAGGTTGTACGATTGGCACCAGTCAAAGAGATTACCTTCGATCCATCCTACGGTTCGACCGTTCGAGTCCCTCACGGCCCTGAGGAGGATCGAAGGGTAAACTTACCGTCCCGAGGAAGATCGAGGGACAGCCTTAGCCAAAGGCTGATCTGCCTTAGGTGGAAGTTAATTTAAAAGCTTCTGTACCCTAACTCGGAGCCAATGTCGATCCTTGCTCACGCAAGCCGTCTAAGGTTGACCTAAGATCACCTTATCGGATACTCTCCGCCCAAAACGGCTCTGGCGGTTGAAATATAGATTGCTCGATAATTGACTGCTAAAGCAACAACCACCCACATCTGGAGAAAAAAACGATGACGACCAGCACCACCAGCGTCACTCCCGATCTGATCCACTACATGGCGAATGCCAGCACGTCTCCTGTTCCGTCCCAGGTCTTGGTGAAAGCCAAAAACCACGTACTGGACACCATTGCCGCCATGGTCTCTGGCACCACCATCAAACCCGGCATTTTTGCGATCCGCTACATCGGGCAACAAGGAGGGAATCCCGAAGCCCAGGTGGTGGGCAGCGGGATTGTTACCTCGGCTATCAATGCCGCTCTGGCCAACGGGATGTTGGCCCACTCCGACGAGACCGACGACTCCAATGGCTCGGCCGGGATTCATCCAGGCTGCGCCGTAATCCCCGCTGCCCTCGCGATGGCGGAGCGGGAAAACGCCAGCGGTGAGGCCTTCGTACGTGCGGTGATTCTGGGCTACGACATCGGCTCGCGTACCACCAAGGCCCTGGGTCGGGACGCGATGCGCGCGAGAAACCACCTGCCCTTCAGCATCGGCGGCACCCTGGGCGCCACCGCGGCGGCGGGCTCGCTCGCTCGCCTCAGCAAAGAGCAGTTCCGGCATCTGCTCTCCTGCGGCGCCCAACAGGCTTCCGGAGTGATGACCTACGCACGAGATACGGAGCATATCGAAAAGGCCTTCATCTTTGGCGGAATGCCCGCCCGCAATGGCGTGACTGCCGCCACTATGCTACAGAGCGGCTACACCGGCGTTGACGATGTCTTTGTCGGGGACGGCAATTTCCTGGCCGCCTTTGCCGACTCCGCCACGGCGCAGGAGCTGACGGCGGAGTTGGGCAGCCGCTACGAGGTCATGCTGACCAACATCAAAAAGTACTGCGTCGGGTTCCCCATCCAATCGGCTATCGAAGGGCTGCTCGGCCTCATGGCGGAGCACCAGCTCAGAGCCGACCAGGTAGAGCGCATCACCGCCCGCCTTCCCGAAAGCGGCGCTCGTACCGTAAATGACCGGGAGATGCCCGATGTCAACTTGCAATACGCGTTCGCCGTGACTCTGCTGGACGGCAAGCTTACCTTCGAGGCGGCCCATTCCTTTGAGCGCATGAAAGACCCCAGGGTGCTCGATCTGAAGAAGAAGGTCACGCTCATTGGCGACCCGGAGTTGAGCCGCGCACGACCGGAAGGCCAGTCCATCGTCCAGGTAATCACGCGAGACGGTCGCCGGTTGGAAAAGCGGGTGACCACCTTCAAGGGCCGGTCGGAGAATCCACTGACCAGTTACGAAGTCGAGGAAAAAGCCCTGGAACTGCTGGAGCCGGTCCTTGGCCAGTCGCGCACCCGGCAGTTGATGGACGCCGTTGGAAAGCTGGAAACCCTTGCCAGCGTGCGGGACCTCCGCCCGCTGCTGAGGGCATAGGTTCAGGTGGGTGCCGATGAGAATTCGCTCTCTTCTCGTGGCGGCCATGCTCTAAAAGCAAATTCCTATCTGTCACGTTTCCATTTCTGGAATTGTCACGGCTGGGACGAGTGACGAACCACGAGGGGGGAGTGTGGAGCGATATTGGTAACCGGCTATGCCGGCGTTAGGACTCCTTCACTTTGTCACACAGGGCTCGCCCTGCTTCGTCCCCGTGTCGGCAAGTTGTCGCGAGCAAAAAGCTCGAGCTGGTGCTCTTCGGAATCATCCTTAACCGTTAGTGGCCACCGACCCGGTTCGGTGGTCCAAGTTCGACGTAGCTAGTCGGGCGAGGGAACGTCGCGCGGGACTTCGGCGTCGAGGCCCATCGCGCGACGGAAGGCCTGCCGGATCTCCTCCGGCTGGCCGGTCAAGAAGGGGAAGTCCTTTCGCTGGACGAGTCCCGGCGTGCGCTCGCGCCGCTTGTCGCTGTTCGCTCGGGAGTAGCCGCCGACGAAATACTCTCGGCCGATAATCGGGAGCCGCACGCAGGCGTTCTGCGCCGGATCGCGGATCACCGCCTTGGGCTCGCCGCCGCGGGCCACGAGCTCGGCCTGCTCCAGCATCCGCTTGCGCATTATGATGACGCCGCGGTCGCTCTCGCCCAGGTGCTCCTGGGTCCGGTCGGCGAGGGTACCCTGGCCCACCCAGGCGACGAAGTCCTGGTTCATTACGTGCGTGGTGATCCAGCGCCCCGTGCGTGCCTCGTTGATCGGGCTGTACCAGTACGGGATGCGGTCCTGCGTGAACGGCTCCATCTCGTTCGGCACCCGGTCGAAGAACCAGCCCACACTCAGCATGTTCTCGTCGTCGATGGGCACCCGCCATTCGAAGTGGCCGCCGGTGAAGAGGCAGTTTGGCCACAAGCAGGTGCGCCCGACGGTCCACAGCTCGTCCGACTCTGACTGACCTTCCAGAACACGACGGTAGACGAAACCGTACTCGAACTCATCGAAGCCGATCTTCAGATGGGGCGGCGGCTTCGGCCCCTCGTCACCCTGCAAGACACGCGTCCAGTGGCTGTGCAGCCACTCGAAGTGCACAGGGTCGATCGAGTTCTCCTGGCACTGAAACCAGTTGCAGGGGACTTCCGAGAAGACGATCTGCACAAAGCCGTTGCGCCAGGTGAACGGCTCCCAGGTGGGTACGAGCGGCGCTGGCGGCGGACCCAGGTACGCCCACAGCAGGCCCGCCTTGGCCTCCACGGGATACGCCTTGATACGCACGCGGTCCTTGAAGCGAGCCTCGGGATTCGCGACCTCCTCGAAGGGCTGCTGCAAGCACTTGCCGTTGTGATCCCACACCCAGCCGTGGTAGTGGCAGCGCAGCCCGCAGCCCTCGACCCATCCATAGGATAGGTCGGCGCGGCGATGGGCGCAGTGCCGGTCTAGGAGACCATAGGTGCCGGCCTGGTCCCGATAGAGGACGAGATCCTCGCCCAGCAGACGCACGGGCTTCGTCGCCTTGTCGTCCAACTCGGCCACGGCGGCGATTGGCATCCAGTAGCGCCGAAGCAGCTCTCCCATCGGCGTGCCGGCGCCGACCTGCGTTAACCTCAGGTTCTGTTCGTCGCTCAACATCGGTTCGGATCCTCAATCTCGATTTTCGAAGGTGGACGTATCCTAAGAGATTACTTTCCTGCTTGTGCGTGGTCGCACGCAGACAGGCGATCCATCTACGATTCGACCGTTCGAGTCCCTCACGGCCCTGAGGAGGATCGAAGGGTAAACTCACCGTACCGAGGAAGATCGAGGGACAGCAAGCTAATCTAAAAGCCTCTTAACGCAATTAAGCGGCATCTGTCCAGTCCTGTCCGCAAGCCAAGGCGAAGTTGACATAACGCCGCCGTATCGGATAGGCTCCGCCACACTAGTCCTTCATCTTTGCGCTGCATCGGGATCTTGAACCGACTCTAGCGCAATCACGGAGGCGGTTTGTGATATCTCGACGGCTACTCTCCAAAAGCAAGTTCATATCACCTAGGCTTCTCCTCTTTGAACTAAAAGCAGGAGGTTGTCATGAAAAAATCTGCGATTCAGAGACCCAGAGTTTTTAGCTGAGACGAAAAAGAGGGGATGGCCTGTCGGACCTGTAGCTGGTGAGGAGCTTGAATCGCTGGCCAAAGAGGTGATCGCGCAGCCGCCTGAAGTTGTCCAACGGCTCAAAAAACTCTTGGGCGAATAACCACATATAGAGACAAACGTGCGCCGATTCATCGGCAGTTTCCCTTTACGACATTCACCGGCTGGGCTCAGCCGTCAGGGAGTATTCCGGAGCGCGCGAATGACCTTACCACTGGCGGTAGGGTCTAACTCGACTCGCTCCATATAGTAAAGCCGAGGCCGCTTGGTTTCGTTGTGACCTATGGTTTTCTGACTGTGACATGTTAAAGGGATTTATCGTTGCATTCATGCTTCTGACTGAGGAGGCGATATGAAAAAGACTGGCCTGTTGTTTGTGCTCGCATTGCTCTGGAGCGATTACGCTACGGCGCAAACTCCCTACTTTCAGGGTAAAACGATCCGAATCATCGTCGGCTATCCAGCCGGCAGCGCCCACGACTTATGGGGGCGGCTGATCGCGACACAGATAAACAAGTTTATTCCCGGGAGTCCAGCCACCGTTGTGCAGAACATGCCCGGCGCCGGGTCGATGACCGCGACCAACTACGTTTACAACGTGGCCAAGCCTGATGGCCAGACCGTCGTCGTCAATAACGCGGCGCTTTACTTCGAACAGCTGCTAAAACGGAAAGAAGTCCAATACGATTGGTCGAAGTTCACCTGGGTTGGCAGTATGACCCCCACCTCTGTGTTGCTGTACATGTGGGCTGCCGCTCCGTATAAAACCATCCACGATGTGCGCATCGCCACGGTGCCGCCCAAGTGCGGCGCTACGGGCACGGGAAATATCAGCTACTATTTGCCGAAGCTACTCGAAGAAGCCATCGGCGCGAAGTTTCAATTGGTTTCGGGTTATGAAGGGGGCGCGAGCATCGAATTAGCCGTGGAGCGCGGCGAAGTGCAGTGCCGCGCCTTTTCCGTTCAGACTTTCTTCGGCCGCGAGCCGTTTAACACCTGGCGGAGCAAGAACCTGGTGCGGGTGTTGGTTCAAGGCGGCAAGAAGCGCGACCCGCGCTTGCCCGAAACGCCCCTGTTGAGCGAGTTGATGGATGAATACAAGACTTCCGAAGCGAATCGCCGTTTAGTGACCGTAGTGGTGGCATCGGGGGAATTCGGCAGCGCGCCAATGCTGGCGCCGCCGGGGATTGCTGCGGAGCAAGTTAAGATTTTGCGCGCAGCTTATGCCAAGGCGCTGACCAGCCCGGACCTTATCGCCGACGCGAAGAAGCAAGGTCTCGACGTCGAGTTAATTCACGGCGACGATCTCGAAGCGCTCGCAAAAGAAGTCATGAACCAACCCGCCGATGTCATCGCGTCGATGAAAAAAGTCATGGGCGAGTAAATTTTTAATGTCCCTTTCGGGAATGGCTGAAAGCCCCGTCAGCCTGATGTCATTAAAAAAATTCTGCAACACCTAGAAAAATGGTAGGTGTCAGGCTTTGGTTATTTGGTATTTCTCCTCTCGCCCTCTGCAGATGGACGCGCGGTTCCCTCCTCTAGAACTTCCTTGTCTCACACAGAACCAGAAAAAGCACATAATGAAGCTCCTCGGAGCAAAGCTCCGAGGTATCTTTGTGAAATTCTTCGAAGCCCTTCAACCCTCCTTCGCCAAGGCTACGGAGGGTTCTCCTCACGTTCATCCTCGCAGCAAGCTGCGAGGTATTCGGCGAAGGAGAATCAAAGCTGACACCATTGTTACTTTTCTGTCACCCTCGGGCGGTAGAAGTGGAATCGGGCATGAAATACACTGACGGCGCAACTGCGCGACGGATATTCTAGGGGAGGCGTGTCAGCCTAGCCGAAGCCCAAGAGCCTGTTCAAGGGAGCGGAATTATGAAAGCCATTCGCATTCACAAATTTGGTCCCACCGCGGAAGTGCTTCAGTACGAAGAGGTTCCGATTCCGGAGCCCGGCCCCAACGAACTTTTAATCAAGGTCGAAGCGGCTTCGCTGAACAGGGCGGATTTGGCTCTGTCCAAGGGCACCTATCGCATCGCTCCCGAGGAGCTGCCGGTCACCCCTGGCCGAGAGTTCGCGGGAACTGTCGCCAAGCTTGGCGACGGAGTTCAAGAATTCAAGGTTGGCCAGCGAGTAGTGGCATACACCGGCACGGGAGGCTACGCAGAGTACGCGCTCGCTAAGGTCTCAGAGACTCTGCCAGTTCCCGACGGCGTTGACTCGGCAGCCGCGGCAGCGATGCCCACAGTATTTCTCACTGCCTGGTTCGGTTTGTTAACGGATGGCAAACTAAAGGCGGGCGACTGGGTGCTCGTGCAGGCCGGCAGTAGCGGCGTCGGCATCGCCGCGATTCAAATTGCAAAACAGCTAGGCACCAAGGTCATTACCACTTCCAGCGGTGATGACAAATGCAAGAGGTTGCGCCAACTCGGATCTGACGCGGCGATCGATTACACGAAGCAAGGTTTCGTCACGGAAGTCATGCGGATCACCACCCCAGCCGAGGGTCGGGATCAGGCTGAGCACTACCAGGAGCGTCGCCACCCCGACGTCATGGAGGGCGTGAATGTGCTTCACAGCTGGGGCATCGTCCCAGCGGTTCGTCGACGGCCATTCCCCACGTATCGCGGCGTCGATGTCGTACTCGAGATGATTGGCGGCGACATCTACCGCAAGAGCTTAGAAGTACTGGCGCCAGGCGGCCGCTTGGTCTCACTCGGCGGAGCCTTCGGCGCAGTACCCGACCCACCGCCCGCTCTAACCGATGGGCGCAAGGCGAGCCGCTTCTCCATCACGAACTATCTCAAGGCGAATCCGGAGGAGTTCCGCGAGTTGGCTAACCTCCTTAACCTCGTCCAGGAAAAGAAATTTCAAGTGATCATCGATCGGAGTTTTCCCCTGGCAGAAGCGCGGGCAGCGCAGCGCCACCTCGAAGGACGCGGCCACTTCGGCAAGGTCGTACTCAAGATGAGCTAAAAGAGCAAAGAGCCAAAAGCAAATTATCAGAGGTCAGACGTGAAAAGGGCGCACTGTCAGGCTTTGGTGAAGTATACCATCCCCGGAAATTCTCCGTCTTCGCCGGACGAACAGCATGGTCCAAAACCCTCCGAACGCGGCCGCAAATGTTCAATTCCCCCTATGTGAAGGGGGCCTGAGTTGTAAGTTGATGGTTCATCGCCTCAACAATTTTACGGTTCGGTTGATTGTAACCACAATTCAGACTACACTCTCCCTGTGAATCGGGTTGTATTCGCTCCCGCAGCGTTGCGCCAGTACAAGCGATTACCGGCTGCAGCCCGAAGTCTGCTTAAGAAAGAAATTCGTGAGCAACTCGCATTTCAAGACCCAATGGAAGAAACGCGCAATCGATTCCGGCTGCGCCGGCTTTCTCCGCACGCGGATTTTGAGCTTCGCGTTGAACCTTGGAGAGTGTTCTACAGGGTACGGGAAGAGCTGGTTATCGTGGAGCTGGTCGGGCGCAAAAAAGGCAACGTGTTGTTGATAGGTGGAAAGGAGTTTGAATTATGAAGATCGAAAGCTTGCGCGAAGTTAAGGCCAAGCTGAGCAAGATCGTTAAGGAATTGCCATCGGAAAAATCCGTCGTGATTACAAAAAACGGCCGCCCTTGTGCGGTGCTTTTTCCCGTGACGGAAGAAACGGATCTCGAAAGCATGTTGCTCGCCCAGCGAAAAGATTTTTGGCAATTGCTGGACCGCGCGCACAAGGAAGGAGAAAAGAAAGGCTTCACCCGGCTTGAAGATGTTCCGGACTGATGCACGTTCACTTTCAGGTGATAGTCTTGAAAGATCTTCTGGGTCAAATCCCGGGGGACTTTTGTTGCGGGTTTGCGCAATTGAGCAAACATGGGTTTAATTAAAGGGCGCCATGGAAGAAAGCGTCTACAGACAATCGTGCCTCTGTCGTCTCTTGGGCAACCCACTGGCCTTTGCGATTATGAACGTGCTTAGCGAGAGTAAAGAACTGAACCCGAGTGAGATCGCGCGAGCCGTTGGCCGCAGCGTGTCGCGGGTGAGTCACGTTTTGGCGGCACTGCGACTGGCCGAGGTCGTGCGATACGAAACGGACGGGAGACAGGCGCGCTATCGTTTGAAGCACCCTCGCGAGACCCGCCAGCTTCTCCAGGCACTAGAAAAATTTATCGATTCTTCTTCGCCCTTTCAGTGACAGTTGCGGATTTGCGCAATTGAGCAAACGTGCGGTCTCATCTGAGACCCGAATGGATCCAGTCCGCGGTGAGGGTCGTAGCGGAGATCCGACGGAAGGAAGAAAATTGATGAAGAAGGAAAAACAGGAAAAAACGACAGTTACTGTAAGATTGACCGACGAGGAAGATCAGATCCTGAACCGTCTCTGCGCGCTTAAAAAGACGAGTAAGACCGGATACCTTGCTCGCCTCGCTAAAGACCAGGCCAGGCGAGAGCTGCTCGGTTTCGCCGCCGAAGAATACCTAGAGGGAAGGGCGTCTCTAAGCGAGCTGGCGAAAAAGACCGGCCTGGATGTACCCACCATTATGGATGAGGTCGCCAGCGTCAAAGGGCAGGACAGGCGGGCAGTGGAGGCTTTTTTGTCGGCCGTGGAAACGATCTCGAGGTTAAATAAAGATCCAGAGTTCTATAATCTAGCCATCAACGCCCTCAGAGAATAAAGCTCCTCGGAGCAAAGCTCCGAGGTATCTTTGCGAAATTCTTCGAAGCCCTTCAACCCTCCTTTGCCAAGGCTACGGAGGGTTCTCCTCACCTTCATCCTCGCAGCAAGCTGCGAGGTATTCGGCGAAGGAGAATAAATGCGGTCCCACGGCGACAGCAAGTTCCAGCAAGTTGGCACCGTGCGTCGGGAAGGAACGAACCGATGAAACGGAGAGCTGAAAGGGAGGAAGTGATCACCGAATATCCGAATGATGTTCCTTTGCCCAGTTCTTTGCTTTTAGGATTCTTGGGGGACCGTCCGATTCATATCGTTGTCGCGTGATGACCCAACCAAGACCTGTCATATTGTGACTGTCTACGAACCCGATCCTGGTGAGTGGTCCGATGACTTTAGGACGAGGAGATTATGATGAAATGTCTTATCTGTAAGCAGGGGGAAACCTGTTTTATGACGTCTCCGAAGAGGATTCGGTGGTTTATGTTCGAGCGATCCGGCGAAAGCCAAGAGGCAAGACAACGGAGGAAATTTTGTGAAAACGGTTACGCCTCGTGATCTACAGAAAAAAGTAAAAGAATGCGTTGATGCCTCGCAACGCGAACGCGTGGTAGTCACGCGGCGAGGACAACCCGCCGCGGTCTTGGTCGGGATCGAAGGAAGCGATTGGGAGGACGTCGTGCTGCAGAGCTCTACCGGGTTTTGGAAACTTATTGAAGAGCGAAGAAAGCAGCCCACGATTTCTCTGCGGGAATTGAAAGCCCGATTGAAGAAACGCAAGGGCTAATTCTCGGTCATTTCGACATTTTGAGAATTCTCAAAACGTCAAAGTGTCGAAGGGAGGGGGGATGGTGTGACCACGGCCACGCCTTCCTCACCCAGCCCGCCTCTTGCCAGAATAGACCCTTCTCATCTACATTGAGTCCCGCCGATGCGGCAGACCGCCGGGCTTCCCTCCCCGGGCGTCCTGGTACGAATGCGCTCGTGAACCGTGAACGATAGGGTTTGATAGCGCGTTACCTTGAACCTTGAACTGCCGTAGGGCTTTGAACGGAGCGCCTGGGTTGCACGGCTTGAACTACTGGAACGGGCCGATCCGAATGATGAACGAAGCGCGGGGGTTAAACGTTTGGAACCGGGGCAGTGACGGCGTCGCTCTTCCCCGCGTCCGAGCACTAATCTCTGAGCCAACGTATCACAGAAACGGGTTCACAGCTCTGACTGTGCCGTATAGCCGGTCATGTTGGAAATCCTCCGATAGTAGTTCCTCCAGATTATAGTATTCGGCGTAAGCCCAAAGATGGGCGTCAAACCAGCTCAGCTGATAGGCAGCGGCGCCGCGGAAGGCCAAGCGCAAGAGCGCTTCGTTGGGATAGAGTATGGTGAATTGGGCGAGAAATTCTTCGGCTTCGCGTCGCGCTTCCGTGGCGCTCAGAAGAGACCGATCGCCCGTGAGTGGACGGGTTGCCGCAGCGACGAATTCAATGACCGCTTGGTGGGGCACCCGAATCGAATTCTCTTCGATGCCGCGGCGCAAAAGCGCGTATGCGATTGCCTGTTTTTCCGGAAATCGTGGATCGAAACGGTAGACGAGTATGTTAGTGTCGACCAGTGCCGCCACGGGAATAAAGTTGCTCCCGTATCCACCCGCGTCCGGCTTTGGCGGTGCGAAGCAGAGCCGGGTCAAGCGATTTCTCGCGCTGTTTTTGCCTACGGGTGGCCAGATCGAAAAATCGCAGGCGGAGCGATGAGCCGTCTTTTTTTGTGTCGCGTTGTTTCTTCGCTACAGGTATGACCCGCATGACATCACCCGCGATCTCCCATTGGATTTCGTCTCCGGGTTTTATGCCGAGCTGCGCCGCCAAGACCTTGGGCAGGGTAACTTGCAGCTTGCTCGTGACTTTACTCATTTCCTTACTCTAGCAAGGAATCAATCCTTGTCAAGTATCCCCCGGTGACGACTCACGAGCACGAACACGATTCACGATCACGATCTTTATTCGACCACGATGACGGCTTTGTCCGGACACGTTCACGGCCTTTCCCCAGCCCCCACGATCATAGACTCACTCCAAATTATTGTCCGAAAGTGTCCGATATTGGACAGCAACCATTCAGCATTGGGATTGGCGCGTTGTGTGGTTCACAAAATACTTCACCCAGCGCTAAAACTCTCAACCTTTAACTCGTCTTTCCAGGTCCTAAAAATCAGTGTAGGATACAAGCGTTGTTGAAAGGATCGGGATGTGGTTTTTGAACGGTTCGTGTTTAGAGTCCACGCGATCCAGCGAATGTACCAGCGGCGGATCAGTGAGGACGAAGTTCGAAATGTGATCGGGACTGGCGATACGATCGAAGATTACCCGGATGATTTTCCCTACCCTAGTCGTTTAGTGCTGGGATGGCACGGTGCGCGACCCATACATGTGGTGGTTGCGGACAATCCCGATGATAAAGAGAACATTGTCATTACGGTTTATGAGCCCGATCCGTCCGAATGGGAGACAGATTTCAAAAGGAGAAAAGTGTCGTGAAGTGCGTTGTTTGCAAAAAAGGTGAAACCAAGGCTGGAACGACGACGATTACACTCGAAAAGAACGGTGCCACTCTGGTATTCAAGAGCGTCCCCGCTCGAGTGTGCGCCATCTGTGGTGAAGCGTATGTAGATGGAGAGATTACGGCCCATCTTCTCAAAACCGCTGAAGAGGCCGCCCGCTCCGGGATTCAAGTTGAAATCCGCCAGTACAATGCAGCCTGACCGCTGAGGTCGTGTTTGAGGCAATTCGGGAACTGATGAGGCCACCGACTCCTAAGCGCAGAAAAATCGGGTTTCTGGTGGAAGAAAAGGCCGCGTCGTATGGACGGCGGTAATGTTATCCCATGTTTCGGAATACACGCTACGTAACACGCCCCACTCCCGCCTGTTGCCTAATGCCTCGTGCCTATTTTACATTTCGATGTTTTGAGAATTGTCAAAACGTCGAAGTTCCGCCAGGAAGTCACGAAACACGGCTCTTTTGGTCCGTGAGATACGGGGCTTGTGTCGCCTCCACTAAATCGCTTAAGATCCGCAACAAACATCTTTCCTATGAATTGCGATCGTGTGATGTTTACCGGACATGCCGTTCAACGCATGTTTGAGCGCCGGATTCAAAAGGAGCAGATTCGGGACTTGCTTCTATCCGGCGAAGTCATCGCCGAATATCCGAATGATGTTCCTTTGCCCAGTTCTTTGCTTTTAGGATTCTTGGGGGACCGTCCGATTCATATCGTTGTCGCGTTTGATGACCCAACCAAGACCTGTCATATTGTGACTGTCTACGAACCCGATCCTGGTCAGTGGTCCGATGACTTTAGGACGAGGAGATCATGATGAAATGTCTTATCTGTAAGCAGGGGGAAACCCGTCCGCAGAGGGTCACGGTACCTCTTCAACGCAGTGGAACGACGATCATTTTCAAGGAGGTCCCAGCTGACGTCTGTGAAAACTGTGGAGAATACTACCTTTCAGAAGAGATTACTGGACGCCTCCTGGAACGGGCAGAGCGTGCTGTGCAAGGTGGCACAGAGGTAGAAATCGTCCGTTTCGCCGCATAGGCAAACCTTTCGAGCCTTCGCTGGCAATAAGCCAGCCAACTTTCAGCTGTTGTCATTCCGGTCTTTCGGGAATTCCAAGGAACGTGGTAAGAACCGTGCTCGTGTTTTCGTGCTCGTACTTTGGGAGGGAATCGAAATGAAAAGCGTAGAGGACCTGGACGTATTCAAGCTGGCGCATCAACTAGCGCTCAAAACTTACTCGACGACTAAGATTTTTCCAAGGGCGGAGACGTTCAGTCTCGTGGATCAGATGCGCCGGGCGGCAGCTATCCGCCACTCATTTTGACGTTTTGGGAAAAATCGAGGTCAATCTTTAAACGATTTGAACGGAGCGCAGCGGTTGAACGGCTGGAACGATTGGAACGGCTATTTCTCCAAAAGGAAGGCGCCATGAGGCTCGGTACTAAGGAGTATCGCCAATTCGTTGGTATCGCCCGTGGATCGGCAGGCGAGGTTTGCTACCAATTGCTGCTCGCGCGCGACTTGAAATATATTTCGAACGAGACCTACCAAGAACTTAGGACCGGTTATGACCGTGTGATTCAAATGCTCTCCCGGCTTTCCCAGTCTTTGGCCGGGGAGTCACGTCCACGACTGTGATCACGGTAGTTCTTTTCCCCATCCCCCACGATCACGACCACGATGACGGCTTTGTCCGGACACGTTCACGGCCTTTCCCCATCTCCCACAAACAGGACCCACGCACACGATCCACGATCCCCTTATCCTTCTGCCCCATCCTCCCCCCCAGTCCCCCCACGAGCACGAACCACGAGTCTCGATCACGGGTTTTGGACCAATGTTTTAGACGAGTTGGATGCGTGCCAGGCTTGAGATATATTATGAGACGGAAAGGTGAAGGGGGCATTTCTGGAAAAGGAGCGATCTCATGAGTCACACAACCTCTGTCGTGCATAGCGATCCAGAGATCCTTGGCGGGACTCCCGTATTCGTTGGCACACGTGTGCCGCTGCGAAACCTCTTCGATTATCTTGAGCGAGGACACGGCCTCGATGAATTTCTTGACGCGTTTCCGTCGGTTTCTCGGGAGCAAACGATCGCGGTTCTGGAATCCGCCCATGAGGTTCTGACGGCCGGTGCGCGTCCTCCTCGATGAACAAGTAGATCACTCTACTCGCCAGACGGCGAACCCCTCCCTTATTTTCAGGCTGTTCAAAAAGATCTCAGAGGCGAGGCGCGCGAAGATCGATAAGCGGAGGCGTACTCTTCTTGTACGTTGACGCGAAATCGGTCGAGCGCAACAAAGCATATGAGTCTTTTTCAGCAGCCTGGCAGTTGCTTCGAGTAACGTCTTGGAGGACTTGCTGCCGCTAGTGCCTGGCCTCCTCACCGCGATTTCCAAGAGCCAACCCGGTAGTTTACTGCGGGTCGAAATCTAACGCCCAACAGCAAGCGAACGGTAGATTCTTATCCTTTCCGTAGTCCCCCCACGAACACGAGTCACGATCACGACCACGGCCTTTATCCTTCAGCCTTTATCCTTTCCCTAACCCCCACGCCCACGCTCACGGCTTTGTCCGGACACGTTCACTGCCTTTCCGAAACCCCCACGCCCACGTTCCACGATCACGACCCACGATTCTGCAACCCTTTGCCTTTGTCCTTTCCGAAGCCCTCCACGACCACGAACACGCTCACGATCACATCCTCCCCATCACAATGCGATCTGTCATTTCGACCACCACACCAACCACTGCCTACTGATTTATCCGACGTCCGCTGCTTTGCGGCCCTTCTCTGTCAATGCCCAAACGCCTGTTCGAGTCTCTTTAACTGGTTTCAAGAGTCCTTCATTGCGCATGATGTGGACTTCCCATTCCGCACTCTTTTGCCAACGTATTGTTCCTGACTGAATGTCGGATTTGTCGAAATCAGTGAGCCTGTCCCTCATCATGGGCTCGAGCTCTTTCAAAACTGTTCCCCTGTCGGATTCGCCACCGTGTCGTTTGAGAACTTTCAAGATAGGATCTCGGAACTCATCCTGTGGAGTCTTGGAATCGTTGCTTCTTCTCATTTTTACGGTCCTTACGATCGCTTCTGATGCTTCCGATTTCAGTTCCGTCACGGTGACAGGCGAATTTAGACCTGCTATGCGGCGTAATACTGAATTGGGAGTATCCTCAAACGGTTGTGCATGTTTCTGCAACCACGCATATACATCATCATCAATTCGAATTGTAGGCATTATTTGCTCCGGTCAGGTGTTTAAATGTTACAGTATATTTAGTGTTCCTCTGTGTCAAGGCAAGCGAGAGCAGGGTGAATTCGTCCTAGCGAGAAACATCAAGATAGTTAAAGAGGTAACACGACTTCTGGACATTTCCCCCCGCATCGTGTATAACAGCTATCGCTTACACGATGGCGGAACCATCATTCTTAAACCTTGACGAAGTGCACGTGCGCCCGGTGGAGCACAGCGAAGAGGCGCGTCATCACGAACTGATGGCAGCGCATCACTACCTGGGTTTTTTGCCCAAGATCGGTCAGACCCTGTGGTACGTGGCAACCTACCACGGTCAGTGGGTAGCGTTACTGACCTTTTCCGCCGCCGCCTGGAAATGCTCCGTGCGCGATCGGTGGATCGGTTGGGACTTCCACCGCCAATATGATTATGCCCGGCTCAAATTGATCGCCAACAACAGCCGTTTTTTAATCTTGCCCGACTGGCATCGTCGCAATCTGGGCTCCAAGATTCTCTCGCTGTGTCAAAGGCGGCTGCGTGCCGATTGGCTGGAGCGCTTCGGCCATCAGCTGGTACTTTTGGAGACCTTCGTGGACCCACGTTTCCACGGCACCGTCTATCGTGCGGCGAACTGGTCGTATCTGGGCCTGACCCAAGGATACCGGCGCACCCGCACGGGCTACACTACGACGAGGCTATCGCCCAAAAAAGTGTTCGTCACACCCTTGCAGGCCAATGCCCGCAAGCTGTTAGCGCAGCCTTTGCTTAAATCCCCTTATCGTCAAGGAGTCCCCAAGATTATGCTGAGCGCCCAACAGATGCGATCATTGCCTGACTTTTTTCTCGACATTCCCGATCCGCGCCGCGCCCAAGGACGACGCCATCCCCTCTGTGCAGTGTTGGCCATTGCGGCTGGGGCCATCCTGTGTGGCATGCGCGGCTACAAAGCGATGGCCGACTGGGCGCAAAGTCTCGGCCCCAATGCCAGAGCACGGTTTCGTTGCCGCTATGTCAACGGTCGGTATCTTGTGCCCAGCGAATCGATCCTGCGCAATGTCCTAATTCGTGTGGCTCCGGCTGATCTCGACCGCTCTCTACAATGCTGGAACGCCGCCTTCGGCCAACACGACACCCGTCTTGCCATCGACGGTAAGACGATGTGCAACGCCCTGGATCAAAACGGCGATCAAACCCATGTCATGAGCGTGCTCGGCCATCAGAGCAAGGCCTGCTACACCCAAAAAAAGTCGGTGCTCTGCCCGTAGCGGGCAATTTTGAAGAACTCAAGCAAACCAACGAGATCGGTATGGCTATCCCCCTGCTCGATAGCCTCGATCTAACCGACAAGGATATCACTGCCGATGCTTTACTGACCCAGCGCAAAGTGGCCAACTACTTGGTCGATCTACGCCACGCCCACTACCACTTCACCGTCAAAGCCAACCAGCCCACGCTGCTCGACGACCTTAGGTTGTTCTTCCAGGACCGAAAACAACCCGACTTCGTGATGCACGACCCACCCGTGTTCGATTTCACTGAAGGGACCCACCCGATTTCAACGAAGGGGACCACCCAATTCAGCGGAGCGAAGCGACGAAGTTATCTTGACTGTCTACAATAAGCCTCCCTAGTTTTTCAATCCTGATTTTTTCTCTGTGAGTTTTTCTCTATAGGACTTCTCTCCTTTCAAGGTGATTTTCTGAGATGGATGAATCAGCCGATCCACGATGGCCTCGGCGATCACCGGATCTTCAAACAGTTTGAGCCATCCCTGGGGCTCAACCTGGGAAGTGACGATGAGGGGAGCCTTGCGGTAGCGCTCTTCGAGGATGTCCATCAGGGAAGTGGCTTCCTCGTGGGTATAGTTTCTTAACCCCAGGTCATCGAGGATCAAAACCTTGGCCTTGATGAGACTACGGATGTAGTTGAGGTAACGGCCGGCGGCCCTGGCAGCTTGGATTTCCTCGAACAGGAAGTTGACTGGCAAGAATTGCGTGGGATGACCTTCCTGGCACAGCCGTTTTCCCAAGGCTATCGCTAGATGAGTCTTTCCCAAACCGGTTTTACCTAAAATCAAAAGATTCTCCAGGTTATGGAGGAAGCCGAGCTCGCAGAGTTCTTTGATCTTGGCTTTGGTCAGATCCTTGTGGAACGCTAAATCTAAGTCTTCCAGATCGGCGCGGAACCGAAAGCGGGCCTTGGTCACCAGCGCCTTGGCGGTTCGGTCTTTGCGCGACAACAGTTCATCTTCGAGCAGCAAGCGTAAAAACTCCAGGGGATGGAGCTGCTGGGACAAAGCGATCTGGGCTTGCCGTTCGCAGGCTTCATGGATGCCAAACAGGCGCATCTGGTGGGAAAGGTTTCTGACTTGATCAAGCATCATGGCGGGGAGACCTCCTGGTGAAACGGCTGTTTTGGGGGGTACCCAAGGTATGGGTCAAAGCGAGATCGTCGTTTATAGGGCCTCTGTGGAGGTCGTTTTTCTCTGCTCCCTGCTCTGGGAGGTAAAAAATCAGGTTGGGGCTGGATTTTAAGCTCGTGCTCATAGCAGTTCCTCCTCCACCGACGGCAGCGACAGTTCAGGATCTGAGCCCGCGTTGGCAGCGTATTGGTGTAGATGCACGGTATCCAGCTTTCTCTGCGGGGGAAGAAGCGTGGGTCTTTGGCCATGGGTAACAAAGTAAAGGGCGCAGTCTTGGATGTAGGCGAGCCGTGTCTTGTTGAAGCTCATCGCCCGCTGGCAGGCATGGTCCAAAGCTTCAGCCGTGATGGGATAGCGTTTGGCAAGCCGCAAGATTCCTTGGACCCGTCTTAGATGGCGCAATGGATGTTGGCCTGAGAGCAGATCATCGAGTAACTTCTCGACATGGGGGCCAAGCTTTTTGGCCTGTTCTTGAGCGTGACGGACTTCAAAGCGCGCCACGCTCAGCTTGGCTTCGGGATAATGGAAATCATAGGTGGAGAACTGTCCGACCCCCATCAGTCCGTGTGAGCGGTAAGGGGCTGGCTGTCCTCACTAAACACTTCCACAATTTTCTCGGTGAGCCTGACCCTGACCCTTTGGCTGACGTAGACAAAGGGGACCGAGTAGAAGTTTTTCTCCACTTGGATATGGCAGTCGGGATGGACTTTAGCCTGGCGCCACTCGCTTAACTCGAAGGGAGAGGGTGGCAGGGCCTTTAATTGCTTTTTCTCTTGCTCGAAGCGCTGGTTGCGGCTCACCCCGTAGTCTTTCATCACCTCGCGGTTCAACCGATGAAGATATTCCCTGAGGGTTTGATTGAGATCTTGGAGAGAATAGAAGACCCGGTTACGGACCTCCTGGAAAGAACCCTCTTTGGATCACTCCGATGTGGCATTCCCCAGAGCCCTTGTCCCGGGCCTTGTAGGGTCTGGCCGGCAGTACCGCAAAGCCCATGTGATTGGCAAAATCACAGTAGGTGGGATTTACATCGGGGTCGTACAGATCGGCCTTGTGGACACCGCTCTTGAGATTGTCCACCACTACGTAGGGGGTTATCCCACCAAAGTAGGCGAACATGCGCTGCTGGACCCCGATGAAGGTGGAAAGCTTCTGATCTAGAACGAATTCCCCGAAGGTATACGAGCTGAAGGGCAGAACCCCTAAGAAAAACTGGGTCAGTGTCTTGTTTCCCGTCCCTCGCTCGGTGATAAACAGACCGTCTGAAAAATCGATCTGGGTTTTTTCCGCAGGCTTGTGATGAAGCCGGATAGTCACTTGATCGGGTGAGGCTTGCACACTAACCTTTTCCCGAAACTGCCGCCAAAACTTTACATACGCTGATCTCGGGGGCCACCTCCCGCTGGATCTGCTTGACCGTGGTCCCTTTGCCATAGACTTCCTGGCGGACATACTCCCAGTCAACTGTCTCAACCCAACCACCGCTCTCACTGGGCGGCTCTGCGGTGGGCTCCAAAAACTTCCGCACCGTCCTGCGCGAAAGCCGAAGTATCCGGGCAATACGGCCGAACGGAGTGCCCCTGTTCGGACAGAGATTTGATTTGAGCTCGCATACGAACGCTGGTCCTTTCTTTGGCCATTAACTGGATCCTCCTCCAGTTGGCCAAGGTAGCATCGTTCGTCGGCTGGCTCAGAAAACGAAGGGGACCACCTGAAATTGGGTGGGTCCCTTCCTTGAAATCAGGTGGGTCCCTTCGTTGAAATTGGGTGGGTACGTTCCGTGAAATCGGTCAGTCGGATGCAGAGACATGTACGCCGACTGCAGTGATGAGTCGTGTAATATGGTGAGAGACTTCTTCGCTCGCGTCATTGCCACGTAAACTTCCCGATCTCGGTCGGCTTCGGCGAGATCGAGTGTGTGTTTGTCCTTCGTAATGGCGAGATTGTTTACGTCGAGCACAAATCTTATCTTCTCTCCACTGAAGAGCCTCGTTCTTAGCGCGGGCGCTACATCTATCGCGCGGCCTGTTCCTGCAGTATAAACATGGTCGAACTCGAGGCCCTTTGCCTGGTGGAAGGTTAGCATTAGTACCGCATTTTCCTCGAATGTTTCTACTTCTAGGTCGTCAAGTGGAGCGCTATTTAGTAGAGCGCCGAAGACATTGAGCAGTTGCCAGAAACGCTCCGGCCATACGAATTTGTTCTTACTCTTGGAGACATCGAGCGGGAGATCCAGTGACTGGCGTGTTAGGCGAGTAGCCGCGATGTTTGCCTCGAGTAATTGAGTAAACAACGCTTGTCGAAATAGAGCGGGGGTAAATCCGGTGTTTCTAAAGAAGGGAAGACAAAGGAGACGCGAAACGAGTCCTGCCAGCGTCAATCTCGTCTTCTTCTGGGAGGCATACGCGCGGACAAGGTTCTCGCGAATCTGAGCAATAAACTCCAAAACGACTCGGCGTTGCGGGGCGGCGGCGCCAATCTTTCCGCGTTCACCTTTGACGTAGCGCTTCTGAAACTCAAGATGCGAAGTGTTAATCGGAAAAGTTGGCGACTGGGTATTAGCATAAGCCTGGCGGTTTGGGTGGTCATGGTAACTCGCTGCTACCATCACTTCCCGGCCGCCCTTTCCGGCCGGAGCAAGCGAGATCGGGTCAATGAGATACGAAATAAGCCCCAACAGTTGTGAGACCGGACTGTCGGAGGTCGCGGCAGTCTTGTTGCGCGGGTTGTAAACGCGAAGATCGGCAGATTCCATCGCATTGCGCAGTGTCAATGCTGGCGACGGACGGCCTTTTCCGCCTCTTTCACTGCTGCTGAAAATCAATATTGATGCCGAAGGAGGTGTCTTTCCAGAACTTCCAGGTATTTTGCCTGCTCCGATGTTTTCCAATTCACGAGAGGTCTAAGGGGTCAAGTCTAGAGTTGACTAGTTATACCCTTTCCTGGTAGTGGTCATACCATGTCGCGTCCATTGCGGATCCAGTTTCCCGATGCGGTGTATCACGTCATGAACAGGGGTGCCGCAAGACAGGCGACGTTTGCGAGCGACGCTGACCATCAAGCCTTCCTCGACACGGTGGCCGAGGCGCACAGGCTGTGGGGTATCGAAGTCTTCGCGTACTGTTTGATGGGGAATCATTACCATCTGTGTCTTAGAACATCGAGAGGAAACCTTTCCCGGGTCATGCGCCACCTCGACGGCATCTATACCCAGCGATTCAACCGGAGCCATGGCCGCGACGGCCCGCTGTTTCGCGGTCGCTACAAGGCGATCCTGGTTGAGCAAAGCGAGTATTTGGCGGCTGTGATTCGTTGCATTCATTTGAACGCGGTTGCTGCGGGGATTGTAAAGCTGCCCGAGGATTATCGCTGGGCGAGCCACCGATATTATCGTCGGAGGAAAGGGGCACCGAGTTGGCTCAATACCACGGAAGCAGTGGAACAGATCGGCGGGAGGCAAGCGTTTCATGAGTTCGTGCTATCGGGGAACGAGGAATCATTGAAGCGTTATTATGAAGCTAAGCGTCAAAGTCCGATACTCGGCAGCGAAGAGTTCATTGAGGGGATAAGAGAGCGGGGTGCTGCAGAAGTGCGGGAGTACGCACGGTATGAACGGCGAGTGGTGCAGACGGCACCGGAACGTGTTATCGGCGAAGTGGCGCGGCAGTACAAAGTGGCGAGGGAGGAGATTTTTCGCGGGATACGGGGACGGGAAAACGAGGCGCGGAAAGTGGCGATGTACCTGGTCAAGCGCTGCTGCGACCGGACGTTAGCCGAGATGGCGGAATACTTCAAAGTGGGTAATTATTCGGCGGTGGGGTGGAGTTGCCGTGCGATAGAATCCAAGATGGCCAGAGAAAAGAAGCTCAGAGATCGGATCGAAAAGATAATCGGAAGTATCCATCAACGGATGCTCTAAGGCTGCTCAAAGTTTCAAGGTTCAAACGTTCAAGGATAGATTCCGACAGGGAACTTCCACGTTTCGGTAATTCTCGAAACGTCGAAATGAGCAGCATTATTAATTGAAGAGGGATTGCGGGATTCGGGTTATAGATGTGGAGGTCAGGCATGATATTGGCTATTTGGGAGAATCTGCGGGTGTCGGGCATTTAGTTATTTAATTCCCACCATGGACTCGATCATCGAGGCGATTGCAAACCGCTTGAGAATCCGTGGAGACGCCTTTCACCCATGCAATAGCCAGTTCCAATCGTTCCAGCCGTTCAATCGCTATGCTCCGTTCAAAGCGCTCTAGCCCAAGACAGGTTTCAAGCGTTCCAAAGTTCCAGTGGTTCCATTCGTTCCACCGCTTCGTTCACCAATTAGGAGTTCCGTTCCAATCGTTCCATTGCTTGATCAGTTCGAAAAGTTCCAGACCTTTCAGATTGTCCGCATAACGCACGTAGCGAAGCTTGCGGCGGATCGGTAGAAATCAACGGCGTAACTAGGCGGGTGGCACAAGCACAGAAAAAGAAAATGAAGTATATCATCGGGCGTCCTCGTAAAATTCCCTTCCCCGAAACCGCGCCTGATTTTGACTAATTACGGGCTGGTCCCCTAAGTCCTTCCCTTCTCCGAATTCCAAAAATTGACGTGTTTGTGATAGCAACGACAACAGGCTAGGAACTACTCCGTGGCGACCCTTCTATATTTCGATACGAATGTGCTTTGTCGCCCTTTTGATGACCAGACAATAAGAAGGATTCGGAGGGAGACCGAGGCCTTTGAACGCATCCTAGAAAAGATACTAGCCAAAGAGGCTGCCTTTGTTACTTCTGATATTCTCGTTTTTGAGATTCGAAGGATTATCTCGCCGGTCAAGAGAGCCAAGGTATCGATCTACCTTCGTTTACGTCAGGGCCATCACGCTGCAACGACGGAAACTTTAGCGATTGCAAATGAGATCATTAGAAATTTCAAGCTGTCACCGCGGGATGCGCTGCACGCCGCCAGTGCCGTGCTGGGGGAGGCCGAGTATTTCCTGTCCTGCGACGACGGCGTCACGAAAAGGTTTAAGACAACGCCGCTTTCTGTTAACATCCAGAACGAAGATCGCACCTTGGAAGTGATGAATCCGGAAGATTTCATTGCGAAGATGGGATGGTAATAATGGGTAAACCCGCCGGCAAAGTCGAAGACGCTCTAATCCAGGAAGGCTGGAAAACTCTCGTAAAAAAAATGGGAGTGGCTAAAGCGACTCGTTTTCTGGTTGCCTTCGAGCGTGGAGAAGGAGACTCCGTAAAAGAAATCAAGCGTTTCTGGCGTGGCAAGTCACTGGATGAAATTTATCGCATGGTCAAACGCGAAAAGATAACGCCCTAACGTCAAGTTTCAGTTTGATCGTCGCAAACTCCGATGCGGGTCGGCCCGGCGCAAGGTATTGATCAGCGATAGAAGATTATATAGATGGCGCGGTCTAGAGGCTTAGAGCGGGTTTTTTCGGTGTGAAAAGCCACTCTAAGACACAACCGATGCCGCGCGCCAACCGCCATTTTCTACCTGGTCACATCTGGCACATCACTCACCGCTGCTATCAGAAGAAGTTTGTCGCGGTCGGCTGCGCCGGTTTGACATCGATAGCGCAGTCTCTTAGCATTGGTTTGGATTATCAATCATGGTCGAAATCATTTAGAGAGGGTTGGCTTATGACAGAGTCGGCAGAGAAAATAGATCATCCCTATATCGTTTCTCGGGCGGACTACTGCGGCGGCAGTCCTGTGATCAAAGGCACGAAATTTCCTGTTCGCTCAGTCGTCAACTACGTTCTTCGCCAAGGCATCTCACCTGAAGAGTTGGTTGGAGAGTTCTCCCATCTAACCCTCGCGCAAGTCTACGACGCCCTTTCGTACTACTATGATCACAAAGAAGCGGTTGACCAGGATCTTCAAGAGAACTCGCAAGAGAATCACAGACCCGTGACCGGGGTCTAATGGCCAAGATTACCCTGCTGTTGGATGAGGATGTCCGTCCAATACTGGGCGAAATTCTCCGGCAGCGAGGGTACGATGCCGTGCATGTCTTAGATGCTGGCCGCACAGGACAAAGTGATGCCGAGCAACTGGCTTATGCCGTCAGCCAACGGCGCACAATCCTCACTCATAACATTCGACACTTCAGGCTCCTGAACCAAAGATACCACGAAGAAGGCAGGCAACACTTCGGGATCTTACTTTCAGCGCAGGTACCGCTAAAAGATCTATTGCGCCGAGTTCTTCGGTTTTTGGGGCGCCACACCGCAGATGACGTAAAAAACAATGTCCTCTGGTTGGATGAATAGAGACCAACTGATCGGCAACGGAACCTCCGGCGGGTCGCCCATTAGCACGGAGAGGACTTGATTTATGAAGGATCGAAATGAGCGGTCACAGATAAAACTATGATCACAGATCGGCGGCCGACGCTCGACAAATTACGCCGCGAATACGATAGCAGTCATCGCCTGGAGAAAATTCGCGCCCCGGCTTCTGCGAACTTGGCTCCCATGTTTGGCGCGCTTGAAGCGGCCAGGGATGCGGCAGCACCCGAACTAATGAAAAATGTCTGCACGCGGTTTCTCGCTTCGCTTTCAGCCTTTTACGGCATTCCTTCGCCGAACTTAAAATTGCTCGGGCCTCGTCCGCATTCGACTCACGAAGGGCGCTTGGCCAATGAACTCTTCGGCGACTACCAGATCAAGGTTGCAAAAATTCGACTTTGGACGCGGACCCCAATGAAAAGGCAGTGGACATCGAGTAAGACGATATTGTCTACGCTTTGCCATGAATTCATGCACCACTTGGATGTGACTTCTCTTGGATTTCCAAACAGCTTTCATACCATCGGTTTTTACGAGCGGACCCACCGACTTTATCTTGCTGCCATGGGTCATCCCTACTATCCTCTTAAGTGGCGCCGGGTTGGCTTTGAAGGCCGGCAGATTATTGACTGGCAGGAGACAAAGCGACACGGGCCGAAAGTCTTGGGGCGAAAGAAAGTGAGAGGGACCAGCTGGCAGCAGGTCAGACCAGCGCAAGCCATTGATTCACAGGAATAGGCACGAGGCGAGAGGCAACAGGCAATAGTAGGACAAGAACATTTCAGACTGCTCACTATAAGAAATACACGATGCCGCGCGTCAATCGCCATTTTCTGCCTGGTCACATCTGGCACATCACTCACCGCCGCCATCAGCAGGCATTTCTACTGAAATTTGCGCGCGACCGCCGCCGTTGCGCCTCGGGCAGACTGTAGGGTCAATCATGGCAAAAATCTTGGATCCGCACGGCCTTCACGACTGGAGCGCCGAAGAATATGTCCATGATTGGGCAACGCGCCAGGATCGCTACGAGGACGAGCGACGCCCGCAATTTCAAATGATTGCAGATGCGATTCCTTTTAGCAGGGACGCGTCGATTCAGATTCTGGACGTGGGCGCCGGTTACGGCGCCCTAACCCAATTTCTCTTGGAAGAGTTTCCGAACGCTACAGCCCTCTGCCAGGATGGCTCGGACGAGATGGCCAAGCTCGGTCGCTGGCGCATGGCCAAATGGAAAGGCCGGTTTGATTATGTGATTGCGGATTTCAGTAAGCGGGGCTGGAACCGGGCGATTCATGGATCCTTCGATGCGGTCGTTTCAACCATCACCATTCACAACGTTCGTGTTCCCGACATCATCGAGTCCATCTATAAAGACGTGTTTCAACTCGTAAAGCCGGGCGGCTGTTTTCTCAATCTGGACCTGGTTTTTGTTCCTTTGGCAAAACAACTCGGTTGGTTGCGGGCTGCCGGATTCAGCGATGTCAAATCGTATTGGCAAGAGCGGAGAGAAGCGTTGTTCGGGGGGAGGAAGATTTAGGGGACAGTCAGAGGCGCTTCCGACAGCGTTATTGCCTCGTTGCGCGCAATTAACTCGCTACAACACGCTGGTCAAGTGCGCTTCCGGACGTCGATTTTTCGCACGCCTCGCCATTGAACCTTTTTTGACGAGCCTGAGAAGAGAGGAGGTACGGTCGTTATGCCGGAGCAAATATCGAAATATCCAGACGTAACGCTACAGGTTTTGAGAGAGAGCGGTGCCGTTTGCGGTCAAGGGGCGCCGCAAAACATCCTAAAACAATGTCCGCGGGACCGTTTCTGTTCACTTCGAACGGGGGAAATCTGTGTATATGGCATAAATGAGATTCCGAAAATGACTCAGATTACTTCCCAAGAGTTGGCTAAAGTTGTTTGTCCGCAAGCTCAAAAGACTGCCCTGTTTTCTGCGGGCATCTCGGGATTGGAAGCGGCTCTAATTTTCGCGGTGTTTCTTTCGGGACTCACCGTGGGCAAGTATCGGCGGAAACCACGGTTGCCCGTTTCGTCACCCTAGCTCCTCTTCTTCGAGGCGCGTGCCGGTCGCCCGCACGACGCATCGAATCATCAGCGTTGCATCCTCTCCAGTTGGAGGCTCGTTTACAATCGCGTTACCGGGAGATAAGCGAGATTGCCCAACGACTGCGGGTGCGCGACATATCGACGGTTAGCCATGGAGAGAAGCGCATCACGATGAGTTTGCGGGACAATAGCCGCGCCGGCAGTGAGATGAAAAGGGTCCTGAAGAAGACGTATTCACTCATTCAAGCCTGACCTCATCCCATCCATTTCAAGTCTCTTAACTCGAGTTTGAGAACGAGAATACGTTCGGGGTGAATTGGCCGCCGCGCCGAGGCGCAGCGGCAGCGGGGGGCTTCATGAAGCCGATAAGGACTGGTTTTACGCGCGCCGTGGAATTGTTTCTTGCAACGTTAGTTATTGGGCTCTGGTTTTTACCACAGGATCTCTCGGCGCAGACGCCATTTTATCAAGGCAAGACCATCACGCTAATCCAGGGACGGGAACCCGGAGGCTCGGGAGATATGAGCGTTCGGGCCCTGATCCCTTATCTGCAAAAGTACATTCCTGGAAACCCAACGGTTGTGACCGAATTCATCCCGGGCGCGGGCGGGCGAAAAGCCGCCAATCATCTGTACAGATCAGCCCGTCCGGACGGGCTGACGATAGGAAATATTGGCGGAGGCTTGATTCTCAACGCGGTGCTCGGCGAACCTGGAGTTCAGTACGATCTCGGCAAGTTCATTTATCTCGGCACTTCCGAGAGCGCTATCGTCTGGGTTTTTTTGACCAGGAAAGAAGCCGGCCTCGGCAGTCTCGAAAAGCTCCGCAGCGCCGGCAGCGTGAGAATTGGCGCCCAATCGGTGGGTCATATCATCTATATGTGTGGCCGGCTATTTGCCTATCTTTTAGGGGTGAAAGACGCGAAGTTCGTCACCGGCTATTCGGGCCCCGAACTGGACATCGCGCTCAGCCGAGGAGAAGTGGACGCGCGAGCCAATATTGCCGATACCCTATTGAAGCGTACCCCCGAGTTTCTCGAGCGCGGCCTCGTGGACCTCCATGCCACGCTGGAGGCGCCGAAAGGCAGGAGGCATCCCCGCTTTACCCACCTTCCTGAGCTCGAGACGTTCGTCCAATCCGAAAAAGAGCAAAAAGTGTTGGCGATGTTTCGCGCATTCAGGGTTGCCGGGACCCCTTATCTACTCCCTCCGGGAACGCCGAGGCAACGCGTGGAGATGCTGCAGGAAACGATGCGGAAGATTTTCAACGATCCCGATTTTCAGAGGGATTACAAGAAAATGACCGGTGAAGATCCAAGCCCTGTGACCGCCGACGTTCTGGAGAAAATTGTCAGAGAGATTCCGCGCGATGCAGAGACGGTCGAGTTCTTCAAGAAGTTTGCGGGTGCCGGGCCGCTGCCCCAACGCTAAGGCTGCGCCGGCTCGCGGGTCAGACCGGCGCGAGCCGCAGCGGCCGTTCAAGGTTCAATGTTCCAAGCATGCCCTGAAACCTGTCGACTCTACCATGTGATCGTTCGAGATAATCAGCGGCAAAGGACATTTCTTTCGAAAATTTCCAAAAGCTTTTCGGTCATTAGCCGGCTGTACTCCGCGTTTGCAGCAGCTCGCGGTGAGAATATTTGGAAAGCTCTACTTCAGCAACTGAGGTCATGACGCAACACGCAAGCCTGACACTAACGAGCGGTCCGCTAGGCCTGGAGCTGTGAGTCGAGAAGCTCCCGCGCCGGATCACAATCCAGGAAAGCCACTAATCTCGTTTGATCCCGCTGCAAACTCATTGACAACTCGCCGATCAAAGCGGTAAGTGTTTCAAATTGTGAGTTTCCAAACGACAATTATATTGACCACCATACTCGTCGACCGAAGACTACTGCCACCCGTCACCGAACAGAGAGGAAATATGACATGGATACGATAAACCGGAACGATGCCTACACTGTTACTTCGCTGGACGATCTCGCGAAGATTTATGCCAAGCCGTTGCCCCACATCGCCACCAAGGAAACCGACCACATCACCGAGGTCGGACGCGCCTTCATCGCGGCGTCACCGTTTCTGGTGCTTGCGACCTCGAACGAAACCAGCATCGACTGTTCGCCCAAGGGCGATGCGCCGGGCTTCGTGCAACTGCTCGACGACCGCACACTGCTGATTCCCGACCGGCCAGGTAACAACCGCATCGACGGGATGAAAAACCTGCTCGTCAACCCGAAGGTCGGTATCGTTTTCATGGTCCCGGGATCGAACGAAACCTATCGGGTGACTGGCAGTGCGACGATCAGCACGGACCCGGGGTTACTGAAGCGATTCGAGGTGGGCGGCAAGCCGCCGCGCGTGGTCATGGTCGTTGCTGTCGAACAAGCCTTCAATCACTGTCCCAAAGCCTTCGTGCGGGCGAAGCTGTGGGAGGCGACGGCGCGGCCGAGCGGTGCGCCGAGCCATGGCGACTTCGCCGCCGCCCGCGACGGCAAGGATGCTGCCTACGCCAGGGATTACAACGAGAAATATGCCGAGCGCCTGAAGACGGAGCTTTACTGACAGGCTGCGACACGAGGAGAGGCAGAATCTCAGACGGGCAAACTTCGGGTCGGCCGGCGCAAGCTATTGATTTGACAATAGGACGTAGCATAAAGGCATCGTTTAAGAGCTTAGACCCGGCTTTTGAGGCTGCAAATAAGCCTCTAAAATTAAACGAATGCCGCGCACTAACCGGTAGTTCTTAACTGGTCGCAACGAAGGCGACGGTTTGGCTGTGAAGACTGTGTGATCAAAATTGGGAGACAACTTGGGCTTGAAGCGACGATGGATTCCCGCGGTCGCCGAAAACGTTCATGAGAAGACTCCCGACCCCTTTTTGATGTCTCTCGACCGATATCATGCGGTTTTTCAGGCGTACTCCAGTCAGGACTTTTCTCATCTATCCTTTGGTTGTTCTTGCGTGGGAATTGCTGACGCATGCCGGGCGCATTGATGTAAACCGCTGGTTTTTGCCGCTGCTGCTCTGGGGCTACTTACAGTATCGCATGTGCGGGAAGTATCGGATGACGCGCGGCGGCGGCGGTCCCGGCCCGGATGTTCCGGGGGAGAGATTGGTCGATAGCGGCCTCTACGCCTACACCCGCAACCCCATGTATCTCGGCCATATCATTTTTCTCACTGGGCTGGCTCTCACTCTCCAATCTTGGCTCGGTGCGTTGATCACTCTACTGGTTGCGATCTGGTTTCACTTTCGCGTGCTTGCCGACGAAAAGAATTTAGCTTGCGCTTTAGACGCGCCCTACGTTGCCTACACCAAGCGTGTTAAGCGCTGGATACCGAGGCTCTTTTAGTTCCCATTTTGGGTTCACGTTAGAGAGGCAGGCTTTGTGAACATTCTTCTATTGGGGCCGGCGAGGGACGATCCTTCGACCATAGATCAAGCGCTCGGGGCTCGCTTATTGGGGCAGACGCTGGCCGGTAATCAAGACATCGTCGTTTCCGAGGAGGTCTTCCGGCGAGGCCACGGCGATCTTGAGAGAAAGCTCGCCCGTTGGCGAGATAAAATTTCGGCCGTGATCGGGACGACCAACGTTTTCGAGTCAACTCGCCTGGGAGAACTCGCTGCAAAAATGAATCTCTTGTGCTTCGTCGCCAATAACAATCCGGCGGTTTGGCAAAGGCGGAGACAGGTGTTTCATATTGGACTGCCGACCAGCCAGACGACGGCCGCCGTGGCGGCGCGCATCGAGAGAATCCGGTGGCGACGGGTTCTGCTGCTCCATGACCAGACGCAGTTTCAAAGCCGAGTAGCTTCTAGCATGAGGGATGCGTTGGGAGCACACGGGGTGGACAGCCGATCCCAGCCGGTATCGTTCGAAGAAGGCGTTCAGATCTCACGCGAGTGGCGGCCCGACTTAATTTACGTTATTTTTTCCAGCGAGCCGAAAGCCGTGCGCCTTTTGGGGATGATCAGAAGCATTTCGCCGGGAATTCCGATTTTGTTCGGCCGTACGCTCTTGAGAGAGAGCTTCTTGGAAATCCTGAGCGATTATCCGGGTGAGTGCTGGTTCGTCGACATGTTCCATCGGAACGGCCATCAAACGGCGGCACAGAGTGAGTTTTTTCAGGAGATGGAGGCGAACGGTGTAAAAGTACCGACCGCAAATCATGCCTTCGGTTGGGACGGCCTGGCACATTGCGCAACGGCTCTAAACGCTGCCGGAGGTGATCCGTCCCGCGCGATCGACTATCTGGAATCTGGCGTCAGGCTAGAAGGGGCTAGCGGTGCGTGTTGTTTTAGCCCTGAGAATCATAACGGACGCTTCGAGCCGGGGCCTCATACGCTTACACGGTGGCACCGTCATCAACTCGAAGATGTGTGATTGATTCGGGTTTAGCAGAGCGGGGAATAGCGAACGTTGGCGAACTGCCGCGCTGCGCCGCAGCTAGAGGGCATAGAAGGTCTTAGGGTTGTCGTAAACTAGCTTCCGTACCGCCGAATCTGGGATCTCTCCCCGGTCGGCGGCCTGCTGTAAGGGGATGATGAAGCCATGCTCCTGGGAAGGATCCTCGTGGCAGTAGTCGGACCCAACGAGCAGGTTGTCTTCACTGATATACTGGAAGACCAAGGAGAGATTTTCGTCCATCTGGCAAGCGACGTAAATACGGTTCATAGTGAAGATGTCTTTGGGTGGGACTTGACGGGGGGTATGCTTCTTCTCCGCCCGCCTGATGGTGTGCTCCACGAAGGGAAGCCATGAGGCGCTCGCCTCGATGCAACCGGTCCGAAGTTTCGGGAACATCGCCGGGATTCCACGTTCCAAGAATGAGTGGATACCGGTAATGGCCGTAGCCTTGCTGCGGAGGAACGTTGGGGCGGCAGCGCGTAACCAGCGACGCTCCAGGGCGGTGCCAGTCCCGGTATGGAAGCAGATCGGCAGGTCCAGCCGCTCCGCCTCTTCATAGAGGGGGAAGAAATAATCTTCGGCCGCGTAATGGCCCGCTTCCTGGTCCCCCTTCTTAGACACACCACAGGCTCCGTGATCCTTGGCCCAGCGCAGCTCCTCCACTGCCTTGTCCTTCGTCTTGAGGGGAGGTATGCAGATCCAGCGCAGGCGACCCTTGGAGAGAGCACAGCGATCCGCAAGCCATCGGTTGTAGCTGCGGGTAAGGGCCAATTCCACCTCCGGCCGTACTGCCGGATCGCTGATGAACAATGTCGGATAGATGACTTGGATTTCGGTCCCGAGCTCATCCATGTGCCTCAGACGCGCTTCTACATCGAGGAGTTCCCGCGTTTCGACCGTGGTCTTGGACTTGGCGTCGCTGCGTGCCGACCTACGCTCCTTGTGTCCGTCTATCAACCAGTACGGGAAAGGCGGGCGGGCCGGATCGGGATCGGGAGCAGACCCTTTCGTGGGCTTAAAGCCTTGCTCCTCCGGGGTCATGTATTCCCAGGTCGCATCAGTTTCGTCAACGTGAGTGTCAGCGTCGATTATCCGTAGTGTTTCCATCTTTGTCGCCATTTCGCTTTCTTGCTTTTTGCCCAAGTGCCTACATGCGTAGAGCGTTGCGGAGTTATCGTCGTGGATCTTTCAGCGCGCGCTTTCGCTCTGTATAGAAAATTAACCACCCTTTTTTCGGCCGAGAGATATCACCGGACCGGGGAGTCGTCAATTGCACAAAATGGTGAGGGGGAGAATGGGGTTACTCATGAAAAGCTTTGTCAAAGATGTTTCGTTTAGATGCACCTTTTCACGGGAGGGGTAGGGTTAGTCTCATCACCCACAGATGGTTCTTCTGGTCTCCGGATCTGCACATGCGAGCCGGTGCGGTTGACAGACGTCGTTGAGACGAGCTATCCAGGGACCCAGGCTGGTATGGCTTGCAGAGAATATTCCCGCTGGAGTTTTTTTTGGGCGGCCTCACAGGTATCGCGGACCGATTTGGTCTGAGGAGGACGACCGATGAAAGCAAGTAAATGCAAACTTGATGTCCGGGCTGGCGCCGTCATGTGGGCAACGTTGTGCATATTCTTGGGCCAACCATCCCAGGCTTTGCCCCAAGAGTTTTTTTACCAAGGCAAGACCATCACAGTGATCAGCGGCCGAGAACCAGGGGGGTTGGGAGACCTGCGGCACAGGGCCATATTACCCTACTTGAAGAAACATATTCCCGGACAGCCGAATATCGTGACGGAATATATGCCGGGCGGTGGAGGCCGGAAGGTCGCAAATCATATCTACCGAACCGCTCAGCCGGACGGTTTGATCATCGGATCTCCTCCGGGCGGCTTCATCTTGGCAGCAGTTCTGAAAGAACCCGGCGTGAATTACGAACTCGACAAATTTACGTACTTCGGCAGCGCCGAGTCCGAGGATCACTACGTGTTTCTCACGAGAAAAGAGGCCAATCTGGGCACGTTGGACCGTCTCCGCGCCACTTCCGGAATAAGAATCGGCGGGCAATCGGTGGGCCATACAATCTATACATTGGGCCGATTGTTCGCCTATATTCTGCGCCTGAAGGAGCCCAAATTCATCACCGGATACTCAGGACCGGAGATGGATCAAGCGCTCTTGCGCGGCGAAGTCGACGCCAGAGTGAGCGCTGTCCCCTCGTTGCTGCAGCGCAGTCCCGAATGGATCGAAAAGAAGCTCGTTGACGTTCACTCAATCTTGCAGATTCCCAAAAGCAGCAGGCATCCTCACTTTGCTGATCTGCCCGAACTCGAATCGTTTGCCAAGACGGATAAGGAGCGCCTGCTGCTGGATATCTACCGGTCCTTCAGTATGGTCGGCGCGACCTTTATCACTCCGCCGGGCACGCCTCCGGGGCGGAATCGGATCCTGCGGGATGCGATCACTGCTGCCTACAGAGATCCGGAGTTTTTCAAAGGCTTTAAGACGGTCACCGGCGAAACGCCTTCTCCTATTATGCCGGACGAATTCGATGTCATCATCAAGAAGCTTCCTCGCAATCCCGAAGACGTGGATCTTTTCAAAAAAATCGCCGGCGGGGGTCCGCTGCCCGGCCATTAGATACCAAGTTGCACACAAATCGGGATATGGGGGCTGAGGGACGTTGCGGCTGTAACAGCTGTAATGAAGCTCCTCGGAGCAAAGCTCCGAGGTATCTTGCGAAATTCTCCGAAGCCCTTCCACCCTCCTTCGCCAAGGCTACGGAGGGTTCTCCTCACCTTCATCCTCGCAGCAAGCTGCGAGGTATTCGGCGAAGGAGAATAAAAAGGGGGGCCGTGCTGGGGTTTTGTTTCTTGATAATCCGGTAGCGTCGAGCGAGCGATTCCGGAAACATTATAGCAATTGACAAATAGCATGAGACAGATGCGAGCTCGGGCGCCATGCAAAACGGCTAAGAAGCCGTTTGTTCCAGTCGTTCCAGCCGTTTTACAGATATTCATGCGGCAACGGGAAGAAAGATGAACCCGAGGATTCACCGGGGGCTCTCGTCACTTACTCTGGCCAAAACAAAGTCTTGAAGCAGCGAATTTCCCCCGAAGGAGAACGGGTCGTGGGTTACGATAATCACTGGCCGAAAGGACACCATCGCCATGTGTTGGGGGAAGAAGGTCCGTACACCTATCGAGGGATTGACCGTTTGATTTCGGACTTTAGAGCCGACGTTTCAGCCCTGAGGAGAAGAGGACAATGAAAGTCAGGAAAGTAAAGATCGGCATTCGCAATTTCGATGAGACGCTGGACGAAGTGGCGGAGACGGCCAAAGCCGCAGCGGCAGGGAAAAAAGTGAAGCCCAAAGGGCACAGACTGTTTTTCACCAGTCCGGAGGCTCTCCGACGATTCCTGACTCCGAAAAAGCTTGAGCTCATCCGTTTGATCCGAAAGCGCCACCCCAGTTCCATCAACGAGCTTGCCGCACTTGCGCATCGTGACTTTAAGAGGGTCTATCAAGATGTCAGGAGCTTGACCGATGCAGGTATGGTCGATTTGATGAAGAACGGGGGGCGCAAAACAACTCCCCGCGTGGCAGATGAGCTCCATCTGGAGATCGTGGTGTGAATACGCTCCTGGGGTCTTGCAACTGGTGGCATAGCGTACCATGTCCTAAACCGACGGGTTACTCGGTTGGCGCTGTTCGAAAAACCCGCAGACTATCGTGCCTTTGAGAAAATTCTCGGCGAAGCCGTCGAGCGAACCAATATACGGATTGCGCCGTATTGTTTGATGCCGAATCACTGGCATTTGCTGTTGTGGCCGCGCGACGATGGAGAGCTTTCCGAGGTGATGCGATGGATCACCGTAACGCATACGCAACGCTGGCATGCACACCGTCATTCGTCGGGTAGCGGGCCGGTATATCAGGGGCGATTCAAGTCTTTTCCGGTTCAGACCGACGAGCATTTTCTTACGGTCGCCAGATATGTGGAGCGTAACGCTGTGCGGCCCGGGTTAGTTGGACGGGCGGAATACTGGTAGTGGTCGAGTCTGTGGCGGTTATCGCGGGAGAATGAAAAGTCATGTGAAATTTTGAGTCAATGGCCGATGGAGCGACCAAAGGACTGGATTCAATTCGTGAACGAGCCAGAGCGAGAATCGGAGTTAGAGGACATGCGGTCAAGCGCGCAGCGAAGCCGACCGTATGGTAGTGAAGACTGGATGATCAAGACGCCGGGAAAAAGCTAAGAATTTTCGGCGAAACCGCTGTGTTTAAGAATCGGCCACTGTTCAACGGTAGAGGTCGGTCGTGTGGTATTGCATTTTTTCTAATTGCAGCGCGAGCCCTTCGATTTGCTCCTGCCAATAGTGCTCGGTACCGAAGGCAGGAAACGCCATTTTGAAAGCGCTGTCTGCCCAGCGGCGCGCGATCCACGCGGAAAAGTGAATCATGCGAAGCGCCCGCAACGGCTCGATGAGCTGCATCGTCGTCATGTCGAAAGTTCTGATCTGTTCGTAGGCATCGAGCAAGATACGCCTTTGCTCTTTCCCGTAGTCATCGTCTCCGCCCGTGAGCATCCAGATGTCTTGAACGGGAGGTGCGTAGAGCGTGTCGTCGAAATCGATGAAGTACGGATCGTCTCTATTCCACAAAATATTTCCGGAGTGGCAATCCCCGTGGAGCAGAACATACTTGACGTCCTTGAAACGAGGAGTAATTGCGTCGCAGATCTGCGCTACGATCGTTTCGAAGCGACTTGCGAGTTCCATCGGAACGAAGTTTCCGTCTTTTAAGAACTTCGAAGGGTCCCGCCCATAAGTTTGAGGGTCAAGCCGTAACCGGGGGGCGGCTTTTACCGTCGCCCCGACGTTATGAAGGCGAGCCATGAACCTTCCCAGGCGCGTGAGCTGTTCCGTAGTCAGTTCCGGCTCAAGTCGCCCTGGACGCTTCGGGAAGATTGTGAACATCACTCCGCTAATTTCGAAAATACTTTGTCCCTTGTTGTCCGTGAGCGGGCAGACGATAGGAATTTCGCTTGCTTCGAGGCCCTTCAGAAAATCGTGCTCGGCCTGAATGGTGGCGCGGCTCCAGCGGCCGGGGCGGTAAAATTTGATGATGACGTGCGGGCCTTCTTCCATCTCGATGTCGTACACACGGTTTTCCAGCGCATTGAGCGCGTAGAAACGGCCCGTGCAACGCCCGCCCAATTTCTCGGCGGCGTCGAAAATGACTTCTGGAAGAATCTGCAGGAAGTTGTCTAGCATAGCCTTCATCCTAGACGAGCGTACCCTTTTTGTATACTCCCGTTTGATGGTCGTCGTCTCCGGGGTCTGACTTTTATGGGGGGGTATGAGTTCAGACATAACAATCTTGGTAGCAATTCAGGGCGCTGTACCGAGAACACGATACAAGTTCTGCTTGCTTGGGGCCAGGGGGCTTCAGGATTCTTGACGGCTCAATCTCTTTCGCGCTATTCGAGTATCAGCAGAAAGGCGCCCCGGTCCCCTAGGTGAGGACGGACCCTATTCTCGCGAAAGGCAACTCCGGCCGTGGGAACAAAAAGCGGTCACCATTCGAAGGCGGTGATCAAGAGGCAAGACCTTACCTGCGAGAACAAATCTCGTTATTCCCTCTTTTTCAACTCGTCGGGTCAGTGATCTCTGGTTGACGCGTCCCTGTTTTCAATCAGTCGGTGTCGGAGCCTGGTCCGTACCAGTCACCCATCAGGTTCAAGGCCATGGGAGATTTCAAAAAGTGAATTTTCCCCGCCCCTGACAAGTCTCCTTCCCCATTAAGGTGTGTTCTTCCAATTCATGATGTAGCGTTCTTGTTCGCGTGTCTCAGGTGAGATTCTAGAAACCGACTTGGGACACTGCTGCCAAAGTTCACGAAGGCGCAAAAGAGCGGATTTTCCATCGCCGCAGTTTCGCGTCAACCAGCAGCCGACGATCAGTCCGGTTCGACCGACACCTCCCCAGCAGTGAACATAGACGGTCCTGCCCTGTGAAATGTGGGAGTCAATGGCATCAAGAATCGATACTGTTACCTTTTTCGAGCGCGGCACCGAAATATCCCGTATCGGAAATCGTTGATAGGACACTCCCTTGTGCGCCTGGAGATATTCCTTATATGGCAGTAGCCCCTCGGTTTTCTCGGTCAGGTCAATAAAGGCAGTGACCCCTGCACCGACCAAAGCATCAATCTTCTTTCGTGAGGAGTCTGCGTCGCGGTCACGCGGATATTCGCCAGCCAAAAACTTGCTTTGAACCACCCAGTAGCAGTGCTTTATAGGTTGATTCGTCATTTTGGCACGCCTCTAACCACGAGTTTTAGCAGTTTATCTGCGAAAGATTCGATTAAGGCGCGATGCGCGAGATTGTCCCGCCAAAGCTTGGGAATACTCTGCTCGCCGTAGAAAACGCCTGCTAATTGGCCGTAAATGGCGCCCGTCGTATCGGCGTCGTCTCCCAAATTGACGGCCATCAGTAACCCTTCGCGAAATGATTCGCTGCGGTGAAAGGCCCAAAGGGCGGCTTCCAGCGACTGAACGACATAACCTGTTCCACGAATTACGGGCGGGTTTCGTTTGTTGAATGATCCAGCAGCAACGGCTGCGATCTCTGGAACGAAAGCGTTTTTCTTCCAGTAGTCCTTAATTGGGCAGTAATGATTCCCCAGCAGTTCCTTTTTGCCGGCGCCGTTAATGGCACCTACGATCAGCCCACCGAAATAACGGCAAGCATCCACACATGTGGACGCACCATGAGTAGTGCGTGAACTCTTGCCGGAAAGCTCGATCGCTTTCTTGGGATCTCGAACAAAGAACAGCGGAGCCGGTGCCAGGCGCATGAGGGATCCGTTGCCCGCGCTGGCAGGATCTGTAGATCCACAGTACGGCTTTCGGGTTTTCTCAAACCGCAACAGAGCCTCCCTCACATCGCAATCGGAGTATGACCAGATTCTAAACGCATTTGGGGCTACGGAGAAAGCATACATTGAATGCGTCGAACACTTGAAAAGTCCGGGTTTCACATACGGGCAAGCGAAAACAGCTGTTCATAAATATCGCGAGAAAAGGCAATTAGTTCGTCGTCGATACTTTTGAGAGAAGTCATTAGGGTCGAACTTTCTATTCTTGCGAATCTTGACAACTTCGCCTCACCTCGACTAGAGCGGAATGCACGGTAAGGCGCCCGCGATTGTTTGCGGCTGACGCGGTTCAAGGTTCAATTAGGCGCGAGGCAACAGGCAAGAGTGAGAACCGGAACGTTCAAAAGGTTCAAGCTGTTCAACCGCTCTGCTCCATTCAAGTCGTCATCGGATCAAGGCTCGTTCAAAGGTTCAAGGTAATACGCGGCCAAATAGCCGCTCCGCTCCCAAGTAGTTCCAGTTGTTCAAGACGTTGCAATCGTCAAGACACTAAAGCAGCGCGATTACCAGGCGTATTTGGACAGGCTCGCACGTTATCGTAGGCAATTTGACGCATGCCCAAAGATAATCGCACAGAGCATGCCAGTTGAGATGTCTTCGAAATGACTATCCGAGTTAGCGGTGCCGAACCAAAGCCGAGTGTTACTAGATAAGAGCTTCCAATCCCTTACGGTCGAGGAGGTCGAGAAGCTTCAGAGACGGCCCGCTTGGCTGCTTGGCGCCGATCTCCCATTGACGCACGGTTGAAAGACTCGTGTTTAAAACCGTCGCCAGTACCGCTTGACTGATACGGTGCCGTTGGCGCAAAGCGCGAATCTTTTTACGCGAGTAGCGCGGTATCGGAGCGAGACAGAGCGCGTCGTACTCTCGCATTCGACGTTTGCTAATGAATCCGGCCGAATGGAGATCGGCGGCCGTCTCATGAACAGCCTCTAAAATTCGACTTTTCGCTTGTGTTTTAGTTTTCATGGCATATCTCCTGCAACGTTTTTGCCGATACAGCGGCCGACAATTCAGACAGTCCGAGTCGGAGAAGATCAGAAGCAAGAGCTTTGAGCGCGCTTAACTCCTTTGCGTTGATATTGTCTCTATCGTTTTTTTCAAACCCAAATACGAAGAACCACCGATTTACACTGTTCGTTGCAACCAAGGTGCGTGTACTGCCCCTTTTGCCGCGACCCGGCAGCGCCACGCGTTTTTTTATGATTCCGCCGCCAAGATTGGCATCGATCAACCCTTGCTCCATCTCCTCAACACTCCTGCAAAGCGCCTCAATCGAAAGATCAGTTTTACCGAGCCATCGACTGAACTGACGCGTCATGAAAACTTGCTTCATTATTGGTAATGTATCACTTAGTGAAATAGTTCACAAATCTTGTTTGGGGAGGGGGAAAAGGGGACGCGAACCTTTTCTTCTTGGTTTTCACCGCCGCGCAAGGAATATCTCGACGCGCGCAAACCGTTGGTGAAGCAGGTTGAAGATTTGGTCAGCAAGCACGGCGCGGGTCACATTTGTATCAGTCGAGAGAATCTTACCTTGTCGGCCGGGCGGCGTTCTTGACCAAGCTCTGCGCGGATTTCGCCGAATTCTGTCTTAGATTTCTTCGCTGGGCCTCCGTGTCTTTTGAAAACGGCTTTCGCAGAAGCCCTATAAACGCCGATCTCGCCCTGTTTGGACCTCTAAGTACCCCTCAAAAAGGGCCGTTTGTGACTCATTCCAAGGAAGGCGTTGGAGTATTCAGGAAGGTGGAAGAAAATTGACGCGCGCTCGCCGAGCCGAAATAGCTCGTTTACGTCCGCCAAGTCGTAGCGGGTCTCTGCCAAGTCTGCTTCCGAAATGCGCAAGGCATGGGGTCAGGCATAACGACCATTACAATCTTTGGAATTCCGTCCTTTTTTCCCGCCAAACGGGTCTTTTGCTGTAGGTTGATAGCCCCGCGCTAATCGTCCATTTCCTTCCCGGCTATTTCTGGCACCGACAACAGGCATGAGGCGTGAGGCAACAGGCAACAGTAAGAAAAGAGGAACAGAAAAGGGGTCGGGAGTCTTTTCTTGACAGTCTAGATACGATGGATGCCATGTCGAAATGCCGCGACGCCCTCGTCTTGCACCTGGTGGCATAGCGTTACCGTGTCCTAAACCGACGGTCAGTCGGTTGCCGCTGTTCGAAAAACCCGCAGACTATCGTGCCTTTGAGAAAATTCTCAGCGAAGCCATCGAGCGTACCAATATACGGATCGCGGCATATTGTTTAATGCCGAATCGCTGGTATTTGCTGCTTGAGGTGTCCAGATGAAATGCCGTAGTGATCCATAGGGTGGCTCTCAATTTGATAGACAACAGGCAAATAATAAGCGTTCAACCGCTATGCTCCGTTCAAGCCGTTCAAAGCGTCAAAGGGCTCGGTCATTCGATGCGGAAGCCGCTCCAATTTTTCCGTCGCACCATGTCTTTCCAAACGTCAATAATGAAAATCTTTGGCTGGTGGAAGTTAAGTAACGTATGTGTTACCATTAGCCGTGATTGAGGTTCGTGAATATGTCTCAGAAGACGGTAGCTCTCCGTACGCGAAGTGGTTTGACAGCCTTAATGCCCAGGCGGCGGCCAAGGTGACAATAGCACTCACGAGAATGGCACAGGGCAATTTGTCCAACGCAAAGAGCGTTGGCGGCGGGCTTCAAGAATACCGCATCGACTTCGGGCCGGGTTATCGAATCTACTTTGGTCGGGATAGCGATGGTCTAGTGATTTTGCTCGGCGGCGGAACCAAGAAACGCCAACAAAATGACATACGGCGCGCCCAGACGCTGTGGGCCGATTACCGACGCCGAAAAAAAGAGGAGAACTGAAAATGCCGTTAACTAGAGACTTCAAAGAAACTATTCAGGAACGCGCTCGTCGCGATGCGGCGTTCCGTGAAGCGCTTTTGAAAGAGGCTGTTGACGCTTTACTCTTGGGAGACGTGGAAACAGGCAAGACTGTTTTGCGTGACTACATCAACGCCACGGTTGGTTTCGAAAAGCTCGCGATCGTCACCAAGAAGTCGCCGAAGAGCCTTATGCGCATGCTCGGCCCCAAAGGCAATCCTCAGGCTCGCAACTTCTTCGAGATCGTCGCGTACCTGCAAAAAAAAGAAGGACTGCGCCTGAAAGTGCGTGCGACGTAGGAAGGCGCGAGGCGCAGGATTGCGGACGAGCTCCTCGGAGCAAAGCTCCGAGGTATCTTTGCGAAATTCTCCGAAGCCGTTCCACCCTCCTTCGCCAAGCCTACGGAGGGTTCTCCTCACCTTCATCCTCGCAGCAAGCTGCGAGGTATTCGGCGAAGGAGAATAAAGCGACTATCGTAATGTGTTGACATCTGGATGAAATGGGACATGAAAATAGATTCGGAACACATTCGCTTATCGGCAAGTGATCTGAGTAATCACCTGGCATGCAATCACCTCACATCTCTGGATCTGAGAGGCGAACGTTCCTGAAAAGGTGCCGAGCCGAACATAGGTAAAATGCGAAACATCTCAGACCAGATCGTTCTTTCGGCGACGGACCTCTCCAACTTCCTGAACTGCCGACACCGTACGGCACTGGAGCTCGGGGAGGCGTATGGCAAACGGACCCGTCCCTACTTCTACGATCCTGTCCTTGAAGCGCTCTTTGCGCGCGGCCTGGAGCACGAGCACCAGTACGTCGAGGCTCTTGAAGGCGCCGGTCGGCGCATCGTCAATCTCGCAGAGTTCAGGGACAGAACCGAGGCGGTCGCGCGCACGGTGGATGCCATGCGCGCAGGAGCCGACGCTATCGTCCAGGGGGCGCTCGAGGATGGGAATTGGTACGGCCGTCCAGACGTTCTGCTGAGGACTGATGTTCCCAGTGCCTTCGGCGCCTGGGCATACGAGGTCGCCGATACGAAGCTCGCGCGCGAGACGCGTGGTGGGACCATTCTTCAACTCGGGCTCTACTGCGAGATGCTGGCGCGCATTCAGGGCCGCCCGCCCGAGCGTTTCTATGTGGTCACGCCAGACACAGCCGCGCCCGTTCACGAGTATCGGGTGGACGACTACGCCGCCTATTTTCGCCTGATCCGCGGGCGGCTTGAGGAGACGGTTGGTGAGGACGACGACGTCCTTGCGGCGGCGAATTACCCAGAGCCCGTGGACCACTGCGACGTTTGCCCATGGTCGAGCGTCTGCAGTCAGAAGCGGCGAACGGACGATCACCTGTCTCTGGTGGCCGGCATCTCTCGCCTTCAGCGGAGCGAATTGGAGGCGCGCAACATCCCGACGCTTGCGGCACTCGCAGAGATGCCCTTGCCACTGAAATTCAAACCTAAGCGCGGCGCCGCAGCCACGTTCGAGCGCGTGCGCGAGCAAGCTCGCCTACAGCTCGTCGCCCGAGAGACGCAACAGCCGGTCTTCGAGATAGTCCAGCCAATCGAGCCGGAGAAAGGCCTGTGCCGGCTGCCGGAGCCGTCGCCTCGCGACCTGTTTCTGGATCTCGAAGGCGACCCATTCGCGGGCGAAGGCGGACGAGAGTACCTCTTTGGCGTCGTGAGCCTCGGCGAGAGGGGCGAGCCGGTCTATCGAGCGTTCTGGGCGCAGACCGAGCAGGAGGAACGCGCGGCATTTGACTCGATCATGTCCCTCATCATGGCAGCGTGGGCCAGCGATCCCGGCATGCACGTATATCACTACGCGCCATACGAGCCGTCAGCGTTCAAGCGCCTGTCCTGCCGTTACGCGGTCCGCGAACAGGACGTTGATCGCCTGCTGCGTGCCGGGCGGTTCGTGGATCTCTATCACGTCGTCCGACAGAGCCTGCGGGCCGGGGTGGAGCGCTACTCCATCAAGAACATGGAGCAGTTCTACGGCTTTACCCGCTCCGTCCCGTTGCTCGACGCAAACCGTAGCCTTCGCGTTATGGAGCAAGCACTGGAACTCGGTCGCTTCGACATCGTCACGCCGGAGGTGCGGTCAGCGGTCGAGGGCTACAACGCCGACGACTGTTTATCGACCCTGCGACTGCGCGATTGGCTGGAAACTGAGCGCACGGGTTTGATTGGCAAAGGCATCGAAATTCCCAGACCGCCTCCGAAGGAAGCGGAAGCCTCGGAAACCCTAAACGAGCGGGAACAGCGAGTGGCGGCTTTGCGAGAGCGATTGCTCGCTGACGTGCCTGCGGAGAAATCGGAACGCACGCCGGAGCAGTGGTCACGTTGGCGGCTCGCATACCTACTCGACTGGCATCGCCGAGAAGCCAAGGCTGGCTGGTGGGAGTACTACCGTCTGGTCGAGATGCCGGAGGAAGATCTCTTCGACGAGCCGAGCGCGGTTGCCGGCCTCGAGTTTGTCGAACGCGTGGAGGTCGTGCTCAACAAGAGGACCGGTAAACCCACGGGTTCGGTCGTCGATCGCTACCGATACCCGCCTCAGGAAATGGAGATTCGGGGCGGCGACGACGTGAAGCTGACAGACGGCGCCAAATTTGGTGATGTCGTTCAGGCAGACCGGAGCGCGCGAACGCTGGATGTCCGTAAAGGAAAGAAGCACGCCGAGACCCATCCGACAGCGCTCTTTGCACACAGTCACGTGTCGACCGAGGTCCTCGAGGATGCGATCTTTCGGACTGGCGAGCGTGTTGCCACCGGTGCCGACGCAACGCTCGTTCAGCGGCTGCTGCGTGCGGATCCTCCGATGCTTCGTACTGTTCCATTCGTCGCCCGCGATACGGAGTCGGCGGTGGACTTCGCGGTCCGTATCGCAAGCGAACTCGACAACACGGTGTTGGCTATTCAAGGTCCGCCCGGTGCTGGCAAAACCTTCACGGGCGCGCGAATGATTTGCGCGCTCGTTGAGCAGGGAAAGCGTGTGGGCGTCACGGCAACGAGCCATAAGGTCATTCGGAACCTGCTGGACAATATCGCCACGATGTCTGCGACGAGTGGCATCCCTACAAGACTGGCGCAGAAGGTCGGTGAGCGGGAGGAAGAATCCAATACCGGCGGCGTGGTAACCGAGGTGGAAGACAACGGGGAAGCTCTGAGGCTACTCCACGATGGCACGGCCAATATCCTTGGTGGAACCGCTTGGCTTTGGGCCAGGGAGGATTTTGCTGAGGCGGTCGATGTGTTGTTCGTTGATGAGGCGGGACAGATGTCGCTGGCCAATGTGCTCGCCGTCGCCCAAGCCGCGGGAAGCATCGTATTGCTCGGCGATCCGCAACAGCTCGAGCAGCCCAAGAAGGGGAGCCACCCCGAAGGCGTAAATGCCTCCGCGCTCCAGCACATTCTTGGCGAACACCAGACCATTCCGGCCGATCGCGGAATCTTCCTGCCGGTCACTTGGCGCCTCGCGCCGAGTATCTGTGAGTTCACTTCAGAGGTGTTCTACGAACGCCGCCTGACATCGAAGCCTGGCCTGGAAAAGCAGCAACTCACTGGCGGCCCATTCACCGGGAGCGGCTTATGGGTACTCGAGGTGGACCATGACGGCAATCGCAACGCTTCTGACGAAGAGGTGGAGGCAGTCGAGGACATCGTCACGAAGTTGACGGCTCCGGGCGCACAGTGGATCGATGAGCACGGCGTCGCAAAGCAGACGACTGGCGACGAGATTCTCGTCGTCGCACCCTACAACGCGCAGGTGAGCCGTCTCTCTGACCGGCTGAAGGATACTGGCGTCAACGTCGGGACGGTAGACAAGTTTCAAGGCCAGCAGGCCCCGGTCGTGATCTACTCGATGGCGACATCGCGCCCAGAAGAAGCACCGCGTGGTCTCGAGTTTCTCTACAGCCTGAATCGCCTGAACGTCGCAACCTCGCGGGCTCAGTGTGCGGTGATTCTTGTGGCAAGCCCACACCTGTTCGTGCCCGACTGTTCCACACCGCGACAGATGAAATTGGCCAACGCATTGTGCCGGTACCGTGAGCTGGCACAGGTTGTCGTATGATCCATGCGGAAATTAAGGGGACAGGCTACTTTTCCCCGTTGCGATTGCACGTTGCAATATGATAGAGGCTGCGCATGCCGAGAATCCCGTGCGGGCAACAAGCTGGCTTTGTCTATCATGTGATCAACCGAGGAAATGGTCGCGCCAGTATCTTTCATAAAGCTCAAGACTACGATGCCTTCCTTTCAATCCTTACCTCGCGAAAGCGCGTCACCCGTTAAAATGTTTGCCAAAGACCTTTTGGCGAAACAGACTGGCAGAAGAACATAGCAAGTCAATTTGGGCTTGAAAGTACTATACGTCCACGGAGTCGACCGGTGCTAAACGAGGAAGGAGCTGAAATTTGGGAGTAAAAGTAGCCTGTCCTTTTTAAACTCCTTAGAAGACCTGGAGGCCGCCCTGGAACAGTTGGTCGAAATCGCCGCGGACTTGGGTGAAGGACACATGAATGCCAAAGAGAGCTAAGAAGCCGAGCCCATAACCTTGATATGAAGATCTATGCATTTGATGTCGATGATACACTGGAAGTTTCCGGTGGTCCGATTAGTATTTTCAGCGTTGGCAGTCTTAAACCCCAAGGGCATATCGTTGGGCTGAACGGCAACTGGGCGGTGGTAGTTAAAACCGTTCCGCTCTGGCATCGCATTTTCAGTTTCGTTGGGCCCATGGAAATGTCGAAGGATTGCTTTCTAAACCAGCTAAAAACGTACATCCCGGCAGACGACTACATCATGGTCGGAAACATCAAAGGAGTAAGCGGCGGATCCGATGACGAGGGAGCAGCCAATCTGGCCGGATGGCGGTTCATCAAAGAGAGCGACTTTGCAGCCGGAGCGCGATAGAGCGGCGCCAAGGACGATAATCGCACCTAGGTTTGCCCCATGAAAATAGTAGCACGAAGCCAAAATGATGCAGCTTTTGAGAGTGTTCTTTTAGGAGGGGCAATGGCGATATTCGAATCATTGGCAAATGCACTGAAAGCCCTCGCAGTCAGTGATCGGGTTAAGGTTACTCTTCGGCCGGAAACCGGACGGTTTCCAAATCCTATGGAAGGGCAAATCACGCAAAAGGATGCTTCAGGAAGTTTTTTGTTAGAGTCCGAACAAGGCGTGATCCAGATTAGTGCTGGCGATATCCTCTCCATTACCCGACTACAACGGTAAGTGCCTCCCCCGATAAGCTGGGCCTCAATGCAAAAAGAGACAAACCGACTCACGAGCCCCGTCCTGCTCATGGCCTTGCTTCTAGGCTTTAGTCAGGCTGTTTCGGCGGCGACATTGTTTCCAAACCCGTCGAGAAGGGTGCTGGCCCGCTCATAGCGCCGCATGACGATCTCGAGGAGGTCTTCGGCGGCGGTGGCGGGGAGCTTGAAGGGAAATTAAAGGGGACAGGCTACTTTTCCCCGTTGCGATTGCACGGGACCGAGATCAGGGATTCTGGGCTTCTTTGCCGGCCTCATAGCCTTCTTCGTAACCCCGTTTTCTCCCTTCCTCGTGGCGCTCTTTGTCGCGCTGTTTTAGGGCCTCTTCGTAGCCCTGGGCGTACCCTTCGGAGTAGCCGCGACCGTAGGCGTCGGGCGGAGCCGGAGCAGAGGGCGGTGGTGGTGCAACCTCATAGGAGTATGAAGGCGGATAATAACCGGAAGCGAAAACGCTGCTTGGTGGATAATAATAAATAAGGGGCCCAGGAAAATAAAAGGATCGGGGAAGAAAGAACGGATTCAGAACTATTCCAGTAGCCAATCCACCAACGAATGCGGGCCCTACAAAACGTGCGGGAAAACCAGGTCTGACGAAAGCAACTCTACCAGGAAAACCGCGGCTGACAAAAACAGTTCTGTGGGCAAAACCCGGTCCAACGACAACGGCTCTGTTGGCAAAACCGGGTCTCACGCCAACGGCTCCGCCTCGCGACCAGGCAAAAGAAGAGCTAGGGATACCGATCAGTGCGATCAGGGCAATTACTCTGACGGCTTTCATAAACCATCTCAGCAACGAAACTCAGGCCCGGCTCCGTCCGGGACCTCCTTTTCTCGAGTCAAATTCAACACATCTTTCAGGTGAAGGCAAGAGCGGGATCTCAGGCCGAATTTGCACCCTCGAGAAATCGTAGAGAAACACCCTACTTCGGTTAACGATTGGCCCTGGTCAAGTTGGTGTCGGAATGAGCTAGCCGATTCCTGTCCAGAAAACTCCGACACAAAACTGAAAGCCAGTTCCAATCGTTCCAGACGTTCAACCGCTTCGCTCCGTTCGAAGCCTTGCGGCAATTCAAAGTTCAAGGCTGTCGGTTGAAGCCGTTCAATTCGCCGGATCTATTCCAGTGGCGATCGGGTTGCGCTCCGGGCTATACTCTTATCGCTTCGACTCGGAGACCGTGCGCTCTAGCGGCTGCACACTGACGGTCGTCGGCAGAAACGAATAGGTCTGCCGACCACTCCGAGGCGCAGGCGACATGTAAGGCATCGGCACTACCGAGCGGAAACTGCTCAAGCAGTGCCACCGCCTGAGCTATCACTTCCTCAGTAATCCCAATGACAGTAGCGTCGTCGATGTCCGAAAGTACCGATGCCTTGGCATTTCGGTACTCTTGAGTTGAAACTTTGCGTTCGCGCCGCCGGCGGCACAGAGCCGAAACGATTTCCGGAATGCAGATCACCGAGACGGCTAACGCTGAAGCCGAAGAGAGGATGACTTGAACCTGATCGCTTCCTTTCTCTTCGATGTATCGTTTAGCGAGGGCTGAAGAATCGAAGAAAACATTCAACGTGACTTCCGCCTTTCCTGCAAAATCGCCCTGCTGAGCGATGCACCGGGGCAGACCAACCTCAAACCGGGCCGCTTCCATGACGGAATTTTCTCCTCGGTTTCAGCAGGAACGATTTTCGCCACTGTCTTGCCGTGGCGAATGACACGAACTGTTTCACCGTTTTCAACGAGAGTCAAAATTTCTGACGCCCTCTTTCTGAATTCAGTAAATGATAAACTTTTCATATACGGTCCGCCTCCATCAGCAGGTGATTGTACATTACTGCACATTGATGTGCAATCACTAATCTGCACCGGGTCGGACCTGCGCAAGGCACCCTACGAGGGAGAGAGAAGGGTGAGGGTGATTCAATTGACGGGCATCCAGCTTTCTGTTTGAGCCGACTTCTCGACGGCATCCAGCACTTTCTGGGCCTCCAGTCCATCGCTAAAGCTAGGCCTCGGTTGCTCTCCCGTTCTAATACTCTGTGCGAGAAGGCGAGTGAGATTGGCGAAAATAGCTTCTCGCGGAGCCCGTCTCTGGTCCGCAGGGACCAAATCCTCCCTCAACCGTTCGGGAATAGGCAGAAGCTGTGTATCGCCGTCGCCCTGAGCACCCCAAAGCTCGCCGATCATCCAGTCAGGCTTGGTTCGATCGACTGCAGCTCGCAGCACACCGTGGTTACCTAAGATGCGAATCTCTTGATAGGCGTTGCCACGCGCCGCCGCGTTCGCTGCAAATGAGACCAATCCTCCTCCAGCTAGTTCCCCAATGAAAACACAACAATCTTCGACCGTGACTTCTCGCTTCCCGGAACCATCGGCCAGAGGTCTCTCCTTGGTAAAAATGGCCTGCTGGCTACAGACCCGCTTGAAATCGCCCGCAAGCCAGCGCACTAGATCGACCAAGTGAACTCCACTGTCGCCCATGGCGCCAAAACCCACGGCTTCTTTCTGATCGCGCCACCCAAACGGCAGGTTGGGATCCGCCCGCCGTTCCGAGAACCAACTCGCTTCCACATGAAGGACACGGTTGCCAACGTATCCTTCCTGCATGAGTTCTTTCATCCGGTAAAAGGCCGGGATAAAGCGAAAATTGAAAGAAGTCATGTGAATCACGTGGGCTTCTTCGGCTCGCTTTAACATCTCCGCCGCCTCTTCCTGATTCATTGCCAGAGGCTTTTCGCAGAGAACCGCGACGCTGTGCTTGAACGCTTCGGATGCCATGGCGAGATGAACATTTGTCGGCGTTGTCAGGCTCACCGCGTCGAGTCCGCCTTGTGCCAACATCTCCTGGTAATCCGTGAACACGTGCGGGATGCCGAATTCCCGGGCGATTTGATCAGCCACCGCCTTTGTGCGCTGGCAGAATGCCGTAATCTCCACGCCGGGAGTTGCTCTGTACGCCAATATGTGAGTTCGGCCGAATCCGCCGCCAACGACACCGACCTTTACTATTTTTTCCGAGGTTGCATGCTTCATTCGTGGCACCGGACCGGGATCGATCCCGTTGAGTGAATTTGCAGAACGCGCGTCGGAATCCCTTCGCAAGCTAACCCAATCAACTCTACAAATGCTCGGTCATCACCGTCTTTATGGAATACCTCGGTCTGCGCATTGCTCGGATTGATGACGTGATAGCATAGGCCTTCTACCGAGGCTCGGGCTCTACGCGGCATACAGCCATTTACCTCGGAAAGGCTCATCTGGCAAGAAAAAAGAATGATCTCATAAACGGCATGGTCTCCGATGCGTCCGTTGTGGTAATGAGGCGGCTAAATAATCGAGGAGGAGACGATCCATGGAACATCTTCAAAGCAAAAATTTCCAGCCCGATGTAAAAGCCGCCCCGAAGTTGACATAACGCGACCTTATCAGATACCGTCTGCCCAAAAGATGAGGGTACGGGGGCCAACCTGTTTTCTGAGTTAGTCGCCTGAGGCTGTGCAACGCGGGCTCGCGCCGGGTCGTCACGATAATTTTGAGCGCTCACTGGCTCCCCCCTAAGCAAATTCCTATCATTTGGTGAGTCGTGAATCACGAAGTAAGACCGGAGTGGGTGGTCGAATCACAAATCACGAATGTGACACGGGAGGAAAAATGAAGTACTACGGCTTTTGGCGCTCGCTCGCCGCCTGCCGCGTGCGCATCGCCCTCGCGCTGAAGGGCGTAAAGGCGGAGGAGATCTCCGTCAACCTGTTGCAGGGAGAGCAGTTGAAGCCCGAGTACCGCGCCGTGAACGCACAAGCCGTCGTGCCGGCGCTGGTCCTCGACGACGGCTCGACCCTGTTCGAGTCCATGGCGATCATCGAGTACCTGGACGAGACGCATCCGGAGCCGCCACTCCTGCCCAGGGACCCGAAAGGCCGGGCCCGCGTGCGCGCGCTGGCGCAGATCGTCGCCTGCGACGGCCACCCGCTCATCGTGCCGCGCATCCGCACCTACCTGGAAAAAGAGCTCAGCGTGGACGAGGCCGCGCGCACCCGCTGGTGCCAGTACTGGGTGATGGAAGCGTTGAAGTTCGTCGAGGCGCACCTCGCGAAAGAAAAGGAAACCGGCCGCTACTGCCACGGCGATGCAGTAACGCTGGCCGACATCTGCATTGCAACGCAGGTGTTCGGGGCCCGCTTCTTCAACTGCGACACCGCGCCGGTGCCGACCGTGATGCGGGTGTTCAACGAGTGCATGAAACTCGAAGCCTTCGACAAATCGCATCCTCTGAAGCAGCCGGGCGCCCCCAAGGAAATAAAGCACTAAGACGCGACGAATGAACCCGGATTCCACAGGGGTGGCGTGAGCGAGGGGCGAACCTGGAATAGCGAAGACATCCGACGCTGCAGTTTCACAGTCTTTTTTGGCCTTTGGCACGCCGTTGTTACGGAGTCTGGATACGCAAGCAAAGCACCGATGTGCGCTGTCCGCTTAGAGGCAGAAACCCATTGGCTTCGCTATGGAAGGTTTGTTCCTCGCTCTTTGGCGCAATTGCAACTGCAGAATCCGGGATGAAGGTGACGATTAAGGGTGACGAAGGACAAGAGGGTCTCGCGTCACCCGTATTTCGTCACGCTGTATAGCCTGCAGCAACCAACGCGTCCTTGCCGCATGAAGCCGATCGCACTCAAGTTCGGGGGTTATCAAGAGCCCGCCTCGATCCACAACCGCGCCGCGGGCCGTTTCGGCGAGCTGCTGAAGCACAAGCTCGGCGATCGTATTTCCTTCGAGCTGATCGGCAGCGTGCTCAAGATCGGCCGGCCCTCGGGCGACCTGGCGGTCATGGTGGAAGGCGGCGAGATCGATTTCTGCTACTTGTCTACCGTGCGCTTCGCGAAGTGGGTGCCCGAGCTCAAGCTGCTGGAGCTTCCCTTCGTGGTGAAGGACCGCAAAACAATCTGCGCGGCGTTCACGGACGGCTTTGGCGACTTGGTCAGGCGCCGGATGCGCGAGAACACTCCGTACCGCCTGCTCGGCCTCTGGGACAACGGATTTCGGCACTTCACCAACAAGGTGCGGCCGATCCGCACGCCCGTGGACTGCAAGGGTCTGCGCATCCGCTGCCAGGTGAGCGAACTGCACGCGGAAGTGTTCCGGGCGTTCGGATTCGAGCCGATCCCGGTGGACGTCAAGCAGTTCACCGAGGAAATCGCGAGTGGCAGGTTCGACGCCCAGGAGAACCCGCTCACCAATACTTTCAACTTCGGCGTGCACAACTACCACCGCTACTTCACGCTCTCGGGCCACCTCTTCGGCGCAGCAGCGTTCATCTGCAAGGAAGAGCGCTACCAGAGCTGGCCGCAGGACATGCGGGCCGCTGTGGACAGCCTGGCGTGGGAAGCGACCGCGTACCAGCATCAGCTGGCCGCGGCGGAGGACGCGGAGATCCTGGCGAAGCTCGATCCGTCAATGAACGAGGTGATCCGCCTGACCGACGCGGAGCGCGCCGCTTTCGTCAAAGCCTCACAGCCCGTTCTGGACAAGCATCGCAAAGAGCTGGATCCCAAGCTCTTTGCTTACCTGGGAGCGTGATGAATGATGGGTGATAAGTGACAAGGGTCTGCGGCAGCGCTTCGCGCGCTACCACGACTATCAGTCGCCACTCGCAACCCGCACGATGGCGCAGTCGCTGAGAGATTTGGAGTGCAAATTCAAGAATCAAGAGTCCTGACCCTTAAGCTCTAAGCTCGGGTTGTCTCTGGTGACCGAACGACGACGGCATCCGAGATCGGAGGAAAGACCATGGCACGCCTTACGAAGGCCGACGTGTTGAAGAAGGCCGAGGATCTCAAGAACTGGGGCAAGTGGGGCCCCGACGACGAGCTGGGCGTCTTAAACTACGTCATGCCCGAGGACATCATCAACGCCGCCAAACTGGTGCGGAAGGGCAAGGTCTTCCGGCTCGGTCTCAATCTCGACGAGAACGGGCCGCAGCGCGGCCTTTTCGGCGGACGCTGGAACCCGTTGCACCAGATGCTGGCGACGGGCACCGATGCCATGGCCGGCAAGCACGACGTGACGCCGGGGCTGCGCTACGCGGATGACGCCATCAATCTGCCGACGCAGGCCGCTACGCAGTGGGATGCGCTGTCGCACGTGTTCCTCGGCGACAAGATGTGGAACGGCTATCCGGCCTCGCTCGTCGACAGCCGCGGAGCGCACAAGAACGGCATCGAGAAGTTTGCGAACAAGATGGTGGGCCGGGGCGTGCTGCTCGACGTGGCGCGCCACAAGGGCGTCGATTGTCTCGACGACGGGTATCCCATCACGGTCGCCGACCTTGACGGGACCGCGCGCGCGCAGGGCGTCGAGGTACGACGCGCCGACTTCGTGATCGTCCGCACGGGACAGATGGAGGATCGCTTGCGGAAGGGCGAGTGGGGTGGCTATGCCGGCGGTCCCGCGCCGGGCCTGGCCTTCGATACGCTGGACTGGATCCATGGCCGGCAGATCGCGGGCATCTGCAGCGACACCTGGGGGATCGAGGTCCGCCCGAACGACACCGAGTCGGACGTGTTCCAGCCCTGGCACTGGGTCACGATCCCCGCGATCGGCATCGTCCACGGCGAGATCTTCTACCTCGAGGAGCTCGCCGCAGATTGCGCGGCCGACCGCGTCTACGAGTTCTTCTTCTGCGCGCCGCCGCTGGTCATCACCCGGGGCACCGGCTCGCCGATCAACCCCCAGGCGATCAAGTAAGCTCGGCGGGAGCGTTGGCTCGCGGCGTGCGGCGCGTCAGTGTATTAGCGCAGGGTCAAATCTTTTCCGCTGCATCAATGGCAGTGGCTAAGCCAATCGTACGTTCTCTACCACGATTCCGAGTGAAGGCGCCCGAGCAAGAGGTCCATCTGCGGTGAGAAGTGACGCGCTGGAAAGACGGGCGGCGGCGACATAAAACGCGTCGTACGCGCTCACATTGTTGCGATGTTGCCAAGCCGCCCGGACGAGGGAGATGTGCGGAATTCGGTCGATTGACCAATCTATGAGATCTTCGATTGCGACCAACGCGCGCTGCTCCGTGAGCTCGCCGCGCAAGACCGCGCGTCGCAAGACCGACAGCACTTCTACGTCCAATAACTCCGGGGCCAATAGAAACGCGCCCTCGATTACATCAGCAAGTTTGAGCCCCAATGGGGTTCGAAGAAGATATTCCGTCGCGGCGGACGCGTCGATAACGTAGCGGCTCAAGGAAGGTCACGGTCGCGCTGGCGCCGTTCTTGTTCGAGCAACTGCGCAGCCGAGCTGCCAAGATGCGTCATGGGGCGGCCCGAGAAACGTTTGTGCCATTCTCGTCGCGCCACTTCTCGCTCAATGGCTTCCAAAATTATTTCGCCGAGGGTGCAGTCTTGCTCGCGCGCGTAACGGCGAAGCCGGTTGTGGAGTTTTTCTGGAACGTTCTTGACTTGGATGTTGGCCATGCAAAAACAGTAGCATGCCATCGGCATGCCGGCAAGATATGGGTACTGGCCGGAATTTTTTGTAATACTATCCAAAAACTAACACCAACATGTTTGTCATAACATGCCGCTGAAATATTGCGGAAGTTTAAGGTTCTCGGATTCGGAAATTCCTCCCGCCAAGGCGCAAAGGCGCCAAGTTCGGAGGGGAAGGAAAAATATTCTCGCAAATGGTTTCCACCATTTTTCTCCCACCTTTGCGGCCTTTGCGTCTTTGCGGGAGACATTCCGAGTTTCCGTCGCGGCTGTTCGCCGACAAGGCGAACCTTTTTTTCCCAGCGTAGTCTGGGAAAAGCGTGTAATACTATCTTCGAAAGTTTTCGCGGCTCGCGCAAATTTTCCGATGGCTGCGCTTTACCATTGCGCAATCAACCCATGATGCTTAGGATCATTCTCGCGCCAAGTCGCCGAGACGCCAAGTGACGGGGCCAAAGCCCGTCATCCCGAGCGACAGACTGTGTGAAAACTCCGTTCATGGTTCGACTGGGCTCACCACGAACGGATACGGACATTACGAATCAAGCAGTTAGCCGTTCGCCCTGAGCTACGTCGAAGGGCTCCTAATGAGTTTTCACACAGTCTGGCGAATGCGAGGGATCTAAGAAAGATTTCTCCCGGAGTTTACCCTGAGCTTGGCCGAAGGGGTCGAAATGACAATACACTTTCTTTGCGGCCCCTTCGACGTCGCTCAGGACATGCTTTGCGTCTTTGCGCGAAATATTCCGCTTTTGGTTGCGCCTCGGCCGCGCCAGGTTCTCTGCGGTAGAATTCTTCTCTTCGCTTTTTTGGTAGCGGTCGCGCTGGGTTCCTCCATGTCAATAGAGGTGGCACGCTACCAGATGATCGGTGGCGATTTCTTTCTCCTCCGGCTCGATCTCCGCGCACTGTGGCATGGCGAAGGGACAGCGCGGATGGAAGCGGCAACCCGAGGGCGGGTTGATGGGAGACGGGACTTCTCCCGCCAGGATTATCTCCTCCCGAGTAATATCCGGATGCGCCGGAAGGGCGGCCGAGAAGAGCGCCTTGGTGTAGGGGTGCAGCGGATTCCTGAACAGCTCCTTCGTCTTGGCCTTCTCCACGATCTTACCCAGGTACATGACCGCCACCTCATGCGCCATGTAGCGGGTCGTCGCCAGGTGGTGGGCGATGAGCAGATAACTCACGTGGTACTGCTTCTGGAGATCCACCAAGAGGTTCATGATCTGCGCTCGAATAGAAACGTCCAGGGCTGAGACCGGCTCGTCGAGGATGATGAGCTTCGGACTCGACACCAGGGCGCTGGCCACGGCGATGCGCTGGCGCTGCCCGCCGCTAAACTCGTGTGGGTAGAGGTTGGCCTGCTGGGGACGCAGGCCGACGGCGCTCATAATCTCGGCGACGCGCTCTTTGACCTCCTGAGAGGACACCTGCCGGTTTACCACCAGCGGCTCGGCCACGATCTCCTGCACTCGCATGCGGGGACTCAGGGAAGACCAGGGATCCTGAAAGACCGCCTGGACCATCGTCCGGTATTCTTTAAGGACCTCGCCATTCAACGCGTGGACGTCTTTGCCATCGACGAACACCTGGCCGGCGGTTGGCCACTCCAGACGCAGGATGAGCTTGGCGGTGGTCGTCTTGCCACAGCCGGACTCGCCCACGAGGGCGAGCGTCTCCCCCGGTGGAATCGAGAAGCTGATGCCATCCACGGCCTGGACCCAGCCGATGACCTTCGTCCAGAGCAGACCCTGGGTGACAGGAAAATGTTTTTTCAGCGCCTCGGCCCGGAGAATGGGAGTGGCTAACATGCCTGTTCCAATCTCCAGCAGCCGGCGCTGTGGCCGTCTCCTACGGCGAACGTCGGCGGATAGTCTTGCCGGCAACGATCATCGGCATGGGGGCATCGGGCGGCAAACCGGCACCCCGCGGGGAGGTCCCAGAGCGCTGGCGGCTGGCCGGTGATCGAATAAAGCCGCTCGACGTCCTCGTCCATGCTGGGAACGGAGTTCAACAAAGCTTGCGTATACGGATGGGACGGATGATTGAAAATGTCCCGCACTGAGCCGCTTTCCACGACCCGGCCGGCGTACATCACCATGACCCGGTCGCACATCTTCGCCACGATGCCAAAGTCGTGGGTGATGAAGATCAGCGCGAGGTTTGTCTGCTCTTGAATCTCGCGGAGCAGACGCAGGTATTGAGCCTGGATGGTCACGTCCAGCGAGGTGGTGGGCTCGTCGGCGATGATGACTTTCGGCTCGCAGGAGATGGCGATTGCGCCGACGACACGCTGCTTCATACCGCCACTCATCTGGTGCGGGTAGTCCTGTACCCGGCGCTCGGGGGCTGCAAGCCGCACCTGCTTCAAGCTGTCGATCGCCCGCTTGACCAGCGATCGATGACCGTCTCTGTGATGGATCTGGATGGCTTCGATTAGCTGGTTGCCGACCGTGAACACCGGATTGAGAGAGGTCTGGGGATCCTGGAGAATCATCGAGATGCGTCGCCCCCGTATGCTTCGCATCTCCCGTTCGCTCTTGTCGAGTAGATTCTCCCCTTCGAGGCGGATGGCTCCTTTGACGATCCGGGCTGCCGGCCGGGGCACCAACCTCAACAACGACAGGGCGGTCATGGTCTTCCCGCAGCCCGACTCGCCCACGATGCCCAGAGCTTCTCCCTGTCGTAAGGAAAAGCTCACCCCGTCCACGGCCTTCACCACGCCCCAGCGGGTGAAGCAGTAGGTGTGGAGGTCCTCGACTTCCAGGATGACGTCGCCGGTCTGTCTGGCCATGCACTACCTACCGTCGGATATGGCGCGGCATCAAGGGGAAGATTGCCCTCCCCTTGATGCCCTGGTGCCTCGCTGGTCCTACTTCGCGGGCGGCTTCACGAGATGGAAGTGCGTCGATCTCCCGGCGGCAAGGCCCGGGTAGACCCACTCCCCTACCACCTTCGGGTTGACAAGGACTTCATTACCGAACCAGAAGAGCGGGATGTCGGCGAATTCCTCGAACAGATAGTCGGCGATCGCCCGGGCATGGCGCTGCCGTTCCTCGGTCTTTACGCTCTGGGCCCATGCCAGGTAGGTCTTGTCGATAAACTCGTGCTCGTAGTGGTGGTTCGGTCCCTTGCTGTAGTTAAACGTCCGGATCGACTCCTCTGACGGCCTCCATGAGATGATGTTGGGCCAGATGCAGCAGCCGATCGCCTTCTTGCGGTACATCTCTCGCACCTTGGCCCAGTCGAGAACCTCGATCTCCGCCTCGATGCCCACGTCCTTGAAGTAGAGCCCCAGGGCCTCGGCGACCTGCGGCCCTTCTGACTCCCCGGGCTCGGTGAACGCCAGGATCTTCAACTTGAGCTGGCCAGGCCCGTAGCCGGCCTCTTTCAGGAGCGCCTTCGCCTTCGCGGGATTGTAGCCATACATCTCGTCGAACCGCTTCTGCCACTCCGGGTTCCATCCCTCTGACTGGGGCAGCCAGCCAGTAACGTACGTGTAGGTCCCCTTGCCGGCGAACACCGTGTTGAGGAGTTCCTTGCGGTTGACGGCCATGTTCATGGCCTGCCTGACTTTCTTGTTGGTCCAGGGCACCTCGGCCTTGAACGCCGGATCCCCGGGCATGAAGTACATACCTCCCAGGTATATCGATATCCAGTCCACGGGAAACGACGACGAGTAGATCTTCATACCCCGCTTGAGCGCGTCCTTCTGCAGCTCGCGGGGCAGGTCGGCGATGTGGGCCTCGCCCGACAGCAGCATCGCCAGCCGTGTCGATTCCTCACGGACCAGTCTAAACTCCAGCTGCCTGAATGCCGGCTTTTCGCCGCGCCAGTGGTTGTCGATCCGCTCGAAGCTAACGGACAACCCCGGTTGCCGCCCGGCATAGCGGTAGGAGCCGGTTCCCGCCGGCCGCTTGTCAAACCCGTCGATTCCTTCCTTGTCCCACTGGGCCTTGCTGACGATCCTGAGATCCCCAGCGCGCGAGGCGCCGTAATCCATGACCGTCGTCGGGTTCTTGAAGCGGAACACGACCTGGTGGTCGTTGACGGCCTTCACCTCCTCGACCTGGCGCCAGAACCCGGCCAGGGTCGCAGTCGCCTCCTGACGCATCATCATGGAGTGGGAATGGACGACGTCCTTGGCAGTTAACTGGCCAAATCCAAAATGGAAGGGGATGCCCTTGCGCAGGACAAACGTCCACTCTTTGTAGTCGGCGCTAGGGTACCACTTCTCGGCCAGGCGAGGGGTATACTTGCCACTCTTGGGGTCCACCTCGAGCAGGGTTTCCAGGAACGGGTCGTACTGGAGATGGTCGGGGCGGGAGACCATCCAGAAACGGTTGGTCTCAGAGAACCCAGCGGAGGCAAACACCAGTCGGTCGGTCTTGATCGCTTGGGCCAATCCTGGTGTTGGCGTGGTAACCAGGGTCAATGCCAGCGCCACCAGCAGTCCCGGCACAAGTGAAACAAATCTTGGTTTCATCGCGCACCTCCTTTTATTACACATTCCTGAGTTTGGGATCCAGGTGATCTCGGAGCCAATCACCCAACAGGTTGAGGGACAGCACGGTCAGCATAATGGCCAGTCCCGGGAACATCGACACCCACCACGCGGTGACGATCAACTCGCGCCCATCCGCGATCATGAGACCCCACGCCGGTGTGGGACGAGGAAGCCCGGCCCCGAGAAAACTCAGTGTGGACTCGAGCAGAATTACGTATCCCACCTGGAGGGTGGCTAGGACCACCAGGGAGTTGACGACGTTGGGAAAGATATAGCGGACCATGATGCGGATATGGGAAGCCCCGGCTACCCGCGCCCTGGCGATGAAGTCCCGCTCCTTGATGCTGAGAGTCTCTCCGCGGACCAGCCGGGCATAGCGCGCCCAGAGAAATATCATCAGGATGGTGATCACCGTGCCGAAGCTCGGGCCCACCGCGGCGACCAGGACCAGAGCCAGCAAGATCGTCGGCAAAGACAGTGAGATGTCCACCAGGCGCATGAGCAGCGCGTCCACCCAACCTCCGAAGTAGCCGGAGATCATCCCCAGAACGGTGCCGATGATGCCACCGACGAAGATCGCGACCAGGGACACCATGAGGGAGACCCTGGCGCCGTGGATGATCCGGCTTAGCATGTCGCGTCCGAGCTTATCGGTGCCCAGGGGATACTCGATGGTGCCGCCCTCCTGCCAGGCGGGCGGCTTCAACCGCTTGGACAGGGACCCTTTCAAGGGGTCGTAAGGCGCGACCTGCGACGCGAACAATGCGGGGATCACCAGGAGGAACGTGAGGAGCGCGAGCGGTACCAGAGGATACCGTCCGACCTGACCCATTGCCTGCGCAACTCTGGGCGGCGCATACCAGGGGAGGGTGCTTACTGTTTCTGTCGCCATGATCGGACTCCTTTACTGTCGCTATTGATAGCGAATGCGCGGGTCGAGATAGGCATAGAGAATATCGACCACCAGGTTAGTAAGAATGAAGATCCCGGCAAACACGATCACGACGGCCTGGACCACCTGGAAGTCCCTGGCCCTAACGGCATCCACCACGAGCTGCCCGGTGCCCGGCCAGGAAAAGACGCTCTCGGTCACCACCGCGCCAGTCATCAGGCCTCCGGCGATGATCGCGAAGACGGTCAGGGGAGTGATCGACGCATTGCGCAAACAGTGCTTCCAGACCACCTTCCACTCCGCGAGGCCTTTGATGCGGGTGAGCTTCACGAATTCGCTGTCCAGCACATCCAGCATGGACGAGCGGAGCAGCCGCATGACAACGGCCACCTGGAACCAGCCGAGAGTGATGGCGGGGAGGATCATATGCTGGATTCCCCCTCGCCCGGAGGTCGGGAACCACCCCAGGTGCACGGCGAAGATCCACATCAGCACGATCCCCAACCAGAAGGCGGGCAATGACTGGCCAAGCAGGGCGATGATCTTGGCCGCGGTATCCCAGCCGGTGCCTTTCATGACCGCGGCCAGCACACCGATGGGCAGCGCGATCACGAGGCTGATAGCGAGAGCGAAGCCGGCGAGTTGGAGGGTCGCCGGCAAGCGTTGCGCCACTAGACCCATGGCCGACTCGCCGTGCCACTTCCAGGAAGCCCCGAAGTCGCCGCGGACGGCTTTGCTGAGGAATATGAAGTATTGGGTGTGGAGCGGTTGGTCCAGTCCCCAGTGTTTGGAGACCCGCTCGTATTCCTCCGGCCCCGCCTCCATCGGCAACATCACGTCCAGGGGGTTGCCGCTGATGCGCGCCAGGGTGAACACGATAAGGGTCATCACCCAGATGGCCAACAGACTCTGGAGGGCTCTTCTCGCGATGTACCGCTGCATGAATTCCTCCTGCACCGGCAGGCGTTGCCCGCCAACCTTGCTACGCGGGCATCGAGCGCTAGGAGTTCCGGGCCTTCGAAACCCGGATTGTGCAACGCCTCTCGGAGAAGGCGTGCATTAACTGGAGAGAGAATCCCAGGTCGACGCGGGTGACAGGACCGCGCGCTGCGCCTTAAGAGAGCTTACCTTCGATCCATCCTACAACCAGTGGATCTAAACCCCCTTACTCCAATCGGGAGTAGATGTCTAGCCCCGGATTATTCATAAGATTACGTCCGAGGAGCAAACCTCTCTGGTCGCGGCCAATGGGTCTGTACCTTGAGGAGGTCGGCTAACTTAATTAGTTCCGCAACCATCGAGGAGAAACGCAAACTACTGCCAAGCACCCCACGAGTCGGCGAAACTTTGCACTCCTGTGTCCGCTCTCTACGAGGCTTGCTCCTCGGCCTACACTCCGTCGCAGGTTTTCCTCGGGGCATGAATAATCCGGGGCTACCCTATGTTCGAGTCGGTCTCAATAGATTTGGAGCCGTTTTCAATCTCGATCTTTGAAAGTTCTTTCCTTGGCCATCTTGACTTCCATCACAGGCGGCTCCGACTCACTCCGGAATGAAGCTCCTCGGAGCAAAGCTCCGAGGTATCTTGCGAAATTCTCCGAAGCCCTTCCACCCTCCTTCGCCAAGGCTACGGAGGGTTCTCCTCACCTTCATCCTCGCAGCAAGCTGCGAGGTATTCGGCGAAGGAGAATAACTACTTTGTCTGTTGATGATCAGCGCGGCACAATCAGATCCGCGACTGACACTTTTAGTGCGGTCGCGATTCTTTTTATAGTCTCAACGGTGGCGCCGTCAAGGGAGAATTGACGCTTTCTCGCAGGCTGGATATTTTCTCTGCCTCGGAGTATGGAGGAGCTAATTAATTGGGAGCAGGAAGGCTAAAAAGTATCGCAGCATCAAGTTAAGGAGTGCACCGTGCAAAAGTTCAGCGAGCTCATGCGAGGGAAAGAACTCATCGTCGCTCCGGTGGCGCTCAATCCGATCATGGCTCGGCTCGCCGAGGAGGCGGGATTCAAAGCAGTCTATCTCAGCGGCGGGTCCCTCGGCTGGCTGAAATGCGTCACCGAGGCCAATCTGACGCTTCCGGAGCTCGCCGCCGTGGCGCTCGACATGCGCGCCGTGTGCCCATTGCCGATCGTCCTGGATGCGGGCGGCGGCTGGGGCGATCCCGTGCACGTGCACCGCACCATCGCCCTCGCCGAAGCGGCGGGCTTCGCCGCCATCGAAATCGAAGACCAGCTGCTGCCGCGCCGCGTCGAGCATCACGTCGGCGTCGACCATCTGATTCCGACCGAACTGATGCTGAAGAAAATCGCCGAGGCGGTCGCGGCCCGCACCGATCCCGATTTCGTCATCATCGCCCGGACGAACGCAAGGCGGGTTTACGATCTCGACGAGGCGTTGCGCCGGGCGGAAGCCTTTCGCAAAGCGGGCGCCGACATGCTGTTCGTCCACACGCGCGATGCCGAGGAAATGCGCGTCGTCGGCGAGCGCCTGCCGCCGCCGCTGATGACCTTCGCGCCGCCGGACGGATTCTCCGGATTCCCCTACTCGCCGCGCGATCTCGCCGGTCTCGGCTATCGCCTCGCCGCATCATCCGGCACCGCTTTCGCGGCGATGGTCAAAGCCGTGCGCCAGTCCTATGAGTGTCTGGCGCTGGGGAAAATGGATCCCTTTCCTGGGTCCAGGCGGCGCCGACAAGGAAATGAAGGCCGCGCAGACGACCTGCGGTCTCGAGCATCTGTTGCAAATCGAACGGCGCACCATGAAGGATCATTGAGTTGGAATATTCACCACAGCGACCCAGCGCGGCAGAGCCGCAACCAAAGAAAAATGGATATCACCACGAAGGAGCACACGAAGAGCACGAAGGAAGAAGTTTTTTTCAACATTCAATGCCTTCTCCGGTCTTCGTGTCCTTCGTGACCTTCGTGGTGCGAGTATCTTTGGCAAGTGCTGCATACACGATGAATAGTGTCGAGACAGTTTGCGCGAGCAGCGAAAACTTTCAAGCATAAAGGATGGGCGTGCAGTGAAGCAGGGCTTTAAGGTCATGGACAGTGACATTCATGTGCGGGAGCCGCATGATCTGTGGGCCAGGTATATCGAGCCACAGTTCAAAGAGCGCGCCCCGCAGTTTACCAATATCCCGGATGGCTCGAGCCCGGGCGTGTGGCGTTTTGAGGGCAAGGTGTTTCCTGCCTACATCGATCGCCCGGAACGCCAGCGCCTGGCCAAAGTCCGACGGCAGAAGTCGCACGACCGCCACGAGGAGCTTGGACGCGAGGTTGGCTCTGAAGAAGAGCGCCGCGGTGAAGACCCGGAGGCGATGCTGCACGCGATGGACGTGGAAGGCATCGACGTCTCCATCGTGTTTCGCACACGCGCCGCCCATGTAGTTGCCGTAGATGGCTTGGACCCAGAACTTACCGCCGCGGTCTGCCGTGCCTTTAACAACTGGCTCGCCGACTTCTGCAACACCAACCGAGCGCGCCTAAAACCCGCCGCTCTCTTACCGGTGCATGACGTAAAGCTTGCAGCGGCAGAGGCGCGGCGCAGCGTCAAGGAATCAGGAGCTGTGGCGCTGGTATTGCCCAACCAACAGGTCAACGGGCGGCCGTGGTACGACCGCTATTACGATCCCCTGTGGGCCGAAGCGGAAAGACTGCACGTACCCGTTGCCTTTCACGGCATCCAGATGGCCTACCAGGAGCATTTGGGAAGGCGTTACCTCGACAACTTCGCTATGGCGCACGCCGTGGGCCATCCAGTGGAGATGATGCTGGCGTTGGGGAGTATGTTGACAGGCGGAGTTTTCGAACGTTTTCCGGGATTGACCGCCGCCTTTCTGGAGGGGAGCTGTAGCTGGGTGCCGTGGTGGCTATGGTGTTTAGACGAGCGCGTCGAGAAGTTCGGCGACGACGAACGATTCCCGTTAAAGATGCCGCCCAGCGAATATTTTCGACGCCACTGCTATGTCTCGGTCGATCCGGATGAGGCGGTCGTGCGGTACACCATTGACGCCATGGGTGATGAGAACATCGTCATTTCCACCGATTGGCCGCATGACGACTCCGCCTATCCGCGCGCCATCGAGACATTTTTGCAACTTGACGGGGTTAGCGAGGCGAGCAAGCGTAAGATTCTGTGGGACAACTGCGCGCGCCTCTATAACATCCAATAAACCTTAGCCGAACGTATTTGAATTTTTCGGTTGAGTTTGGCCTGGCACAATAGGAAAAGAAATGACTCGCGCAAAGACGCAAAGGCGCCAAGTTTGGAGAAAAAAATATTCTTAACTTTGCGGCTTGGCGTCCCTTCGACGTGGCTCAGGACATGCTTGGCGCGATAAATTTTCTGGCAGTCGTTTCTTTGACACTTTTCGAGCCAACCGCCTTCGCCAAGGCTGGAGGGTTCTCCTCACCTTCATCCTCGCCCCAAGCTGCGAGGTATTCGGCGCAGGAGAATAAATTTTCTTGCAGTCGTTTGTTTAACACTTCGTAGACTACGGCATTGGGAGGACTGATATGCGCTACACCCGAATCTCTGCCGACTGCCACGTCGATCTCTGCTGGCTGCCGCCCGATCTTTTCACTTCGAACGCCTCGGCGGCGATGAAGGACCGCATGCCCTACGTCACGGACGGCCCCAAGGGGCCGGTGTGGGTGACGAAGAAGGGCGCGAACCTCGGGCTCGTGAACGGCATGGGGTCGGCGGGGCGCGAATACGTCCCTGGCAAAATCCAACGCTCCGACCGCATGGCTGCCACCGGTCTCTACGAGGACGGCAAGCGCGGCATCCGGAGGCTCACCGACCCGGAGTTGCGCTTGAAAGATCAGGAGCGCGACGGCGTGCAGGCGGAGGTGCTCTACGGGATCCTCGGCGCCACCCGGCGACTGAATGACGCCGAGGCCGCCGTCGAACTGGTGCGGATCTACAATGAATGGCTGGCCGACTTCTGCGACGCCCACCCCGACCGCTACGCGGGGCTCGCCTGCATCCCTAACTCCCCCGTTGAGGCTGCTGTAAAAGAGATGAGGCGCGTGATCAAGCGCGGCGGCGTGCGCGGTCTCGAGATCGCCAACTCGTATGACATGGTGCCGCTCTGGGATCCCCAATGGAATCCGGTCTGGGAGGTCGCCAACGAGGCCGCCTTGCCGGTACACTTCCATACCATAGGGGAGCGGCGGCCGGACCTCGAGAAGCTGCCGCCCCAACTCGCGCGCGTGGAGCACGCAGTCCACATCTCCGGCTTCCAGATATACATGGCCACGACGTTGTTATCGGTCATCTTCAGCGGCGTGCTCGAGCGTTACCCCAACGTCAAGATCGTCATCGGCGAGAGCGGGATCGGCTGGATTCCCTACGTGCTGGACCGCATGGACGCGGAGTGGGAGGATCAATTCAAGGACTTGAGCCTCACCATGCGGCCGAGCGAATACTGGCGTCGACAGTGCCGGGCCACCTACCAGACTGATCGCATCGGCATCAAGCTCCTCGACGACCTGGGGCACGATACCATCATGTGGGGCTCGGACTTCCCTCACCCGGACGGGATATGGCCCGACTCGAGCGAGTTCATCGAGCGCGAGCTGGGCCACCTGCCCGCGGAGGTGCGCCACAAAGTCGTCTGTGAGAATGCCGGCAAGCTGTACGGGTTCATTGGGTAGGAACGAACTCTGCGTCGGTTCAAAGTTCAACGTTCAAAGTTCAGGGATAGCGGTCATGAGGTTCAAATTAAGGACCGAAACACGTTGAACATTGAACCTTGAACTACGACGTACAGGCTCATCACCTTCGACTCGGAAGGGTCACCGATCATCGGGGCCTCCCTGGCTGGACGGTCATTCTCCTAAGAGTTTTTTGAGCCCTTGAACAACTTCAGGCGGCTGCGCGACAACCTCTTTGGCCAGCGATTGAAGCTCCTCGCCGGCTAAGGGCTCGACCGGCCATCCGCTCTTTTTCGTCTGAGCTAAAACCTCTGGGTCTCTAAACGTTTTGTTCAGGCCTCACGCAATATTTTTACCCGCTCCGCAGGGACACCGGGAGGAGCCACTATTGGCCGCCCAAACTCGCCCGGCGCCAAGATTAGCGTTGCCAGCCGGCGCCCCACTTCGGGGGTTTTGTATCGATCCATGAGCTCATGAATAGTTGGGACTTCCGGCAGTGAAGTACTTCCGTTTTCGTCCCGTCTGAGACGAGCGGACGGACAAATCCGTTTTTTCCCCAGGTAAGGAAAGGCTCGCGACCGAAGTATGCTGTGACGGTGACCGTTCGACAATGCATCTCGCCCCGCTCGATGGCAAGGTCAACATCCGTTGCGCCCTGATAGCCGGCGACAATAGTAAATTTCGCGGCCAGGGTCTCTTCCATGAGCTTCGGTATTTGATAGAAATGCGAGCCCGTCCCCGGGGCGCCGCACTTGGGTGGCTCCGTGGCTTTACGTATATCGTCGATGCTTTTGTAAGGGCTATCCCCGCGCATAATAAAGACGTAGTCGTATTGCTCCGGCGTGCCGATCCAATTGAATTTCGCCCAGTCGAATTGAACCTCCTTTCGACCGACAATCTGGTCCATATATATCGACGGAGTAAAACTGCCGAGAGTCAGCCCGTCCGGTTTGGCGACGTTGTAAACATAATTAGCCGCGATCACCCCGCCCGCCCCTGGCATGTTTTGCACGACGATGCCGGGGTTGCCGGCGATGTGCTTTCCCATGTGGTCGGCGATCAGGCGCGGCCAAAGATCAGCAAGAGACCCCGCCTGGGTCCCCGCGATGAGCCTTATGGACTTTCCTTGGTAGAAAGGTTGCTGCGCATGGATAGTGGGGCTAAAGACCCAATTCGTTGCAAGGAAGAATGAGAGTAATAGGATAATGGCCCCGCCTATTGCAGATTTTTTCATGGCAACCTCCTGCTTTTAGTTCGGAGAGGAGAAGCCTAAGTGAAAGGAAAATGCTTTTGGGAAGTAGCCGCCGAGATATCACAAACCGCCTCCGTGACCGCGCGCTAGAGCCGGTTCAAGATGCCGATGCAGTGCCAAAGATAACGGACTAACCCTGGATCGCCATTTCGGGGCGGAGCCTATCCGATAAGGCACTGTTATGTCAATCTTCTGTGGGCAGTGTCGAAGCAACATCCGATCCCCATCATGATGCGGTCGGCGCCAGCCACGCTGAGAAGATCAGTCACCATGGCTTCGGAGAAAATTTGACAACTGCGTAGAGCGGATCTCCAGCGCCGGCACACCGAGATTTACGCCGTCACATCCGCCAAAGTGAGGCTCGCCATGAGCGATTTCAGGTTCGGTAGTTCTTCCAGGTGCGCGATATGCTGCATGGCTTCCTGGATCTGCCCGTCTGGCAACACCGTTACAGCGCAGTCTTGGAACTTGGCCACGAGTTCGGCCCATGTCAGCGGGAGATCTGGATCGCCTTTCGGAACTTCGATGCGCTGGTGCCGCCTCGCGCCACTGTGCAACAGGACCTCCACGACATCTGGACCAGGCGTATCCCAGTTGATTTTGTCCTGATCTGGATGCGTCAGGCGTACACGCTGCATCAACGCCTGGGCGCGGGGATCTTGCACGCTGGCGTCCGAGAATTGCGCCAGGCCCAACTTGCCGTGCAAGAGCGCCGCAGCCAGGCAGTACTCCATGCTAAACTTCCCCGCCAAACCCGTTTGCGGCTGGTGGTGGACGAGAAAATCGCGCATGCGCGCGCTGGTGTGGCAGATGATTTCACTGACGTCGTCGGGCTGCAGGTGGTACATATGCACCAGGTGGAGCATAGCATCAATGGCGCGGTGTGCCTGGCGACAGGCAGGATAGGGTTTCACGCCGATTCCCGGCGTGATGATCTCATACGGCGCACCAAAATCCTGTATAACCGTCTCGGGGACGAACTCCCCTTCACCGACGAAGACGTTGAAGAAGCTAAAACGGCCGTCGAGGATATGCGGATCGGCCGTGAATCCCCGCTGCGCTAGTTGCGCCGCTTCCACTCCATTGCGCGCTGCCTCACCAGCATGCAGTGGCTTTGTCATGGTGCCGAAGTTCTGCCGCAACCCGGCGGCTTTCGAGGCCGCGATCCCAAGCGCCATCTGTACCTGTGGACCGGTCAACCCTAAGAGTTTCGCCGCCGCTGCCACTGCGCCTAGGGTGCCAATCGTGGCCGTCGGATGCCAGCCGTGACGCAGATGCGCGGCAGTCATAGCCTTGCCGATTTTCGCTTCAACCTCCACCCCGATCACAAACGCCGTGATGACGTCCTTGCCACTCGCAACCAGGGTCTGCCCGAGCGCTAGCACCGCTGGGACCACAGGCGCGCTGGGATGTCCTCGCAGATGAAAGGTCACGTCGTCAAAGTCCAAAGCATGCCCGAGCGTGCCATTCGCCAAGGCCGCAAGGGCGGGCGATGTGTAAAGAGATGTGCCCAGGATGGCGGCTTCCTGATGGCCACCGGCGTCTTTGACAAATGCGGTAATGATTTGGCCCGCGGCCTCTCCATGTCCGGCCAGCGTGACGCCGATGATGTCGAGAAGCGCCCGCTTTGCCTGGGTCACCGCACTGGCGGGCAGTTGCTCATACGTGGTCTCCGCAATCAGTTGCGCGAGCCGTTCAGTGATTGCCATACGGTGTCTCTCTCAAGGAAATGCTGCGCTGCTGTGTATCGATTTGTGATGCCTTCATGGCCTTGCACCAGCTAGTCTTGGATAGCCCCTGCTGTTCGAGTTATCCCTTCAGACGGGTCAACAGTCTTTGCTGGAGGAGATCGAGGAGTTCATATGGCGGCGCTGCTGCGGGGCCACCGCTCGGAGAGCCAGGCGGGCAACGGCTCTCCTGCACTGCTGACGGCCAACTCGCGGTTCTGGTCGCCCCGACCCTCGGGGAAGCGCGCGAGCGCGCCCGGCATCTCGTAGTATATCTCCAGGCGGTTTCCGTCGGGGTCGGCAAAGTAGATGCTGCGCTGGTTCACGTGGTCCATCGCGCGCTCGATCCGCACGCCGTGCTGGAGCAAGGTGCGGTAGGCCTCGCCGAGCGCCTCGTAGCTCGCCACTTGGAAGGCGATGTGTGCGACGCCGACCGGCCGGGCCGGGCCCCTGGCGGTCTCCGGGTTTTCGTGCTGCGCCATGTCCAGCGTGTGGAAGTCCTCCCCCAGGGTCATGAACAGATCGCCGTGCTTGGGATCCTGCTCGGCGACACGGAAGCCGAGGACGTCACGGTAAAAGGCCTTCGACCGCTCGAGGTCCGCCACCCGGAGCTGGATATGTCCGAGCTTCTTGAGCCTGATCATCGGGGCCTCCGTGTGAGAAAGAAAAAAGGATGAAAGATGAAGTAGGGAGCAAATTGTTTTGAGACTTATCCTTTATCCCTTATCCTTCGTCTTTGTCACTCCTCCAAGAATTTTTTGAGCCGTTGGACAACTTCTGGTGGCTGCACGATCACCTGTTTGGCCAACGAGTCAAGCTCCTCGCCGGCTACAGGCGCGACCGGCCATCGCCGCTTTTTTGTCTCCGCCAAAAACTCTTCATCTTTCATTGTTCTATTCCACGCCTCGCGCAAGATTTTTACTCGCTCGGCAGGAACTCCAGGAGGAGTTAGCCAGGGACGACCAAAGATATTCGATGCCAAGCATCACCGTAGCCAACCGCCGACCAATCTCAGGTGTTTTATACTGGTCCATCAGCTCATAGATAGTAGGGACATTCTCCACTAAAGGATCCCGTTTCTTCCCCGTCTGAGCCAGGGGACGAACAAAACCCTTTTTCCCCCAAGCAATGTAAGGCTCGCGGCCAAAAAAAGCGGTAACGGAAATGGAACGACAGCGCACCTCGCCCCTCTCGATGGCAAGATCAACATCCGGCCCCCCCGTATAGCCTGAGACCAGGGTGAGTTTCATTCCCAGGACCTCCTCCAAAAGCTTGGGTACCTGGTGTACAAACGAGCCCGACCCTGTGGTGCCGCATTTGGGCGGCTCTGTCGCTGAGCGCATATCCTCGATGCTTTTGTAAGGACTATCCGCGCGAGTAATAAACAACCATTCGGTTTGCTCCGGCGTGCCGATCCAATTGAATCTGGCCCAATCGAACTGCACTTCCTTTCGCCCAATTAGCTGGTCCGTGTAGATTCCCGGAATGATAGCGCCGATGGTGAGCCCATCCGGTTTGGCAACGTTGTACAGATAATTTGCCGCAACCAGTGAGCCTGCTGCCGGCATGTTCTGCACGACGACGTTGGGGTTGCCCGGGATCTGCTTTCCTATGTGGTTGGCAAATGGCGCGCCCAAAGATCATAAAGACCGCCGGCCTGATTGCCTATGATGAGGGTTATGCTCTTTCCCTGATAGAACGGGGCCTGGGCATGGAGTGCGGGGCTAAAGATCAAACTCGCCGCAAGGAAAGATAAAAACACTAGAATAGGAATAATGGCCGCGCCTGTCCCAGATTTCCTCATGGTAGCCTCCTGCTTCAGTTCGGAGAGGAGAACTAAGTGATAGGAATTTGCTTTTGGGAAAACTGTGCTCGCCTCTATAACATATGACACCCTGTTCAAGGTTCAATGGCTTCGCCTGTTCAACGTTCAATGTTCAAAGTTAAGGAGGGGACGGGTCGTTGAACCTTGAACGCGGAACCTTGAACCGCTCCGGAAGCGCCTGTCTCGACCTAGTTGCCGTGCCTGGCGCGCGACGAAGATCCTATTTGATGACCTTGACCTGGCCACGTATCTCGCCGCCCGTCGACAGGCTCGTGTGTACGTTAGCATAAGCGGCTCCGGCCCGCATGGCGCTGAGGGCCGCGGCAAAGTCACCAGCGCTGACCTGCTGGGCGCCTGTGGGCCCGATGACGTTCGCGGCTGTGATGGTCCCAGTCACGGTTCCGGTTTGAGGGCACTGAGGAGAGAGGCCGGTAGGATCAAGATTAGTGGCCGTCTGGCACAGAAAGATGAGATGCCGCCGTTCACGCCGGCCTGGCCGACGTGGATATGGGCCTGTGTCACCGTCCCCTGCAACTGGATATAAAACAGGGAATAAGAGATCGAGTCCCCGATAGTGACGGCGTAAAAAGTCCCGACGGCGGCAGTCGATACGACCGGCACCTCCTCAAGCCCGGTCAGCACTGCAATGATCTGCTCGCCCCGGGCCAAGGTGGCTGTCCCCAAAAGGGTAGCCATAACCATAACCAGAATTCGTAATCGCTTCACAGCGCACCTCCTTGTGATCCTAAATTTGTAAGCCAGTTTTCCCCTCAGCGACTTTCAGTTCCTCCCCCGAGCCCCTCCACTACCAATTCACGCTCCTCCAAGTCAATCCCCAAATGGGTGTTTTTCATACCCCCCTAAACGGTGAAACTACTCGGCCTAATTTAGATGATAGGAAATTGCTTTTCACGCGCCTGTTCGGAACGCAGATGAATTGCCCCGCGACCAGTAGCTTAGCCCAGCTTCGAATCCTACGCAGTTACTGGAAAGAGCGAACGAGCGCTCCGATGACCGTTTCCGGCGGAGAGTATCCGAGAAGGTAGCGTTATGTCAACTTCGGGTTGGCTTTCACATCGGGCTGGAAATTTTCTCCGCCACGGGGTAAGGAGGAACAAAATGAAGCTCCTCGGAGCAAAGCTCCGAGGTATCTTTGCGAAATTCTTCGAAGCCCTTCAACCCTCCTTCGCCAAGGCTACGGAGGGTTCTCCTCACCTTGATCCTCGCAGCAAGCTGCGAGGTATTCGGCGAAGGAGAATTAATTTGTGAAAGCAAGGGGCAGAAGCACCGAAGCGATCAAGCTAAGGAGCGTAACATGCAAAAGTTCAGCGAGCTTATGCGGGGAAACGAACTCATCGTCGCTCCGGTGGCGCTCAATCCGATCATGGCTCGGCTCGCCGAGGAGGCGGGATTCCAAGAGGCAAATTGCTTCGAGGCAGTTAGCGCCAGCGGTACCTGAGTTGAAATCTTGACAACTCCCCGGGCGAGTTGAGCCTATTCAATGCGCCCGGGCTTATTGCGCAGGTTCCAAAGTGCTCCAGCGGTTTATGGTTGAAATCGAGAGTGAATTAGATAAAAGAACCGGAAGAGGTGCCTGTCGTCGTGAAAGTGAACCGCATCTGGAGTTTCGTTCTAACGCCTTGCTTGCTATAGGAATTGGGGACACGCCTTCTACGCCGAGAGAGATTTTCTCTCTTGCTGAGCGTTGCGGCTAAAAAGGAGGATTGACATGGTAATCGATAGGAAAATCACCGCGATGATCTTTTCCGCCTTGTTTTTGGTCTTGTGTTCACGGCTGGCTGGTCCGGACGTCTTTGCTGCGTCAGCGAGTTCCGCCTTGTCAAAAGCCAAGCAGGAAGCGGAATCAAAGGGCTATGTTTTCTTTACGAGTCGCGATGAGATCATCAGCAAGGCGAAAAAAGAAGCAAAGATACGCGCTCTGACCGGCGCCGGCTTGGAGGCGTCCCTGCCGCCGACAACGGAAGCCTTTAAAAAGAAATATCCCTTTATCGATCTTCAGGCACAATACGTTGGCGGCACAGACGCGTCGCAGCGGTTTCTGTTGGAAGTCAAGGCCAATGCAGCCAAAGATTGGGATATCGCGCGGGCGGCAACGGATGCTTACGGCGAATGGCTGCCCCATCTCTGGAAAGTCGATATTCTGGGGATGGCCGAGCACGGAGTATTAGACATTCCTCTGCAGATGATCGACCCAAAGAATCGTAACGTTGTCGCGTTGGCGAGCCGGTTTTCAGTTGTCGTTTACAACAAAAATCTTGTTCCTCCCGCCCAGGTTCCCAAGAGTTGGGAGGACATGTTGAAGCCGGAGTACAAGGGGAAAAAATTTGCCGCCGACATCCATCCTACAGAAGTAGCCGGATTGGTACCTGGATGGGGTTTGGAAAAGACTCTCGACTATGCGCGCAAGATCGCGGCCCAGGACCCGATCTGGTTTCGAGCCAGCGCAGCCCGCCCCCTCACGGCCCTCGGTGCCGGAGAGATTCCCATTCTCCTTTTCGGCGCTAACTACGGGAGCGCGGTGCGGGCGCAGCGCAAGGACCCACTGGGAGTCATTCAGTATACTGCTTTGGAGCCGGTTCCAGTGAGAATTACCGTGGAGGAAGCGATTCTGGCGACATCGAAGAATCCTCACGCTGCCCTTTTGTGGTTGGAGTTCATGGCTAGTGCCGAAGCGCAATCACTGATTGACAAACACGAGCCTCTCGTCGCCTCCGTTCATAGAAAGGGTTCTGCCGTAGAGCAGGCGCTCAGAGGGAAGAAGTTATCCGTCGTTAGTTGGGAGGACCACGAAAGGTCGCAGCAGTGGATCGCCAAACTAACCGAAGCCTACGGCTTTCCCAGAGCGGAGATGAAATAGACGCGCCGAGCTCTCCGGCAAACCTGACTCTCGTCCTGCGCTTACCATACAGGAGAAGAACCAGAGACTGGAAGGAGGACGCTTCGATGAAGGTACTTAAACCCGACGAGATTCCCGCGGAACCAGCGAATAGTCCCCTGTTCACGGGTGGTCCCGTGACCCGACAAACGCTGCTGACGCCTGAGATGAGCAACAACTTTAATCTTGCCGTCGTCAACTTTAGTGCCGGTGCCCGGAACAAGATGCACACCCATAGCAGCGATCAAGTGCTCTTTGTCACTGCCGGCAAGGGTATCATCGCCACGGAAACGCGGCAGGAGGTCATCAGCGTGGGCGATGTCGTGCACATTACGCAGGAAGAGAAACATTGGCATGGGGCTACGCCCGATTCCTCATTCTCCCACATTGCGTTAACCGCCAAAGGAAGCACGACCACGCAGGTGGAAAAGTAAGTCAGCCCCGCTTGTTGCTTGTTGTCCCAAATCCTGTGCCATTTTCTCAGGCGTCATCACGGGCACCATCAGCTCTTGGCCGGTTCCTCATGGACCTTGCGAAGGAGCGGCGCAGCCTCCGGTGAAACCATGAACCTGATCATCGCCCGCGCGGCATCCTGCTCTTTCGACACCGTCAGCAGCGCGACGCTATTTGGACAAGGCTTGTTCAGGAATCCGGGCACCGGCCCGACATAGTCGGTCCCCGGCGCGCCCACCATGATGTTGGTCTGCTGAATGCCGAGCTCGAAGTCGCCGCGCGCCAAGAAAAATGTGACCGGCCCGGTGCCGCCGCCGGTGAGAACGACCTTTGGCTTCAACTGCTCGGTGAGGCCGAGCTGCGCGATCCCCTCCGCGGCGTGCCGGCCGCTGCAGCCGCGCGAATAGCCGATTGACTTCGCCGCCAGCAACGTCGCCCTGTAGGCATCGACCGTGCTGATATCGGGCTTCGGCGCGCCGGCGCGCACCGACACGCCAAGACCGGCGAGCATGTACGGCGTCACGGTGCCGGCCACGACCTTGCCCTTCTTGGCGAGGTCCTCCATCGCCTCGGGATTGCCCGTGATCAGGTCCGCGGGCCCGCTGTTGAGTCTCTGCTCGAGCGCCGCACCAACTTCCTGGAGGACCGTCACCTTGTGCCCGCTCGTGCGCGCGAACGCGGCGGCCAGTTCGTGGATCCCCACCGCACCCTGGCCGGTCAGGACGATGAGTTCAGCGGCTTGGGACATGGCTCCTGATAGTCCTATGAGGATTGTACCGATAGCGCACGACCGCGATTTCATTGTCATGGCGGCCTCCCTGATGATCTGACTTTTTTTTCATCCTAGTCGCTTTTCTAGATGCCGGCGGTAGATCGCTGCCCGCCCCTCGAAACCGATGCCCGGTCGATCCGACAGCGTGATGGAGCCGTTCTCCACGCGCGCGTCGTCGGCAAAGCCGCCGGAGGCGCCGAACACGCCGCAGTTCGTGCAAGGTTGGCTGCGCAGCAGTCAGGCCCTGGCATCGAGCTCGGTCTTTACACGCTCGCGCGTGAACGGGACTTGACGAAGACGGGCACCCGTTGCGTCGAAAACTGCGTTAGCAATGGCTGCTGCTGTAACAGTGGTGGTTGTCTCTCCCGCGCCCATGGTGCTCCCGTCAGACCGGTTGATGAGGACGGTCTCGATTTTTGGAACATTGGCGTCCAGGAACAACGATGGATAGGTTGACCAGTCGATTGAAGCCACCTTTTGGTCGTCCCACGTCACTTCCTCCAGCAGCGTCCGGCTCAAGCCATGCAGGGCGCCGCCCTCAAGCTGATTCCTTAATCCGTCGGGATTTGAAATCGGGCCGCAGTCGCTGGCAATAACGAGTCGCATTAAGGTTATCTCGCCCGTGTCTTGATTGACCTCGACTTCGGCCACCATCGCGCAGTATCCGTTGTCGCCCTCATACAGCACACACGAAACGCCCCGACCCGCAGCGACGCCGGTCCGGCGAATACCGGGCCGAGGTGACGGTCGGGTCTCCCAGTTTGCTGCCTTCGCTACGGACTTCACGACTTCGGTCAATCGAGGATCGCGCAGGTGGCGAAGGCGATACTCGACTGGATCTGCCTTCACCAGAGTGGCGATCTCGTCCATGAACGACTCATGGGCAAAGGTGTTCTGCAGCCGTGCCGGCGAGCGCAAGGGGCCTGTCCAAAACAGCGATTTGACGTTGTGCGTGAGAACACGCTGGCTGGTCACAGCACCCGTCCCTCCGCACCGTCCGCCCACACAGCCTGTGACATACGAGGGAACTGCATTGCTGCCGTTGGAAAAGTCTGTCGGGTCCGGTGCTGGTGTTCTTGCCGCGAATGCAGCAGGCTGAAAGCCGGCCAGAAAGCCGGTGATAACGTTTCCCGGATTGTTTGTCCCCGGGCGGCCGCCTAACGTCGGAGCCCACGATTCATGATCCCAAGTGATGATTGCCCCTCCGGCATCCAGGCCTGCACGTTGGTCGATGACGAAGGCAAAGCCGTAATTCTCCCAGGCCATCTCATCTTTCCGCGTGAGCTGCACCCGCACCGGTTTGCCAATTGCCTGGGACAAAAGCGCTGCATCATAAGAAACCGTGTCCGCACCGTTGATACCGTAGCAGCCGGAACCCAGTCTGAAAATGATGCGCACATTCTCGGGTGCCAGGCCGAGAACCATTGCCATGCTGTTTTTCAGCGGGTAAACCGCCTGCGTCGCCGACCAGATCGTCGCTTTACCGTCCTTTACATCGCCAACTGCACACGAGCTGCCCACCGATCCATGCATTTGGTAAGGGTAGAGGTACGTAGCTTTCACAACTCTCGCTGCGCTCGCCAATTTTTCGTCGACATCCTTCGAGTTGACGAGAAATGTGTCTCGCGTCGGCTTCTGATTCCGCAGGTATTCGTAGAAGTCACGTTGGCGCGGCAGCCCGGTACCCGGTGTCCAGGTGACCTTCAACTTGTTTGCCGCCTGAAGGGCCTGCCACGGCTTCTCTGCGACCACCCCGACGAAATTGTTCTTGACGACCACCTTCACAATGCCCGGAACACCCCGAACGGAAGCGTCCTCAACGCCGACCAGCGTTGCCCCGACGGCCGGCGGCCTCACAACCTGGCCGTGCAGCATACCGGGCACGCGCACATTGTGGACAAACTCGAACTGTCCGGCAGCCATTGCCGGGATCTCCTCGCGCGGCACCGGCTTTCCAAGGATCGTCCATTCACTCGGATGCTTTCGTTTCGCGCCCGGGTTAAGCGGAACGCCGAATGTTCGATCTCCGACCAATTCGGCATAGCTGGCACTCTTGGAGGGGTCTGCCTTCGCGCGGATCACACCGTCCTTCACAGCAAGACGATCGACGGGTACACCCAGCTGCGCGGATGCTCTCTGCAAGAGAGCTTCGCGAGCGGTTGCACTGGCAAGGGCCAGGTTTTTCTCGTTAAAGTTTGTCGGATGCGACTGGGCGCCGGACGTCGTTCCCTGGTCCGGAGTAAGCGCCGTGTCGCACTGAATCAATTTCACGCGATCAAACGGCACGCTAAGCTCTTCGGCGATCAACTGCTTCTGCGCGGTATACAGTCCTTGGCCTAATTCACATTTGCCGGTGTACGCGGTCACACTGCCGTCGGCGCCAATAGCGATCCACGAATCGAGCCGACTGCTACCCGCACCATCGAGGCGCTGAGCCGCTGCCGAACCGGGCGCCATCAGTCGAGTCGTCAATCCCGCCATGCTGAAGCCGACAATCAAAGCACCAGACTTTGCGATGAACTGCCGCCGCGACATTCCGGTTTTCTCGAGCGCGATGAATGCGTCAGGCGTGAGTTCCTTCGAGACGTTCAGAGGATTCATGCTTTCACCTCCTGCGCATACCGTTTGATGGCGCGGATCATTCGCACGTGGGCGTGACAACGGCACAGCACGCCGGACATCGCGTGGCGGACTTGAGCATCCGTCGCCTTCGGGTTTCGATCCAGGAATGCTTTGGCTGTCATAATGACACCGTTGATACAGAATCCGCATTGCATGGCCTGCTCATCGATGAACGCTTTTTGAATCGGATGGGGTTTCTCGATTGTTCCGAGCCCCTCGAGTGTCGTGATTTCCGATCCCGCCACAGCAGCCACGGGCGTGATGCAAGAGCGAATCGCCTCACCCTTGACAATCACCGTGCAGGATCCGCACTGACCGAGACCGCACCCGAACTTCGGTCCACGCAGTTCAAGATCGTCCTCGAGCACATAGAGCAGAGGAGTTGCCGGGTCCAGGTCCAGCGAGTGGCTCTGGCCATTAACTTTTAAAGTTAGAACGCTCATATCACTCCTTTCCTCCCCAAAACCGAAGCCTGAGGCAAGCGTTACGGCGGGGTGCGGATGATAGGAAATTGCTTTTCACGCGCCTGTTCGGAACGCAGATGAATTGCCCCTCGACTGGTGGCTTAGCCCAGGTTCGAAACCTAAGCAGTTACTGGCAAGAGCGAACGAACCCTCCGATGGCTGTTTTGGGCGGAGCCTATCCGACCAGGAAGCGTTATGTCAAATTCGCTCACTATGGTTAGATTCTTAAATGGCTTGACAGGCTTCGGGATGGCTTTCACACAGGGCTGGAAATTTTCTCCGCCTCGGGGTATGGACGAGCTACCGGTCGAAACCTCATATTCCAGAGGATTTTTCATGCAAGCCGACTTCCCACGAAGGGAGAATTATCAGTGAGACCCACCGCCGCGCTGCGCGAGATTCTTTCCGAGTCCGGTTGCACCATGTCTGTGGCGGCGCACGACCCGCTGCTGGCGTGCCTGGTGGAGCAAGCGGGCTTCAAGTCGATCTCGATCTCGGGAAGCGCCGTTTCTGCCGCGTACCTCGGCATGCCGGACATGGGCTTCTTGAATCTCAGCGACATGGTGAGCGTGGCGCGCAGAATAGCCGCGGCGGTGAAGATCCCGATCATGGTCGATGCGGATACCGGGTACGGCAATGCGATGAGCGTGGTGAGGACCGTCCGCGAGTTGGAGCAAGCCGGCGTGGCCGGTATTATCATCGAAGACCAGATCGACTATAAGAAGTGCGGCATGATCGCGAGGAATCATCCCGTGATTCCTGCTGAAGAGCACGCCGGCAAGATTCGCGCCGCCTGTTCGGCCCGGTCGGATCCAGACTTCGTTATCGGCGCGAGGTCCGACGCGGCCGCCGATCTGGGATTGGATGAGGCAATCAGGCGCGGATTTCTATACGCTGAGGCCGGGGCGGATCTGCTCCACATAGAGATCGCCGGTACTGCCGACGAGGTCGAGCGCATCAGGAGAGCAAACCTGCCCATCCCGTTAAAAGCAAGCATGGACGAGGGCAAGAAAATCTCGCTCATCGATCTGTCCTTCCTCGCGTCGGCCGGTTACAAGATCGCATCGTATCCGGGGCTGGTCCGTTACACGGTAGTTCGCGCAGTGCGGGAAAACCTTGCGCACCTGAGAGAGCACAAGTCCACTGTGGGGATAAGAGATCGTATGGCTAGCGCAGAAGAATACTTCGCGTCCGTAGACTTGGATCGCTACCTTGCGATGGAGGAGGACTTATTGCGACCCTTCAAGGGGCGCGAGCCATCGGGATGATCGTTGGTCGATGCTGTTCGAATTCTTCCGCGGATTCAGCGCGGCGAAGGTAACCATCTGTAGTCGCCAGAAAGAGCGAACGAACTGCCTAAAGGCACTGAATCCGACGCGTTGTGGATTTTCGGTTAAACTGAAAAATCTGTGACCGAGGTGCGACCAACCGTCTTCATCTCTTACGCTCGCAGCGATGACGAGCCGTTCGTCGAACGGCTGCATCGAGACCTCGAGACGGCAGGGATCGACGTTTGGTGGGACCGCGACACGATGCCGAGTCGTGGTCGTACGTTCCTGCAGGAGATTCGCGACGCCATCGAGTCGGTCGACCGGGTCATTGCCGTGATCGGTCCGGCAGCCGTCCGCTCGGACTACGTCCGCTACGAGTGGGACTACGCCCTGCTCTTCGCAAAGGGCTTGCTGCCTATCTTGCGCCTGGGCGACCACACACTGCTGCCGTCCGAGTTGAGGCCGGACGTGGGTGACGGTCTCGCCGCGGTCGATTTCGGCAAGCTGCATTCCCCTGATTTCCGTGACGGACGTCCATACGACGCCGCGCTCGCCGAGTTGGCGCGGATCATCCGGCAGCCGGTGGCCGCCCTTGCTTCCTACGATGGAACGCCGGCCTTGCCGCCACATTGGCTTGCACGGCCCGACGATCTTCAGCGGCTGCACCAGACCGTACTGGCCGACATCCTCCGCCCGGAAGTGATGATTGCGAAGCGGCAAACGATCGCGCTGACGGGGATGGGCGGCATGGGCAAGTCGGTGCTGGCGGCAGCATTCGCTCGCGCAATCAGCACCAGGCGTTCAATGGTGGACGGCATTGTCTGGCTCACTGCCGGCCCCGAGGCGACTAAGGACACGGTGCTCGCCAATCTGAAGGCCGTCGGCACCACGTTCGGCGACGACGTGGCGGCATACGTCGACGAGCCGGCCGCACGCAGACATCTCGCACCGGTGTTGGCCGAGAAGGCCTGCCTGATTGTGCTCGATGACATCTGGGCGCTCGAGCAGGTGAAGTCGTTCCGCGACGTCATGGGACCGCGATGCCGACTGCTCTTCACAACGCGGGACGGCGCACTCGTCACCGCACTCGACGCCACAGAACACCGCGTCGATGCCCTCTCCGACGATCAGGCGATCGCGCTCCTTGCCGACTGGTCCGGCGAGGAACGACAGGCACTGGGTGACGACGCCCGAGCGGTCGCCAGTCAGTGTGGGAATGTGCCGCTGGCCCTCGCCCTCTGCGGCGCGATGGCCAGAGACGGAACGCCGTGGGCAGACTTGCTGACGGAACTGCGACACGCCAACCTCGCCTTTATCGAGGGTGGTCTTCCCGACTACACGTACCCAAACGTGCTGCGCGCACTGGGCGTCAGCGTCGAGATGCTTGGCCGGGTCAATCGGGTAGCGGCAGACCTGTATCTCGACCTCGCGGTTTTCCCGAGGGCTGCGCTCGTGCCCGAAGCGGCCGTGCTGACACTCTGGTGCAGAGGGGAAAGAATTTCGGAACCAGAGGGCCGCAAGCTCCTGGGCGTGCTCGCACGCAAGGCGCTGCTGACCGCGCAGGGAAAGAGTCCCGATCGTCAGGTGTCATTCCATACGCTCCAGCAGGATTACCTGAAGTCGGCGACGCGGGATCGTATCGAAGTTCTGCACGGCAACCTTCTCGAAGGGTATCGGGAGAAATGCGCGGCCGGATGGGCCACCGGCCCCAACGACGGCTACTTCTTCCAGCGACTGCCATGGCACCTTGCGGAGGCTGGCCGCCACGAGGAACTGCGCGACCTGCCGCTTCAATACGAGTGGATCAAGGCGAAGCTGGCGGCAACCGACGCACCCGCCGTGTTAGCGGACTTCGCACTCACAACCGATCCGGACACCGCCGTCGTCGGAGGAGCACTGTTACGCGCGGCTCATGCAATCGGGCGCGATCCCCAGCAGCTTCCGGCACAGATCGTGGGACGTCTCAGAGATGTTGATCGCCCACGAATCACATCAATGGTCACCGCAGCACGGGACGAGCGTGGATTCAGGTGGCTCGAGCCTCTGCGCCGATCGCTTCTTCCGTCAGGGCCGTTGCTGCGAACGTTCATCGGTCACACGGACGCCATCACATCTATCGCGTTGTTTGCCGACGGGCGTCGCGCGCTGTCGGGCTCCCGCGACAAGACGCTGCGATTGTGGAACGTCGAGACGGGCGTCGAGCTGCGTCGATTCGACGGCCACTCCGATGTCGTCAATGCCGTCGCGTTGCTTCCGGACGGGCGTCGAGTCCTCACTGGTTCCGGCAAGACGCTGCGGCTGTGGGACATCGAGACCGGCGAGTGTCTTCGTACGGACACGCTGATTTCCGGCGTGCGTACGCTGAGCATGTTACCTGACGGCCGTCGAGCTCTCGTCGCCTGCTATCTCCCGACCCCGTTCAACGAACCGGACATGTGGCTGTGGCACATGGACGTGCCCGATGTACGTCCTTTGACCACAGTACGTGAGACCTTCGCCATGGCGCCGCTACCGGACGGCCGCCGCGTGCTCTCCGCGTCCGTCCGCATGACGCTCTGGGACCTGGAGTCTGGCGAGACGCTTCAGCGCTTCGAGGGGCATCGCCTGTTTGTCAATTCGCTCGCCCTGCTATCCGACGGGCGGCGCGCCCTGTCGGCCTCGGATGATCGGACCTTGCGGATCTGGGATCTGGGCACGGGAGACGAACTGCGCCTGCTCGAGGGTCACAGGCACAACGTCGAAGCGGTCGCGTTGCTGTCCGACGACAGGCGGGCTGTCTCAGGCTCCGCGGACTTCACGCTGCGATCGTGGGACCTCGAGACTGGTCAAAGACTAAGCGTGTTGGAGAACTTCTCGTCTGTGACGGCGCTCGCGATACTTCCGGGCACGAACCGCGCCCTCTCGGGCTCGGCGGATGGCGAGCTTCGGCTCTGGGATCTCGACGTGGCCGCGATACCTCGGAGCGAGGAAGGCCACGCCGATCGCATCACAGCGCTGGCCGTTCTCCCGGATGGTCAACGTGTACTCTCCGCATCCAAGGACGGCGCACTCGCCCTCTGGAATCCCGAGAGCGGCGCCATGTTCCACGCCCTGGACGGACAGGACGGTGCCGTGAATGCGATCGCGGTGCTTCCGGATGGCGGTCGGGTGGTGACCGCTTCAGAAGGCGGAGCGCTCACGCTATGGGACTTGGCAAGAGGCGAAAAGCGGCGGACGTTCCGGCATAACACCGAGCCGATCATGGCGGTGGCGTTGATGCCGGATGGCCACCAGGTGCTATCCGCTCATCTTGAACGCAGTCTCCTGATGTGGGATCTGGAAGCCGACGAAACTCTCTCACCGAAACACCTCGGCTACGTCTCTCTGTATGTCGCGCAACTCATCGTTCTGCCGGATGGTCAGCGTGTGCTCGTGAGCGCGGGCGACTACAACATGGATTCGATCCTGGCGTATGAATACGACCTGACGCTCCGAAGCCTGTCGGAGTATCAGGTGAAGACGCTCGACAGTTATCGAAGCGATTCCCAGGGGGAGCCGGCAGTGGTCGCGATGTACCCTGACGGCCGCCACGCCGTGTCGGGCTCCTGCGACGGGACGCTTCGGCTATGGAGTCTCGATGAGGGTACCGAGTTGCGCCGTCTGAACGCCGGCAAAAGCGTCGCGACAGCGCTGGCCATTTACGCCGACGGCCAGCGCGCTCTTGCGGGCTTCGCCAACGGGCTGGTCCAGGCATGGGATCTCGAAACCGGGGCTGAGCGGCGCCGTTTCGACGGGCACACCGATCGGATCGGTTGCATTGCGGTGCTTCCCGATGGCAGGCACGCGATCTCGGGATCGGACGATCGGACGATGCGACTCTGGGATCTCGAGGCAGGCATCTGCCTCAGCACGTTCACAGGCGACGCGCCGATGACAGCCGTTGTCGCGATCCGAAACGACCTGTTCGTCGCCGGGTCCGCCAACGGTCGCGTCCATGTGCTCGCGTCGCGGGAACCGACATCAACACGATAGGCACGCTGTTGACTAGTTGGACAAAGTTCTCGTTAGAATCTTCGAAACTCCGGAGGTCGAGATTCCCACTTGACGAGCGACCTCGGCAACCCCTACTCCGTAATTCTCCACGAGCCCGCGAACTATCTTCGTTCTCACCGCAGGCAACCGGCCCGACGAAACCCGCTTCGGAGTTCCGTTAGCGACACTCCGCTCTTCTTGCATTCCTCAGCCACCACACGCTCGGCGTAACGATTTCCCCTTCTCGTGCAAGTTGCCGCAGCGCTCGTGCATCCGCCTCTCTAAGAATGCGCTCCACAAATTCTCCACTCCCCAATATCCGCTCATCAGATAATTCCCGGGCTCTACGCGGTCGCTGTGATCTGACCGCAAACCATTCCCCTGCCGATCGCGCCAGTCCACCCCCTACTAACTCCGGTCGCCTCCCCAACGTAACTCCCTCGGCAACAAATTTCCGGTATGCCTCCTTCGCATCGGAAGCTCGCCTGCCAAACTGCGCCAGTACACCCTCGCAGTCTTGCCACTGCCTGGCCGGCGGGCCGAGGATCGTTCCATGCCCGCAATACGGATACTTTTCCAGTTCCTTCAAATCCTTGACCAACTCCACCCTTAACGGATTCAAGTGAATATAGCGTAAAATCTCTTCGATCCGTCTCGTCATCGAAAATCTGCCGCTTTTCAATGCCTCGAACCATCACGTGGTGCAGGGTCCCTGGACTATCGAGTCTTGCTTGCCTCGCCATATGCTCATATCTTGCTTTGTAGCGGGGCTTTGGGATTAGCAAAGTTTATGCGGCGAGATTTGACCGGTGATGCGGTGAGCTATAACTGCGGCATCGCCGGCATGGGCATGTCTTTCAGAACCGGAACAAATCGATCGACACGCCATATCGACAACACGAGCACGCGCCATGCGGCTGGTGACCAAAATTGCGGCGTGGCAGACGATTCTCAAGCTGGGGCTTTTCAACCTTGCCAAGAAAGCCGGCTTCACGATTCTCGCCGATCCGACGCAATATGAGATTCCGTTTCCCCAGCTTGAAGTCATCACCAGGCGGGGGTTTCTCAAGGCGCAGCCGGATGTAGTAACCCGGTATCTACGCGCCATCGTCGAAGGTATCTACATGGTCAAGCACAACCCGGAACCGTCGATCCGCGCCTCAGCAAAATCTCAGGATCGATGACCGGGAAGCGTTGAAGATGTCAGCCGAACATCCGGCTTCTGGCTGGTATCGATCTGACGTAAATTTTTGACGTCGCGAGCGATGATATTGCGGCTCCGCGGCGCGGCCGAACCGACCGCCGGCGTGGCCGCAGCCTCTTCTACTGTAACTGCCAAACGTACGGGTTCGAACGCAGCGTTGGCCTGACTCACGAGGAGTTCGACTCCCCAATCGCCGGCACGAGCGAAACTCAGCTGCGCAACGTAGAGACCCCGAACACCTGAGTCGTCCCCATGTACATGTTCTGTTCCATCCGCATGGCGATGCACCAAACGCTCCTCTTTAACGTTTTTAACTGCTTGGTAAGGAACCTTGATCTCGGCCGCCAGTTTGGTTTCTCCACCGTCGATGTCATAAAGGCGCAATTTCACATCGGCGCCTTCGAGAAGCTTCCCGGCCTTTAGCAGCCCGAAGGCGAAACGATTGGCGCCGACGACTAATTCGGCGGTGGTGATGATCGGTTGAATTTCTTCCCCGGCCGCGGCCCTGCCATCAGCTTGAATGAAGTCAGAAAAAACCAATAAGCACAAAGCGACAATCCCGAATTGAACCCTTTGGGTCATAGTCTCGCCTCCCCGGCTCCTTACTAGCGTTAGGTGGGATCGTTGGACCGATCTCCTTTGCGACCGTGGCATTTATCAAGCACGACCCAACTACGGCGCCGGCCTCGTCAATCTGACGTGGTCCTTGGAGATTACAATGATGTCCAGAAGTCTGTGGTTAACGGCCAAATCTTCGTCGTATCGCGCCTGCCAGTCATCCCGATAAAACGAGTGCACACAAAGCACGTTCAATAATTGATTTGCGCTGACGCTGGTGAGCTTTCTTAGTAGTTCCTCGGAGATCTCCGTTTGTTTAAAAAAACGGGGAGCAGCCGAATCAAAAATAATGGTGACGAACCCGCGTTTAAATTCAACCTCGATGACTTTTTCTTCTCGAACGCTGCAGAAGTACAGGCCATCATTTTCCGATTGCGACAACTTATATTGCCCGGTTCTCAAATGCTGTTCGACCCAATGTTGAGCTGTCGGTTCAGCCGAACCATGCCCCCCGAAGGGTACGGCAATGTTCAACGGCATTAGGGAAACCATTAAGAAGATTCTGCGCGGCGCCCTGGCTAACTTTGCTGCTATCATTTCCGTTCTCTCCCTCATGCACGGTCGGGGGAATCTCCTTGACCCCAAAGCCTTGTGACCTACAGTCTTCCTGGTCTCAAAGAAAAATTCCCGATGTGCTGATATCGCACGTGGTGCCGATCCCATCGTTCAATTGCACAGGCAGAGGGAGCTTGTAGCGTTCCCCCATCCGTCTCTCCTCAAAACCACCAGCTCCTCCCACAGTGCCGCGTACCATGGCAGTGATCCCCGGTTAAAACAATTGATCGAGGGATACATTCTTCTGTGCTGTTCGATATATATCGAAAGATAGGGACTGACGCCGGCAGTCTTCTACAAACTTTCTCGTGCAGAAAGAGTAACGACGCGCTGAATAGAAAAAAATGTCAAAATGCGAGGCGCGACCCCAGCAACTCCAAAACGATGCGCTCAGAGCTAACGAACGTGTGTGCTAGAGAACACGGCCAAAAAAAAGAAGCGGCCCGGGCGCCTCCAGATTACCGCTCTCAGGATAAAGACGGCCTTAGGGTCGGTTGGACAGAGAGGCGGAATTCGGCAATTTACGCACGAAGAGATATTGCTGTGTGGAGCACGCGCCTACCTTTCAGCCCCGGACGCTGCCGTCAACAGCGCCGGCCGCTTTATTTTCTACCCGCTAGCTGCTCAAAGAACAGAGGCAGTTGTTATCAGACTATCGACGCAGCTATTATCAAAGTCCTTCGCGCCATTTTTGCCATTGAGGGTTCCTATTCGTCCATCGGCGGATGAATTGATCGTGCACTTGATTCCAGCCTCGCTGTTTTCCGAAGTGGTAGTATTGGCCGACGCGAAGATCCCTGTTCCTTTATCGGCCCCGAGTTGCACGCTGGAATTTTGGCTTACAGCAATTCCGCTCATGCCGTTACCATCGATCGCGCTGCTAGTAATGTCAGCCTGAGAAGCCCGTGCAACACTAACCCCATTAAACTTGTTGTTGCGAATCGTGTTGCCCGTTATGCGGGCATTCGAAGACCGTGACACGCTGATTCCATTCTGCCCATTGTTTTGGATCGTGTTGGGACTGGCGGTTGTGGCTAAACCATTCAAAATTCCGATGATTGCATACGAGCTGCCGCCGATAGAAATCCCGTTAGTTTGATTGTTTTGGATCGTGTTATTGACGATCACGGCGAAGCTCGATTGGTTCACTTGGAGCCCAATCCTTCCCGTATCCTGTATAGTGTTACCGGCTATAACCGCCTGACCGCCGCGATTTACCACAATCCCGTCTCTCCCACCTGTGACTGTGAACCCCTTTATGGTGATCCCTCTTCCTCGCACTTCGACAGTCGGGGTTGTCTTTTCTTGGCCCTGGATCGTGGCATTCCCCTGGCCGTCAAGCACGACTCGAATAATGTCCTCCGCTATAACCAGATTTTCGTTGCAGGTCCCAGTCACCGAAAGGGTGTCTCCTGGTTTGAGCTTCTTGACTGCGTTTCCGATGGTGTTTTTACCATTGCAGGTAAGCTTTACGTTTGCCGCCTCAGCGATCGATAGAGGAAGCCATAGCAACCCCAGTAAGATACTTAATTTCCTTGCTACGATACCATTTGTCCATTTCATAAAGCCTCCTTTCATTTCCGTTTGTGAGTCCTATTTCCTGTTTAGCTCGTCATCGATGACCCGCACGAAGTTTTCGAAGGGCTTGAGGAGAGACGGAAAAACCGCCAGCTCCTGCCACTAGCATCGCGTAGATACCAGTGATCCCCAGGTGAAAACAATTCATCGGGAGATACATTTTTCTGTGCCGTTCGATATATATCGAAAGGTAGGTTTTCAGGATTTCATGGGTGAAGCAGGGCTCGGAGATTGCACCGCGGAGACGCGTCTTTCGACAGTCTCAGGACGTGGTGAGCTTGTCGAACCATGGAGGGCGCGTCCTTCGACTAAGCTCAGGATGCGCGGCTATGAAGAACTCCGTTCGTGGTGGTCGAACCGTACGAATTCTGTACTACTGAGGTTGAGATGTCACCACGAAGCGCACGAAGGACACGAAGATTCCGAAATTATTACATTTCAATTTCTTAACTTCGTACTACTATCGCCTGTGACAATTTTGATCCTATCTGCTGGCATAATTACGCGGACTCAATAGGCTGCTCCACCAGGAGATCAGGGGCTTCGGTGCCTTTGAGGATCTTATCCACGTACGTAGCGGCGCGGCGGTAGCACTCGACTGTGTCCGCCCCGTAGGTCATGAGCCCACGGGCATCTAAAGCTTGTGTGTTGTTTCAAGCAGCCGTCTCGATAGTTGGACTCATCCTCCTTATCCCAAGCCATGACTAACGCAGCTTGATTGGGGCCTGCAATACCCACTCCCCGTTTCCACGGCGCACTTCCAGCCACAACACTTGCGACCGCGATGGCTGAATTTCGAAGTCGTACGTCTCGCCGACCGTGACGAGCTGGCGAGCCGGTCCGGGCGTAGTCTGCCCGGCCGGCAGCGTCGCGCCGTCCTTCGCCAGCGGTTTCCACGTCGTCTGCTCGACCCCGATCGACGAGGTGCGCCGTCAAGCCGACGTTGCTCGCGGTGATGTTGATAAGACGCAGGCGATTGGGCACGCCCACGCGCATGACGATGGGGGCCGGCGTGGCGCTGCCGTTCAGCGCAAACGGCTCCCGCTGGTTCTCTTGCGGGACGCCGTTCAGGCCAATGACGACGACGTGATCGGTCGCCGGATCGTAGCGCTCGCCAGGCTCGAGGACGATGAGCGGCCCGTAGAGGCCGCCGCCCAGTTGCTCGTCTTTGTGCCAGTGCGTGTGATAAATGAACGTGCCCGCCCGCGGCGGCGTCGAACTTCGCGACGAAGGATTGTCCCGGGGGCGACCGGCGGTGCGAGATTGCCGGGCTTCCCACCCCAGCCGGGCACGCCATCGAAGTAGCTCTCAAGCTCGATGCCGTGCCAATGAATGGCCGTGGGCTCGGTCATTCGATTGACGAGGGTAATCTCGACGGGTTCGCCGCGCGTCAGTACGATCACGGGGCCGGGAACGGGACCGGGATTGAGACGCGGGGCGTCTACGCCTTCCAGATCCATCCGGTAACCGCTCCGGTTGCCATAGCGATTGGCCTCCTCGCGCATCACGAGGGAAAGTCGACGCGGCGGGCGCCCATCCGATGGCCGGATCGTGCTGGTCCCGGTCACGTGAATCCCGAGTACCAGTCCCCCCATCCCCGCCGCGCTGTCATCGGTCCGGTGACTCGGCATGGGCGCCGTCGCCCGGCGCATTCATGTGCATTTGTCATGTGGCAGTGAAACAACCAATTCCCTGGACGTCTCGGGCGTCCATGACATCACGAACGTCCGGGCGGAGCCAATGTATTCGGTGACCGCCGTACGTTGCTGCTCCGGGGCGAGCCGCCGTTCGACGCCGATATCGCCCGTGGCTTCGACCGTAAAGTAGAAGCCGTGCAGATGCATGGCGTGATTACCGTGTGACAGGTTGATGATGCGCCAACGCACCCGATCGCCGACTTCGTGATGAAGCTTCTCGGCGTACGGCCACGACAAGCCATTGATGGCGAACGCGTCGGCTCGGATTGACGTGGCGCGCTTTCGCGGGCGTGGCTCTCCGAAGACCGAGATCACAAACACTCTGTCGGCCGGCGATCCCTCGCGCGGATCGACCACGATCGCGCCGCCAAGCTGGGTGTCGCGACGTTGCCGGGTGTTGACCAGTCCGGGTCCGCCGGTCGTGGCCCAATAGAAATAGGTGCCGGGAGCGTTCAACTCGAATCGGATCTCTTGCGACGCGCCGGGTGCGACCGACACCGGATCGCAGCTGCTCGGCCTCGTGCAGAGGCCGTTGACGCGCAGCGCCGACCCTAGCGAGTTCCGCAGCGTGAGCACGACGGTCGTTCCTTCGCGAACCCGGATGAGTGGTCCAGGCACGGAGAGATCAGCGCCTTCTTCACCGAACGCGGCGACTTCAATGGGCGCACCTTGCGGCCCGTCGGGACGCCAAGTGCCTGCATCGGCATACAACCGTACATTCAGTACGTTTTCCTCGAGCCGGCCGGCCGGACGCATGTTGTCGTTAACGGCAACGGCGCCCGCCGCCGTCGAAGGCGCCATCGAGACAAGCCACACCGTGCACCAGAGTAAGAAAGGGAGGAACATATAAAGTCCTGACATTTTTGACGCCTCCTTTATTGATTGTCGCAACAAGATTCATAACTCCAAGCGAAGACTTTTCATTGATGCGGTTTCTCCCTAATCGCAGAATTACTTGATTACCTTGTCCGCGTTCACGAGGATTGCCGGCGGAATCGGTCGGCTGTTCCACGGGAGATTTGCCCGCTTCGCGGCTTTCAGAATTTTATCCAAGGAAATGGCTGATTTGTTTTCAGCCTTACGGCTAGATTTCGATCTCGGATTCCTTGATCTTCAATTTACCAAGGAACGAAATCGCAAAGTCCGTAATCGTCAGACTGAACTCACGACGAAGTCTAAAATTCGGCCAAGTTTCAAAGAAGGATGCTCAGTAATGGAGCCAAAACCATGCCGACATTCAGGCGACGACCATCTTGGAGCAGGCACTTTTGAGATCGTGGAGCTTGTTGAAATAGTTAACGCTTGCCTGCTTTACGTTTTCGTCCCATTCTTCATGCGTGAGTTCCCGCAGATTTGAAGAGTTATTCAACTGTCTGAAATAACGTTCCTCCCAACCTTCTTCTTTCCCCCGGTAACGCTTTATGAAATAGAAAAACCCCTCCGGTTGAATCCGCGCTACCTCCAGAACGTAGCCGCCTTGTTTGTAGTAGGTGCTGTACGAAACTTTCCCGGTATCGCACATTCCTTGAAAGACAATCCGTGCCTCTCTTTCATAATCGGGAAGAATCGGATGAGGTCGTTCCATCGCTTCTTCTTGCGCGCTTACTATCCAAGCGCAAAGAAGCACGACGACGATCACGAATAGAAAGTAATTAGGCTTCATACCCATGCCTCCCGTGGCCCTTCTTCAAAATGGTTCACATAAATAACCCCAAGTATGAGACATGACGATACAATGGCCAATTGCCTTTGCTACGGAAGGCTGGACGCATTCCGGCCGCCGCACGAGGAGTCGTGAGGGCTTGAATGTTCTTCCAGGGACACGGAGTTTTGCCCCGGCCAACCGGTCGAGATCCGAAAATTAGTCACTGGACGCCGTCCGCATTCAGTTTCTTTCGTTCTCAACAAAAGACATACGACGTCAGCTCCACGGCGACACCGAATTGACCGATGCGCGGCTCCATCCGCACCACGCGCGCCTCGCACTGGAGGGTCTCGTCTTCGAAATTTAGTAAAAGCCGGATCATGTCTCCGATCGCATATGCGCTCTCGGTCTCAAAGAAAATTCCCGATGTGCTGATATCGCACGTGGTGCCGATCCCATCGTTCAATTGCATAGGCAGAGCGAGCTTGTAGCGTTCTCCCTTCCGTCTCTCCTCAAAACCGCCAGCTCCTCCCACAGTGCCGCGTACCATGGCAGTGATCCCCGGTTAAAACAATTCATCGAGGGATACATTCTTCTGTGCTGTTCGATATATATCGAAAGATAGGGACTGAAGAATGGAGTGATGGAGCATTGGAGTGTTGGAATGCAGGACTCGGAGATTGCACCGCTGAGACGCCCTTCGTCGTCGCTCAGGACATGCTTTGCCCTTCGATCTTACTCAGGGTGGTGAGTTTGTCGAACCACGCCTTTGCGCGAGATATTCCGAGTTTTTGGTTGCGGCGTAGCCGCGCTGAGCCTTTGCGGCGAATACTTCTTCACAGGAAACCGGACTAACCCGGAAGGTAGGGAGATGAGGGACATATGGAATGGAGTGTTGGAGTGACTCCCTTGTTGCAAAAGATCATTAATACGTATAGTTGACTATAGAACACGTGTCCTGAAAAGGAAGCCGCAGGAGATGAAAACTAAACTGACACTTACCATCGACGAGGACCTTATTCCTCAAGCCAAGCGGTACGCCGAAGCCCGAAGGGATTCTCTGTCCGGCTTGGTGGAGAAGGCGCTGCAGGATCTCACCCAAACGCAAGAGATACCTTTTTCTAAGCGTTGGCGCGGAAAATTCAAGGCGTCTCGTCGCGCGTCAACTCGCTACAAAGCTTTGTCCCGGCGTTATTTATGATCGTGCTCGTTGATACAGATGTCTTGATTGATGTCGCGCTGGATCGCCGCCCCTTTTCAGATCCTGCGGGACGCCTGCTGGACGCGCTGCAAGAAAGGCGCGGCGAGGGTTATGTGGCGTGGCATTCGATTTCCAACTTTTATTACATGGTGGCTCCTAAGAAGGGCTCTCCGGGAGCCAAGGACTTCATTCGCGATTTATTGCGATTCGTGGGCATCTCACCGGCAGGAACAAGAGATGTCCTCTACGCTATACACCTTCCGATGGCCGACTTTGAGGACGCGCTGCAATGTGCCGCCGCTGTCCCCTGCCACGCTGATGTTATAGCAACCCGCAACGTTCGCGACTACCGCAAATCCCCGGTTCCCGCCCGAAACCCCCAGGCCGTTCTCACGGCACTGAAGGGACAAACACAAAACGCCGAGTGATAAGGTCGTGCAGACCGCCACCGCTAAGGATCTTCGACAAAAATGGCCCCTCTGCTTGACGAGGTGGTGAGTATCAACATAGTGCACAGCACTCCAGCCGGCCGGCTCTTCTACACGAGTCCCTTTTCCTGGGCGTAGCGGGCGAGCTTGGTGCGGCTATCGACGCCGAGCTTCTGATAGATGTTGTGGAGATGGATCTTGACGGTTCCCTCGCTGATGAAGAGTTTCTTGCCGATCTCCATATTGCGTAGCCCGGCGGCCACCTGTTTGATGATTTCGATTTCTCTCGCCGTCAGCAACTGAGCGGCCTCGTTTCTTGCAGTCTCGCGCTGGAGCAGTTTTTCCAGGGCGCTGCTCACCGAGCGCTTTTCCAGCCACAGTTCGCCCGCGTGCACTTTCCGGATGCACTGCACGAGAAGCTTCGGCGCCAACTCCTTGAGGACGAGGCCGCGCACGCCCAGACGGACCGCCTCGGTCAGTCCTTCTTCGTCGAGCGTAGCCGTGAGAACCACGACTCGCGTAGGCAGTTGCTCTTTTCTCATCTCCCGGAGCACCACCAGGCCGTCTTTTGCCGGCATCTGAATGTCGAGCACCAAAATGTCCGGTTGGTGCCGGCGCACCGCCTTGAGGGCCTCGTCGCCATCGAGGCAGCGCGCGACGACCTTGAGATCCTTTTCCAGGCGGAACAGATTCTCCATCGCGTCGAGGATTAAGGGATGATCGTCTGCGATAACCAAGGTGATCGGCATCTCAGACTCGAGACGATGAAAGCGGCAAGGTCACTTCAAGCCGCGCTCCGGATTCGGAGGAATCGATGTTTAGAGCCCCTCCGAGAGCAGCGACCCGGCTTTTAATTACGACGGGACCGAGCCCCATAGAGGTGAGCGCGGCGTTATCATAGTAACCGCGGAAGGGAAAGCCGCGGCCGTTGTCGGAAACGGTTACGCATGCATTGTGATCGTCGGCTTGCAGATCCACTTGCACTACTGAGGCGTGCGAATGGCGGGCCGCGTTGACCAGCCCCTCGCGGATGATTTGATAGATTTCGCGCGCCAGTACGGCGGGTAGCTGCCCGTCAAGTCCATCCATCTTTAGCTCCACCCGCAGGTGCCATTGCTGCTCAACCGTCTTGGCCAGCTGTTGGAGGAGGTAGCCTAATTTGAAGTCTATTTCGCCCGGGACCAAGGTGGCGCGCTTCAACTCTTCAATAAAGGAGCGGAGCTCCCGCTGTTCCCGAACGATAAGATCCTGAACCCCACGCAGTTGCTCCCTAGCCACCTCAGGATCCGCTTTGAGGCCCTGGACTGCGGCCTCGAGGTTTAGGCCGGCGACGGCGAGAGACTGGAGCACGTTATCGTGAAGGTCACGGGCGAGGCGGGTACGTTCACGGGCGGCCGCCAGTTGTTGAAACCGCTGCAGCTCAGATTCCGCTCGTTTGCGCTCGGTGATATCGCGGGCAATCGTTGCAACAGCGGTAATTTTGCCCGTTGCATCCTTCATTGGCGATAACGTGAGAGAAACGTGAACTTGAGCTCCGCCCTTCCGCACCCGAATGGTTTCGTGCTGAGCCACGGGTTCTCCCTGTTTGATCCTCTCTCGTAGCCGAGCCGGCTCATCGAGACGGTCGGGCGGAATCAGAATAGAAATGGGACGGCCCGTGGCCTCTTCGGCGGAATAACCATAGGTGATTTCTGCGCCCTTGTTCCAGCTTGTAATAACTCCTTCCAATGTTGTGCCGATGATCGCGTCATCTGAAGACTCTACGATAGCGGCTAATTGAGTGACCGCGTCCTCCGCCCGCTTACGCTCGGTAATTTCATTTTCTAAATCGGTGTTAATGGCCTGAAGTTTGGCAGTGTGGCCGGTCAGTGTAAGGAGGAAGCCGCCCAGTAGGCCGGTAAAAAAGAGCCCTCCCGCAAGGACACTCCACGCCTGCCACCCTCGTTGAGCGATCAGATACTCTTTGGTTGGAGCGAACTGAACTATCCACTGGCGTCCGGCTATATCGAAGGACACGACTCTTTGGCGCGGTGCGGGTTGAATGCCTTCGTTCTCTTCAACTGGCAGATTCCGTGACTCGAGCTGCTTTGCGCGATGCTCATAGAGCAGACGTTTTTTTTCTCCGCCGCTGGCGTCGTAGAGACGAATTTCGATGTCCTCCACCTGCGCACCTTTTAGCGCGGTATTCATCATATCGCGAATCCGAAACGCCCCGCTCACATAACCTTGCAGATTGAGATGCCGTTCTTGCAGGCTATTCTGGGGGCGTCCGGGTTTGTAGACAGGTAGGAAAACTACAAAACCTCCTTCGCGTTCAGTATCCTGTATCAGTGTGAGCGGATCAGTGGCTGTTGGCTGCCCCGCATCTCGCGCCCGATCTAAGGCTTCGCGTCTGGTGGGATCAGACGCCGCGTCGAAACCCAAAGCTCTTCTATTTCCTCTGACCGATTCTAAATAATAGACGGGGATATATTCGGCGCGCCGCGCTGCCCGAACCAACTGCCCCTGTTGGCTCTGTTCGGTGATCTGGAAGTTACTGAGGCCATCTTCCCGGGCAGCCTGCTCGTAGTTTGCCCGCTCCGCGTCGAGTACCCTGGGACTCCACGAGACTGCGCGAATCCCCGGATGGCGCGAGAACCAGCGCGAAACGAAAGTTTTGAACTGTTGCCGGTTAATCGGAACCGAGCTCGCATAAAGATTCTCCACTGAATGTAGGATATCGATATGGGTATGAAAATTCTCTTGTAACTGTTGGGCCAGCTGGTCCGTGCGACGCTTGAATTCCAGCTTAATTCGATCTTGTTCCCACGCGTTTGTGTAAATAAAAAATGTGACAACCAGCATAAATGCCAGACACAGCGGCAGGGAGATTTGTCTGCCGTGTGAGAATACGGCTGGTTTGGCTGCCCAGATCAGAATCAACGGAGTAAAGGTAATGACTCCAATAGCATCGCCCACCCACCAGGTCCACCAGTGGAACAAGTAGTCGACCGACTGGATAACACCGATCAACAGCAGACTCGTCACCCCCCATGTGGCATTCACGAGGCAGCTTACCGGGCCTCCCAGAAGCAGAAATTTGATGATATCGCGCGCCTCGACAAACGCGGTCGGATATTGCGTCAAGCGACGTATCAGGAAAGACCCTACAACGGCCTGTAGCGACGCTCCCATGCCGATACTGGCCGCTAGCGCCGTGGTATTTAGAATCGACGCGGTGCTTGTGGTATCGAGAGAAGTCCGTAGATTGATTAAAAACGACCCGAGCAAAATGCCCGGCCAGACTCGGTATCCGAACAGTAGAGTACCAGCTAAAGCAACGCCGGATGCGGGCCACACAGCCGTGGCATACCCCGGGGGGATGGCCAATAAGAGACCAAGTCTACCTACAACATAGTAGGCTGCGGCCATCGCCGCCAGCTTTGCCAGTAGCTCGGGCCAATGGCGGAAAGATGTGGCTGTCATCCCTGCTTTCCTGAGGTCTTACACTAATCCCTCAAAGACTTATCGTCTTGACATTCGAGGACATCCGATTGCCCGCTGAGGCCGGTTAGAGACATCGAACCAGGATCAGGTATTGGGGTCGTCGTGCCTTGATTCTTATTCTTTGTATGTCTGGATGAAATGCTGTTCGCCTGCCGGCCAACCATATACGTCGGTAGGGACGTGCCACCTTGGAGGGTGCCACACTTCGCAGGGTGATAGGACGAAGGGATTAAATAATCGCCCATTGCTCCCATAGTAGGCTGGGAATGGCGTGTTCAGCCCCACTTTTGTTTAAATTTTTACGCTCGCACTATTGCCACAAGTGACCACTCCGTGTCAATGATCACGCCGGTCTCCTTCTAAAATTGGGTTGGGGCGGCGCTAATGGCCGAGAGAATCGGGCTCCCGTCCTCAGCCCGACATATACCTGGGCAGATCCTTTCCCTCCAAAAGGAATAACTTCCATATTTTCTTCTGCCCCGCCTATCGAAATCAGAAGACTAGGAAAAGTCTTAAAAATTCGGCCGCCGCTCCAATGCCCGCAAGCTTGACGCATCCAATGCCGAAAAGTTATTGTCGATTTGATAAAAAAAGATCAACGTGACGATCAACGGACGTCTGTACGAAGAAGACGTCGAGCCGCGCCAACTGCTTGTCAAATGACCAAAATCAAAAATTCAAAACCCTGCCTGTTTCAGAATTCGGCTTGGGATTGGACGCCGCACCCGTCGCGCCCGGACCCGCACCGGCCACACCGCCCGTGGCGTATGCACCATCACTACGATCGAGGATCCCGGCGCGATCCGCGCGATCTTGCAGGTTCGGGGCTGGCCGCCGAGCAAAGCGCTCGGGCGTCGCCCTCAGGTGAGCCGGCTATAGCCTATGCTCGACCGATTGGCGCTTGACCCGACGCGACGGCGTCGCAGACCGAGTGCGCGCCTGTGGGGGGCCTTCTTCGGTGCGGTTGCCCGGACTGGACCACACTTGCGCCCCATGCATGACCACGCTGCTTGATAGTCGCCGGCCGCCGCCCTGGCGATCGGGCTGGGGGTCGGGGACGCGCGCCATCTATTCAGCGCGGCTGATGGGCGAGATAGTGGGCCAGGGCCCGGAGATCGTCGTCGCGTACCCGGTAGAGCGCGGCGTTCATGCTGGTATCGCTGCCTGCGCGCGTGTTGTCGCGATACGCCTTCATCGCCGCGACGAGATAATCTTCGGGCTGATTGTCGAGGCGCGGCACATGCTTCTGGCCGCGGTAGTCCGGCAGATGACAGCTTCCGCAGCCCATGTCCCGGGCGATCGCTGCGCCGCGCGCGTGTAGCGTCGGATCGGGCCGGGAGGCTCCCCGCGGCGGCGTCTGGCGCGCAAAGTACGCGCAGATGTCGGCGAAGTCTCGGTCGGTGACACCCGTGAACAGCCCCGCCATCTGAGGCACGTCGCGCAGGCCCTCACGGAACAGGAACATCTGCATCTCGAGAAACAGGTATTGCTGGCCTGCGAGGTAGGGCGTGCCGGGAAGCGGCGCGCGCTCTGGCGTGCCGTGACAGCTTTCGCAGGCGGCCGCCGTGGCCGCAGCACGTGACGCATCGGCGCTCTGGGGCTGTGCGAGCGCGTCGCCCACCGAGGACAGGACGCACAGAAAAAAAAAGGCGGGGCGGATGATGTTCATTCGCCGCGCCATGGCCGCCCTGCCATCTACTTCTTGTAGCTCACCCTGTAGATGGCGCCCACCTGCTCGTCGGCGACGAGCAGTGAGCCGTCGGGCATCTGCAGCACGTCCACCGGCCGGCCCCAGAACTCGTTCTTCCCCTTGTCGAGGAAGCCCGTCATGAACGGCGTGATCTGCGCGTTCTTGCCGTCGGGCGTGGCCCTGACCGTGAGGACGTCGTAGCCCATCTTCTCGGTCCGATTCCACGAGCCCCGCCGTGCCACGAAGATCGCGTCACGGTAGTCGGGCGGGAACATCGTGCCGGTGTAGAACCGCATGCCGAGCGCCGCGGTGTGCGGCCCCAGGGTGACCACGGGCAGGACGACCTTGTCGCACGGATTGGCACTCTTGATATCCGGATCCGGCTGGCCGTTCGCGTGGCAATACGGAAACCCGAAGTTCGCGCCGATCATGGTGGCGGGCACGCGGTTCAGCTCGTCCTCGAAGCCGTCCTCGCCGGCCCAGTCCCGGCCGTTGTCGGTGAACCACAGTTCGCCCGTCTTGGGATGGAAATCGAACCCGACGCTGTTGCGCACGCCGCGCGCCACGATCTCCATTCCCGAGCCGTCGAGGTTGTAACGGCGGATCTGGCCGTGCACTTCCTTGTTGAGCTCACACACGTTGCACGGCGCGCCGACCTGTATGTAGATCTTCTTGTCCGGCCCCAGGGCCAGGAACTTCCAGTTGTGGTGCACTTCCGTGGGTAACTTGAAGGCCTCCGTCATCTCGACCGGCGTGGGCACCTCGCCCTTGGCCAGGGCAGCCTCGATGTTGTCATAGCGGAACACGCGATGGATGGCGGCCACGTACAGGGAGCCGTTGTGGAAGAGCACCCCGTTCGGCTGGACCAGCTTCTCGGCGATGATCCGCGACGTGCGCTTGCCGTCCTTGTCCATAGTGGCGTACACACGCCCGATGGTGCGCGTGCCCTGGAAGATCGTACCCTTGTCGCCGTGGGCCATCATGCGCGCGCCGGGGTTGCCGTGCGCCCACAGCTCGACCTGGAACCCGGCCGGCACCTGTAGGCTCTTCAGCGGTATGTCTTCGGGCGCGGTCACCGTCATTTTGCCCGGATGCCCGGTGAGGTGTGGGTTCTTCATCCGCTCAGGGTAGTAGCCGCCCATGGCTTTCCGTCGCTCGACCTCTTCGGTGCTGGGCGGTGCCGCGGCCAGGGCGTAGGCCGTCGTCAGTCCGAGTATGACGGACGCGAGCGCGGGGACGAAGGGGTTGCGCAAGCAGCGTGGCACGAATGGTTTCATTGTTTCCTCCTGCTCGTCGTCGATTCGCGGCGAGGGATTGCCCGACGCCCGGGCGCGAGGCTCACCATGATATACGCATCAAAGCGTACACGCATCAATGGCTCTTGTCCCGGAGGGGGCAGAGCGGCGCTCGCGAGTTCGGTCACGTCTGTTCGCGCTCTTGAGCGACGAGTTAAGAACGCCCCGACGTTTTGTTTCCTCAAAAACTTTCAGGACTGCCTCAGGATAAGGCTCTTTTGTCTGGTGGTCTTTCACCAGCTCGATACCCTGCATTATTCCCATGCCGCGAACGTCTCCGATGACCGGATATTTTTCTTTCAGCTCATCAAGCTTTCCGCGGAAATAATCGCCGACCACCCTACAACTCGTCCGCAGATCGTTTTCTTCGATCACCTTTAGCAGCGCGAGCCCGACAGCACAAGACACTGGATCTCCGCCAAATGTCGAGAATGTCAGTCCGGGAAATGCATCCGCAACTTCCGGCGTCGCGATCGTCCAGCCGATCGGCACGCCGTTGCCCATTCCCTTCGCCGATGTGGTGATGTCTGGCTCGACGCCATAGTGCTCGATACCGAACCATTTGTCTCCCGTGCGTCCCCAGGGAGTTTGAACCTCGTCCGAGATGAACAGCCCACCGTGCGCCTTTGTGATCTCGTGGACGCGTTTGAAATAATCCTTCGGCGGGACGATGAATCCGCCAACGCCGAAGATCGTCTCGCTCATAAACGCAGCGATCTCGCCGGTCGTGGTGTCTTGATAAGTTCTTCAATATCATTCGCGCACGCCAGGCCGCAATTGTCCGGCGTTGCATTGAACGGGCAGCGGTAGCAGTACGGAGCATGGGCGTGTACGAATCCCGGAACCTGCGATGCGATCGGCCGCCAGGTGTGATGCCCGATCGAAGACAACGCAGTCGCCGACCGTCCGGCGTAAGAATGTCGCGGCACAACAACCTCGTTGTTGCTCAGGCAGATCCTTTAGCCCATCAACAGGGCAACTTTCATATTCCCTTCTGCCCTACCTATCCAAATCATATAGACGAGGGGGAGTCTTAAAAATTCGGCAGCCTCTCCGATGCGCGCAAGCTTGACGCATCCAATGCCGAAAAGTTATTGTCGATTTGATGAAAAAAACGATCAGCGTGACGATCAACGGACGTCTGTACGAAGAAGACGTCGAGCCGCGCCAGCTGCTCGTCCATTTTCTGCGCGAAAATATCGGCCTGACGGGCGCCCATGTCGGCTGCGTCGTGGGCGAATGCGGCGCCTGTTCGATTCTGCTCGACGGCAAGGTGGTCAAATCTTGTTTGCAGCTCGCGGTGCAAGCCGATGGCCGGGAGATCGTCACCATCGAGGGCTTGGCCAAAGACGGCGAACTCAATGCCGTGCAAGAAGCGTTCGTCAAAAATTACGCCTTTCAATGCGGCTACTGCACGCCGGGCATGGTCATCACCAGCCACGCGCTATTGCAAAACAATCCCAGTCCGAGCGATGAAGAGATTCGTAAAGCGCTGGCGGGCAATCTATGCATGTGCACCGGTTACGTGCAGATCGTCGATGCTGTCAAAGAAGCGGCAAAGGTAATGAAGAATGGCTAAATTCGTAGGCAACCGCACGCGCAGCAAAGAAGGCCCGCGGCATGTTACCGGGCGCGGTCTTTTTACCGATGACTTTCAACTGCCCGGCATGCTCCAGGCGATGATGCTTAGAAGCCCCTACGCGCACGCCAGGATCGTCTCCGTCGACGTATCCGAGGCTCTGAACAATCCCAACGTCTTTGCGGTGGTCACACCCGACGACGTGAAAAAAAGCACCAGGCCGTTCAAGCCGGGACGCTACGCCGCCGGACTCAAGCGCCAGATCGACGAATACGCCGGCGCGGTCGAAAAAGTCCGCTACGTCGGCGAGCCCATCGGCGCGGTGGCGGCGCGCGACCGAGGCGCGGCGGAAGACGCCCTGGAACTGATTCAGGTCGAATACGATCCGCTGCGCCCGGTGGTCGATGTGCGCGAGGCGATCAAGCCGTCATCGGCCACTCTCTTCGATGAGCTGGGCACAAACCTCGCGTGGAACGGCTCTTTGACCTACGGCGACATCGAGGCGGCATTTAAGTCCGCCGACCGCGTCGTTAAAGAAAATCTCAAAATCCACCGCTATAGCTCGACGCCGCTGGAGCCGTTCGTCGTCATCGCATCCTTCGATGCCGCCAGCAAGCGATTGACCGTCTGGGTTACCGCGCAGGTGCCGGAAGTGATCTACGACGGCCTGCGCGAAGCGTTGGGGCTGCAAGATATTCGCGTCATCATTCCCGATGTCGGCGGCGGCTTCGGCCAGAAGATTCACCTCATCCGCAAGTATGTCGTGCTGGTCTCACTGTTGGCGATGAAAACCGGCAGGCCGGTGAAATGGATCGAGGACCGCGGCGAGCATATGATGGCCGGCGGCCATGCCTGCGCCCAGGAGATCGAAGCGGAAGCCGCGGTGAAAGCCGACGGCACGGTGCTGGGCCTGCGCTTCAAAGAATACGACGACGTCGGCGGCTCCATCAGCACCTTGACGATTCATTTCACCAACAAGCTCAATAATCTTTCCAACACGTACCGCACGCCGGCGATCTCCATGGAAGGTTTTGCGGTGGTAACCAACAAGTGCCCGGTCATTCCTAACCGCGGCATCGGCAAACCCGGCATGTGCTACATCTGGGAGCGCATGATGGACCGCGTCGCCCAGGCCCTGAACCTCAGCCCTATAGACGTGCGGCGCAAAAATTTGATCCAGCCCGATGAGATGCCGTACCGGACCATCAGCGGCAACATTTATGACAGCGGCGATTATCCCGGACTGCTATCGACGCTCCTGGCAAAGATCGATTACGACAAACTGAGGGAAGAACAGAAACGGGAGCGCGAAAAAGGCCGTCTCATCGGCATCGGCATCGCCGTCGGCGTCGAGCCCGGCGGGCGCAACGCTGCCCGCGACATGGCGATCTTCCCCGAGATGAAAGAGCCGCCCGGCTCCGGCGGCGTCAATGGCGCCATCATCAAGCTGGAAAAAAACGGCACCATCGGTCTCCATCTCGGCTCGCCGAATTGCGGCCAAGCGCATGAAACCACCACTGCGCAGGTCGCCGCCGAAATCCTGGGAACAACTCCCGATCAGATCAGCACCACCATTCCCTTCGATAGCGATCTGTCGCCCTGGGGCGTAGCCGCCGCCAACAGCGGCAACAACTTTCATCTCTACGATATCGGCGCGGTGCACGGCGCCGCGACCAAACTGCGCGAGAAAGTTCTCACCCTTTCCGCCCATGTTTTGAATGCCGACGTAAAAGAACTCGTCATCGAAAACGGCGTGGTCCAGGTCCCCGGCTCCCCCGCCAAAAAAATAACCTTCGCCGAGCTTGGCCGCATCGTCTACAACAACCAGCATCTCTTGCCCGAAGGCATGGAAGCCGGTTTACACGCGACGTTCTACTACACCTTCCCGCACGCTTATCCGAACATCATTCCGGGCGCCGACCGCTTGGTCAGGGCGCAGTTTACATTTTCCGCCGGCGCTCACGCCGCGGTCGTCGAAGTGGATAAGGCCACGGGGCAAGTTCACGTCCTGCGCTATCTGATCGTCGGCGACAACGGCACCGTCATCAACCCCGATGTGGTGAATGGGCAGGTTTACGGTTCGGCCGCCCATGGCATCGCCGTCGCCCTGGGCGAAGGTTTCATGTACAGCCCGGATGGCCAGCCATTGACGATCACGTATCTGGACTATGGCAAATGCTCGACCGCGGAAACCCCTAGAGTCGAAGTCATTCACCAACCATCCCCATCGCCATTTACGCCGCTGGGCCAAAAGGCCGCCGGGGAAGGCGCTGCAATTCCGTCGCCGGCTGCCATCGCCAGCGCCGTGGAAGACGCGCTGAAACCCTTCGGCGTAAAAGTGTGCGAATTGCCGCTCACACCGGAAGCTGTCTGGCGGCTGGCGAACAACAATCCGGAAAAAGAGCGGAGGACGTACTAGCCATGATCCCGGCAGCTTTCGAGTATTACGCGCCCCGCTCGCTCAACGACGCCGTGAGCTATCTCGCCAGTCATCGCGATGATGTAAAAATTCTCTCCGGCGGGCAGAGCCTCATGCCGCTCTTGAAAATGCGCTTGAGCAAGCCGGCCTATATCGTCGACATCGGCAGAATTCCAGGCCTCGATACGATCACGGAAGAGGGCAACCATCTGATCATCGGCGCCCTCGTAACCCACTCCCAAATCGAATCCTCCGGTCTGCTCAAACAAAAGTGCCCGCTGCTGCCGCAGACGGCGACCACCATCGCCGACGTGCAAGTGCGCAACTGCGGCACCCTGGGCGGCAGCATCGCCCACGCCGATCCAGCCGGCGACTGGCCGGCGGCGATCCTGGCCCTCGAAGCGGAGATCAAAGTTGCCGGCCCCAGCGGCGAACGATGGGTCAAAGCCGGAGGATTTTTTTTTAGGACTGTTGATGAGCGTGCTAGAGCCGGACGAAATCGTCACGGCCATCAAAGTGCCGGTCACGGGGCGCGATAAGACCGCCTACTTGAAGGCGGCGCCGCGCTCGTCTGGATTCGCCGTGGTGGGCGTCGCCGTGCGACTGGCGTTGAACGACGCCGGAACATGCGCGCGCAGTGCCATCGGCATTACCGGCGTCACTGACAAAGCCTACCGCGCCACTCGCGTCGAACAGATGCTGGCCGGAAAGAAGCTCGACGAAAAGATCATCGAAGACGCCGCGGCGGAAGCGACCCGCAACATCGATGTCATCGAAGACATCAACGGCTCCAGCGAGTACCGCGGCCAACTAACTCGCGTCTACGTCGCCCGGGCGATTGAGGCTGCCCTAGCAGATTAGTCTGGGGTCTAGCGTCCAGAGTCCGGAGTTAACACCGGACCCAAGACTCTAGACCCAGGACCGCGGCAGCGGATTACCTACTTCGGTGGCGCCGGCCGCCGAAGAACTGTGGATAAGCGTCAATCGGATAGTCAGCGTTGAAGGTGTCGATTCTGGGCTCGTCCGGGAATCTGCTTTCCGTCGAGTGAATGATCCAGCCATCCTGCTTCCAAACCCCCGCTGACCTGGCATCGCCGCCGCGCTTGATTAGCAGCTCGATGGTCCAATCGCTGACCCCGGCCTGCTTGAGCTTGATGATTTCATCCACAGTCAGCGCCTGCGACACCGCCGGACATAGACAAGCCGCGACAATTAACGCCAAAAGAATCCCGATTGTTTTCATTGGTTCCTCCAGTGGATTCCTCCCGAGCGCGTCTTCGCATATCGAAAATGAAGGGCCGGCGCAAGAGGGCGCTGCTAACCATCCAAGAGCTTTTGATTGAAAGTCGGACTCTGACTTGGGATGATGCAGTCGTTCTAACCATGACGAAAAAAGTAAGACTCACGTTCGAAGAGCTAGCTGAAACCTCCTCGGTTACGCTCGGTCACTATGACGAGCACGCCGAGAGTTTTTGGCAGGGCACGAAGGATCACGACGTAAGCCAGAATCGCGCAGCGTTGTTACAGCATCTTCGCGGCGACCCGCCTTATCGCATTCTCGACTTCGGCTGCGGGCCCGGGCGCGACTTGAAATTCTTCAAAGAAATGGGCCACGAAGCCATCGGACTCGACGGCGCGGAGCGCTTCGTCGAGCTTGCGCGCAGCCATAGCAGCTGTGAAGTTTGGCATCAAGATTTTCTTGGACTCAAATTGCCGGCGGAATATTTTGACGGGATTTTCGCCAACGCGTCACTCTTTCATGTGCCGAGCCAGGAACTGCCGCGCGTTCTGCGAGAGCTCTGGGCGTCACTGAAACCCGCGGGCGTATTGTTCAGCTCCAATCCGCGCGGTGAAAACCAGGAAGGCTGGAGCGACGCGCGCTACGGCGTATATTACGATTGGGGGCGCTGGAGTGAATTAGTGGCCGCCGCCGGGTTTACAGAAATCACTCACTACTACCGCCCGGCAGGACTACCACGCGAGCGACAGCCGTGGCTCGCATCGGTTTGGCGGAAATAAAAGTAGGCGGGAGGCGTGAGCCGCGAGGCGAGAGTAAGATAAAAAAATACAAGTTCAGCAACTTATTGGTTCTAGGCTCTTGCTCATGCCTCAAGCCTCGCGCCTCATGCCTAGTTGGCCAATTGACAGCAACCGCCACATGTAGCCTGGATGGAGCGCAGCGTAATCCAGGGGCCTCCTGGCTTCGGTTTGGCGGAAAAAAATAGGCGGGAGGCGCGAGGCACGAGCCGTGAGGCGAGAGTAAGATGCAAAAATACAAGTTCAGCAACTCATTGGTTTCTACGCTCTTGCTCATGCCTCAAGCCTCGCGCCTCATGCCTAGTTGGCCAATTGACAGCCGCGCGGCGAATCAACTAAGGTGCGGTTAGATTCCACAAACGATCCCAATTCTAAGGAGGACCCGGCGATGGCTGTAGCAAGTGATCTGATTATTTCTGCAGACTCTCACGTCATGGAACCGCCCGATCTATGGAAGAAAGGCGTGCCGGAGAAATTCCGCGCCGATGCCCCGCTCTTTCCGCCTCACAAGGTCGGCGAAGGATTTCAGAAACACGCCGGCGGCTGGGACCCGCACGCCCGGATGAAAGAGATGGAAACCGACGGCCTGAGCGCCGAGGTGCTCTACCCGACCTTGATGCTCGATCTATTCGCCCTCGACGATCCGGCCATGCAAGAAGCCTGTTTCCGCGTCTACAACGACTGGCTCATCGAGTATTGCAGCGCCAACACGGACCGGCTGATTGGCATTCCGGCGATTGCTGTTTATAACATCGACACCGGCATTAAAGAGCTCGAGCGTTGCCTCAAGGCCGGCCTCAAAGGCGCAATCATCTGGCAAGCGCCGCACCCGGACCTGCCGTTTAAATCGAGCCACTACGACAAATTCTGGTCCGCTTGCGAAGATCTCGAAGCCCCGGTGAGCCTGCATATTCTCACCGGCCACAGCTACAACAAGGACAAGACCCGCAAAGGCGTCGAGCGCTATCGCGGCAGCGTCAACTTGAAACTCATGGACATCGCCAATGGGCTTTTCGAGCTGATTTTCTACGGCGTCCTGGAAAAACACCCAAAGTTGAAGGTCGTCTCGGTGGAAAACGAGAGCGGGTGGATGCCGTGGATATTCCAGCAATGGGATTACTATTACAATCGCTTCAAGAAAGAGAACCCGCCGCCGTTTACGCGCAACCCCAGTAGCTTCATCAAAGACCAGGTTTATGCCTGCTTCTTTAACGATCATGTGTGCGGCGAAAATCTGAAACACTGGGGCCAGGACAACGTCATGTGGTCCAATGATTTTCCCCATCCGAATTCGACCTGGCCCAACTCGCTGAAAATCATCGAGCGCGATCTCGGCCACCTGCCAGCGGACGTGCAGCGCAAAGTCGTGTGCGGTAACGTCTGCCGGCTCTACGACATCGATGTCTCGAAGCTGCCACGGGTCGAGAAAAAAGCGGCGTAACCACGACCGGGTTCAAGGTTTAACGTTCAAGGTTCAACGACCCATCCCCACCTTGAACGTTGAACATTGAACTTTGAACCATAATTCATCCGGGAGGTGGAAAGTGGCGCAGCAAATTCGACGCATCCTGTACGCGACCGATTTTTCCAAGGCATCGGCTCGAGCGCTGGATGAAGCGGTCCGTTTGGCAAAACAAAATCATGCCGAGCTCCTGGTAGTCCACGTGATCGAGCCGGTGGGCCAGTACGCCACCGGAGAAGATTTCGCCGGCGCGGAATTGTACGTGAAGATGGAAGAAGCAGCCGAGCAGGATGCGCAACGCTCCATGGAGAAGCTCATGCGCAAGCTCAAGCAAGCTAGGGTCAATGCCAAGAGCCTTCTGCTCAAGGGGCTAGCAGCCCACGAACAGATCGTAAAAGCGGCGAAAAGCCGAAAAGCGAACATGATCGTCATCGGCACCCACGGTCGCACGGGGCTGTCAAAGCTTGTCATGGGCAGCGTTGCCGGCAAGGTTGTTTCCCTGGCATCCTGCCCAGTGGTTGTTGTCCGAGGCAAATAGGCGACTGATGGCAGGGGGGTATTCGCTGGAAAATTTCATCGCCGATCTGGAGCGAATCACCAGCGCCGCAGGGTCGCCGGAAACGATCGTCTCCCAGGCCAGACCTCTCCTGGCTCGACTTGTGAGCAATCCCGACTGTATCGCGCCACCGTTCAAGCAAAGGGGCGCCACGGCTTACGGACGCTACATGCTGCACCGCGCGCCGCTGTTTAACGTCAGTAGCGTCGTCTGGGGTCCGGGTGATACCGCGAAAGCGCACAACCATGACACATGGGGACTTGTCGGAGTGGTGGAAAACGAGCTGCAAGAGACGCGTTTTCGCCGGCGCGACGACGGATCGAAGGAAGGTCACGCCGAACTGGAAATCACGGGGACGAATTGTAACGCCGCGGGCATGGTGTCTACTTTACTGCCACCCGACGACGACATCCACGAGATGCTCAACGTCTCGCAAAAAAATACGGTTGAAGTCCACGTCTACGGCAAAGACCTGGCGAACATGAAACGGCTGCGCTTCGACCCGGAGAAGAAGACGGTTAAATTCTTCGCCAGCGCAAAGTACGACAACTGCTGACTCGTAACGCTGACCCTCGCCCTCTCCCGCGCGCGGGCGAGGGAACTAGTGAACGGTCAACGGCATCAAGCTCGCTTCGTGTTCGAGACTCTTCGACAACCATGAACGGCAACACAAGCAGATCGTAGAACGCTGTGCCTACAGTTCACTAGATAGTCTCTGAAAACCAAGAGTCTCAGTGCTTTAGCTGCAGTTCCCAATCGAGATAGCGCTGCATTGCCTCTTTATCGCCCGTGATCGAGGGCGAGACAACAACATCATTCACTTCCGACCAGCAGGCGGTCAAGCCGTTTTCTGTCTCGTATCCCGCCGCCCGCCACGCTTTGACACCGCCCTCGAGAACAATCACGCTTGTGTAATCCATCGCCATGAGAGTTCGTGCCGCGAACACGGACTGCCGGCCGTCGGGGCATGTTATCAAGATCGGAGTATGCTTCGCCGGTAAACGGTTCGGGAGTTTTGATTCCAACCAGCCACGCGAGATCCATTTCGCGCCGGGTACATGAGCTGCTTTATAGTCGGCGCTGCCGCCGACGTCCAAAGTAGTCATGGAAGCGTAGTGCGGTAGACCGCGAATTTCCCTTGGCTTCAGTATTCTCGCCGACAGCTTCGCCCGTTCATATCCCAGCGGTTCTTTCCGGTCCGCCCCGCGCGCGAGCGCGCCTCCGCTCTCAGACCACGCCTGAATCCCACCTCGCAGCACTGACACATCGCGAAATCCCATCTGCCCGTACCAATACGCCGCCATCACAGCGCGCGCGGATCGATTGCTGACAAATATAATCTTACCGTTTCTCACGGCAATGAAATCGTCGGCGCGTTGCACAGCTTGACCGCCGGGCACAGAGATAGCTCCGACAATATGACCGCTCTCGTACTCACCCTCCGAGCGCACGTCGACGACGTAGGTAACGCCACCGGCGTTACCGGTCGAGGCATCGAGGAGTCTCTCGGGGGAAATCCAAGTGATCTTCTCTTCCGCGGCGACAAGCTGCGCGAGATCGATAGCTTTTGCGCGGCTCTCTTCCGGCGCGAGAGGCCCTGGCCGATTCGGTTTCGTCTCCAGATCAAACCCGGCCAGCACCCACCCCATAGTGCCATTGCGCAGTTCAAGAACGTTCGCCAGCCCCAGCCGCTTGAGCGCCGCCGCACCGATGATGCTGCGCGTGCGCCCAGCGCAGTTAACGATAACTTTCGTTTCCGGCTTGCGCTTCAAAGCCTCCGCCCAAAGAACCAGATCGCCGCCGGGAACGTTGAGCCCGCCGGGTATGCAAAAGCGTCCGTACTCTTCGGGCGTTCTGACGTCAAGGATGACGATCTCGGAGTTTGCGTCGAGCAATTGCTTCAGCTCTTCGGGCGAGATATCGGGAACAGCCTGCTCGTATTGGACCTTTTCGCCAAAGGCTTTGCTCGGCACGTTGACGCCGCTCGCGGTTGGACGCCCGTCGCGCTCCCACGCGGTAAGACCGCCATCGAGAACGGAAACATTGCTGTAGCCGAGTTCCGACAAGGTTTGTGCCGCGAGCGCGGCGCGTTCGCCGCCTTCGTCGTAGACGACCAGCGTAATGTCTCCATTGGGCACGAGCTCAGCGATACGGAACTCGATCTGGCTGCGCGGCAGCGACGTAGCGAATGAGATCTGGCGCGCGTTATACTCGCCGCGCTCGCGCACGTCGAAAACCGCATAGAGCGAATTCGAAGCCATCAATTCCGACAATTCGCGGCAAGTGATTGATTCCATAATTGAACCCTTTTAACGGCACATTCCGTGGCTTGACCCAACCCGCCTTCTGCTCTACAAGTATCCTGATACCCCGGTGGGCCAAGGGAAACTTACACCACACTTCTGTGCGGTTCAAAGTTCAACGTTCAAGGTTCAAAGTTACGGATTGTGTTTACGCGGTTAATACGAGATTGAAATACGTTGAACATTGAACCAGTAGCCCCTCGGAGGACTCAATGACAAAGCCCGACAATCGTTTTCGCGGACTCTTCATTCCCCACGTGACGCCGTTCGATGAATCCGGCGCCTTGGACTTGGAAAGCCTCGAGCGCCTGACTTCTTACCAGACGACGGTGAACGGTGTGGCCGGGCTGGTTTCCTGCGCCCGTATCGGCGAAGGTCCGGTGCTCAGCGGCGGCGAGAAGCGACGGGTCTATGAAGTTGTCGGCAAGGTCGCGCACCAAAGCGGGCGCGTTCACATCGCCACCATCATGCCCCAATCCACCGACGAAGCGATCGAGCTGATCCGCGATCTCGAAACGCTGCCGGTGGACGCAACGATGATCTTTCCGCCGCTGCTTTTGGCCTGGGGCAAAGTGGAAAACGAGCTCAAGATCCAATTCTTCGAGGATATCACGCGCGCGACCCGATTGCCGCTGGTATTGTTCCAGATACCGGTCAGAAGTTACTGGTACGATCCGCCGACAATCTGCCGGATCGCAGAGTTGGAAAACGTTGTCGCGTTTAAGGAAGCGTCTTTCGATATCGATCTGTTCACGGAAACCATGCGTCAACTGGAGCGGCAAAATTCCACGATCCAGGTCCTGACCGGCAATGACCGCTTCGTCGCCGAAAGTTATGAGCTAGGCTCCAGCGGCGCGCTTATCGGCGTTGCCAATGTTGCGACAGAAAATTGGGCCGCCATGGACCACGCCGCTCAAGCGGGCGATTTCAAACGAGCCATGGCGCTGCAGAAAGAACTCGAAGCGGTCAAAGAGTTGGTTTTCAGCGAACCTATCGTCGAAGCGGTGGCTCGCATCAAGATTGTGCTGCAACATGAAGGGCTGATCAAAACCGCCAGGGTCCGCCGCCCGCAGTTAGGTATCCCTGACGCGGATAAAAAGCAATTACTCGATAGCTACCGAGCGCTACGACTGCGCGAAGCGGAGTATTCATCAGGCGATAGAAAAAGAGCCGTGAGCTGAACGCTCGTCAGCCAAAAGGCTGAGGCCCTCTAAAATACGTCGCTCACGAGTGATCTTTTCCGTCATGCTCGCGAAAGCGGGCATCCAGGTTGGAGCGAAAACCGTTGCCGGAATGACTGGATTCCCGCCTCCGCGGGAATGACGATTCTTCCGATCGCGCAATGACAAGTGGTTTCATTCGTTCCCCGAAGAGAACAAATACGCTGGGCCAAGCGCACTCTACCCCGAAACTTCGTGTTCTTCGTGCCTTTGTGGTAATTCTTCTCTGCGTCCTTCACGTTCCTTCCGGTTAAATTTTCCTAGTACACCCGTTCCGCTCCCCGCCCGGGAATGACCAACGCGAACAACGCCACCGTCACGGCCAGGAGAATCATCGCGCTGAGCGCCAGCGACCAGTGAATCCCGATCAGTCCGCCGACCACACCGACCGTCACGCCGCTGAAGGCCTTGAGTCCATTGTTCGAGGTGTTGAAAAGACCGATCAACCGTCCGCGCAGCTGGGCAGGCGCTTGAAGCTGGACCAGGGTTTGCGCCATAGAGAGAAATGCCAAATTGAGAAAACCGGCGCAGAACAAAAGCACCACCGACAATGGATAGCTGGTGGACACCGCAAAAGCGACGATGACGACGCACCAGAGAATCGAGCAGATGGCGGCGTTTCGCGCATTCGCTCTCAACCAGCCCTTGCCTTCGAGCAGAAGACCACCGACCACCGCTCCGGCGGCACTGGCGGCCAACAGAACGGTGTAAGCCGTGTCTTGCCTATCATGTCCGAGGTCATGGGCAAACTCCGGCATCTGCGCTTGAAACGCGTTGCCGACCAGCAGCGAAGTCGCGCCACCGAGCAGAATCATGGAAAGGATCGTCGGATTGGCCGACGTCTCCCGCATGAGTTGGAAGGCGCCGCTAAAACTTAAGCGCGGCGCTCGAGCGCTTCCCGCCTCATCTCGCCCATGTCCGGTATAGGGTAAAATGAACATGAAGATGAGCGCCGGGACAAACATCAACGTATTGATAAACAGTCCCACGGGCGGTCCAAAGAGCAGCATCGTTGCGCCGCCGATCGCGGGGCCCAAAAGCACGCCTAAATGACGCGACGTGGAATTGAGCCTGACCGCGCTTTGCAGATACTCGCGCCCAACGATATCGTGGATAATCAGTTGCCCGCCCGGCCCGCCTAACACGCCCGCCATGCCGTGGATTACGAGCAAGACGCAGGCATGCCAGACTTGGATCGTGTCGGTGAAAAAGAGAATTCCCCAGGTCAAGGAAACCAGCGCATACATGAGCTGGGACGCTTGAATCACCCGGCGGCAATCATGGCGGTCGGCCAGCGCTCCGAAATACACCGCGAAGAACAAGAACGGCGTCCAGTGGCTGATCACGGCGAATCCGCCGAGAACCGGCGAGTGAAACTTTTGGAATAATAGCCAGTAACTTATGACATGCTCAATGTTATCGCCCATGGTGGAAAACAGATGAACAATGAAGTAGCGGCGAAAGTCACGATGGCGCAGCGCCGCAAAAGCAACTTTCCTTTCAGGCTTCGATGCAGAATCGAGATGCGATGGATTAGGTTTCGCGGTCATAGGTAATGATTCTCGGTGATGCTGTTTAGGCAGGATCAATAGATTGAACGTTTTGAACGGCTTGAACTGTTTGAACCATCAGCGGTCCTTCATTCGTTCGCCTTCAGCCTTTCGCTAAACTGTCCGTTGACTGGGAATCATGAAGGCAAGAAGCGCCACCGTGATCGCCAGCAACACCAACGCACTCCCCGCCAGAGACCAGTGCACGCCGATCAAGCCGCCGACCACTCCCACGGTGAGCCCGCTAAAGGCCTTGAGTCCCAGGCTCGCCATCGAATACAAACCGATGACACGGCCGCGCAACTGCGGCGGCGAGCGTAATTGAACGATTGTCTGCGCCATTGAGGAGAAGGCCAGATGCAAAACGCCGGCGACAAAAAGCAAGGTCAGGGACAGCGCATAACTGGTAGAGAGCGCGAAGACTGCGATGGTCACGCACCAAAGTATGGCGCTGATGATCGCCGTCTTGACGTTCGGGGGTAACCAACCCCGGCCCTCCAGCAAGAAACCCACCGACGACAGCGCCCGCGGCATTGGCCCCGAGTAAAGCGCTGTAGGCGAAATCGGCTTTCTCAGTTCCGAGATCATGGGCAAACTCGGGCATTGTCGCTTGAAACGCGGTGCCGACGAAAAACGACACGCAGCCGCCCAGCGCAACCATGGTAATGATCGGCCGGTTGCCGGAGATTTCACGGATGATTTGAAAGGCGTCGCGCCAACTGACCGCTCTTCGCGCCGGCGCCGGGTCTTCACGACTATGACCGGTGTAAGGCACGGTGAGCAGCCAAATCGTCAGAGGCAAATAGATAAGCGTATTCACCACCAGTCCGGCCGCCGGACTGAGCAGCAGCATCAATCCGCCGCCCACCGCAGGGCCGAACAGAACTCCCAGTTGCCGGCTCGTCGAATTGAGACGGATGGCGCTTTGCAGTTGCTCCCGGCCGACGATGTCGTGAATTAGCAACTGACTGCCCGGTCCCCACAGGACACCCGCCATGCCATGGACTACGAGCAACACGCAGGCGTGCCAGACTTCGATCGTATCGGTCCAGAAAAGCACCGCCCACGCCGCCGAGACGCCCATGAACATGATCTGCGCAACCTGGATGACCTTGCGGCAGTCGTAACGGTCGGCCATGGCGCCGAAATATACGGAGAAGAGCAGAAACGGCGTCCAGTGACTGAGCACGGCAAAGCCGGCGAGCACCGGCGAGCGGAATTTTTCATAGAGCAGCCAGTAACTGATCACATGCTCGATATTGTCCGCCATCATGGCGAGCATCGTGGCGACGAAATAAACGCGGAAATCTTTGTGATGGAGCGCAGCGAAGGCGATTTTTTTATCAGGGCGAGCGGAACGTTGTCGTGCTTCAGGGTTTGGCTTGGCCGTCATGGATGTCAACGAAATGCAGGCAATTAACCCAAGACAGTAACGGATATTGGCAGGCTGCGCAAACTTCCTAGCCCGCATTATTCACGAGATTACGGCCGAGGAGAAAGCCTCCGGTCGCGGCCAATGGGCCTGTACCTTGAGGAGGACGGCTGACTTAATGAGTGCGGCGATGATCGAGGAGAAACGTGAATTAGTGCCAAGCACCCCACAAGTCGGCGTAACTTTGTACTCTGTGTCCGCTCTCTACGAGATTCTCCTCGGCCTTACACCGTGTTGAAGTTTTCCGAGGTGCATGAATAATCCGGGTTAGGAATTAACGTCATCGGCTGCGAGACTCAACGCGGGAACTTCTCATCCAAGCTCCCGTACTGCGGGTGGCAAACACGAACGCCAGAAGCGCCAGCGTCACTGCCATGAGCGCCATCGCGCTGATCGCCAACGACCAGTGAATGCCGATGAGCGCGCCGACAAAGCCCACTGTCACGCCACTGAACGCGCGTAAGCCAAAGGCGGACATCGAAAATAAACCGATGAGCCGTCCGCGCAGGTGGATCGGCGCCTCCAGTTGCACAATCGCCTGAGCGGCCGAGTAGAATGACAAATTCAAAACGCCGGCAATAAAGAGCAGCGTGATCGATAAGAAATAACTCGTCGAAAGCGCAAACACCGCGACCACCCCGCACCACAGAATTGCGCAGATAATGGCGGTCTTGACATTGGCTTTGAGCCAACCTTTTCCTTCGAGCACGAAGCCGCCGAAAACCGCGCCCGCCGCGCTCGCCGTGAGCAACGCGCCATAGGCGAAATCCGCCTTTTCGGCGCCGAGGTCATGGGCAAAACCCGGCATTTGGGTTTGAAATGAATTGCCGACGAACAACGACGCGCTCCCGCCAAGTATGACCATGGTGATAATCGGACGGTTGTGAGCAATTTCGCGAATGACTTTGATAACATCGTTCCAACCGATGGCGCGCTTCGGCGGCGCGCCTTCGCGCAAGTGTCCCGTATAGGGAACCACCAGCAACCATAGGGTCAACGGCAAATAGATGAGCGCATTGGCGAGCAATCCGAAGGAGGGGCCGAGCCAAAACATCAGGCCTGCGCCCACCGCGGGCCCGAAGAGTATTCCCAACATCCGGCTCGTAGCATTGAGCCTCACCGCGCTCTGGATATGCTCCATGCCGACGATGTCGTGGATCAGAAGCTGTTCAGCGGGCGTCCACAACACTCCCGCGACCCCATGAATCACCAGCAGAATACACGCGTGCCAAACTTGTATGGCATCGGTCCAAAACAGAAGCGCCCACGCCGCCGTCACGCCCATGTACATGATTTGCGCGGCTTGAATAACCTTTCGGCAGTCGTAGCGATCCGCGATGGCGCCAAAATAGACCGAGAATAGCAAAAATGGCGTCCAGTGACTGATGTCGGCGAACCCGGCGAGCACCGGCGACTGGAACTTTTGAAACAGCAGCCAGTAGCTGATCACATGTTCGATGTTGTCCGCCATCATCGCGAGCATGGTGGTGACGAAGAAATACCGGAAGTGGCGGTGTTGCAGCGCCGCGAAGGCGACCTTTTTTGCGGGCGTAATTGAATTCTGCGCGGCCGTGGTTGCGCCGGATGAAATTGTCGATAGAGCCAATGGCGTCTCCGAATTGCGTGTAAATAGATTTGCACATAACCCGTATTCGCCGGCTTTGCAAATTATGCGATGACATTCATTGTCGACAACCATATCCCTTGCTTTCCGCGCCGGCTTTTGCGACAAACCAAACGATGCGGTTCACCAACGGGGCATTTCCCTGAAATCATTTCGTAGTTCTTACACGCAACTTTTTTACGGCTGGCGTATGGTGGGTCTCGTTTCCGCCCTCCGGGTGCTGGGCGGCGGCCTGCATAACTATGGCTTCACGGTTTTTTTCTTGCCGTTGAGCCAAGACCTGGGCCTGAGCCGCGCCGCCACTTCCCTGGCGTTTTCTTTGGCGCGGGTCGAGGGCGCCATCGAGGGGCCATTCGTCGGCTATCTGATCGATCGCTTCGGGCCGCGGCCGATGATTCTCATCGCAGCGCTATTAACCGGAGTAGGTTACATCCTGTTCGCCTGGGTCGACAGCTACGCGTCTTTCCTGATCGTCTATCTCGGCATCATTTCGCTCTCGTTCGCGCCAGGGCTTCGTCCACGCGCCGATGGCGGTGGGCAACACCTGGTTCATCCGCTGGCGGGCGCGAGCCATGACGGTGATCAGCTCGGCGGTGCCCGTCGGCGGCATGCTGATCTCGCCCCTTTTAGGGATGGCCGTGCAAGCCTGGGGTTGGCGCTGGGGCGCGATCCTTGCCGGTACGCTTTTCTTGCTCATCGGCATCCCGCTTGGGTTAGGCGTGCGGCCTTCGCCGGAAAGCATGGGCCTTCTACCTGACGGCGATGTGCCGAAACTCAATGCGACGAAAGACCAGGGCGATAGCAAGCGCGACGACGGCAATCCGCCTTCATCGGACCCGACCTTGCGCGAAGCGATGAAGACGTTCGTTTTCTGGCTGTTCGTGATCGGCATGACGGTGCGCGTCGGCGTCTATAGCACGATCACCGTCCATTTCGTTCCGCTCATGGTTTGGAAGGGACAAACTCAAGAATACGCGGCATTCTTGCTCGGTGGCTTTGCGTTTTTGAATTGGGCCGCCCATTTTGTCGTCGGCTGGATCGCCGACGCGGTCAATCGTCCCAAGCTGTTGACCGGCTGCATGGTGGTCGCAGCGGGCGGATTGCTATCGCTGATTTGGGGCCATGGAGTGTGGACGCTCTGGCTGTTTACACTTCTTTTTACCCCCATCGACGCTTCGTTTCCCATCGTGTGGGCAACCATCGGCGACTTCTTTGGCCGCAAATCCTTCGCTACCATCCGAGGAACCATGTCGTTTTTTTATGCCTGGGGCAGCGTAGTCGGACCCGTCATCGCCGGCGCGCTCTTCGATCGCGAGCAAAATTATTTTTCGACCCTCTGGGGCCTTACTACCATGATGCTCTTGGGCGCGCTCCTGACAGCGCTCTTGATCAAGCCGTGGGAAGAGAGAGGGCGCAAGCGGCGGAGACGACGTAAGAGGATCGAGTTCAAGGTTCAAGTTTCAAAGTTTCGGAAGTTATCTGCGATCCTCGAACATCGAACGTTGAACTGGGAAGCCATACTGGCCAATCCCATCACTGGCGGGTTTCGCGTAATCGCCGCGGACCGGGATCATCACGGGCCCTAATGCGTAGACAATTCGGGGCGCTCAAGAAAATTGTTCAAAATGCCTCGCTCGAAGTAAAGGGAGGTGGAACCGTAAATCCACTGCTCGTAAACCCCCCAGCCGCCTTCTGACCGCTTGATTTGATCCGGCTTACCCCAGGCCAGTAAAACCTGCTCTTGAGTCATTGCAATCGCGATTTTCCCATCGATGACGAGTTGGCAAATGCCGCTGGACCATCCTTTAGCCCTGATTTGTCGAGCCCGACGGTAGGAGATTATCTTGGCCTGCTGCTTACGCCTGGTGTCGGGATCAAAGTCAACGAGGACTTTTTTTCGCAGCGCCAGGTCCACCCATTCCTTCGTGATAGTGTTGCGCCGCCCGGAGGGTAGCTCGATACGGTAATACTCTGGCGAGTCGGCATCTTCATCGAGGAGAGAAAAACAATTGATGTCTTCGCCAATTTCACGTCTTATCCTGTGAAATTCGTCAAATGCGCGCGTCTTGTAAGCCTCATTGGCTGACACAAGCCAAAGTTTTTTCAGAGGTTGATTCTTGGATTTCTGAAGGATTAACACAGTGCCGAAGGATAAAAACCCGACCAAAGCGGGTAACAAACTGACAGATTGATCCATGATACCTCTCACTTCCGCGCTTCAGCGAATGCTTTTCGCGGCTTTATTATTCAACTCGACACGCGTAAAAATGTCCTGGCCGACAAGGCACTCAAACGCGGTTGCAAGCCATATTGGGCGCAAGTAAGCAAAAAACCGGCCTTGCCGCGGATGGCAAGTGGTGGCGCGGCAATGACGGGATTGCCATGGATAAGCGCTAACGGTGATCGGCTTGATCGTTCTTTTTTGTTCCCTAATAGACTTTATTTATCCGAAAACGTAATCGAGTATTTCGTCGCGGCCGCCGCGCGACGTAGTCGGAAATGCCGAACATTCCTACGTACCGAGCACGAGCATCAATGCCTCACGCTTGGCTTGCGCATCTTGAATTGTCAAGTTAAAGGTTCAACGTTCGGAGATGTATTCCGAAACTTTGAAACTTAAACATAGAAGTTTGAACCCGTAAGCAAACCGGCCAAGCCGATCACTTGCGCGCTTGGGTGAGCCGTGGATCGAGAGCGTCGCGCAGCGCGTCGCCGAGAAGGTTGAAGCTCATCAGCGCGAAGAAGATGAAAAGACCCGGCAAAAATACTTGAAGCGGGGCGATGAATATATTGGTGGAGGCGTTGGTGAGCAGATTGCCCCAGCTCGGCGTCGGCGGCTGGATGCCGAGACCGAGAAAACTCAGTGTCGTCTCAGCGCGAATGGCTGCGCCGGCGTCCAGAGTCGCGGCGACGATGAGCGGCGCGAGAGAGTTGGGCAAGAGGTGGCGCAGCATGACGCGCCAGCGCGAGGCTCCCAGACACTGGGCGGCCAGGACAAACTCCTGCTCGCGATAGGAGAGCACCGCACCGCGCGCCAAGCGCGCGGCATTGGTCCATTCAAGTGCCGCGAGGATTACAATGATGTTTAACAGCCCAGGCCCGGCCACTTTTGACAGAACCAGCAGCAACACGATGCGTGGAATCGTGTAAATGGTATCGACAATGCGCATGAGAATGTTGTCGAGCGCTCCCCCCACATAACCTGCCAAAATCCCCAAAATACCGCCCAGGATCACCGTGCTGATACCGACGATTAACCCGACTGCAAGTGAAACTCGACCGCCGTGCATAATCCTGACCCATGTGTCCCGTCCTAGTTCGTCCGTGCCAAACCAGTGGCCCGCAGTCGGACCGTGCATTCGCTCGCTCAAGGAAACCTGATCGAGTTGGTAGGGCACCAGATAAGGCCCGAAGATAACCAGGAGAAGCAGAAAGACGAAAAAGAAAAACCCGGCGTAGGCCACGCGGTGCTGCTTGAAGCGGCGCCAGATGATGCGCCAGTATCCGGATTGCTGTTCGTTTTGCACTAGATTTAATGGTCTCATGAGAATGTTAGTGGTTGCCTTCTTCATATTCAGCTCTGATACCGGATGCGCGGGTCGAGCCAGCCATAGAGAATGTCCGCCAGCAAGTTACACGCTACTACGGTCACGGCGATAATCATCACCACGGTCATCGCCACTACGTAGTCGTTTCCCATGATCGAAGTGAAGAGCAGCCGGCCCATTCCCGGATAGGCAAAAACGGTTTCCACAACGGTGGAGCCGCCGATGACTCGCGGCATGGTGATCGCGATGATGGTGACCACCGGGATGAGGGCGTTTTTGAGCGCATGCCTGCCAATGACCGCTCGTTCGCTCAGTCCTTTGGCGCGCGCGGTGGTCAAATAATCCTGACGCAGCACTTCGAGCAGGCTCGAACGCATGAAGCGCTGGACTTGAATGATTTCAGAGGTGGCCAAAACCGTCACAGGAAGGACCAAATGCTTGATCCAATCCACGGTGGCCTCCCAGGTTCCCGGCGCGATATCGGGATTGACGATGCCGGAGGTTGGAAACCAGCCGAGCTTGACGGAAAAGGCGATGATCATCATCAGCCCGAGCCAAAAAGCCGGGATTGAATAGGCGATGAACGTAAGCGCGGTAAGAAGGTAATCGCCGATGGAGTACTGGCGCACCGCCGAGAAAATCCCCAACAGAATCGCCACGGCCTTCCCGATAATCACTGCGATCACCGTCAGCACCAGGGTGTTCTTCAGCGCCGGCACGATAATTTCTATGACTGGCTGGCCGTACTCCCGCGAGTAACCCGGGTTGAGCTGAATCAACTGCCAGAGCCACTTCCAGTACTGCACGTAAATAGGGTCGTCCAGGCCGTAGAGCTTGCGCAGGCGCTCATAATCTTGCGGGCGCAAATTGGGCACGTCCTCGAGCATCCGGTAGAGAGGATCACCCGGCATGAGGTAAAGCAGCAAATAAATCAGCGCAGAAATAAAAACCAAAAGAGGAACGGTTTGCAGGAGCCGTCGTGTAACGTAAATCAGCATAGAGAATTGACCACCGCGAACCTTAATCGAACCGCAAAAAGTGGTTCACAAATTCCGTCCTTGAGCTTTGAACCTTGAACTTTGAACTACTGTCAGCCGTTCGAACGACTTGAACGATTTGAACATCTTGAACTATTGGAACGGCTGTTTTCTTAGTTCTTGTCCCACGCGTGCATATTCCAGGTGTTCATGTTCTGGCCGCCGGTTTCGGCGCGGGGAGTTACCCCGGTCAATCCTTTTCTGATCGCAAGCCATTCCAACCGGTAATAAAGCGGCAGATACGGCAGATCCCGGGTGTAGAGCTTGACGAACTCCACCTGGAGATCTATCGCGCGCTCTTCGGGAATGACGGAGTTGAGTTCATCCATGATCGCGTCCGCCTGGGCATTGCGCCACAGGGAGACTGACTCGCTTGACCAGCGGTTTTCGGCGGTAGGAGTCCCTGCGCTATGGAAGCGCTCTGCCCATTCCTCAACGACGAGATTATTCCCACCCAGCATGGCCCCTGGCCAACGATTGCGGTTCTCCTCCGCATTGAGGATTCGCTGCGGCATGTTCTTGATCTGGCAGCGTACGCCGATCTTTTTCCAGTAATCGATGATGATCGCTTGCGCCTGTTCGTCCTCCCGGCTCCCCGCCTCCGTGCGAAACTCAAACTCCATGCGCTCGCCCGCGGCGTTCGCCAACACTCCGTCGGGACCCAGCTTGAATCCCGCTTCCGCAAGAAGCTGCTTCGCCTTCTCTATGTTGAAGTCATACTTCGCAGCCGCCGCGTCGGCCCGCTTATACGCCTTGCGGAATGGCGACATCGGAAAGTGAATCGCGGGCGCGAAACCTTTGAAGAGATTCTTCACCATACTATCACGGTCGATGGCATGGAGGAGCGCGCGCTTCACCCGGACATCATTGAAAAGCGGATTGGTCCCGCTCAAATTCACCCAACGGAAAGTAACCGGCCGGATGCTCACCGTTCCTAACCCCTTCGCTTCCCATTGATCTTTGAGGACCATAGCCCCGTCGAAGGAAATGGTATCGCGTAGCGCCAGGTCGACTTCCCCGGCAAGCATCGCGGAAAGGGCGGTATTACTGTCCTCCACGACCCGGTAGGTAACCCGGTCGATCTTCGGTTTTCCCATCATATAATAAGGATTGGCTTCGACTTCGATCTGCGCGCCGCCACCCCAATCCAACAGCCGGTAGGGCCCCGTGCCAACGAACTTCTGGTTCCAGAAAGCATGCCGGGTCAAGGCATTGATGTCTCCGCCGCGAAAGGCATCCTCCAGGATGTGCCTGGGCCACGCGCGAAGTTGCTGCTTCTGAATGGCGTGGGCCTCGTTATAAAGCCCCTTCCAGTGAATCACGATTGTGCGATCGTCGGGAGTCTCGATCTTCTCGATCAGGTCGGGCACGAGCCGGTCGCGCAAGGGAAATTCCGGATGTTGGTGCACCTCCCAGCCGAACTTGTAGTCGTGGGAGGTATGCGGCTTGCCGTCGTGCCACCTCAATCCGGAACGCAGGCGATAAACGGTGACCATCGTTTTCTTTTGTTTATCGATCTTCCATGTCCCTTTCTTGACCGACGGCAGCTCCGCGGCAAGCCACGCAAAGCGTTCCATCGTCACAGGGTGTTGCCCGGCAAGTCCGGCATCGACAAGACCTGTCAACTCGGTGTCTGAACGGCCGTGGTTGGCAAACCCGGCGGTGCGCCTGCCGCCCATAATTACAATTTTTTTCTGACCGACCTGCGCCGCAGCCGACGGATTCGTCCAGGCGGAGAAGGCAAGGCTCATAGCAGCGGCGCTGGAACGTGACAAGAAGTTGCGCCTGGTGAGTAATCTATTTTTACGCTTGCCATAATTACTCTCCTTAATAGGATCCCAACTTGGATTCTCACCTTTCAAATGTTCAACAGAGCCACTTCAAGAAAATTTATCGCGCCAAGACGCCAAGCACGCAAAGTAAGACATTTTCCTATCCCTAGAACTTGGCGAGCTTTGCGCCTTTGCGCGAGTCATCTTTTTTCCGACTCTGTAATCCGACACCTACCGAAATTTCAAATATCTTTGGCTAGGTCTTATCCCATTTGTGCATGTTCCAGGTGCTGGCGTTCTGTCCGCCGGTTTCCTGCCGTGGAGTAATGCCCGTCAATCCTCGCTTGGCGACGAGCACCTCCGGACCGAAATAAAGCGGATGCAGCGGCAGGTATTCGCTGAACAACTTGACAAACTCCAGCTGCAATTTTTCGGAACGCTCCGGTGTAATAATGGAGTTCAACTCGTCGAGGATGGCGTCTTTGCGCGGATCGTTCCAGCCGGAAACGTTTTCCGTGGCGTATTTGTTCTCCGCCGTGGGGATGTTCTTGGTGTGAAATCGTTCGGCCCACTCCTCCACCGTCACGTTGTGCGTCCCGATATAAGCGCCGGGCCAGCGGTTGCGGTTTTCCGCGGCGTTGAGCAGCCGATTGGGCAGGTTCTTGATATTGGTGCGCACGCCGATTTTCTTCCAGAAATCGGCAATGACCGCTTGCGCCTGTTCATGCTCGCGCCGTCCGGCCTGGACGCGGAAGTCGAATTCCATGCGCTCGCCCTTGTCATTGACCAGCACGCCCTCTGCTCCCGGCTTCCAGCCGGCGTCGGCGAGGAGCTTCTTGGCCCGCTCGGGGTCGTATTTGTAGATGGTCGCCGTCGCCATCGCTTGCTTGTAGCTCTTGCGGATGCGCGAAAGCGAAAAATGCGAGACCAGCTTTTCGCCTTTAAAAATACTCTGAACCATCGCCTCGCGGTCGATGGCGTGCATCAAGGCGCGGCGCACGCGCACGTCGCTGAACCACGGATTGTCCCGGCTCAAGTTGAGCCAGCTCCAGGACGCGGGGCTAATATAGACCTTCCCCTTTCCTTGTTTCTCCCACTGGTCGCGCAGAATCATGGCGCCATCGAACGAGATCGTGCTGCGCATGCAAAAATCCACCTCGCCGGCGAGCACGGCGGCAAGGTTGGTGTTGGAGTCGTCGACGACACGGACGGTGACCCGGTCGATCTTGGGCCGTCCCAAAGCAAAGTCGTTGAACGCCTCGAGCTCCATGCGGTTCCCGGCATCCCATTCGACCACGCGATAGGGGCCGGCGCCGACGAAGGTCTTATTCCAGTTGGGCAGGTTGGCAAACGTCTTCATATCGCCGGCGTTGAAAGCGTCTTGCAGCAGGTGGCGCGGAAAAGCGCGCACATGGGTGTACTGCACGGCGTAGGCCTCGTTATAGAGATCGTTCCAGTGGATCACGATGGTGCGGTCGTCGGGCGTTTCAATCTTGGAAATCAAATCGGGCACCAGCCGATCGGGCATGGGAAATTCCGGATGTTTGGCGATCTGCCAGCCAAACTCGAAATCTTTCGACGTGTAGGGCTTGCCGTCGTGCCACTTGAGCCCGGGGCGCAGCTTGTACACGGTCACCATGGTTTTTTTCTGAAGGTCGATTTTCCAGGTTCCCTTCTTGATCGAAGGCAGCTCCTCAGCAAGTATCGGCACTCGTTCCAGCGTAACCGGATTCTGGAATACCAATCCGGCATCCGCCATGCACACATGCTCGGTGTCCCGGCGGTTGTGATAGGCGAGACTGGTGATCTGGCGCTCGGTATGAATGACGATGCGCTTCCTTGCCGGCTGCGCCGCAATCAGAAAACCTTGGGGCTGGGACATAGAACCGAAAGCAACCGCCGACGTTCCCGCCAGGCGCAGAAATTGACGCCGGGATAATGCTTTGCCGTTCGCTGTCGCTGTCTGGGTTTTCTTCTCCTTGGACATACGACACCCCCTATGTGTTGCGTTCATACAATTAAGCAGAGAACGATGTCAATCCGCGCCCGATAAATCTCATTTATCCTTGATTCACAATCACACATCACTTAGGATGCGGCCAGATTTCTGGCAGGAAGGACGCAATCTATGCAGAGCACGGCAGCAACCCTACCTTCCGCTATGTTGGAGACCGGGTCGGTCATTTATCAGGCGAAGCTCATCGACGTGAACGGCATAAGAACCCGCTATTACGACGAGGGCCAGGGCGAGGTGATGTTGATGATTCACGGCTCGCGCTTCTCGCCCTGGGGCAGCGCCAATACCTGGACGCGAAACATCGGCGGCCTGTCGAAACGATTTCGCATATTGGCGCCGGACAAGCTCTGCAGCGGTATGACCGACAACCCAAAAAGCCTCGACGATTTTACCCAGCATGCCATCGTGCAGCATATCTACCAGTTCATCCAGACCCTGGGAGTCAAGTCCTTTCACGTTGTCGGCCAATCCAACGGCGGTTACACCGCGGCGCGTCTGGCGCTGGAGCATCCGGACATGTGCAAGAGCTTGGTCCTCGTCGATAGCGCGACCTTGGGTCCGCCGGTGGGCGAGATATCCGAGCGCCGCAAGAAGCTCTTTGATAACGCCCCGGCGGACCTGCGAGAATACATTCGTTTTCACTGGGGCAAGCTTTCGGTTAACACCGATAACATAACCGATGACTATCTGGATGCCGCCTATTTCATGGCGACTACGCCCAAAGCCCGCGAGACCCTGAGACTTCTGCAGAGCGACGGGCGCGGCGAAGAGGGGCCGAATCCGGAGGCTAACGCTAGAACTTTCCCGCGCGATAAAGCGGAGACGCACCAGTGGATCTCGGCAGGACGATTGACCATGCCCGTTCTGATCACCTGGGGAGCCGATGACCCTTCGGCGATTTTACCCATCGGCATCAAACTCTTCGAGATGATCAGGGCAAAAACCAAGCATGTCGAGATGCATATCTTTAACAACGTCGCCCATTTTCATTACCGCGAAATTCCGGACCAGTGGAACCGGGTGGTCATGAACTTCATCGAAATGAACGCCTAACCGTCGAGGCAGCGCCATGTCAAAAAATCCTGTAGATCCATTCCAAACAGACGAAAACGGCAATCGTCTCTTGCCTTCTTTTTCGCTGGCCGAGCGTGACCGTCGCTACGGCCGGGTGCGCCGGTTAATGGCCGAGCGAAATCTGGACTGTCTGTTGGCCCCGGCAGCCGATGTGGGCGAGCCCCAGGCGAATTCACGGTACCTTTGCCAGATCGGCGGCGTTCAGGGAGGAGCATGGGTGATCTTTCCCAGTTCCGGCGAAGCAACAGCGATTGTTGCGTCGGAGCGTGAAAGGCGCATGTGGGTGGCCAAATCTGGCGTGGCCGCAAGATATCCGCTGGGGTAATTTCTCGGACCTGGTGCCGCAACGGCTCCGCGAGCTCAACCTAGGTAAAAGCCGTATCGGCGTCACTGGCTTGCTTCAGCAATACCGCACGCCGGAAGGAACGATCCCCTTCGAAACCTGGCGTCTCATTAGCGCGGCGCTGCCCGAGGCGACTTTTACTCCCGCCAACGACGTTTTAGAGTTTGCCCGCATCGTCAAAGGGCCGGAAGAGATCGCGGTGATCCAGCGCATCACGGATGCGAACGAAGCGGCGATCGCAAGAATGATGGAAATCGCCCGGCCCGGCATGGAAGAAGGGGAACTCTGGATCGAGATGGCAAAAGTTCTAATCAGCCATACCGCCGACTATCCCGCGCGACTTTCTCTCGGTTCTAACAATAAAACCGCTAACGCCAGCAATAGCATGGGACTTGCCATCGCGATGCAAGACGGCGGCGTGCTCTGCCAGGAAATCGACGCGCGGCTGCAAGGCTACCGCGCCCAATGCAATCATTCGATACTAATCGGCAGCAAAAACGCCGATGCTTACCGGCAGGCAACGCAACATCGCCATCGAATGTTTTCAAGGAATCGTCGCTTGGGTGAGGCCGGGCAATACCATCGGCGGTCTCATAGACGAATTCGTCCGGCTCGCCGAAGCCCGCGGCGCCAAGGGCGGCGGCGTGCTCGTCCACACCAACGGCCTCGGCGCCGACCGCCCTAGAGTAGGTCCGGGTCCGGCCGCCCACGACCGGGACATCGTCATCGAGCCGGGCTTTACATTCACAGTCAAAACGCAAATAGACTTTAAAGGCACGCCCGCCCTGGTGGGCGAACCGATCACCGTGGGCGAGTCCGGCGCCCGCCGGCTCGGCCATCGAAACTTGGCGCCATACGTGACGGGTTGAGACAGGCCGGACAATTTCGAGACACCATGATTATCAGATACATATTCTGTTGAATAAAACGGAAAACAACAATATAGCGGAAAAGGAGACACCTCATGTCAGTCGCTTTTGAAGACCATTGTTGGAAAGACATTATGACACCGGAGATTCTCAAGGTTTATACGCCCTATCACCGGCAAACTTTCATCGGACAAAGACCGGCGCTGTTGGCCATCGATCTTTACAATCTCGCCTATGAAGGCGGCGCCAAAGAGCCCCATGAATTGGTCGATACCCACAAGAGTTCCTGTGGCGTTTACGCTCACAACGCGATTAAGCCGACCGAGGAGCTGTTCGCTTTGGCGCGTTCGCTGAAAATCCCGGTCTTCTACACCACCACCGAAACCCGCAAAGAAGCGAAACCCGACGCCGTTTACGCCACCAACCGCCAGCGGGTGAAGATCGATCCCCAAGCGTTCGAGATCAAGGAAGAGTTCAAACCTCAAGTCGGCGATGTAGTCATCTTCAAGGAACGCGCCAGCGGATTTTTCGGCACGCCTCTGGTGGCCCATCTTACCCAATTGGGCATCGATAGCTTGATCGTCTGCGGCGAAAGCACCAGCGGCTGCGTGCGCGCGAGTTGCGTGGATGCGTATTCATTGGGCTACCACGTGTCCATCGTCGAAGAAACCGTCTTCGATCGAAGCATTCTTTCCCACAAGGTCAATCTCTTTGATCTGCATCACAAGTATTCGGACGTCATGACCTTGGACGAAGTGAAGGACAAGTCTCAAACAGGAACGGCCCCGAAAATCGAATTAAATATTAAACTCGTTCAAGCAGTTCAAAACGTTCAAGTCGTTCAAGTCGTCAGACGCACCAAAAAGAACCGCCCGAGCCGATTTGAACGATTTGAACGGAGCGAAGCGATTGAACGGTTTGAACCTCCCCGAATAAACCATGCCTTACAGCAAATCGAATGGCGTTAAAATTTACTATGAAGTCTCCGGCGCCGGGTTCCCGTTCGTGATGATTCACGCCAACCCCTTCGACCACAATCTGTGGATGTACCAGATCGCCCGCTTCTCGACCTATTTCAAAATCATCGCGGTTGATATCCGCGGCTATGGCCGCTCGGACAAACCGGAAACGCCTTTCAGCCTCAAAGATATGGCCGATGATGTCTTGGGCGTCTGCCGCGATGAAGGGATCAAGGAAGCCATCGTCGGCGGCGTCAGCGTCGGCTCGGGCATGGCCCTGCTGATGGGTCTGGATCATCCGGAATTGTGCAAGGCGTTAATTCTCGTCGGCGGCAGCAGTGGTCCCGGTGGCTCGATTGACGATCGCATTCACGGCTACACTAAAATCGGCGTGGAAAAATATCACATCCAACATCTCAAAAAATTGGTCGCACCGGGCTTTCCTGAAACAAAACTTGGAAAATACTTGCTTAACACTTTCGTCGAACGCGACCCCTGGCTTTCCGGCGAGTCCATCGGCCAGATTTTCCGCGCCCGCGGCGGCACGGACATGACGCCTAGACTAGGCACGATGAAAGTTCCGACCCTGGTGATCAATGGCGAATATGACAATTCACTCAAGGGCGGACGGCTAACTGCGTCGCTAATTCCCGGCGCGGTGCACAAAATTCTCCCCGAAACCGGCCACGCATGCAACATCGAAGACCCGGCTGGTTTCGACGAGTTCGTTATCGAGTTCTTGACGTCCCACAATCTGATGCCGGCAAAACCGAGTCGGTAAGCGCAAGCTTTCAACTTTGCCCTTTGCAGGAGGAATGGTCATGCCAATCAACGTCGAAAAACTCAAAAGCATGACTCCTCCCAAGGGCATGGATTTTCATATCGCCAAAGTCGGCCACGTGGTATTGCAAGTGGCCGATCTCGAGCGCGCCGCCGCTTTCTACACGCAGGTGCTCGGCTTCAAAGTCTCCGACGTTTACCCCGAAGAGATGATGCCCGGCGGCATGGTGTTTTTGCGCTGCAATTCGGACCATCACTGTCTGGCCTTGGTGGGGCAAGGCGACGGACAAGCAGCGCATAGAGAGTTGCACCATCTCGCCTTCGAAGTGCCGACCCTCGCCGAAGTGCTCCGCGCCCGAGAACGGCTGCGCGCGTGCGGCGCAACAATCGACTTCGAAGGACGGCGGCGCGCGGGTTGCCAGATCGCCGTGGAGTTTCGCGACCCGGACAACCACTCTTTGGAAATTTACTGGGGCGTCGATCAAGTGGGGAGCGATGGGCGCGTGCGGCCGTCCAACCAATGGCATGGAGTGAAATCACTCGAAGAGGCCATCGCCAATCCCGTTCCCGGACAGGACACTCATATTCCTAAATGAACTCCCGCGACGCTTCTCTCGAAGATATCATTCGCGCCTCGTCACGGGCACTGGTGATCGGCGTGGGCGGCGGCGGTGACGTGGTGGGCGCCTTGGCCTGCGCGCGCTTTCTCGAATTCTGCGGCTTGGAATGCGTTCTTGGCGGCCTATCGTGGGAGCGCTACGTCTACGACCCGGTTCCCGGGCCACGCAAACTGAGCGAAGTGGAAAACGTGCGCGCGCTGCACGAATATGCATGGATGGCCAACGCCGCCACGCGCACCAACACCGGCGTTTACTTTGCAGAATCGAAGATGGCCGCGGCGCGCAATACCGAAGTCTTGCTGGTAGATATCAACGGCGGCGCACCGGGCGTCGTAGCGGGATTGGAAGCCGCCATGACAGAATTCAACATCGACCTGCTCGTCGGCCTCGACGTCGGCGGCGATTCCCTCGCCCAAGGCCACGAGGCCGGCTTGCGTAGCCCGCTGGCCGATTCGGTCATGCTGGCGGCCTTCGCCGAGATGGAAAAACGCGGCCGGCGGACATTATGGGGCGTGTTCGGCTACGGCAGCGACGGCGAGTTGACCGTCGATGAAATCGAGCTGGCGCTGAGCAAAATCGCGGCGGCCGGTGGATTACTCGGCTGTTGGTCGCTCACGCCGAAGATCGCCGCGGAGTTGGCGGAAGTCATCAAAACGGTTTCCACGGAAGCCAGCGCGATCCCTGTACGGTGCTTCCAGGGTGCGTGGGGTGAAACCAACATTCGCAGCGATCAAAGAAAGGTAAAACTCACGCCGCTGACCGCCCTCACCTTCTTCATTGCCACAACGAAGCTCCTCGATACCCTCGCGCGGCCGGCCCGTGCCGTGCTCCACAGCTCATCCCTGGAACAGGCCAACGACGCGCTCCATGCCATCGGCATCAAGACGGAGCTCGACCTGGAACGGGAAAAATACCAGCCATAGCCGAAAGACCAGCGCTTCGATGTTGAAAAACTTACAACGGGACCTTTTGGTCTTGATGATTTCGCGCGGTGTTCGGGCGTTCGCGTTTTCCTACCTGAGCGTAGTCTTCGCCATCTATCTCAATCAACTCGGCTACTCCACGGTTACGATCGGCCTGGTCATCTCCACCGCCTCCGCCAGCGGCGCGGTGCTGACTGCGCTGTGGGGATTTTTGTCGGACCGCTATGGACGCAAGAATATCCTCATGCTGCTGGCCCTGCTGACAACGGTTTCCAATACCATCTACGTCTTCTTCAGCCAGCTGTATTTTATTTTTCTGGCGGTGATCATCGCCAACGTGGGAACGGGAGGATCGGGGGGAGGCGGACAGGGCGGCGGGCCCTTCAATCCCGTCGAACAGGCTCTGTTGGCGGAGAAATGCACGCCGGAGAACCGCAACCGGATCTTCTCCACCAACGCCTTCGTCGGTTCCGTGATGGGCTCCCTGGGCGCGTTGGTGAGCGGTCTGCCGGAGTATCTACAGCACCAGTGGAATTGGCAGCCGGTGGCGTCGTTTAAGCCACTCTTCGCCTTGACCATACTTTTTAGCATCGTTCTCTTTTTCGCCTATGCGAGCATCGACGAACATCATGTTCCTCTCAAACGGCAGAACAGGGTGCGAAAACCCATCAATCGTTTCGTCCTCAAGATCTCTCTGCTCGGCATGATCGACAATCTCGGCGCCGGCTTGATCGGTCCGCTGCTGTCTTATTGGTTCTATCTGCGCTACGGCGTGGAACTCAAGTCCCTTGGCTTGATGTTTTTTCTCTCCTACCTCTTGGCGGCGCTGTCATTTCTATGCGCCCCGGTGTTCGCCCGTCATCTGGGCGTGGTAAAAACCATGGCCCTTTCCCACGGCGCGGCGTCGCTGATCTATTTATGTCTGCCGCTGGCGCCGACTTTCTCCGTCGCCGCCGCGCTGACCATCCTTCGCTCTTTCCTGGCTTACATGGACAACCCTTTGCGGAACTCATTCGTCATGGGGATCGTTCGCCCGGAAGAAAGAGGCTCGGCGGCCGGCATCACTACCCTGTCGCGCCACGTGCCGGTGGCCGTCAGCCCGACGCTGTCGGCGTATATGATGCAAGCCTTCGCGTTGAACGTGCCGATCTTTTTGGGCGGCTTTTTGCAGCTCGCTCACGACGTCATTTTCTATTACCTCTTCCGCGCCGTTAAACCGCCGGAGGAACAGCCGTCGAAAGCATAGCGCGGCGCCGTAAAGACAGCCACCATGCTTCGCGAATTGAATCATGACGCCAAACTGCTCATGGCCTCGCGTGGGATCCGCGCCTTTGCGTTTTCCTATCTGAACGTCGTGTTCGCCATTTTTCTCGACCAGCTTGGCTACTCGACGGTCATGGTGGGGATCATCTTCTCCGTCGCCTACATCAGCAGCGCCGTCCTCACCGCCGTGTGGGGCTACTTATCCGATCGCTTCGGCCGGCGAAACATACTGATGCTGCTGGCCGTCCTGACCATCGTTTCCAACGGTATCTATTTATTCTTCAGCGACTTGATTTTCATTTTGCTGGCCGTGGTACTCGCCAATGTCGGCTCGGGCGGCTCCGCCGGCGGAGGCCAGGGCGGCGGCCCTTTCAACCCCGTCGAGGAAGCCTTGCTGGCGGAGAAATCCAGCCCGGAAAATCGAAATCAACTCTTCGCCGTGAACTCGTTTGTCGGCTCGGTTATGGGCTCCGTGGGCGCGCTCGCCACCGGCCTCCCGCAATATCTTCAGGAGCGCTGGGGATGGGAGCCGGTGTCGTCATACAAGCCGCTTTTCCTGCTGACGATCCTTTTCAGCGTGGCGCTGTTCTTCGTTTATCGCTGCCATCAGAGAGGAACACCAGCCGCAGAAAGCCGAAAAGAAGATCTCCAAATCCACCGGCGTCTTCGTGACCAAGATGTCCGTCTTGGCGTTTGTCGACAACTTTGGCGCCGGCCTAGCCGGGTCGCTGGTCTCCTACTGGTTCTTCCTGCGCTACGGTGTCGAGCTTAAGTCCCTCGGCGTCCTTTTCTTCGTTTCTTATTTTCTTGCCGCTCTGTCCTTCTTGAGCGCGCCGATCATCGCGCGCTATCTAGGGGTGGTGAAGACAATGGCCTTCTCCCACGGGCTGGCGTCGCTGATCTATCTCACCATCCCCCTCGCGCCGACTTTTTTTATCGCGGCAACCCTGCTCGCCATACGCTCCTACTTTGCCTACATGGACAACCCGCTGCGCTCGTCGTTTACCATGGCCATGGTGAAGTCCAGCGAGCGCGGCTCCGCCGCCGGTGTCACCAGCTTGGCCCGGGTTGTGCCTTTCGGCATCAGCCCCACCATCTCCACTTATCTGATGCAAAGCGTATCTTTGACTCTTCCCTTGTTTATCGGCGGCGGGTTACAACTGATCAACGACGTGGCGTTTTATCTGATGTTCCGCCATGTCCGTCCGCCCGAGGAACTCGGAACGGAACAGTTTAAAGTTCAAGGTTCAAAGTTCAAGGTTTTATGATTCGGATTCGTTTCTATTCAGTCTGACCTTGAACCTTGAACATTGAACGCGCGGTATCGCACGGTGATCTTCGCTCGTGGTATAAGATGCTAAGATGACGCTATGAAACGACCATCCCAGCCCACCGGCGCTGTTCCCCTATTTCAAAGACTCGCCGAACAACGCATTTTGGAAGCCCAACGCAAAGGCGAATTCGACGACTTGCCCGGCAAAGGCAAGCCGCTGGAATTGGAAGACCTGAGCTGGGTGCCGGACGATCTGCGCATCGGTTACAAGGTGCTCAAGAACGCCCGCGTCCTGCCGCCCGAAGTCGAACTGCTGAAAGATATCCACACCCTTGCGGACTTGTTAAAGCACGTCGAGGACGAAGGCGAGCGCAGCGCGCTAGCCAAGAGCATCCAGTGGAAGATGATTCACCTGGACATGCTCAAGCGGCGCTCCATGCCGCTCGGTTCCGTCAGGGAATACGGCCGGAAACTGGTCCGCAAGTTCGGCGGCAAATAAGTCCGTCTCGACTCGCCCCCCTTTTTCTCCGCGTTATTTGTGCTTTGCCTTGGCATTTCTTCCGTGGTAGAAATCCCCTACCCTATAACCGCGGCGCCAGGGTAGCCGCGCATAATTAGAAAGGAGCAGTTTATATGGCGGACGAAAAAACTCCCATCAGAATTAAGAAAATCGGCCACGTGGTTTTCAGCGTGAAAGATATCGAGGCCAGCACCAAGTTCTGGACCGAGATCATGGGATTCCGCGTCTCCGATCGCAACGAGCAGGGTATGGTATTTTTCCGCCATGCCACCGATCACCACACCATCGCGCTGGCGCCAGCCAATAAGGACGGTGAAGCTCCTCAGCACGGCCACCCCGGTTTCCATCATATCGCGTTTGAGGTGGCCACCGTGTCCGAGCTTTTCAAGATCCGGGACTTTATCCGTTCCAAAGGGCTAAAAATTATTTATGAAGGCCGGCGTGGACCGGGCGGTAACCCGGGCGTGGAATTCATCAGTCCCGACGGGTTCCAGGTGGAAGTCTACGCCGCCATGGATCAGATCGGCACCGATGGTCGCAGCCGTCCGGCGAACGAATGGAGCCGGGCCACGACGCTCGAGGAAGCCGTCAACAATCCGCTGCCCGGCACCGAGTATCACTAAGCCACCGCCCATCGTTCAATCCATCGGAAGCGGTGGCCATAGTTTCTAGTTTCTGGTCTCTGGTTTCTAGTTGAAACAAGAAACTTGAAACTAGGAACTAGAAACTGTGAATTGAAAAGGCCAATGATCTCCATCCGCCGCTTGCAAAAACGTTTCCAAGTAAGCGACGGCGTAGTCGCCGCCATTAAGTCCATCGATCTTGAAATCGCGGAAGGCGAGCTGTTCGTCATCGTCGGCGCCAGCGGTTCGGGCAAGACGACTTTATTGCGCTGCATCGCGGGGCTGGAAACCCCGGACGGCGGTGAAATCCGCATCGCCGGAAAGGTCGTCTCATCCGATAATCCGCCTGCCTGGTTGCCGCCGCAGCAACGCAAGTTGGGAATGGTTTTTCAATCCTATGCCGTTTGGCCCCATTTGACGGTGTCGCAGAATATCGCGCTCCCTTTGGCCGAAGGATCGCAACGGGTGGCGCGCAGCGAGGTTGCCAGGCGGGTCAAAGAGGCGCTGCGCCTGGTTCAGCTTGAAGAACAGGCCGACCGCCCGGCGACGCTGTTAAGCGGCGGGCAACAACAGCGCGTCGCCCTCGCCCGCGCCGTCGCCGTAAATTCGCGCCTGCTTTTAATGGATGAGCCCCTGAGCAATCTCGACGCCCGCCTGCGCGAAGAGGTGCGCGGCAAGATCCGTGATCTGGCCAAACAGCTCGGCTCCACGGTGCTCTACGTTACCCACGACCAGGTGGAAGCCATGGCCATCGCCGACAAAATCGCGCTGATGCAGGCCGGCGAACTCCTGCAGGTGGGCGCGCCCCAAGAGATCTATCACAAGCCCAACTGCGCCGATGTCGCGGAGTTCTTCGGTTCGGTCAATTGGTTCGACGGTGAGATCGTCGAATTGGGCATGGCGGCGTCGCCTTTGGGAAAACTGCGCGTCGAATGCTCATTACAAGCCGGGCGAGAAAATTCTACTCGGCTTTCGCCCCGAGTGCCTGTTATTTACGAGCGGAGCAACCAACTGTGAACCCAATGTATTTGAAGCGAGGATCCGCTCGAGCACATTTCTGGGCGATCAGTTTCTTTTTACCGCCGTCGCCGGCGAGCGCCAGTTGACCGGCAAGAACCGCTCCGTGTCCGGCCAAAAAGACGGCGCCGTTACTCTGTGCGTGGCTCCCGCCGACATCATGGTGTTTCCGGCACGCGCCGCGCCCTCCATGGTCAACGCCTGAAGCGGAGGTAGAGGTGATATTTTTAACATGGGAATGGTACTGAGCCGAATAGACCAACTTTTAACCCGGGAGGTTCAAAATATGTTGCAATTGAGAAGATCCGCGACGGCGCGGACGGTTTATTTTACGGCGGCACTGCTGTTGGGCTTGTCTTTCATTCCTTGCTTATCGAGCGCTGCCACCCTTGGCGAAATCATCGAAGGCGCGAAAAAGGAAGGCAATCTGCGCGGCCAGTGGGGGCAGAATAGCTTCGGCGGCAGCGAGGGATTTCAGGAAATCCTTGCTGGGATGAACAAGAAATACAAACTCAATCTCAAAGGCCAGTACACGCCGGGTCCCGACATGCAGCGCCTCATGTTGCGCGTCATCCAGGAAGCGGCCGCGGGACAGCCCGCAAGCACCGATGTTTATCTGGGCAATTCTCAAGCGATCTTCGACGGTCTCAAGGCTAATCTTTTTACGAACATGACTTTTGACAAGTTCATCGAGAACAAGCCCAAACCCGAGGGGAAATTTCAAGCCATCGCGCCGGCGGGCACCCACGTCGCTTTCGCGACCACCGTGGTGGGGATTCAATACAACTCGAGTCTGGTCAAGGGCAACGACATCCCGCGCAGGATGGCCGACGTGCTCAACCCCAAATGGAAGGGCAAGATCGCGTCAACGCCCTACGCCGCCGGCCTCAGGGAATTCGCCACGCCGGACTTTCTGGGCCGCGAGAAGATGATCGACTACACGAAAAAGCTGTCGAAGCAAATCGCGGGACTCATGCGCTGCGGCGAATCGGAGCGCATCACCAGCGGCGAGTTCTTGATGCTGGTTTACACCTGCGGCGGCAACGACGTAAATGTGCTCAAGCGCACCGGCGCGCCGGTGGCTCACACGGTCGTGGAAGAGGGCACAGTCCTGCACATGAGATACGCCGCCATTCCGAAAAACTCCCGCGCGCCCAACATCGGCGCGCTCTTGATCGACTATCTCCTGTCCGCGGAAGGACAAGACATGCTCTGGAAGCATGACGGCATGGACCTGCATCTGTTTCCCGGCTCCCAGACTAAACGGGAGCTCGATATTTTGCGGGCGGCCAAAGGGAAGGTCGTCACCAGCTCGCCGGAATGGCTGGCGTCCTCTAAGAACTATGCCGAAACGCAAAAAGAGCTGGAAGCGATCCTGCGCGACGGCGGCAAGTAAATTAACCGCAAAGGGCCTAGCGCGGCGCAGCCGCAACCAAGAACCGGAAGATCTCGCGCAAAGGCGCAAAGAACGCTTTAAGACCGAAGAGAATATTCCGAACCTCGTTCGTGGATACCTTGCGTGCTCTTGCGTGCGTGAGAATAATCCTAATCATCGTGGGTTGATTGCGCCATGATAATGCGCAGCCAGCTGAAAATTTGCGCGAACTACCAAATCTTTTAATTGTCGGAGTTTAGATGAAACAAGAAACGCTGAGATTGCCGGCGATCTTTAGCGGAAGAAGCCACACCTCTTCCGCGCTGTTATCCGTGGCTTTGATTCCGATGGCGGTGATTTTCGTCCTGGTCATGGTCATGTTTTGGATCAGCTTGCAGAAGGGTGCCTTCGGCACGCCCAGCGCCGCCTACACTCTAAGCAACTACGGCGCAGTGTTCAGCGATCCGTTCGTCTACCGGGTAGTTACGAACACGCTCATTTTCACCATCACCGCGACTTTCATCGCGCTGCTTTTCGGTTTGCCCATCGCCTGGCTGGTCGAGAGAACGACCATAGCCGGAAAAACTTTGATCTACGCAATCATGACGTTGGGGCTGTTGATTCCCGGCATTTATACCGCCATGGGCTGGACCATGATCGCCCATCCGCGCATCGGCATTCTGAACCGCTGGCTCGTGGACCTCTTCGAGCTTGCCGACGCGCCTATCAATATAGCAACTCCCATCGGCATGGGCTTCGTCCAAGGACTGAGTCTCTCGGCGCTGGCGTTCATCCTCACCGCGCAGATGTTTCGCGCCATGAATCCGACGCTCGAGGAAGCGGCGCGCGTCCACGGCATGGGTTACGGCAAGATCCTTCGGCGCGTGACGCTGCCGCTGGCCCGGCCGGGCATATTGGCGGCGGTGATTTACATTTTCACCATCGGCGTCGCCACTTTTGATATTCCCGCGATTCTGGGTCTGGGTAATCGCGTGTATATGCTCAGCACTTTTATCTATCTCAAGGTCCATCCACAGGGCGCGGGCCTGCCGGAATATGGGATCACCGGCGTAGTGGGCGCGTTCATGATTATCGTTGCGGGCTTGCTGACCCTCTGGTATGGCCAGGTGCTGCGCCAGGGCCACCGCTTCGAGGTGGTGACCGGAAAGGGGTACAAGCCGGCTTTGATCCCGTTGGGCGGTTGGTCTGTAGCGGCGTGGAGTTTTATCGCCGGTTACGCGTTCGTCTCGAAGCTCTTGCCGCTCCTGTTGATCGCTTACGCGGCGCTGATGCCTTATTTCGTGCCGCCGTCGTTGGCCGCGATGAGCCAGCTGTCCCTCGCGCATTTTTACGGCATGGACTGGCACCTCGTGCTGCGCGGTCTCGCCAACACGGCGATTCTGGTGACGGTGGTGCCGCTGGTGGTCTTGCTGCTGGCCTTTACCATCTCGTGGCTCATTGTTCGCTCCCGAAGCAAGCTGCGTTATGCGCTTGAGTTCGGCGCCTTTCTACCGCAGGCCCTGCCGGAGGTCATCCTTTCCATCGGCGCCTTGCTTTTGTCTCTCTTCGTTCTCGGCACCACGATTCCACTCTATGGTTCGGTATGGATTATCGCCATCGTCTACGTCGTCGCCCGCCTCGCTTTCGCCACTCGGGCGCTCAACGGCTCGCTGCTGCAGATCCATCGCGAGCTCGAAGAGGCCGCCTTCGTCGCCGGACTTTCCAACGCGCGCACCGCCTGGCGCGTGTTGTTTCCGCTGATCCGGCCAACGCTGTTCTCCGTCTGGATATGGTCCGCCCTGCTGGTTTATCGCGAGCTCACCGCCGCTGTATTTCTCGCGGTGCACGACAATATCACGCTGCCGGCGGTGGTCTGGAGCTACTGGTACGGCGGCAATATCAACAAGGCCTCCGCCGTCACGCTGCTCATGACCCTGGTGCTGACGCCGCTCATTCTCGCCGCCTGGTGGTGGGGCAGGCGCAGCCAGGTGTCGGTAAACTAAGCCGGGTAACAGAGCGGTGCACCGAAGGTAATGGAACCACCGATGGACACGGAAAACCTTTTGCAAATTATCGAACACCGCCGCAGCGCCAGGATCTACAAGCGCGGTAAGGTCAGCGACGCTCAGCTCGAGACGATCTTGGAGGCGGCGCGCTGGGCGCCTTCCGGGGCCAACACGCAGCCTTGGGAGTTTGTCATCACCCGCGACCGCAAAAAAATGAAACGGGTACGCGAGATCTATGCAAACGAGTGGCGCCAGCGAAAAATGGAGGACCCCGTTCATTACAAGGGTATCAAGAAAGATTATGTGGGAGACGTTAGCGTGTTGGTGCTCGTTTGCGGCGATCCACGAACCAAACTAGTCTACTTGACAACCCGCCAACCCTCAGACCGCGAGAAGCTTTTTCAAGCGAGCATAGCGAATGCCGTGCAGCAGATGATGCTGGCCGCCGCCTCGATGAATCTCGGCACGGTCTGGGTTTCAGTGCGCGAAGAAGTGGAACCCGAGTTACGCGAGTTATTCAAAGTACCGAACGATCTGCGCCTGCTGTGGGTCGTCCCCATCGGCCACGCCCGCAGTTGGCCGAAGGCAAAACGACGGCGCTCGGTTTCGAGCTTCACACACTACGAAACTTACGATACTAATAAGCTCAGACGCGAATCCGACATTCGCGCCTGGCCGAAGAGTTGAGACGTTTTACGAGGCGGTGATTTCGTACTGCTGGTGGGGCAGTTCCTGGCTCGCTTTGATGACGACGCGGCGGTTGATCTCGCGCTCCAGGTTTTCCAGGCTATTGTTTTTCTCGTCATAGAGAAAATTCGCCACGTCGGGATGTAGCCGCACGACGATATTTTTGCCGTCCTCCAGCGCCGCTTGCTGTCGTTTGATCGCGCGCAACACTTCATAGGCGACGGTCACCGCCGACTTGACGCGGCCTCGCCCTTCGCAGTGCGGACAGGGGCTGAGCATCTGGTTTTCCAAACTTTCCCGGGTGCGTTGCCTGGTCATCTCCACGAGCCCCAGCTCGGAGATTTTCAGAATATTGGTGCGCGCCTTGTCTTTTTTCAACGCTTCCCTGAGGGCGTCATAAACTTTCTTGCGGTTGGCCTCCTTTTCCATGTCGATGAAGTCGATGATGATGATGCCGCCCAGGTTTCTCAACCGGAGCTGGCGCACGACCTCGTGCACCGCGTCCATGTTGGTTCTGAGGATAGTCTCCTCCTGGTTGCGTTTGCCGACGAAACGGCCGGTATTGACGTCGATGGCCGTGAGCGCTTCGGTTCGCTCGATGATGATATAGCCGCCGGAGCGGAGCCAGACCCGGCGATCCAGCGCCTTTTGGACCTTTTCTTCAACGCCGTGCCGGTCGAACAAGGGTTCTTTATCGCTATAAAGCTCGATCTTCGCTTTGAGGCGCGGCATGAACTGGCGCACGAAATCGACGACACGCCGGTAGTCTTTGGGCGAGTCAATGACCACCTGTTCTGTTTCGGTGCTGTAAAAATCGCGAATCGCCCTGGTAATCGAGTCGAGATCCTGGTGGATCAGTGCCGGCGCGGACGACGTCTCAGCTCTCTTCTGAATCCTTTTCCATAGTATGATGAGAAAACGCAAATCCCGTTGAATCTCCCGCTTGCTGTGTCCTTCGCAGGCCGTGCGCAATATGAAACCGCCCTCCTCGGTGCGGAGCGATTGGGCGATTTCTTTGAGCCGCTTGCGTTCCTCCTCGCTCTCGATGCGCCGCGAGATGCCGATATGCTTGTTGCTGCCTGGAATAAAGACCATGTAACGGCCCGGCAGCGACACGTGCGAAGTGACACGGGCGCCTTTGGTACCCAGGGGATCTTTGGCGACTTGAACGAGAATGGCTTCACCGCCGGAAACTCTTTTTTCCAGTGGCAGGCGGCGCGACGGTGGTGGTGGTTTGGGGGGTTCGGTAAATTCCGCGTCTTCCCCGTTCGCCGCGATGATCTGAACGTCCCCAGGGATTTCGTAAAAATCAGATGCATGCAGAAAACCGGCCTTGTCCATGCCGATATCGACAAATGCCGCTTGCATGCCCGGCAACACGCGCGACACTTTGCCCTTGTAAATATTCCCGGCGATACCCATTTCCTCTTTGCGCTCGATGAGGAATTCGGCGAGAACCCCGTCCTCCATGATCGCGATACGGCTTTCCTGAGGCGTGGAGCTAATTAGAATTTCTTGTTTCATAAATATGGAACGAACCAGCGCGCGCCCTGACGGCGGGTAGGTATGGCAAGAATTGGATCAAACGGCAATGGGTGATCAGATAAAGACCAGCAAGGGAGCCAAATTGTTTATAGAGTAAAACGGCTATGACTTCAAGTATAATTCCGTCGCGGCCCTTGAGTGGCCGTTCGGTCTAGACATTCCGGATTCGGGCGTAATTTACCGGCTTTGACAATCAAGGCTCCACTGGGTATTTTAGATAAATTAGCCCTGGAATCAGCGGCTGCTCTAAGTATCTAAAAGAAGACCACCCATGAGTTATCCGGCGACGGTCCCGACCTACTCCATTCTCAACACCAAGGTCTTAATCCTCAATCGCTCTTATCTGCCGATTCACGTCACCTCGGTTCGCCGGGCTTTCGTCTTACTATATCAGGGGATCGCCAAGGCGGTGAACGAACAGTACCAGACCTTCGATTTCGACAGTTGGAGCGATCTGGCGGTAGCGGCGCATGACGAGTCGGTGGGCATGGTCAACCGCGTCATTCGCGTGCCGAGGGTAGTTTTGTTGGTGGGCTACGATCGAGTGCCCAAGCGCCAGGTGCGCTTCAGCCGCTACAACATTTACGCCCGCGACAAGTGCACTTGCCAATACTGCGCCCGCCGGTTGCCGCGCACCGAGCTAAACCTCGACCATGTTATTCCACGCTCCCAAGGCGGTACTTCGGTATGGGAAAACGTTGTTTGCTCCTGTCATGAATGCAACAGGCGCAAGGGGGGCAGAACGCCGCAGCAGGCCGGGATGGCACTGGCGCGAAATCCCATCAGGCCCAAATGGACGCCATTCATGCAGGAGACCTTCAGTCTATCCCGATACAAGGAATGGATGCCGTTTCTCAATACCATCGACGTCTCCTACTGGAACACGGAACTGTTAGAAAAATAGCCATCCCCACACTTTGTGTTCCTACATATAGTGGCGGCATTCCAGAAGCTCCACTCTATATTGTAATTTCGCTTGACAGGCACTACCCTCTGTGGAATAGTGTTTCCAACTTGCGAAAATCCCTGCTAAACTTTTCAAAAGAAATTAACTATGCGCCTAAAACGCCTTGAAATGATTGGGTTTAAATCTTTTGCCCAAAAGACCGTGGTGGAGTTGACTCCCGGTATCACCGCGGTCGTGGGCCCCAACGGTTGCGGCAAGTCAAACATTGTCGATGCCTTGCGCTGGGCCATGGGGGAACAGAGCGCCCGCCACCTGCGCGGTCAGCACATGGAAGACGTCGTGTTCGGTGGCAGCGAAACCCTACCCCAGACCGGCATGGCGGAGGTTTCGATAGTCTTTGATAACGAAGAGGGTCGAGGACCAACGGATTTTAGCAATTTCAGCGAGATCATGGTCACCCGCCGCCTGTTTCGTTCCGGTGAGTCGGAATATTCCATAAATAAGACCCCCTGCCGTTTGAAAGACGTGGTGGAGTTTTTCCTCGGAACCGGAATCGGCAGTAAAGCATACTCCATCGTCGAGCAGGGACGGGTGGACGAGCTCGTCAATTCCAAGGCCGAAGACCGCCGGCTGATCATCGAGGAAGCGGCGGGCACGAGCAAGTATAAGGGCCGAAAGCTCGTCGCCGAGCGCAAACTCGAACGCACGCAACAGAATTTACTGCGCGTCACCGACATCGTGCGCGAGATCGAGCGGCAGATTCGCTCAATGGAGCTGCAAGCCAAAAAGGCCGAGCGCTACCGCGCCCTCAAAGCGGAATTAAAAGAAAAGGACCTGGCCTGCGCGGTCCTCCAGCGCAATGCTTTCAACGAGGAAATCACCGAACAAGAACGGTGCCTCGCGGACACAGAAGCGCGCCTCGCCGGACACTTGACGGCACTTCACTCGAAAGAAGCCGAAAGTGAAGCGGTGCGCCTCACCCTGTTGGAAGCCGACCGGGACATCGCCGCGCAGCAGGAAAACGTTTACCAGAATAAATTCAAGATCCAAGCCCAGGAACAGACCATCGACTTCACCAGGAAAGATATCGCCCAACTCAATCAAAGCGAAATTGAAACGCGCGCCGCCCTCGCGCAACTGGAAGAAAAGTCAACGCACCTGGCCCAAGAGATCCGAGAGCTCGGCAAAGCCAAAGAAAGCTTTATTCAACTCTCGCTGTTCGAGCAGAATTTTCTAGACGATAAGGAACAGGAGCTGAAGGCTCTGGAAGAGAGCATGGGCGGGCTCGAGGCCGAGCTGGAACGGGAAAAGGAAGCGCTCATCGAAGCGGCTAACCGAATCGCTTATTTGAAGAACGACGCCTTGGGGAAGGAAAAACGGCGCGGCGAAATCGAGCGCGATCTTGCGCGCGCCCGGGAAGAGCACGTCGTGGCCTCCGAGGAGTTGGCGCAGGCGCGCCACAAGGGCGGCGAGGCGAAGTCCGCCCTCGAGACTTCTCTCGACCAAACCCACGAGCGCGCCATCGAAGCCGCCCAGGTGCACGCCACCGTGCAAAGCCTGGGCAAGGCCAAACAGGAACAGGAAACGAGAATCGCCGCGCGCAAGGGCCAGCTTCAAGAAAACCGCTCGCGCCTACTGTCTCTCGAAGACTTACAGAAAAACTACGAGGGCTATCAAGATGGCGTCCGCGCAATCATGCTGAAGAAACAGCAGGCCGCCTCCCCCGATGGCATCTTCGGCCTGGTGGCTGAAGTCATCGAAGCGCCGGAGACCTATGAGAAGGCGCTCACTGCCGTCCTCGGCGACCGCCTGCAATATGTCATCGTCAAAGGCCAGGAAGAAGGCGTCGAAGCCGTGGAGTATCTGAAACATCAGGCCTCAGGGCGCGGTAGTTTTATCCCCGTCCAGTTGTCGCGCAAACAATCCAAGCTACTGCCGTTGGGCGAAGCCGAGGTTGTCGGCCCGCTGCTCGACTTGATTTCGGTCAAAGAAGGCTACCGAGACGTCGCCGAGTATTTGCTCAATGATGTCGTATTGGTCCAAGATCTTCACGCGGGCCTCGCGCTGTGGAGCCGCAACGGCTACTACACCACTCTGGTGACTCCAGACGGAGAAGTGATTGATCCGATGGGCATCGTTACCGGAGGCAGCCAGGCGCCGTTGGAAAGAAGCTTTCTCACGCAGCGCCGGCGCATCAGGGAACTGAGAGACGGTCTCGCCGAGCTCGAAACTCATTTGCACCACGAAGAGACAGAGCTCACCAAAGTAAAGCTGGCCCTCGAACAAGCTGAAACTCAAAAAGTTCAGCTCGCCTCGGAAATACATCGCCTGGAACTCGAGCGCGTGCGGCTGGAACACGAGCATCTGGCCGCCGAAGGCGACTCGGGTCGGCTGGCGATGACCGTCGATACGCTCGCTCAGGAAGAGCGTGATCTCAGCGCCGCACTGCAAACACTCAATGATGAAATTCACCAATGCCAGGCGAACAGCGTTGCCCTGGCGGAAGAGAAGGCAGGCCGGGAAACAACCCTCGCCGAGAAGCTGAGCACGGCTAGTGAGCTGAAAAGCGCGCTGGAAAGCCTGGGAGCCGCGGTCACGCAATCACGCATACGCCATGCGGCTTTGGCTGAGAAGCGCGACAATACGCATCGAAATCTGGAAGACCGGCTCAATCAACAAAGCGAAATCGCCGCACGGCTGGGCGCCTGCCAGGCGCAGTTCGACGACCTGCAGCGCCGCAAGGCCGAAATGGCGTGCGCGCTCGCGCAAGCGGTAAAAGATTGGGAAGCGGGACGTGCAGCGCTCAAGGACCTCGAAGAGAAACTCCAAGCCAGCCGGCAGCAGTATCGAACAATTTCCATGAATGTCGCCGAGCTGGAGGAATCGATCAAGGAGATCAGGCCCCTCGGTGAAGCCTGCCAGGAGGAGAAAAACCGCTTGCAGTTGGTCCTGGCCGAGAAGCGGCTCAACTACCAGCACCTCGCCGACACCATTCGCGAAAAATATGACACGGACTTATCCCAGTTGGCGGCGGATATCACCGACAATGTGCCGCTCCGGGACGAGCTGCGTGTTGAGATCGACGAGTTGCGCGGCCGGCTGGAGCGAATGGGCGAGGTCAACCTGGCAGCCATCGGCGAATACGAGGAGCTGACAACCCGCTTTCAGTTCATGAGCCAACAAAAAGAAGACTTGGAGAAATCCATCGCCGACTTGCAGCAGACCATCGTGAAGCTCAACCGCGTCTGCCGGCTGCGCTTCAAGGAAAGTTTCGAAGCGATCAATGAAAAATTCGAAGCCGTATTCCCACGGCTTTTCCACGGCGGCAAGGCGAAGCTGGTGCTGACCGATGAAAACGACTATCTGGAAACCGGCATCGACATCGTCGTGCAGCCCCCCGGCAAGAAACTGCAGTCCATCACGTTGCTCTCGGGCGGCGAGAAGGCACTCACGGCTGTAAGCTTGCTGTTTGCGATTTTTTTGACCAAGCCGAGCCCGTTTTGTTTCTTAGACGAGGTAGACGCGCCGCTGGACGACGCAAATCTCGAACGCTTCAATGACCTGGTTAGGGAAATGAGCGAACACTCGCAATTCGTCATCGTCACGCACAATAAAAAAACCATGCAGGCCGCCGAAGTCCTTTACGGTATCACGATGGCGGAGCCCGGCGTATCCAAGGTGGTTTCCGTACGTATGAACTAGCCGTTCTGGTCGAGGATCGAAGATAGAGGATGGCGCTTTCCGTTCTCGATCCTTGATGTTTCGCAAGATAGGCCTGAGCCTGGCTTTTTATCATTGTAGGGATGGTCGCGACCGTCCCCTACGTTTTCCACCGTCGCCCCATGCTTGTTCAAATGCCTGCCCACACTTTTTCGTTCTGTTAGATTGTTTAGGTTTAGATTGTTATTCGCGCAGTGATTCCTTAGACTCTGGCAATGGCCAGTGGCACTTTTTTTCAAAGACTCAAGCAAGGCTTGACCAAAAGCCGGGAGGGCTGGGCGCAGAAGATCGGCGCTATTTTTCAAAATCGCCGTTGGGATGAGCAGGCCACCGAGGCCATGGAAGAGAGTTTGCTCGCGGCGGACGTCGGCGTCAAAGCCACTCAAAAGCTGATGGGCGCCCTGCGCAAACAATCACCCAGCGGCGAGCAGGACCCTGCGGGAGAGATGGCCGAGCGCTTGCACGAGGCGATGATTCAGATCCTCACGCCCAAGGCAGCGGCAACGCCGCCGCTATCGGCGCGGCCCTGGGTGATAGTTTTTCTCGGTGTCAACGGCGTCGGCAAGACCACCACTATAGGCAAAATGGCCGCGCAGTATCGGGAAGCTGGCAAGAAAGTACTGCTGGTGGCCGGCGATACCTTTCGCGCTGCCGCCATCGAGCAGCTCGAAGCCTGGGGGCAGCGGGCCGGCGTTGAAACCATCAAGCACCGCGCCGGCGCCGATCCCTCCGCGGTGGTCTTCGACGGCATGCAAGCGGCAAAGAGCCGCGGCATCGACGTGTTGCTGATCGACACCGCGGGCCGCCTCCATACCAAGCTTCACTTGATCGAGGAATTAAAAAAAATCCGCCGCATCATCGCCCGCGAACAGTCCGACGCGCCCCACGAAACTCTGTTGGTGCTGGACGCCACCACCGGGCAAAACGGTTTGCAGCAGGCTCGGGTTTTCAAGGAAGCCACGGATATCAGTGGCATCGTGCTGACCAAGCTCGACGGCACGGCTAAGGGCGGCGTCATCATCGGCATTCAAGAAGAGCTAAGCGTCCCGGTGCGCTACATCGGCGTCGGCGAGGATATTGACGACCTTCAGCCCTTCGACCCCACCCGGTTTGTCCAGGCGCTCTTCGAGCGCTAGCCACCGCGTGGCGGTTCAACGTTCCACGTTCAAGGTTCAAGGCTTGCCGTTCAACGTTCAATGTTCAAAGTTCACGGCTGGAACGATCTTGAACTCTTGAACCTGAACCTTGAACCTGCCGAACATTTAACCTTGAACTTTGAACCGGCTCTTGCCCTGGATCTGTTTTGGTTTCTCCCGCCCGCGGTCTCCTTGACCGAAAAATTGAGTAGCCCTGCCGTGGCGAAAGCGCAAAGTCCGAACAAAGCAAACGCCGCACTGTAAGCGATATGCTCGGCGACGAGAGCGAAAAGAGCGGGGCTCACAAGCCCGCCAATCTCGCCCACCAGACGCCAAATACCAAAGAATCGACCCCGGGCCGCCGCCGGCGCCATATCCGAACCCACGACTTGCATACTTCCCGATGTCACGCTGTGACCGGCATGGACCCAGAAGAATCCCACGATAAAACTAGCCAGACTCCAGTGCCATCCCGCGCTCGACGCGAGAAAGATAAGACCGAGGGCGATCGCTATGAATCCCGGCACCATCGTCGTCTTGCGCCCGAAGCGGTCCATCAAGTAGCCGCAGGAAAGGGTGATCGGGATGCCGATGACGCTGCTCGCCGTAGCGAGTCCGCCCAACACCTGTGGGCCTACTCCATAGGCGAAGGTTGCATAGAGCAGCAACGTTCCGCCCCACAAGACGGCCCGCGTCATCGAGGCAAAAAACTGCGCGCAAAAGAATCCCGTATAACCGCCGTTGACGATCAACTTCAACAGAGCTCGAGTACTGAGCTGATCGTCATTGCCCCGATCCTTTGATTCCCGCCGCGCCGACTCTCGCAGCAGAAAAAAACTCGGCACGATGGCCAACAACGCAAGCACGCCGTGCACAACAAACGGCGTGCGAATGCTCCAAGCCGCGAGCACTCCGCCGACGGCCGGACCAACCAGCCTGCCGGCGCCTTCGGTGCCCACCATGCCGCTGATCTGCCGGCCCCGGTGATGACTCTTGCTGATGTCGGCGATAATCGCCAGCCGCGCCTGCCGCCACATTTCCATCGCGCCGCCGCCGACCAAGCGATAGACCAACAACTCAGGGAAAGAATGCGCCACAGCGGTAAGACACGAAGAGCCGGCCATCAGCACCGGGCCGGCAAAGAGAATCGGACGGCGGCCCAGACGATCCAGGAGAAAACCGGTGGGCACCGCCGCGATCAACCCACCGAGGGCGTGCACGACGATGACCAATGAGGCGACAGCGAAACCGGTGTCGAAGGACTTTGCGAAAACCGGAATCGCCGGCGTCGCGATACTATAACCGAGAGCCAGCACAAAGGCAGGGAAATAGAGAGTCAGGAACTGATAAGAAGAGAGCACGCCACCGCTGTCCGTCTCCTGAGTGTCGGTATCTCTATCCATACGGGAATGCGAAGCTCTTCCCAGTACGAATCGATAGGTGAAAACTCCGCACAATGGCTATCATGCCCAGCCTTAAGCTTCGTCCCGGACGGCGCGCGAATACCACATCAGCGCCACACCGACGACCAAGCCGATAGCAAATGCCACGACCCACAACCACGTGCCAGGCGCGGCCCAAACAACCGTATGGACCGAAGCGTCCACTACCACAAGTCCCAAGATAGTGAAGAAGCCTAGGACGGCGTAGGTGATACCGAGTGTGAAGTATTCGATGGGCGCGGCGGCGCGCGCCAACACGAACGCGCCCACGGCGCCGGTAAGAAAAATAGCGCTGTACATCTGGCCATGAAAAACGTCGATCTTCCACGGCCAAAAGGCGCTGGCGGACTCTGGCGCGAAAAATTGAGCCAGCCCGTACACGGCCAAGACAACTCCCAACCCGCGTAAACCATAGCGCCATGGTGCCGGCACCGGGGTTGGGTCAGCCGGCCGTAATCGCCGATAGAGCCAAAGGTGATAGGCGGCATTGATAGGCAGCACGATGTACAGAACGAACCAGACCCAAGTTGCCAAGCGGTCGTAGCGAAAATTTCCGAGCGCCAGCAGCGTCATGACGAGAACGACGAAGGTAAAGGTAAAAAGCATGGGCAGCACCAACCGAGCGGGCGCCCATCGGCTGCCCACGAGCATCATCGCGACGGCAATCATAGAGGTCAAATATACCGCGCCGACGAAACGGGCATTGAAGGGCCGTATCTCCCAGGGCCAATGGGCTCGCGTCAAGTCAGTAAAGAAGAACAGACCCACGCCCGCCCCGATGAGAACGAAGACTTCAACGACCGTCAGGCCGCGCAGAAGCGGCGTGATGGGCGGGTTTTTATTCTTGATTAACATTCCATTTGTCCTCTCATCTCTGAGCTATGCACTATGGGCACTGGAGACGCAACGGGCAGAACAGCACCACCAATAGCCAGCATGATACTCCCCGCATTAAATCCTGTAACTGTCCCAACCCCCATAAAGGAACCAATGAACCCGCCAATGAAAGCACCCGCGATCCCTATCAAGATGGTAATGATAATTCCTCCGGGTATTCCCTCATTTTGCAGTTCGAAGTTCCTTAGGAGCCAAACGGAACAATGTGCTGCACGGCTTCAACGGCGCAACATCGATCTGAAGGGCTGGACATTTAACCTCCGGTTGCGCTAAGAGGCTTTTAAATTCGTTGTCTTTTTCTTACCGGAAGGAAAATAGGTGGCGCAGTACTTGATGGGACTCGACCTCGGCGGCAGAAAGGGCCGCTGCTTGCTTCTTGACGTGGAGTCTGGCGCGGCGGTGACAACGTCGCGGCCGTGGCAACACCGGGGGACCGCCGGATTCGGCTACAACCTCGACACTGTCGAGGTGTGGCGGCTGTTCGGTGAAGCCGCACGCGAGGCCATGGCCAAGGTCGGTGCACGACCGCAGGATGTCTTGGCGGTCTCTACCACAGGAATGCGCCATGGATCGGTTGTGGTCGATGCCAGAGGAGAAGTGCTGCTTGCAACCCCGACGCGAGACGCGCGCGGCGCGATGCACGGTCTTCAGCTTGCGGCCGAACGCGGGCGCGAGTTCCACGAACGAACTGGCCACTTTCCGGCGCCTTTGTTTACGGCTTCCCGGTTATTGTGGATGGCGGACGAAGCGCCCGAGCTTCTCGGCCGGGCACACACAGTGTTAGGACTAAGCGATTGGTTGGCCTATCGGCTATCGGGAAAGACGGTCGCTGAACCGTCGGTGGCGAGCGAAAGCGGCCTGTTCGAGGCGGGTGCGAGGCAGTGGGCGGATGACCTTATTCGCTCGCTGGGCTTGCCACGATATCTGTTTCCGGAGGTGGTGTCGTCGGGTGCGACGCTTGGGTCGCTAGGCAAAGATGCGGCCGCGCATCTGGGTTTACAGCCGGGAATCCCGGTAGTCACAGGTGGCGGCGATACGCAGTGTGCCTTGCTTGGGACAGGCGTGGTTGACTGGGGCCAGATGGCTGTTGTCGCCGGATCGACGATGCCGGTGCAGTGCGTGCTCGAGCGTGGGTTCATCGACACTGAGGCTCGCCTGTGGACCTCGCACCACGTCGTACCGGGGCGCTGGACGCTCGAGTCCAACGGCGGGCCGAGCGGCGACATGATCGATTGGCTGGCTGGCGTAATCTATTCGGGATTGGGCGATCCGGCGGCGGCCTTGTTTGCCGAAGCCTCTCAAAGTGTTGTGGGCGCCGAAGGGATCGTCTCGACCTTGGGAGCTGAGGTGTTCAACGCCAGCCGTCTGCGGCTGCCCCTCGGTCATCTGACATTGTCGCCAATGATGGTGGCTGACGATCCATCGCGGCGTCGCCACTTGGCGCGAGCAGTTGTCGAAGGTTTGGCCTACGCGGCGAGGGCTAACATTGAGCTTTTGCAAAAGGCGGCGCCGAAGGGATCCATCGAAGCGATCCGATTGGCCGGCGGGATGTCAAAGAGCGGATTCTTCGCACAGCTCCTTGCGGATGTGCTCGGCGTGCCGGTTGAAGTAGCCCAGGTACCGGAGTGCTCGGCGCTTGGAGCGGCAATTTGCGCCGGGGTCGGAGCGGGCCTCTATGGCAACCTGGTCGACGGAGCCAAGCGTTTTAGCGGTGGACTGCGGGGCTTTGCGCCTGATCTGGCGAGACACGCGGTCTATCAACCGCATTATAGTCGCTGGATGGAACTACGCGCGGCGCGTCAGAAGGCCGACGAGATCGCCGAATCGGGCGCGCTACAGGCGATCATGGCCAAGGCGGCCGAGAATTCTGCGAACAGCGCATTCAAGACCAGCGCGCTGCGGCCCAACATTCTGGTCACTGCGGCGATGGACGAGGAAGGGTTGGTGGCGCTGCGCAAGCTTGGCGAAGTCCGTTATGAGAGTTTTCGCGAAAACTTGCAGCTACTAACTGGCGAGGACCTGATCGAGGCGCTCGCCGGAGTGCAGGTGTTCATCACCGAGGTGGACGCGGTGGACGCCGAGGTGTTGAGCAAAGCGCCGGATCTGCGGGTGGTCGCTTCCTGCCGCCGTAACCCGGTCAATCTCGACATCGACGCGTGCACGGCGCATGGGATTTTGGTGCTCACGACACCGGGGCGCAACGTGGACGCGGTCGCTGACCTGACGATCTGTTTCATGCTGATGTTGGCGCGCAAGCTGCCGCAAGCAACGCAGTTCCTCCATCAACCCGGCGAGGCAGGCGATGTCGGTCGCATGGGGCGGGCCTTCGAGGGTTTACAGGGGCACGAGCTTTGGCGTAAGACGATCGGCATCGTTGGTTTGGGGTCGGTTGGCCAACGCGTGGCCAAGCGCCTTCAACCGTTTGGCGCGCGCGTCATTGCCAACGATCCATTCCTTTCGCCCGTAAGGGCGGCGCTCCTCGACGTCGAGTCGGTCTCGTTGGAGCAGCTCCTTACCGAGAGCGATTTCGTCACCCTGCACGCGGCCGTCACGGACGTATCGCGGGCGCTGCTCGGGCCCGCGGAAATTGCGAAGATGAAGCGGGACGCGTGCCTGATCAACACCGCGCGCGCGGCTCTGGTCGATGAAGCGGCGCTCGTCTCGGCGCTCAAGGACGAGCGGCTCGCGGGCGCGGCGGTCGACGTATTTCCCATCGAGCCGCCCGGTTCGGATCATCCGCTGCTCCAGCTTTCGAATGTGATCGCCACGCCGCACATCGGCGGCAACACCTTCGAAGTTTCCTCGCACCAAGGCGCCATCGTGGCGGCGGACCTGGCTGAACTTCTGCGCGGCGGGCGACCGCATAATGTCGCTAACCGCGAAACCCTCGAGCATTTTAGTTGGACCGCGCCGCGGCCCGTGCCTTCACTCGAGGCTCTCGAGCGGCTGCGCCGGAACTCACGGCCGTCGGTGACCGACCTTCCCGTCGACACGGAAAAGGCCTTGTCGGCTCCAAAAGGGGCGCCAGTTTTCCCCATCGAAGCGCCCCGTGCGGCGAAGAAAGAGAGCCTGCTTTCGGGACTCAAGAACGCTTTTCTCGGTCGTCGATCGGAGAGGGTTGAAACCCCCGCTATGTTGGACCACCCCACTGAGCGCCAGAACGGCAGTCGTTCGGATGGATCGAAGGCAGTGCGCGCGCATATGGAGCGGCTTTTGGGCAACTTCGGCCAGCGGGTGAGCCGCGACGAGAAGATCCTGTCGTTCGCCGAAGGACGGCAGGTGACGGTGCGCTATGAGCTCAATGATGTGGATCTCTCCTTCTATACGAGCTTCGATCAGGGCGCGGTGCGTTGTGGCGTGGGCGATCCGCCGGAAAAGCCGCAAGTTACGCTGAAGATGAAGGCCGACATTCTCGACAAGCTGTTTACCGGACGGGAGAACGGTCCGAAGGCGGCGATGAGCGGGAAGCTGTCCTTCATCGGCGACACCATCAAGGCGATGTCGTTGCAGCGCATTCAGAAAGATCTCAATCGCCTCTACACCGAGGCCCGAGCCGAAGCCGGAGATCTCGACGCGGTTTTCGAACGGGCGGCGGACGAGGCACCCGGGCAGAGCCAGCCGCGGCCTGCGGGGCCGCTTACTACCGCGGCTGTAAGCGGCGAGGTCGCCAGCGCGGCTCGAATCCTCGCCGGTGATATTCGCGACGAGGTCGTTCGCGCCGTCGAGGAAATGTACGCGCACGGCCTCATCACTTCGACGGGCGGCAACGTGAGTGTACGGATCCCGGGCAAAGACGAAGTTTGGATCACACCCAATTCGTTCTTCAAGGGCGCGCTTCGCCCAGACATGTTGGTGCGGGTCGATCTCGAGGGCAACCCGATCGGCGATTCTCCCTATGCACCGTCGAGCGAGCGCATGCTGCACTGCGCGGTCTACCGTAACAAAGCGATTGTGGGGGCGGTGATCCACTCCCATGCGCCAAAGACAACGCTCTTGGGTCTCGCAGGCCTCCCGTTCCTACCGATTTCGACGGAGGCCGCTTTCATCGGCGAGATTCCACGCATCCCGTTCATCATGCCTGGAACCACTGAGCTGGCCGATGCGGTGGCTGCGGTTGCCAAGGATGCCCCCGCCGTGATCATGCAAAACCATGGCCTCATCGTCGGTGGACCGAACTTGCGTCACACCATCGACATGACGCTCATCATCGAGCACACGGCGGACAAGCTCATCGCTTGCCATATGCTCGGAAAGATTCCGCCGGTTCTGCCCGACGAGATCGTCAGTGCACTGAGAAGCCTCGGAGAGATGGTCTCGTAGGCGAGCACCGCTCCAACTTTCGGTACTCTTTGGGAAGAAGCGACTGGAGTCCGAGGGTGTTAGCCCTTCGGAATGGGCGATACTTGGGGGTCAGGGTGCTCCAGCCAGCGGATCACGGTAATCGCCAGGGCCACCGCGGTAATCTCTAGATGCGCGCCAAGCAGAAAGTGGTCGCTGCCCAGCTCGGCTAGCGTCACGCCGCCTGGAAAAATCATGTCGGACAACAGTAAAAGCCCGTCATTGGGTCCATGCTTTCGCAGCGGAAAAAAGCCTCTGCGCGCCAAAAAAGAAATGCTGCCGCTGACAGGAATGCCAAAGTAGTTAACCACAAGCACATGTTCAGGGATGCGAAAGGAATCGAATCGTTGCCGACTGCGCGCAGTCGTGATGCTATCCTTGCCGGCAACGTCCACTTTACCAACTATATATTCTAACTCCGGCGCAAGCCCTTCGTCCGCGACCGGGGAGCCTTGAAGTGCGCCCACCGTATTGATCCATGCGGCGACATGACCGGTCTCAGCGAGTCCCAGCCGCGTCAACGCGAGGGCGACTTCCGGACTGGACTTGCTGGCGCTGACGATGATCAGCCGGCGGCCGCTCTGCGCCTGAGCCCGAATGGCGGCAGTCACGATATCCGCGTTCACCTCAACGGCGCCGTCGTCTTGCGTTTCGACAAAATGGCAGGTGAATCCCACCTGTTGCAGCGCTGCCCGCGGAGCGGCGAAATCGGCACCCGTGAAGGTCAACCGCTTGTAGAGATAGGTGGGCACAAACATGATTTCATAGTCGGCGGCCGCCGAGGGTAATCTAACGCGACCTTCAGGAAGGTTTTTGCGCGTATAATCGTAGGCTTGATCGAAGGCGCTCCGAAAACGACGATTGACCGGCGTGCGATCGATCTGGTCGGCCAAATATAAAGCTGCGAAGTCAACCGAGAACTCATCGCTTAGATGTTTCAGGTCGTTGCGGTCGGGCAGATTACCGTTGGCACTCTGGTAAACGCGATCGATCCGCTCATCGAGCACAGCATCGCTGCGTTTTCCCGCGAGGTAGTTTCCGAGGTAATAACGCGCTACTTCCAAATCGACCCGGGTTTCGATGGTTTGCCCACCCACGCTGCCGCGCACCGGCAGGCCGGCGCATGCCGTCAGCGACAGAAGGGCAGATGATAAAAGAATAAACTTGAGCCGATGGAGGATCATGTTAATAAGCCCTGCGTAAGCTGCACCTTTGCGTTTGACGAGAAGAATTTCGGCGCCGTCCAAAGCCCAACCCAATCCAGAGAGTTAGGCCGTTGCCCAACTACCGCCGGGCGGACCTCAGTAGAAGGAGTTAGTTGGAGAATAGCTCCGGCGAGCTCTCCGGAGTTGCTTCGTCTTCATCTTTCCGAGCCCTATCCCTGCCGCTAATTCGCCCCACAACACGGTTGTAGCAGTCCGCGGCAAGTTTTTTCCTACCTGCCGAGTTGTCTTCATATCGGAAACATTCGATCTTGGGCTGAATCGTCATCCTGACCTCGACGCTCCGCAGTCCTAAAAGCTTCCAAAAATGAGGCAAAAAGTCCATATCACCGTAACAATAGATTAAGTCCCGATTGGCCACCGAGACGGGTTGTTCTTCGATACTCGTGTAAGCAAGCGTGACCGGAACGATAATCGACCGGCTTCTTATAGGCGCAGCCAGCGGAGCGGTTTGGAAGGGCAGCATCCGTTCGCCATTCGTCGCAGCTCCCTCTGGAAACAGCAAGATATTGGCCTCCTGCTTTAGTTTCCGCCTAATCTCCTTAGTCGTTAACGAAACGAGGCTTTTTCGTTGACGATTGATGAAGATGGTTCCGCAAAGTGTCGTCCATTGACCGATCACCGGCCAGCTTTTCACTTCTCTTTTGGAGACAAAAATCACGGGGAAAAGAGCTCCCAGAACAATGCCATCAATGTAGCCGACGTGGTTACTGATGATCACATAGCCGCCGCGTTCCAGTTGCCCTTCGTCGCCCTCCACCGTCACTTTGATGTTTAGAATCGTTCTCAAGAGAAAGTTAAAACTTCGTATCGGTCGGCTGATAATCTTCCAGCGGTTAGGAAGTTTTAGCACACTTATCCACAGGTGGGCCAGGGTCACGACCCCGAAGAAAAGTAACCACAAGGATAAGATAGCGGAGAGCTTAACCCATCTCATGACGCGCCTGTTATGAGGCAAACATTATTAGATAACGACGGGTTAAGTCAACTTGCTTGCATCACAGGGCTGGACATTTACGCCTCAGTTGCGGTAAGAGGCTTTTAAACTCTTCGAATAAGGCAGCATAACCGGACGGAGATCAATCGCGATCATTTCCGGCTGGCGTCAGAAACTGAATCGCATCTGTTTTTATTTTGCTTATGTACGAGAATAGCCGAAGGGAACTATGGATGCCGGGATCTTTGGTGGTTGGTTCGGCGGAGCACAAAGAACTGTTTTGTCGTTTCTTTATCGATACGCATATCACATTTGATCCTGCTGCTATCGACTGGCCTGATCTCGACGAGGGCAGCCTCAAACTGCTTCACAGCTTGCCCGTATGGGCCGAAGCTATCGAGACCGAGCGTATGGGGACATGCACGGTTCAGAGCTGGGCGGAACTGCAGACCGACCCTTTAATACGCCAGGCAGTTGCTCTACAAGGGCAAGAAGAAGCGCGGCATGCCGCTATAATCCAAGGTTTGACCACACGTTACGGCATAACGTTGCCTACTTTACCTCCGCCAGTACCTCCGGTCGACGCTGAATGGGACTTCCTGCGTTTTGGGTACAGCGAATGTTTCGATGCCTTTTTCACTTTTGCGCTGTTCGCTATTGCTCGGGATTCAGGCTTGATCCCGCGGCGCTTGGTCGAGACGTTCGAGCCGGTCATACAGGAGGAGGCGCGTCACATTCTATTTTTCGTCAACTGGGAAGCCTATCACCAGGCTCGAAGTCCGTTCTGGCAACGGCCGAGGAGCCTGGGGCGTGGAGCACTGGAAAGAGTTCTACAGGCATACAAGCGCCTGAGGATTGCGCTTGGGGCACGCACGAACAAAGATTTTACCATGAAAGCGCATCAGCAGATCACTACGGAAATTACGGCGCGCCGTTTTCTCGAACTGTGCCTGGCGGAAAATGCTCTACGGTTAGATCGCTACGACGCACGTTTGATACGTCCCCGCCTGGTACCAGCCATCGCTAAAGCATTGTGCCGTTTCCTGCCGTAATATTCTCGGTATCGCTTCGCTGGGGGCCGCGATCCTAGGGGCTAGCGGGTCGAGGCTCCGGAGTTCCCGTCGCCTCAAGCACCGCCTGACGCCACTCCCGCTTGAGGGGGAGAACCGGCGGCATCGGCGACACGTCCGGCGCCTCGGTCGGCGCGGCGATCGCCTCCTTGCGGTCGGTCGCCGAACCCTTCTTCATGAACAGGTTATAGATGGTCCACTGGATCCGGCTTCGCTTTCCCCGAACCGGGAAGCGCCGAACGATGGACGACGGCGCGTAAAACGTCTCGTAGGCGAATTCTTGACCCAGCCGGAGTTCGTCTCCCGACATCTGCGCCGGTCGATAGACGACGTTTGCCTGGTCGTACTTGGTCCAATCAAAGGAGACAATCCGATTGGCCTTCTTCATTTCGTACCATGTCAAGGTGCCCGGATATGGAGTGAGGACCGAATAAGCGCAGGCGTCGTAGTTCGCGTCAATGCAGAACTTTGCCGTTTCCTCAAATACCGTAGCATCGTCGCCATCGAACCCGAACATGAAAAGTCCGAAAACCATGATTCCATAGGAGTGTACCTTCTCAACGAGTGAAACAAATGTCTCGGGCCGGTTCACATGCTTGTGCACGCTCGTTAAGGTGGAGCGCGTGATCGACTCGAAACCGATGCTCATCAAGGTGCAGCCGCTTTCGGCGGCAAGTTCCAGCATTCGATCATCCTGCGCGAGCTTTGAGGTGACCCCAGCTTGCCAGTGAACCCCTCGACCCTTGAGCGCACGCATGACTTCCTTCGGACGCTCGGGCGTGCCAAAGAAGTCGGAATCGTTGATCGAGATCATGCGCGAATCGCAATTATCCACTTCGCGCATCACTTCATCGATCGGACGGTAGCGGAACTTGAGCCCGTTCATCAGCGGCTCGCAGCAGAACGTGCAGCCCTGGTGGCACCCGCGAGACGTTTGCACGAACGTGCGATTGACGTAGCGGTGCTTTTTGATCAGGTCATACCGCGGCATCGGCAAACCTACCATCGGGTGCAGCTTCTCCGACTTGTAAGTGCCGCGCATCTCGCCGCGCTCGAGATCGTCCAAGAGCTTATCGATCACAAGCTCCACTTCCCCAATCACCACCGCGTCGCAATGCTTGAGCGCTTCCTGGGCCATAAAGCTCGGGTGCACACCGCCCATAACCACAGGTACCCCGCGCGCCCGGAAAGTGTCGGCGATCTCGTAGCCGCGGTTAACGTACGCCGTCATCGCCGAGATGCCGATGAGGTCGGCCTTCAAGTCGAAATCGATGGATTCGATGTTCTCGTCGGTAAGCACCACCTCATAGCGGTCGCGCGGAATGGCACCTGCCACGGCTATTAAGCCCGCGAGGGGAGAATAAAGCGCCCGATTCAGGTAGAGTGGGCGTGTGGTCAGCGAATGAGTCTTTGGATTGATGAGATGAATTACCCGGTGACGCATTTCAGTCGCTCCTCTCCGCGCTCGCGTCAGCAAATGCCGCCGCGGCGCCCTTGGATACACAAGAATGATAGAAAGTTGTTTTTTTAGAGCTCAACGTGGATCGCTGAAAACGGGCTGCATCAGCCGCGTGTAATCCAGCTAGCCCGATAGCGAATCCGACAAAGGTGAACCGTCCCTCAATGTCCATTTCGAGGCGTACAGTATTCGATACCGATGCATGATGTCAACTTAGCCGTCGCTTCTGGAAAGGGCTGGACAACTACGCCCCGATTGCGGTAAGAGGCTTTAAGTTAGCTGGTTGACGGAAGTCTTTTTTTAATGACTTCCGGCTGGTCAATGAGGCTGATGCTGTCGATTCGCTGGCATTTGGGACAGCTAAACATTTCGACACGGGAAGACTTCGAATAAAAGAACTGGTATCAAAGCAGCATGGCTCGCAACGCTTTCGACGTCAAACGATATTTGCTCGAGAATAAGTTGTTCATTGACCGTGCTTTGCCGCATTACCTCGAAACAGACCACAACCCGTCTGTCCTTCATCAAGCCGTCTGTTATAGCGTTTTAGATGGCGGCAAAAGATTCCGTCCGATATTGACTCTTGCGGTTGGGGAATTGTTCGGCGCCAAACGGAGAGTCTTGTTGCCGTTTGCCTGCGCCATTGAGTTGATTCATTGCTATTCACTGATCCATGATGACCTACCGGCATTGGATAATGACGATCTGCGGCGAGGAAAACCATCGTGCCACAAACGGTTTGGGGAAGCGTTAGCCCTTTTGGCCGGCGATGCATTGCTCACTGAGGCTTTCTTCATCATGTCGGACCCGCGGGCGGCGCGGCTCTTAGGTGCTCCGCTGATTTCAAAGCTGATTCGGGAGATCTCCGACGCCGCCAGCATTAGAGGAATGATTGGCGGACAAAGTAGGGAGCTCGAATTGGTCAAGCACAAGGTCACGCCGGCTGTTCTCGAGGGTCTTGATCGTTTGAAGACCGGTGCCTTGATCAAGACAGCGGCCCGTGTCGGAGCGATGATCGGCGGCGCAACCCGTAAAGATCTCGACCGGGTGACGCGATACGCACAATCTTTGGGCTTAGCGTTCCAGATCACAGATGACATTTTGGATGCCCACGAAGTTTCGAGCGACAACTCGAATCATAAAGGGATAGCAAATTACGTATCCGTAGCTGGGCCGGCAACGGCTAGTGAACGTGTTAAAGCCCTTTTAACGGCGTGCTTGAGAGAAATGGAGCCTTACGGCAGAGCAGCGGAACCCTTGCGAGAAATTGCCCGCTACGTGGCTCAAAGAACAGAGTAGCCTAGTGGAGCCCGGTAAATCCCGGTTAAGGGAATTGGCAGGCAAAATGAGGATAAAAGAGCTGGACATGTGTTCCGGATCGACGTAATGAAGAGTGTGGCCGAACGGATAAACGGCACTCAAGAGATCCAACATAAAGTTGCCAGACGTAGCCCCATGAAAAGGAGGATGAAGCATGCTGCCTTTTAGAAACGAAAGCGCCATGTCTAAACTCACCTCGCCTCCTAGCTCAGATCTGGCACCGCGGAAATTATGGCTCAGCGTTGATGATTTTCAATCGGAGATGTTAGAGGCGGTCTCCCGCACATTTGCCCTAACCATTCCGCAGCTTCCGGCAGCGCTTTGTCGTGTCGTCTCCAACGCCTATCTCCTTTGTCGCATTGTCGACACTATCGAGGACGAGCCGGCTCTAACTGGCGCGCGAAAAAACTATTTTTGCGAGCAGTTTTTGAGAACCTTAAACGTTCCGAGAAACGCCGAAACGTTTTCCCGCCAACTATGCGCGTCGCTCTCGAGCCAAACACCGCCCGCTGAACACGAGCTGATCCGCAATGTGTCTCGTGTGGTTCGAATCACCCGCAGCTTCTCCGAGCCACAGCGTGAAGCGCTGCAGCGGTGTGTCAGCGCCATGGCTAAGGGTATGGGACAATTCCAGCTGCGCGGCGAGAAGCAGGGACTGCAAAGCTTGGAGGACCTTGATCAATACTGCTACTATGTCGCAGGCGTTGTGGGGCAAATGCTGACTAATCTGTTTTGTCTGCACTCGCCGGAAATCGCGCAAAATCGCAAGGCTCTGATGGCTTTGGCGGTTTCCTTCGGCCAGGGGCTGCAGATGACGAACATCCTTAAAGATGTGTGGGAAGATTATCAGCGTGGCGCCTGTTGGTTGCCCCGGAAGATCTTTGCTGAAGAAGGCTTCGATCTCAACGACTTAACCACAGGGCGAAATCGACAAGGGTTCGACCGCGGAGTTCGGCGCCTTATTGGCATCGCGCATGGACACCTGAAAAACGCCCTATCTTATTCCTTACTTATCCCCAAGGAGGAGACTGGGATTCGCAACTTCTGTCTTTGGGCAATCGGGCTGGCCCTGTTAACGCTCCGCAAGATCAACAAGCATCTTTACTACACGGACGGAAGTCAGGTTAAGATATCGCGGTCGAGCGTTAAGGGGACTATCCTGGCTACACGGCTAACGGTACAAAACGATCGTCTGCTAAAGCTTCTCTTCTCTATCGCTGCGCGCGGATTGCCTTCAGCATTCGCCAACGGGTCTCCGGTGGGAACAAGCGAAAGTAAAGCAGATATGGCACCGTGAAAAAACCGGACGATTTTTCCCTTGTATGCGGGACGGCGCCACCGAAACCGATCACCAGCACAACCGAGAAAGTAAGATAAGTCCTACAGACGAGCTGCCGTTGTCTCAACTGGAGCGCGCCATTCAACGTGCCACGAAAGCGCTGCTCGGCCTGCAACACCCAGACGGGTATTGGTGTTTCGAGCTAGAGGCCGATTGTACCATTCCAGCCGAATATGTCTTGATGATGCACTATCAGGGCGAGGTCGACGAGCCACTGGAGAGAAAACTTGCCACCTACCTACGCGCACGCCAAGGGGAGGACGGCGGTTGGCCTCTTTATTACGGCGGTCCCGCTGAGATTAGTTGCTCGGTCAAAGCCTACTACGCGTTGAAGCTCGCCGGTGATCCCCCCGAGGCACCCCATATGGCCAAAGCTAAGCAGACCATCCTGCGCCTGGGCGGGGCCTCCCGGGCCAATGTGTTTACTCGAATCACGCTTGCAATTTTTGGCCAGCTACCTTGGCGTGCCGTACCGTTTTTGCCGGTGGAATGCCTGTTACTGCCCCATTGGTTTCCTTTTCACATCTCCAAGGTCTCTTATTGGTCACGAACCGTCATGGTGCCGCTCTTCGTCCTCTACACATCTAAGGCGCATGCTCGAAATCCCAGGCAGGTCTCGATCAAGGAACTCTTCATCACGGACCCCTGGCAAGAAACGAACTATTTTCCAGTTCATTCAGCCCTGAATCGCGCCCTCCTCATGCTGGATCGGCTGGGACTAAAATTCTATCCGTGGAGTCCGCAAGGTCTGCGCCGCCGCGCCATAAAAAAGGCCGAAGCTTGGATACTCGAGCGGCTCAACGGCGAAGGTGGTTTGGGCGCCATCTTTCCGGCCATGGTCAATGCTTATGAAGCGCTGGATTTGCTCGGCTATCCCGCTAACCATCCGCTGCGCGTAATCGAACGATCGGCAATCCAGGATCTCCTGGTGATCAACGAGCACAGCGCATATTGTCAGCCTTGTGTATCACCTGTGTGGGATACCGCATGGGCCTGTATCGCACTCCAGCAGATCGGTGACGAGCAAAGCCAAACGGCGATCAAGAGAGCCTTTCATTGGCTGAATCGAAGACAACTACTGGAAGAGCCCCAGGACTGGAGCTTCAATAGGCCCAAAGTCCGGGGCGGTGGTTGGGCCTTTCAGTTCAAAAATTCTCACTATCCCGATCTGGACGACACGGCAGCGGTCGCTTATGCGATGCACAAGAGCGGCGACAAAACTTTTGACAAAACGGTGCAACGAGCAGCCGAATGGATTTGTGGAATGCAGTCGAGAAACGGGGGCTTCGCCTCATTTGATGCCGACAACGATCACACCTATTTAAACGAAATCCCTTTCGCCGATCACGGCGCTCTGCTCGACCCGCCCACCGAGGACGTGAGCGGACGTTGTGTGATGTTGCTTACGCAAATGGTGACTTCACCGCAATGCAAGGCCGTTGAAAAAAAGTGCCTGGACTACCTCTTCCGTTCTCAAGAGCCGGACGGTCCATGGTACGGCAGGTGGGGGACAAATTACATCTATGGCACTTGGTCTGTCCTTATGGGGTTGGAAGAGGCAGGCATAGGGAAAGAACACGACGCGGTGCGACGTGGCGCTGCTTGGCTCAAGAATGTCCAGCGTGCCGATGGTGGCTGGGGCGAAGGATGCGACACTTATTTTGAGCCGTCCAAACGGGGCCAGGGAGAGCGCAGCACCTCTTTTCATACCGCATGGGCTTTGCTGGGCTTGATGAGCAGCGGCGAGGTCGATTCGCATTCAGTTCGTCGCGGCATCGACTTCCTCCTGCGCACACAGCAGCCGAATGGTTTTTGGAGCGATCCCGAGTTCAATGCCCCCGGTTTTCCGCGCGTCTTTTATTTAAAGTATCACGGTTATGACAAATACTTTCCCTTGCTGGCGTTGGCACGCTATCGGAACTTGATGGCGGCGGAACATTAATGCTGGGAATCGTTGTTTCTCTGCCTCGAGAATTAAAAGGTCTAACTCGTCAAACCATTTCAGTGGGTGCGTGGAAGGCGATCACGGATAACACATTGGTTGCCCTCTCGGGGATGGGAGCAGAGCGCGCATACAGAGCGGGGGCGGTTTTGGTTTCGCAGGGAGCAAAAGCTCTACTGAGCTGGGGTTGTGCGGCGGGGCTGGACGACCGCATCAGCCCGGGATGCCTCATCATTCCCGAGCGCATTATCGGCGCAAGCGGTGAAATTCATAAGGTCAACACGGAATGGCATCAACGTCTGTATAAAACCTTAGAGCGCAAGCACTCAGTTCACACGGAGGCCCTGGTCGAAAGCGATGCCATTATGAAAACTGCAGTGGAAAAACGGGCGCTGGCCAAACGGACGCAAGCGGCAGCGACGGACATGGAAAGCGCAGCACAAGCGCGGCTCGCCCAAGAGCACGGACTTCCCTTTCTGGCGATCCGCGCCATTGTCGACACGGTCTCAACCGATATTCCAGAAAACGTCCTAAAGGCGCTGGATCCGCAAGGCAATATCCGCGTCTGGAAACTTCTCGCCAGCAGCTATCTCGCGCCAGCGGATTGGATGAAGATCGTACAACTCGGCATCCAGTTTAGCGCGGCTCGAAGAACCCTCAAGAAGACGAGAAAGCTTGTACTGGATGCATCACAGTTCTGACCTACTCTGCTTGCTTTTAGAAAATTTGATCGAACTATCTTGGCGTTGATAGATTCTTCCCTTCCAACGGGTGCGTTCGCCCCGCCAGTAGCGGATGGCGGATGTCCAAGTCATGGCGAGAAACAGCGCAGCAATCAGAGGCAGGCTGAGCGCCCATGTCAACGATCGATGATAAAATCGGAGTATGGGTACGTAAGTCAGGAACATGATAACGAACGAACCTACCGAGAGAGAGCGGATTAGATTGTTTGAGGAGACAACCGCGATGACAGGAACCTGATACACCAGGAGCATCACCAAAGTGCATAGCACCAGCAACCCCACTGAGTGGTGGAGCTGGGCAAACGCCGTGCGCGCTACCATGTCCCATATTTCTTGCAGCCGTTGAGGGCTGCGGCCGCTCTTCACGGAATGCGTCAATCCCAACCAAATTCCAAACCCCTGCGACTTGACTCGCCGAGCTAATGTACAATCGTCGATGACGGCCGACTTGATGGACTCAAACCCACTGATGTGACTCAGCAGACGGCTCTCCACAAGGATACATCCACCCGCAGCCGCCGCTACACTCGCATGACGTGAGTTCACCCGTTGGAACGGATAGAGGACCTTGAAGAAGTAAACAAAGGCAGGCATCAGCAGTTTCTCCCAGCCACCTGACATCGACGGCACGGCCATGAGCGAGACGAAAGGAACGCCTTGCTGATCCATCTTTTCTCTAAGAGCCTTGACCATACCTCGGGCCAGCCGGATGTCTGCGTCTAGCAGTAACGTATACGGAGTCGTGACACGTTGTCGGCCTTGTTCGAGGGCCCAAAGCTTGCCGCTCCAGCCGGCCGGAAGCGGCGAGCTCTGGATAATGCGAAGATTTGAAATCCGCATTTGACGGGCCTTCTCAACGGTCACATCCTCAGAATTGTCATCGATTAAGACAATCCTTAAGCCCGGCCCCTGCTCGACGATCGAACGCAGGGTTTGCTGAATAACTTCGGCTTCATTGCGAGCCGGGATCACTACCGTAATTTCTCTAAGAACCTCCTCGCCGTCGCCTGTGTCCATCACATCAAGGACTTCTCGATTAGACCAAGGCCGCCAGGGCATTAAAGCGAAGACCACCCACGACAGAGTCGAGAGCGCAACGAGAAACACGTAAATTGATTCCATTGAAAGCTAGGGCTAGAAGACGTTTCTAACTTTGGTGAAAATTTAATATAGAGAAGAATATCGAACTCAAGAGCGGAAGCCAAAGGAACAGAAAGCGATGACGACTTTAGTGACCGGGGCGACGGGTTTTGTGGGCGCGGCCGTGCTGCGTTGTCTCGCAGAAGCCGGTCACAATGTCCGGGCGTTGGTCCGTCCAACCAGCGACCGTCTCAATTTATCCGGTGTTGACTGTCAGATTGTCACCGGTGATCTTACCGAGCCAGAGTCGCTGAAGCGTGCCGTGCGAAATTGCGAGGCAGTGTTTCACGTTGCCGCAGACTATCGTATCTGGGTTCCTGATCGAGAGAAAATGAATCGGGTCAATGTCCAAGGCACCATTGACTTGATCTTGGCTGCGGCGGCAGCGGGTGTGTCGCGCATCGTCTACACATCGAGCGTCGCAACCCTCCGCTTAAGAGATGATGGTTTGCCGGCCGATGAAGAATCACAGGCTGAGCTGTCCGACATGATCGGAGCTTACAAGCAGTCGAAGTTTCTAGCCGAACGAGAGGTAAAACGCTTGGTGGCCGATGCGGGGATCCCCGTGATCATTGTCCAGCCCACGGCACCTTTCGGGCCCGGTGATGTCAAGCCGACCCCGACTGGACGATTCGTTGTCGAAGCTGGCGCAGGCCGGATGCCGGCCTATGTGAATACCGGGCTCAATGTGGTCCACGTGGACGATGTAGCGGATGGTCACTTACTGGCCTACGAAAAAGGGGCCATCGGTGAAAGCTATATTCTTGGCGGCGAAAATAGGACCCTCCAATGGATTCTGGAAACGGTGGCCGAACTTACCGGGCAACGGCCGCCGCGAATTCGTCTGCCGCATTGGTTCCTCACACCCATAGCCTACGTTTGGGAAGGGGTGACGCGCATTAGAGGCTCCGGCGAACCGATGATGACAGTAGACAGTGTTCGAATGTCCCGCAAGCTCATGTACTTCTCCACCGAGAAAGCGCGGCGCGAGCTCGGCTACTCTCCACGGCCTGCCGTCGAGGCTCTGCGCGACGAGATCGAATGGTTCTACAAACACGGCTACCTTGCGAGGAATAGGGTCAAAAAATATCCCGCTTGACCGAGTCCGGTACGGACGGAGTCATCTGAACACCTTGCGTTATTGCTCACCCTGTGAAAAGTCAGCTATTGCCGCTTCCGGGTCGTTCGATCGAATAGGTGATAGGCAATTCGGCGGCGAAGGGGCCCTCGGTCTTCGGGCCTCGCAGGAAAACCCGTAGGGCCTTGAGCGGGTGCTTGATCGCATCATTGACGGCGGTACTTTCATAACCGCAATGTGCCATGCAATTGGCGCATTTTGGGTTGTTGCCCGTGCCGTAACGATCCCAATTGGTTTCTTCGATCAGAGCTTTGAACGTCGGCGCGTAACCTTCGCCCACAAGCAAATAGCAGGGCCTTTGCCAACCGAGCACATTGCGTGTCGGGTTACCCCAGGGTGTACAACGGTAGCTTTCATTACCGGCGAGAAAATCGAGAAACAGGCTGGAGTGGTTAAGCCGCCACTTGCGCCCCCGACCAAGCCTAAAAATATTCCTAAAGAGCTGTTTGCTCGCATTGCGCTGCATGAAAACGTCTTGGCGGGGAGCATGTTCATAGCTGAACCCAGGGGAAATAGTCACCCCCTCCACTCCAAGAGCCGCGACATCATCGAGAAAGTTTGCCACTTCTTCGGCTGATTCCCCTTGGAACAAGGTACAGTTGATGGTTACCCGGAAACGCTTTTGAATTGCCTTCTGAATCGCCTCCACAGCCTGGTCAAATACCCCCGTCCGGCAGACTGACGTGTCATGCCGAGTGCGGCTCCCATCCAGATGAACCGAAAAAGTCAGGTAGGGCGAAGGGGTATAATCATCCATGCGTCGAGAAAGGAGTAACGCGTTCGTGCATAGGTAGACAAACTTTTTTCGCTGAATAAACCCACGGACGATCTCGGGCATCTCCTGGTGGATCAGAGGCTCGCCTCCAGCGATCGAAACAACTGGCGCCCCACACTCGTCGATGGCGGCCATGCATTCCCTTGGGCTCAGACGGCGATCCAAGATCTCTTCGGGATAATCGATCTTGCCGCAGCCGGCACACGCCAGATTACAGCGGAACAACGGCTCTAACATGAGCACCAGCGGATAACGTTCGACCCTCCGGAGCCGTTGCTTCAGAATGTAACCCAGAATGGCCAGGCTTTGGCGTAAGGGAATTCCCATCGTGAACTTTCTAACTAAATAGAACGGCAAGCGCGGTCAAACACTGCGCCCGGCAACTTCTCGACCCCGCATTCATTGTGAACGATTGTGTGAAGAACATAGATAGGCCGGCCAAGAACTCTAAAGAGGCTTCGGCGATTTGGCTGGCTCGAAAAACGCCAGCTCAGAATCCCGGGCCTCTCGCTAGTACGACTTCTATCAACCTCCCCTACCAGAAAAACATGCACTATGCCTCTAGGCTCCAGGGATATCAGGTTACGCTTGCGTTATCGAGGCTTGGCCCTGACTCATAGCAGGCGCTGATTCGCGGCGGTCAACCACCACGCCGGTTGCTGACTGGTCGCATTGAATCTCATACGGTGCGCTCTCTATCTTAAGCAGTCCCCGAAAGGCTTTCGTATTGCGAAATGCCGGGAAAGTCAAAAGTTTAGTGAATGGCTTCCCCTGAGAAGCGAACGGGCAGCGACAATGCGGAACAAGACCCGGCCGATGATCTACTGATGAACGATGCCTATTCATCCCCCTCGTACCAATCTTCATGCAATGACCACACGGCACAGCGGAGACAGGCGGTCCAGTGCCATTGATGGCTGCAACCCGGGCAGCGGCCGCGGGATTTGAAGGTATTCCACGACGAGCCGCAGCCGCCGAAAAAGTTTTCGGGATATTCGCATGGACCACAAAACCAACGGCTCGACGTATTGGGTTGCCATTTACATTTTGGACAACGGATACGGCCACGTTTCTCTTGGTCGTGTTGGTTTACCTCTCGCAATTTGGTTGGCTGCCGTTTGTTACTCTCTTGAAAAAGCCAGAAAGCAATCAACGGAAACGACAACCGAGTCGATGGACGCATTTTCATTTATGAGCCATGAGAGCGCGGCCTGCGCAAATTTTGCCCACGGTCTTTGCCGTTCAAATACACTTGCCTAAGATTATTCTCGCGCCACGCCTGTCCTGAGCAAGTCGAAGGGACGCAAAGCTCGTAAAGTCCCCACCCTACCCATCTTTTTTTTCATCTTCTAACTTAGCGTCTTTGCGCCTTTGCGCGAGATATTCCGGCTTTTGGTTGCGGCATAGCCGGGCTAGATTCTTCGTCGTTAGCGGTGCGGCCTATTTTTCACCCGCCCTATTAGTGCGCCAATTCGGGGGTCAATTGCAAATACCCTTTCATGGTTTTCCCGGGTTGGATTGCTTCTTTGGTTATCTGCCGAAGCAGGACAATCAGAGCTAATGTTTCGACCTGCCTCGACTGGCGCAACCTATGGCGAACCGTCCACGCTATTGAACCGGGCGCGCATCCTAGGTAATAATACGTTGATATTTTTGAGAGATGGTAATCAACCGCTTGCCTATACATCTTTGAGACAGGCTAGTGTTTATTGCGTCCAGGTTCGCGGATTGACCGTGCAAGCATCCGAAGAAAAACTTCTAAGCCGGCGCCAAGTTCACGGCGGCGCACGATATCGTGTGGCCGTCAGAGAGCGCTTCGCCCGCTATTTTCCAGCATCGCGGTTCCCGGACTACTGGGCGCTATTCGGGGCAGCCGGTGAAGCGATCAAAACCGAAGCGAGAACACGCGTCGCCTTGCTGACGGCGCGCGCCCGGGAAGAACGGCCCGACGATGCCAAAGCATTTGTTTTGAAATGCTACTCGTATCCTTTTTTGCCGCGCATCCGGACGGGGTTTAGCACCGCGAAAGCAGAGCGAGAGTTCAAAAACTTGCTAACCCTGGGACGGTATGGAGTGCTGGCGGTCGAACCGGTCGCCTTCGGCGTGGAACGGACCCGACTGGGCTTCGTGCGTTCCTGCTTCCTCATCACGAGGTTTGCCGAAGCGAGCGCGAACCTGACAAGCCAGGCCTACATTTCCCTTTCCCGACAAGCCAACGGCGATAATATCCGCGACTCGATTCTTAGACAAATCGGCCGCCATCTTCGGCATCTCCATAGTGCCGGCTTTTTCCTGTTCACGCCCAAGGCGAAGAATATTTTGTTTCGCCTGGGCGCCAGCGGAATCGTCGAAACGCTGTTCGTCGATATTCCCTATGCAAGGACGCTACGCTGGCGGCCTCTGGCGCGCCGGGCTCAGGGCCGCGATCTGGGTGTTTTTCTGGGCAGCTTTCTACCCGAGGCCAAGGACGGCGACCTGGATCTATTCTATGAAACCTATCTGCCCGACCCCCTTGGCGCGACGTCGTCGCGCCTCCGGCGCCGGGCCATGAAATGCATGCGGGCGAAGCAGAACCGAACATTCCTGTCGTCCCTGATCCACGGTTTCAAGCGCCGCTGGCGCGCTTTCCCCCGCCGTCACACAGCCTCCGCGACCACATAGCCGATCATGGACGAACAGATATTATCGCGCTACAACAGCGCCGAGGGCCTGGCGGACTACACCAACAAATTCAAGAAACACTGGACCGAGCGGGTCAACAATTGGAACGAGCAGCGCCTGTTGAGAAAACTGTTGAGCGCCGTGGCGAAGAGCCCGGGACAGGGGCTGGCGCTGGATCTGCCCTGCGGCTACGGCCGCCTTTATCCGATCGTTCGACGCTACGCCGGACAAGTGGTCGAGGGCGATTGGAGTTTTCAACTGCTGTCGGCGGCGCAAACCTTCCAACGGCAGGAGCCCAAACTGGGCTCCGTAGCCGGCTACGTCCGCGCCACCGCCCTCACGCTGCCGTTCTCCGATCGCGCGTTTGCGCTTGTTTTGTCGGTGCGTCTTTGCCATCACATTCGCGAGCACAAAGAACGAATTCAATACGTCCAGGAGCTCATGCGCGTCAGCGGCAACTGGGTGGCTTTTACTTATTTCGACGAAGCTTCGATCAAGAATCGTCTGCATGAGTTGCGCCGCCGTTACAACTCAAAGCGGCCCAAATGGGCCCTTCAATTACAGGAGATCGAAGCCCTCGGCCGCGCTCATGGCTTTGAGGTCGTCCGTTCGCTGTGGATGTCGCGCTTCTTTTCAGGCCATCGCTATTTGCTGCTCAAACGAACCCACGCTTGATCTCCCCCGCAAATTTCTCGTCTCCCCAACGTGATCCATGGATCTTTTCGCGCCGCAGTCCACGCAGCCCTTGAATCATCATCCACATTCCATGCTAGTTAATAGGCATCATGTCTGCCGATAAGTGCGTCACGCTTCACGACGCCATCGCGGCCAACATTCAAGACGGCATGTCCGTTGCGATGGGTTGCGGCTTGGAATCGCTCATCCCATTCGCCGCCAGCTACGAAATTATCCGCCAGAAGAAAAGAGATTTAACCCTAATCGCGCCGATTTCCGATATTCAATTCGATCAACTCATCGGCGCCGGCTGCGTTAGAAAAATCATCGCCTCATGGGTCGGCAACGTCGCCGCCGGACTAGGCCATAACTACCGGCGCGCCGCCGAATTGGGAATACCCAATCCAATTCAGATCGAAGAACATTCCAACTTCACTATCGGCTTGGGCCTGCAAGCGGCGGCCTCGGGCCTGCCCTACCTCCCAACCAAGACCATCAAGGGCAGCGACTTCAGCCGCGGGCCGCAATTCTCGCGCGTAGCTTGTCCTTTTACCGGCGAAGAGTTGGCTGCCGTGCGCGCCATCCAACCTGACGTAGCAATCCTGCATGTGCAACGTGCTGACCGCGAAGGCAACGTGCATCTTTGGGGCAACTTCGGCGTGATGCGCGAAGCCGGTTTCGCCGCCGGCAAAGTTATCCTCACCTGCGAAGAGATCGTGGATCACGACGTTATTCTGAGCGACCCGAACCGAAATGTAATCCCAGGATTTGTGGTCTCAACAGTCGTGCATGAACCCTTCGGCGCCCACCCGTCCCCGGCCCAGGGCTACGCGCGGCGAGACGACGATTTCTACTTCGAGTATCACAAAGAGAGCCGCTCGCGCGAAGGGTTCGAACACTGGCTCGAAAAATACGTGTTTGGCGTCAAGGATCACCGCGCTTTTTTGCAGCTTCTCGGCACCGAGCGCGTGAATAAACTCAAACCGCAGGCCAATTTGTTTGCGCCGGCGGTAAGCTTCAATTACTGAGTAAACGCTCAACCCATGCTACGGCCGAATCGCAGTGGCAAGCTGCGGGGAATTACACCGGCAGAGATAAAAAATAAGGAGGGATGCCATGAAAACCGTGCCTTCATCTAAACTCTCTCAGGAGGGCTGCGACATCATCGTCAACGCCGCCATCGAAAAGGCCAAGGAGCTAAAACAAATCGTCAGCATTTGCGTGGTCGATGCCGGAGGCCATCTAATGGCGTTCAAGCGCATGACCAACGGCCGGACGCATAATACGTTGATCGCGCAAGCAAAAGCGCGCGGCGCCGCGGTCACTACGGCGGCTACCGGAAAGACGGCGCGCGACGGCAGTGAGATTCCCGATCACCAGGTGCTGGCACAAACCCTCGCCGTCGGTCCAGGTTGGTTTGTCAGCATCGAAGGCGGACTGCCCATCGCCGTCGACGGACAGTGCATCGGCGCCGTCGGCGTAAGCGGCGCGCCTTCGGCCGTCGATCGCCAGATCGGACAGGCCGGGATTGACGCGTTCAACAAGGCGTAGCTTTCTGGTTCAAAGTTCAACGTTTCATAAGTTTCCACGTCCCAACCTCGAACGCAGAACGTTGAATCGCGCCGAAGGCGCCACGTTGAACATTGAACCTTGAACTTTGAACGATGATATATACCCGACGCGAACTGATGGTCGCTGCTGCGGCGCGGGAGATCCGCGACGGCGACAAGGTCTTTGTCGGCATGCGCTTGCCGCTTTTAGGCTTTGCCGTGGCCAAGGAAACCCACGCGCCGGGCGCCATCGGCATTTTTGAAAACGGCGTGATCCGGGACTGGCCGGCGCTCGAATCTATCTTCACCATGAGTGACCCACCCAACGTTGCCGGAGCACTTTTATGCGGCGGCCTGAATGACGTGATGCATCTATTGCAGTCCGGCCGCGTCGATCTCGGCTTCATCGGCGGCGCCGAAGTCGACCGCTTTGGCAATTTGAACACCCATTGGGTGGAAGAAAACGGCAAGCGCATCCGCTTGCCGGGCAGCGGCGGCGCGGCGGACATCGCCACGATGGCCAAACGATGCATCATTATCATGAATCACGAGCGGCGGAGATTCACGCCGAAAGTTCAGTACATCACTTCGCCTGGATTCGGCGACGGCGGCGAGTGGCGAAAGGAACGGGGGCTGACTGGAGGCGGCCCGAGCCGCGTGATCACCAGCATGGGGATTTTCTCATTCGATGCCGCGACCCACGAAATGATCTTAAGCTCGTATCATCCCGGCGTGTCCATAGACGAAATCAAGCACGAAACCGGCTGGCCGCTGCGCGTCGCGCCCGATGTTGGTGAAACGAACCCACCCACGAAAGCCGAACTGGCCGCGGTCAGAAAATATGATCCCAGAGGAGTCTGGACTTCTTAAGCCCGATCCTCCATCACTCATTGTTCGTGATTTCTGTTCATCGCCGAGCACGAGCACGTTCCACGATCACGACTAGGGTTACGCCTCGACCTTCGCCGAGTTGATCACCACATTCTCCACCGGCACGTCATCATGGTGGCCTTTGCTCCCCGTCTTGACTTTTTCGATGGCGTGAACGATCTCCATGCCTTCGATCACCTGCCCGAACACCGCATAACCGAATTCAGCCGGTGACGGGCTGCGGTGGTTGAGAAAGTCATTGTCCTTCACGTTGATAAAGAACTGCGCCGTGGCGCTATCGACAACATTGGTCCTCGCCATGGCGATGCTGCCGATTTTGTTTTTCAGGCCGTTGGCCGCTTCATTCTTGATCGGCGCTCTGGTTTTCTTTTCCGCCATTTGCGCGTCCATGCCGCCACCCTGGATCATGAAGCCGGGGATCACGCGGTGAAAGATCAGCCCGTCGTAGTGGCCGTTGTTGACGTAGTCGACGAAATTCTGCGTCGTAACCGGCGCCTTTTCAGCGTCGAGTTCGATGCGAATATCGCCCTTGTTGGTTGACATGTTGACGATCGGATTTTTACTATCTGCCATCACTGCCTCCTCAATGCGAGTATGTATTTTTCTAACATCTTTCCCATTCTATGGATACCTCATAAAGCTAGAATTATTCGAGGCGATGGGATATGGGTACGGCAAACGATATCTCATTCCTAAAGGAGTCATTATGGCAAGCGGAAAAACAATCGAAGGAATCCTGATGCCGATGCCTGTGGCATTCAAACACGACGGTGCCATCGATCATGCAGGGACGGACGCGATCATCGATTTTTACCTGGATACGGGAGTGCATGGCTTCTTCCCGCTGGGAACCCACGGCCAAGGTATGACGATGGAAATCGAAGAGCGCAAAAAAATGGCGGAGCAAATCGTCAATCGCGTCAAAGGCCGCGTGCCGGTAGTCATGCACATCGGCACCGCCAATACCCTGTCTTCCATCGAGCTGGCGAAACACGCGGCGGGCCTGGACGTGGACGCCGTCGGCGTCGTGCCGCCGTATTATTATCCGCACGACGACTGGGAAGTGTACGCGCATTACAAAGCGATTGCCAAAAGCGTGCCCGGCGTGCCGATGTTCATTTACGACAATACTGAAACCACCTGGGTAGAGATCACGCCGGCGAAGGCGAACAAAATCATCGAAGCGATTGCGCCCAATCCGCTGGCGGGCATCAAGGTCTCTTTCATCGCCTTCGACAAGCTATTGGGATATGTCTACCAACTGCCGAAGTCCGTGGGGGTCTTCCCTGGGGGTATTTTTTCTTTGTACTCGGGCTACTCGGTGGGCGTGCGCGGCGCTATTCATCCGCCGTCGACGCCGTTTCCCGAGACCTGTGTAAAAATGTACGAAGCTTTGAAATCGGGCGATCTCAAGGCGGCTCAAAAAGAACATGATCTGCTCACCCGGCTGATGCAAGTGGTTGGCAGATACCTGCGCAGCCATGGGCGCGGCGTCTTCTGTGAATTGATGAAGTTGCGGGGCCTGCCGGTGGAGCGCTTCCCGCGCTGGGAAACGCCGCCCTTCACCGACAAAGAGCGAGCGGACTTGAAAGAAGGGATCGAACAAGCCGGCTTCAGATTGTAAAACCTCAAGGCGTAGAGAGCATGACTAGCGGCAACAAACCGCTAACGCTGGAGATCGGCAAAAAGCTCTCGCCCGCCGAGGCGAAGGCTTTTACCGGCGAGATCAAGCAGCGCATGTACGCGCGCTGGAATGACAGGATTTTCGGCGGCGCGTTCATGCGCGATCTCGAGGCCGGTAAACTACCCTTCGAGACCATAAAATTATTCTGGCGCCATTGGTACAGCTATCCGGTGGAAGTGAACAACTTTCACCTGATCATCTACCAGCGCCATCAGGGAATCTTCGCGCGCCACCGCGACCTGCTCGCGCCCTACGTCGGCAAGATCAGCGACGAGCTGGTCAATCCGAGCATACCGGGGCATATCCAGGTGCTCATCAAACAGGGAGAGGCGTTTGGCGTGTCGCTGGATGAGATGGTCAACTGCGAAGTGTATGCCGAGTGCCGCGCGCTGACCGAATTCGCCCGCGGCCTGGTGTATGAAGGCAGCATGATCGAGTGGTGGGCGCGCTCATTGAATGAGGAAATGTTCGGCCACTGGGCCAAGCGCTGGCGCGAGGCGCTGCTAAATAAATACAAAATCCCGGAAGCCGATCTTTATTATTTCGCGGTGCATGAAGAAGCTGACTTGCACGAACATTTGGACGGCCTGATGGCCCACGGCGAGGTGGCGCGTAGAGTTTTTGAGCGGCTGCTGCAAGACGGCAACACCTGGCACCGGCCCGGCTGGGGTCCGGAGTACTGCTGTCTAATCAACGCCGACTGCGTGGCGATGTTCCATGACGGCATCTACAAACATTCGAAGGAACAGGGACATTTTTAGAACTAGCGAATCATTCACCACGAAGGAGACACGACGTTCAAAAAGTTCAAGCCGTTCAAAACGCTCGCCGGATTGTTGGACGGCTTGAACTACTTGAACGCGGACGGCTATAGGCGCCCTATAATTTGTGACCTTCGTGCTCTCTGTGTTAAAAAATCCGGAGCATTATGCCATTTAACGACCTACGCGAGTTTATCGACGCCGCCCGCAAGATCGGCCAAGTGAAGGAGATTCACGGCGCGGATTGGAATCTGGAGATCGGCGCACTGACGGAGCTGTTTGCTTTCAAGGAGCCGTCGCCGCTGGTGCTATTTGATCAAATTCCCGGCTATCCGGCGAACTTCCGGGTCGCCGCGAATTTGATCAACACTCCCGCTCGCTCCGGACTAACAGTAGGCATGCCGGCCGATGCCAAACCCATAGAGCTGATCGCGCGCTGGAAAGAGCTGCTGAAGGGCGTCAAACCTATCCCGCCGCGTGTCGTTTCCAGCGGGCCGATTCTGGAAAACGTCAAGAGCGGCGACGACGTCGACATGACCATCTTTCCCACGCCGCACTGGCATGAGTTGGACGGCGGGCGCTATATCGGCACCGCGGACTGCGTCATCACCCGTGAACCGGAAGAAGGCGGCTGGGTCAATATAGGCATCTACCGCGCGCAGGTTCACGATAAAAATACCCTCGGCCTTTACGTCTCGCCGGGCCATCATGCGCGCATCATGCGCGAAAAATATTGGGAAAAAGGGCTGAGCTGTCCCGTGGTCGTCACCTTCGGCCAGGACCCGTTGCTCTTCCTGGTGGCCGGACAATCGATGCCTTACGGCATGTCCGAGTTCGACTACTGCGGCGGCCTGCGCGGCGCGCCCATCGACGTCATCCGCGGCGAACTAACCGGCTTGCCGATACCGGCGACGGCGGAAATCGCCATCGAAGGGGAAGTGCCGCCGCCCCAAGAGCAGGCGCAGATGGAAGGCCCCTTCGGCGAATGGCCTGGTTACTATGCCCATGGCGCGGCCACGGAACCGGTGATTCGCGTCAAGAAAGTCTATTATCGCAACGATCCGATCTTGTGCGGCGCGCCGCCATTGAAACCGCCTTTCATTACCTTTGGCGTGCCCATCGGCGCCGCCGCGATATGGAATTACTTGGAGAAAGCCGACGTTCCGGACATCAAGGGTGTCTGGTGCTCCATCGGCGGCTCGGCCGCCGGCGGCGGCGCCCCTTTCATCATCATCTCGCTCAAGCAGCGCTATCACGGCCACGCGCAGCAAGCCGGCATCGCAGCCCTGGGTTCCCGCGCTGGTAATTATCATGGCCGTTTCGTCATCGTGGTCGATGACGACATCGATCCGTCCGAGATGAAAGACGTTATCTGGGCGGTTTCCACGCGCTGCGATCCGAAAACCGCCATCAGCATCATCGATGGCTGCTGGAGCACACCGCTGGACCCGGCCATGCACCCGGACCAGCGCGATGCCGGCAACTTCGTCAACAGCCGCGCGATTCTTAATGCCTGCCGGCCCTATGCCTGGCGCGACCGCTTTCCGCCGGTCAACGCGCTCAGCCCGGAGCTGAAAAAGAAAACAGCAGAGAAGTGGAAGAAGGAACTGGCGTAAGCCGGCTGAACTCAACCCATTGAGACCTGGCTCTCGTCCGGGAGTCGAAGCGGAGGTCGACATGAAGTTCAAGAGAAGTAACTTCGGATTCTCGACTGCGCTGATTTTTACTGCTTTATCGGGGACCCTTTCCTTCTTTCCTGCCGTACTCTTCGGGCAGAATCCCTTTTATCAAGGGAAAACCATCACCATTGTACAGGGCCGCGAACCGGGCGACGCCGGCGATATGCGGGTCAAAGCCATACTTCCTTTCATCCAGAAGCACGTGCCGGGAAATCCGACCATCATCAGCGAATATATGCCGGGCGGCGGCGGGCGCAAGGCAGCGAACCACGTCTATAGAAACGTTAAACCCGACGGCCTCACCCTGGGCAACCTTGGCGCCGGATTCATATCGAGCGCCATACTCGGCGAGACCGGCGTGCAATACGATATCGATAAATTCGTCTATCTGGGCTCGCCTTACAGCGCGGCTCATTACCTGTTCATCACCAAGAGAGATCTACAGTTCGGCAATTTGGAAAAGCTCAGGGCACATGCCGGGTTGCGGATTGGCGCTCAGTCCGTGGGCCATACGATCTACATCGTCGGGCGATTATTTGCCTGGATTATCGGCTTAAAGGAGCCCAATTTTATTACTGCTTACGCGGGAAACGAGATCGACGTCGCTCTCATGCGCGGGGAACTCGACGCCAGAGCACAGGCAGCCGACTGGCTGTTGCATAGAAACCGTGATTGGCTCGACAAGCAGCTGATGGATTTCCATGCGATTTTCGAAACACCCAAGGGGGACAAGCATCCACAATTCTCCCATCTGCCGGAGCTGGAGACTCTCGCGCGATCAGAACGAGAACGCAAGATGCTGGCGATGCAGCGCGGCTTTCGATTGGCGGGTTCGCCTTTCTTCTTACCCCCGGGAGTCCCCAAAGAGCGGATCGAGATGCTTCAGGAAGCAATGAGAAAAGCCTTGAGCGATCCGGGATTTTCGCGCGAGTTCAGAAAGCTCACTGGCGACGATCCGACGCCGCTTACGCCGGAAGCCAATGAAAAGGCCGTGCGCGATATTCCCCGTGAGCCGGAGGTTATCGAACTGTTCAAGAAGATCATCGGCGCCGGTCCTCTGCCGGCACGTTAGCAGGCTGCTGAAAAAGACTCATATGCCGATAGCTTGCGACGCAATGCTGGGCGACTACAAGATATTTGACGCCGATGCTCACGTCATGATGAGCCCCAAGATGTGGGACGACTTGCCGGGGGAATATCGCGTCCGCCGTCCGCGCCCACTGCGCGTTGAGGACACTGCTGGCGCCGGCATTCGCGGCACCGGTTGGCTCATCGAAGGGCGCATGGAGCCACACCCCTATGGCCCCGGAGCGCAAGGCGCCAACACGCCGTCATCGGTGCTGGCGGAGTTTGGCGCGCCGCCGAGCCAACTCGGCTCGCCGGACCTCTCCGACCCCGAAGCCAGGCTACGCGATCTGGACAGCTTCGGCATCGATGCGCAGCTGCTTTTTCCCTCCAGTCTTTACGCCTGCATGGGTGCCGATCCGTTTTTCGAAGCGGCCATGTTTCGCGCCTACAACCGTTATGCGGGACGCCAATGCAAGGCATATTCAAAGCGGCTGAAATGGGCGGGCCTGCTTCCACTGCGCGACAGCCGAGAGGGCATCGAAGCCGTCCATGAAATGAAAGAGCTGGGCGCCACGGCGGCGGTGGTCTTCGGCAGCGCCGGTGCGCGATTGCTATCGCACAAGAGCTTCACGCCCATTTGGGATGAGTTTGCGCGTGCGGGGCTGCCGCTATGCGTGCATATGGGAAGAAGCTATCCGCCCTTCGACCAGCTCGTTGAAACGCGCCTCGAGGCCCATGTCATCGCCATGGGCATGCCGGCGATGCTCGGCTTCGTTGCCGTGGTCGCCCACGGCATGCTCGACCGTTATCCGAACTTGAAAGTAGCGTTTCTCGAGTTCGGCGCCGAGTGGCTATTCTACGTCGTCGGCAGGCTCGGCCACTACCTGCCCAGTTACCGCCGCGATCCCACCGTCAAAGAGATGGGCCGCTTGCCGGAAAGGGCCATCGAAGAATATCTCAAGTCCGGCCGATTTTTTGTCGCCCCGGAAGCCCGTGATCCAATGCTGGCGCAGGAAATTGCCCTCGTGGGCGAAGAGCACATCCTGTTTTCCTCGGATTTTCCCCATGGCGAAGGGCGGGACAACGCCGCCGCGGAGATCCTGGAACGAACCGATTTGTCCGATACACAAAAGCGAAAAATACTTTACGACAACACGGTAAAATTTTGCGGCGAACCGTAGGCGCTCCCAACGGCATTGAATCAGCCTGCACATCCGGCGCGCGCTTCATTATGATTTGACGAATCTATACGGTCCCATCGGAGATTTTTTACTTCAAAATCTCTTTAAGCTTCGCTACCAGTCCCGGTTCCAGCTGCAGGACGCCCATGACGCTCTTGCCTAACTCTTCGCCATTTACGGCATTGATCTCCAGATTACCCTTGCGCGCCTCGGCGAGAAAATCTGGATCTTTGACGCTATCCATGAAGGCTTTCCGCAGGAGTTGGACCCGGTCCTTGGGAGTGTTCGGCGGCACGACGTAGGGACGTACTGAAGCGCCGTGCACCTGGAGCATGGCTTGCAGCAGTCTTCTCGCCTCTTCATTTTTAATGAGATCGCCGACCAAAGGGTATTTCGTCAACTCAGGATGTGATTTGAACGCCGCCTGGACGATGATCTGCAAATCGCCCGTCTCGATTTCGTTGCGCCAGGTCGAGCGCGTCGATTGCCAGGAATTGCTGATACCGCCGATCTCTCCGCTATGAAAGGCGAGCCTCATCTCGGAGGTTCCCTTGTAACCCGTCACCATTTGCACCGGCAAACCGATGATCGCCCGCAGCAGCACCGGGATATCGTCGGTCCCCGCGCCGAAACCCGCGCCGCCGAATTTGACGACGGTCTTGGACGACAACCACTGGTCGAGGCTCGTAACACCGGACGTTTTGGAGACACCGAGAATGAAATCGTCGTGGGACGGCGCGCCGACGTATTCGAATTTACGCGCGTCGAACTCGATGCCGGGTTTACCGAGGAGCTGTTGGAGAAATTGCCCGCCGATAAAAGTCGCCATGGTCAATCCATCGGGCCTGGCCACGCGGTAGATGTAATTTGCGCAAATCAGGCTATTCGCCCCGGCCATGTTTTCCACGACGACCGTGGGATTTCCCGGGATATGTTTGCCGAGGTGACGGGACAGCAAACGAGTATAGGTATCGTAACCGCCGCCGGGTGCAAAGCCGACGATCATACGCATCGTCTTATCCTTGTAGAAGGATTGTTGGGCGTCCAGGTGAGTGGGTGCCCACAGGCATAAGGTCAGGGTCAAAGCCACGGGGAAGACCTTACTTAGCATGGTGCCTGTCTCCTTTTCGGTTACCCTGAACCGGGCCTGGGATGAGACCTGGAGGGAATCTGGGTGTTGCGTTCCTGGAAGATTCTGGAACGCGAGGCCCGAGACTCAAGACTCGAAACGGGCTCTATAGATCGCGTCGGTTTTCGCGGCCATGATGAAATCGTTCTTGTGCAAATTCTTAATCTTGTGCGTCCACCAGGTGACGGCCACCCGGCCCCATTCGGTGATGAGACGCGGATGATGCCCCTCATCTTCCGCCGCGGCGCCAACGGCGTCGGTGAAGGCGATGGCGTCTTGAAAATTCTTAAACTTGAATAACCGGTCGAGCTTGGGAATGGCGTCTTCAGTGATGATTTGCCAGTCGGGCACCTGGGGCTGCAGTGATTTCATCTCCTCCGGCGTCACCGACGGCGCGCCGGCGCGGCAGGCCACGCATTTCTGTTCAGTGAGTTCTTCCATCTGAAATTCCTCCGCTCGTTCAATGTTCAAAGCGTTCAAAGTTCAAGGTCCTCGGAGCAGGTAAACCTCTAAGCCATCTCGCGCAGCTTGCACACCCCACAAAAACTCCCTATTACTTTGCGTACTTTGCGGTTAAATTCCCTTTCTCATAATTTCGGCATCACTTCCGCCGCGAACTGTTCCATGGACTCTCTGACCAGCAGGTGGGGTATGGTGCCGATGTTCATCCACAGCAAAAAATGCGACGCCGCGGTTTTTTCCTGGAGCTGCCGCAGAGTTTGCACGGCCAACGCCGAGTCTCCCACCACTGCATGGCGTTGGCAAACGGTATCGTAGGACACCACCGCGCCTGCGGCCGTGCGCAAGCGCGCCGGCAATTCTACGCCGCGCCGGTTAAGCCAATCCGTATAGTCGACGCGCATATCTAAAATTGTCTTAAAGTAGCTCACGATGCCCGCCTCGGCGCGGGCGCGCGCCTCGGCTGTAGTTTTGGCGAGATGCAGCGGCACCAACAGGCCCACTTCTTTGCCTTGACGCGCATGGTTGTGGCTCGCCAGACCATGCCAGTAGGCTGTGGCAAATTCGGCGATCTGGTCCGGCGTGCGGGTATGAATGGGCAGAAAAAGATTGATGCCCAAACGCGCCGCCACTTCCACGCCGTCCATGGAGCTGGTCGCCATGTAAAACGGCGGCGGCGGTCGTTGAACCGGCTTGGGATGGACCACGACTTCCGGTATCTGAAAGAACTTGCCGTTGTGGACCAGCGTTTTTTCGGTCCACGCCTTGCGAATGATTTCGAGCCCTTCGGCCATGATCTCATGGGTAGATTTGTGATCGGCGCCGAAGCACTCATAGGCGCGGCTGTGCGGATGGCCGCCGCCGGCGGCGAAATCCATGCGCCCGCCGCTGACAAGGTCGAGCATCGCCGCCTGTTCCGCCAGACTCACGGGATGATGGACCGGCAAAGTATTGACGGCGACGCCGAGACGAAGGCGGCGTGTCCGCTGGGCCACGGCGCCCAAGACCACATAGGGCGCCGTGAGCAGAGAAAATTTCGGCTGGCAGTGAATCTCGGCGACCCAATAGGTGCCGAACCCTAACCGGTCAGCGAGCTCGGCTTGCTCCATGAACTCTCCGAGTCGCGCCGCCGGCGACGAACCCTCCGGGCATTGAATTTCGGTAAAGAGACTACATTTCACGACTTGCGGTGTTTCCTCTCTAACCGTGATTGGAAGAGTCGAACGACGGAATGATGGATTGAAGACCCAACGATCCAATATTCTGGTATGCCATTTTTCCAACAGCCGACTTACTTCTTTCTTTTCTCGTTGGCTGCGACGACTCGTTCGGCGGCGGCAGCCAGCTGTTGGGTGATCGGAACATCGAGCTGACAAAGTCGTGCCAACTCGGCAACGAGGGGGATGTCTTTGTTCAAAACGTTCCGGCCCGACCGCGGCAACGGATCGTTTCCCGAGGCATCGAAAGTGCGCTGCCATCGGTTGAGCACGCTGTCATGGCCGATGCGGCGCATCATCTCCAATGCTTTCGGGTATGGAATCCCGCCGGCCAGCCCGATCTGGATCGCTTCGTGAACGATCAATGTTTCAGCGCCGCCAAGCATGTTCTTGATCAACTTGCCTACCGCGCCGGTGCCGAGCGGTCCCATATGAAACACTTCCTTGCTCATCTTGAGCAGATGGGGCTTCGCCCGCTCTACCAGTTCGTCGGGGCCGCCAACGACGAAGCTCAGTTCGCCGGCGCGCACGGTACCGGGCACGCCGGTCATGCAGGCATCAATAACAGCGACGCCCTTGGCGCGCGCCGCGTCCTCAACCCTATGCACCGTCTGCGGCAAGATCGAACTGTGGAGCAACAGCAATGTCCCCGGCTGCGCCGACTCTAAAATTCCATTCGCTCCGAGCGCGCAGTCGAGCACATCCTGATCGGTGCGCACGACGACGTCGATGAGCGTCGATTGTTGCGCGGCCTCAGCCGAGCTGCCGGCGGTAGCCATACCCAGCGCGCGCGCCTGTTCCAAAGAGGGCCCGTGAGCGTCATAACAAACCGCGCTCACGCCGTTTAATTTCAGGCGCTCCAACAACGCCAGGCCCATGGCGCCGGTGCCGATCATGCCGATTTTTTCCAATTGTCCTCCGTCTGATGAGCACACTGCGTGTGCGGTTCAAAGTTCAAGGTTCAATGTTCAAGTTCAATGTTCAACGTCCCACCTCTCGACCTTAAACCTTGAACGCGCAACCTTGAACCGCGCCGCAGGCGCCACATTGAACCTTGAACGTTGAACCTTGAACAGCAGACCCGTCGTTAATAGCCCAGCGCGTAGGCTACACGGCGCGGATCGGCACCGCCGAGCCAGCAACCGTTTTCGCGGTCGCGCACGATCACTTTGGCGCTGCCGAAAGACCACCGGTCGACCACTGAAATTTTATGGCCTTTCTTGCGCAAGCCATCCAGCGTCGCCGCGTCATAGCCTTCTTCCATGCGTAGCGCCTCGGGAAGCTGGTCGCGCGGCGGCGTGCCAGGCTGGTGGCTCCAGCGCGGCGCTTCCACCGCGCTCTGGGGGTCCATCTCAAGGTCAACCAAATCGTGAATAATCTGAAAATTAGTTTGCGGCTGTTCATCGGCGCCGGGACTGCCGCCCGCGGCGAAGACTTCATCGCCCTTGAAAACCATGTAGGTGTTGAGCGTGTGCGCCGGACGTTTGCCGGGCGTGAGAGAGTTCGCTTTGGACGGATCCAGGCCGAAGCTGCACAGTCGGTTGTTCATAATCACGCCGGTGTCGCCGCCGATCACACGCGAGCCAAAGGGCGCGAAGACACTTTGGATAAACGAGATCGCGTTGCCATCGCGGTCGGCGGCGCATAAATAGGTCGTGTCGCTGCTCTGGTTGGCCGCCGCCGTTTGGCGCCGGGCAAGAGCTTCGTCCGCCAGCTCGCGCCGTTTGGCGGCATACTCCTTGGAAATCAGCATGGGAATTTTCGGATCGCCGAACTTTGGATCGTCGAGGTAACGGATGCGGTCTTCGAAGGCGAGTTTCTTTGCCGCCACCTGATAGTGAATCATGTCGGCCCGGCTCATCCTCCCCTCGTGAAAGGGCCAGGCCTCCGCGATGTTGAGCATCTCGAGCACCATAAACCCCTGGGAAACCGGCGGCTGCTCGTACACCAGCGTGTCGCGGTAACTCGACTTCAAAGGTTCGAGCCATTGCGCAACCTGCGGCCGCAAATCCTCTTCGCTGAGAATTCCGCCTTCAGCTTTGATGGTTGCGCAAATTTTCTCCGCCACCGCTCCGGCGTAGAACCCATCGCGGCCTTGTTGCGCGATTTTTTCCAGCACGCCGCCCAGGCCCCTTTGCGCGAGTATCTTGCCTGGCTTTGGCGTGCCTAGCGGCTGGCGGTAGCAACGGTCCACCCAGGGATATTCCGCGCTGAACTCTTCGATGCTTTCGGCGAAATCTTGTGAAATCGGCAACCCGGCCCTGGCAATGCCGATGGCGTCCACCATCAGGCGGCTCAAATCTTTCGTTGCGTATTTTTTATGCAGTTCCAGCCAACCATCCACTGCGCCGGGCACGGCGATGCTCAGCGGGCCGTACTGCGGGATGCTTTTTAAGCCACGATCGTGGAAATAATCAATCGTCGCTTTTGCCGGCGCCGGCCCGCTGGAGTTGAGAGCCTCAACCTTGCCGGTTTTCTTTATGAACACCAGCGCAAACAGATCGCCGCCGAGACCGCTGGCTTCCGGCTTAACCACCGCCATGACGAAAGCGGCGGCCAGAGCCGCATCGACCGCGTTGCCGCCTTCTTGCAAAACTTTCACGCCCGCCAGTGACGCCAGCGCATGGCCCGAAGAGACCATGCCATTCTGCCCCATCATCACCGGGCGCGCCGCTTTTGAATACTTCATGGCACTCCTATTCCAAGGATCCCGGCGGCATTACCGCCGAGAATCTTTTCTTTATCGGCTGCATTTAGATCGAGACCATCGATGGCCTTGAGGCTGTTTTTAACCAAGACGCGGCCCTCTTCCGGGCCGTAGGGGTAGTTCGTCCCCAACACCATCCGGTCAGGACCGAAGAAATCTTTCACACAACGGAGCGTCGTTGCCGGATGATCCGCCGTATCCACGTAAAAGCGCCGGAAGGAATCCAGGGGATTTTCGCTCAGACCGTACTTGTGACGAATCTCCTCGGTCCGGCCGCTATAGATGTTAATCGCGCGCTGGGCAAAAAACGCCAGCACGCCGCCGACATCGGCCACGACCCAGTTGATCTGAGGAAATCTTTCTAGCACTCTCCCGTAAACCAGCCGGGTCATCGCCACCGTGCTGTCGAAGGCCCAGCCGAAAATCAAGGTCGGCATGATATCGATACCGGTGGCTTCGCTGGCAAGCGGCGCAGTGGGATGGATGTACACCGGTAGCTCATACTTCGCCAGCCGTTCATAAATCGGAAACAGTTCCTCGCGGTCCAACGCCTGGCCGTTGAGGTTGGCAAAGCAGCCAAAGCCTTTCAATCCCAATTCCTTAACCGATCGTTCGAGCTCGTCCAGCGATGCCCGCACGCTGCAACTCGGCAACGTGAAAAAGCCGATGAACCGCTTGGGGTATCTCTTACAGATGGCGGAGATCGCGTCATTGGCGATACGCGCCATCTTGATCGCGCCTTCTCCCTCGTAGCGGTCCGCGCCAGGTGCGGGAATCGTAAGCACATGGATGTCGATTCCCAACTCGTCCATGTGCTCGAGCCGGCGCTCGATATTTTGCCCCTGAAACGTTGCCGTATTGATACGGCACTTGAGCTTCTTGTCGTAAAAATAGCTCATGCCGCTGTGCGGATCGGGCTCTTCGAGAATCACCGCTCCATCGAGACGTTTCATTTCGGCGAGATAGTCGGGCGGAAATACATGCGCTTGAAAATCGATGATCATAGTCGGACTCGGTTCAACGTTCAAAGTTCAAGGTTCAAAGTTAGAGAACCCGGTTGCGGGGTTGGGACGTTGAACATTGAACCTTGAACTTTGAACGGTTTCACAACCCGTAGAGCGCTCGGGCGTTGTCGTCGAGGATCTTGTTAACGACAGGAGTAGGCACGGCGCCATCCTCTTTGAGCTTGCGCAGCGCCAGAATTTCCGAAGAGGTATCATTGTGGCCGTAGTCGGTGCCGATCACCAGCATGTCGTCGCCGGAGTACTTGAGCACGTAGGGAAGATCGTCATCGGTCTGGCAGGTGACCCAGATCTTGTTCTTGCGCAACACCTCGCTCTTGTCGACTTTGACTCCGCTGCGCTCTAAACGCCGCGCGAAGTCGTGGATCGCATACGGGACCCATTGCGAGCTGACTTCGATAAAGGCCCATTTGGTCTTGGGAAATTTTTCTGGAATCCGGTTGAAAATCAGCGAGTGAAACGAGCCAACCACCGCGAGCTTGAACTTGTTAAAGCCGCACTCGTTGAGAAAATAATCATGCACGACGAAGCTCCCGGTGGCGGAGTGCACGCAGATCGGCAGATCCAGCCTGCCGGCCTCCTCGTAGATCGGAAAGAAATGCGCGTCGCTAACATGCTTATCGCCCTCCAGGCCGCGCATAAAGATGCCGCAGGCGCCGTTCCGTTTGGCGAAGCGAGCTTCCTCGATCGCTTCGTCCATGGAAAGCAGCGGCAGCACCGCCACCCAACGCAGCCGATCCGGCTGAGCTTTCCAAATATCGACGAGCCACCGGTTGTAGCTCCGGGTCACGGCCAGCTCGACTTCCGGCCGGCGCGTAAAAGGCCGCAAGAAGATTGTCGGATAGAGCACCTGGACGTCGATATCGAGCTCGTCCATATGCTTGAGGCGCGCCGCGATATCCTCCATCTCCCGCGATTCCTTCGCGGTATCGTGGCCGACGTTACGCGCCTTACCAATATGCGTGCCGTCGACGAGCCATGATTCGCCGCCGGAAGTCGGATCGTTCGGCGTTGGCACGATGCGCGGCCGATGCTGTCGCTCCGACTCCAACATGTAATCCCAGGTGCGCTCGGTTTCCAACACATGTGCGTCAGAGTCGATGACCGCCATCTTTAAAGCCCTCCTAAATTTCTCTTTGCCGAGGCGGGCGCGGGCTGGGTTTTGTCCGTTTTGGATCCCAGCGAAGCGTTGCAGCCCTGGCAAGTATAGTCATAAAGGTCGCCATCGGGGAGCACGAGCAAAAGCCGCTCGCGCACCGGCATCGCCTTGCGGCAGCTGTTACAGTAAAGCAGCGTCGCGTTGAACTGGCCGAAGCTTGGTTCCACGGACTCTCCTGAAACGGTTATGTGTCTAGAGTCTCGGGTGCCAGACGCTCAGCAAATAACTCTAGACTCTAGACTTGAGACTCTAGACCCTCAGTGCTCCTGTTGTTCAGCGCTCTTACGCGCCTGGGCGTCCTTAATTACTTTTTCCGCCAAATGACTGGGTAACTCTTCATAATGCGAAAACTCCAGATGAAACTCACCGCGGCCGCTGGTGAGCGCGCGGAGATCCGGGGCGTATTTTAACACTTCGGACATGGGCACCTTGGACTTGATTATCTGACTATGCCCTTTGGTGTCCATACCCAGGACTTTGCCGCGCCGGCTGTTCAGATCGCCGATGACGTCGCCCATGCATTCATCCGGCACCGTTACGTCCATGTTCATGATCGGCTCGAGGATCACTGGCTTCGCCTTCTCCACGGCATTCTTGAATCCAAGGGATGCGGCGATCTTGAAAGCCATGTCCGAGGAGTCCACGTCGTGATAGGAACCGTCATAGAGCGTCACGCGCAGATCCACCATGGGATAACCGGCGAGATAACCGCCGGTCATCGCCTCTCTGATTCCCTTTTCCACCGCCGGAATATAATTGCGCGGAATCGCGCCGCCGACGATCTCGTCGACAAACTCGAACCCTGCACCATGGGGCAGGGGCTCGACCCTGAGCCAGGTGTCGCCGAACTGGCCGCGCCCACCGGTCTGTTTCTTGAGTCGTCCCTGGGCGCTGGCTTTTCCCCGGATGGTTTCCTTGTACGGCACCTTGGGCGCCTTGAGCACGACGTCGGCGCCATATTTGCGCTTTAACTTTTCAACGATGATCTCGATATGCTGCTGCCCCATGCCCGACAGGATAAAGTCCCGGGTTTCCTCGTCCCGGTGCACTTCGATGGTCAGGTCTTCCTCCATCATGCGATGGAGCCCCTGCGGCACTTTCTCTTCATCGACTTTGCTCTTGGGCTCGAGGGCGAAAGAAATCACCGGCGAAAAGTGCGGCGGGCCCGCGTACTGGATAGGCGCCTTTTCGTCGCACAAAGTATCACCCGTGGTTATGTCCTTGAGCTTGGCCGCCGCAACGATATCGCCCACTGAGACATCTTTGGCCGGTTCCTGTTTCTTCCCCTCCAGACGGAACATGTGGGCGATCTTTTCTTTGCTTTGTTTGTTCGAATTGTAACAAGCGCCGTCGTGGTTAAGCGTTCCCGACATGACGCGCATCACCGATAACTTGCCGGCGAAGGGGTCGCTAATGGTTTTAAACACGTAGGCGGAAAACGGCGCGCTCGGGTCCGGCTTGCGTTTTTCCGCTTCGCCGCTGGAGGGATTTTTGCCTTCAGGTTCGCCTTCGTCGATGGGGGAGGGCAAATAATCGGCAACCGCGTCCAGCAATCGGTCAATTCCGATTTGGCGGGTTGACGAGCCAAAGAGGATCGGAAAAACCTGGCGCTCCAAGGTGGCCTTGCGCAGCGCCCGCTTCAGCTCATCCAGCGAAAGCTCCTGGCCGTCCAAATATTTTTCCAAAAGCGCGTCATCGGTCTCCGAGACCGTTTCTATGAGCTCGAGGCGCATTGTTTCCGCCGTCTCTTTAAGATCGGCCGGGATTTCCGCTTCCGAGGATTTGCCGGTGTCACCTTCATAGAGATACGCCTTCATGGAGAGCAGATCGACGACGCCTTTAAACTCAGCTTCGGCGCCGATGGGTAGCTGGAGACATAATCCCTTGGCCTCTAAGGTCTCGAGCAAGCTTTTGACACGCTCGTGGGCGTCGGCCGGCTCGTGGTCCATTTTGTTGACGAAAAAAACCCGGCTAATCCGCTGCTCGTTGGCCTCGATCCATAAGCGCTCCGACTCGACCCGGAGACCGACCATGGGATTGAGCACGAAGACGGCGCCGCCGAATGCGCGCAGGCAGTTGATCGAATCCGCCAGAAACGCCGCGTAGCCCGGCGTATCCACCAGGGTCATGGGATGCTTTGTCCAGTTCAAGGAATGAAATGCGGTGGAAATCGAAACATGATGCTTGACCTCCTCCGGTTCATGATCAAACACCGACGTGCCGTCCAGAACCCGCCCGAGCCGCTGGGTCGCTCCCGCCGTGAACAGCATCGCTTCGCCGAGCGAGGTTTTTCCCGAACCGCCCTGGCCCAAAATGCCGACATTACGAAGTTTCTCCAGTTCCGCTATTGCCATGACTTTGGCGTCCTTCCGATGAAATTATTTTTGCGCCCTGGCTTGCACTTCTCGCAACACGTTGCGTTCATAAATGATTCTCAGCCCGTCGAGAGTCAAAAAATCGTCCACCTCACTGATCGTCGAACACGCGGAGGCGATCAACGAGGCCAGACCGCCCGTGGCCACCACCTTGGACGGCATGCCATGTTCGATCTGCATGCGACGAACGATGCCATCCACCAAGCCGGCGTAACCAAAAAAGATGCCCGCTTGAATCGAGCTTACAGTGTTTTTACCGATCACCTCTTTAGGCTTTATGACTTCGATCCGGGGCAATTTGGCAGCCCGCTCTACCAGCGCCTCGAGTGCAATTGAAAGACCTGGCGCGATGGCGCCGCCGATATACTCGCCTTTCTTGGAAATAAGATCGATGGTCGTGGCGGTGCCGAAATCTACGATGATGCAGGTGTCATGGTATTTTTCATAGGCGGCGACGCCGTTGACGATGCGGTCCGCGCCGACATCCTTCGGGCTTTCATACAGGATCGGCATTCCGGTCTTGATCCCCGGCCCGACGATCAGCGGGTCGAGTTTGAAAAACTTTCGCGCTAACTCCTGGGTCGTCGTGAGCATGGGCGGCACCACGCAGGAAGCTACGATGGCGCTAATTTGCTCGCAGCGGAACTCCTCGGTGGCGATGAGTTGCGCGATCAACACGCCGTATTCGTCGGCGGTGCGTTCAGATTGCGTGGCTAGGCGCCAATGGGTAATTAGCTTTTTACCCCGGTAAAGGCCCAGAACGATGTTGGTGTTGCCGATGTCGATGGCCAAAAGCATTTTAGTTATCTTCACTCTTCAATGGGAATCACATCGCCGGCGACGATTCGCTGGCGCCCGCCGTCGGGCGACTCGATAATTAGAGCCCCGTCCGCGTCGATGCCGATGGCGCGGCCAATGATGGTCCGGTCCGTCATCGCGACGCGCACGCGCCGCCCGCGCAAGCCGAAGCGGGCGTCCCACCGGGACGCGAGTGCCGCGAATCCCGTTTCTTCGAGAATTCCATAGCACCTGTCAAGGTCTTGAAGCAATCGCCGCAAGAAGCCCTCCCGGCTGACGCTCTTTCCCGCCAGAGCGGACAACGAAGTGGCGCGCTCACGAATCTCCGGGGGCATCGAGTCAAGCGGAAAATTGAGATTGACTCCGATGCCGAGAACGACGAACTCGACCCGTTGAGAATTCGACACCGCTTCCGCCAGCACCCCGGCCAGTTTTTTGTCCCCGGCCAATATATCGTTGGGCCATTTGATTACCGGCGCCACCGGGCTAAAACTTTCGATGGCGTCCGCCAAAGCCACCGCGGCGGTCAAAGTGATCCGCGGCGTATGGGCCGGCGGCAAAGTGGGACGGAGAATGATCGAGCAATACAGATTGACATAGGGCGGCGATACCCAACGCCGCCCCAGACGACCCCGGCCCAGGGTCTGCCGCTCGGCGATTACGATCGCGCCTTGGGGTTCGCCGCGTTCGGCCAGCGCTCGCGCATGGTTATTCGTCGAGTCGATTTCGCGGAAATAATAGAACCGGGTTCCCAGGCGCCTGAGGGCGAGGCCAGCTTCGACGTCGCGGATGCGAAGCCGGCGCGCCTCCGCCGCTACAGCGCAACTATGGTTATGGTCACGCGGCAACATTCAGGGTTATTTTCATGTTGAAATCCACCACCGGCGCGGAATGGGTGAGCGCTCCCGACGAAATGAAATCGACGCCGGTCTCGGCGACCTGCCGGATCGTTTCCAGTGTGATGCCGCCCGATGCCTCCAACCAGGCCCGTTTGTTGACCAGACGCACCGCCTCGGCCATCTGCGCGATGGACATATTGTCGAGCATGATGACATCCGCGCCGGCATCGACGGCCTCTTGGACTTGCTTAAAGTTGCCGGCTTCCACTTCGACCTTGGCCATGAACGGCGCATGGCGTCTTACCGCCTTGACGGCTTCGGCGATGGACCCGGTGGCCTCGATATGATTATCCTTCACCAGCGCCGCATCATAGAGGCCGATGCGGTGATTCATGCCGCCACCCATGCGTACGGCGTATTTTTCCAAGGTGCGCAGCCCTGGCGTGGTCTTCCTCGTATCGAGCACCTTGCAGGGAAATCCTTTGATCGCTTCGACGTACTTGCGCGTGAGCGTGGCCGTGCCGGAGAGCCGCTGCAAAAAATTGAGGGCGGTGCGTTCCGCCAACAACAACGCGCGCACCGGGCCCACGGCTTCCGCCGCCACCATCCCCGACTTAACCGCGTCGCCGTCCCTGGTCAAAAGACGAACTTCGACTCTGGGGTCGATAAAATAAAAGATGCGGTCGAGCAGCACCAGCCCCGCCACCACGCCGTCTTTTTTTGCGCGAAACAGCCCCTTGCCTTGGGTGTCCGCGGCAATCGTCGCCATGGTGGCGAGATCGCCGGGACCGATATCTTCATCCAGCGAGTCGCGAATCAATCGCTCGATCTGCGGCGTAACGAGAATATCCATGATCCTCAGTGCCTCCCTGCCTTGAGTTCTTCAATGCGCGCGATGCTAAGATTGAGCGCGCGCAGCTTATCTTCAAACTGCAGCGCCTTCTCCCGTTCTTTTTGCACGATCTCTTCCTTGGCCTTGCTGAGAAAATCGCCGTTGCCAAGCTTTTTCTGCACCCGCGCCAGCTCATCGGTAATCTTGCGCGCCTCTTTATTAAGCCGGACATGTTCTTCATCGAGGTTGAGCAAATCGTCCAGGGGAAGATAAATCTCCGTGGCCCCAACGATGGCGGTAGCCGCGCCTTTGGGGCGATCTTCGCCCGCGAAATAGTCCGCCGCGCCCACGCGGGCAAGCAGGCGCAGATACGCGGCATGCTCTCGAAGCATCGCGAGATCGCGCTCTGCCCCATGGAAAATCACTTTAACTTCTTTGCCCGGCGGGCAGTTAAGCTCGGTGCGGAGATTTCTTACGGCGCGAATCACGCCCATGAGAAACTCCATGTCGCTCTCGGCCGCCGTATCGCGCCAGGACTCGGCGGCGCGCGGGTACGCTTCGAGCATGATCGTTTTGCCCCTGCCGGCCAAAACCTGCCAGATCTCTTCCGTAACGAAGGGCATGATCGGATGGAGCAAGAGAAGAATCTGTTCCAGCAACTCCACGAGCAGCTGCCGGATGCGCGCGCCATCTTCCCCGGGCGCGCCGCTCAGCGCCAGCTTGCTCATCTCGATATACCAGTCACAGAACTCATGCCAGGTAAACTGATAAAGCACGTTGGCGAAGTCGTTAAAGCGATAAGCTTCGAGGGCGCCGCGGGCTTCAGTAATGGCCGCAGCTAAACGCGAACGAATCCAGCGTTCGGCGAAGCTTAACGTCGCCGCGCCGAGGACCGAGGGCTTGCCGGCAAAGTCGGCGGCGCCGCGCGGCGCGTTCATCAATACGAAACGCGCCGCGTTCCAGAGCTTGTTGACAAAATTTTGATAGCCGGCGATGCGCTCTGGAGCGAGCTTGATGTCGCGCCCCATGGCCGCCATAGCGGCCAGGGTAAAGCGAAAAGCATCCGTGCCGTACTCGGCCATGATATCAAGGGGATCGATGACGTTGCCCCTGGACTTGGACATTTTCTGGCCAAACTCATCGCGCACCAGGGCGTGAATGTAAACATCACGAAAGGGCACGTCGTCCATGAACTTGAGCCCCATCATGATCATGCGCGCAACCCAGAAAAAGAGAATATCGAAGCCGGTGACCAGAGTAGACGTTGGATAAAAGCCCTTGAGGTCCTCCGTACGCTCAGGCCAACCCAAGGTGGAGAAAGGCCAGAGGCCCGAAGAGAACCAGGTGTCGAGCACGTCGGGGTCCTGGATCAATTCGGCGCCGCCGCAGCGCGGGCAATGGCTTGGCGTCTCCCGCCCGACGATGGGTTTGGCGTCTTTGTTCAAGAGATAATCGCCGCCGCCCGTCTTCAAGATATTCGCGCCGTCACAGCCCTTGCAGTACCAGGCGGGAATCTGATGACCCCACCAGATCTGCCGGGAGATGCACCAGTCCTTGATGTTTTCCATCCAGGCGAAATAGGAGTTGCTCCAGCCTTCGGGAATTATGCGAATACTGCCGTCGCGCACCGCTGCCATTGCAGGTCCGGCCAGTGGCTTGATGTCGACGAACCACTGGGGCGTCAGATAGGGCTCGATCAGTGTCTGGCAGCGGTAACAGTGGCCGATGGCATGGCGCTGCGCTTCGACCTTTTCCAGAAAGCCCTGTTCTTGTAGTTCAGCGACCACGAGCCTGCGCGCTTCAAAGCGGTCTTTGCCGCGGTAGCGCTCGATCCAGGCGCCATTTTCACCGCGGGCGGAAAAGTCCGCGGCGTCGATCCGCGCATCGGCATCGAAGATGGCGATCTTGTCGAGACCGTGCCGTTCGCCGATTTCATAATCGTTGAAGTCGTGGCCCGGGGTGATCTTGAGCACGCCGGTGCCGAATTCCTTATCGACGTAAGCATCGGTGATCAGCGGAACCACCCGGTCGGTGATCGGCAGCCGGATCTTTTTCCCGTGCAACGCCCGGTAGCGGTTATCCTCCGGATGCACGGCCACCGCAGTGTCGCCCAGCATGGTCTCCGGACGCGTGGTGGCAACGATCAAATGACGCGCCGGATCGTCCGCCAGGGGATAGCGGATATACCATAGATTACCGTCGCGCTCTTCGTGCACCACTTCGATATCGGCGAGGGCAGTCTTGCAGCGCGGGCACCAGTTGATCAGCCGCTCGGCCCGGTACAAGAGCTTGTCCTCCCAAAGCCGGACAAAAGCCTCGCGCACCGCCCGCGACAGTCCTTCATCCATGGTGAAGCGCTCATGCCGCCAATCACAGGACACGCCGAGGGCTTTTAACTGATGCAGGATCGTGTCGCCCGCCTCCGCCTTCCATTGCCAAACCCGTTCGACAAATTTTTCCCGTCCCAATTGCGCGCGGGTAAGGCCGCGCTCGGCGAGCTGGCGCTCGACGACATTTTGCGTGGCGATGCCGGCATGGTCTGTGCCAGGCACCCAGAGGACGCGAGAACCGTCCATTCGCTTGAACCGGCAAAGGACGTCCTGGAGCGTGTTGTTCAGCGCATGGCCCATGTGCAGTGAACCCGTCACGTTGGGCGGCGGGATGACGATGGAATAATACGGCGCCGCCCCGGGGGCCGGCTCGAAGGCGCCGCTATCTAGCCAATACTTATACCACTTCGCTTCGATGTCCCTGTGGTTATAGGACTTTGGGAGTTCCATCGGGTACTACTTTTTTTTCTTCTCGCCCTTGCTTTGCTTGCCTGAGGACAATGGTTCGACGACATCGACGAGCTCGATGACGTTTCGCTCTTTCGCGGCCGCCGCGGCGGCGTTCTCCCCAGCTGCGTCTCCATCTCTGCCGGCCGCCGGCTCTAAATCTTGTCCCAGGCACTGCGCCAAAGCGGCGCGGATAGCTTTTCGCGAAACCGGCCGTTTGACGATCACCAGCTTGTCCCGCTTGGGCGGCTGAGGCGGGTCGCCATCGACCCATATGATCGGCGCTTTCCACGTCTCCATGGCGCGCAGCGTTTGCGCGGAGAGCGCGCTTGTCTCCCTCAGCGCCGCGGCGTCTACGATCACGGCCGCGAACTTCTGCAGCTCTCCGGCCTCGGGAATCGTCACTGACATCCGCGCTTCATGCTCGGGAAAAAGCGCGATGGCGGTGGCGTGTTGTAAAATTTTTCGCGGCTCAATGACTAAAATAGTGCTCATGGCTCAGTCCATCCTCGTTATCTTGACAACCTTCGCACCCCAAGCTACAAAAACTACCAGGACAGCGATTGGTCACAAGGGCGAAAGTGGCGGAACTGGTAGACGCGCAGGATTCAGGATCCTGTGGGGTAACACCCGTAGGGGTTCGACTCCCCTCTTTCGCACCAGACAAAATTTACTTAGCATACAAGCCTGTCTTTCTCTAACATTCAACCCCTAGCGCTAGCTGATTGTGCGAGCTGCGCAAGCCGCGGCAGCGGGTACGCCGGACAAGCGGTAGATGGCGGAGAATGCGCAGTAAATTCGGTGGCGAACAATGTTCTCGCCGTCATTGGATCGGGGTGGGTTTTGGTGCAGCGAATACAAACAAATTTAGCCATCTTATTACTATGCGCGGCGCTGGTAATCAGCGCTTGTTCCGGAGATTCAGACAACTCTTCCGGCGCGGCAAAGGATCCGGATTGGCAACGCGGCCGGGCCGTCTACCTGGCGAACTGCGTTGCGTGCCACAATCTCGATCCCTCAAAAGACGGTCCCATCGGCCCCGCGCTGAAGGGATCATCCAGAGAGCTGATCGAGTACCGGGTGCTGCGCACGGAATATCCGCCGGGATACAAACCCAAGCGCAACACTAAATTGATGCCGACTTTTCCCTACCTGAAATCAGAAATTCCATACCTCGTGGCCTACCTGCGTTGAAGCGAGATTAGGCCGAGTTTACAGCGCTTGGCTTGCTGACGGGGCACCTTGACCTGACTACTGAACTGTGACATTTTCGCGCTAGCTTTTTTGCGGCGCCCGGAGCCTATCTGATTCACGAAACAAAAATCAAAACAGCGAGAGCCGAGCCCATATTGGCGTCGAAAACGCGGCGGAGAATTCCGCTGGGTACCAACCGGTGCGATCCATTTCAGTCCGTCGCTCGAGAGCTTGAGCTCGTGGAACGGACCCTCTCCCGCGCGATTGGATCGCGGGAACAGAGCTTGACCGACATCGCGGCGCACTTGATCGATGGCGGCGGGAAACGAGTACGGCCGGCGGTAACACTCCTGGCTCACCTAGGATTGGGCGGAAAAGGGTCCCAAGACATCGTCGATATTGCAACCGCCATCGAGCTGATCCATACCGCTACCTTGCTGCATGATGATATCCTTGACGACGCGGAAACCCGCCGCGGCAAAGTGTCCGCATACAGAAAATTCGGCCTCAAACCGACTCTCGTAGCCGGCGATTTTCTTTTTATCAAAGCGTTCGAGTTCGCCGGAAAATTCGACGAAACCGTGGTGCAGTGGACTGCAGATGCCTGCACGCTACTGACCGAAGGCGAAATCCTTCAGGGAATTTTCAACCGCAACCGCGCGGTGACGCTGGACGATTACGTGGAAATCGTAAAGCGCAAAACGGCGTCGCTTTTCCAAACCGGCTGCAAAGTCGGCGCCTATCTCGCCGGGGCAAAACCCGCCATCGTGGATGAAGCGGACAGTTATGGCCTTAACTTGGGGATCGCCTTTCAAATCGTCGACGATATTCTCGACGTGGTAGGGCACGCCACTCTGCTCGGTAAACCTACGGGCATGGATCTCCGCGATGGCAACCCGGCTCTGCCGATCATTCTGGCGCTTGAAGACAGTGTGGTGCGCGAAGCGTTTGAACAATCAAAGTCCGGAGAAGGCCGGATCGGCGAAGCCCTGGAGGCGATCAAGCGTGGCCCGGCCATCAGAAAGGCCAAGGAGTTATCGCGGCACTACGCCGAAGAAGCTCTTGCGTCGCTAAAAAAACTGCCCGCATCCCCTTACCGTAACGGCCTCAAGACCCTGGTACAGCTCATCATCGACCGACGCTTTTAGCTCGCACTATTCATGAACAGTGGAGAATCATGGCACGCCAGCAGTGCTGAGATCAGCCGCGCTTTATTGGGTTCAAGGTTCAAAGTCTACCCTGAGCTTGTCGAACGGGTTCAAAGTTCAAGTGCGGACTGGTGGGTCCGAAACTTTGAACCTTGAACCCGGAACTTTGAACCGTTTTACCACGGCAAACCCATGACTGCTTCCGACCAACCGCGCGATCGCGCCGTTCGCGGCATGTTCGATGACGTGGCGCCGCGTTACGACCTACTTAACCGGATCATCAGTTTCCGCCTCGATGGCTACTGGCGCAAAGCAGCCGTTGCCGCGGTTCTGCGAGGCGGCGCCGGTTTGGTTTTGGATCTCGGCGCTGGAACCGGCGATCTCACCTTCACGGCCGCCCAAAGTGGCCGTGGCGGCACCCGCGTGATCGGTCTCGATTTCTCGCTTGAGATGCTGCGGCTCGCGCAGCGCAAGAAACAGCGCGCGGCGCGCGCTCGGGAGACCCAATTCGTTCAAGGCAGCGCTCTTTTCGCGCCATTTAGAGCCGGCGTTTTCGACGGCGTCATGTCCGCTTTCGTTTTGCGCAACGTTTCCGATTTGCAGCTGTTTTTCACCGAGGCCCAGCGGGTTTTGAAACCAGGCGGGACGCTGGTGACCCTGGACATGTTTCCCCCGCCAAAAACCTGGTTCAGTCCGCTGTACGCCCTGTACTTTTACCGGTTGGTGCCGTGGATCGGTAAAATGTTGTCGCCCAACGGTCAGGCATACCGGTATCTCTCGCAGTCGGTTCGGCAATTTCACTCCCCCGAGGCGATCGCCGGATTCATTGAAGGAGCGAGATTCGAGCCCGTGAAGCTGCGCAAATTTCTCAATGGCGCGGTATGTATGCACGTTGCGGAAAAACCTCGCGCCCGGGCTTCCGAATAATCCGATGCGGAGTTTTTCAAACAGCTTCGTTATTTTCTTTTATCAGGTCGCCTTGGGAGGTCTTTTCGCGGTGGCCGCAACGCCGTTTCACGAGCTCGATCGGGCCTTCTACAAATCCACCGGCGCGGTGTTGTTCGCCATCGCATTATTAAGCCTATGGGGAAAAAGCCAGTTTTACTGGCAAGCCGTCACCACCCACTTTGCCATCGTCACCGCCGCGGAGCTTTTCTTTCACGCCGCTTTCGTCATCTGCTTTGCCGTTTATATCGTTTCACTTTGGACGGAGAGACAATATTTCCGTGCCCGCAGTTTTTCGTCGGCGATTCTCACCGGGCTGGCGGGCTTGATTCTGACCGGGCTTAATTCTTATACTGCGCCGGTTTACTCGCTGGAAATTCTGATTTACCCAATCGCCTTTTTCTTATCAGCTCTGCTGTTGGGCAGCGTAACGGTGGGAATGTTGATCGGCCATTGGTACCTCATCGACACCGGCCAGAGTATCGACCCCTTCGTGCGCATCTACAAGTTCTTTGTCGCCGCATTGCTCTTGCAAAGCGGCTTTCTAATGCTCTCGGCGCTATGGATTTATCTCGCCGGCGCGACCACCACCCTGGCGAGCTTAAAAATGCTTTGGGCGCAACACTCGACTCTGCTGGTGACGCGTATCGCGGTAGGACAGGCCGCCCCGCTGCTTCTGTCCTGGATGATTTGGCGCACGCTGCTGATCCCGCACACTATGGCGGCTACGGGACTTTTCTATATCGCGCTTTTGGGAGTCTTCGTCGGCGAGATACTAGGACGGCAAATTCTCACCTTGAGTGCCTTGCCGTTCTGAATTTGACTTCTCACCCGCGCCAGCGGGCGGGTAGGTTTTGATTTTGGTGACTCTCAGGCCGCTGGGAGTCCAGCCTAAATCGTAGCCTACGGATTCCCCTTCTCGCAGATCTTGAACGGTCTTTGCCGCGCCGCAGAGTAGCACGAACTCGTATGAAAAAGGCACTTCCCGGCCGCTTTCTATGCGCACAAAGCCGGTATTGTTAGAAGGAAAAAGCTTCGTGATCACGCCGTGATGAAACAGGTCGCTTGGCACCGACGGATCGGTTTTGTCCGTATCGCTCATATCTGGAAATTGTGTTGGCTCGGCGAGCGCAGACCGCAACGACCAGGTTAGAAACCTGAAATCGCTTATAACGGCTGTTTTTGCCTGGCGATTCGCCCCTGAAGCTCCATCAATCCGTCCAGTACGGCCTCCGGGCGCGGCGGACAACCAGGGACGTAGACGTCGACCGGAATGATTCTGTCAATCCCCTGCACCGTTGCGTAGTTATCGTAAAAACCGCCGCTCGCCGCGCAGGCGCCAAAGGCCATGACCCATCTAGGTTCGGACATTTGCTCGTAAACCCGTTTCAGCACCGGTGATAGTTTATGATTTACCGTGCCAATGACCATCAGCAGGTCGGCCTGCCGCGGGCTGAAACGCGGTAACAGTGCGCCAAACCTGTCGATATCATAGGGCGACATGGAGAGCGACATATATTCCATCGCGCAACAAGCCGTGGCGAACGGATATGGGAAGAGCGAATACTTGCGCGCCCAACCGACGGCCTTATCCAAGCGCGTCAGGACAACGGTTTCGGTTAGCAGCTTGTCCGGCCCAAACTTGGAACTTGTCGAGGAATCGATTTGATCCATAGAGGAACCTGTATGTGCCATGTCGTCTCCCGTTAAACGAAAGTTACTATGTTTCGGAGGGGGGCTCAAGCTCAACGGGTCGGTCCTTAATGACAGTTCAAGCCGTTCAAATAGTTCAAATCGTTCCAAGCGTTTTGACAGCTTGAACGACTTGAACGATTTGAACCCACCGATTTGCTCTTGACCCGGCGGCTCTCTATCGACTAGCTTCCGGTCATCACGCGAGGAAGGGGACATCATGGACTTTAATCTCCCTGAAGAAATGCAAATTCTGAAAAACACAGTGCGCCGCTTTGTCGACAAAGAGTTGATACCGCTGGAGCGCGAGTACCGTCACGACAGCGAGGGACCGATGCCGGAGCATTTACTCAAACCGCTTCAGGAAAAGGCCAAGGCGATGGGGCTCTGGATGCTCGACGTGCCGGCAGAGTACGGCGGCGCGGGGCTTGGACTGCTGCCGCGCTGCATCATTCATGAAGAGATCGCCCGCGCCGCGTCGCTGCCCTTTCGCAGTCTGGAATTGTTCGGCCCGGAAGTGCGCCCTGTGCTGTTTCACTGCAACGAGGAACAAAAAAAACGCTTCCTGGAGCCGGTCCTGCGCGGCGAGATGCGCTTTTGCTTCGCCCAGACCGAGCCGGACGCGGGCAGCGATCCGGCCAATATGCGCACACGGGCCGTGCGCGAGGGCGATAACTTCGTCATCAACGGCACCAAGCGCTTTATCACCGCCGCGGGCCGCGCCGATTACGTCCAGCTCATGGCGCTCACCGATCCGGAAAAGCGCGCCCGCGGCGGAATTACCTGCTTTGCCGTCGATCTCAAGACGCCCGGAGTGACGTTGGAGCGGCAGTGGCCAACCATGATGGGCGAGGCGCCTTGGCAGATTCTGTTCGAGAATGCTCGGGTGCCGGCGGCCAATATCATCGGGGAGATAGGCGGCGGTTTTTCACTTGCGCAAAAGTGGATCGGTGAAGGCCGCATCAGAGGCCACGGCGCCCGTCCCGTGGGCATCGCGCAGCGCGCCCTTGATATGATGATCGAGTATTCAAAAGTTCGCGTGACTTTCGGCCGGCCGCTTGCCGATCGCCAGGCGATCCAATTCATGATCGCCGACTCGGCGATGGAGCTGCATGCAACAAGGCTCATGGTCCATGAGTGCGCATGGCGCCAAGATCAAGGCGAGGACGTCCGAAATTTATCCTACATGGTCAAGGTCATGGCCACCGAGATGGCTAGCCGGGTGGTGGACCGCTCGATTCAGGTGCACGGCGGGCTTGGGCTGATGAAGGAGTTGCCCCTCGAATGGTGGTATCGCCAAATTCGCAGCACGCGCATCACCGAAGGCGCCAACGAAGTCCTGCGCTGGCGCCTGGGCCAGAACATAATTCGCTCGCACGTTTAACGGAGCGCTTAAGCTCACAAAGCGCCCAAGTAAACTGATTGCTTCTGGTTCAAGTCGTTCAAAACGCCGGATTGTTCGACGGCTTGAACAACTTGAACGGTTTGAACTATTTGAACGTGTTCTTATTGCGACGACGGTTCCTTGACCTTTTTCAATAGTTCGTCGATATGTTGGGCCTGGTCTTCAGTCTCGTCATAAAAAAACCCGATGGCCGGCACAAACCTTAAATTGATCTCTTTGCCGACCCGCGAACGAATGAAACCGGCGGCGCTGCGCAGTCCCGCCAGCGCGCTATCTCGGTTCGCGCCGCCACCGAGGAGATTGAAGTAAACGCGGGCATGCTTGAGGTCCTTGGTTACTTTCACGGCAGTGATCGTGACCCCGCGCACCCTCGGGTCGCGGATATCGCGGCTGATGAGTTCCGAGATTAGCTCGACGAGCAAATCGCCGACGCGGTCTGAGCGCTGGTATTCCATAGGGTTCAAAGTTCAAGGTTTAATGTTCAAAGTTTCGGAATCAAACTCGCCCCCTTGAACATTGAACGTTGAACCTTGAACGGAATGATCGCTGCAGGCGAGTCATTCGACCTAAGACCCTGACTGATTCAAATAGTACGGACTAGTCTGATGTGCGTCCCGGTCTAACAATGAATAATTTCGCTGCTTGAATCGCCCACCTGGGCGAGGCCCATGCCGTCGACGAAGTCTACCACTTTCTGCAATGTCGCCTGCACCACCGGCTCGCTGCTGCCGACCACGGCGAAGCCCAACACCGCGCTCTGCCAGAGATCCTGGTCGCCGCATTCGCCGACAGAGATGTTGAATTTATCCGCGACCCGCGCTTGAATGCGCTTGATGACGCCGCGCTTGCCCTTAAGCGAGTGATTCTCGGGCAAGACCAAACTGAGTTTGAGAACCCCCACGATCATGGCCCAACGCGCTGCCGGAAGGTGTTCTTAACGAGTTTCCGCTGCCGTCGCCCGCCCGGACTCGCGCCCCGCGGGATTTGGCGTAATGCGCCGCACCACGGGGGTACGCTCGTAGGCTTCTATGACATCGCCTTGCTTGACGTCTTGAAATCCTTCGATGCTCAATCCGCATTCGTAGCCCGAAGCCACCTCGCGCACGTCGTCTTTAAAGCGCTTGAGAGTTGCCAGCTTGCCTTCATGGACCACGACCTGATCTCGGGTGAGCCGCACCTGATTGCCGCGCTGAATCTTACCCTCTGTGACATAGCAGCCGGCGACGGTGCCGACACCCTGGATGTTGAAAGTCTGGCGGATCTCCACCCGGCCGTGAACTTGCTCGCGGTAAGTCGGCTCCAGCAAGCCCTCCATGGCAGCGCGCAAGTCCGCCACGACTTCATAGATGATCGTGTACAGACGCACATCGACGCCTTCGCGGGCGGCGAGAACAGCCCCCTTGGATTCGGGCCGGACGTTGAAGCCGATGACGATGGCGTTGGAAGCGGCGGCGAGAAGAATGTCGCTCTCCGTGATACCGCCCACCGACCCATGGATGACTCGCAGCTTCACTTCGTCGCCCGACATGCGCGCCAGCGCTTCTGTGATCGCTTCCACGGAGCCCTGGACGTCGGCCTTGAGCACCAGGCGAAGCTCTTTAACATCGCCGGTCTTGATCTGGTCGTAAAGCTCTTCCAGCGAAACCTTGCTGCTCTTGACCAGCTCGGTTTCGCGCTGCTTGCTTTGGCGGAATTCAGCCACCTGGCGCGCCTTCGCTTCATCGGCGACGGCGACAAAGGAATCGCCCGCCTGCGGCACTCCCTGCAAACCGAGAATCTCCACTGGAACGGAAGGCGGAGCCACATCTACCTTGTGGCCGTTGTCGTCGATCATCGCGCGCACCTTGCCGTGAAAAACGCCGCACACAAAGGCGTCGCCGACATGAAGCGTCCCTTCCTGCACAAGGACCGTAGCCACCGAGCCGCGACCGCGGTCGAGTTTCGCCTCGACGATGGTGCCGCGCGCCAATTTCTCGGGGTTCGCTTTCAATTCCAAAATATCCGCCTGCAAGAGCACCATTTCCAACAGATGCGATATGCCATCGTGGGTCTTGGCTGACACCGGCGCAAACACCGTGTCGCCACCCCAATCTTCCGCCGCCAGGCCATATTCCGCGAGTCCCCTTTTCACGCGCTCGAGGTCGGCGTCGGGACGGTCCATTTTGTTCACGGCCACGACGATGGGCACTTCCGCGGCGCGCGCATGGTTGATCGCCTCCACCGTCTGCGGCATGACGCCGTCGTCGGCGGCAACGACGAGAATGACGAGATCAGTGACCTTGGCGCCGCGCGCGCGCATGGCCGTGAAGGCCTCGTGCCCCGGCGTATCGAGAAACGTTACGCTGCGCCCGTCCACTTGCACGTGGTAAGCGCCGATATGTTGAGTGATGCCGCCATGCTCCTGGGCGGTGACGTTGGTGCTGCGAATCGCGTCGAGCAGCGAAGTTTTACCATGGTCGACATGCCCCATGATCGTCACCACGGGCGGACGCGGCTCCAGGGCGGTTTCCTCTTCTTCAACCTGGTGTTCCACTTCCAGGGCGCTATCGGCGTCAAAGGCGACGTTTTCAACCTGATGGTCGAATTCGGACGCAATCAACGTCGCCGTGTCCGCGTCGAGCATCTGGTTGATGGTCGCCATCATGCCCATGCTCATCAGCTTTTTGATAACATCTCCAGCCTTCACGCCCATCTCGCGGGAAAGATCTCCCACCGTAATAACCTCAGAGATCTTGATTACTCGCTTGATTGCCTTGGGAACGGTGATTTCCGTTTTCCTCTGCTCTCTGCCGGGAAGGGCCCTTTTCTTTTTCGGTATACGCCCCGCCCGCAGGTCTTGTTCCCGGAACTCGAGGACGTCTTGTTTTTTTACGACCCGCTTCTTGTGCCGGCCGCTTTTCGCCGGTTTCCCCGCTTCGCCCTCAGCCCCGGCCGGCGCGCCTTCTATCGGCGCGCTTGGAATATCCGTCGAGGCCGGCGCGCCGGGAACCGCACGACGCGCCCCCGGCGGAGGCGCTGCTGGAACTCTCTGGGCTTGCTTGAGATCGATGCGGCCAAGAACGATGGCCCCTCGGGGCGCTTGAGCTGGTGCGGGTTTTTCTACCGCCGGCTTTGCGATATGAATCACCGGCGGCGGCGCTGGTTCTGGTTCGGCGACCGGCGCTGCGTCAGGGACATGCGACGGGCGCGCTGCTTCAAGGTCAACGGGAACCGGCGGCGCTACCTCCGCAGCGGGCTCGATGAAGGACGGTTCCTCGGGGGTGGTATCAGCTTCCGGAAAAAACTCTGCGGAAAATTCTTCAACGGGTTGCTCAACGACCGGCGTCGCCTCAACTACGAGCGGGGGCGCTTCTTCAGGCGCCGATTGAGTTTCCAGCCGGGGCGGAGCTTCCGCTTGCGGCACTTCCACGCGGCTCGTGCGGCGGCGAATGACATTGGTGCGTACCCTACGTTCGACGATGGTTTCACGGGATTGAACCTCGCCGAGATTTTCGTCTTCCGCAGTGACGACGCGATCGGCCACCACCTTTTCTTCGCCAACATGGATTTGAGGTTTTTCTTGCGCAGCCAGAGCGGCGCGGACTCGTGCAACCTCGTCGTCCTCAAGGGCGCTTTGGGCTTTGCGCCCCCTCAAACCCAACTTATCCAACTGGGCGATGAGGTCCTTGGTCTCAATTCCCAACTCCTTGGCTAGTAGATGGACTCTCGTCTTTCCCATCTGTTATTCTCCGTGTCGCTCCTTTAGTTCCTGAACCATTTTTTCCTTGATGCTTTTACCGATTTCCATATGAAAGGCGCGATATACGCTCTTCCGCCGTAAGAATTTTTCCCAACACGCCCGGGCGCGGTGCAGATAACCGCCCCGGCCCGCGCTGCTATCGTCGGCGATCAATTCACCCTGGGCACCGGTTCGCAAGCGGATCAGCCGGCTCTGGTCATCCTGAACGCCACAGCCCAAACAGCTCCGGCGTGGGGCATGTTCCCGCGTCGCCACTGGCACCCGCTCGCTCACGCTTCTTTGCTTGCTGCAACCTCCGCCGGCGCGGTGCTTTCGTCGGCGTGCTGCGCCGCGGCTGCGATTTCAGCTGCCTTTTGCGCCGCTGCTTCCGCTTCTTTGCGCTGTTTTTCCTCTACATGCTCCTTGGCTGACTTGTGCAACGATTCAGCTTTTTCCTTGCTGATTCCTTCCACGTCCATGATCTCTTCCAGCTCGCTCTGGGCCACGTCCTCGGCGGACTTAAATCCCCCCTGATAGAGTAGCTCCGCGGCGATATCGCCGATGCCGGGAATGGCACCGATGGATTGGCGCGTGCGGCGAGTTTCTTCTTCGGCCTCCGCCTCGCTGCACACGTCGATGCGCCAGCCGGATAGACGGGAAGCAAGCCTGACGTTTTGGCCCTTTTTGCCGATGGCCAGAGACAGCTGGTCGTCCGGCACCACGACTTCCATGCTGTGCTCGTCGTCGTCGATGATGATTTTGGATACCTTGGCCGGCGCCAGCGCCCGGCAAACATATTCCGCCTGATCGGCAATCCAATGCACGATGTCGATTTTTTCTCCACGCAACTCCTGAACCACCGACTGGACCCGCGTGCCTTTCATGCCGACGCAGGCGCCCACAGGATCGACATCGGGGTCGTTGGACAGCACCGCGATCTTCGCCCTCCCGCCAGGCTCCCGGGCGGCGCCTTTGACTTCAACGATGCCTTCGTAGATTTCCGGCACCTCTTGCTCGAAAAGTTTGATCAACATGCCGGGATGGGTGCGCGATAGCACGATCTGCGGCCCGCGGCCGGTGATATCGACGCTGACGATATAGGCGCGAATCCGGTCGCCCTGGCGGTAGCGCTCCCGCGGCACCTGCTCTTTTTCCGGCAGGATCGCGTCGGTGCGGCCAAGGTTGACGATGATGTTGCGCTTCTCGAAGCGCTGCACGATGCCGTTGACGAGTTGTCCCTCGCGCCCTTTGAATTCGTTGAAAATAATTTCGCGCTCGGCATCGCGCACGCGCTGCACGATATTTTGCTTGGCGGCCTGCGCGGCGATGCGCCCGAACTTGCTGGAATCGAGCTTGCACAACAGCTCGTCGCCCATCTCGGCATCGGGATCGAGGTTCTCCCGCGCGTCATTCAAAGTGATCTCTACTTCGGGGTCCTGTACGGTTTCCACCACCGTTCTGGCTTCGAACAGCTCCACCTCGCCGATCTCCGGATTGAACTGCGCTTCGATCTTGCGCTGGTGGCCGAAGGTTTTTTTGGCCGCCGAGACCATGGCGTTTTCCAGGGCACCGATCAGTATCGCTTTGTCGATGCCTTTTTCTTTGCTCACCTGTTCGATGACGCGATTGAGATCCTGCTGCATGTTACGCGCTCCAGTCGTGCTCGTAATTAGATTTTTCGATCATGGAAAATGGAATCTGAAATTCCGTCCCGTCCTGCGCCAATATGATTTTGTCTTCAACCACTTCGCCGAGGATACCTAGGAACGAGCGCCGGCCATTGATTATGTCACGGGTGCGAACGCGGATGCGCTTACCGACGAAGCGAGCAAAATGTTCCGGCCGCTTGAGCGGTCGGTTGATCCCCGGCGAGGAGACTTCAAGCGTGTAGGCGCCGTCCACTACGTCGTCGGCATCGAGAAGTTCGCTCAACGCCCGGCTCACCCGGCCTAAATCCTCCATGCTCGGGCCGCCTTGTTTGTCCAGAAACAGACGCAGCACGCGCCCGGCGCGTCCACCTTCGCGCCGAAGCTCGATATCGATTATCTCCATCTTTTCGCGCGCCACCAATGGCGCCGCAAGCTCCCAGACCCGCTGGACGGTGGCATCCATCTTTGTTCAGGCCCAAAAACTAAAAAAGCGGGCAACGCCCACTTTGAGTAAGACCCTTAAAGTGTAAGATTTTTTTAACATAGCGCCGGAGGCCATTGCAAGGCCCCACGGGGCGCCGGTGCGATTGCGTGGCTTGCAGCATTTGTTATGATTTGCTGCCGATTGCGAACCGCCGTGGTGAAAGCCTTGAGCCAAACGAAAAAATCATCGCCGAGCGAAATTTCCTGGGGGCAGATTCTCACCAGCCTGGAGGATGGGGTCATCACCGTGGACCCGCAGGGGAGAATTGTCTTCTTCAACGAAGCCGCGGAAACGCTCACCGAGATTTCCGCGGCCAACGCCCGGCGAAATCCGCTAGAGCGGCTCTTCAGGCGCGAGCCTTGGCTATTGGAACTGGCCAGAAAGACTCAGCCGCCGCGCCAGGAAAGCGCCAGGGGTGAAGGGGATTTTGTCACCCGCCGGGGACGAAAGACTCCGGTCAGCATCACCGCGTCGCCGCTGCGGGACGACGCGGGCGGTTTCGTCGGCAGCATTCTTCTCCTGCGCGACGACAAACGCCGCAAAGAACTGGAAGAGGACTTGAAACGGGCCGACCGGCTGGCGATGATGGGCACGCTGGCGGCGGGCCTGGCGCATGAGATCCGCAATCCCCTGAGCGGTATTAAGGGCGCGGCGCAACTCTTGCGCCGCGCCGTCGAAGGCGACGCTTCGCTGCGCGTCTATACGGATATCATGATTCGCGAAGTGGGTCGCGTAAACCAACTCATCGAACAGCTTCTGGATTTGTCGCGACCGTGGCAATTGAACTTTGCGCCGGTCAACATCCATGAAATCTTGGAAGAAGTGCTCTTACTCGAAGGCCAAGCCGCTCCGGAAAAAAGCGTAACGGTGAAAAAGCAATTCGACCCCAGCCTGCCGCCCATCAGAGGAGACCGCGCCCAGCTTATGCAGGTTTTTCTCAATCTAGTAAAGAACGCCTACGAGGCAATGGACCATGGCGGCGCCTTGACGCTGGCCACCCGGCTGGAAACCGACTTTCACGTCCGCGCGCAAGGGAGACGGCGGAGCCGCTTCATCTGGGTGGATATCGCCGACGACGGCGCGGGGATCAAGGAAGCAGACCTGCCGCATATCTTCTCGCCCTTCTTCACCACGAAAAACTCCGGCACCGGGCTCGGCCTGGCGATCTGCTATCGGATTATCAATGAACATGGCGGCCTGATCCGCGTCGAAACTAACGAGTGCAAGGGAACTACTTTCAAAGTTTCGCTGGTGGTGGCAGAGTAAAGCGATGGACCAGGGAAAAATTCTAGTGACCGAAGATGAGGAGTCGCTCCGTTTCGTGCTGCAAAAAGCCCTGGAAAACGAGGGCTACTGGGTCCAGACGGCGGCCAACGGCGCCACCGCGCGCCGGCGCCTCGACGAGGTCCACTTCGACGTCTCGCTGATGGACATCAAGCTCCCCGACGCCGACGGCGTGGAGCTACTCAAGGAATTCAAGGCGGCGGGCCTCGACACCGCGATGATTCTCATGACCGCGCAGAACACCATGCGCAACGCCATCGGCGCCATGAAGACCGGCGCCTTCGACTACATCACCAAGCCTTTCGATCTCGACGAGGTGCTGCTGCTGGTCAAGCGCGCCATGGAAAGCCGCAAATTGACACAAGACTTCCGCGAGCTCAAGGAAGAAATCAAGAAACGCTTCGAGCCGGGGATCAACATCATCGGCACCAGCGCGGCCATGCAGAAGGTTTACAAAACCATCGGGCAGGTGGCGGACACGCAGGCGACGATTCTGATTCTAGGAGAAAGCGGCACCGGTAAGGAACTCGTCGCCAAGACGATTCATTATAACTCACCGCGCTGGAACCAGCCCTTCGTGGCGATCAACTGCGCGGCAATCCCCCGCGACCTTCTGGAGAGCGAACTCTTCGGCCATGAAAAGGGCGCCTTCACCGGCGCCCTCGACCGGCGCGCCGGCAAGTTCGAGCTCGCCGACCAAGGCACGCTTTTTCTCGACGAAGTGGGCGACATTCCCCTGGAGTTGCAAACCAAAATGCTGCGCGTCCTGCAAGATCACGAATACAGCCGAGTGGGCGGCCGTGAAGTGCTGAAAGCCAACGTGCGCATTCTGGCAGCAACCAACCATGATCTAGAAAGAGCCGTCAAGGAGAAGCGTTTTCGCGAGGATCTTTATTTTCGCCTGAAAGTGATTCCTATCGTGCTGCCGCCCTTGCGCGAGCGGCGCGGTGACATCCCGCTTCTGATCGGTTACTTCATCGATAAAATCAACCGCGAGATGGGCATTCAGATCTCCGGCGTCTCCCTCGAAGCGCAAAAGCTCTTGGAAGATCATACCTGGCCGGGCAACGTGCGCGAGCTCGAGAACACGCTGATCCGCGCGGCGGTGCTTGCCTCCGGCCCGGTCCTTTTCCCCAACGATTTTACCCTCCACAACCGCCCCGTCGCGGCCGCCGTTGAAGTGGATCAGCTTTCTCTCGAAGAGATCATCCGGCACAAGCTTGAAGACTACTTCCGCCGCACCGAAGGCGTGGACGTAGACAATCTCTATTCGCTGGTCATCGAAAGAATCGAGCGCCCGCTGATCGAATTGACGCTCAAAAAAACCCGCGGCAACCAGATTCGCGCCGCGCAGATCCTCGGCATCAACCGCAACACGCTGCGCAAGAAGATCGCCGATCTCCACATCGAGCTCAAAAAAGAACACAACTGACCGTTCCATGCCGCCGCTCAACTTGCCGCCGCTCTACGCGATTCTCGACCCCGAGCACACGAAAGGACTCGATGGGATAATCGTATTGCGCCGGCTGCTAGAGGGAGGCGCCGGCATCGTCCAGCTACGGGCGAAAATCATGGCGCCGGGAGATTTCCTCGTCCTCGCGCGGGAAGCGCGCGCGCCGTCCCTGGCCCACGGCTGCAAGTTGATCGTCAATGACCGGATCGATATCGCGCTTGCATGTGACGCCGATGGCGTTCATCTCGGACAGGAAGACCTGCCGCTCGGCGCCGCGCGAAAATTAATGGCCCAAAAGCTCATCGGCATATCGACCCACAGCGTGGAACAAGCCACAGTGGCCGAACGCGACGGCGCCGACTATATCGGCTTCGGCCCGATGTTCGGCACGACGACAAAAGCGACCGGCTACTCAGCCCGCGGCGTAGACATGCTGCGCCAAATACGCCAGGCGGTAAAAATCCCCATCGTCGCCATCGGCGGCATCAAAGAGGAAAACGTCGCGCAGGTCTGGCAAGCCGGCGCCGACTCAGCGGCGATCATCAGCGATATTCTGGGGGCGGACGATATCACCGCCAAGGTGAGGCGAATTTTGCGCCTATCCCAAGCGCGCCAGCGGCAATAGAAAAAATTGCGGATTTCGAAACTCGAATTTAACCGGAAAGAACCCAGCGCCGCAGAGCAGCCATCAAAGCACTAATCGTTATTTCACCACGGAGTTCGCGAAGTTTGGAATATTTCTTAATGAAGAAATCTTTACTCCGCGTCCTCCACCGTGAGTCCTGTTCCTAATCGATGGAATCAGAATGACGACGGGAAAATTTGCGCGACGTGTGAGCCAATGGAGACCCGTCACCACGTCTTGGGCAAAGAGATCGGCTATGTGAAGACTGCACGAAGAGAATTTGCAAAAAGGATTGGGGCGTGTCGTGTTGCCCTACGCTCTGGACAGAAAATATCCGAACGCGGATAATGGGGACGGGCATTCCGCGCTGGAGTAATTACTTTATTGCGCGTTTTCCTTATAGCTCCAATGCTGGAGTGGGATAAGCAGGCAGTGTGGGAGAAACTATGGAGTTTGAAAAGAAGATTCTCTGTATCGGCGCAGGCTATGTAGGCGGACCGACGATGGCGATGATCGCTGCCAAGTGCCCGCCCTACAAGATCACAGTTGTAGACATCAATCCCGCCAGAATCGCGGCGTGGAATAGCGACTCGCTTCCTATTTATGAACCTGGTTTGGATGTGTTGGTACAAAAGACTAGAGGTGTGAATCTCTTTTTCTCTACCGCAGTAGAAGCAGGGATCAGCGACGCCGACATTATTTTTGTCTCGGTGAACACGCCCACCAAAAACTTTGGCCAGGGCGCAGGCAAGGCCGCCGATCTGCAATTCTGGGAAAAGACCGCGCGTCAGATTCTCGCCCACTCCACCACCGATAAAATTGTCGTGGAGAAATCCACCCTGCCAGTCAGAACGGCAGAAGCCATGCAGCGGATTCTTAACAACACGAAAAATGTCCATTTCGAAGTAGTTTCCAACCCGGAGTTCCTGGCGGAAGGGACCGCAATTGCCGACCTGGAAAATCCCGACCGCGTCCTAATTGGCTCACAAGAAACTCCCACCGGCCTTGCCGCCCGCAAAGCCATTGTCGATATCTATGCTCACTGGGTCCCGCGGGACCGTATCCTCGAATCCAATGTGTGGAGCGCCGAGTTGTCCAAGTTGACAGCGAACGCCTTTTTGGCGCAGCGCATTTCCTCCATCAATGCTATCTCTGCCTTGTGCGAGAAAACCCAAGCTGACGTTGCTGAAGTTGCCAAAGCCATCGGCAAGGACTCGCGGATCGGCGCCAAGTTTTTACAGGCCGGTGTGGGCTTCGGCGGCTCCTGCTTCAAAAAGGACATTCTGAATCTGGTGTACATCTGCCACGGCTACGGCTTGACCGAAGTGGCGGAGTACTGGGAGTCTGTCGTCAAGATTAATGGATGGCAGGAGAATCGTTTCATTCGCACGATCCTGGAGAACATGTTCAACACGGTCGCCGGGAAGCGGATCGCGCTCTTTGGCTTTGCCTTCAAGGCCGACACTGGCGATACCCGGGAGTCACCAGCTCTTGTGATTGCTCGAGGGTTGCTGGAAGAACGCGCGCACGTGGTGATCACCGATCCAAAAGCCCTGGACCATGCCAGGCAGGACTTGCACGATGTCAAAGAAGGTCTCAGCTTTGAGGCCGACTCGTACTGCGCCGCGGAAGGTGCTCATGCGGTGGCCCTCCTCACAGACTGGAAGCTCTACCAGGATCTGGATTACCAGCGAATTCTGCGGTCCATGGAGCGTCCCGCCTTTGTTTTCGACGGCCGCAACCTTCTCGATCACAAGAAGTTGTTCGAGCTGGGCTTTAACGTGTTTGCCATCGGCAAAGCTCCGTTTAAGCATTTTTAAAGGAATCGGAGTCGGAAGGACAAGATGAAATTCTACATATCCGCCAAGGTGCGGCGAATTCTGTGCCTGCCGGGAGGGTCCGAGATGCTCTTGAAATGCATCTTCGTCACGAACCGATAAAAACGAGCAGGAGCCGGATCAAGCGGTTGCGCGGCCTGGCGCGACCGCAATATCGACTTCGTGTCGGCGAGGTTCGAGTATTCTACGACGTATCAGCCGAGTCCGTTGAGGTCTTGGCTATTGTCCCCAAATCGGAGGCTGCAATATGGCTGGAGCAGTTCGGAAAGCCCGAATAAAAGAAGTTTCTTTATCTGAGATCAAAGATGATCTTTCACGGTTTCTGCGCGAGGCGGAGAAGCAGGCGATTGTCATAACTCGGCATGGAAAACCAGCGGGTGTCCTGATCGGATTCGAGTCAGAGGACGACTGGTTTGATTACAAACTTGAGAACGATCCTCGTTTCCTTGAGCGCGTCGAACAAGCGCGAAAGAGCTTAAGAGCCGGTCGCGGTATCCGGTTAGAAGATGTGCCTAAGTAAACGGTTGCTCTAACAATGCGTTTGAGTCGGATGCTTTTCGCGCGCCGCTCAACGCTGCGTTGAGGCTGTAGGAAAAGTCCCAGATGCCACCCGCTAGAAATTGAAGCCGATGTAAGCGACGATCTTCCAAATTGCGAATTCGTTGACCAGTTCCACAACGATCTCCTCGTGAAGCGGTTCTCTGACAGCGACAACACGGGATTTTCGAACGACTTGGAAAAAGGAACGCGCCGCGATGAGGTGCCGAAAACCGCCTCTACAGGGGTTTTTCTACATTCTCGTTAGGCAGCCTTGAGGCTGCGGCGAGACGGTTTGACGACGAGCCGTACACGGACACCCAGGCGGGCAAGCGTGTCGATGAGCGCGTCAGTGCTGAAGAGATCGATCCGGCCGCGAAGCAAGTCGCTCACTCGAGGCCTCGTTCTTCTGTAAACCAAAAGAGGTTCAATACTAACGTGTCACGAACTCACATCTTCGCCTTTCGAGTCCTACTAACTGTGACTCTGATAGCCCTTACGCATCTCGCATTCACGCCGCAGCAATATCCCGTGCTAAAAGACATATCCGACAAAGCGAACCACATTTTTGCATTCTATGTTTTGGCATTGTTGGTAGATTTTTCGTTTCCTAAGAATAATTTGGGATTTTCCAAGGTATTTGCGTTATTAAGCTACGGGTTATTGATTGAAGTCGTTCAGAATTTCTTACCCAATCGAACATCTTCATTGGTCGATGTGCTTGCGGATGGGGTTGGGATTGCCAGCTACAGGTTTTCTCTCCCGGTACTAAGGTATGTCCCGTTGTTTAGACGCCGTTGGGCCGCCTAACCTTGTTGACAAAAAGTTTCTCCAGAGAGAAGCTGTCCACGATAATTGCGCAGCAAAGGAAATAATGAAATGAACGATCACGACAAGCGTCTTTGCTTCCGAGAAATTTTGCATGCACCGGGAGGAGTCATGGCTCCTAGCGCGCCGGACCCCATGTTCGCGCGCTTGATCCAAGACTGTGGTTACAAGCTTTTCCACCTCGCCGGCAACGGGATGCATCGGAGCCTCGTGCTTCCCGACTGCAGCATGGTAACTATGACCGAGATGGCGGACCGAGCGGGTACAATTGCGGAAGTCCTGGATATCCCGATGCTGGTTGATGGCGAGACCGGCTATGGCGGGCCCTTGCAAACCGCGCGCGCCGTGCGCGATTTCGAGCGCGCCGGCGTCGCTGGTATCCGATTTGAAGATAGTATGTTTGGCCAAAATGGCATCGATGATGTTCGTCCTCCAGTGCCAGTCTTGGAGATGGCCGATAAGATCAAAGCGGCCGCCGACGCGCGTACCGATACGGCTTTGGTTCTGGTAGTCCGCTGCGATGCCCGGGCGGTCGAATCCCGCGAGCAAGTGCTGCAGCGGATTGGGGCGTATGTCGAGGCCGGGATTGATGCCATCGGCGTTCATCTGACGGATGCCGAGGACCACAAATGGTTCGGCGCGACTGCGCCCGCCCCACTCATAAACCCTTGGCCGCGGGCAGGCATAGAGTCGATGGCAGAATTCTTCGCGCTGGGCTATAAAGTGGCGCTCGTAACTTCCAGCGTCTCGATGGCTGCGCTGGCCGCGGCTCGAACGATGCTGTTAGAGCTGAAGGGCACGGGGCGCCAGGACAATTACTTTGACAACATCGCCGGCTTCGATGAGGTACGCCGCTGGTACCGCGATCTAGGATTTCGCCCCACCAAGCCCTTTGAATGAGGAAAGTGGCATTGCGCTTGACACCCGAAGGGAGTGTCCAGCATGGCGCACTTGATTGGGGAGAAACTTCGCTTAAGGAGGCTGCCACCATAGTTGCCGTATCGGGAGATCGAGAAACGCAAATCACGGCCTCGCGGCATGATCACTTACCCAGAAGATTTTTCATGCATGCTTCAAATCAGTGGCTGATCGCGCCCGCTTGACTCGAGCGCCTAAGCTTCATCTGCCTCTCCGTACCCGTACTCATCCCGTTCGGTATAGTTCTCAAAGCGGGTGTATTCGCCCAGGAAGGTCAGTTTGACCGTGTCGGTGGGACCGTTTCGTTGCTTGGCGACGATGACTTCGGCGACGCCTTTCTTGCTGTCGTCATTTTTGTTGTAGACCTCGTCGCGGTAAATGAACATGATGACGTCGGCGTCCTGTTCGATGGCCCCGGATTCGCGCAAATCCGACATTTGCGGGCGGCGGTCGCCGCGGTCTTCGACGCGGCGGTTGAGCTGCGATAGCGCGATGATCGGCACGCTCAATTCTTTGGCCAGCGCTTTGAGGGAGCGCGAAATTTCGGAAATCTCCTGTTCGCGGTTGGAGGCCGTTCCCATACCGCGCATCAGCTGCAAATAATCGACGACCACGACACCGATTTTCTTTGACCGGTCGCGGACCAGGCGGCGCGCCTTGGCGCGTAGTTCGAGCACCGAAATTGCCGGCGTATCGTCGATGTAGATCGGCGCGTCGTGCAGCTTCCCGGCCGCTTTGGCGAGCAGCGGGAAATCCCGCTCTCCTAGATAACCGGAACGCACTTTTGAGCTATTGACGCGCGCCTCGGAACAAAGCATGCGCAGCACCAACTGCTCCTTGGCCATTTCCAGAGAAAAAATCGCCGCGCCGGTACCGTTGAACGCTGCGTGGGCCGCAACGTTGAGAGCGAACGCGGTTTTACCCATGCCGGGCCGTCCGGCGACGATGATCAAGTCCGACGGCTGAAGCCCGGCGGTGAGCTTGTCCAGGTCCTCGTAGCCGGTGGAAACGCCGGTGATCATCTCTTTGCGCTCGTAGAGCTTCTCGACGGTCTTCAGCGTGTCCTTGATCATTTCGCCGACGGAAACAAAGGACGCCTTTATCTTCTTTTCCGAGATTTCGAAGATCACCTTTTCGGCGCTGTCGAGAAATTCTTCGACGTTGCCCTGCTCTTCGTATCCCCTGGTGGCGATCGCCGTCGCGCAGGTAATCAGGCTGCGCAAGATCGCCTTTTCGCGAACGATGCGGGCGTAGAAAGCGATGTTGGCCGCAGTGGGCACGAAATCGGCCAGCGACACCAGATAGGCGGTGCCGCCCACGGCCTCCAACTCGCTGCGGCCCTTGAGGCACTCGCTCAAGGTTATGACATCCGCCGGCTCGCTGCGGTCGGAGAGCTCGATCATGGCGCGAAAAATCTTTCGATGCGACTCGCGGTAAAAATCCTCCGGGCGCAAAAGCTCCAAAACGACGTTGATCGCATCGTTCTCAAGCAGGATGCCGCCCAGCACGGAGGATTCCGCTTCGAGGTTTTGTGGCGGGATTTTGCGGAGATTGTCTTCAAGAGTTGCCATGGGTCAAGGTGCCGCCATCGATCACATGGTTCGAGCTAGATACGTATAATGCCCGAGCCGATGTTTTAGTTGCAAATCTTTGCACCCATTGCGAACTAAAATCAATAGAATTGTTCGCCGAATCGGTCGATTTTTCATGAGTTTCGGCGGCGAAGGTTGCTGTTGATAAACTCTAAAATGCGAAAACTCTTTGGCCCGCGCGGACTTTCCCCGATCCGGCCACTGTTCGTGCACAACTTATTCACAGATTAATAGACCTTTGACGCGGCAGGGATTGAAAAATGTTAGCCGCTGCATTCATACCTCATGCGTTTGCCGACCGGCACCGAGAGCAATGCTTCAATTCGCCGCCGCACCAGGACTACGGATACATCGCGGTGACCGTCGTATGAATGCCGCCGCGGACGTTAAAGTCGCCGACGACGGTCATCGACTTGGGCCGGATGGCCCGCACCAGGTCATCGAGAATTTGATTGACCACCGCCTCGTGAAACGCTCCTTCGTTACGATAGGACCAGAGGTAGAGCTTGAGCGACTTGAGCTCGACGCAGAGTTCCGCGGGCACGTAGCGGACGTGGATGTTGGCGAAGTCCGGTTGTCCCGTCCGCGGGCATACGCAGGTAAACTCGGGACATTCCATGTTGATCTCGTAATCGCGCTGCGGGCGCGGATTAGAAAAAGTTTCGAGAATCTTGCTCGGCTCAGTCGCCATGAAGCGATCTTAACGCAGTGCGAACTTAATTCCAACGCGCGCTCGCTAACTTGACAAGGATAAGGGGCGATGATAGCCGGTCGAAGTAACCAAAGCTCGCGACTGCATTTGCCATTTCGGAGGAACAACATGAGCAAACCCAAGGAGCCAAGAGCGGGAGAACGTCTCACCGAACAAGAAGCCCAAGCCTACGTGGACTATCTCTATTCGACGCTTTACAAATACGCCCACGAGAAAATCCACAAAGGCACCTTCATGACGCAGCTGCGCGACGGGAAACTGCCGATGCCGGCGATGCGGCAGTTTTTTAAGAACTGGGGCCATTTCTCGCTGGAGGTCAACGCCCTCAATGCGGTGTCTTACTACACTCATCTGCCGTTTTTCGTCCGCCACTTCGACCTTCTGGGACCGTTCTGCGCCAAGATCGCCGACGAATTGATTTCCCCAAGGGCTCCCGGGCACGTGTTAGTTCTGCTCCAGACCGCCGAGAAAATGGGCCTCGACAAAAAAGAGATGCTGGAAGATCCCTATCTGCCCGCGGCGCGCGCTATCAATGACTTCTGCCATAAAATTTTCATCGACGGCTCCATCGTCGAACTCTGGGGGCTCCATGTCTTCGAAGAATCACTGTCGATGTGGTCGGGCCAGTGGTATACGGCACTGACGACACACTACGGCTTTAGCAAGCAAGATGCGGTTTATTTTTCCATCCACGAAGAAGCGGATATGGATACGCACAAGATCGGCGAGAGCGGCGAGGAGGCGATGGGCCACGGCGCCTTTAACCGCACGGTGCTTACCCGGGCATTGCAGGAGAGCGTTGAGTTTCGCGCCGGCTATTCGATGGAATATTGCGCGCTGACCATGGTCGATCTCCACGCGCAGATGAAACAAGCCGCCCTCGACAATCCCTACGTTCCGTAATTGTCTCATTTCATCGACATCGCCGGCGGTTCAATACGCACCTTGACTAGCAAGTTCTTATAAACCTACAATCTTAGACCAAGGTCGGCCATTGGGAACGCCGTCGCGGAGGAGACCGATCACAACTGGTCCTTTGCGCCTGGCCGGAAAGCCGAGAGATGGATAGTCATCAGCCGATCACCAAAGCTAGCGCTGTGATCTTAACCGGCGGCAAGAGCTCGCGCATGGGCCGGCCCAAGGCCCTGCTCCCCTTTAACGGCGAGCCGCTCATCGCTTATATCGTGCGGGCGTTGCAACATCTTTTTTCGGATATCGTCGTCGTCGCAGCGCCCGAACAGGAACTGCCCCAACTGCCGGCGACCTTGGTGCGCGATGAAGTACCGTTTCAGGGACCCGTGGGCGGCATTTATTACGGGCTCAAGGCCGCCGGCGAGGAGTATTGCTTCGTGACGTCCTGCGATGTCGCCTTCCTCAATTTTTCCTTGATTTCGAATCTGCTATCGCAAATCTCGGATTACGACGTGGTGGTACCGTATTGGGAGAACCGTTTTCAGCCGCTGCACGCGGTCTATCGGAGAAGCGTGCTGCCGCTCCTTAAAGAGCAGCTTGAGCGCGGTGAGTTGCGGCCGATTTTTCTCTATGACAAGGTACGGACATATAAAGTCGGCGAGGAGGAAATCCGTCGTTTCGATCCTGAGGGTTTGAGTTTTCTCAATATGAACACGCCGGAAGATTACCAGTCGGCACTTAAACGATGGCGGGAAGCGAGACACGGAGAGAGCGAAACCGCTTTTCGCCCGGTCCCTGATCTCGTCTCCGTCACCGTCGAACTTTTTGGTGTGGCCCGCTTGCTTACGAAGACCAGATCGGTTTCTCTATCACTGCCGCAAGAAGCTAGTCTCGCCGACGTGCTTACTGCCCTTGCGGCAAGACTGCCGGTCTTGGTCGGGCGGGTTATCAATTCCGACGGCGCGGCTCTCGTTAGTGGCTACGCCTGCAATATCAACGGCTTGAACTTTATTCGCAGCGCGAGCGCTAAAATTAATCCGGGTGACAAGATTTTCATACTCTCTGCGGACGCGGGAGGCTGAGCGATGCATGGGTTTTACGGCCGCTTGCTGCACATCGACTTGAGCACCGGGCGGATCTCCTGGCATGATCTTGCGCCGTCGCGCCTTCGGGAAGTCCTCGGCGGCATTGGCCTTGGCACAAGCCTCCTCTACGATTATGCCACGCCAGGAGTCGATCCTTTTTCTCCCGCCAACCCGCTAATCTTTACCAGCGCCCCGTTAGTCGGCACTGGTCTCACCACCACCGCCAAGTTTGCCGTCGTCACCAAATCCCCGCTTACCGGTTTCATCGCCGACTCGCTCTCCTCCAGCTACTTCGCCCTCGAACTCAAGCGCACAGGTCTGGACGGCCTAATGATTACTGGCCAGGCGGCTTCTTTGGCGTACATCCACATCCATAATGAGAACGTCGAGATCAGGGACGCCGGTTACTTGATGGGAAAAAATGCAAGCGAGACCGAATCCCTGATCCGCACCGAGTTGAGCTCTCCGGCAACGCGGGTGGCTGCCATCGGCAAAGCGGGAGAGAACCGAGTGCGCTTTGCCACCATCAGCAACGAAGGGCGTCACGCCGGCCGGGGTGGGGTCGGCGCGGTCATGGGATCGAAGAATTTGAAGGCAATTGCCCTATGCGGAGATCGAGAGACCGAGGTAGCCGATCGAAAAGGCGTCGAAGCGATCGCAAAATCTCTCAGCTCGCGCAGTCTTGGTTCACTCACCGACAAGTATCGAAATATCGGCACTGTCGCCAACCTAGCGGTTTTCAATCGCCTCGGCACTTTGCCCACGCGCAATTTCCAGCAATCGACCTTTGATCACGCCGAAGCCTTGAGCGGAGAAACTCTGACGGAAAACAACTTCAGCCGGAGACATGGCTGCGCCTGCTGCACGATCCGCTGCGAGCGCCTGTTCAAGTCCCTCGCCGGCGAGGAGCAGCGCCTGGAGTACGAAACCCTTTTCGCCCTGGGTCCGCTTTGCGGAATTCAAGATCCGGACGTGGTGCTCCAGGCCGCGCGCCTGTGTGATCTCTATGGAGTGGACACCATCAGCACCGGTGGCACCTTGGCCTGGGCAATGGAGTGCAGCGAACACGGACTCTTGCCCGAAGCTCGAGAGCTTGGCTTGCGCTTTGGCCAAGCGGATGCTCTTCTCGCTGCGATTCCGGCCATCGCCGAGCGTAGAGGTGTCGGCGCGCTGCTGGCCGAAGGCTCAAAGCGCGCCGCCTGCGAGATTGGCGGAGAGAGTTTGTATTGGGCGATGCACGTAAAGGGACTCGAGCTTCCAGGATATGAGCCGCGCAGCTTGAAGACGATGGCTCTCGGCTTGGCCGTGAGCCCGCGCGGCGCCTGCCATAACCGCTCCGGGGCGTACGAGGCTGACTTCTCGGGCGAAGTCGACAGGCTGCGCGCTGACTCAGGGAGAGGGGCTCTGGTTGCAGCCTCGGAAGATTTCGCCGCGGTGCTCGATTCACTGATAGTCTGTAAATTCCTGCGCAAGTGTTTCACGGACTTTTACGGTGAGGCCGCCGAACTGCTCAATCGGGTCACCGGATGGAACTGCTCGGGCGCCGAATTGCGGCGCGCCGGCGAGCGAATCCATTCGCTCAAGAAACTTTTTAACATGCGTGAAGGTTGGCGGCCTGAAGACGACTGGCTGCCGCAACGCTTGTTGAGCGAAACTCTCCCGACTGGCGTGGCCCAGGGTGTCGGCTTAACCGCCAAAGAACTTCGGGAGATGATCCTGGGATATTATCGGGCAAGGGGATGGGACGAAAACGGATCTATTCCCGAGAGCAAGTTGGGGGAGCTAGGGATTCAAACATGAAGAGTTCCGAGTTTCTGGTTCCGGTCGACTCGAAACTCAGGAACTCGGAAACTGGGAACTGCGAAATGACAGGAGGAATGAGCTATGCCAACCGATGAGACGCGTCGCGTGTTGAAAGTGTTCGGCGTTGCGGTGACCGCTTATGAAGACGCGGTGGACAAAGGGGCGCCACCCGAGGAAGCGCGAAAAGCCGAGGCGGAAGTCCGCGCCCGCCTCGAAGAGGTGACCGGCCTGATCGAGCGGCTGCGCGCGAAGAAGACGTCATGATTCTGAGCGATCTTCTTTCTTGGCCTGCTCTCACCTGCTCGTTCAATTCCCCCAGTTCTATAGTCTCTTCCTTGAGGCGGCGTATAGAGATCAGAAGCCGAAGGCACGCTACGGAGCGCTAGAACTCGATCCGCCTGAGATTTCCTTGCCTCAACGCGGATGAGTCTTGTCGGCCGGCATTTGATCGGTTTCCGTCTCGTCCCATGCGGTCGAGCCATCCAGGCTTTCCACATTGAACTGGTAGTCGTAAACCAGAGAGCCCCCAAATGTCGCGCCGTAGGAAACCAGCGCTCCTGCAAGGATCGATAGGATCATCGTGGAGAATCTGGTGTTCGCCTCTTCGAACTGCAAAAGACGGACGATAATGTCCACAATCACGATGCCAGTGACAGTGAGCATCACGGCCATGTGCCAGTTGGCGGTGCGCCAAACCTGCGTGTGTTTGGCTTTGCCCGGAAACCCGGTTGATGGTTGTCGGTCCATGCCCTTCCACCAATCCCAAAAGCCCGTAAGGGCGGTCCCCAGAGAGACGATGGCGCCGGCGATGATCACATAGGTACCAGAGACAAAGAAATCTCGGGCTACACCACTATGGGCGCCAAAATAAGAGATGACATCGAATACCGCCACCAGCACATAACAGACGATCGGGAAATCGGTAAGCGGCGGATGAAGTGGCTTGCCTGCCCAACCGCGCAGTCCTCTGAACTCGCGGCCCTTTAACGTCATCGATGGTTTGATCGAGAATAGTCTGGTCATGTCTCCTCCCTGGCTACACGATAAGTCGCTTCCACGCTAAGGCTCCTGAATTCCGGAGAAAGCTCCTTGCTCATCTTCCACCTTCCGAACCCAGCCACCAGTCCGGCAACACCAACAAAGAGGATTACCACCATGATAGGGAGAGCAATGACAGAAAAAAGGCCGACAGCTATAAGGCCGAGAATTGAATATAAAATACTCATGTAGATCCTTTCCAAGCTTCTCTAAAGGTTTGATTACCTATAAGCGTAAGATAAGTGCCATCGACGACAAAGCAGCCTCTCGAAGAGCACGGGATCATTGACGGCTCCTCGGCTTAGCTGCCGCGCAATTAACGCGTAGGTTCATGGTTTTGGTTTTTGGTATCGACCTGGAGACGTTCTTCGACTACGCTCCAATCAATGTTGGCGAAAAACGCCTCAATATATTTCGGGCGTTCAGCGGGTTTATAGTCGAGCAGGAATGCGTGTTCCCATACGTCCATCACGAGCACTGGATTAAATCCCGCCACATTGCCGATTTCGTGCAACGTTACCCAGTGATTGGTGAGCCGCCCGCGTTTTGGATCCTGAAAGCAGATCGCCCAGCCCACGCCGCGCATTTTGCCGATGCTTACAAAGTCGGCTTTCCAGATGTCGTAGCTAGCGAAGCCTGCCTCGGCGGCTTTATAGAAAGCAGACTGCTTGCCCGGATCACCCGACGCTGCTTTAGTCATGTTTCCAAAGTAATATTCATGCAGCACCATCCCGTTGTATTCAAAGCCGAGACGACGGGTCAGTTCTGAGTAGGCTGGCATTTCCTCCTGATCGACATGCCCATCCTTCAAGAAATCCCAGATTCTTTCTGTTAACCGGTTGGTTTCTTTAACGTAGCCCTCATACAGCTTGAAGTGCATTTCCAAAGTCCGATCCGAGATGCCATGAAGTCCGCTAAGGTTGAACTGCTTAGCTTGATACGACCCATTTTTAACCATAGATTATTCCTCCTTCTCTTACTTTGATCTCAACAGCCAGCAGCTAAGCGAGAGCCGCATAAGCTCGCCGCCGGACTTGGGGCTAATCTGGTTCTCGTCGCGCTGTTACGAACTTTATATTCCTCCAAATTGATACCCTGCTCTTTCCAGTGCACGCGTGATGGCCTGGAGGATTAACGGGCCATCAGAATGGGGCGCCACGCGAACGTCGGGAGCAGAGCGTAGACGATCGAGAAGCGACTCTGCTTCCGAACCGGCCAACGCTTCGGAAGTTTCATAGGGACCCCCAGCTTCTTCCTCAATGGGATTGTGCCGTTCCAGGATCATACGAATAGTTGCGATGATCCCGAAAGTCGGTGTGGGCACAAGGAGTGCGGCGAGCGCGCCATGATCAAGACGGAGTTTAGCGGCAATCGGCAGTGGCTCGCCCCCACGTTTCTTTTGGGCAAACGGAAGCAGGACCTTTTCCTCCATGGCGATGTGCCTGAGCAAGCCTGCACGAAACTCGGCATAGGCAGCAAAATCGATCTGTTCCGGACGGCAGGTAGCCCGATCAAGCAATTCGGACAGACGAAGATGATCATCGACAAGGAACCTGTGAATCGGTCTCGCCGTTAAGTGTCCTCCGCAATTATTCATTAGTAACGCCCACGATCCTTGCACCCGGGGCACTCAAACCCATTTGTTCGTTGCTTAGCTTACGTTGAAGCCAGGGACTCTGCGCCTGCGACAATTCTCTTGCGTTTTTCCTCGACCGCAGCCAGTAGCTGATCAAAAGACGCAGCAAAGGCGGAAACACCATCCGCTTGCAGCTTCTCAGTGATTGCGTCCAGATCAATGCCAAGATTCTTCAGGCGGCGTAAATCCAACTCTGCCTCCTTCAATCCTTCTTCCAAGGTAGAACCCTTCACCCGACCATGATCTCTGAAGGCGTTCAGTGTGGCCGGAGGTAACGTATTGACCGTATCAGGTCCGATGAGATTTTCCACGTAGAGGACATCGGAGTAGTTGGGGTTTTTCGTTCCCGTACTAGCCCAGAGCGGGCGCTGGACCCTCGCCCCTCGACTGCGCACGATCGCGAAACCTTCCCCATGAAAGACCTCGCGAAAGCGCTGGTACACGACCTTGCAGTTAGCGATGCCGATTTTACCCAAAAGCGCTCTCGCCTCCTCTATGCGTAATTTTTCCAGCGCGCCGTCAACCACGATGTCAACGCGACTGACAAAAAATGATGCAACCGAGGAGAGCTGTCCGGGATTCGAGCAGCGCTGCAATCCCCGGATATAGGCCCGTGCCACCGCCTCGTAGTGCTTCATCGAGAACATGAGAGTGATGTTGACATTCACTCCGTCGGCAATGAGGGCTTCGATAGCCGGAATTCCTTGCGGTGTTGCCGGAACTTTGATCATGACGTTCGGCCGGTCAACTTCCGCCCGCAATCGCTTAGCTTCATCAATCGTCCCTGCGGTATCATGAGCGAGATGCGGCGCCACCTCGATGCTGACAAAACCGTCGCCGCCTCCCGTCTCATGGTAGATGGGGCGCAGGATATCCGCCGCTTCGCGGATATCCTCGATGGCCAGTCTCTCGAACAGTTTGCCTGCCTCGATTTGCGAATCCTTCGCAAGCAGGGTACGCAGGGCATCGTCATAATCGGTGCTGCCGGCAATCGCTTTTTCGAAAATCGTGGGATTGCTGGTTACGCCCCGTACCCCATCTTCTTCCACGAGCCGTTTGAGCTCGCCGCTTTGAATAAGTCGTCTCTGGATGTAATCCAACCAGATGGACTGTCTTTGCTTCAGCAATTCTTTCAACGGGTTCATGATGCCGCCTTTGTGCTTTATTTCTTGTTTGATTTGCGAATCTGTCTACCAGACCTCTCGTTTACGACCGAACAAGAATCTTGTCATGCAATTTTTAAAAAACTTAGATCGCAACTGTTGTGCCAAATCCTGGATGTAACGACCGTCACGAGACAGATCACTTTCGATGGTTTGCAAAAACATCAAGGATAGCTGGACGTTCACACGGGCCAGTTTCCTGGCACTACTCTTGAGTAGAGTAATCAAACGCCGACGGACAGGACGCCCTATTCTTGAAAGCGGTTAGAGTGAGTTTGGGACAAGCGCAAAGTTCAAGACAATGATCGCATCCTTGGAGCACTAAAAACAGTTGTTGAAACCGGCGTCCAGGGAAACTCGCACAACCGAAACGAGAAAAAGAATATCCGTCTACAGGAGGACGACGAAGAGCGCAAGAATGCCACACTACCCACACAATTTTGCCGCATTCGATCTTCTACCGTGATCCAATTTCCAGTATTTGAGCATAAGACACTTGCGCCGGCGCGTTCAGCTTTGGCATAAACCTTGCGCTTGTAAGTTTATAGAACTGTAAAGCCACTCGACGGGTTTTTGCCAAGGCCGCGGGGGATTTCGGACCGGATGAAACAGCGGTGACGAGTTTACCGAGAGTGACGATCCTAATTCATTAAAGGAATCCGCGGCGAAAAATATCATCAGGAGGCATAATGTCACACTATACATACTTGATCGTTGGTGGAGGGATGACCGCTGATGCTGCGGTTAGAGGTATTCGGGAAGTAGATGCATTTCGCTCCATTGGCGTGTTCAGCATGGAGTCTGACCCGCCTTATAACCGACCACCTCTTTCAAAGGATCTTTGGAAGGGAGCGCCTATGACAAGTATCTGGCGGAAAACCGAGGATCAAGGTGCGGAGCTTCACCTCGGCTGCAAGGTCGAGAGCATCGATCCGCAACAAAAGCGCATTATCGATAATAAGGGAACGTCCCATTCTTTTGACAAACTGCTCCTGGCCACAGGCGGATCTCCTCGGCAACTCCCATTTGGAGCAGGCCAGATCATTTACTTCAGGACAATAACGGATTATCGGCGGTTGCAGGCGCTTGCTGAAAAAGGGCAGCGCTTTGCGGTTATCGGCGGTGGCTTTATCGGTTCGGAAATTGCCGCAGGCTTGGCGTCAAACGGAAAACAAGTGACGATGATCACACCTGAGCAGACCATCGGGAGCCGCGTGTTTCCTCACGATTTGGGGCTTTACTTAAATGCGTACTACGAAGACAAGGGAGTTAAGCTCCTTACCGAAGAAGCAGTCGTGGACGTGGAAGCGCGCGGGGATTTCGTTGCCGTCAAGAGCCGCGCTTTGAAAACCGCACAGGATCGAGAGGTCGTCGTGGATGGCGTCGTGGCCGGCATCGGCATCAAGACAAATGTCGAACTGGCGCTGGGAGCGGGACTCCAGGTTGACAACGGGATAGTGGTGGACGAGTTCCTCCGCACAAACCACCCAGACATCCATGCGGCCGGAGACGTAGCCGCTTTTTATAATCCTTTGCTCAGCAAGCGCATTCGTGTGGAACATGAAGACAATGCCAACACAATGGGCCGGCTGGCGGGCCGTAACATGGCTGGCGAACGAGAGCCTTATGACCACCTTCCTTCCTTCTATTCGGATCTTTTCGAATTGAGCTACGAGGCTGTGGGAGAATTAGACCCTAGGCTTGAGATCGTAACAGGCTGGACAGAGAAGAACGGCTCGGGCGCGATATATTACCTCCGCGAGAGTCGCGTTCGCGGGGTGCTTTTGTGGAACATCTGGGGAGCGGTAAATGCGGCCCGGGAGCTGATTGCCCAACTAGGCCCGTTTAACCTCGAGGATCTTAAGAAACGGCTCCCTTTAGGTTAATGAGGTTACGAAAGCGCATCTTGAAATTGGCATTCAGGCCACGTTTTTCACGAAACTTTCAGGGCAAGGATGGGGCAAGAATGTGTGGCGATTGGGGCATTTTTGCGCCTTACGTAGCTCTTGGAAGCGTAGTTGTTTAATACACCTTTAGTGAACGCTAACACTTGGATTGCGATCGCCGCTCTGGTTCGACCAGCTCACCATGAATGGAATTCTTCTCGCTGTTCCGTTCGTACTGAGGCTCGGCTGATAAAAGCATTGTGGCGTTGGTACATTCGGAAAAATACGATCTGATCATCATGTCCACAATCGGCAGCGCCAGTTTAACCCGCTCGTCAGAACTTCCCCGCGTCAGCTTAGGAAAAAGTATAGAAGGTACCTAAGATAACGCCAAAGATGATGTGTGCAATGACCACTGACATCGGAGTCTGAAATCCATAGTTTAGCGCGAGAAAACCGGGAGGCTCTAGCTGGCGCATCAGAGTAGGTCCCTGTTGTTCACTGGCCATTCGCGGGTGGAGAACGGGCATGAGCCGCATACCAGCGGTAAGAACGAAGCTCGCGTGCACAAGTCCCGTTAGCGCCCCAGAGGTGGAACGCAGCCACATATATGAGCGAAAACAACCACCCGTTAATCAAATGGAGAAAAAAACCGATAAGCTTTGCACGGTCTCGGCTGGGCGTGAACATGCTGCCGAGCATGTAAGGAAGATTCATCCGCGTAAAACCAAGCCCTTGGCTCCCGGCCATCAGAGTCGTTAGAACGATTGTAGCCACAAATCCCCAGAGAGCCCAGCTGCCCCAGTTCATAACCTCACCGCGGCGCTAAACGACGAATCTTTGTCAGGAATCTCGCGCTCGACTGCTTTTCCACCATGCAGGCGCTTTGCCAATGAAAGCGCGGCGTTGATCAGGCCCACATGCGTGAACGCCTGGGGGAAATTTCCCAGGGCATCCCCAGTCTCCGGGTCAATCTCCTCTGCGAACAGGCCCAAGTCGTTTGCGTAACCGATCAGCCCTTCGAAGACTTCCTGCGCCTCCTCGGTACTCCCACCGCCAAGAGCCAAATATTCCGCTCCCCAAAAACTGCAGATGCCGAATGCTCCCTCGCCGGGCGATTCACCGGCCCGATAGCGGTATAGGAGTCCACCACCGGCCCCGAGGCGCTCCCGCACCCGAGCATAGGTCTGGCGCATCCGGTACGAAGATGCGCTGTCAAATCCGTACCAAGGTAAAAGCAGCAGGCTCGCATCAAGCTCGTTTCCATTTAAGTGCGCTACATAACTTTGCAGCTTCGGATTCCAAGCGCGCTCTTCGACTTCGCGACGGATCGCCTCCCGGGTTTTCTGAAACTCACTGGCGGGAGCCTCGGGGAGATGCCCCCGCGCGTGAAGCTCAACGAGCCGATCGAGAGCCACCCAGCAAAGGACGCGCGAATGGGTGTTATGGTAGCGTCCCGAGCGCAGCTCCCAGATGCCTTCGTCCGGCTCTTGCCAGTTGCGGCAGACGTAATCGCCGAACGCGCAGAGCATCGGCCGCGTCTCTCTATCCAATATGCCGCCGGCGCAGATGAAATGAGTCACCGCGTCAATGACTTCCCCATAAACGTCAAGCTGCAGCTGGTCGACAGCCGCGTTGCCGATCCTAACCGGACGCGATGAACCATATCCGATCAAATGAGTAAGCGTCCGTTCGGTCTGCGGACTCCGCCCGTAGACGTCGTAAAGTATCCGCAATTCGGGACGCGCAAGCCGGGTCGAGTGAAGCAGCCAGTTTACGAACGCGTCGGCTTCATCCAGACATCCCAGGCCCAGTAACGCGCGCACCGTTAAAGAAGCGTCGCGCAACCAGCAATAACGGTAATCGCAATTGAGTGTTCCGCCGAGGCGCTCTGGAAGAGAGGTCGTCGGCGCCGCGACGATCGCACCTGAGGGAGCATAAAATAAAAGTCTTAACACAAGGGCGCTCCGTATAACCGCGGTACGGCTGGGGCCGTCATATCGCAAATGCCCGGCCCAACGACTCCACCACGCAGTTGACCGATCGATCGCTGCGCGCGTTCTCTCGCCGAGCGGCGGAAAGACGGCCGGCCATTCGGCCGAAAAAGTGAGGGAAAAATCAAGTTCCTCTCCAGCGCGGAGGCGAGCCCGCGCATAGACTGTCCCATCGCCTCGAAGGCTTAGAGGAAGTTTCGACCGGAGAGTGAGTAAACCGTCGCCCGTCTCGATCCGGAGCCCAAGCGTGCCGCCATCTTGCAGCCGGGAGCTTTTCTGCGCGTACCGAGGTCGCGCGTCGAAGAGCACCTCCACTTCAACCTCCCCTTTCTCGCACTCGACGAGGCGCAGGATCTCATGCTCGGGAAGTAGGAGTTTTCTTTGCTCTTCCTCTGAAGCGACAGGCATGAGGTCGATCAATAACAGCGAACCCCCTTCCGTTCGAAACCTGGTCTCGAGAATGTTGGTCTCATCCATATAGCGCCGCTCGGTTTTGAAGGGAGCGGTGGGAGCGATTCGCCAATGACCGGCGTGCGGGTCAAGCAAAGCGCCGAAAATCGAAGCGCTGTCGAACCGCGGCCAACAGAGCCAGTCAATGGATCCCTCGCGCGAGATTAAGGCCGCCGAGCGGCAATCGCCTATGATCGCGTAATCATGAATGTGCTGCATGGTGCTGATGGATCCCGACTCCTACTGCCGGACGCTAGAGCCGACCTGTCGAGTCATCACCCCACAGTCCGAGTAGGAGCCGTTTATCAGTTGGTTTGGGCCGAGTTCATTCCTCGCGCTCGGCTAATCTGGCAAGGGCAAGAGCGCCGAACGAGAGGCCTAGATCGCGCAACGCGACGTCGTAGTATCCCGGCACCAGCAACAAATTGATAATGATGCCCCAGAGCCAGCCGGCGACGACCCAAGCACCGAACTTAGGTTTCACCGCGACCACGATCCCGGCGATTATTTCGATAACTCCTACAACCATCATAAAACCCGACGCATCGATGCCGGTCCACCTCGGCACCAGGGGTGTGAGATACTGAGTCCAGTCCACCAGCAAATTAAAAAATTTGTCGAGCCCAGCAACGATGGGTGCGACGGTGAACCCGAACTTGAGAATCGTATAGGCCTGATGTGCGTAGTCTGTGCTCTGTTCAGCTGCCACGTACTCTGACCTGGTCATTGGACGAGCCATTTTCGTTTCCTCCTTTTAAAGAATTTTTACGGATGCCTCGTCAAGCATCCGCCAAGACGTAAGAGCAACAAAGATGCCAGCTGCAGACGGGAAGATTAACTCGCGAAAGTACCGATGTTGCACGCCGAGTTCCGGAAAGAGTGATGTTGCATGAAACAGTTGCAACGTTGTAAATGTTTCACCGTTTCATCCCGGCGAGCTTTGGATTCTCTTGAGCTTTCGCCATAGCGTTGTGCGGCTGCTTCAAAGAAAGTCTCCAGCGCGTGGAAAAATCTTGCTTTATCTGTGATTGATAGATGTAGCAAAAATGCGCGGCAAGTGTGGCGTTCATGCGCTTCGGGATTTTCCATGAAATGCTTCCGTCGAAATCCCTAGTTTTCGTCATGACAATTTCAGCTCATGGCAAACGTAATCAGCATTCCGCAATCATCATGGTCGTTTGCCGTTTCTTTCAAAGTATTCTCTGCCTAAGGCCTAACGGTAATGACCGGGCAAGAAGCTTCCCTGATCACGCGCTCGGCGACACTTCCCAAGAAAAATCTGGGTACGCCTTTTCTCGCATGCGTGCCCATAACAATCATATCAATGCCTTCTTCCCGGACGAAACTAACGATACCAGACCACGGCCGGGAAAATGCCTTGACTCTCGTGAACTCGGGTACGCCCTTACGTTTCTGCGCTGGGACCGTCTCCAGCATCGCATCCAGCTTTTCGGTAGCAACCCTGCGCAGTCTACCCATGAATCCCCCTTTTACCGTATCCCAAGACTTGTGAGCTTGGATTATGTGCAAGAGAAACACAGAAGCACCCAATGTTCCGGCGAATTCCAACGCCCATTCCAGCGATACATTGTCAGCGAGCGAAAAGCTGCTGGGGACAAGGATTTTCTTCACAGCGGGCTTTTTCGCTGCCTGCCGCACGGTTAAGATCGGGACATGCGATTCCCGTAAGACCTTGGTCGTCGTGCTCCCAAGCAGCATTCGACCCCAAAGATTGAGACCTCTTTTTCCCATCGCAATCATATCGACGTCGTGGCTCTGCGCCGCCTTGATTATCTCTTGATACGGAATGCCCCTGACAACTCGTGTCTCCGCTTTGATTCCTTTTTGCTCAAGGACAGTTCCCAGGCGCCTAAGCCGCTTGGCTTCTCTTGTCCCCAGTTCACGGTCGATGAGCGATATTTCTGCTTTTAGACCATCGGGGACCTCCAATGTGCAGAGGTCCGGACTTTCGATTACACTTAGGGCGCTCACGCTTGCGCCGAGCCGCGTGGCGCATAGCTCTGCCCACCTGAGTGCGTCACGCGATTCCTTTGATCCGTCGCTTGCCCAAAGAATTTTTTTGATTTGCATCAGTTTTTCTCCTCCCGTTTACCTTAACGATATCCGCAAGATCCCATCTTTGTTGGGACCAGATTTCTTGTGTGTCACTTGTAGCGTTGATGCTCCAAAAAAGAGAGCACAATCTTCGTTAACAATCCCGCATTAAGAGGCCCGCCTCTCCAGGCAAAGGTCAGACAAAGACACCCGATATTGCGCTTACCCTCGTGAAGATGGAGTAAAACCGGGCTCATCAGAACCACGATGGCGCGCCGGGAGCTCATATGTGCACGCCCAATACCGTGTACCCTTTTTCCTTAAGTACATCAGCGAGGCGATTGGGGTCCGTAGCCGGTAAGTGCAACTAGCACTCCCGGCTTGCGTCCCAGCTCTCCCTGTACGTCCCACGCCAAGAACGTCTCCCCCTCCTCGGCAATCGTCTCCGAGGCAAGACCGAGATCGTGCAGTCAACCACTGCTACTCCGGCAGCGTATAGCGCCCTTCGATGAAGCTCATCATGAGTCCTCGGGTTTCCACCGGTCGCAAATCCTGCCTTTGCTCAATCCGTTCTGCGTGTCCTTCACCGCTTCGCGAAACCAGCGTGAGTAGTCGCCTCTGTACAAGTGAAATAGCCAGGTTTCTTCGTTGATACCCTCGGCAATCTGCGAAAAAATCACAAGGTTCTGGGCCTTGAGGTTGTGCCGGTCCCGCCGGTCCCCGAAAGTAGAAGCTGTGATCCCGCATGTTGCCCTCAGCATACTTACGAAGATGGCGGATGCGCTCGACGCGACCGGACATTATTCGCATAGAGAACGGCGCTTTTTCCGCTGTGGAAAAACCACATGATCGTATGACCGCTTTTGTACGACTTCAGCATGAGTTGCAGCGCTGACACCGATCCCGGCATGAACCCACTCGCCATAGCGCCTACCTATCCTTTAATAAGGACGGTCACTGTACTCGGAAATACCGCCCTGCTCATGATGTCTCGGCATGGTAGGGCCTTTGAATCTTGGTAAAAACCCCATCCTTATCTTCCATCTTCCGAGACTAACCACCAGCCCGGCGATACCCACACTGATTAGGACGATGCTGATGATAGGAAGAATAACGGCAGAAAACACGTCCAAAGCCATGAGGCCAAAAATTGAAGATAAGCTACTCATGTCGATCCTTTCTTTTTGCAATATCGTAAAATCCGACTTCGTAGGCTCTGTGGCGACAATGCGCGGTTGCCTTGATAATAGAGAACATAGGCGAGCGTAAGAAACCCGATCATTTGCGTACAAAGTCCGCGACACTCATTCTTTTTCTTAATTTTGCGATTAGAAAACCCCTCAGGGCCACAGCGTTGTTGTGCTCTGAGTCTCGGGCGCTGTAAAGCAAAGTGACATCGGATCTGCGGGATCTCTCCATAATCGGCTGCCAGGTCTCCGGCTTCACGCGAAGCTCGGCAAAGTACTGCTTGCGAAACTCCTTCCACTTCTTGGCATCGTGTCCGAACCATTTGCGCAAACTATCACTGGGGGCCACCTCCTTGAACCAGCCGTCCAGTGCCAAGGTCTCTTTCTTCGATCCCCTGGGCCAAAGCCGGTCGACAAGAAAACGACTACCGTCGCTTGCCGCTGGCTTCTCGTATACACGCTTGACTCTGATCATTGAGTGGAATCCTCGAGACTGCTCTTGTTCTTTTGGTCTTGCGAAACAAATATCTAGCCAAAAGCCACAACTACGTGCATCCGCAATGTTCGTGCCGGAGAAGCAAACCGGCGCGCGGCTCAAAAGAAATGCGCTTAGCGCGTTTACTTGAGAAAAAACCGACCCTCTAAAAATATTGCCGGAAAGTTTCATTTTCGTAGACCCTAAGATGAGGCAAAATTGTGAGGCGGTGTGGCATTGTTGTATTCTCATGGACCGGCAGGAAAGAATGTCTGCCCAAACTCGGACAAAAATCAGGAAGGTAAAGGACAACCGACAGCCTTCAAAAATGGAGGTTTTTGCGATAGCGATACAATGGATTCGTTAAAAGACCGGGTTGGTTATAGAATCATCTATCACCTGCAACAAGTCGTGAGCGGAAAACGGTTTGGACATAAGCGGAGTCCCCAATTTCGCGGCGATCTCTCGCAATGATTCGTCAGCAAAGGCAGAAATAAGAATTACCTTTACTTGGGGCTTATTCTGTTTCAGCGTCCAAGCGATCTCGGTACCAAGCAGCATGGGCATGCGAACGTCGAGAATAAAGAGATCGTAACAGGGGTAAGACTGGGATTTTTTCAAACCTTCCAGGGCATCTGTGGTCCAGACGACCTGCATCCCTTTGCTTTCTAATATCTCAGCCAAAAACTGGCAGAAAGTCTCGTCGTCCTCTACGATCAGAACCCGCACTTGAGCCTCCATTTGCTTACTACCTTTGGAAACGCAATAAGCATGCCGTTTGTGGGTAAGCACGCGGTAAGAATTTGCGTCGAGAGCTTCTTTTACCGTAGGATAGGAGAGCCCTAGAGGGATGGCGAGGTTAGCTATAGGTTGAGAAATGAGACTTTGTCTTACTGCCCCTTAAAAGGTTCTATCTTCCAGCGCGCCAGCATACGGTAAAGGGACCGCCGGTCGACTTCCAGCATCTTTGCGACGCGGGAGATATTTCCCTGGGCACGGTTCATGACGTAGAGGACGTAACGCTTTTTGACCTCCTCCAAGCTCGGTATGTCCGAAAACAGAAATTGCTCATCCCCCTCACCACCATAAGAGGCCGTCGAAGCCAAGCCCTCGCGTATCTCTTGCGGTAGATCCTCCAACGTCAGTATGGGCTGGTTGGAAAGCACCACAGCTTGCTCGATGACATTTTCGAGCTGCCGGATATTTCCTGGCCAAGAATACTTTTGTAGCCTTTCCATCACCTCCTCTGAGATACCTGTAATGGCCTTGCCAGCCGCTTGGCTGTACCGCCTGAGGAAATTTTGTGCCAGTGCCACGATATCTTCTGGCCTCTTCCTTATCGGTGGCAGACAGATGGTAACCACTTTTAACCGGTAGTATAGATCCTCGCGAAACACTCCATTTTTCATCAACTCGTCCAGATCCTTATTGGTCGCTGCCAGGACTCGCGCGTCTACCTTGATCCATTCTTTTCCCCCTACGGGTCTGACTTCCTCCTCTTGCAAGACTCGCAGGAGCTTCGCTTGCATGTTAGGGCTAATGTTTCCGATCTCGTCGAGAAAGCACGTGCCACCGTGAGCCTCCTGAAATACACCCTTCTTATCGGCGACAGCGCCAGTAAAAGCACCCCGCACGTGTCCGAACAGTTCACTCTCGAGCAGCGTCTCTGTGAGGGCCCCGCAGTCCACCGCCACAAATGGGCGCTGCGCCCTGGTGCTATGTTGGTGAATGGAGCGGGCAATCACCTCTTTCCCCGTGCCACTTTCCCCAAGGATCAGCACCGTGCTTTTTGTTGGCGCCGCCCTTGCTACCATTTTGAATACCTCAACCATGGCCGGGCTTCTCCCTATGACGGTTTTCTGCGGCTCGGCACCATCAATTTGCTCAACCTTCGTCCCGGCCTGAGCCTGCAACTTCTTCTGACCTAACGCCCGGGAAACAATTTTCTTCAGCTCTTCCAGGTTCATGGGCTTCGAGACGTAATCGTAGGCGCCCTCCTGAATCGCCTCGACTGCCGTTTCTATCGAGCCGAACGCGGTCATAACGATAACTGGCAGCGATGGTTGCTCTTGCCGCATTGTCCGGGTTACCTCGAGCCCGGTGATTCCCGGCATTCGCACATCGACCAGCAGCAAATCGTAAGATTCCTTTCGCAGGCGATCGAGCGCCTCTTCACCGCTGTGGGCTTGGTGTGTCCTATGGCCATCTCCCTCGAGCACTTCGGCGAAAAGCTGGCAGCTCACCTCGTCATCATCGACAATCAGAATGCGCGCTTGCACGGCTTCACCCGTTCGAGAGAGAGCGGCCAGCGGCCGGATCGGTCGGAAGAAAGATCTCTACCGTTGTACCCTTTGCGACTTGACTGCTGATCGCTATCTTTCCTCCATGTTCCTTGACGATCTCCTGACAAACAGCGAGCCCCAGGCCGGTCCCGCTGCCGGGAGTCTTGGTGGTCATGAAAAAGTCAAAAACTCTAGGCAGCAGGTCTGGCGGAATGCCGGCCCCGGTGTCTGTGATCTCTATGAGAATGCCCGAACGGTGCTGCTCCGTCGCTTGAGCGATCCGAGTCGCAATCGTGATTCTCCCTTCTTGCTCCACAGCATCTACGGCATTGTTGAGCAGGTTGATCAACACCCGCTGTAGTGATCCACTATGGGCGTTAAGCGAAGGTAATAACTCCGCCAATTCGGCAATCACATTCACACCCTTCTCTGCGAAAACGGGTCTGAGAAGGAGCAGCGTCTCCTTTACCAACTCGTTTAGGTTGACAAGACCGCGCTTGCTGGTAGATCCACGAGTGCGATCGAGGTAATATTGCACGATAGCTGCCATGCGTTGGACTTGACTCTCTATGGTTTTCACATGGCGGCGAGCTTTCTCGGGCAACTCCTCTTGGGCTAGGAGTTGGGTGTATCCAAGCACGGAGTTTAACGGCGTGCCCAGCTCATGTGCAATGGCGCCGGTCATCCAACTTAAGGCTGCCACCTGTCCCACGCGCGCCATTTCTTGCTGCAGGCTCCACAGTTCCTTGTTGCGCTCAACTAATTCCCGGGTGACCTCATCTGAACTTTCCTTTGCCCCTTTGCGCTCTAAGTGCAGCTGCAACATTTCTGCGAGAGAATCAAGCAGGCTTTTCTCCTCTTCGAGAAACGGAGGCTTGGTTTGACTCGGTCTTTCTGGATAAGTGATTTCCACTAAGCCGTGCTTTCCACCGGCCGTTGTGAAACGTGCGCATTGTGTCCAAGGAGTGGAAACGAAATTTGTGGATCTATATTCCATCCCATCAAACACGATGCGTGCGGTGGCAAGCTCCGAGTGCTCCCAAGCCGTGGGAAGAATCGCAACGATTTGCTGGAGCAAGATCGGGATCGTTCTCTCCGGATCCTGGAGCAAGTGCGCTGTGTAATGGAGGGCGGTGAGCTCTTTGACCCGTTCCTTGAGATCGTGGAGAAGCCTTTGCTTTTCCTCCTCAACTTTCCTGTGCTCACTCATATCCTGAACCGGCATGATGGAAGGTAATGGTCTACCATGCTTATCGGGCTTAAGACGCGAGCAACTATATCCTTGCCCGTTAGGTGAAGCAATGCCGGGTTGAGGTTCCTACTTTACAAACGTTGAAGCGGCCGCACAAACGATCAGCCTTTCTGTTTATCCAAACTGGTTGCTCGGCTTCTTGAACGACGAGATTTGTACCGCCAGCCATGCGACCAACGCAGCAGTGAGCATAATCAAAAGAATCGCCAACACCGCGACCATCGCTCCCCCAACAAAAGTTAGAAGAAGGTAAAAAAGAATCTGCATGAGCTCTGTCAGTTCTGATGCCATTTGAATAGAATGTGTGAAAACTTGACCTTTTTTGCTACAGACGATTTCAAGCGCGTGTTGAGAAGGGCTTCGTGGTGAGTCTTTCCACCAAACATCATATGGGCGGTCACGGCATGCGAAATGCCCACCCTTCGACCGTGCCAAAAAAGCCCCATGGTCTTTCGCCTTCTTGGGAGGTCGCGTTATTTCGCCTCTTTCCAGTAAAACTCTTCTTGCTGTTTCTCTAATCTCTTCTTTTCCTCCGCATCCGCGACGTAGAGGCCATTTATGACCTTTATGTTTTCCGGTTCATAGAAGTTCTTCGAAAGTTTCGCTCCCTCGTCGAACTCGTACATCTTGATCGCGTCCCACGGGCAGACCTTCTTGTCCAGCCGGTCTTCGGACTCTGCGCCTATAAGCTCGATCTGAAACTTCTTCGGCACTTTGTCCGTCTCAAGCGGCCGCTTCGAGCTATCGTAGTATCTACCCGCATACTCCAGAAATATTTCTCCAGTTTCCTTATAGCGGTGAACCTTGGTTAAATCGTCGCTGTAGCACATCTGGCAGCCGATGCACTTGTCATTGTCCACCCATACGCGATACGGTTTCAGCCCGCCGTTGGGTGTTTCCTCATAAAGCAAATTGATGCAGCCCTCCACCGGACAATGCGGTTCACAAAGAGGCGCGCCCGCGCAACTGGTGCAGCTTTCGTCCATAACCGCAAGCAGCGGCGTCCCTTTGCGCTTGTGCTTCGGTGGGTCTTCAATTCGACGTTCCATTTTCCACCATCCGTTTATATCGTTTCGCTTCCGACAGTGAGCAAGAACCGTGCCCGACGCTATTGCGGATTGAAATTATCAGGCCTCAAACAGCAACAGGTCTTTTTTCACGCGACGGGTGTCGCCGTTTGAATTTTATGACATCGTTTTTGTCGAGCAGGTCAGGGATTTCTGGAAGGGCCGCTTCGTATAGATCCACGGGCTCCCGTGCGGGCGTCAGGCGTTGAACTACGCGGCTTTGTGCGACGAGCCACTTTGCGACGACTGCGCGCCGATGACCGACGCGCAGAAATTTAACGATCCGCGGAGCTTTTCCGCCTCGTCACTGGCGATCGCAGCCAGATCCGACATTGAGACAATTCCGAGCAGCTTTCCGCCCTGCGCAACCGGCAACCGTTTGATCCTTCTCGCGCGCATGACATCGGCCGCGGTCACGTGGTCCTCCTCAGGCCGCAAGACCATCACCGGCCGGCTCATGTGCGCCGAGACTTTGCAATAATAAGGATCATGCGCCCGGGCCAAGCAAACGAGTAAATCCCGGTCGGATGCCTTTCACCGACCCCGCCCACGGTCACCACCAGACAGCTCACGTATTTCTCACGCATCCGCGCGCCGCAACTGCGATGGTCTCATCAGGCGCCGCCTGGATTACCTCGCCAACCATGATCTCGTGAAGCTTCATGCCGCTACTTCCTTGTTTTGTACTTTGTCGGCGAATATCTGGGAACCGGCGCTAGCAGTGATAATTGCCCGCCGCTTCCGGCTGATATACGATCTTCTGACTCTCAACCCCTTCAACCCTGTCGGCACTTTCCACTCCACAGTATCGCCGACTCGATATCAAAAAACCGGGTTTTCCCAATCCCCAGGATCTGCTGGATGTAGGATCTTTCGATTTCGTTATTCAGATAACGCTGGAGCATCTCTTTGACCTGACCGTCGGTAAACTTTTTATGCAACTGAGCCATAACCAGAACCTCCGTTTTTGGCTCTAATTCTGGCTTGCAAAGGAGTTCACTTTTGATTCTTAAATGACACACCGCTTGTACCGGAAAAAAAGTTAGCGGAACTGGATATTCCCGCAATTCTGGATCTCACGTCTAGGCTCTCAAGTTAATCGAAACTCGAAAACCGTTATGCGAAACCGCGCCGCTCACCCGAAAATTTCCGCCGGCAATAAAAGTACAAGCCGCCATGAGTCGATGCGCTCGCTGAAACTACCTCAGCAAAGAAATACTGGCGGAGCTATTTGCTTGAACGATTTTTCCTGCACTGCAGCTCGATCTGGCGCAGGTCTCGTAAATGAGCAGCGCCGGACGCACCGGTTGGCGGCGTATTCGCCGCTGCGAGACATCGAGTTTGAATTTGCGCCCCGCCGCGCAGGACACGAACGCGAACATAGGAGCGGAGCGACTCGATGATATATTGATCAACGTGATGGAAGGAATGGCCGGAATGGGCGTGAAGCACATCAGCATTGCCACTCGTGTGGCGTCAGGCCAGGTGGAAATTCGACTTTCAAGCCGGGAACGGATGGATCCGACTGCGTTCGGCAAGCGCCGGCTCGATCTCTACAATAGAACCCTCGGGTGGCTCGGCGACAGCCTCGAATGCAACCAAGATAATCTCGGCGCTGAATTCGTCATGAGACTGCCGGCGCTCCAGTCAATTTAATTGGCCGCGCATGAGCGACGATAGAATTCGGCCCATCATTTTTTTGATCCTTCTCTTGATTCTCCCCGAGAGACTCCTTGCTCAAGACATCGTGATCGGCATGTCCGCCGCGTTTAGCGGACCCTCAAAAGGCCTCGGCGTCGAGCTTTACCGGGGTTCGACGGCCTACCTCGATCATGTCAATCGAACGGGAGGGATTTACGGGCAGAGGATCGGGATCAAGGCCTACGATGATGGTTATAACCCCATCCCTGCCATTCGAAACACCATAAAACTCATTGAGCAGGACAACGCATTTTTGCTTTTCAACTATGTCGGGACTCCGACGGTGACGAGGATACTGCCCCTCCTAAAGAGCTACAAAGGGAGGTTCGTCTATCTCTTTACTCCGTTTACCGGAGCCGAGCCCCTCAGGCAGCCTCCTTACGGCGAATATGTTTTTAATCTGCGGGCTTCGTACAGTGATGAAACCGAGGGGTTGGTCGATCACTTTGTCTCCGCCGGCAAAAGCAGGCTCGCGGTTTTCTATCAAGCCGATGCCTATGGAAGAAGCGGATGGGACGGAGTCAAAAAAGCTCTGGCGAAAAATTATGGTCTAAAAATGGTCGGCGAGGCGACCTATCGGAGAGGGGCTGAATACTCTCAGAGTTTCAAGGAGCAAGTCGACATCATCAGGAAAACGTCCGCGGATGTTGTTATATCTATCGGGGCTTACGCGGTCTGCGCCGCGTTTATCAGAGACGCTCGGATCGCGGGGCTCAATATTCCGATCGCCAATCTCTCTTTTGTCGGCAGTGAGAGCATGGCTGAGCTATTGCTTCAAAGTAGTCGGACCGCGGACAAGGACTATAAGAAAGATCTCATCAATTCGCAGGTGGTGCCTAGCTATCAGGATACCGCTCTGCCGGCGGTGCGGGAATATCGGCAGCTGATGGAAAAATTCCAGCCACTCCCGCCTCGGGATCTTACCGAAGTGGGATATGCACCGCTGCCCCACAGCTATGTCGGTTTCGAGGGTTTTCTTAACGCAAAACTTCTCGTTGAAGTCCTAAAACGAATGGGCCCAGGTCCAACAAAAAGCCGCATTAAAGAAACCGTCGAAAGCATCAAAAGTGCCGATTTGGGAATCGATGCGTCGGTCACTTTCGGACCGCATAAGCATCAGGGGTTGGACAAGGTCTATTACACCACAATGCAAGGGGACCGGTTTGTTCCGCTGTCGGATTGGCGGGGGTCGGAGAAATGACCCGGGCAAGTCTCTTTACCAAAACCCTTGTGCTCATCGTTGTTTTGTTCGGCATTATTGCAAGCGCCACCTCGATTCTCTCGGGCTGGAACCTCTACCGTAATCTTACCCAAGAGTATCAAAGCAAAGGTGTGGCAATCGCAAAGAGCATCGCCGATTCGAGCGTGGAAATGTTGTTGAATGCGGATGTGTCCACGATCCAGTCTGTGGTGGACCAGTTCACCGAGATCGAGGGAGTTTCCTATGTAATCGTCTTCGACGGCCAAGGCGAGGCCATTTCTCACACCTTTGTTCCCAACGTGCCTGGGGATGTGCTGGAGCTACAGAGGCAAACCCGAACTCAAGTCTTTAACGGCGGAGCCCGTACGAACAACTTGCGCGTTGAAGGAATGGGAGACTTCCTGGACATCGACCTTCCCGATTCTGGCTGGCGTCGCGGGATACGTGCATGTGGGCATGGATAGGTCGTTGATCCGATCGCGCATTTGGTCCGCTGTAGCGACGCAGCAAGCGGTTATGTTCATCATTTTTTTATTGAGCGTGTTGGTCGCTTATGCTTTGGTGAACCGGATCTCTCGACCGCTCAAACAACTCGCGGCCCACGCCGGGAAGCTGGCGACGCAGGACTTTTCCAAACCGGAGACTGGACCGTCGGACATCGGTCACTTGCCCGCCAATTCTCGCGACGAAGTAGGGGAGCTGGCGAAATCTTTCATCAATATGGAGTGCTCGCTGAGGCAGTCCGTCAAGGAACTCAAGGAGACAACGGCGGTCAGAGAACGGATTGAAAGCGAGCTGAAAATTGCCCGCGACATCCAGATGAGCATGGTGCCGAAGCTATTTCCTCCGTTTCCGCTCAGGCCCGAGTTTGACCTTCATGCGACGCTGGTTCCGGCACGGGAAGTGGGGGGAGACTTTTATGATTTCTTTTTCATCGATGACAGCCACCTCTGTTTCGCCATCGGCGATGTATCTGGTAAAGGGATTCCCGCAGCTTTATTTATGGCCGTGACCAGGACCCTTTTTAGGACTACTGCCGGCAAAGTGAGCCGGCCGGATGAAATTTTATCTTTGTTGAATCGCGAGCTGTGTCGGGACAATGATTCATGCATGTTCGTGACCGTTTTTTGCGCCGTTTTGGATACTCGCACAGGAGAGGTGGAATACAGCAATGGCGGCCACAATCTTCCTTACTTTATCAGCCGTGATGAGACCAAGCTTTTGAAGAATACCGGCGGGATGGCGCTGGGTATTAAGGAAGACGCGACCTTCCGGTCGGAGAAACTGCAGCTTAAGGGCGGGGATCGACTTTTTCTTTACACAGACGGTGTAACCGAAGCGATGGATGAGGACGGGAATCAATATTCCGAACCTCGTTTGGAGGATTTTTTACATCAAGCCAACGGTTCTTCCGTATCCGAGATCATCCACGGCGCAGTCGAGAATGTAAGGAGCCATTCTGCCGGCATTCCCCAGTCGGACGACATTACCGTCTTGGCCTTGAAATTCTTGCTGAGAGCGGCGCAGTCATGAGTGAAGTCATCGCGGTGGAGCTTAAAAACCAGCTCTTCGAGATTGAGCGGCTCGCGCGCATAGTCGACGATTTCGGGCGACGCCATCAAATCGCGGCGCAAATCATCTACAACATGAAACTCGCCTTGGACGAGATTCTGACCAACGTTATCTCCTATGGCTACGACGATGCCGGGGAGCATCAGATTACCGCCCGCTTCTCCCTGGAACAGGGAAAATGGACCGCTGAAGTGGAGGACGGCGGGAGGCCTTTCAATCCTTTAACGTCCCCTGAGGCGAACACGCAACAATCACTCGGGAGCGCGTCCGATCGGCGGTTTGGGAATTCATCTCGTGCGCAAGTTGATCGATGAATTGGAATATCGCAGGCAGAACGACAAAAACCGCCTGGTTATGAGAATGAAATCTGAAAGGACCTTAACCATGAACATTCACGAAGAGAGAAACGACGGTGTGCTTATTATCGGTCTGGAAGGACGGCTTGACGCCACCAGCTCGAAGATGTTTGAGGAAAAAACTCTCGCGACGATCGATGCGGGAGAGACACGGCTTGTTATTGATCTCTCCCAGCTCGACTATGTCAGCAGCGCGGGGCTCAGGGTCTTTCTCCTCGCGTCCAAACGATTGAATCCGGCAGGGGGTCAAGCTTGTGCTTTGCTCCTTGCAGGAACCCGTCAAGGAAGTCTTTGAAATCGTCGGCTTTTTCTCCGTTCTTTCGATACTTGGTTCCAAAGATGAGGCGTTGAAAAGCTTTCGGTAGCTCGGCTCTTTCTTTAACTACCGTGTTCGCAGTGAAAGACATACGACGGCTATCGGAACTCGAACTCTTCGGTGATAATCCGATCGGACGGTATACCGAGCGCCCGGAACTGCCGGGCAAGATCCGAAACGAAGTTTAGTTGGCCGCACAGCATGACCGCGTAGTTATCCAAGGGCGCGATCTCCGCGGCAATTGCAGCGGCGGTGATTCTTCCCTGGCGCGCCGTTGCCCACAATACGTAGTCAACGTAGGACTCCGCATTCAAATAACTCTGGCTAATTTCCGAATCGTAAACTGCGTCGGCATTGTCGCGGACAACGTAGTAAAGCCAGATCCTCCGGAAATCCCGATTACTAAGTTCAAAAGCGAGCATGCCGAGAAATGGCGTGATGCCGACGCCTGCGCCGATGCAGACAAGGCGACGGAAACGAGCGAAGCGGTGCGGGGTGAAGCCACCGAACGGACCATAAACTTCCACTTGCTTGCCGGTTCGAGCGAGACGAGACGGCGTGTAAAATCTCCGATCATTCGGATCGACAAGCGCAGATCCCGATCAACCGGAGAAGAGGTGAGGGAAAATGGATGAAGTTCTTTCTCCGCCCCTTCCAAATCCGGCACGCGCAGGAAGACAAAAGTCCCGGGTTCGTACATCATGCGCCGGTCGACCGGACGCATCACAAGTTCAACGATATTGCTCCCCCGTGAAGCGACCGTTTCGATACGGTAATAATAGCGTGGCCCGAGTCGGTCGAACAGCAGCACGCGATAGAGCCACGCGGCTCCACCGGCCAGTATGAGAATCACTATCCACGTCCTCAACGGCTCGAAATCCGCTATCGTTCCAGGTTCCATGGCCGCATGCGCAGTGCCGGCGAGAAAGAGCGGGCCGAGAAACCGATGGATAAACAGCCAGCGCTCGTAGCTCATACGGTGATCGTAGGCAAGGCCTCCTAGCAGTAAGAGCAAATAGAAAGCGAGAATATCGATCGAACGTGCCGACTGCGACCAAAAAGGGATGAACAGATTACCGATGGAAGTACCATACTAAGTTGTGCAAGAGCCAAAAAAATTACATGGACGACGAGCAGAACGATCGCTGATGGCCCGACGATTCTGTGGAAACGTACGGCCCGATCGAGACCGCCAAAAACCGGCTCGAAGGCGTGGGCGCGCACAACTGCGATCATGGCGATCGCCATTAAAGTTACCGACCAGAGAATGGTAAGCTGTGAAAGCGCACGCCAGGGCAGATAGTCAGGCGGCATCGGACCGGGGAATCGGGCAGCAGCCCAAAGAACAGTCGTGATTGTCATACACCCAACGGTCACAATCCAACTCAGTTGATGGGTGGGAAAGATTCTCATAAAGCTAAGCTGCCGGTTCGAGAATTGATGGCATTCAATCAGTTGGATGAGCGCCAGAGTTCACGCACCAATTTCGGATTTTGATGAACTGACGCAGCAAAAGCTCGGGGCGGTTGAAACAACGACTGCGGCGGCTCCGAGCGACGAAATCAGGCCAACTGAGTAGACCGTATCTAGGTGCCGAGACTAACTTGCTATCGAGCCCCGGATCGGCGACACCGGCTCGTGAATTTGGCGCACCAGAAAGTCTGACACAGGCGCCCCGGCGCGCAGTCGGGCAAGCCAGTCGTCGGGATCGTACTCGACGCCGACGGGATTTACGCTGAAGTTACCGTTGATGAATGCGTTGGCATCTTCATTCGAACTGAAACTATCAACCTGAAACTCCATCTGATTGCCATCGGGGTCTCTGTAGTACATCGAAACCGTGATACCGTGATGGATACACCAGTAAGGACTGATTCCTTTCGCTTTGAGTTGCGCATATTTCTCGAAGAGGTCATTCAAAGACGCATAGGTATACGCAACGTGGTCGACACCGATCATTCCCTGACGATCAGTCTCGGCGCCGTCAGGCTGGAGAATCGACAGATTGGCAAACGCAAATCGGTGGTGTTCGTCATCATAGGTCAGAAAAGCCAGCGCTGGGTTCTGGTACTGGATCTCGGCGTCGAAAACGGTTTTATACCAGCTCAACATCTGCTCGAAACGGCGGCTGCGGTAAAGAACATGCGCAAACTTTGTCGGGCGAATGGACGACATGATTTCCCCTTTCGAATCGCGACCTGGAATTGCCATCTGGCGAATTTAGCAAAAAATCTTTCGGGTCGATAGTGCCCAACTATATCACCCCCTTTCATATTACAAGGGGAGACGAGGGGATCGGCTACGATGATTGAGCGAAGAAATCACTCACATTGCTCCACGGATTGCGTCAAGCGTTTTCCGCGCCAGAGGGCGGCGCGCCTGTGTGATCTCTACGGAGTGGACACCATCAGCACCGGCGGCACCTTGGCCTGGGCAATGGAATGCAGCGAACACGGACTGTTGCCCGAAGCTCGAGAGCTTGGCTTGCGCTTTGGCCAAGCGGATGCTCTTCTCGCTGCGATTCCGGCCATCGCCGAGCGTAGAGGCGTCGGCGCGCTATTGGCCGAAGGCTCAAAGCGCGCTGCCTGCGAGATTGGCGGAGAGAGTTTGTATTGGGCGATGCACGTAAAGGGACTCGAGCTTCCAGGATATGAGCCGCGCAGCTTGAAGACGATGGCTCTCGGCTTGGCCGTGAGTCCGCGCGGCGCCTGCCATAACCGCTCCGGCGCGTACGAGGCTGACTTCTCGGGCGAAGTCGATAGGCTGCGCGCTGACTCAGGGAGAGGGGCTCTGGTTGCAGCCTCGGAAGATTTCGCCGCGGTGCTCGATTCACTGATAGTCTGTAAATTCCTGCGCAAGTGTTTCACGGACTTTTACGGCGAGGCCGCCGAACTGCTCAATCGGGTCACCGGATGGAACTGCTCGGGCGCCGAATTGCGGCGCGCCGGCGAGCGAATCCATTCGCTCAAGAAACTTTTCAACATGCGTGAAGGTTGGCGGCCTGAAGACGACTGGCTGCCGCAACGCTTGTTGAGCGAAACTCTCCCGACTGGCGTGGCCCAGGGTGTCGGCTTAACCGCCAAAGAACTTCGGGAGATGATCCTGGGATATTATCGGGCAAGGGGATGGGACGAAAACGGATCTATTCCCGATCACAAGTTGGGGGAGCTAGGGATTCAAACATGAAGAGTTTCTGGTTTCTGGTTGATTCGAAATTAGCAACCAGAAACTGGGAACTAGAAACTCTGGAGGAATCATGCCAACCGATGAGACACGCCGCGTGTTGAAAGTGTTCGGCGTTGCGGTGACCGCCTTATGAAGACGCGGTGGACAAAGGGGCGCCACCCGAGGAAGCGCGAAAAGCCGAGGCGGAAGTCCGCGCCCGCCTCGAAGAGGTGACCGGCCTGATCGAGCGGCTGCGCGCCAAAAAGCAATAACGCGCCCCTTTTAATCAGTACACACCAGAGGCGTATCTGGAACGTAATTTTCGCTCCATTTTTTCCCCTTGACAAACATTTCCCCAGCGATAGTATCTCGCCGAAGCATTATTGCGCGGTCTTAAGCCGTAAGCCGGCGAAGAAAAATTCAATAGCTCATCCACTGTGAAATCATGTTGCTTGCCAATGTCTTCTTTTTTTCAGTCCACGACCCCGCCTCTGAAAAAGGAGTCAAAACATGGAGGTTTCACGACGAGATTTTCTGCGGCTTTCAGTCGCAGCAGGCACCGGCACGGCGCTCGGCGGCCTCATTGGTTCAGGCGTTAACTTAGGTCCGGCCGTCGCGCGGGCGCAGGAACTGAGAATCAAAGACGCCAAGGTCACCCCGAGCGTCTGCCCCTATTGCTCGGTGGGATGCGGCACGCTCATCCACACCGTCAACGGCCAGATCGTCAATATCGAGGGCGACCCACGCAGCCCGCACAATGAAGGCACGCTTTGTCCCAAGGGCGCGGCCATCTTTCAGCTCCACGTAAACCCCAATCGTCCGATTCAGGTTCTCCACCGCGCCGCCGGCGCCGCCGATTGGGAGGTATGGGACCTCGAGCGTGCGATGAACCGCATCGCCGAGCTGGTGAAGAAAACGCGCGACGAGACCTTCATCGAAAAGCTCCCCAACGGCAAGCTCGTCAACATGACCCCCGCCATCTTCGCCCTGGGCGGGGCCACGCTCGAAGTCGAGTTCAACCACGTGCATCAAAAGCTCATGCGCGGCCTCGGCATCGTGGCGATAGAGAACCAGGCGCGGATATGACACAGCTCTAGCGTCCCCGGTCTGGGGACACGCTTCGGTCGCGGCGCGGCCACCCTCTACCCCCGGAGCATGTACGACTCCGACTGCATTGTCGTCATGGGCTCCAATATGGCGGAGAACCATCCCGTCGCCTTCCGTTGGCCAATGAAGGCCAAGGTCGAGCACGGCGCCAAGATCATCCACGTCGATCCCCGCTTCACCCGCACCAGCGCCGTCGCGGATATCTACGCGCCGGTGCGCGCGGGATCGGACATCGCCTTTCTGGGCGGCGTCATCAATTATGTCATCAACAGCGAGAAGTGGAACACGGACCCGTTCTTCAAAAAATTTGTCGTGAACTACACGAACGCCGCGACGATCATCAACGAGGACTTCAAGGACACCGAAGATTTGGACGGAGTCTTCTCGGGCCTCATGCAGTCCAAGGGCGGGATGCCGGAGTGGCCGTTCAACGGTTTTACCAATCAGTACGATGGCGCGACCTGGCAATATGCCCGCACGAAGGTCGGCGCCCAGGGTGAAGGGGCGGCGCCGACGGCGAAGTCCGGTGAGACGCCCACATCGTCGGGACCGACCGGGACAAAACACCGGCGACGCCTGCATCTGCGCCTGCGTCAGCGGCCGCCAAAGCCCCACAGGGGCCGCCCTTCGCGCCGCTCGTAGCGTCGTTGGTGCGACCGCCGGCGCTGAAGGACGAGACGCTGCAGAACCCGCGCTGCGTGTTTCAGATCGTCAAACGGCATTTCGCGCGCTACACGCCGGAAATGGTCGAGAAGGCCACCGGCTGTCCCAAGGAACAGTTTCTCAAGGTCGCCGAGACTATTCTGGCCAATTCAGGCGCGGACCGGACGACTTCGTTCGCCTACGCCGTGGCCTGGACTCAGCACACCTACGGCGTCCAGATCATCGGCGCGTGCGCGCTGTTGCAGCTTCTGCTCGGCAACATCGGCCGGCCGGGCGCCGGCGTCATGGCGCTGCGCGGCCACGCCTCGATCCAGGGCTCGACCGATATCCCTACGCTCTATCATTCGATCCAGGGTTATCTGGCGGCGCCGACGGCGCTGAAGAAGCACGACACGCTGCAAGATTACATCGCGGCCGAGACGATACCCACGGGCTACTGGGCGAACATGCCGAAATTCATGGTTTCATACCTTAAATCGATGTACGGCGACGCCGCGACCAAGGATAACCAGTTCGGCTACGACTGGCATCCGAAGATTCTCGGCGACCACTCGCACATGGCGATGTTCGCGGCGATGAACGCCGGCAAGGTGAAGGGGATGATCTGCGTCGGGCAGAACCCCGCCACCTCGATCAACGCCAAGCTCGAGCGGGCGGGACTCAGGAAGCTCGAATGGCTGGTGGTGAAGGACAACTGGATCACGGAGACGGCAAATTACTGGAAAAATGCGCCGGAAGTCAAAAACGGCGAGGTGAAGACGGCCGACATCAAAACGGAAGTGTTCTACTTGCCGGCCACCCAGGTCGCCGAGCTCGAAGGCACCTTCACGAACACCCAGCGCCTGCTGCAGTTCCATCACAAAGCGGCCGAGGCCCCCGGCGATTGCCGGTCGGACACGTTGTTCAGCTACGATCTCGGCAAGCGGCTGAAGAAGCTTTACGCCAATTCCACACTGCCGCGCGATGAAGGATGGAAGAACCTCGTGTGGGATTACGAGCACGAGGACGAAGCCGAGCGCAAAAAGGGCGAGCCTTCGGCGCTGAAGATCCTGAAAGAGATCAATGGCTTTTTCACCGAAGACTCCGCGCGCCATTGCGTCGGTTTCGGAGAGCTTCAGGACGACGGCTCGACGACTTGCGCGTCGTGGATCTATTCCGGGGTCTATCCGGGCCGGGCAAGCTGCTCGCCGACAGGCGCACGCCCGACGCGCCGGGACAGCCGGGTGCTCAACTTCAGTGGGGTTGGGCTTGGCCGGCCAACCGACGTGTTATGTATAACCGCGCGTCGGCCGATCCCGAAGGGAAACCGTGGAGCGAAAAGAAAAAGTGGGTGTGGTGGGATGCGGAGGCGAAGAAATGGGCCGGCTACGATGTGCCCGACTATATCGCGGCGAAGCCGCCTACGGACAAAGCGAAACCCGGCGCGGCCGGCATGGATGCGCTTCCCGGCACCGCGCCATTTATCATGCGGCCGGATGGTCTTGGATGGCTCTTTGTCCCGGCGGGGCTCGTGGACGGGCCGCTGCCGACGCACTACGAACCGGTCGAGTCGCCGGTCGCCAATTCGCTATACAAACAGCAGACCACCCCGGTCTTCAAGCACTGGAAGGATACCCCCGGCAACGAGCTGGCGAAGATGGGCGACCCGAAGTTCCCTTATGTCCTGACCACATACCGGCTGACCGAGCACTATCTCGCGGGCGGTATGAGCCGCTGGCTGCCGTGGCTGAACGAGCTGCAGCCCGAGCTGTTCGTCGAAATCAGCCCGGAGCTGGCGCAGGAGAAGGGCATCAAGAATCTCGACTGGTGCAAGATCTCCAGCCCGCGCACGCAGATCCGCGCCAAGGCTCTTGTCACGCGCCGGATGCAGCCCTTCAAGATCGACGGCAAAGTCATCCACCAGGTCGGCATGCCCTGGCACTGGGGTTATGAAGGTCTGTCCACGGGCGACGTCGTCAACGAGTTGACGTCCCTGATAGCCGATCCGAACGTTTCGATGCACGAAGGAAAAGCGTTTGTGTGCAACGTCGAGAAGGCGTGAAAATCGTGATCGTGCTCGTGACTCGTGCTCGTCAACTCACGAACACGAAACACGAACACGACGGCTGGGATAGGAAAGGGGCACTTTATGGCTGAGCCAATGGGTTTTTACACCGACACCACCGTATGCATCGGCTGCAAAGCTTGCGAGGTGGCCTGCAAAGAGTGGAACCAGCTTCCTAGCACCAACGGCGGCCTGAACACGTTGAGCGGCGACAGCTACGACAACACGCGCCGTCTCGACGGCATCCACTGGCGGCACGTCAAGTTCATCGAGCAGTTCACGGAGGACCGGAAGGACGGCCGCTGGCTCCTGATGAGCGACGTGTGCAAGCACTGCGTCAACGCGCCTTGCCTCGAGGTCTGTCCGACGGGCGCGATCGTCCGCACAGAGTTCGACACCGTCGTAATTCAATCCGACGCCTGCAATGGCTGCCGAGATTGTATTTCGGCCTGCCCGTTCGGCGTGATCGAAGTCAATCCGGCGTCGGGGACCGCGCAAAAGTGCACGCTCTGTTACGATCGTCTGCAGGGCGGGATGGAGCCGGCCTGCTCGAAGGCCTGTCCAACCGATTCGATTCAGTTCGGCACAATTCGCGAGCTGAAAGACAGAGCCCAAAAACGGGTGGAGCAATTGCACCAGACGGGCGAGAAGCGGGCCTACCTATACGGCGCGGACGAAAAGGTGCTCGGCGGGCTCAACTCGTTCTACCTGCTGGTGGACAAACCGGAAGTGTACGGCTTGCCGCCCGATCCTAAAATGCCCACGCGCAATCTTGCGTCGGCCTCGTGGTTTTCCGTCTTGGGCGCTGTTTTGGTCGGTCTGATGGGCGTCATCAATTTCCGCAATCGGGGCGCCAGGCTGGAGGACGGTGAGGAGCGGCCATGAATACATTTCCCTCCAGCACCTATTTCAGTGCTCCGCCGGACTGGGGCTGGCTCATCGTTTTTTACTTTTTTTTCGGCGGCCTCGCCGGCGGATGCTATTTTCTCGCCGTGCTGATCGATCTGCTTGGCCGGCCGGAGGACCGTCCTCTGGCCCGCCTGGGTTACTATGTCGCATTTCCGTGCGTGGTTTTGAGCGGGCTGCTGTTGACCCTTGATCTCAATCGGCCGCTGCGTTTTTGGCATATGCTGATCGAGTCGAACACTTTTCGGCCGATGATCAAATTCTGGTCTCCTATGTCGGTGGGCTCCTGGGCGCTTTTGATCTTTGGAATTTTCAGCCTGATCTCTTTTATCGGAGCGCTTGCGGAAGACGGCCGTCTCGACTGGCCGGCTTGGCGCAAAGTGCGTCCACCGGGAGTGCTGAGCGGCGTGATTGCCGTGCTCGGCGGGCTCGTCGGGTTTTACTTCGCCGGCTACACCGGAGTCCTTCTCGCTGTAACCAATCGCCCAATCTGGTCGGACACGCCTCTGCTCGGCATGCTTTTCGTCGTGTCCGCCGCGTCCATATCAGCGGCGTTGATGATCCTCCTCGCGCGTAGATCGAAATGGACGATGCCCGGTATCGCCGCCCTGCACCGGATGGATGCGTGGGTAGTTGGTTTGGAACTTATTGTGCTGATCGCAGTCATGATCTCACTCGGACCCGTATTTCGCGCATGGCTGAACGCTTGGGGCCTGCTGCTTTTTTTCGGAGTCATCGTCGCCGGCATGCTCGTTCCCCTGGCTCTTTATTGGCGCCGGCAGTGGCTCGGCGAGCGTAATCTCACCACGGCTGCGGTGCTGGTATTGGTCGGCGGATTTCTTCTGCGCCTGGTCATCGTCTTTTCGGCCCAAGGAGTGTAACGTGGGCGCATTGATTCTTTTCGTTGCCGTTTCGCTTTGCGTCGTCGGCTGCGCCAGCCCGGAGATGACGCGGACGCGCGGCGGCGGCCCGGGAGCCGATATTGGCAACCGCGATAAACTTGTGCAGATGCACGAAGGCGCAAAGCCGTTCGAGAAAACTCCTAAGATCATTCCCACCAAGCATCCGCCTTTAGAACCTGCCAACCAGGCGGATCAACTCAGCCGCCGATGACGGCAATCGATACCGGCCTGCAAGATCTAAAGCGCCATCATCCGGAGTGGGAGCCGTGGCTCGCCGTCGTTCAGGCAATTCTACGCGAAATCGAAGATCCCAAATGGGACGGGGTTGTTCCGCTTCGCGCGCAGGCACAGAGCAAGGTTCCGCTCCTCGCCGAAGCCAAACTAGAGTTCGAGAAGAGTTTGGTTCGCCCGTTCTCGGAGCAGCTGATGGGCATCGCTTGCCGGAGCGGAACGCCACAGATGGCGACCTTGAAAGCGGCGCTACACGCCAAGTTGGATGTTTTCACTCTGTTCAGAGCAGCGCTTAACCAGGATAGCGATCGTATAAAAGAAGCCGCGGTTGCTCTCGGCGCCGATTCCGAGGCGTTCCATGCGGTTGCGGTTTTAATGCCCGTGCCGTTCCTGCACGCTTGCAACCGCCATTGGGCACGCTCCATAGCGGTGAGCTGGATGGAAGGGTATTGCCCTGTGTGCGGCGCCTGGCCGGCATTTGCCGAGGTGCGCGGTATCGAACGGAGCCGCTACCTCCGCTGCGGCCGCTGCGGCGGGGAGTGGCAAGCGCGCCTATTGTTTTGTCCCTATTGCGGCAACACCGATCACAAAGAGCAGGTCTCGTTGGTGGCGGAGAGTAGTCCGAAATCGGCGGTGGACGCCTGCAAGCGCTGTCTGGGTTATGTCAAGATTTTTACCACGCTGCAGGGGAGCCCGCCCGCCAAGGTTATCCTCGACGATCTCGCCAGCGTTGAGCTGGATGTCGCCGCCGCCGGGCAAGGATACAAACGCCCTCAAGGCGCCGGCTATTCTCTAAACGTAATGGTGACTGGAAACGGCGCATCGCGCGACCGCTTTGCCTGAAGCCATGAGTGAAGGTAAGGAGTCATTGCAATCTTTTCGCCCAGCCGACGTTTGCAGAGCCTTGCTCGCCGCGCTCGAGGGCGCCGAAGGGCGCAGAAAAAAACGCAAGCGCGATCAAACACCCGACGCCATCGGACTTGCGGTCAAGCGCGAGATCCTTGAACGGGTCGTTCAAGACGACCCTGACTCGGATATGTTCGAGGGGTGGCTGCTCAACTATTCCCAAAAAAGCGAGAGCAATCATTCCTCAGGCGCCGTATCGGCGATGGCTAGAGCAGTCCTCGACGAATGGCGCCTGGCCCATTCTATGCGTGATTTCAAAGCGTGGCTCGACCGCGGTGCGCCAAGCGATGATGCCGATGCCGGCCCCGCCACTCCGCGTCAGTGAGAAATCCCCAAGGTAGTTGCTGAAAATATCGATAGACTGCCGCCCACGTTAACGCAACTGCCCGCCGGCGATATGGACGAACCCGCTCATCTCGTGCGGCCAGGTCACGGCTTGGGCCTTGCACACATAGTTGGCGGTTATCTGGTCGAGTCGCGTTACCCCCAACAAGGCCATGTCGATGACGAGTTCTTCTTCGAGCAATTCGAGCACGCGCACCAATCCGGCCGCTCCGCCCGCGCCTAGGCCCCAGCCCTGGAGCTTGCCGATGGTCACCGCCTTGGCTCCGAACGCCAAGGCTTTGACGATATCGGTTCCGCGCGTCACCCCGCCGTCGAGCACGATGTCCGCTTTGCCCGCCGCGGCCTCGACGATTTCAGGTAGCGTATCGATGGTGCCCCGGCCATGATCCAACTGCCGCCCGCCGTGGTTGGAAACATAAATCACGTCGACGCCATGCTCCACGGCCAATTTGGCATCTTCCGCCGTGGCGACGCCCTTTAAAATAAACGGCAAGCCGGCGATTTTTTTAATCGCATCCATAGTTTCCCAGGTTAACATGCCCTGATAATGCCGATTCGTTTCAGATCTTCTGCTCGGCGGCTGCCAACGGTTGAGCAACGGCCGTTCGCGGCGGCTGTAGTGCGCGGTGTCGACGGTAAGACACAGGGCCATATAACCGGCCTTCTTGACCCGCCCGATGATTTCCGCGCACCAGTCCAAATCGCCGCGCACATAGAGTTGAAAAATCTTCGGGTGGTTCGTGCTCGCGGCGATTTCTTCCAGGCTCGGTTGCGTGACCGAGCTGACGAAGTTCATGCTGCCGAACTCCGCGGCGGCCTTCGCCACGGCGACTCCGCCCTCGGGCGTGATCGTTTGCAGCGAACCGATGGGCGCCATCATTACCGGAATGCGCAGCTTCTGTCCCAAGAAGGTCGTCGAAGTGTCGACTTTGGAAACATCCACCAGCACCCGCGGCCGCAACGCGAGGGTATCGAAGCCCAAGCGGTTGCGCCGCATGGTGGTTTCCGACTCCGCGCCGCCGGTTAAATAATCCCAGACATCCTGTGGCAGATTGCGGCGCGCCGCCTGAATGATTTCTTGGTTGCTGACATAATCGAGGCTCATGATTGAATCTCCTTTTCCGCGCGAGCAATGAAATAGCATTGCAGGCAAACTTTTATTGCCGGAACACTATCGAACCGGGCAGGCTGCTGTCAAACTGCTTCGCTGCGATTCACTGTATGGTTCAGTCTCAGAAATCTTAGGGGCATCCCCGTGCTGCCGTCAGGACCACGTCGCCCCAATCGATACATCTGTGAGCTGACACTTCGTCGCGACCCGCAGGGTAGTCCCGAAAAGAAAGGGAGGCACATGGCCTCCCTTTTGACGTTGAACCTTGAACTTTGAACTTTGAACGGCTACTGGGTCACGGCACCTTCCGACGCCGACGAGACCAGTTTGGCATACTTCGCCATGACGCCGCTCTTGTAACGCGGCGGCGGAGCGCTCCAGTTGCGCAAACGCGCAGACATTTCTTCGGCGGAGATATCTACGTCGAGGCGGCGCGCCTTGATATCGAAAATCACCGTATCGCCATCGCGCACGGCGGCGATGGGGCCGCCGTGGGCCGCTTCGGGCGCAACATGACCGGCCATCAAGCCGTGGGTTGCACCGGAAAAGCGGCCGTCGGTGAGCAACGCGACCGAATCGCCTAATCCCGCGCCGACCAGCGCACCAGTCACGCCGAGCATCTCGCGCATTCCGGGTCCGCCTTTGGGTCCCTCATAACGGATGACAACGACATCATTATCTTTAATCTTGCCCGTCTGCACCGCTTGGAAGGCGTCCTCTTCGCGGTCAAAAACCCGCGCCGGTCCCTTGTGGATCATTCTTTCGTGACCGGCGACTTTGACGACGCAACCTGCCGGCGCCAGGTTGCCCTTGAGAATCACCAACCCGCCGGTGGATTTCAGCGGATTGGCCATCTGCCGCACAACCTCTTGGCCCGCGGTTTCCTTCGTTATCTCGACTGCCTCGCGGATGGTCTTGCCGGTCACGGTCATCGCGTCGCCGTGAATCAACCCGGCATCAACCAAGCGCTTGGCGACCAATTGAATCCCGCCGGCTTTATAAAGATCGTTGGCGACGAATCGTCCGCCCGGCTTCAGATCGGCGATGAGCGGCGTGCGCTCGCTGATCCGGTCGAAATCATCGATGGTTAGTTCGACGCCCGCTTCGCGCGCGATGGCGAGCAAGTGCAAAACCGCATTGGTGGAACCACCGGTGGCGGCAACGGAAGCGATGGCATTTTCAATCGACCGCCGTGTGATGATTTGCGACGGGCGCAAGTCGCGCCGCAGCATGTCAACCACGAGCTTGCCGGCGTTGAACGCCGCTTCGTCTTTCTCTCCTACGGTGGCGGGAATACCGTTGCTGCCCAGCGGCGAGATGCCAAGAAATTCCATCACTGTGGACATAGTGTTGGCGGTGAACTGCCCACCGCAGGCGCCCGCGCCGGGGCAGGCGGTGTTTTCGACCGCTCTGAACTGCTGCTCGTTGATGCGCCCGCTGGCGTAGGCGCCCACGGCTTCAAATACGTCTTGAATCGTCAGGTCCTTGTCATCCAGATGGCCCGGCGCGATGGAGCCGCCGTAGAGCGCAAGGCCAGGAATATCGAGGCGCGCCAGCGCCATGACGACGCCGGGGTTGGTTTTATCGCAACCGGAAAGACAGATGAGTCCGTCGAAGTGATTCCCCCGCGCGACCAATTCAATGGAATCGGCGATCACCTCGCGGCTGATAAGCGAGCACTTCATGCCCTCGACCCCCATGCTGATGCCGTCGGAGATCGACACCGTATTGAACTCCATCGGCGTCGCGCCGGCGGCGCGGATGCCTTCTTTTACCTTGGCCGCCAGACGGCGCAAGTGCAAATTGCATGGGCCGATTTCGATCCAGGTATTGGCGACACCGATGATGGGACGCGACAAATCTTCGTCCGTAAACCCGGCCGCCTTCAGCATCGCCCGTGTCGGCGCGCGGTCCGGACCGTCGGTGATCACCCCGCTGCGCGGTTTCAGATTTTCCGCCATGAATGACTCCTTTATTTCCTATCCGTGTTTTCAACTTAACTATGCACCCTGAGCTTTGCAACCATACTTGTGGATGTGCCGGACCCTCACGCATTTATCTCACATCGGAAAAACAGCGGGCAATTACAAAGAAGCCTTGCCTTTTTCCAAAATACCCCCGGCCATTTTCAATACTCCGAGCGCTCGGCTATAATTACAACCGACCTGCTCATGAAAAAACTCCTCGTTCTCCAGCATGTCGCCCATGAGCTTCTCGGGACGTTAAATCCCCTGTTGAAGCAGTCGGGATTCCGCATCCGCTACGTAAACTTCGCGCGCCATCCGGATGCGCAACCGAGCTTGGATGGCTACGGCGGCATGGTGATTTTGGGTGGACCGATGAGCGCAAATGATACGCATCAGTTGTCCCACCTGACGAGTGAGATGAAATTGATCGAAGAGGCCATGCGGAGGGATCTGCCGGTGTTGGGGATCTGCCTGGGCGCTCAATTGGTCGCGAAAACGCTTGGCGCCGACGTTTACCCAAACAATGAAAAAGAAATCGGCTGGTATGACGTTTCCCCGACGGACGAGGCGAAAAACGATCCGCTGCTGGCTGAATTTCAAAGGATAGAGAAAATTTTTCAATGGCACGGGGATACATTTGACATCCCCAAAAGCGCCGTTCACCTCGCCCTGTCTTCCCTGTGTGCCAATCAGGCTTTTCGGTATGGCGCGAATGTCTATGGCCTTCAATTTCACCTAGAAGTCGACGAGCCGATGATTCATCGATGGCTTCGGGTCGCCGAAAACAAGAAAGAACTAACCGCCCTCGGCGGGAAGATCGATCCGCAGCGCATCCACCAGGAAACACCGGGTCACATGAGGAGACTCCATCAGTTGAGTGAGCGTGTTTTCGGTGAATTCATCAACCTGTTCGGCATCGGCAAGAAGTTTCGACAACTACCCTCGCGCTGACTGGCGCGACGGCGCGTGCGGTTCAACGGCTTCGCCAGTTCAAGGTTCAAGGTTCAAAGTTTAACGTCCCCACGTCCCAACCTTGAACCCGGAACTTTGAACCGCGCCGAAGGCGCCACATTGGACTTTGAACGCCAACCTGGAATGCGCTACCGATTATCGCCCCGCTATTTGATAGTCCCGCACATGCGGGAATCTGAAAACCAGCAGCGCGACGATGAGCAGAATCGCCCACCCGCCGCTCATGGTAGCCAGCTCCGCGCCGACGAGGGCGGCCAGCGCTCCCGCTTCGAATTGCCCCAGCTGCGGCCCGCAGTTGGTAAAAAGACTGTTTATCGATGACATTCGGCCGCGCAATTCATCGGGTGTCGCGAGCTGATTGATCGTCGACCGCATGATGGCGCTGATCGTGTCGCCGATGCCTGAAATCGCCAGTAGAAACACGGAAAACCAAAATACCTGAGAGGTTGCGAACAGAACGATCGAAAGCCCATAGACCGTCACACCGGCCAGTATCCACGCGCCGGCGCGGCGCGTGCGCCCGATAAAGCTCAAGCCGATGGCTCCGGTCAACGAGCCAAATGCGGATGCCGCGTAAAGAATCCCCAGCCCCCGGGGACCGACGGAGAGAATATCTTTAGCGTAGATCGGCAACAAAGCCCGCACCGTGCCAAAAATATTGGCGCCGAAATCCATGACCAGCAGCGGAAAAATCACCGCGTGATTCAACACAAAGCTGAAACCGGCACGAAGGGATTCGAAGGAGACCGCGCGCCGTCCTTCGCCCTCCGGCAATGGCGTTCTAATCGACAATACCGAGACAAACATGATGAGCCATGAAACGGCGTCGATTGCGTAGCAGATAGCGGGTCCCCACGCCGCTATCATCACGCCCGCTGCCGCCGGTCCGGCGATCGTCGCGACGTGACGTTGCGAGTTATAGATCGCCAGCGCCGCCGCGAGGTCTTCTCGCGGAACCAGGTTCGAGACAATCGAATGGCGCGCCGGCGCTTCCAACGAGCTGAACAACGCCAAAGCGACGGTCGCCGCATACAAGGTCGGCGGCGTTGTCTTTTCAGTGAAGGTCGAGAACGCAAGAGCCGCGGAAACCACGAGCAGAATCGACTGCGTGCACAAGATCACCTTGCGGCGATTGAGCGCATCGGCTAGAAGCCCGCCGAAAAGCAGCATGGCAACCTGCGGCACGCCACGGGCCAATCCCATGAACCCCAGCTGCAGCGGCGAGTTAGTCAGCTCATAGATTTGCCACGCTATCGCCATGGTGGTGAACTGGCTGCCGACGCTGGACAACAGCAAACCGCCCCAGAAAATACGGTAGTCGCGGTGGCGGAGCGGGGAAAGTAGCATGAGGCAGTGGGTTCAACGCGATCCGACGCAAGGCGTCTCGTTCAAGACGTTCAAACCGTTCAAGCCGTTCAAGTCGTTATCGGAGCGCAACCAGCCTCGCAAACAGACATTTCCGGCGCCTATTCACTTTTGGCAGGTCGGGCAATAAAAAGCGCTGCGGTTACCGATGGCGACCCGCTTGATGACGCTCGGACAGAGGCGGCACTTTTCTCCGTCTCTGTCATACACCCGCAGATGGTTCTGAAATTCCCCGGATTTGTCATCGGCATCGCGATAATCGGAAAACGACGTGCCGCACCAGCGAATCGCGTCGCCAAGCAGGTCTGGGATCGCGACCGCAATCCCGTGAACTTGTTTACGCGTCAATCGATGAGCACGTGCGGTCGGTTTGATTCCGGTCAGGGATAGGATTTCATTGGCGTAGATGTTGCCCAGGCCGCCAACGATTTGCTGGTCGACCAAGAGATCGCGGATGCGCCGCTCCGAGGCGCGCGTGAAACGAAACAGATATTCGCCGTTTAGCGCCGGATCGAAGGGGTCCAATCCGACATGGCGCAGCTGCGGTAATTCAAGCAGCCGATCTTTTTTCGCCACTAACGACAAGCCAAAACGGCGCGGATCGTGATAGCGCAATTCACCGCCGCCGTCCAAGTCGACGATGATGTGATCGTGTTTCTGGCGCGCCGTATTCGGTGCGACACAAATCAGTTTGCCCGACATGCCGAGGTGAAAAACCCAAACGTTGTCTCCCGATAGGTTGAGCAAAATATATTTGGCGAGGCGCGAAATCGTATCGACCCGTTTACCGGCCAATGACTTGAGCCCCTTTTCGTCCACCCGCACGCGCAGGCGCGGCTCCAGGACTCGGACTCGGCGAATCGTTCGGCCCAAAAGGTGCGGCCGCAAGCTGCGGCACACCGTTTCAACTTCGGGAAGTTCGGGCATGGCTTTTTAGCAATCGACTTTCGGCGGCAGCAGTCCAGAATCGTTCAGCGCCCGGGAAAGATTGACAAATTCATCGATGCTCAGCGTTTCACCGCGTCGTTTCGGGTCGATATCGCGGGTGCGAAGATAACCATCGATATCTTCCCGGCTTTGCCTTAGCCAAGTCTTCATCGTGTTGCCAAGCGTCTTTCGTCGTTGTCCGAAGGCCGCGCGCAACAAGTCGCGCAAAACCAAGCGCTCTCGCTCGGTCAGTCGCGGCTCCGGCAGCAACTCGATTTTCAACACCGTCGATCTAACTTTCGGCCGTGGCGAAAATGCCTCCGGCGCCACCGACACTTTATCGACAACCCGCCCGTGAACCTGGCACCAGACCGACAGAGTCCCATAGGACTTGGTTCCGGGCCGGCTGGCGATTCGGTCGGCCACTTCCTTCTGTACCATCAAAACCAACGAGGAAAAATGCTCCCGCGCTTGGAGCAGGCGAAAAAACACCTGCGTCGAAATGTTATAAGGCAAATTGGCGGCGAGTTTGACCTTCTTCGCCGGCAGTAAATCGTCCAGGGGCACATTCAATATATCCCCATGAACTAGACGCAAACGGGAATCGGAACCCAAGGGGCTGCGTTTGATTCTCTCTACCAGCAGATCATCCACCTCGACGGCATAAACCCGATTCGCCAGCTCAACCAGACGACGAGTCAAAAAACCAAGCCCCGGACCGATCTCCAGCACGTCATCATCAGATCTGAGATCGAGGAGTCGCAGGATCGAATCGATAACGCGCTCGTGAATGAGAAAGTTCTGACCAAGCCGCTTCCTCGGCCGGAATTGAGACTCCCGCAGCGCCGCCCGCACTTCTTCATAGAGGGTCATCGCGATCCCTGGAACGATTGAACCTTGAACTTTGAACAAAATTAGAGCGTCAGATCGGCGTCGGCGTTAAGACGATAGTCGTCGCGGCGCCCGCGCGTGAGCCACTCATAACCGGCCAGAGCGATCATCGCGCCGTTGTCGGTGCAGAACTTCGGCGCGGGAAAAAACGTCTCGATATTATCAGCGCCGGCTTTTTCCTTCATTTTCGCCCGAAGCCGGCTATTGGCCGCAACACCCCCGGACAGTACGATGCGCTCCACGCCCGTGGCACGGGCCGCCTTGATCGTCGGCTGCACCAACATGTCTACCACGGCCTCTTGAAAACTTGCGGCGATGTCCTCCCGACGGCCCGCCTCCGCCGCAGATTTCAGATAGTGCCACACGGCAGTCTTGATGCCACTAAAGCTGAACTCGTAGCTGTCTTTTTGAAATCGCGCCCGTGGAAAACGGATAGCGGCATGATCGCCGTTTTTCGCCAGTTCGTCGATGATTCGGCCGCCCGGATAACCAAGTCCCATCGTTTTCGCCACCTTGTCGAAGGCTTCCCCCGCTGCGTCGTCGCGCGTGCCGCCGAGAAAAAGATATTGGCCGACATCCTTCACACAATAAAGCAACGTATGCCCGCCCGACGCCAATAAAGCTATATACGGGAATTGTACCGTTTGCTCCAGTTGAATCGCCAGAAGATGGGCTTCCAAATGATTGACGCCCACGTACGGGATGCCCCAGCGAAACGCGAGGCCCTTGGCCAACGAAAGCCCCACCAGTAGCGAGCCGACGAGTCCCGGACCGTAGGTGACGGCGATGCCACCAATTTCGGGAAACTTGACACCGGCGTTTTGCAGCGCGGCGTCGATGATGGGCAAAATATTCTGGCTATGCTGGCGCGACGCCAGCTCCGGCACCACGCCGCCGTAAGGACCATGCACATGGTCTTGCGAGGAGACTACATTGGCGAGAATCTCACGGCCGTCGCGCAAGAGCGCCACGGCTGTATCGTCGCAGGAAGTTTCAACACCGAGGACCAACATGGAAATCTTTTTTCAGCGCGGCACAGCGACAGGGTTGCCCGTTGAGCGGGATAGCGCTTCGACCGCCGTGCGGTTGCCGGGGTTGATGCTTAACGCTCTGCTGAAGCTCGCCTCGGCGCGCTCCGTCATGCCTAGGGCGCGGAAATTTTCGCCCCTGAGCGCGTGCACTTCGGCGAGCCAGTAAGGCTCAGCTGCCAGACGAGATTCGGTGACATCGAGAAAGTTGAGCGACTCTTTATAACGCCCAAGCTTGTGATGCGCTCTGGCGAGATAGAAGTAGCCGTAGGGGTTCGTGGAGTCGATGGTGATACTCTGCTCTAATCGCTGCAGCCCTTTGGCGGGGGCTCCGGCATCGATGAGCTTCCTGCCTTCTTCCGTAAGCCGGAGCGATGCGGCGCGTTGTGGCGGGATGCCAGGAGTGATCTTCGCAAGCAACGAACTGTCATCCGGCAACGGCGGTGGCTGCCCGGGCTGCGCCGGGATGCCGGTCGGCGCCGGCGCCGCCGGTATATCCTTGAGAACGCGCTTGGTGCTCGTTCCCGTGGTCGGCAGGTTTTGCTCTTTAATCTTGGGGTCCTCTGGGAACGGCTTGCGAATCGATTCCTGAACTGGCGGCAGCTGGGGCAGAGGAGCGGGGTCCGGCGCGCGGCTGATCGGCGGCGGCGCACGGTATATCGGACGCGGCGCGCAGCTTTGCGCTGCGCCGACCGAGATTAACAACGCGATTCCCGCCGAAATCTTCCCGGCGTATATGTTTTTAAGCGCACCCACCTAATTGCATCACCAAAACTTCCAGGTTTGTAAAGGCGTCGAGTGCAACGGACAGGTACCGCGCGGCTCATCGCCTTCCTGGAACGCCTCGCGGATTACATTGGGACAGTTCGGCGTCGCCAGCTGACCACTCAATGGATCGATATCCACCATCTTGATACCGGGCGGTGCGATGAAATCGGAGATCGGCATCCCCGCCGTGGCCTGCTTCATGAACTCCGTCCAGATGGGCAGCGCTGCTTGGGCGCCGGTAAGTCCCAACTTACTCTGGTTGTCGAAACCGACCCAGACAACTGCCAAAAGATCCGGCGTGTAGCCTACGAACCAGGCGTCTTTATTATCGTTCGTTGTGCCGGTCTTGCCAGCCGCGGGCCGGGTAAAACCCAACCGCCGCGCGCTTTCTGCTGTGCCGCGATCAAAAACGCCCTTGAGAAGATGATTGATTGTAAAAGCCGCTTGAGGAGACAGGATCTTTTCCACCCGCACATCGCGCTTCTCGAGCACCTGCCCGCTTGGATCCATCACCTGTTTGACTGATAGCGGACGCGTCCGCACGCCGTTGTTGGCGAGAGTCGAAAACGCCACCGCAACCTCCAACGGCGTCACCTCCACCGCACCCAACGCCAGCGACGGCAATGCCGGCAAAGAAGATTCAATGCCAAGGCGTTGGGCCAAATCGCGCACGCGCTTGATTCCCACGTCCCGCGCCACCCTGGCGGTGGCGGAGTTCAGCGATTTTTCCAGGGCGCGCCGAAAAGTCGCCGTGCCGAGATATTCGTCATTATAGTTGCCCGGCTTCCACTCTTGGTTTTCATAGTTCCAGATAAATGGCGAGTCTTCCAGCATAGTCACCGGAGTGAATCTACTGCCGCTTTCGGCGCCAAACATGAGCGCCGCTAAATAGACAAAAGGTTTGAATACAGACCCCGGCTGGCGCTTGGCCTGAAAGCCACGGTTGAATTGCGAGATTTGGTAGCTGCGTCCTCCCACCATCGCCTTGATTTCACCGGTCTGCGGCCGGATGACGATAATTGCTCCTTCCAATTTATCGCCCTCGCCTTTGCGCCGCAGCGAGGCATAAGTTTCTTCCAGCTTCTTAAGTCCGTCAGTGAGGGCGCGCTCGGCGATTTTCTGAAGGTACAAGTCTAGACCGCTAAAAATCCGCAGCCCGTCTGTAGTCAACACCGCGTTTGAATAGTTCTCGGCGAGCTCGCGCCGCAGAAAATCCGCGTAGTACGGCGCGTCATTGGTGACCTTCACCAGCTCGCGTCGGACCACCGGCTCTTTGATCGCCGCGTTGTATTGCTTGAGAGTAATTACCTTATCGTCCTGGAGCTTCGCCAGCACGACGTTTCGGCGCTTAGTGGCCTCTGCCACGCTGCGATAGGGCGATAAGCGGTTGGGCGCGCGAATCAAACCGGCCAGTATCGCGATTTCGCCCACCGTAAGCTCCGCCAGTGGCTTGGAGAAATAAAACTTCGCCGCCTCAGAAACGCCGAAGATTCCCTGGGACCCCTTCTGCCCCATGTAGATCTCGTTGAGATAGTTTTCCAGAATCTCGTTTTTGGAATATTTACTTTCCGCGATGAACGCCATCACCGCTTCCTTGACTTTGCGGGTAAGCGTACGTTCGTCGCTGAGAAAGAAGTTTTTCATCAACTGTTGGGTCAGCGTGCTGCCGCCTTGCACGACCCCGGCGCTGCGCAGATTGATCCATGTCGCGCGCAATATCGACACGGGATCGACGCCGTGATGCTGGTAGAAGCGCTCGTCCTCGATGGCAAGAATCGCTTTGATCAATAAAGGCGGAACTTCCTTGAGCGAAACCACCCGGCGCTCCTGCCAAATATTGTCATAGAGTCCGGTAATAAGTTCCGGTTCCAGCTCCAGGGAAAATATCTCTCCGCCGTCGACGATGTTTTCGATGCGCGTGATAACCGATCCTTGCAACGCAATGCGGACGGGATGCCCCTTGAAAGCTTCGGTGGGATAAACGAAGTCCTGAAGATAAATCTCCAAAAGCCCCTGCGACGACTGATAACGGTACTCTCCCTTGCTTTTGGGCGCCCCCTGAACCTCATGGTAACCGAGGCGGCGCAGTTTTTCTTTTAGCTCCTCGGGACGCAAACTGATACCGACGTAAAGAAGGTAACTATCGGAATAGATTTTCGAGGGCAGGCGCCACTTCTTCCCTTCAAATTTTTCCGCTACGATTTTCTCCCAGTCTTTGAGATACCATCCGCCGAATACAATCCCGGTGGTGGTAATGACGAGCAGAGTAATGAGGGACGCGCTAAAGATTCTGAGGTTGGACTTGTTCAAACCAGAGTCTCCGCAACAGCCTTAATAATCACGCAGATTCCGGCTAAAAGCAACGCGCGCGCTCGGCCACAGCGCGGCCCGGCGCGATGTCGTGAAAGAAATGAAATGATCAGCGCTGTGGTTTGAGCGCTAGAAAAAGCGTGCTTTCGCCGCGCCGCACCAAAAACAATACTCCGCGGCCTTTGCGGCTGCCGGCAATCGCATTGCGGTACTCCTCGACACCGCGCACCGGTTTACGGTCCACTTCCACGATCACGTCGCCGCGACGTACGCCCGCCTCATCGGCGGCGCTTCCCGGCTCCACGGCGGTCACCACCACGCCATCGGTTTTGTCCAGACCCAGGTTTTCGGCAAGCTGCGGCGTAAGCTTCTGCACCGTCATGCCGAGCTCGCCTTTTTCCGGCACGGAAGCCACCACTTCTTCGTCCTTCAACTCGCCCACCGCCACGTTAAGCATGACCTCTTTTTTGTCGCGCAGCACTTTCATGCGTATTTTCTTATCCACCGCCGTGCGCGCCACGATGATCGGCAAATCGCCCGAGTCTTTCACTTCTTTGCCGTCAAATTCCACGATGACGTCGCCGACCTTGACGCCGGCTTTATCCGCTGGACCGTCTTTGGAAACGTTGGCGACTAGAGCGCCATAGCTGCGGTCCATGCCCAAGCTTTCGGCGATTTCCGGAGTGACTTTCTGGATCAGCACGCCGAGATAGCCGCGCGTAACTTTGCCTTTGCCGCGCAGTTGCGGCAACAGTTCTTTCGCCAAATTGATCGGGATCGCGAAACCGATGCCCATATTGCCGCCGGTGCGGCTAAAAATCGCGGTATTGATGCCGATGACTTCGCCGCGCAAATTGATCAGCGGCCCGCCGGAATTACCGGGATTGATCGAGGCGTCGGTCTGAATAAAATTGTCGTATGGCCCCTGGCCGATATGCCGGCCTTTGGCGCTCACGATTCCCGATGTAACGGTGCTGTCTAAACCAAAGGGATTGCCGATGGCGACCACCCACTCGCCGACATCCAGGTGATCGGAATCGCCCAAGCTCGCCGTCGTAAGCGCGACTTTCGCGTTGATTTTGATGATAGCGATATCGGTTTTGGCGTCTCGACCCACGACCTTAGCTTCATATTCCTGATCGTCGGACAATTTCACGACGATCTTCTGGGCGTTTTCGACGACATGATTGTTAGTCAGGATAGACCCGTCGGCATCGATAATGAATCCTGAACCGAGGCTGCGCTGCCGCTGCGGGCCGCCGCGCGGCATGGGGCCGCCGAAGAAGCGCCGCCAAAAATCATTGAACGGATCGTCATCGCCGAAAGGGCTGCCAAATTCCTGCTGCCCGCGCGACTCGCTGACCTGAGTCGTTGAAATGTTGACTACCACCGGCTTCATTCTCTTGGCAAGCGCGACAAAATCCGGCAACGCATTGCCCGTGCGGCCCTCAGGAGCGCTCTCACCGATCAGCGCGCGGCTGGGCGACAACCAGTCGAGACTACCGCTGATGCCGAGACCGACGACCAGGGATATCAGGGCCACCAACGCGGCGCCCTTAAGACTCACGTTGCCGCTCCAGGGTTTTTTCTCGTTCATCGACTTTCCTATTTCTTCTTTACAGCCTCGACGTACTTCATGCGCAGGTCGAAAAGAATATCTTCCGTCAATCTTTCTTCTCCGGCGTTCAAATTACCTTGGGTCTTGTCTTTTAGCATCCCGATGATGTCGATCATCTGCTTGGCCACCGGAATATCTTTGTTATCTTTACCGCTCAGTGGGTCGGCGATCTCGCCCAAATGCATTAACGCTTGCGTGCTCAGGCTGATGATGAACGTGGAAAAATTGATCGCGGGCAACGGCTCCTGGGACTGCGGCGCATCGTGTTCAGCCTCCGGTTGACCCGGGGCGGATTCAACCCGTGTCGTATCACGGTTCTCCTGGGAATCTTCGCGGGCTTCACCCGTCTCTGGCGAGAACCGCCGCCGGTCTTGGACCGTAAATCCTTTTCCCGTTTCCTCTTCACTGGCCATATGCGACACCTCGTTTAGAGAAAAAATGCCTGGAAATGGTTCCCGTCACAATTTGTGGCGGATTTCCAGGCATCGTTTAGAGAGCTAGTAGAGATAATTCTAGTCAGCCAATGGTCTGCCACGGAACGACGGATTTTCCCTTAGCTCGCATTCTCTTTCATCGGATCGGCCTGACTGCTAGATTAAACTCTAATCCCTACCCCCCCTCATGTCAAGGTGGTTATCTCAGCGTGATGTTCCAACTCGCCGATGACCTTTTCCGGCAAAAACTCCGTGAGACATTTTCTATGCGGGCAACTTTTCATAACGTCGAGATCGCATGGCGAGCAAGCAACATCAAGACTCAGCAGCCGGACTTTGGGGCCTCTGGGCGCCCAGCGCCGCGCGTCCGAAGGACCGAACAATGCCACGGTCGGCGCGCCAACGGCGGCTGCAAGGTGGGTAATACCGCTGTCGTTGCCGAGATAGAGGTCGCCGCGGCACAGTAATGCCGCGACTTGAGCCAGGTTCAAATTCTGCGCCGAGATGAAGTCAACGGCCAAAGCGTCAAGGCCGCCCCGCTCCTGTTCCGCCGGGCCGAGAAGAACAATCACTGCGCCGCCGCTACGCCCGCGCCACCACCGGGCAACCGCGGCGAAGTAAGCTGCCGGCCAGTTTTTCTCCCTGGCGCCGCTTCCAGGCGTCAACACGAGCACCGCTTTTTCCTTGAGCGCATATCGGTCCCAGAACTCTTCGCGCCATTTAACGGCTTCGGGCCGGAGCGGAATGTTTACAGCGCCGCAATGGTTTTGGGGAAATCCGAGGCACGATAGATAGTAATCTGTTTGATGCGTCGTTGAGTTCGCGCCGCGAAACGCGAACAGCCGCGCCCGTCCCGCCGCTACCGCGCCGAGTCCTTCGGCGAAAACAGGCAGACTGCTCCCCGTCCACGAGTAAATCCGCTCGTAGGGCGAAAAAAAATCGCGCACGCGCCGTTCGAAAGCGCCGCCGGCGACAAACAGCCGGTTAATCTCATATCGTTCTAGCGTGCCAACTGGAATATCTCGAGGCACGATATCGGCAAATTCAGTTTTGGCAAACACTTCGAGCTGCGCGTTCTTGGCCAGCGCGTGGAGAGCGGGAATCAAACAGACGAAATCCCCCAACGCGCCGGGGAAGAGAACGGCGATACGCGGCTTGTTTAGGTCGGTCATGGGTCAGTAGTGTGGTGTGCACATAATTCAATCGTCATTCCGGGCAAGCTGGCGATAGCTAGCGCGATCCGGAATCCAGGAAAATCAACTAACTCTGGATGCTTTCGCGGGCATGACGGTGAGAGACCACCGACTTCTTTTACGAACATTCGTTCCAGGACACTAGAGCACTTTCCAAAACTGTTCTGGACAGTTTCACAGCTTACGTTTCATTGACAATACTAGAGCAAGCATATAGCATTATTTCTTAACCGATTCGAACTTCACTCCCATCAAGAGAAACGAGCATAACTGTGGCAAGGATGAACGGCGCCCGATCCATTTTGGATTTGATCGGCTCCACTCCGGTCGTCAAGCTGAGAAACATTCCGGGTAAAGACGACGCCGAGGTGTGGGCCAAAATGGAATCATTCAACCCCGGCGGCTCCGTCAAAGACCGAATTTGTTTCAATATGATCGAGTGCGCTGAGCGCGAGGGTAAAATCAAGCCCGGCGCCACCATCGTCGAACCCACCAGCGGCAACACCGGCATCGGCCTGGCGCTGATCGCGGCCGTGAAGGGTTACCGGCTGATTTTAACCATGCCCGACACCATGAGCGAAGAACGGCGCAGCCTCCTCGCCGCCTACGGCGCCCAATTGATTTTGACTCCGGATACCAAAGGCATGGGGGGCGCGATCCACAAGGCCGAAGAGTTGATACAACAGCATAGCGATTATTACATGCCACAGCAGTTCAACAACCCGGCAAATCCGGAAATGCACCGCAAAACTACGGCGGTGGAGCTGCTGAAACAGTTCAAGCGCATCGACGCATTCGTCGCCGGCGTAGGAACCGGCGGCACCATCACCGGCGTCGGGGAAGTTTTTAAAGACAAAATGAAAAACGTCCACATCGTGGCGGTGGAGCCGGCGTCCTCGCCCGTGATTTCCGGCGGCGAGCCCGGCTACCATAAAATCCAGGGCATTGGCGCTGGGTTCATCCCTGCGGTGCTAAACCGCGACATTTTGGACGAGATCATAAGGGTCAGCGACGAAGAAGCGATTACTCACGCCCGCCGCTTGGCGGCACAGGAAGGCCTGCTCGTCGGTATTTCCTCCGGCGCGGCTTGCGCTGCGGCGCTGAAGGTCGCCAAGACTCTGGGGAAAGGCCATGTCGTGGTCACCATTTTCGCCGATAAAGGCGAACACTATCTGAGTACCGATTTGTTCGGCGACAAGCGATGGACACAAAGCTCGACCAACTAGAGAGCATCCTCCGTCAAACCGGCGGCGTCATGGTGGCGTTTTCGGCGGGCGTCGACTCGACTTTCCTGCTGAAAGTTGCCCACAGCGTCCTTGGTGACCAGGCTGTCGCGTTGACCGCTTCTTCTCCCACCGTGGCGCCGGGAGAACTCGATGCCGCTAAGGAATTCGCCGGCGGCTTGGGCTGCCGTCACATCATCGTAGAATCGCACGAGCTCGCCAACCCTTCCTTCTCGCAGAACCCGGCGAATCGCTGTTTTTTCTGCAAAGACGAGCTGTATCGAATCTGCCGGGATCAGGCGCGCCAGATCGGCATCAATGTCATCGTCGATGGCACCAATCTGGACGACCTCAAGGATCACCGCCCAGGCCTCAAAGCCGCCAACGCATTTGGCATACGTCACCCGCTAGTGGAAGCCGCGCTGACCAAAGACGATATCCGCCGCTATAGCCGGGAGCTGAGCCTGCCGACCTGGGATAAGCCGTCGAGCCCCTGCCTCTCGTCGCGTTTTCCCTATGGCACGGAAATCAATCTCGAACGGCTGAAGAAAATCGCCGCTTGCGAAGTTTTCCTGAAAGAACTTCGTTTTCGCGAATTTCGCGTGCGCTACCACGGCGATCTCGCGCGCATCGAGGTCGCCCCCGGTGAGCTCGAGCGGTTGATGGAAAAAAATACCCGGGAGGCCGTGGTGCGCAGATTCAAAGAGGTAGGTTTCAACTATATCAGCCTTGATTTGCAAGGCTACCGCACGGGCAGCATGAACGAGGCGCTCGCCGCGAAACCGGGTTAGGGAATCCGCCCTTGGCGGATCAAAGTTTCAGCAAGCCAGATATCGTCCGGCACGGTAATTTTGAAATTGGTCCTTTCGCCGTCGAGGAGAAAGACTCTCTCGCCTTTTTTTTCCACCAGCATTGCGTCATCGGTCGCCTCAATTTTCTCCCGCGCGGCCCAGGCATGGGCCGCCGAGATGATCTCGCGCTTGAATACCTGCGGGGTCTGAATCTCCCATAAGGAATCGCGCCGCGGCGTGGTTTCAATCCAATGGTCCGCGGCGACGATTTTGATCGTATCCCGCACCGGCAACCCGACCACTACCGCCCCCTTGTCGCGGGCAACTTCAACGGAGCGATCGATGAGCTCCGGCGACACAAATGGCCTGGCGCCGTCGTGTATCGCGATGATCTCGGCGTCATCGCCGGCCTTTTCCAGACCTCGCCTTACCGATTCCTGCCTGGTGGCGCCACCGCTCTGTAAAACCCACGGGCGATTTCTCGACGTCGCGTCCGCCTGAAGCATCGCTTCCGCATGGGACAGTTGATCGGCGGCAACAACGACAACGATTCTGCCGATGGTACGCGCTGAGTAGAACCGGTCCATGAGTGCGCAGCATCATCGCCCGGCCGCAAAGCGGCAGAAAAATCTTCGGCGGATTACCCCCGATTCTGCGGCCTTCGCCGGCGGCGACGATTATCGCGATGGCGTCCATTATTTAGTAAAAACAAAAAAAGCCGAGGGATACTTCCCTTCGGCTCTTTCTAGCGGTCAATTTATGAATCGGCCAGTAACTCAGTGCGTAAATATATGGCGCAGTTCCTCCATGATCTTTTCCTCGGAATGCGCCCGCGCGATGGATAATTCCTTCACCAGAAGATTGCGCGCGGTGTCGAGCATTTTCCGCTCGCCGAAGGAAAGCTCCTTGTCGCCCTTGAGCACGAAAAGGTCGCGCAGCACCGTGGCGATTTCGAGCACGGAGCCCGTTTTGATTTTCTCCGTATATTCACGATAGCGTCGATTCCATGTCTGTTGATCCGTTTCAACCTTTTTTTGCCGCAAAATTTTGTAGACCTTTGTAACCATCGCGCGGTCGATCACTTTGCGCAACCCCACCGAGTCGACATTGTCGATGGGAATCATAATCTTCATACCGGTTTCAAGAATTCGCATCATGTAAAACTTCTTCTCGGTACCGGAGATGGCGTTGGTCCGTATCGCCTCGATTTCCCCCACTCCATGAGCGGGGTATACTACCTTCTCACCTACTTTGAACATCGGAAACCTCCTCGCGAAGACGAGACCCGACTCGTAATCGGCCTTTCGTGTAAGATGGCTGTTTGGATTGTTTGGCAGAAGAGCAGTGATTTTGGTCGGAACAGTGGCGTAAATACTATTCGGCGCGGGTAATGCGTTCCAATTAACATGCCGTTTTTTGCCACATAGTCAACAAACAATCGGCCTACTTACGGCCCGCTCATTTGCTGTAACGTACCTTTAACTTATACACCACGATTTGCGGGGCCGTCAAGAGAACCGCTGTAGAGACAAAAGAAATAGAAATGACTTTTCAATAGATTAGGCGTTAACTATTCATGCCTAAACGTTCTCTTTTGGCAGGCAAGAATAGCGGGCTGAATGCCGGTCGCTAGCTGAGTTCCAGAGACATGAGAAAGGCATCTTCTCCGTCATCCGAATAGTAACCTTTGCGCACGCCGGTGACGGCAAAGCCCATGGATTCATAGAGCTTTTGAGCGGGCAGGTTGGATTTTCTAACTTCTAGCGTGATTCGGGAAGACGCGCGGCCACGGGCCTCGAGCACAACCTGCTCCAGGAGGCGACGACCCAAACCGCGGCGCCGACAATCGCTATGCACCGCAACATTATGGATATCGATCGCGCCCGGCAGCAACCAGAAAAGGATGTAGCCAGCGATCCGGCCATCGATTTCAGCCAGAATCGAGCGCGCGTATTCTGCCTGCATCTCCTGGCGAAAGAACCGTTCGCTCCAAGGGTATGCGTATGCGGTTCGTTCGATGGCCATGACATCAGCCATGTCCGCCAGAGTTATAGGCCGGAAGGTTAACTGGCCGCCGGACGCAAAAGAGCCATAGGTAGCATGATCATCTTGTGGCTCCTTTTGGAATAGGCCGCTCCAGAATTTCGGACTAACGATAAGCGCTCCCCCACTGATTTTGTTTTTCCTTGAGCAGAAAAACCTCAAGGAGTTTGTCTTCAAATTGGTGGCAAAATCCAACGACGTTTTCTTTCAGCGTGATGACGGTGGTAAATTCCGGCGGGAACGCGCCGAAACTGGAAGAGATCTTCCGCACGCCTTCGTCGGGGCACCGCCCCTTGATGATGAATTGGCCGTTATTGAGTATTAGATCATAATCATAATCCGGCAATTCGTCGGGTAATTTCGCGCGGCCCGGGATGTCGACATCGGGCATCCAGCGCGGGAATTCCAGGCGTAGCAGAAACGCCCCACCGCGGTCCTCCATCGTATAGACGTTGCCGTATCGGCGCTCCCGCTCGAGTTTTTCGACAAACCCCTTGGAATAAAATCCATCCACCGGGACCGGCAATTCGCGTAACAGGCCCCCATGCTTCTCAAGCAGCGGCCCGAGGAGCAGCGCCATTGGCGCGCCGTAAAGCGAGGCCGGGAATTTCATTTCGCCGGCGGGTTTTGCTCCGAAGATACCGTCTCGAAGGCGAAACACGGCTTCGACGGCGGCTACGAGGATGCCGATCAAAATGTAAGAATTTATTCCCGGGCTTGCGATAATCTCCGGCCCATGCATACCGACGGCAACGCCTACCGCGACAATTGGATAAAGAACGACGTTATGCAAGATATTGAGCCCCGTGCTTCCCGCTACTGTGAACAGCGGGCTTTGCACGGCGTCTTCGATTCTTTTCTTCATTGCATGCGGCAAAGCGCCGAGGGCCGGTTGCGCCAGCAGAACTAAAATTTTCAACCAGCCTTGCCCGAGTGACCCACCGGCTTTGTACTGACTTGATACTTCCGCGAAACTCACCGGTAATTCGTTGGGGAAGGTCTTTTTCGGAGGCGGCGCTTTCTTGACCGGCGCCGCCGGCTTGGGCGCTGCCACAGGTTGCGCGGCCTTGGCGGGCGCCGGATTCGCCGCTGCCGCTGCCTGAGCGGGCTTCGGAGGCGCCACCGCTTCTGGTGCCGCCAGCTTTACTGCTGCCACCGCCGCCGTAACCGGAGGGGGGCTTACGGGCTTTAACGCTTCGCTGACGCCGGCTTCCGCTTGCGTTTCGCCCTTGCGAAATCGCGATTGAAAATTCTCGCCGAAATCGGTGTCCTGATGGAGTACTCTGGCCCGGGCGATCAAAGCCTCCTCGGTTTCAATGTTGTTGGGATCGGTCACGCAACAATCCACCGGGCAGACCGCCGCGCAAGCTTCGTAGTCATGAAACCCGACACATTCAGTGCACAGTATCGGGTCGATGACGAAGACGGGATCTCCCTGGCTGATTGCATTGTTCGGGCATTCCGGTTCACATGCCCCGCAATTAATGCACTCGTTGGTGATCATCGTCGCCATGAAATAACTCCCTAAGCCTTTTGATTTAATTACTTGCTTCCCATTTGGTTGTCAATGTTTCGCGCCCTTCTTGAATGTCGCGAAAGGATCATGTTAGCTAATTCCTCTGGGGCGGCGTACCCAAGTGGTTAAGGGAGAGGTCTGCAAAACCTCGATGCAGCGGTTCGAATCCGCTCGCCGCCTCCAATTTCTTATCGAATACCAATCGCCTCCTTTTTCCTCGCGTAAACTGAGTGTAAGCTTCCTCGCTGATTTAGAGTCGGCACGCCAGGGCTTCGCCGCCCGTTATCAGGCGGCCGCCATATTTACGGGCTGTCCTGGAGTGAGCAATCCTGCATTTCCAAGAGTTTTAAGTCGCTTTTCATCATACTCGCGTGCGGCATACCGCTAGCTTTACCCGGTGCATGGACCCACTGCTCACTTTTAAGGCGGTAAGCCTTTCGGTAATCGCACTATGTGCATTGACGGGGCTTTTCCTCTTATTGATTTCTGCAAGGAAAGAACGCGATTTTGGCCCTCCGCTCAAAGGCGTCGTCATGTTTGCCTTTGTCGTTGTGGGGCTATGCGCCGCTCTGGCCCTTTTGTTCGCTTATCAACTTCAGAAGCAGATCTCAGAAGTCCAGCGATTGGATAGGGTCGATTTTCGAACCACACTCACAGCGCGACAGTCATGACGGCCATCGAAGAGAAAACCCGGTTCTTGCTCATCCTGAATGTACTTCTTCAACTCCTTGACGGGAGCGTTTCTTACGGGCTGATGTCGCTGGGCGGGGCGCAGGCAAGTCCATTTGTCAATGCCGCGCTGGAGAGTCAGCGAATCATGAGCGGTTTGCTCTACAATAAAGCCCTAGCCTGTACTTTGTTATTCCTGATTTATGTTTTGAGATACAGGCGCGAAGTCATGGCCGCCAATGCACTGACGATAACTGCCTGCGTTTATACCTGCCACAGCGCGGCTTTCATGTGGAAATTGTGGCTCCGGTAAACCCGAGTCACTGCTCATACGCGGCAGATGCCTTAATCATGCATACGTCTCAAGTTTACGCACCAGCGAACGGACAACTGCCGACGGTATCCAACTGTTTGCCTTTAGAGGACTAGGTATGCCAAAAGCGAGCAGCATTTTTAATGCAGCCATTTGATGAATCGTCATATTCGTTGACTGTAATTTGACAGCCACCACGTTTCCAAAATGCGCAGCTAAGCCGGCAAACTCGAGCATCGGATCGAGCTTGCCTTCCTCGTCCAATTGTCGGGCGTCGTCGTAGCCGCCTATGGGATTGCCATCGATAAAGATTTGCGGCACCGTGTAGCGCCCGGAGAGCCTTTCCATCTCAGCTCTTCGCTCAGGGGCGTGGGTCACGTTTATCTCTTCGAACTCCACGTTCTTGGAACGCAGCAAGGACTTGGCGCCGAAACAATAAGGGCAATAGTTGGCTGTATAGATGACGACTCGCGCCATAGGATTACAACTCCGTTTCGCTGGCTATGATAATACCTCGACGGCTGCTTGAAAGCCCACGGCTATTTTGCCATTAGTGAGCGGTGAAGTTAATCGGTCTGACCGGCGGCATCGCGTCGGGTAAAAGCACCGTTGCGGCGATATTGCGGCGACTCGGCACGGCCATCGTTAATGCCGATGAACTATCTCGCGAGGTCGTCCAGCCCGATAAGGAGGGCTGGAGAGAAATTGTTAACGCCTTTGGCGCGGAAGTCCTCCAGCCCGACCGAACTATCGACCGCCAGAAACTCAGGAAAATCATTTTTAGCGACCCGGAGGCGCGCAAAAAACTCGAAGTGATCATCCACCCGCGGGTTCGCGCCCTGGCGAAAGAGCGCTTCCGAGAGCATGCCGCCGCCGGTTTCGAGATTGTCGTTTACGAAGTGCCGCTCCTCTTCGAGGGCAACCTGGAGGACTCGCTACGCCCGGTTGTCTTAGTCGCCGCGGACTTCGCGACTCAGAAAAAAAGGCTGCAAGACAGAGACCACCTCACGGAATCCGAAGCGGAGAAGCACATCGCGGCGCAGATGAGCTTGGAGGAGAAGCGCCGCCTGGCCGATTTTGTGATCGAGAACGACGGCAGTCTCGATGATCTTGAGCAGCGGGTCCAGGAGGTATTGGCCAAGATCAGAGTTACTTGACCCGTTCGAGATAGCTCCCATCGGATGGATCGACGCGAACTTTGTCGCCGACTTGAACGAACGGCGGCACCTGGACGGTCACGCCGGTCTCCAATTTCGCCGGTTTGTAAGAGGCGCTCGCCGTGGCGCCCTTCATCGACGGCTCGGTATCGATAACCTCTAAATCTACCGTCCCAGGCGGGTTGATTCCCACTGGCTTGCCGTCATGGAATTCGATGCCGACAATGGAATTGGGCAATAGAAAAGATAAAAGAGCGCCTATGTCTTCCGACGTCAAAGCCATCTGTTCGTAGTTTTCAGTGTCCATGAACATGTGCAGGTCGCCCTCGGCGTAGAGATATTGCATTTGCCGGTTATCCAAGATCGCCTGATCGACGCGATCTTCCGAGCGAAACTTGTATTCGGTGCCGATGCCGGTGCGAAGATTTTTCATCTTGGTTTGCATGAATCCCCGTTTATTGCCGGGGGTCAGGTGATGCACCGCAGTGACGCGAAACAAATCCCCTTCGTGAATGATGATCATCCCCGGCCTCAATTGCGTTGCTTGAACCATCTTATAAATACCTTCCTTAGTCGACCTGTGATTGAGTTAACGCGTTCGGTTCAGGAGTTCAAAGTCACTCCTCCGGCTTCTTGCCGAGCGCCGACTCCCGGCTACGCGTAAAGGCCGCGCCACAACATCGCCGTGGCAACGCGCTGGATGCCGATCATAAGAGCCGCCGACCGCATGCCGACGTCCTCCTTTAGACTGAGATTGAGGACTTCATGAAACGACTTGGTCAAGATGTCTCTGAGCTTTTTGTTGACTTCGTCCTCGGTCCAGAAAAAGTTCTGCAAGTCTTGCACCCACTCGAAATAAGACACCACGACCCCACCGGCGTTCGCCAGGATATCGGGAATAACAAAAACGTTTTTTTGTGCCAGGATCGAGTCCGCGTCCAAAGTGGTTGGACCGTTGGCGCCTTCTGCCAGAATGCGGCATTGTAAACGGCCGGCGTTTTCCTTGGTGATCTGCATCTCGAGGGCCGCCGGCACGAGAATATCGCACTTGAGCTCTAAAAGTTCCTCGTTGGTGATCTTTTCCCCGTAGGTGCAGCCTTCTAAGCTATGATTTTTGTCCGCCACTTCGAGCAGCTTTTCTACCGGCAACCCCTTCGCGTCAAAGTATCCCCCCGTTCGATCAGACACGCCGATAACCCTGACGCCGAGACGTGCCAGCTCCTGGGTAACCACCGAACCGACGTTCCCAAACCCCTGGACAACCGCGGTGCATCCGGTAATACCGATGCCTAAATAATTGGCGGCTTCGGTAATCATATAAACGACCCCGCGGCCCGTCGCTTCCCGCCTGCCATGCGTGCCGCCAATGGCCACCGGCTTTCCCGTGACGACCTCCGGCACGGCATGCCCCTTGTGTTGCGAATAGGTGTCCATGATCCACGCCATCACTTGTTCATTGGTTCCCATGTCCGGAGCCGGCACATCCACCTCGGGACCAATAAAGTTGAGAATTTCAGCGGTGTAGCGCCTGGTGAGCGACTGAAGCTCATTTCCGGATAGGTCCGCGGGATCGCAGGCGACGCCGCCTTTGGCGCCACCCAGCGGTAGACCGACCAATGAACACTTCCAGGTCATCCACATTGCCAGCGCGGAGACCTCCCCGAGACTCACCTCGGGATGATAGCGAATGCCGCCTTTAAACGGCCCCAACACATCATTGTGCTGCACCCGATAACCAGTAAAAACATGGACTCTGCCATCGTCCATTCGGGTCGGAACACTGACGATCATCGCCCTATCAGGCCGGCGCAACCGTACGGCGACGTTCGGATCGAGGTTGAGTTTGGCCGAAGCGACATCGAACTGCCTCATCGCTAACTCGCTCGCCGGACACTGCCACTCACCCAGCGACATATTTTTCTCCGGCATCATTTCGCTATCTAGTGCTACTGTCCTTTACCCTGGCGGCCACCTCATCTGACGCCCGCCCAACAGATGATAGTGCAAGTGAAAGACGCTCTGCCCGGCATCGGCGCCGTCATTGACCACCACACGGTAGCCGCTTTCCGCGATACCGAAATCCTTGGCCAGTTTCGCAGCGGCGATAAAAATCGCCCCGACCACCGGGCCATCGGCCGGCTCAAGGCTCGATATCGACGCGATGTGTTTGCGCGGCACGATGAGCAGATGAACCGGCGCTTTGGGACCGATGTCCTTGAAGGCCACCACTGCGTCGTCTTGGTAAACGATGTCTCCTTTAACCTTGCCTTCGATGACAGCGCAGAAGAGACAATCGCTCATGTGTGACTCCTTGATCGTGCCCGGTGGACGAGCGGCGTTCAGTCTTGCGAATTTCTATCTGGAAATCGCGCGAAAATTTTTTCGTCTTCGATCTCCAGCTTAAGTTTCTGCAACGCGGCGCCGACGCAGGGCCCCCACACACATTCTCCCGTCGGCGGCTCGAACACCGCGCCGTGATTGGCGCACATGAGATAACGGCGATCGACGGTGAAAAACTGATTATCGACCCAATCCAGCGAGATGCCTACATGGGGGCAGCGGTTCAAGTAGGCGAATAAATTTCCTTGGTAATTGACCAACAGCGCTTCGGTGTCGAATTCGCCGCGCCGTATCTTGAACTTTTTGCTCGCGCCATGGGCCAACTCGCCCACTTTGGCGACCAGTTTCCGGCGCGGGTCCTGCTCGGCTTTGGTTCTCATCACATCAAGTCCTTAGTCCGCCAACGCTTTCAAATCGCCTTCCGGGCAGCCCACCAAGACCTGGTCCCCGTCCACGCGCACCGGCAACCGGTACAGCGCTTCGCCTTTGCACGGCCCTTCGACGCACACTCCGTTGGCGAATTCATAGAGGGCGCCATGAGTGTAGCACATGAGATAGCGGCCGTCCTCGCTCAAGAATTGATCCCGGATGAAATCCAGCGGCGTCGCCATGTGGCGGCAACGGTTCACATAAGCATGGAACTGTCCCCGATCGTTCACCAGAAAGGCATCGATGCGATATTTTTGGCAAATCAGCCAAAATTTCTTCACACGACCCGGTTCAAGCTCGTCGATCTTCGCCACCGCTCTCCCCCCCAAGCGGCTTTCGCTTTTCATCAGCCGTTTGTCGCGCAAAAAAATCCAGCGACGCATGGCCAAGCCGGCGAGGTACACGCCGAGAAACAGCAGCGACAAATAGATCGTAATTTCCATCGAATGGGCCGGAGCGGAGCTACTTCGGCTCTTTGTCCACCAATTCGCGAATCCGTTTGACGTCCGGCGCCGACTGACGGCCGGCGATGCCCATCACCTTCATCAACTCGGTGGTCATTTCCGCGGTCACCTGATCCTGGATGCTGCCTTTCCCGTCAGGATCAGCTTTGAGAAACGTCATGATCTTTTCCTTGGAGACTCCGGTTTTCTCCAGTCCGTCGAGAAACTCGCCGAAACCGACCCGGCCGCGCAGCTGTTCAACGCAGGCTAGAAGCTTTTTACAGTCGGCGCAAATCCGCGCCAACATCCGCGCGCCCTCACCGCAGTAGCGGCAGCGAGCCATAAGTCATCTCATCCAGTTTTTGCAACGGCGATTTACTTTCCTTCCGCCATCGCCTTCGCCCACAAGTCCTGTAACCCTTCGCTCAATGCCCCGTTGGCCGCCACCACGCCGCGGTGACGCGGTTCCCGCTGGTTGAATAGCAAATCGTTGCCGCTGCCATTGACCACCTTGCCGCCGGCTTCTTCCACCATAAGAACGCCCGCGCAAATATCCCACTCATGAATCGAGCGAAAGGTCAGCGTGCCGTCACCGTCGCCGGCGGCAACTTTAGCGAGTCGGTAAGCGATGCTGCCGATGTGTTTCATCTCGCAGCGGTCGGCGAACACCTGAAACTTACGTTTCGGCTCCGAACGGCTCACCAGCAAACGAGCGCCGTCGATCTCATGACGTGGCGTAACCCGAATCGGCTGTTCGTTTAAAAAAGCGCCGTGGCCGGCCGCGGCTTTATAGAACCGATTTTTCGCGGGATTGAAAACCACCGCGGCTTTCGGTCGGCCGTCTTCGACAAAAGCGATGGAAACCGCGAACTGCGGTACGCCTTCGATAAATTCTTTGGTCCCGTCGATGGGATCGATAACCCACAGCCGCGAGCTTTGCAGCCGTTCGGCGCCGTCCTTGTCCTCTTCCGAAAGCCAACCATCCTGGGGAAAGTTTTTATGAATGGTTTCCCGGATTAGCCGGTTGGCTTCCAGATCGGCCGTGGTCACCGGATTGTTTATGCTCTTCTCATGTACGTCGAACTTGCCCTTGAACAAACCCATGATCGCCGCCCCCGCCTCCTTGGCGGCGCTCTCCGCGATGTTCAATTCTTCACTGTACGGAAAGTTGTCGGTCATATTTCTGGTATCCCCTCTGCCTACAAACGGTTGCGGTCGTTTACTCCATTCGTCATGTCAAGGCGCTGAGCCAACCCGGACTATTCACACTTGTCATGGGCTTCGAGGTGTCCCTTCAGCCGGAAGAAAAATTCAGTCCAGAGATCCTGATTCAACGTTTCGGTATAAATATCCGGGTAAATTCGGAACCTTCAACTCGATGGGGCGCTGCAAACTAATCATCGGCCCAGTTTTTGGAGCCGCGGATTGCCGCGCCGGCGCGCTTCATTTCGTCGAGCGCTTGCCGCGCGTCATTGAGATTCAGATTGACGCCGCGCACCGCGTCTTCCAGCACGACGACAGTGAAGCCTTTTTGCAAGCCGTCGAGCACCGTTTGCTTGACGCAATAGTCGGTGGCGAGACCGCCGACGACGAGCCGCTCGATGGCCCGCTCGCGCAGCAAGTCCGCCAACCCAATGCCGCGCGCGTCAACCCCGTCGAAACCGGAATAGCTATCGGCGTTTTCTGCCATTCCCTTGGAGACAATGACGGCACCCTTCCCAAGAGCCAGATCGGCGTGGAACTCAGCCCCTTTGGTGCCCTGGACGCAGTGCGGCGGCCACGATCCGCCGTGTGTATTAAAATGCGTCGTCTGTTGGGGATGCCAATCGCGGGTTGCGATCACCGGTAATCCGGCCCGTTCAAACTCCGGGATCAAGCGATTGAGGACCGCAACGACCTGGTCGCCGTCAGTCACGGCTAATGCACCGCCAGGGCAGAAATCGTTCTGCACATCGACGATTATCAAAGCGTCCTTCGCCATCGATAATCATTATAAAGCATGCTACGGTCCTTGCAATCGCGCACGCAACCCCTTCCCATGGCTACACAAGCGGTTTTTTTCGACGCAGCGGGCACGCTCATTAAACCAACAAACTCGGTTGGCCAAAGCTACGCGTCGATCGCCGAAAATTACGGCCTGCGCGTCGCGCCCGCCGAGCTGTTTAACCGCTTTCGCGTCTGCTTTGACAGCGCCGCTCCGCTCGCCTTCCCAGGTGCGGCGCCGGCTACCATCAGCGCCTTGGAACAAGACTGGTGGAAGCAGCTTGTCCGGCGAATCTTCGAGCCCTTCGGCCCTTTTGACAGGTTCGATGCTTATTTCGACGAACTGTTCGCCTACTTCGCGCGGCCGGCGTCGTGGGAACTTTACCCTGAAGCCATTGAAACGCTTCGAGCGCTCAGAGAGCGTGGGCTCGAACTCGCCGTGGTCTCCAACTTCGATTCCCGCCTACGCAACATTCTCGAAGGTCTCGGCGCGGCATCTTGGTTTGACGGCATTTTTGTTTCCAGCGCCGTGGGCTACGCCAAACCGGACCGCCGCATCTTTGACTTCGTCATAAAATCGCGGCAGCTCGTGGCGACCAATGTCCTGCATGTCGGAGACAGCGTCACCAACGACATAGGCGGTGCCACCAACGCGGGCGTGAAGGCTATCCTCGTGGACCGAAAAGGCGCCCATGAAGCCGACTACAATACCGCGGGTGGCAAGCCTGAATGAGATTCTCGCTTACCTGGACTGAGGAGAGATTATGGCAACCTCCAGCTGGCAACAAGTGGAAATCGACGGCAGCATCATGCGCCTGCATGTAAGTGTCCCCGAAGGTGCGGGGCGGTTTCCCGCTCTGGTGGTTGCGCAACATCAGGGCGGCGTTGACGAATTCGTCCAATCGATGACGAAACGGCTGGCCGGCGCAGGGTATGTGGCGGCGGCGCCGGAGCTCTACCATCGCGACGGGCCGGAATGCTCCGACGACGCCAAAACCCGCAGCATGCGGCTGCGCGACCGCAACGTGATTGACGATATGAACGCGGCGGTTTCCTTCTTGCAGCGGCACAGCGCCGTCGCCCCGGCGCGGGTCGGCATCATCGGATTCTGCATGGGCGGCCGCATCGTTTACCTGATGGCCGCGGCCAACCCCGAGCTCAAAGCCGCGGTCGCCTATTACGGCGGCAATATCTTTCGCGCCTGGGGCAGAGACATTCCATCGCCCTTTGACCGCACCGCGGAAATTCACTGTCCCCTGCTCGGCCATTTCGGCGCAGACGACAAAAATCCCTCCCCCGAAGACATGCAGAAACTCGACGCCGCGCTGACGAAGTTAAACAAGAGCCATGAATTTTATTCTTACGACAACGCCGGCCACGCCTTCATGGACAACACCAAAGAGAGCTACCGCCGCCACGCCGACGAAGCTTCCTGGCCGCGAACGCTGAGTTTTCTAGACCGCCACCTGGCGGAATCGGCGGCGTGAACGGTTATTCCCCGCCTTTTTTGCGATCCAGAGCGGATGGCGGCGAGTTTCGCGCGAGACACTAGAAACGGCCCGCCTAATGTAGCGTCACATACCGTTCCAGCCGCGCCACTTCTTTCTTGTCGACGTACTTGCCGATCTCTTTGCGAAACTGGTCGATATTCGTGTAGGGTCGGTATTCCTTAAACTCGCGGAGCATGCGCTTGCCGGTACCGGGGATGCTGAGTATGTCTTCGTCGCTGCCGGTGTTGAGATTCACCGGCACAAAGACATACTGCTCCAGGCGCGCGACTTCCTTTTCATTGACGTACTTGCCGATCTCTTTGCGAAATTGCCCGAGGTTTTTATAGGGCCGGTATTCTTTGAATTCGCGGAGCATGCGGTTTCCCGCGCCGGGGATCAGCAGGATTTCTTCGTCACTGGCGTTATTGAGATTGATCTGGACAAATATCTTGGTGTAGAGCTCCGCCAGTTGTTCTTTTTTGAGTTTATCCGACAAGAATCCGTGCAACTCCGCCATACGCAGGAACGGCCGGCGCGCGATCATCTCTTTGACAAGCGCCGCGTTCATATAGGGCAGCGCAAGCAATTCCTTTTCGCTCGCCATATCGGGATTGACCAGTCCTTCGGAACGGCCGACCTGCCCGTGAGCTTGCAAGGACAGCATCAAAGCCAATCCCACGATCATTGCTGATAATATTTTGGGTCTCATCCAGCTTCTCCTCACTTCTTGTTTTGATTTCTTGCGGTTCCGGCCAACGCCGGATGCCGGTAGGTGTACGCCAAGCCCAACAGCCCAAGCTGTACCATGACTCCGGGTGCAAGCGAAGGCGGGTTCTTGCTCCGGACGGCTTCCCAAAACAACGACCAACCGGCCAGCGAAGGGTTGGATTCCAGTTTAAACTCGGCGCTGCCTTGAAAGTGATAATAAAATCCGGCGAAGCCTGCAGCGATGAAAGCCATCATGATTGCCCGCACCGCGCGCGTGCTTCTCGGCCCGCGTTCGGCGAAATGCCAACCCAGCACGCCAATGCCGAATCGCTTTGAGCGCCAAAGGAATCCATTGGCGCCAGCCCTCGGTATGATCGAGAAGCAGCAGCTCTGCGCCGGTGCCGATCATTCCCAGCAGCAAGATAACCAGCAAGAAGCGGCGCAGCGCTGAAAGCGGCGCCGACTCGCCGAGAACCGGTTGACTCACGCGTCACTTCTCTCTTCTCAAAAAGCGGAGGGCGGCTTTGCACTGTTGGCAAGCACAGGCTTCGGCCTGTCCGCGGGGCTATGCATCGGCGCTTTGATCGCCGCCAACTTCGCGATGCTGGCGTGAGACCAGAGCGAGCATGATGAAAAAGTTGTGGAGCGTAAAGCAGCCCACGCGCGGCGTAACACAGTTTTTCTTGCAGGGTGGCGCGGGGTGCTGTCAACGCGACCCAACAGGCAACCCCTGTGCCCAGCCTGCCATCTTAGGTCCCGAACATCGGCATGCGCGCATCGGCGCCGTGTATTTTGCACTCGTCGATAAAAATTTTGTGTATCTCGGGGTTCTGATCTTCGTACTCGATTTGCGCTCCGCCTTTTTTCACGTCCTCGCCGGTGTCTTTGAGGTCTTCGACATTGAACTTGAAGCCCCAGGGCTTGAGCGCCAGATAACGCGCCGGCTCGGCGCCGGGATTGAAATGCTGGTGCCACCACTGCATCGGCGGCACGAACATGCTCATGCGCCCCCATTCGACGCGCCGCTTGGTGCCGTACTCGCCTTCCGGCCAGAGATACGAGTAGCCGCAACCGGTGAGCATGACGATATGGGCGCCGGCGCCATGGCGGTGCGCCTTCTTGTACTTGCCGATGGGAAATTCCGACACATGCGCGCTCATCGTGTTATCGACGAATTCGAATAGCGTGGTGCGGTTGTCGCCGCCTCGTTCTTTATAATCCTTGGGCTGGAAGCCCCATAGATCGGCGATGAAGTTCGATTCCCACACGCGCCCTTTTTTCACCTCGGGAATGTAACGCCCGCCCTTTCCCCACTCGTCGGCGCCGCCGCTGTAGCGGTCGGCAAAGACAAACGAGTTGTTGAAAATGTAATCGAGGTTGCGGTAGCGGTTGATGATCACCGGCGCGTCGGTCAGGGAAATCATGCGCACCGGCTTGTCCCCCTGGGCGTTGAAGTGCTGGTGCCAAGCGTTAAGCGGCGTCGCAAAGAGGCTGCCCTTTTGCCACTCCAACGTGTGTTTCTTGCCGCCGTCGTTCCATATCGTCGTCGCCCCTTGTCCGTCGAGAATGAAGATCGCTTTTTCATACATATGGCGGACGGGTTTAAGCTGTCCGCCCGGCGCGATCTCCTCGATTAACGTGTCGCAGGTGCCGCCGGCGCCGTCCATGTTGGCGAAAGCCGCTTTGCCGCCGGTGCGCGCCCAATCGCCAAGCTTTAACTGCAGCAAATCGGGAATAATGAAGTCCTTGTATACCGGGATTTCTTCCCACTCCTGATAAATTTCGTATGGACTCTTCTGTGAAAATGCCGATGCATCGTTCAGATTTTTCATTTTATTGAATTCCTCCTAGCCGAATTAGCGAAAATTTTCTCCCATCCGCCATGCTTGACTACCGGATCTGCGCCATGTAGAAACCCAGCGCGCCGCGATAGGCGCGGTCGACGGCCATCGAGTCGCGTGCGCCTTGCAACACCAGCTCGCAGTCCTGTGGCGTCTTCACGTAACGCTCGAATATTGCCGAAATATTTTCTGAGTGGTCCATGTCCGCGACGACGTGCACGTCCAGAGAAATCATCCTTTTCAGATTGATGCCCAGCTCATTCTCGAACTTCTTGCCGACGCGATAAGACATGCCGCCGCCGTTGACGATTTTGCCATTGTTGCGCCGTTCCAGCATGTGCGAGGCGGTATAGGCCGCGAGCCAGTGGCTGCGCATGGCGATGTGGTGCCACGCATAGAAGCAGGCGCGCACCATCGCCGGAATTTCAGCCTTTTCAAAATCCTCCGGTGTAAGGCCGATTACCTCGCCCTGTTTGACGGTGAGCGCGTAGTGATCCATCCCGGCGCGCGGATCGTTGATCAGCTCGTCGCTCTCGTGCTGCCAGATCACGCGCTTTACCTCCAGCGGCGCGCCGCCTTGGACATAACCCCAGCAGTCGCGTCGATTGCTGGTGTAGAGCGCGTTTTGCACGACGTAAAAGCGCCCCCGCTCCATGGTTAGTGGCAGGTCGAGAAGCGCATTGAATTCAACGCTGTCAAACTGGTCGTTAACCATCTTGTCCAAGGTTTTCAACAAGTCGTCCAAGAGACTCATAGGCCCTCCGGTCCTTAGGGTAATGCCTCTACCAAATCCGCCAAATGGCCGCGGTAGACCCGGTCGATCATCAGACTTTCCTTAGCGCCCCGGAGAATCGCCTCCTCGGCCGCCTCCGTCGTCGCGTACCTGCGCGCAATCCGCGCCAGCATGTGCGCGTGTTCAACATCCATGACGACATGCTCGGCGTTGTTGATCTGCTTTTTCATCGGGATACTGAGATCGCGTTCGAAAATCGCGCCGATGCGCCGCGACAATGACCCGCCCTCGATCAGCTCCGCGGAGTTGCGCATCTCAAGAATCGCTGAGCCGGCGATGGCTTCCAGCCAGGGGCGCTGCGCCAGGCGAATCCAGGCGCTGAAACACACCTCGCCACCTTCCAGCCGCGCGGTGCGCTCGAAGGCCTCGGCCTTGAGACCGAACACCTCGCCTTCTTTCACAGCCAGCGTGATGTGGTCCGTCTTGCCTTCGCTTTTCCGGCCGATCAACTCGTCCTCTTCGTGCTGCCAAATTATTTTTTTGATCTCGAGGGGCGCCGAGCCTTGTACGTAGCCCCAGCAGTCGCGCCGGTTCTGAACATAATACGCCATCTGGATAGAATACTGTTGCGCCCGTTCCATAGAAAACTTGGCGCCGAGCAGGCGCTTGAACGGCGCGGTTTCGAACTGCTCATTGCACAGCCGAACCAGCTCGTTCCATAAGGTCTCTACTCTCTCCTTGTTTGCACCCATGAGAACTCAACCTTCCGCAATGAGGCGTGGAATTTTTCCCGCCGCGCGCTTCTCGATCTTTATCATAGCCATTATTCCGCTGTCTAACCTGGGCGCGCTACCTTCATACGCCAAACGCCAGACTCTTGATCACCACTGGAACGAATCCTTCGCCTTCGACAACTTCCCCGACGTCGATGAAGTCCAACTCGGTCAAACTCACCTCGTCGATGCAGGGCATGTTCCATTTGGCCGAAAGCATGCCGCCCACCACTTGACCGACATTTTGCACAAAGACCAGAGCCGAAGGTTGGTCGTCCGTTGGCAGACCTGCCAACGCCCGGTCGATTCCCTTGGCCAGGTCTTGCACCGCGCCGTAGCCCACGAAGGGCGGCGTCGAAAATGCCAGAACGAAGGGCGCGTCTCTCACTTCAGGGTCGCGTTCGCCGAGAACCTTTTTGACCGCCGCTTCGGCGCGGTCCGCCACCGGAGCGTCCCAATCGACCTGGGCGACGAAGACGCGCAGATTACGAACCGGCAGGCTCATGCTTTCCGGGATAAAGATCGTCTCACCGCTCAATTGCACCGTGTATTGCGACGCGCCGATCACCGTCGCGCGGATGCCTTCTCCGGCATCGAGTATATTGAAGCCTCGGACATCCGCTTGCTTTCTAATTTCCCGGCCGAGATAGGGCCCCAGATCCCCGAAGCCCTGGGTTTCGCGCCCGTAGATATATTCAGACACTCCGCCGGAAAAGAGAATACCGTCGATCTTGGGCAATTCACCAAGCGGCGAGCTAATGTAAAACTCATCCCAGGGTTGCTTTCCTTCCGCCACCGCGTCGAACAGAACATGCGCCATCCGCGCCGCAAGCCGCTGGCGCAAGTCATCCGAGATTTTCGCGCCATAATCGATATTTTGCCCGAGTGCCGCCAAAAATCGCCGCCCGCCCTTCTCCAAACGAATGACCGATTCGGCGCCATCATAGGCCACCAGACGCGCGCCGATGTTGACCGCCGTAGTGGCGCGAATCCTGCCTTCCACGATGACGCTGATCTTCGTCGTCCCACCGCCAACATCGATGTTCAGCAACGTCAAACCCTGCTCGCGGCTGGTGAGCACCGCGCCGGAGCCATGCGCGGCCATGATAGTTTCCAAGGTCGGTCCCGCCGTGGCGCAAACAAACTTCCCGGTATCATCGGCGAATAACTCGGCGATCTTACCCGCGTTGTCTCTGCGCGCCGCCTCGCCGGTGATGATCACGGCGCCGGTGTCGATGTGGTTTCGCGTCAGCCCCGCTTCCTTAAACGTATCGTCTATCAGTTCTCTCAGTGGTTCGGCTTCGATGTTCCAATCGCCGCTGAACGGCGTCAACAATATCGGCGAGCGCGCGATGACGTTCCGTTCGACGACGATGGGCTTGCGCTGGAGCAGCGACGGATAGCCGATCAGAAGCCGCGAAAACATTAGATGGGACGTCGAAGAGCCGATATCAATGCCGACGCTGGTGAGATGCGTGTGTGGACCGACCAGCCCTTCGTGGTCGTGACCATGATTACCGTGGCCGTGATGTTGATGGCTAAGCATAGCAAGAAGATCGTTTTAACGGAGTGTCGGAGTATTGGCGTGTTGCGGTTGGAGAAAATGCATCACTCCACGACTCCATTTTTCTTTCTTCGTTCCGCTCATCGCTACTTGAGACTTCTTAGGAGTGAAAAATCGAACATCTCGCCCACCGTCAGGCGCTTGGAAATCTCGCCGCGCGCGTGGGCAGTGTCGAGATATTTTTGAATTGGCTCATCGCGCAGCAACAGCCCATCCACCATCACGCCGTGGATATCCTCGTAGGACTCCAATGCGTTGGCGGCGCTGACGTTGAAACCCTTCTCGATATACGCCACCACCGCGGCCTTGTCGCGGCGAATCGCCGCCGTGACATCGCGCATGGAACGCAGCATGTTTCTAACCTGCTCGGTTTGTTTCTCAATCTTGTGGCGGTTGGCGACCAAGCCAAGCCAGGGCGCTTCGGCGAGGGAACGGCTACGCGCCAAAATCTTGTAGCCTTTCTCGGCCATAATGCCGGTAAAGGGCGGGCTCAATACCGCCGCATTCACCGAGCCTTGTTGTATCGCCGTCAAGCTCACCGACGTGCTGCCGGTTTGTATGAACGTAACCTTCTTGGGGTCCGCTCCGCCGTATTCGAGCATTTGTGAGCCGTAGCGGTGGCTCTCCGAACCGATGCGTGACACCGCCACCTTTTTGCCCTCCAGCTCTTTCACGTTGGCAAGGCTGGCCGGACCGACCAGAGAAAACAGCGGAGCGCGATAGAGGATCGCCAGCCCTTTGAGTGGCAAACCACCGGCAATGGCATTGGCAGCAGGCCCAGCTGACGGCGTGAAGTCGATCTCTCCCGACGCCAGGCCGGCCAATTGCAAATCGCTGCGCATCTGGATCAGCTCGACATCGAGCCCATATTTATCGTAAATCTTCGTATCCTTGGCATAATAGAACGGCAGAAAAACGACGTTGCGCACGGAAAGCGCCACGCGCACCCGCTCCAGCGCCAACCCGGAACCGTGATACAAAACCGTAGCTGCAATGAAGAAAATTACCGTTATGAACCGCAAATAAACGTTCCCACTCCGATAACTTAAATTGACCAAATCACTTTCCCTATCGCTAAATTCGAATGTCACTGAATTCGGTTTACAGGTGCACATCCATACGCCGGAAACGCCGCAGCTGAATACCAACCCGTTCAATTCGCTCTCTTGTCCGACGGCTTGAACAATTTGAACGTTTTGAACGACTTGAACCTCGGGTCGCCGAAAGATTCTCAATGGCTCGCTTCTTCCAGCGCGGCGCGCAGCATGACGCCGTGAAGATCCACGGATGTCATCGCGCAATATTCCAATCCATAGGTTGGCCGCTCATCGGCCATGCCGGTTTCCAACAGCCGCTGCAACGCCAAGCGATTGAAACTGGCGTGGCCCATGACGCCTTCTTCATGCTCCTGCAAGTCCGCTTCGATATGGGTCGCGAAGTAGGTCGCCTTTTCGCGGTCGAAGCCATAATGGCTCGTGAGCGCTTTGTAGCAAGCCGCCGACCAGTGGCCGATCTGCTCCTCCGTCGTTACCGCCGCATACCACTCCGCGGCCGTCCCCTCGTAGACGATGCTGCGCATAAAATCGATTTTGGCGCGAAACTCGGACACCATCGGAGTCGTAAACACTTCTTCCTCCGTAAGCCCGAAGGCCTTCGCCGTCTGGATCATAACTAAGAAATGGCCCGGCGGCTTGGGGTGTATGAACTCATCGGCGATCTTCTCACCTATGGGCCCCATCAGGTCTCGGTTCACTTTCAAGAACGTGATGTTCTTGTGATAGGTGCAAGCCGTCAGGGTGTTGATCTCGATGGTATAGGCGCCCCAATTTCTAAAAAACGTTTGCAGCACGTTCCACGGCAGCTTACCCGCCATCAACTGCTGCATGAACGGTCTTTGATTCACGTTTTCTTCCCAGCGTTCGCGCACTTTGGCGTAAAGTCCGTCGACGATGGCCTTGGCCTCGACGGGTGAGTATTTATTCCCCAACTGAATTTTGAGCGCCATAAGAAACCTCTATTCGACGTTCAAAACCGCTCCGGTGAAAATCCTTCCGCTTTGTTTCCCGGCCCGGCAAGCAAGAGCTCAGCCGCCAGGCGCCCCACCGCCGCGCTGGTCGTCATGCCGTGGCCGCCGAGACCGGCGATCCAGAAAAACCCCTCTACATCGGCGTCCCAGCCGATCACGAAGCGGCCGTCGGGAGTCAGCGTGCGAAAACCGGCCCAGCCGCGGCTGATCGAAACCTCGGACAGTGCCGGTATGTAATTGTGAATTTTTTCGGCCAGCAGCTCTTGTACGTCGCCGTTCACGGGCGGGTCACCGGGCGGCAACTCCTCCTGGTCGCAAGCACAAAGCAGCAAGCCGTCACCCTCGGGGCGAAAGTAAATATCATGGGTCACGTCCCAAATAAACGGCCACCCTTTGTCTACCCACGGGAGCGGCCCGGAAACGAAAAGATGGCGCCGGCATGGGCGCAGCGGCATGCGTGCCGCGCCGGCCATCTCAGCCACGGAATTGGCCCACGCGCCCGACGCATTAACCACGATGCGCGCTTGCAACGCACCCTTTTCCGTCACGACTTCGAACATCGCGCCGCGCCGCTCCACGGCGCGCACGCCGGCGCCGTATCTGAGCTTCGCTCCATTGGCAGCGGCAGCCTTAAGGTAGCCGGACAGCAAAGCATGGATGTCAATGATGCCGTCGGTGCCGCACCAGGCGGCGCCGTCGAACTCCGCCTCGCGCAAGACCGGCACATGGCGCTTCGCTTGCTCCGGAGTCCAAAGTTCCATTTCGATGCCGACACTGAGTCCGACCCTGGCGTCCTGTTGCAGCTTGTCCCATCCTTTGCCGCTACCGAGCAAAAGCGAGCCGTTTTGCTTAAAGTCGATCGGTTCCGGCCAATCATCGGGAGGATTGCGGATAAAATTCGCGCCCTCCCGCGTCAGGGTGTCAAGCGATAAATCCGGCACGCACTGGCGCACCATCGCCGCATTGCGCCCTGAGGAATGAAAGCCTGGAATCGCTTCTTGCTCCAGCAGCAAGATGTTGGCGATGCCGCGCCGGCTCAAGTGATAAGCCGTGGCAGCACCGGCAAAACCCGCGCCAATAATTACATATTCAAATGAGTCCATCGTTCCAATGCCATTTAATTTATACGACAATTCATAACCTATTGCGGCGGTTTCAGCCACACCCTCGGCGGGGTAGGGGTTCCAGTCGTTCAAGCCGTTCAAATCGTTCAAACCGTCGGAGAATTTGGGCGACGTCTTGAACAACTTGAACGATTTGAACTTTTTGAACGCACCATTATTTAGGGTTTGCAAGACCGTCAAACTGCGATATAGTTCATTTGCCATGAGAATCCATCGCTATACCCAATGGGATGGCACCCAAGAGGTCCTCTTCCCCACCTCCGCTGATCTGCTCAAACACCTCTCGGACAATCTCCTCGAAGAAGAAGGCGTGCGCCGCGCTTTGCGCAATTTGATGCGCCGCGGCTTTACTTCCGAAGACGGAGAGCGCTCGGTGAAGGGTATGCGCGACTTTCTGCGCCAGGCGGAGGAGAAGCGTCGCGAGCTGCTCAACAAATATTCTCCCGACTCCTTCAAGCTCACGCCGGAAGAACAACAAGCTCTCAGCGACAAGCTGAATAGCCTGTCGGAAAAACTTGAGGCGTATAACGAGCAGATGCGCAACTTCATGGAGCGCATGTCGGGAAAGTACGCCGATCAGATGGACGAGATGGGGCGGCGCATGCAGCAAGCGCACCAGCGTTACCAGGAACTGATGCAGCGGTTGCAAAACCAGATCGCCGAGCGCGGCATGCAGCGCAAACAAAACCTGACGGGACAGAGCCCGCAGGATTTGATGAACATGCTCGACCGCATGAATCAGCTGCTGCAAGACGAAAACTTTCTCAAGAACCTGCCTAACATGCTGGACGCGGCGGTGGACGATCTCGACGCGATGATGGAGAGCCTGAGCTCCATGACCGACGAGCAGCTCCAACAGATGAGCGAAATGATGAGCCAGATGCAGCAGCTCGAGCAGTTGCTCAACCAGTACCCGTTTCAGGGCTCGCAACGCATGGGTATGGGCGAAGCCGGCCAGCTGCTTGGGCAAATGCGCGGCTTGGAGCGCTTTCTGCGATGGGGCCAACGCGGCATGGGCGATCCCTCCGAGCTCGATCTCGACGAGATTCGCCAGCTCCTGGGCGAGGAAGCCTACGAGCACTTAAAATACTTGCAAAACGTCGAGCAGATGCTCGAAGAGGACGGCTACATCGTCCGCACCAACCACGGCCTCAAGCTCACTCCCAAGGGGATGCGCAAGATCGGCGACAAGGCGCTCAGAGAAATTTTTCAGATGCTCAACAAAAGCCGATGGGGCAACCACTCGACCTCTCTGCGCGGCTCCCAGGGCGACCGCATGGAAGAGACCAAAAAATATGAATACGGCGATCCCCTGAACGTCAATATCAGCGAGACGCTGTTGAACGCCTTGGAACGGCGCAAGAAGGGTGAACCGCTCCGAATTAGCCCCGAAGATTTCGCCGTACACCGGGTCGAGTATTCCACCATGAGCGAGACCGCCCTATTGATCGACGTAAGCTATTCGATGCTCATGAACGATGCCCTGCACGCCGGCAAAAAGGTCGCGCTGGCGCTGCACCGGCTCATCGAAACCAAGTACCCGCATGACACGCTGCACCTCGTCGCCTTTCGCTCCAACGCCAAGCTGATACAGGCCGAAGACCTGCCCTCCATCGTATCGCTGACCTATTTTATGGAGCATGGCACGGACATTAAGGAAGCCTTGCGCTTCGCGCGCCAGTTGCTCGGACCGAATCGAAGCTCCAACCGGCAGATTATTTTGATCACTGACGGCGAGCCGACGGCGGCGACCCTGGACCGCGGCGGGCGCTTGCACAGTGGCTGGGGCTCGGCGCTGCTGCACAGCCGCATCGTTCACGAAACCTTGAAGGAAGTGAAGCGTTGCACCCAGAGCGGCATCAAGATCAACACCTTCATGCTGGGCGGCGATTATTACCGCCAGGGGTTCGTCGACCAGCTTTCCCGGCTCAACACGGGCCGAGTCTTCTACACCTCGCCCGACCAGATGGGAAACTACATCATGGTCGACTACATCGCCAATAAGCGCAAACGCATCGGACGCTGACCTAACACCACCACCGCACCGCCATTTTAGATTTTCGATTGCCGATTTTGGATTGGTAAACCACATCCGTACCGGGTAGTTTCGTACTCTCTTTCTGCCAATCTAAAATCCACAGAAAATCCTAAGAGGTGATGAGCGCGAGCACACCGGTGTAAGCGAAAAGATGATTGGACCGGCCCAGCGGCGCCAGCTCGTAGCCACCGAACATGCCGATCAGCGGAAAGTCGCCGAGTATCTGGCGGATATAAGCCGTGTCGATTCCTGCCATGCCGTAAAGCGACGCGCCGCGCGCGCAGCAGTTGAAATAAAACCCGAACGCCGGCTTTTCCCCGGCCAAGCGCTCAGCCTGACGCTGGAGCATCTGGTTCAAGTCCTCCCGCGCCCGCTGGCCGTCGCGCAGCGCGAAGATCAGCGCCTGCCCTTCGTGCACTTCGTCGGCGACGCCGAGTATTCCTTTACCTGGATCGAGGCCGACGATGTTGCGGATCACGTATTGTCCCGGCGCCACGCTATTTTGACTCTTATCCGCCGGCAGTCCCACAAACAGCACCATCAGCGCGCGTCTTAGATCCTCCGCAAGGGGTCCTTTTAATAAACGCGCGAACACCTCCAGCGCGGGGCGATGGTCGATCTCGTAAATCAGGTTACCCTCCGCCTTGGTGATTTTCATCGGCTCGGTGATCGGCTGGCACCCCTGCGTAATATCGATATGCGTTTGAAACGCGCCCGCGAGCCCCATGCCGGCCACGGCATTGGTCGTCACAGTGCCGCCACAAAGTTGGTAGGTGGTCCGCGCCATGCCGCTTTCCGATGCTCCCGCGCCGATCACCGGCAGAAACCCGGCATGGCTTTCAATACTTCCAAGCAGCCGCTGCGGATGGCCGTTATAGGTATCAGGGAGCAAGACGAGTAGACAATCTTCAGCCGCAGACCCGCCTGTCTGCCGCGCGATTTCGTCGCCGGCGATTTCATCCCGTTCCCGGAGCGGTTGAAACAGAAATGGCTGGCTGTGAATCTGATCCGACTGGTAAACCAAAACGGCCACGCCGTGGCTGCCTTCCACTTCACCGGCGGCGGTTAGCACACCCGCCGCGCTACAGCCCGTGATTTTTTCGGCGCCGGTGGCCGCGCTGAGGGACTCTGCCAATTCGTTCGACCGGCCCGCGTGCTCAGCGGTGAAAAACGCCACAGCGGTATCGGCGCGCGAAATGCCCGCTTCGGCGAGAGCCTGAGCGCCAGCTTCCGCCACGGCGTCTTTAGTCGAAGTTCGCGAAGATTGGCCCGCACCCGCGCGTATCATGATAACCGGCACTATAGGAGAGTGACGAAGGAATGGTCAAGCGAAATGGGTTCCCCTCCTCCCCGCGACGCGGGGCGGATAAAGGAGGGGATTGAACGGTTTGAACGATTGGAACGTTTTGAACGGGAGCGCAGCGACTGAGTTATAACACTTTAAACCCGGCCTTTAACACGGCGCGCAAAAAATCATCGATGTGGGACTGGCTTGGATCGAATTCGAGCACGGCGACGCTGCGCTCAACGCTGAATTCGACGCCTTCCACACCGGGCAGAGCTGAAAGGGCTTCCTTCAGGACCGGCAGGTCTTCGGATTTTAGATCCGCAACGGATATAATCGCGGTTTTGGTTGCCATACGAGTGATCACTTCACTGTGACAAATGTGTCTCGCGAAGGCAATTGATCTATGGCCGGCGATTCGGCAAAAAGCGGCTTGACGAAAAAAGCCCAGCCGTCATATGGTGGTCAAAGGGCTGAGGACAATAATAAAATCCTAAACGGGAGAGGTGTTCTATGGCCACCAACGGCAATAACGCTTTGCATCTGGCGACTCACTCGGGATGGTACCGTTTCGATCGCCAAGGTGAGAATTGGGCTCAAGCCGACCGGGCGCTGACTTTTTGGCAAATGAGCTGTATCCAAGTCGACCCGGAAAATCCGCAGCGTGTTTATATTGGGACGGAACACTCCGGCATGTTCGTCACCGACAATGGCGGCAAAGAATGGATGCGCGCCAATCCCAACGTGCCCTGCCTGGCGATGTCGTCCATGCTCGCCTTGCCGGGCAAACTTTTGGTTGGCACTATGCCGTCGGCACTTTATTTTAAGCCTAAAGACGGTGGCTGGCAGGAGCTGAAGGGCGTGCGCCAGGGTTCTGTCGGCGGCACTTTTCCGCCCAATCCCGATTTTCCCGCCCGCACTCGTGTGCTGACGAGAGAGAACAAACCCAGTGGTAGGTTTTTCGCGGGTATCGAGGTCGCGGGTATTCTCGTTAGCGACGATGATGGCCAGACCTGGACGGCTGCCAACGATGGCCTCACCGATCCGGATATGCATCAAATCTTGCCGTCCAAAAAACGCGACGGACTAGTTGTCGCGGCTTGTGGCGAAGGCGTCTCGCGCAGCCTGGACCGCGGCTCTCACTGGGAAAAGGTTACGCCGGCGGGCAACCGCACTTACGGCAACGCCTTAGCGGAAGACGACGATGGCAATATTTATCTGGGAATCACCCAGGACCGGCCACGCACCTGGACACGCTCCGGGCGGGCAAATACCGCTATCTTCAAATCTCAAGACGGCGCCAATTGGGAGCTGCTGACGGAAAGGATACGCGGCGGCGTGATGGATATCTGCGCGGCTCCGGAAGGCAAAGGCGTGTTGATCTCCACGGCCGATGGAGAAGTCGTAAAGGTTGCGCCATCGGGCGACACGCAAACGATCATCGACGGCTTGCCGTGCATCACGGCGATGGCGCTGGGCGCATAACAAGTCTAGCGTTCCGCGTCTAGAGTCTCGCGTTTCGGATTTCGAGCGGAAAGGCGCGAGGGTAGGGGAACCCTAGACCCTGGAACTCTAAACGCTAGACCCCTATGTCGGCAGCTTCTGATATTTGCCTTTGAAGAATAATAGCGGCCGCTCACCGTTGGCGCTCACATTTACGATTTCACCCAAGACGATCGTGTGATCGCCGCCGTCGTAGCATTGCGTAATCTTGCACTCCACGTGGCCCAGAATTCCGTCTAGAATCGCCGCCCCGTTGTTTCCTTCTTTCCATTGAAGCCCGGCGAACTTGTCGACACCTTTGGTCGCGAAGCGACGTGAAATCTCTTCTTGCTCTTCGCTGAGAAAGTTGACCGTAAAGCCGTTCTGCGGCTCAAAGCAAGCGTAGCATGTTGCGCCTTTGTCCACGCTGATGAGAATCAAGGGCGGATTCAAGGACAACGACATAAAAGCATTGGCCGTGAGTCCCTGCGGAAGCCCGTCTCTGTCCTTGGTGGTAATGACGGTCACGCCAGTCGCGAAATGGCCCATTACCCGGCGCAGCTCTTGCGGTTCGATAGTCATCTGCTCGCTCAATATGTTCGGATTTGTTTCAACAGGTACCAGAGGCAAGCTCGCACTGTCAAACCAAGATCTTAATTAGCCGGCGGCCTGGACGAAAGTTTGGCAAAAGTGATAAAGGATATCACATGGAAGGGAGGGATTTTATGGCCGTGCAGGAACAAAAAGCTGAGAGTTCATTAGACCGGTACATCGCGGAGGTCCGCTCGGTATGGGGTGACGGCAAGGATCCCCAGCTGCCGTTTAAGGTCACGGCCTTGATGGAAAAACTGTTCGCCGCCACCAGCCCGGACGACCCGTGGATGGCGGAACTGATGCGGGATGGAAAACCGTCACGCGAGCTTTATCGCGATGCCGAGCTCGGCTTCATTCAGATGGGCCACATTCACAAACAGGGTCACGGCAACAAGCCCCACGATCACGGTCCCTGCTGGGTTGTCTACGGTTCGTTCAAAGGCATAACGGAAATCACCAAGTACAAACGCACGGATGATGGGTCGAAGGAAGGTCACGCAGTGATCGAGAAAGACCGTCTCGATCGTCTCACTCCCGGAGTCGTCGTGCCCTACTTGCGGGGCGACATCCATTCGACCAACGCCGTTGAAGGTCCCGGCGTCGTCTTTCGCTTCTTGAGTTACGACTTGGACAAGATCGAGCGGTACCGTTACAACATGGAAAAGCAAACAATGACGAAAGCCTAAATGGATGGTAGGGGCAGACCTGCGTGTCTGCCCTGTTACAACCGGGAAAAGGTACAGTAGCGAAACTTTAGGCCACAGGTTTTTGTTGCGGATTTAACTCGAAACCCGAGGCTCAAAACAGTGTAAATGCCAATGGCCGGTGAAGAAATATTTTTCGAACAGATTCGCTCCAGCGGCTGCCTCTCCTATATTCTAGGGTGCAAGCAGGACAAGGCATGCGTGGTCATCGACCCGGAGCTTGACAAGGCTGATGATTACGTCGGCCTGGCTCAATTTTTCGAGTCGACACTGCTCTACGCTATCGATACCCATACCCATGCGGATCACAACTCCGCCTGCAAGATCATGCGCGAGCGTCACGGCGTGACGATCGTCATGCACCGCGCCACCGACGCTCCTTACGTCGACATACGGGTAGAAGATGGAGATGAGATCAAATTCGGGCAACAGACTCTTAAAGTCGTCTACACCCCCGGTCACACGCAGGATGCGATGTGCCTGCTCTTCAGGGATCGGATCTTTACCGGCGATACGTTGTTGATTGGCGGTTGCGGCCGCACCGACCTGCCGGGAGGGAATGCCGAGGCGCAATACCACAGCCTGGCAAAGTTAAAGGCACTGGGAGACGAGATCCGCGTCTATCCCGGTCATGACTACCGCGAGGCGGTCTCAACTCTGGGCGATGAAAAACAGCAGAATACGCGCATGTTGATTCCCACCCAGGAAGAATTCATTTATTTCATGACTTCGCGCAAACCTCCGTTGCCCCGCAAAATCCAGGAAGCCCTCGAATGGAACCGCACGCCGATTCAGGGGACACAGAGAGGAATGGGCGAAGGCATTTAAAGTTGAGTCTAGCGTCCAGCGTGTCGAGTTCGCCCCTTCCCTTGCGCTACCACGATTCCTTCCGCATCATGCCTGTCAAATTAAGCCTTGGCACTCACAGTTCAAATCAATTGAGCGGTATATCTCCAGCCGCTCCCCAACCCACCGCTTGTGTCCCGCCGCTCGACTTGAAAATAAACCACACCCCGTCTCTAAATACCGCCACGTCTGCCTTCCCGTCGCCGTCGTAGTCTGCCGGTACTGGCACATCCGCCAACACTCCGCCCCATCCCACAGTGGTCACACCGCCGTCCGAAGAACGTAAGACAAACCACGTCCCGTCGCGGTACACCGCGATGTCTGCTTTCCCATCGCCATCGTAGTCTGCCGGTACCGGCACATCCGCCAACACTCCGCCCCAATCCACTGTGGTCACACCTCCGTCCGAAGAACGCAAGATAAACCACGTCCCATCGCGGTACACCGCAATATCTGCCTTCCCGTCTCCGTCGTAGTCTGCGGGCACTGGTACATCCACCGACACTCCGCCCCAGGCCACTGTGGTCTGGCCTCCGTCCGAAGAACGCAAGATAAACCATATTCCGTCGCGATAGACGGCTATATCTGCTTTCCCATCTCCGTCATAGTCTGCCGGTACTGGCACATCCGTTGATGCTCCACCCCAGTCAACTGCGGTCTGGCCTCCGTCCGAAGAACGCAAGATAAACCACACCCCATTGCGATAAACGGCTATGTCGAATTTCCCGTCTCCATCATAGTCCGCCGGCAGCGGTTTATCCTGTGGCAATCCTCCCCATCCTACGGCTATGATCCCGCCGTCAAGGGATCGCCTGATGAACCAAACGCCGTTGCGGTAGACTCCGATGTCACTCAAGCCGTCGCCATCAAAGTCGATGAGGGTGGCAGAGGCCCGGCGCCAAACTCGACGGCGCCGATGTCACATCGGGCGGTGCCGTCGTTATTGCCGTCGACGTGGCGGGCAAAGCCTCGTTGGTCAGTGCTAAGCAGCGCCCCTGAATTGCCGGAATCGCTTTCATAGCCGGAATCAAACCCCGCCACCCGCTCAAAGGCGGATTTTCCCGGCAGCCGCCAGGGTCGCCCGCATCGATCGCCGGACTGCCGGCGACTAGAGCGTGAGTCTGGGTCGGGCCGCCGTTGTTCTGTAAGGGACCCAGGATCTGCGCTACCGAAACACTGGGCACGATGTCGGTCGGCCCCGGTGTAAAGCCGCTGACGCCGGAGTTGCCATCGGCCCCGAACAAATTAAAGTGGTCAGCGTAGACGTAGCTACCCACGTTTGTAATTTCGATTCCCCTGGTTGCCGGTGACCACGCTATTCGTGAGGGTAAGGACTGAGCCGTAGAAGCCGCCCGACCCGTAGTTTAATATACCACCGCCTATATTACCTGAGATGGTGCTATTTTGGACTGTGATCGTACCGAAAGCGTTATCTAACCCGCCCCTCGCATTACCTGAGATCGTGCTATTGATGATGGTAAGCTGCCGGGATTGTTAAATACGCCCGCACCGGTATTGCCTGAGATGGTGCTGTTTTTAATGCTGAGCGTCCCTCTATTTTGCACGCCTCCGAACTCAGATCCTCCGCTTAGTGTCACACTCTTGAAGCGTCAGATCCCCGTGCCGTACCCCCTGGGAAAAGCCCTTTCACAGCTATGAGACCGAAGTTTGGTGCGTCCCCTTGGCGAGCAATCGTAGAGCCGTTACCTTCGATAGTGATCTGACTGCTAATCTCCGGTAGACCGATGGGTGTACCTGGGCCTGGAAACCTGTGTCGGTAAAACCCGGCACAGTGTTGAGGATCATGTTAGCGTTTGCCGGCAGGACGATCGTGTCCGCGCCAATGCCCGCCGCGCAGTCGGGGTGTGTCGCCGCATCGTTGTTGGCGTTGACGATGGCCTCGACCAGCGAACACTGCCCATCGGCTACGATGTTAGGATTGTTTGTCGTGACAGTGATAGTGGCCGCCGTCGCCACTCCCTGACCCAGCGCCAGCAGTAAAGCGGCGCCGGCCAGAGACCAGGCCATCCTGTGCTGCAGTCGTCGCCCGCCCTGCTGTAAGTATTCCGGCAAGATCGCAGCCAACTCGCTGGAACGATGCGAGCTCGACGCTGGAGGGCGCGCCGCGCGCTGCGCGGTAAGGCGCGTAGCTCCGCATAACACGCTGCAAAACGCGCAAACAGCTCGTCCCCGCACTCGGTTAGAGTGCCGGCGAGCCACGGAGTGTTGTCCGCTTCTTTAACCTGCGAGTCCCAGGCAGCGGCGATAGTCCGGTCGGGATATGACGAATATAAATCAAAGTAGTTCATAAGATCTCCGTTCTTGGTTTCAGGTTTCGGGTTTCAGGCTTTTCCTTGGCGCCCCCTTCGACCTTGCTCAGGACATGCTTTGCGCCTTTGCGCGAGATTGCTCTTATCCGATCCCTTCCTTTCTCAGCGCTTCTGCCACTCGTTCGATCACCCCGCTCCAGTCACCCGGCTGGGTCTGGCGAAACAGGCGCATCGTCGGATACCACGGCGTGGTCTCGCCCTCTAACATCCAGCGCCAATCCGCGACTTGGCTCAGCAGCGTCCAGGTTTTTTTCCTCAAGGCGCCGGCCAAATGGGCTGTTGGAGAATCGACGCTGATGATCAAATCCAACTGGTCGATGACTACCGCCAGGTCGCCAAAGTCGCTGAGCTGCGGTTCCAGATCCTCTACTTGAATGCCTGACGGAAGATCGGTGAGATCCTCATGACGAGCGCCCTTTTGCAGACTGTAAAAAGTGATCTCGGGAATACTCAGGATCGGCAAAAATTCATGCAGCGGACAAGAACGGTACCGATCGGCGCTGTGGTTGGGATTGCCTACCCAGACAATGCCGATTCTGGGACAGTCCGACCTCGGCAAAAGCAGGGAAGGATTCTCTTTACGCCTGCGCAGTGCGGCTGCATCGATGTAGGGTACGGTTGCTAGAATGGTGTCGAGGGTTGTTTTGAAAACGTGCGGCAAGCTCCTGAGCGGCAGATAGGTGTCAAATTCCGCCACGCCGATCTGTCCTGGTTCACGGATCTGGCTGATGCCCGATATTGTCGCAAAGATGGGTATCAGCTCTGCGGGACAGGCGACGATCAGATTCTTACAGCGCTTCGCTGCCAGCGGCAGATAGCGGGCAAAGTGAAGGGCATCGGCGGCTCCCTGTTCCGTGTAGATTACCAAAGTCTTCTCGGGTATCGGCTGGCCGTCCCATTTGGGGTGAGAGCAGTGAAAGCCATTGAGTCCCCGCCACTCGCATTCGGCAAAACCCCGTGCATAATCTCCGATCTGAAGCAGATTCATACCGAGATTGAAGTGGGCCTGGGCGTAGTTTGGTTGAAGCTCGATGGCTCTCTCATAGTAGCTAATAGCGTGACCGGGCTCTCCGAGCCGGCTGGCGACATATCCCAGACTGTTATGGGCCTCGGCGTTTTCATGTTCGGCTTCGATGACCTGACTAAGGCAGGCGCGGGCATCCTCGTAGTGTTCGGCATCGCCGAGGGCTATGCCGAGATTGTATCGGGCCCTGAGGAAAATCCGGCTGGAGGGCGACGCATTGGCGATAGGAAGCAATGGCCTCGTCAAGCTTGCCCTGCTGGTAAAGTTCGTTGCCGCGCTGGAAATGAAAGGCCGGAGAGCGTAGCAGCTCCTCCTCGGTAGGTAAGACTACGTCCGCCAGCGCTTCGTCCGGCAGGACGTAGGAATCGGCAAGCCGCTGATCGTTCCACTCCAGTATTTCGGGGAAGCGCATCCCGCGCAGCACCTGAACGGCGAAGATCTCTTGCACGCCGGCTTCGAAGCGCAGGAATCCAAGCGTCTTGCCGGTCTCGATGTTTACGACCCAGACTCCACAGGTGCGTTCGCGCAGCCGCTCGACCAACGGGATGCCGCTGAACACGGCGCTCTCCCGTACCTGCGAGAGCCCGATGAAAGCCAGCGGTCCGAGAAAATCGATACCCCGCGTAAAACCGGGTAGCTGTGCGACGGTCCGCCACGTGCGGCGCTCGAGGTCGACTTGAGCCAAGCTTCCTTCGCCGGATTCAAGCACCCAGAGCGTTCCTTGATACCAGCGCGGCGAGTGCGGCATGGAAAGCCCACGAAGCAGGATTTCATTGCTGTCTATGTCCATCAGGATGCCACCCCTGGCCTTGTTCGCTCGCCAGCCTCCGGGAGTGTCGGTTTCTCCCAGCGCCGTGACGTACTTGGGATGGCCATCTACCATGGCGATGCCATTCAAGTGACAGCGGTCCTCAGGGGCCAAGGCGCTGACAAACGGCGGGCGCCAGCGCGGATAAAAGCTGTACTCTGCGTCGAGGGTGCAGAGACAGCAGAAGCGGGTGTTGACGACCCAAAGCTCGTTGGCGCCGTCCCGCGCCAGCTCGTGAATGTCGATGTTGCCTGTGACATGGATTCGGCGCGGCAGATAGCAGGCATCGTGTTTGCCCGCCGGCTCGAGTTTTTTTGCCAACGCCGGCATGTTGCGATATTCCCAGACGGTGCTAGCGCCACCGATTGTCAGCCGCGTAGGGTCGGCGACGATACCCATTGGCTTGGAGAATGTTCGGAAATGAGTGTTGAGCCTGCCGTTATCGCTTCGAACGACGATGGCCTTACCCGCCTGATAAGTGGAGACGATCAGGCTGATCCCCAACTGGTCGAATAGCTCGGGCAGATTCGAGGTGTGTACGCTGCGTAGGTCAGCAGTTTTTTCCGATTGGGGTGGGTCCTGGGTCATCACGATGATGTACTCAGCAACCGCAATGCCAGCGCAGAAAGAAATGCTAAATCGTTGAATTGATGAGAGCGCTGATAAAGAAGACGCTGGCTGGAGGATTAGTAAGGTGGCTTTTTAGACACCATGGGTGTTTAAAAAAGAGACACCTTCTCTCTACGATCGCGGACCAGAACGAGAGGGACGTTTGGACTCGATCCCCGCCATTAGCGCGCCAGAGTTTGACTTTAGACCTAAAGTAGCTACCATAGCTACATCGGAGGATCATCTTGTGAGCACCGTTGGAGTCAAAGAACTCAAAAATTGCCTTACCCAATACCTTCGGCGGACCAAGCAAGGGGAAGAGGTGATTGTCACTGAAAGAGGCAACCCGATTGCGCTGATTCAGCCGATCAAGAGCGCGGAGAAAGCCGTGAGCTTGGAAGCGAGGCTCGCTAGACTTGCGGCCCAAGGCCTTTTGGTGTTGCCGACCCAAAAGCCCCTGAGGCGAGTTCGGTTAGTAAGGGTCTCGGGCAAACCCACCTCGAAGGCCATCGTGCAAGATCGCCGGTGATTTATCTCGATACCAGCGCTCTGATTAAACGGTTCGTCAATGAAAAGGGATCGCTCCTGGTTCGATCCCTGGTGCAGCGAGACAGAGCCGTTGCGACTGCAAAAATCGCTTATGCCGAAATGTTTGCGGGTCTCACACGCAAACTCCGCGAGCGCAATCTGTCCAAAGCGCAGTACACCCTCGCTTGCCGCCAGTTTGACCGCGATTGGCACGCCTATATTCGAGTCGAACTGGGAGACGATATCTTAGGTCTGGCGCGCGACCTAATCCAACGCCACCCACTGAAGGGGTTCGATGCCGTTCACCTGGCCTCCGCGCTCTCGCTCAAGATCGCTCTCGATGAGGAAATCACGTTTGCTGCCGCTGACGGGCGATTACTCAAAGCGGCGAAGGCCGAAAGCCTTGAGCCGCTCAACGTCGAAATGGCCATTGTTTCTGCGCACTAAAAGTAACTTTTCACAGAGTTTCTGAAGTCCGGCGCGCCTCATAATTTGAAACGTAAAAGTAGCCCGTCCCCTTATTTGCGGGTCTTTTTAGACACCATGGGTGTTTGAAAAGACACACCTTGCTTCTTGGCTCGTAGCGCTGGATGAAAACGCTGTAAAGAAATTTTCCCGCTAATTCCAGGGGCAGCCCACACGGTTTTCGCGACGAGTTTAGAGAGGAGAGGGAAGAGCGGCTAGGAGTGTGTCCGACTAATCGGAAAATCGGCGACTTTATAACGTGGCCGCCCGTGGAATGAGCGCCTAGGCGCCGACGATCACATACTTAACACTGTTCGTGTTCAGTAAGTGGATAAACTCGCGCAGATCGCTCGACAGTGGCCGCATCTGGGTTCTCGGGCATGATCAAGTCAAGCGGTAGTTGCAGTTTTTCATTTCCGAACAGCGTGCGGTCATACTCGTGGTCGGCATCATCAGCTTCTTCAAAAGAACGGAACTTACGCACGATCTTTTCCATGTGAAGAAAAAAGAATAGCACAGTTATCAGGTAATCTACAGGCGAAAGAGAACGAGAGGGATAGGCCGCCAACCCTTACTGGATCAAGAAAAAGACTCCCGGTCCATTTTCGCTCTTTTAATCTCATGGCTTCCTCCTGCTTCTACCGGCTACTTCCCGGTAATAACGTACTGCTGGCAGTCTCCTTGATTCTCCAACACACGCGGGAAAGTGAAGTTCCTCCAGTTTCCACTCCGGCGCTCGCCGACGTTGCGCGGCGGACCGCACAGGCGTTCATTAAGTGATAGGAATTTGCTTTGAAGGTTTGCCACCGTGAAACTCGAAAATCCCGCCAACAATCGTCCGCCAACGCGATCTTATCGCCGGCGGCGGGCGATCCGCTCAAGCGCGCCGCGTCGCAAGCCTTCGTTTGGCGCTCTGACGCGCAGCCTGCCTACTGCGGCATCACGACGAACGTCTGGTAGTCGACGGTTTCGCGGTTGATGACGAGCGTGTTGCCGAGGGCGTACCCGTCGAACGGGTGGAACTCCGGATGGTCGATCAGCGCGCCAATTAGCTCCCCGCTGTGCCGCAGGTCGAACAACGCGTTCGTCAGGTATTCCCACTTGCCGGATCCTGGCTGTTGGCAGCCCACAGTGATCGTCGGGTTGAGCTCACACGGGAATACGGTGGCACGGGCGTTCGTGAACGTCAGGAGCGCCGGGAAGACCACGGCGCTGTCGATGACGTTGTTCGCGAAGTCCGCCGTGACGTCCCCCGTATACGATTGGCCGTCGCGCCGAGCCATCACAGGAGACCCGTGGATCATGATTCCGTACTTGGCGCTGCCGCCGAACAGGTTGCCTTCGGCGACGACCTCGACCGTCCCGGCCGTGTTTACCGCGTCAGTCGGGTTCACGCGAAACGCTGCCGGATTGGTCGGTCCAGAGTTCATATACGACGTCACGATGTCGTTGTCGGTGACCGTGGCGCGCAGGAATGTCCCAACCGCCGTCACGGCGGTCATGGCCACCCCGTTCGTGCGGTACACGATGGTGTTGTTCGTCACGACGACGCTGGGCGGGTCGTTGGCAGCGCCTCCCGACAGGAACATGCCCGAATCCCCCGACAAATAGTTGCTGGAGATCAGGCCACTCGAACCCTCGCTTCGAATAGCCTGCCCGGTGCCAATGATCCGCAGGTGGTTGAGGGCGAAGTTATCGGCCCTGTCAGCCAAAACGCCGAGCGGCATCCTAATGGGCATCGTCCCCGGGCCGTCAAGGGGGGGAGAAGCCCGCCATCGATGCTCAGGTGCGAAATTGTCACGTCCTCGGCCGTGATGATGAAGAATGTAATGTTGCCGCCCGGAATCGGCGCCATCAAGAGGGTGTCCGCCGTTTGCGTGCCGTCCGGCCGTCCGTCGCGCAAAACGGACTTCCGCGCGCCCGTCACCGACGCCGAGAAGTCGAGCACGATCGGCAGAGTCTCCTGATCGCACACGCCCGCCGCGACAACGATCTCCGCCCTCTTGGCTCCCCCAAGGTCGCGCGCGCGGTCGAGCGCCGCTGTAATTGTTGGTAGGGGGCGCGCGCGCTTGGAGCCATCTCCTCCTGATGCCTTGTCGCAGTCAACGTAGATCGTCCCTTTGTCCTGAGCGTCGGCCGCCAGGACCACAGCTAGGCTGCTGAACACGATGGCGATAATCGAGATCGCACTTTGTAAGCGCGCGGCAGTTTCGATTCTTCGAATAATGCGTTTCATAAGACACCTCCTTTTGAGCCAAAGACTCAGCAACTGAAATGCCAACGGAGAAGCTGCGAGCTAAGTGATTGAGTTGATGAGAAAGCTGTTAAAGAAAGCTTTGGAGTGCGCCCCATTGACTGGAGAGAAGATCTGAGAATTTGAGGGAGGTGCGATCGGCTCAACCAGCGGGTAGGATGGACCCGCCACAAGGAGTCGATCGATGGGAAAACAACGACGGAAATTTGATACCGGGTTCAAGCAGCAAATTGTTCAGGAGGTGGAATCAGGGGTGCTATCGGTCAGCGCCGCCAGCCGTAAGTATCAGATCTCGGGCAGCGTGATTGACCGTTGGCGCCGACAGGCCCGGCAAGGAGGACTCCAGGCAGGTCCCTCGGTTCGCGAGAAGTTCTTGGAGCGGGAGAACCGCGAGCTCAAGGAGAAGGTGGCTGATCTGTACCTGGAGAACGATCACCTAAAAAAACTCGGGGATTGGCTACGCCAGCGCAAAAACGTCAATACCTCCGTGATCACCGCAGAGAGTTTGGTTCGGTTGCCCAAGGGATCGAAATCATGAAGCTGGCATCGAGCAGTTATTACTACAAAACCAGGACCTCTGGGGAGGGACAGGCTCAAAGGGATGCTGAACTGAGGGATCACATCGAGCGGATCCAGGGAGAGTTTTTGGGCTACGGGTATCGGCGGTTGGGCAAGCAGCTGCGCCGTGAGGGGGTCAGGGTCAACGATAAGCGGATTCGCCGTGTGCAGCGAAAATACCAGCTATTTCCCATACGCTGGAAGAGTTTTAAGATCGCCACCACGGACTCGGATCATGGGTACAAGGTCTATCCGAATCTGTTAGCGGGGCTGACCCTGACAGGCCCCAACCAGGCCTGGGTGGCCGACATCACCTACATCCGGATCTTGAAGGGCTTTGTTTTTCTGGCAGCGCTCTTGGATCGTTACTCGCGCAAGGTGATCGGCTGGGCGATCTCCAAGCGTATTGATGCTGAGCTGTGTATGGCAGCTCTTAAGATCGCCCTGGACACTCGAAAACCGCCGGCTCGATGTGTTCATCACTCTGATCGCGGTGTCCAGTATGCCTGTCGAGAGTACGTGGCCCTGCTCCAAGCGGCGAACATGACCATCAGCATGTCGAGAACGGGCAATCCCTACGACAATGCCCACATGGAATCATTCTTCAAGACGTTAAAGTACGAGGAAGTTCATCTGTCGAACTATGAGACTTTCGATGACGTCACCCAACGGCTTCCCCATTTCATCGAGGAGGTGTACAACAAGAAACGATTGCACTCGGCTCTGGGGTACTTACCCCCGGAGGAATACGAAATGAAGATTCAGAAGATCAAAACTGCCGGTCGCGCTCCCCTCAAATCTCGGTGAAAAGTCTCCAGTGGTAGGGGCGCAGTCCACTTACTGGAAGATTAACAAAGGTGGCTTTTTCAACACCCGAGGTGTCTTAAAAGCCACCCTGTTTCTGAGAGTCGCAGAGCTGAGCGACGATGGTTGGAAGGAATTTATTCGCTAACTTCACGTCTTCACAAATCAGTCTTCGTGAATCTCCGGCTGGCATTTTTTTTGCGCTTAACTAAAGGGTTTGTACTCCCTTTCGATTGGAGATAAGCAACGCACTAACAGCTTAGAGACAGTTGCTGCGAGCCGCGGCATGGCAACTTCGATCTATGAGCGGCTGCCCCAGAAGTCCATTCGTGATATAGGGTGCCTAAGAGAAAGGCGATGAAAACGTGGTTTCCGGTTTTTCTGGTTGCGCTGCTCCTGGCTTTAGCCGAAGGTTTTGCCGAAGCGCAGCAGCGTGCGAAGGTCCCGCGGGTGGGCTACCTTGGGGGGACGGCTCCGCGGCTATTCGAGGCATTTCAGCAAGGTCTACGTGAGCTCGATTACGTTGAGGGACAGAACATCATCGTTGAGGGCGGAATCACCCACGAAAGTGCACTTCACTCGCGTGCTGCCGAACTCGTGCGACTGAAACCTGAGGTCATCGTCGTAGCCAGCGCGTCAGCAGCCGACGCCACTTTAAACGCGACCCGAACGATTCCGATCGTTCTTACTGATCCGGGAGTGGACCCTGTTGCGACGGGCTTGGTTGCTACCCTGGAGCGGCCTGGCGGGAACGTTACGGGAGTTGGCGGCATGGCTACGCAGTTAGGCGGTAAATGGCTGGAGCTTCTGAAGGAAGCGATTCCGGGGGTGCGCCGTGTTACGGTTTTCTGGCATCAAAATCAGAAGCGCACTATACCACTTTGGAAGGAAGTTGAGATCACTGCCCGCTCCTTACGTGTCGAATTGCTGCCGATCCATGTTTGGTACAGAAGAGGGGGTATCGGAGCAAGAATAAGATCGGATGACTTAGGGATTGCGTTCCGGGGTGCTAGGCGTAGAGGCGCCGAAGCCCTCATCGTGTTAGCTGGTGGTTACGACTTAACTCGGACTGCCCAACTCGCGTTACAGCATCGCCTTCCGGCAATTTACTGGCAAGCCGGATTTACGGAGGCTGGCGGCTTAATGGCCTATGGGCCCAAACTTCAAGAACAGCATCGGCGAGCGGCATACTTCGTAGATAAGATCCTGAAAGGCGCCAAGCCGGCAGACCTTCCCCTCGAGCGACCAACGCAGTTCGAGCTCGTGATCAATTTAAAGACTGCGAAAGAGATCGGTGTAACTGTACACCCCGAGGTGCTGATGTGGGCGGACCGGGTCATTGAGTGAGAAGGGGCCAGTGTCAAGTGTCGAGTGACAAGTGGAGGGAGACGGAGAAGAAAACGTGAAGAAGAAAGTCACCGTCCTGACCCTTAGGGCTAGGCTCTTTGCGCTTGGCCCTATGTGCTCTGCGCTTTGCCTCTTTGGCGCTGTGCTCTTTGTGCTTAGCATTCCAGCCCACGCGCAGCAGCCGATGAAAGTTCCACGGATAGGATTCCTAAGCTCCTCTTCTCGTTCCTCGGACTCAGCACATGTCGAGGCATTTCGGCAGGGGCTGCTTGAGCTTGGTTACGTAGAGGGAAAGAACATCATCATTGATTACCGCTACGCTGAAGGTCAGTCGGATCGCCTCCCCGCCTTTGTAGCCGATTTGGTAGATCTCAAGGTTGACGTGCTCGTTACTTTAGGTACGCCCCCTACTATGGCTGCCAAGGGCGCTACCAAGACGATTCCCATTGTAATGATTGCTGGGGACGCTGTTGGAGTTGGGCTGGTTGACAGTCTCGCGCGGCCGCGAGGTAACATCACAGGGATAAGCGACCTTACACACCATCTAAGCGGTAAACGGTTGGAGCTGCTTAAAGAAACCGTCCCCAAGCTCTCTCACGTCGCTGTGCTATGGAATCCGGACGGTCCAGGTTCCACACTCGGCTGGAAAGAAAGCCAGCTTGCGAGCCGGGAGCTAGGTCTCCAACTTCACTCAATGGCGGTACGGACCCTCAACGCTTTCGAGGGCGCGTTCGAGGAGGCGACGAGGACGGGAAGCGGTGCCGTCATACAAACGGGAAACGTGTTCTTTTATGCCAACCAAAAACGGATCGCGGAACTTGCGATAAAGCACCGGTTGCCGGCGATCTACGCGCGGAGGGAGTGCGTTGAGATCGGCGGCCTTATGTCGTATGGGCCGGATTCTGCCGTATTCCGCCGCCTCGCATACTTCGTGGATAGAATTCTTAAAGGCGCTAAGCCTCGCGAGCTTCCGGTGGAGCGGCCGACCAAGTTCGAACTGGTGATCAATCTAAGAACGGCTAAAGAGATCGGTGTCACCATTCCACCTGACCTGCTCATGTGGGCGGACGAAGTAATCAAATGACATGGCACTAGTCATGACGCAATAGGCAGCACGCGATAGGCCAGAATGCCGAATCCAAAATCCAAAACCTGTGCTGAGTGGAGTCGAAGCATCGAAAATCTAAAGGCGCAAATTGCTCACTCTTCCACCGACGCAGGCGTGGACGGCTTGTTCGTCATTATTTTCTCATCTCGTTATTGTTGATTGCCGGCGGGTTGATTAGTAGCGCCCTCGTCGAGATCTATTTTCGCTATCGCGAAAGCCAGGAGCAAATTGCCCTCCTCGAACGCGAGGCAGCCGCCGTGGCCGCTTTAAAGATCGAACGGTTCGTGCAGGAAATCGTTACCGCAATCAAGTCATCGACCAAGAGCCGTGAGGTCATGCAGAGCAAGGTTTCGCCCGAATACTGAGATTTGAGCTGAAAAGGCTTCTCTATTTGGCCCCTGCAATCACTGAAGCCGTGGCCCTCGATATCGACGGAGCAAACAGGCTCAGGTTTCCCGCGCTGGCGCTGTTTCTCAGGATGCAAGGTCGGATTTTGCCGCCTCGTCTGGCTTTCAGCGGGCCCTCCAAGGAAGGCCTGACTACGGCCCGGTCTACTTCGTGCAAAACTCCGAGCCTTATATGACGATTGCTTTTCCTATCGAGCAGTTCGCCGGAACGGTTATTGGGGTGCTTCAGGCCGAAGTAAACCTCAAGCACGTCTGGGATATCGTCTCAAACATCAAAGCCGGGGAAGCCGGCTATGCCTATGTAGTAAGCCGCTCGGGCGATCTCATTGCCCACCGGGATAACAGTTTGGTCTTGCGGCGGCAAAATCTAGGTCATCTCACTCAAGTGAAAGGGGCTTTTGAATTCGTCTCGGGCGCGCCTCGACCTAGAGTGACGGTAGCTTCTAATCTCGAAGGTAAAAGAGTCATCAGCGCCAACGCCTTTATCCCTAGCCTCCAGTGGCTTGTTATCATTGAGCGGCCCGCGGAAGAGGCCTACACGCCGCTGTATGCTTCAATGCTGCGGACTTCTGCTCTTCTTTTAGTCGGCTTCACTATGGCGGTGCTGGCGAGCTTGTTTGTGGGGCGACGGGTGGTTCGGCCTCTTGAGGCGCTTCGACGTGGCGTAGAACGAATCGGCAAAGGGGATTTGAATCATCGCCTCGCTCTTAAAACAGGCGACGAGATCGAGATTCTCGCTGACGAGTTCAACGAGATGGCCGGGCATCTTAGGGAGGCTTACACGGGCCTTGAGCGCAAGGTGGTCGAGCGGACGCAGGCGTTGACGATTGCCAATGAGAAACTTGGAGAGGCGAGCCGACACAAATCACAGTTTCTTGCCAACGTAAACCATGAACTCCGCACCCCTGTCAGCGCGATCATCGGTTATGCGCGTTTGGTTCTGCGCGCAACCGAGGGCAAGATCGCTCAGTTGCAAAGAGAGAATCTCCAAGATCTCCTCCATAACGCTGAGCGTCTGCTCAATCAGATCGACAGCTTGCTCGAATTCGTAAGATCGAGGCAGGCAAGATGGAAGTGCGACGTGGAACCGGTCAAGGTGAACGAGGTCATCCAGGGAGCTATATCGACCATCGAACCGATGTTGAACGGTGACAGCGTTCGAATCATTCGAGAAATCGCTCCAGACATACCGGCCTTAAACACGGATCGCGAGAAGCTGAGACAGATCATTCTCAACCTTTTGGGTAATGCGGTAAAGTTTACCGAGCGCGGTGAGATTAGGATTTCTGCTTGCCAGCAAAACGGATCATTGAATTTGGCCGTCTCGGACACCGGAATTGGGATCGAAAAGAAGGATCTGGATCAAATCTTCGAAAAGTTTCACCAGGGGGATCTGTCGAGCAGCAAGAAATATCGAGGCACGGGTCTGGGGCTGGCCATTGTCAAGAAGTTCGTGAACCTTTTGGGCGGGGAGGTCGCGGTTGAGAGCGAAGTGGGCAGAGGATCGGTCTTCACGGTGACGCTGCCGTTTGAGCACGGAGAAAGTGTGTCCGTTTAATGTCTTTGGGTTAATTCCCCGCAGCTTGCTGCATAGTGGTGATCGGTAGCACTGCCGGACTCCGTCATTCCCGCATGCTTTTAGCGGTGGCTCGACTGGGCTCGCCACACTGGCAGCTTGTCGAAGTGGAATCCAGGCGAGACCGAAACTGGACCCTCGTGGTGAGCATAGTCGAACCACGATTAAAACATTCGGGGGTGACGCCTTGGGATCATTTGATACCCCGCTGCTTGCGGTGGGGTTCTTCATTTCGACCGTGCCCAAAGGGATTGTCATGCCCGCGAAAGCGGCATCCAGGGTGACCATGGCGAGCTCGAGAGAGCGAAGACTGGATTCCCTAAATTCACAAACCAAGTGCAACACTTTCTGTATAAGGTGTTGCAATGGGACAACGCTATGCACAGTTTTCGCTTGAAGAGCGCTGTACACTTTCCCGACTTAAGAAGCCGGGAAAACAGTGCGCCAAATCGCGGCAGCTATGGATCGCGCGCCATCGACTATAGCCCGAGAACTTAAGCGCAACAGTGGCACACAGGTAGAGCTACCAGCCTGTTTACGCACAACAGCAGGCCAAAGCCGCCGCTGGAAGGGGAGTCGATTGCTGCGTCAGCCTGAGCTTCAGAAAGAGGTCCTCAAACGGCTTGAGTATGGTTGGTCGCCCGCCCAAGTCGCTGGACGCTTGCGCAAGGAAAAAGGACGTAAGGTCATCAGCTACGAATCGATCTATCGGTTTATTGATGCCCAGATTCGCCGAACCAAAGACTACAGCTGGCGCCATTATCTTCCCCGAGCAAAAGCTAAGCGCGGTTGGCGTGGGCGCAGAGGCGGAAGGCGGTCGACCGCATCGAGGGGCGCATCGCTATCGATCGGCGCCCGGCCTACATTCACAAACGCCGCCAACCGGGCCATTGGGAAGCGTACTTATGCTCTTTGCCAAGTATGGCCAGGCTGTTCTGGTTGCTCATGAAAGGCGCTCGCGCTTGCTTGTTGTGAGCCGTCAACCCAATAAGGCTGCTGAACCAGTAGCTACTAAGCTCATTGAAATGTTTCGCTCTCTACCCAAGTCGTTACGTCGAACCATCACCTTCGATAACGGCGCTGAGTTCTCCTATCACCATCGACTCCATAGATTAGAAATGCGTACCTTCTTCTGCGACCCTCATGCGCCCTGGCAAAAAGGTGGCATTGAAAACGGCATCGGAAGGATGCGCCGCGGCCTGCCTAGGAAAACTGATTTGGCGACACTCTCCGACCAACGCTTGCTGTCGCTCCTTCGTTCTTATAATCACACTCCTAGAAAGTGCCTTAACTACAAAACTCCGGCAGAGGTTTTTATCGGTGACCTGTTGCACTTCAAATGTGAATCCACCTTCCCGTTTTCACGGGAATGACGAAAGGGGAAGCATGTCGACTTTGAATCGAGCTTTCCGGAAGCATTCGACATGGAGCCGAGGGTCGTTCGGCCAAAAAGAACATCAGCCATGAGCGAGAAGATTTTAATCGTGGACGATGAGCCGTCCAATAGGAATATTCTCGGCCAGGAGTTGACCCACGAGGGCTATTCGGTTTTAGCGGCAAGCGATGGTCGCGAGGCGCTCAGAAAAGTCGAGTCGTCTCGGCCCGATCTGATTATTCTCGACTACATGATGCCTGACCTGAGCGGCTTGGAAGTCCTAAAAGAACTTCGCAAGAGAGAGAATGATACTCCTGTGGTGATGATAACAGCCTACGGAACGATGGAGCGGGCGGTCGAGGCGATGAAAGAGGGAGCCTACGATTTCATTACCAGGCCATTTGAGCCGGACCATATCGCCCTGGTGGTGCGGAAAGCACTGGAACGGCAAAGGCTCAAGCGCGGTGTCGAGATTCTCTCGGAGGAGGTCGAAGAACGCTATCGTTTGGTTGTCGGCGAAAGCGCCGAGATGAAGCAGGCCGTCGATCTGGCGAAGAAAGCCGCTGGCAGCAGCGCGACGGTGTTGCTTCTCGGTGAAAGCGGCACGGGCAAAGAGATCTTCGCTCGCGCCATTCACAACTGGAGTGAGAGAAAAGAGCGGCCATTCATCGCCATTAATTCGGTCGGTCTTTCAAAGGAATTGCTGGAAAGCGACCTATTCGGCCACGAGCAGGGCGCGTTTACCGGCGCCCACAAAATAAAAAAGGAAAGATCGAACTGGCGAACGGCGGAACGATCTTTTTCGACGAGATTGGCGACATCTCGCGGGAGATGCAAGCCAAACTCTTACGCTTCCTTCAAGAACGCGAATTCGAAAGAGTGGGTGGCGTGACGCCTATTTCGGTCGATGTTAGGATGATCGCCGCGACCAACCGCGATCTTGAAGCCGCCGTGCGCAATGGGTCCTTTCGCGATGATCTCTATCACCGCCTCAATGTCGTGGCGATTATCACGCCCCCGCTGAGAGAACGCAAAGAGGACGTTCCTATTCTTGCGGATTTCTTTTTGCAAAAGTTTTCAACTGCAACCCGTCGCAAAGTCGCAGGGATCAGTGAGCAAGCTCAAATGCGGTTGTCAGCGTATGACTGGCCTGGTAACGTCCGCGAGCTGGCGAACGCCATCGAACACGCGCTTGTCCTGGGCGTTGGCTCGGTGGTTACTATAGACGATTTGCCTTCTCGAGTCACTGCGGAAACGCCGCTGCAAGCTTTAGAGAATCTATCCTACCGGGAAGGGATCACCGCCGCCCGAAAAGAACTAGTCGTACGAGCGCTGCGCCGCACTGATGGAAATCGCTCCGCCGCCGCCAAGCTTCTAGGGCTGGAAGCCAAGTATTTCTTGAAGTTGATAAAATCGCTGCAAATCGATTGATCGCCCTTTATATTCCCCGGGGGCAAAACACGGAGATGGCTATTCATCGCCAGATCCAGGGTCACGAATCGAGTCTTAGTCTTCATCGCATTCTCGTATTGACCGAGCCTACCGTTTCGTGCATTGATCTTTGTCGCGATACAAAAACCATGAATGAATCAAAAAGCTGGGGCACCGCCGACATCCTCGCCACGGTGCGGCGCTACTGGGGCTACACCGAATTGCGGCCACTGCAGGAACAAGCGATCCACGCCGAGCTAGATCACCGCGACTCCCTGGTCGTCATGCCGACGGGTGGCGGCAAGTCACTTTGCTATCAAGTCTCCGCCGAATTGGCGAAGCGGACGGACATCGTGGTATCGCCGCTCATTTCATTGATGAAGGATCAAGTCGATGGCCTGCGCGAGTGCGGTTATCCGGCGGCGGCTCTTCATGGCGGCATGCCCGCCCACGCCCTCCGCGAAACCGAAGAGCAGTTCGCTGCCGGCCGCTATCGATTGCTCTTCGTCGCCCCGGAGCGTCTGCTCCAGCCGCGACTCTTGCAGCTCATGGAGCGCGTTAACATAAATGCCTTCGCCATCGACGAGGCGCACTGCATCAGCCACTGGGGACACGACTTTCGCCCGGAATACCGCCGCCTCGCCGAGCTCAAGAGCCGCTTCGCGCGCGCCAGCGTGCACGCCTACACGGCAACCGCAACGGAACGGGTGCGCGCCGACATCGCCGAGCAACTTCGCTTACAAAACCCAACGGTACTCGTGGGAACGTTTGACCGTCCCAATCTCGTTTATCGGATCATTCCGCGCATCGACGCACAGGCTCAAGTGCTGACGGTCCTGCGGCGCCACCCAGGCCGGGCGGCGATTGTTTACTGCATCAGCCGCAACGATACCGAAACGATGGCGTCATTCCTTCAACGCAACCGGCTGCGCGCCGCGTTCTATCACGCCGGCATGGAAGCCGGCGAACGGCGCCGCACACAGGATGAATTCGCCGCCGAATCAATCGACGTGGTAGTCGCGACGGTGGCCTTCGGCATGGGCATCGACCGCAGCGACGTGCGTTGCGTCATTCACGCTGCCATGCCCAAATCGATCGAGCACTACCAGCAGGAAACCGGCCGCGCCGGACGTGACGGGTTAGAAGCGGAGTGCGTGCTTCTCTACTCGGCGGCTGACGTTCTGCGTTGGGAATCGCTGATCGAAAAGAGCGCCCTCGACGCCAAAGAGCCCGCCGAAGTGATCGCCGCGTCGCGCGAGCTGCTGGAACATATGCGCCGGCTGTGTACCGGCGTTAATTGCCGGCACCGCAGGCTGTCCGAATACTTCGGACAACAGTATTTCAAAGCCCAACTGCGAGGCCTGCGATGTCTGTCTCAACGAGGTTGAAGGTCTGGCGGACGCCACGGTGACCGCGCAAAAAATTCTTTCCTGTGTGGCCCGCGCGGGCGAGCGCTTCGGCGGCGAACATATTGTCGATGTACTGCTCGGCGCCGACACCGAACGCGTGCGCCGCTGGGGCCATGAGAAACTCACGACCTACGGGTTGTTGAAAGGAACCAACCGAAAGTCGCTCACCAACATGCTCTATCAATTGATCGACGCCGGCCTGCTCGAACGGAGCAGCGACGAGCGCCCGGTGCTGCGGCTCAATGAAGCCTCATGGGAAGTGCTGCGCGGCCAGCGCGCCGTGCGCCTCGTACAGCCCAAGGAAAAAGTCCAGAAGACCCGTATCGAAAAAAAGTCTTGGGAGAAGGTCGACGAAGGATTATTCGAAGCTCTCAGGATTTTACGCCGCAAACTCGCCGACCAACGCGGCGTGCCGGCCTACGTCCTATTCAACGACGCCACGCTCCGCGACATGGCGCGCGTGCGCCCAAGCACGTCGTCGGCCCTACTCGGCCTGCGTGGCGTCGGCGAAAAAAAACTCGCCGACCTCGGCCAGCGCTTCCTCGAAGAGATCGTCACCTACTGCGGGGAGAATCGGTTGCAGTTGGATGTTTGAACATCTCTAACGATAGAAAGAATACCGGGCGGAAAATCTAGCCAAACATATTTGAAGTTTTGATAGGAAAGGATCGTATCTCGCGCAAAGAGGCTAAGGACGCTAAGTTATAACCAAAGAAAAGGGACGGGTAAGGTGAGGCCATGGCGAACTTAGCGTGCTTGGCGCGAGGCAAATCCGAATCCGGAGAGGGAATATTTTCTCGCAAAAGGCGCAAAGACGCCAAGGTAAGATCGGACGTCGGGATGGGTTTGATTCTCCTTCGCCGAATACCTCGCAGCTTGCTGCGAGGATGAAGGTGAGGAGAACCCTCCGTAGCCTTGGCGAAGGAGGGTTGAAGGGCTTCGAAGAATTTCGCAAAGATACCTCGGAGTTTTGCTCCGAGGAGCTTCATTACTAAACTTTGCGCCTTGGCGCCTTGGCGAGAGAAAATCTTGAATTAGTTTTGTCTAACAAACTTCAGGATAGAATTTATAGCAAGAAGGAGTCAAAATCATGCCCGAATACAAAACCATCAAAGTCACCCGGAAGAACAATTGCGCCACAATCGAATTTACCCCGCCGATGCTGGTCCACGACAAGAATGACGTCGCACCCAAGCCCGGCCGTCACCGCGAACTTGGCATCGCGCTGGAAGAGATCCGTTTCGATAATGAAATCCGTGTGGTCGTTATTACCGGGCAAGACGACGTTTTCTGCATGACCGCGCCCAACCATCCGCACTTTCACGGCCATTCGCCGGACAAGACCTGGGACGGCCTGCAGGCGCTCCACCACACTTTCCAGCAGATTATCGAGATCGAAAAACCGATCATCGCCAAAGTCAACGGCGGGGTAAAAGGATGGGGCTCCAGCCTGGTTTTTTCCTGCGACTTTATCCTCGCGCGCGAGGACGCGGTCTTTTGCGATCACCATCTCGGCATGGGCGACGGCAACCCTCCCGTCGGGAGACCCGGTGCCGGAATCGTACCCGGGGACGGAGGCTCGATCTTCGTACCGCTCCATATGAGCCCGCCGCTCGCCCGCGAGTACCTTTGGCTGGGTAAGCAGTTGACCGGCAAGGAACTCTACGAGAGAGGCTGTATCAACGCCGCGGTCCCGGCGAGCGAACTCGACTCGGTTTGCGACCGGATGGTCGACGCTCTCCTGCGCAGACCGCCCTACGCGTTAGCGTTTGCCAAGAGGGTGTTTAACCGCTTTTATGCGGAGCGGTTCAATTTGATGTTCGACATCGGCTACGCCTACGAAATGATGAACAAAGAACAGCATGAACGCTACGCCGGCGGCCGAGGAGTAGAGACGCTTTGAGCGCTGCCTCGCGACTATCCGGCGGGCACCGTGTTCGACCACGGGCACGCTGGCCTGGTAAAAGGTAACCCAGTTCGAGCTGCCCTCGTTTGTCGTCAATAGTGGAGCTTGGGTCCTAGGCAATTCCTTGAACGCGACGAGAGCGAAAAATCTCACTTCGCGTCGTGGCTCGTGCCATGACGTGAAAAAATTTAGTGGCAAATGGATCTTACTTTAGGTAGTACGCCTCGGCGGCAGGTTTATACGACCTGGGCAGCCAGTAGGGGCGCCGCATATTTCCGGGACCCGGAGCGGGACGCGTTTTTGCCATCCAGCGCTTGTAGACTTCGTGGGATTTGTTGGTGTCGACAAAAACGTCGCCGTACTTGTCATCCGGTCCCGGTTTCGCAACGCGGACTTTCTGGTGCCAGCAGTGCTGGCCGCTGATGTAGTCGGGTTGTACCGGAAACGTCAGGTTCTGATGCACGCCGCCGTCCTGCCAGAAGATCCTTTCTGAATCGGGATCATCGCTCTTGAACGGTTGGATGCCGTGGATTGTGCGCATCATCCACTTGCCTTCGCCCACCTGCTTCAAATCGACCAGCGCGCGTGGACCATCTCTCGCCGCCCTGATCTTCCGCCAGTCGCCAGCGGCCGAGATGGTGCGAGCAAGCGACGACGCCGGGCTTGATGCCTTCGGTGACCCAGACTTTGTCGATGAAGTAGCCGATCTCGGTTTGGATTTTCAGGAGATCGCCGGTTTTCACGTCGAGCCACTGGGCGTCCTTGGGGTTCAACCACAGCGGATTGCTATGCGAGATCTCGTAGAGCCACTTGGCGTTGCCTGAACGCGTATGAATCAGCGTCGGCAAGCGAAACGTCGGCAGTAAAAGCATCTCGCCCGCGTTGACGTCGATATTATCCGAGTGCACATGGCTCTTGATGTAACCGGGAATGGCGTAGTCCGGCCATTTCCAGTCCTTCAATGTCCTGGAGAAAAACTCCAATTTGCGAGACGGTGTCGGAAAGCCGGCGCACGCTTTGCCGTCCACCTCCACGCCGAGAACGGTGCCGTTCTTGGATATGACCTTCGTCGTGGGGTCGGTCGTCGAGTCGGCGAGGTCGGCGGTCTCGATTCCGGTCTCATGAACTCTATAGACGTTATCCTCGATCAAGAAGGCGCCGTACTTGCGCATGTACTCCAGTGGCGTCAAGCCTTGTTTCGCAGCCGCCGCGGGCAGTCCCGGCACGCTGTTTTCAAAAATCCACCGGTAGTATTCGTCGACGGTCATTTTTTTGCCGGACTCGTAGGGCGACTCAAAATATTTGCGAATGCCGAGCGATCCATCGGGATCGACACGCCAGGAGAGTTCGATCCAGAATTCGTCTTCTTCCCACACCTGGCCGATGCCCGCCGCTTCGTGGGCTTCATAGGTGGTGTTGAACTTCTTGCCCTGCTTTTCCAGGGCGACGCGCAGAATGGGTTGGCGAAAGCCGATCCAGCGCGCCGCTTGAGTCTCTTGGCTCATTAAATCGTGGCGCTCGGAAGCATGTCCCATGGGCAGCACATAGTCGGCAAACCAGGCCGTTTCACTCCAGGTCGGTGTGAGGCACGCATGGCGCTCGACTTTGCGTTCATCCGAAAGCATTTCGATCCAGCTCATACCGTCGGGATTGGTCCACACCGGGTTGTAGACCCGGGTAAAATACATGGCGAGCTTGCCGCGCCCCTCTTTGATGAAGTGCGGCAAAAGAAAGCTCATCTCGAAGAAAGCCAATGGGAACTCGCGCGGAATCAGCATTTCATTCCAGACTTTAGCCGGCGGCGGCATGAGCGGCGGCGCGGGAATAAACTTATTCGCGGCGTTGGGGGCGGTGCCTCCCGGAGTGCCGACGGCACCCGCCAGAACAACTAGAAATTGCAGCGCCCGCGCCACCTGCCAGCCGCCGAGATTGCCCGCCGCCGTGTTGCGCCATACATGCGACGAAAACGCCGAGCCGGCTTTGGCGATTTCGTGGGCGACCTCGACGAGAATTTTAGCATCGACGCCGCCCTCCTTGGCGGCAAATTCCGGCGTGTACTGCGCGTAAGTTTGCTTCAGAACGGCGATGAACGATCGGAACGTTTGCGGCTGATCGGGGTGCTCTTCGCGCAGATATTCTTCCCAGTTGACCCAGTTTCTAAGAAATTGACGATCGAAAAGATCTTCTTGCAAAAGAATATTGCACATCGCGAGCAGAATCGCCGCTTCGCTGCCCGGCCATGTCGAGAGCCAATAATCCGCCTTCGAAGCGGTATTGGAAAGGCGCGTGTCGATAACGCAGAGCTTCGTTCCAGCGTTCTTGGCTTCGATGATGCGTTGCGCGTGGGGATTGAAATAGTGGCCGGTTTCGAGATGAGAACTGAGCAACAGAATGAAACGCGCGTTAGCGTGGTCCGGCGATGGCCGGTCGATGCCCGACCAGAAGGCGTAGCCGGCGCGCGCGCCGGCCGAGCAAACGTTGGTATGGCTGTTATGACCGTCGATGCCCCAGGCGTGAAAAATCCTCTGGTGATACAACAATTCATGCCCGGGCCGCCCGACGTGGTACATGATCTCGCTCCGGCGGTCTTCTTGCAGCGCCGCGCGCACCCGCCCGGCGATGTCATCGAGGACTTCGTCCCAACTCACGCGCTCCCACTTTCCCTCGCCGCGTTTTCCCAGGCGCTTTAACGGATAACGAATACGTTCGGGGTCGGTGACTTGGTTCAGCGTGGCGGGGCCCTTGGCGCAATTGCGCCCCCGGCTGCCGGGATGTTCGGGATTGCCCTCGAAGCGGCGAATGCGGTTTGTGTCCTTTTCGACAAAGCCCAAAAGGCCGCAGGCAGCTTCACAGTTAAAGCAAATCGTCGGAATGATCCGGCAATGTTTCTCGACCTTGCGCGGCCACTGGGCCGTGTCGTACTCGACCCAGTCGTCCCATTTCTCAACCGGCGGGTAGCTGGCGAGTCCGGCGGCGGGATCCAAACGCAGCGCATCGGGATTGAGAGGTTCGGGAATATCACTCATGTTGTGGTTCCTCGTTAACTAAGCGGTACCGCCTGCCCGGCCTTGATCCAGAGATGTTCGTACATCCACAAGCCAAACAGCGCCAGCAAAGACGCAGCGATGTTCGGATAAATCGAGCTGGTGGGCCAGAGCGTGAGCGCGATGGGCACGAGGGCGCCCAGGGCGACGACAACCAGCCAAAATTGCTTCCAAAGGGCCCCCGAAAGAAGAAGGTTCGCCGATCGCGAAACCTCTTCGCCGCGGTGGCTCATCAACAATTCTCCGAAGATCATCGCGAGTCCGGCAAAGAGGGCGACAACCAGCAAATTTCCCAGCCAATAGAGCATCTGGCCGCTGAGAAGTTGGAACGGCGTCACCAACTCGAGCGCCGCGAGTAAGGTCAGCCCCGCCGCTCCCGCGCCGAGCGCCTGCACGATGAGATGCCAGAAGAGCAGCGGGCTTTGCCAGAAGTCTCGGCCGCGCGCTTGAGCAAAAAGAAAAGCGGAGTAGCCGGCGGAAGCGATGGCAAACAGCGCAGCCAACCAAACCACCGGAGACGGGACCACCAGGCCCCTGAGCCCATGAAACAACCAGATGCCAGCCAAGATGCCATAGATCACGAGAACATAACCGCCTAACACCAACCAAGAATTTAAGTTCGGCTTTGTCACCAGGTAAAAGAAGCGGCCGGGTTTTTTTAGGTCGAAGACCAACAACGCCATCGTGATCACGAGGAAAAGCAGCGCAGTCACCGGGCTGACGACGTAAAGCAGCGGCGCGTCTTGTTCGAAGCCCAGGTTGAGCGCCAACGCCGAAACGAGCAAGCACACCGGCGGCAATCGACTTTGCCCATAGATAAGATGCAATCTTAGTCCCCCAGGGGGTCATATGGGGCACGTCATAGACCTCCCGGGCCACGCCGGGAATGGTGCGCTCGGGATTGCCGCCCTTGAGCGCGTAAAGATCTTCGCCGGGATCTTTCTCCGCCCAGAAGTGGGCGCTTTGCGGCTCCATCATGGTCGGGCTGAGCAGGTCGCCATCGACGCCGGCGTAAAAGAGTTTGGGCTTGGTCCCCTTCTCCGGTTTCCGCACGCTGACTTTTTCCATGGCGATTCGCTTGCTGATCGTGCTGTTCGGATTGTCGAGGTCGCCGGAAAGAATCGCCTGCGTGGGACAGACGACCTCGCAGGCGGGTTTGTACCCCATCTCGACGCGGGAAGCGTCGAAGTTGCACTTGGCCGCCGTGTTTCGATCGGGATCGATGTAGAGCGCGTCATAGGGACAGGCTTGCATGCATGACTTGCAGCCGATGCAGCGCTCGTTGTCGAAATCGACGATGCCGTCGGAGCGGCGAAACAAGGCGACGGTGGGACAGATTTCTATACAAGGCGCGTCGTCGCAGTGATTGCAGCGCAACACGGCGAAGTGCCGCCGCGTGTCAGGATAATGTCCTTTTTCGATGTATTTAACCCAGGTCCGGTTAACACCGACGGCGATATTGTGTTCTTCTTTGCAGGCTACGGTGCACGCATGACAGCCGATGCAACGGTTCTGGTCGATGAGAAATCCGTAGCGCATTTATTACAATTCAAATCGGAAAACTAAGCTTTACATGGCATGAGTTTGCACCCTGATAGCAGGAAAAACCCGGCGGGGTCAATTGAATTAGAGAAATATTTCCGCGCGGCTATGGCAAGCAATCGAGTGAGATACTACTTTTTTCGCACCGGGAATGCCGGTGGAATGATCTGCTCGACCCCGCGGCCGTTCCAGTCGCGCCCGGCCCAGTTGTCCCAGGCGCGGTTCGCGCCGGTCTCCGCCTGGGCAAACAATTCGTCGTCGTCGATGCGCGTCGAACGGCCGTTTTCCACGACCATTTCGCCATCGACGATGACGGTTTCAACGTCGGCGCCCGAACCGTATTCCACCAGCGCATTGATGGGATCGCGAATCGGGCCGTAACGCGTAGTGCGCAGGTTGATGATAACCAGATCGGCCTTGGCGCCGGGAGCAAGCCTGCCGAGATCGTCCCGGCCCAGCGCCTTGGCGCCGCCGATGGTCGCCGCATTGAAAACAGCCGCCGGCCGCGCGCCGGCGGCGTTTCTGTCCACCAGCCGAGAAATCAGCGACGCGTAACGCATCTCCGCGACGATATCGAGGGGATAGGTATCGGTGCCTAAACCGATGTTCACGCCTGCGTCGCGGTATTGATCGAAGGACTCCATGGCAAAAGCCATCTTGGCGCATTTGTGCGGGCAGTGACCGACGGTGGCGCCCGAATCGGCGAGCAGTTTCAACTCATCGCCGCGCGGGTAATCGACCCGCGAGTGGCCCCCGGTAATCGCCATGTGACCAATCGTTGTGCGCGGCCCGAGAATGCCGGTCTCCGCCAGGTATTCGACCACCGGCTTGCGATAGGTGTTGAGAATCTGCAGGAACTCACGAAAATTGCCGCCAGCATGGATATGGATCGGCACGTCGAGCTCTTTCGCCGCGGCGACTGATTCTCGTAACAACGAAGGCTCGCAGGTCTCGGCCTGGGCCGGATTTAAAATTCCCTGCACGCGACCGTTATGGGCGCCGTGAAATTGCTTGATGAACTCAATCGCCCGCTTCAGGCCCGGCCGTCCCTTGTCCTCGCGTTCTTCGTAGTAGTGGCGCCCTTCGGAATCGGTAAAAATATCGTGGCTACGGTACGGCGGGCTGAAAAACACGCGCCCGCCTAGCTGGCCGACGATGGCGACGTAATCGTCCATCGCGCCCGGACCGCCGCCGGGATCCAATACCGTCGTCGCGCCGTTCCTGAGCGCGCTATACAATGCGTATCTCCTCCCCATGGCCACCGCCGGTGCTGGAGGATTTTCCACTTTTTCTTTGAGCGGCGCCCCGAAGACAAACCAGTTCGCCGCGAGATAATCTTTTTTCGTGACGTCGCTCAAAAGATAGTCGCCGACGTTGAGCTGCGAGTGAACATGCAAATTGATAAAGCCGGGGCAGACGATCTTACCCGCCGCATCGATCACCTTGTCGGCTGGTTGCGACCGGTCCGTCCCCGCGGATTTTATTTCGCCGCCGTCGATTAGCACGGAGCCGTTGGCAATGATTTCGTGGCTGGTTCCAGACCAGCCCACGACGACGCCGCCGTCGATGCGAATTCTCATGAGCCTTTCCTTTTTCGGTTAAAAATCTAAAAATATTTGGAATTTTGGATCAAAAAGAGATCGGAAAAACTGTGACTCCCGCAAAGACGCAAAGACGCCAAGTTCGGAGAATCAAAAATATATTCTTAACTTTGCGCCTTGGCGTCTTGGCGCGATAAATTTTCTTGAAGTGGTTGTGTTGAACATTTCAAGTTTAAGAATCTAACGCTACGCGGGCGCCGCCGGCGTTTCGTCTTCTCTGCCGTGCAGTGCGTACCAATAAATGCCGTTCATATAACGCCAGCGCCGGATGGCGGCTTCCTCAACCATTTTGAGCGCCAGCGCCTGCAATTCGGGTGTGCCGCAATACTTCTCGACCATCGCAAAACCTCTAGACCCGTGAATCTCGTCAGCGTAGACATGCTCTTCGAAGAAGCGGATTTCGCGGGCGTGAGCCTTATAACCGTAATGCCGGTGCAGCGCTGGAACTAATTTTTTGCAGATATCCAGAAATTGCGACTCCAGGCCGATGAACAACCCAGCCGCCGCGGCCGGCCACGGCGTCTGATAGACCATGCGCCAACCCCAATTTTGCAACTGATCCGTCCCTGCAAGCACGATGGAACCCTCTACGCTTTCGCGATCCATGCCGCTGGCGGCGACGTAGTCCTTGAGCATATCGAGATGGCGGTCGTCAGGGTTTTCCTCGTCAGCGAGATTTTCGAATAGGTAAGTCTTCACATCCCGCTGAGGTATCTGCGAGGCTTCGAACGCCAGCCAGTTCAAGTATTCAACGACATAGTGATAGTGCTGCGTGCAGTAAAAAGCGGTCTGCTCCTTGGTCAGTTTGCCCTGCGCCCACAGTTCGAAGAACGGGTGGTTCTTGCTATGCTTTTTGTCGCGGGTGGCGACCAATCGGTCGTGAAAACTTGCACCCATGATCCTCTCGTTTTTTCCCAGTCTCGCCAAGCGCGATGGCGAGTTCGAGTTCCAGCTCAATGGCGCCTTAGTCAAGGAACGGGCGCGTATGCAAAACACCAACGCCGGCCAAGCTTTCTAAATGCCGGGCCGGCGTTTCAGGGTTCAACCGAAAGTCAACCGGCTGCCGCCGGATTGTATCATTCGCCCCGTTCGGTAATCTGCGCCACTGGCTTGAGGCGAATATCCAACAATGCGGATTGGCCGCCGGCGACGGCGCGCAGTCCGCGCTCTATGGCCTTGCGGACTTCGGCCGGCTCTTCGACTTTTTCGCCGTAGCCATCGAAGGCCTTGATCAGTAGCGAATACTCCGGACATGGAGCGATGTGCAGCCCGGAAAAATTATTGCTCTTCACCGCCCAACCTCCGGGGTAATATCGCGGGATACCCGACTTTTGTGACAGATAACCCTGGTTGTTAAACATGATGGTGAGGAATGGCAGGTTATGTTCCTGGCTCGCGCCGTAGGCCGCCGGCGCCGGATCGTAACTGAACGAACCGTCGCCGATGAGACAAACGACCGGACGTTTCGGATTGGCGGCCTTGACGCCGAGCGCCGTCGCCAGGCCCGTACCCAAACCACCGATACAGCCGGCGAAAAATGATCCCGGCTTTAGACCGTCTAGATAGCGGTGGATCGCCAAGCGGTGCGTGATGGTTTCTTCAACCACCATCGCGTCGGCGGGCAGCACCTGGCTGAGCTCATGAGCCACCCAGCGCGTGTCCATCGGTTTTTGATTGGCCAGCTCCATGGCGTCGGCGCGCCATTTTTTCCGCCGCGCGTCATTTTTGGCCTTCAAATCTTCGGCCCGTCGAGCGCGCGAGGCGTCACCCTTCGATACTCTTTTCTTGAGCGCCGCCAGCAAATGCTCCAGCGACGTTTCGATCTCGCCCGTGAGGCAGAGATCGGATTGATAGCCGTAGTACGGGATCTCGGCGCGCAGCGGGTTCTCATCGAGCATGGCGACTTTGGCGCCGGGGGACGGCGTTATCGAAGCGGGATGCCAAGGCGCGATCACGGCGAGGAGAAAAATCACGTCGGCGCCCTGCACGGCTTCCTTGGCGTCGTAGCCGCTATGGAGCGGATGGGTTCGCGGAAAATTGATGGCGCCGGTGCTGCGAGTTTCAGCCACCGGGCAGCCGAGCAGCTCGGCAATCTCCACCAAACACTCGACGGCCTTCAACGTCTTCCCGGAATCCTCGGCGACGATGACCGGATGGGACGCGCCCGCGAGCAGGTCGGCCAGTTCTTCGATGCCCTTCGGATCGGCGGTGGCCAGAGGGGCGCTCCCGAGCTCCGAAGGAACGTCCTTCGTCATGTTCTCGAATAGATATTCCATCGGCACCGACACGAAGACCGGCCCGCGCGGTCCCGCCATCGCTAAACGGCAAGCGCGCTGGACCGTCGATGGCAGAATCGATTTGGTGTTGACGCCGAAACTCCACTTGACCGTGTGATCGACGAGCTTCGCCGGGCCGCCCATGTCGCCGAGATGGCCCTGCCACTGGCCGCCCACGTCCGGTCCGTCATCCTCGCCGAAGCCGATGGATTCGCCGGCAAAGACCACCATGGGCACCTGCTCGTGCAACGCCCCGCGCATCGCCATGGTCGCATGCAACGCACCCACGGTCGTGTGAATTACCACGGCGGGCAATTTGCCCGTCGACTTCGCGTAACCGCTCGCCATGCCGACGGCGATCTCTTCGTGCCGCGTGCTGTAATACTGCGGCATGCCTTCCACGCCGGGTTCCGCCAACGCCTCCCACAACGGCGACCATTCCGAGCCGGGCGACGCGAAAATTTTCTCAACGCCCATTTTTCCGAGGACGCGCAGCATCGTCTGCGCACCGGTTAATCCTTTGGTTTGAATCATGTTTACTCCTCTGAGTTTCTTCGGCGAATTTAAATATTGTAAAACCGCTTGGCGTTGTTGAGCAGTAGATCCTTCTTGACGTCCAGCGACAGATCCTCGCGATTCCATAAGATGCTTGCCGACTCCGGCCAGCTCATATCCCAATGAGGATAATCAGAGGCGTACATGAGCGTCTTCGAGCCGATTTCGCCGACGACGAAACTAATCATCTTTTCTTCCGGCTCGCAGCCATAGTAGCTGTTTTCGCTAAAAAGGTATTCGCTCGGTTTCTTCTTGCACAGCGGCGCTTCGACCTTGCCGCGTTTTTCCCATTCTTCGTCCATGCGTTCCGCCCAATACGGCAACCAACCGCAGCCGACTTCGAGATAGCCGATCCTTAACTTCGGAAACAATTCCGGGATGCCGCCGAATACCATCGCCGTTAGTTGACGCAACACCGGGAAAGGATGGCCCGTCGTGTGCAAACATATGAACGTATCAAAAACCTCGCTGCCGGGCTCGTCGCCGCCAAAGGCATGGATGGTCACCGGTGTGTTGAGCCGCTGGGCTTCTTCATACAGCGGATAGTACTCCGGGCTACCCAAATTTTTTCTGTGCGCTTGGGCGACCAACATACCGCCGCACAAACCGAGCTTGGTCACGGCGCGATTGAGCTCTTTGGCGCATTCCTCCGGATTGTTGACCGGCAGATTCGCCACCGCTTTAAGACGCGGCGATGCCTTGCAGTAGTTAGAAATGAAATCGTTGTACGCGCGGCACAGCGCGGTTTGGAACCGCGGCTCGCGAACTCGGCCGAGGCCCAAGCCGCTCGTGGGAAACATAACGGCGGTGTCGATTTGCTGCGTGTCCATGGCGGCCAGACGCTCTTCGACCTTAGCTCCGCCCTGGCCGAGCGTGCCGCCGAAATTGCGGTCGTAATGCTCGCTGGGAATCAAAGAAGCTCTTTGATTGCGATAGGGCTCGGGCAAATAAGGCCTGATATCGTTGTCGAAATCTCGCGCGTGGGCGTCGGAATCCAATACCTTTATTGCGTCACGTAGTTCCATAGCCTCACCTCTGTGATTTTATTTCCGTTTTGACGTGCCGCTCTCTCGACGCCGCTAAGCTGCGACTGGCAACGACGCCGGCGCTTTCAAATTATAAAGTTTGCGCACGTTGGTATTAAGCAGCTTTTCCCGGTCCGCCGCCGAAAGATTGGCCATGTCGCGCTCGATAACGGCGCGCGAGTTCGGCCAGGTGGAATTCTGATGCGGGTAGTCATTGGACCACATGCAGTTGTCCACGCCCCACCAAGAGAAGAGCTGGCCGCCGACCCGGTCATTAAAGAAGGTGGCGTAAATTTGCTCGGCAAAGTACTCACTCGGCAACTTGGTCATCGGCACCTTTTCCGAGTGGCGGTGCCGCTTGTAGCCTTTGTCGCACTTCTCCAACCAGAACGGCATCCAACCGATTTCGTTTTCGACGGAAACGATTTTTAATCTCGGATAACGCTCGAGCACGCCGGAGAAGATCATGTCAAACAGCGCGTCCTCGATTTCTCTGGTCTGCTGCACGCCGATGCGGTAGCGGTTGATGCCGTGGCTGGTTTGACGGTTCATGCTGTCGCCGAAGCCGGTCAGAATATGGAGATGCACTGGCAAATCGAGATCCTGCGACGCCGCCCAAAAGCGCTCATAATGATCCGAGGTGAACGGAAACTTCGGGTCCGGCACCTGCCAGATCATCGTGCCAACGATTCCCCCCGCCTTCTTGCAGCGTTCCATTTCGGCGAGGGCGTGGTCAACGTCATACATGGAAATCAACGCGATGCCATAGAGGCGATCCGGAACTTTATTACAATACTCGATGATCCAGTCGTTGTACGTTCTAAACAGGCTTTCTTGGAGCGCGGCGTCTTTAACACAAAACAAGCCCAGACCCAGGCTCGGATAAAGCACTTCCGCAGCCACGCCGTCGACGAACATGTCGTCCTGGCGCACGATCGGGTCCCAGCCGCCCGGACGCGCTACGGCGAAGCCCGCTCGGCGAAACTTTTCCAGATTTTCCGGTTGCTGTCCGGCCATGAACAATCCACCGACGGCCTGGATTTGAACTTCCGGCGAACCGAACATCCAAGCGTCGCGCTTGTCGTCGAAGAACATCTTCGGCGCGCGTTCTCTGAAAGACGCCGGCATGCCCTTCTCCCACAAATCCGGAACTTCGATAACATGAGAATCCGACGAGATAATTGATTGTTCCATGGCTCCTCCTTTTGGTTATCTTACTTCTTAGCCCAAATTTGATCGAAAAATCCACTCTTTTCCATTTCAACCAGGTAACGAGTATCGATCATTTCCTGCGGTTTGACGTTTTTGGCACGGGGATCAGTTGCTGACAGCTCGTCCAAGATGGCTTGTAAAGATTCCGGCTTGATAACCAAGCGCGGTTCCAAGACTTTAATTTCTGAATTGTACGCCGAGTCGAGTATATTGCGGTCCGTAACGCGGAGATATTTCCCCAGCACTTTGTATACGAATTCGCGATCGGTGTGCATGAGCTTGGCGGTCTCGGCCATCGCGCGCATGAAATTAGCCATGACTTGCGGGCGCTTTGCCATCACGGAGCGCTTGGTGACGAACGCGGTGGCGGCATAGGGAATCTTCAGGTCGGGTCCATAGATCACATAATGATACCCTCGCGCAATCGCTTGAGCATCGGTCGGTGGTGTCAGGTTGGCAACATCGATGGAGCCGCTGACGAACGCCGCAAAGGTCTCGGGGTCGCCGCCGGTTTGAACGAATTGAACGTCGCGACTGGCATCCATGCCGAAGCGGCGCAGCGCCTGGATGGTAAAATAATGCGAGTTGCCGCCGATCCGGCTGACGCCGATTTTCTTGCCTTTCAAATCCTCAGGTTTTTTGATGTTGCCGCCAGCCACCAGGGTTTGAGTCATGGTGTTCTTGATTCCGCCAATGAAGACGACATCGGTGACGCCGCGGATATACGCGGCGACATTGCCGACCCCGCCGGTTACCGTCATCTCCGCGTCTCCGCCCAACAAGGCTGCCGTCACAATGCCCGAGGAAGAAATGAAGACTAAACTGAAATCGAGATTGTATTTCTTAAACAACCCCGCTTCCTGCGCCATCCAGGGGAGCGATTGCGACATCACTCGGGCGGAATGTATCCCCACGAGTTTGTCCGGCACGGACGCGCCATAGACTAGCGAGGCGTGTAGGCTAGTCAGCAGCGCGACGATCCCCAAGAAACTCAGCTTCGTGCGATTTCTCATGAAACTCATTTCTCTAACGTTGCCCATACGGTTCTTAGCTGCTCCCATCTCGATCTAGATTCTGCTGAAAAACCCTAAGAATGCTTCGCTTAGAGTCTATCCTAACTACGACCAGAATCTTTGCCGCCACTGATCGATCGCATCCGGGTTCACCACTGTCTCCGGCGCTTTGCCCTTGAGAATCGAAAGAATGCTTTCGGCGGCCATGCGCTGTCCTGCTTCCGAGGACCCAGGGTTGGCGCCGATGTTGTGCGGCGTAATGATCAATCTGCTGGGATCGACTTGGCGCACTGGATTGCTCTTCGGCGTAGGCTCTACTTCGAAGACGTCCAGCGCCGCCCCGGCAATGATCCCCTCGTTCAACGCCTGAGTTAAATCCGCTTCGTTGATTGCCGGTCCCCGCGAGGTGTTAATAATGTAGGCCGTAGGCTTCATCATCTTCAATTCCCGCAGCGTGATCATGTTGCGAGTTTCTCGCGTGAGCACGACGTGGAGCGTCACCACATCCGACCCTCGCAACAGCTCCTCCAGCGAGACCATCTTGATTCCCAGCGGCGTCACCGTTTCCTGAGACACGTAGGGATCGTAACCGAGAAACTTCATGTCCCAGGCGGCCATTCGCTTGGCGACGTTGCGGCCGATGCGCCCGACGCCGATAATGCCGACGGTCCTGCCGACCATCAGCATGCCGCGGTTCTGCGCTTCTTTCCAACCACCCGCGCGCAAAAAGGCCTCGTTAAACTTGAGCCGTTTGAACAGCGCGACCATAAATCCGACCGTCGCTTCAGCGACGCCCAGATAGTTTTCAGGAGTCGGACTATTGCAGCAAAGGATACCGAGGTCGGTGGCGGCATCCACATCGACGGTTTCGATGCCGATGCTCGACTTGACCACTGCCTGCAACTCCGGGCAGGAATCCAGGATTTCCGCGCCGATCACGTCGCGGCCCGACGGATAAACCACCGGGCAGTCACCGATCAGATCGATCAATTCGCGCCGCTCGTATCTATGCGTGCGAAAGTCCTCGGTGTTTTTCCCCAGCACCAGCTCGCAGTCCGCATCCTGCAACAGCTCTTCGATAAGCCTCAGCCTCATGGGCCCCGTCAAACAGACTTTGCGTTTTGCGGCCATGGTGCACTCACTGCAAGTTGTAGAGTTTCTTGGCGCTTTCCGCCAACAGCCATTTCTTGGCCTCGTCATTCAAATCTTCGCGCCGGCTCAGATGCTCAATGTTTTCCGGAAACTCCGTGTCCCAGTGGGGATAATCCGAAGCGTAATAAATAACTTTGTGCGACAGCAGATTTGCCGTGGCGCCGATCAGCGGTTCGTAATCCTCCGCATGAAAATAGATCCGCCCTTCCTTGAAATACTCGCTCGGCTTCTTAGTGCAATTGGGCGCCTCGACCTCACCCCGCTTCTCCCATTCCTCGTTCATGCGCCCGAACCAATAGGGCGCCCAACTGCAACCGGCTTCCATGAAGGCGACGCGCAGCTTGGGAAAACGTTCGAACACACCGCGAAACATCATGCTCGTGCATTGCAGCATTTGCGCGAAGGAATGCGACAGGGTATGCACTTCGATAAACTGGTCGAACAAATCGCCGGCGAAATAATGCGGGCCGCGCACCGTGGCGTGGACGCCGACCATACAGTCCAATTTTTCCGCCTCTTCATAGATCGGCCAAAAGCTTTCATGGCCCAATGGCAGTCTCAGACCGACGGCGGGCAGCATGAGACCGACGAGTTTCAGCTCCTTCACCGCGCGGCGCAATTCCTTGACGGCCTCCGTCACGTCCTGAAACGGCACCAGCGCCACGCATTTGAGCCGGGAGCTAACTTTTTGGAATTCTTCCGAGCAGAAATTATTCCACGCCCGCGAATACTGCACCGCGACATCCGGCTCACGTATCCAGCCGACGCTCAGCCCGTTGGTGGGATAAAGTACCGCCGTTGAAACCCCACCCTTGTCCATGGCGTCGAGCCAACTCTTGGCGTCCTTGGCGCGGGTACCAAGCGTTCCGCTCAACGACCGGTCCCAGCTATCCCGAGGCGTCAACGTTGCGACGCGTTTGACATATTTTTCCGGCATATATTTTTTTAGCTGGCCGTCTTCCTCGGTGATATGGCCGTCGGCATCAATGACTTCAAATTGCGCGGACATGATGATTTCCTCCTCGATTTAACTAAGCTCTGCCATTCGTCTACGCCCGATCAAAGCCGCCTGTCAAGGGTTCTGTCGTCGACGCTGGACGTTCAAACCGTTCAAGCCGTTCCAATAGTTCCAAACGTTATTCAGTCGGGGAAATCAATAATCAATGTGAGGGTGCGCTTGACCGCTGGAACGACTGGAACCACTTTGGAACGATTGGAACGGGAGTTTCTTGTATTAGAAATACATCCCTGCGTCGTGGCTTCCTCTAGGCAACGGAGAGAGAATCGCGAACAGGGTTTTGAGCGCCCAGTTCGCCAGTGCCGCCAGGATGAATATAAATAAGAGCAGCCCGTACATGTCGGCGATGCGAAACTGGCCGTAGTATTCCACAATCAAGAAGCCTAAACCCGCCTTGGCGATTTTGGTCTCGGCGAGCAACGAGCCGGTGACCGCCGCGCCCATGCCGATTCTAAGGCCGGTAAAAACCTGCCCGGCGATGGCGGGCAGATAAACCCGCGAGGCGATCTGCATCGCGCTCGCTCCCATGGTGCGCGCAACGTCGACGTAAACCTTCTTCACATCGCGCATCCCGGCGATCGTCAGCAGGGCGATGGGGAAAAAGGCGGCGAAGGCGCCCACCGCCAGTTTGGAACCGACGCCGATGCCAAGAAACAAGATGAAGATGGGAAAGATCACAATTTTGGGCACCACGGCGGCGTAGAGAATGAGCGGCTCGACGACCTCTAGCCAGCTGCGCCGGCTGCCGCAGATGATACCGAGGGGAATGCCGGTTAACGCTCCCAGGATGAGCGCGCCGCCGACGGCCCTGCCGCTGGCATCCAAATGAGGGAGCGCCACGGGCGTGGTAACATAGACCATCAGCGACTCAAGAATGGCAGGCAGGGAGGGAAACAGTTCCGGAAACAAGAGGCCGGTTCTGCCGATAGTTTCCCAGACCGCAACCAGCACGATAACGGTCAATACTTGCACCGCGCCGGGGGTCTGCAGCGTCGCGGCCCATATATTGTTCTTTCTAGCTGTCGCGTTCATCGTTAGCGCCGCACCAAGGCCTCGCAGCGGTTAAGCAGGTAGAGAAACAACACCGACAGCGAAATGGTTCCCAACAAGCCGGCATAAACCTCCTCCACCTCGAAACGAAACGCCGCGTCGGAAAGCCACATGCCGACCCCTCCCACTTGCGCGACATATTCGAGGCCGAGAACCGACTTCAATACATAGGTAAGGGCAAGGCGAAAGCCGCTGAAGACCATGGGTGCCACGGCCGGCAAAAGAATATGCCGGAACTTCTGTTTGCCGGTGAGATTCATACTCGCGCCCACTTCAAGCAGGATCGGATTGACGCTTTGAAAGGCGCCTTTGGTATTAATGATGATCGGGATCAGCCCGAATATCGTGGAGAGCGCGATAACCGCGGCGCTAGTGCGCCCGAAGGTAACTAGGAAAATCGGATAGGCGAGGATCACCGGGGAAGAAAAAAGCGCTGCCAGCGGCATCTCATAGCTCGTGCCGATGAGCCGGTAACGCCACAAGAGAAATCCGGCCAGAAGCCCGATCACCGTCGAGATAAAAAGCGCGGCGGCGATTTCGTAAAGCGTGATGGCGGTCAAAACCAGCGCATTGCCGCGCGCGAGTTGTGCCCAGAGCACGGTCAAAGCTTGCAGTGGTGAGGCGAGAAAAAATGAACTGATCCAGCCCAAGCGCACCGCGGATTCCATCAACAGGAGAAATCCGAAAATCAGTCCAAAGCGCCATGCCGCGAGTTTGTTATCGCTGGTCATCACAAAAACGCCCGCAGTTATTCCTCTACCTCCTCATTAATCTCTCCCAAGCGATACCAAGAAGATTCCGGCGACGACCATAGCCGCGCCGGTTATCTTGCGCCAGGTGATGCTTTCGATGCGCCGGGCCATGAACGGCGTCAAGAGTAGCACGAAAACAACGTAACTGTTAATCAACGGTGCGACCACGGAAACCTGCTCCAAGCTGAAGGCCAGGTACATGAACAAGAACGACGCGCCGGTGAAGAGTCCCGACCAGATAAACCAGCATGAGACGTGAAACGGCGGCAGCGCGAACGTCTCGCCGTAGATGTAGCGGTTGATGAGAAATATCTCGATGGTGGAGGTCGCCGCCGCGATGGTCGCCGAGAAGACCGGCTGTCCGCCGCCGCCACCGAGCGTCCAACGCAAAGTAATATCTTTCAGCGAAAAAATCAGCGCGCAGAGAAACGGGAAAACCAGTTCGATCTTCCGATAATCGGTGGTCGCCCCCAGCCATGACACGGTGATCAAGCCTCCCACTGTAAGGAGCACGCCGGCGATAACCAGAGGCCCCGGCCGCTCGCCGAGCAAAACGATCGCCAGCACCGTGGAAAAAACCGGCGTGGTGTTTATGATGGTCGAAGTAATCGAGCTTCCCAGGACGCGCACGCCGCGGAAACTAAGAACCCGGGCCACCCCCGGCACCAGCAGGCCGACACCGACAAAGATAAGATTTTCAGCGGCGAGAAACTTGGTTTCGGAATAGAAGACAAAATGGGCTGCCGATAGAATCACACTGTTGCCGACCAGCGTGATCCACGCTCCCCAGGGAGCGGCGGCTAGATGGTAGCCGCGCTGCGCCAGCAAGCTCCCGACGGCGAAACAGATCGAGGTAAGAAGCCCAAAAAAAATCGGCACCACGGCGCGCGGTTATTTTCCTTCGGCGTAAATTCGTTTAGACTGTTCCTTATAACCGAATTCCCAACGAACTGCATTCATGCCCGCCGCAAACCTCGCCGCCATTCGCCGCCGCTTGCTGAGTTGGTACGAGACTCACAAGCGCGATCTCCCTTGGCGCCGGACTTCAGACCCCTACGCCATCTGGATTTCGGAAACGATGCTGCAACAAACTCAAGTCGCCACCGCGGTACCCTATTACAATCGTTTCATGAAAGCGTTTCCCCACGTCAAAGGGCTGGATCGCGCGCCGCTGGCCAAAGTGTTGGCTCTCTGGTCGGGTCTCGGCTACTACCGGCGCGCCGAGAATCTGAAAAAGACCGCTCGCGTGCTTGCGGCGCGCCATCGCGGGCAGTTGCCCGACGATTACGATAATCTTCGCGCCCTCCCGGGTATTGGAGAATACACCGCCGGCGCGCTCCTCAGCATAGCGTTCGGCAAACCTTACCCCGCCGTCGACGGCAATGCGCGGCGGGTTCTGGCACGCCTTTTTCTCGTCTCTGGTGAAAAGATGCTGCGCGACCGCGCGCGGAGACTCGTATCCAAATCAAGGCCAGGCCAATTCAATCAAAGTTTGATGGAACTGGGCAGCGTTCTCTGCACGCCAAAAAATCCGCGCTGTGCCGAATGCCCGGTCGAAATATTTTGCGCGACACAGAGAAACGGCCATCGCCAGCGAAATCGGATGCCAGCGAAAAGACGCCAAACCCACGCCGTCATTTGGCCCCTCGCAATCGTGCGCCGCCACGGTAAATTGCTTCTGCGCCGGCGGGAAGCCAACGGCATCCTCGCCGGCCTCTGGGAATTGCCTGGCGGCGAAAAAGCCAGCCGGCGCGCCGTCCAAACCGCGCTCGAAGGACATTTACCCGAGCTCACATCATCCGCCGCGAAGGCACTTCGGGTCGGCGAGATCGCCCATGGCATTACAAACCGGCGCATTCGCGCGCCGGTGTTTCTGATCGAATTGCCAGCCACCCCTAAAATTCGATTCGAAGACACGCGCTGGCGCTGGGTCGCGCCGGCGGCGATGGACCGTTATCCAACCTCCTCCATGACCCGCAAGGCCCTAAAGCTTCTAGCCGAATATGAAAAGAGTCATCTTTAAGAGCCTTCTGGTAACGCTGACCGTCGGCTTTTTCGTTTACTTTTATTATTCACTGCCGGATGTTTCGCTGCTCAAGAAGCAAAACCCGCGCAGTTCCGCCCTGATGGAGCTGCGCGACGACGAGTACCGGAAAAAAGGCGTTCGCGGCGGCCGGCAACAGGTATGGGTGTCCTACGGTGGGATTTCCGATCATTTGAAAAGGGCGATCCTGTTGAGCGAGGATGCGGCCTTTTTCAGTCACAAAGGCGTCGATGTCCAAGAGCTAAAGGAGGCGATTAAAAAAGACTGGGAATCCTTGAGTTTCAAACGCGGCGGCAGCACGATCACCATGCAACTCGCCAAAAATCTCTATCTCAATCCATCCAAAAATCCGCTGCGCAAAGTGAAGGAAATTTTCATCGCCTGGCAGTTGGAGCAAGCGCTATCAAAGCAAAGAATTTTCGAGATCTATCTCAACATTATTGAGTTAGGCCGTAACGTTTATGGCGCCGAGGCGGCGGCGCGCCACTACTTCGGCAAAACCGCTGCGGCCCTCGACCCGCTCGAGGCGGCCACCCTCGCCGCGCTGTTGCCTAGCCCGCGCAGCTCGCGCGAAAAAAACATTTTGAACCGGCGCAACTTGATCCTCGCCCGGCTGTCGAGCATCGGCTACATCAGCAGGGATGACTATGACCGGCTCAAGCAGGTGCCGCTCTTCAAAAAAGTCGAGGTGGAAGCGCCGCTGCTCCCAATGGATGAATAGCGTCCTCGCAATCAATCCCAACACCCATTCGGGTCAAGGTTCAACATTCAAAGTTCCCCGCGTCTAATTGAATGTTTGCAAAATAATAATCAGATAAAATAAAACGATATTCTAAATAAATATGTAATATTTTATTACAAACACTTGCTATTACCGCGGTCCAGGCCTAGAGTGCCAACCATTGGAGGCCAAAGAAAGCCGGCTGTCAATGAGTAAAATCCAAGTAACCTTTTCGATATCTCGCCAGTCTAATGAGGGGAGAGGTAGAGTAAAGGACAATGAAAAAAACAACTGCTAGTCTTTCTGAGTTAATACATGCCGCCAGTGAGGTGGCCTTCGCGTGCTCCGAGAACGAACACGAAGCTTATCATTTAACCCAACAGGCATTGATCGAATTTCTAAGGAACCTGCCTCAAGACACTGATTTTCCAGAATTCTCCGAAGTCCACTTGTTGTCAGACCGCTATGTCCATTAGCAGTCTGCGGAAAAAGCCTCACCCCGAAAAAGCTATAAGAATAAGGGCGGAAGGATGAAATAACACATCCCTCCGCTTTTTTATATTCATCGCTCATAATTCATACTTCAGGTATCACGCCTCATCTCTGCTATTTTATGGAGCGGATTCGCCGCGCGGGAACTTTATCAGGCACTACTGGGTTTGCACCGATGACGCCTGCGTTTGTAACCATCGATCGCAAATTTTCATCTAAATATCGCATCGTCGCCAGCGCGGCTTTAAAGAATAGGAATAACAAGCAACCGATGAACGGAAATTTTTTTTCTCGTTACGCTCTCGCGCTGGGCTTGGGCGCGGTCATTCTTATGCCCGTCCGCGTCGGCGCCCTCAATCTCGGTAAAGCAGCGCCCGATATCGCGGGCGCCCCATGGATCAACAGCAAACCGCTCACCACCGGTGACTTAAGAGGCCGGGTGGTGATCGTTGAGTTCTGGACCTATGGCTGAATCAATTGCCGCAACATCATCCCGCAGTTGCGGGGTTGGCATGAGAAATATGAAAAGGCCGGTTTGACCATCGTCGGAGTTCACTCACCGGAGTTTCCCTGGGAGAAGCCATTTGACAAAGTTACCGACGCAACGAGCCGGCTGGGGATCAAATTTCCCGTCGTCCAGGACAACGACTACGGCATTTGGAAACGCTTTGGCGTGTGGGCTTGGCCTACCATCGTCTTGGTAGACAAGAAGGGCATTATCCGTTACAGCCATATCGGCGAGGGCGCCTATGACAAAACAGAATCCGTCATCAAGCAGCTGCTTGCCGAGAAGCATTGACAGAAAGAAATTTGTTGGCGACGATGCTTCAAGCGAACCGCTGGGAGGCTAAAAACAGATGCTGATCAAAAAACTCGAAGACATCAAAGGGTCCGAGATTACGCCCAGAGAACACTATCTAAACCGGCGGCAATTCATTGCCGCCGCGGCCACGGCGGCGATTGCCACCGGAGCGGGCGTCGCGGGGTATGATCTGCTTGGCGCGCCGCAAGAGGCTCGCGCGGGCGAAAAGCTTCCTAACGTTAAGAAGGGACTCGCTGCGTATCAAACCAGCGAAAAAACCAATTCGTTTAAGGACATCACTTCGTACAATAACTTTTACGAGTTGGGCGTCGACAAAGGCGACCCGGCGGAAAACGCAAAATACTTGACCACCCGTCCCTGGAGCGTCGCCATCGAGGGTGAAGTCAAAAAGCCCAAGACTTTAGCCATCGAAGACATCATGAAGCTCGCGCCCCTCGAAGAACGCATTTACCGCCTGCGCTGCGTCGAAGCCTGGTCGATGGTAATTCCCTGGGTGGGATTTCCCCTGAGCGCGTTGATCAACCAAGCCGAGCCGACAAACAACGCCAAGTTCGTTCAGTTCGTTACTCTTGTCGATCCAAAACGGCTGCCCGGCCAAAGGCCCGGCCTTTTCGGCAGCGTCCTCGACTGGCCCTATGTTGAAGGGCTGCGCATGGATGAAGCCATGCACCCGCTGACGATCCTATCCGTCGGTCTCTACGGCGAGGTCCTGCCGGCGCAAAACGGCGCGCCGCTGCGCCTGGTGGTCCCATGGAAGTACGGTTTCAAGAGCATCAAGTCCATTGTCAAGCTCCGTTTCGTGGAGCAGCAGCCGCCCACCGCGTGGAATAAAATGCAGCCACAAGAGTACGGCTTTTACTCCAACGTCAACCCGGAAGTCGATCATCCGCGCTGGAGCCAAGCGACGGAACGTCGCATCGGCGAGTTCCTGCGGCGCAAGACGCTGATGTTCAACGGTTACGGCGAGCAGGTCGCAAGCCTCTATAAGGGCATGGATTTGAAGAAATTCTATTAAACCAGAGGTCTGAGGTCGGCGATCGGAGGTCCTCTGAGTCCGATCTCTGACTTCCGACCTCTGATCTCTGACCTCTGGCATCACAATGTTTTCCTCGCTTAAACCGGCTCTCTTCCTCGCCTGCCTAGTTCCATTCGCCCAGGTCCTCTATAACGGCTACGTCGGCGACCTGGGCGCAAACCCAATTGAAACGATCACGCGCTTCACCGGATCATGGGCGCTGATCATGCTGCTCGCGAGCTTGAGCGTAACGCCGCTTCGGCGCATCACCGGACGGAATGAACTGATTAAATTCCGCCGCATGCTGGGACTCTTCGCCTTTTTTTATGCCGCGCTGCATTTTGCGACCTACATGGTCCTGGATCTTTTTTTTGATTTCTCCGCCATCCTTAAAGATGTTCTCAAACGCCCGTATATCACTGTCGGATTCACGGCATTGCTGTTAATGACCCCGCTCGCAATGACGTCGACCTCGGGGATGATCCGCCGCCTCGGCAAGCGCTGGCAGCAGCTTCACTACTTGGTTTATGTGATCGCGATATTGGGAGTCGTGCATTTCTATTGGCTGGTGAAAGCCGACATCAGCCGTCCGGTTCAATACGGCGCGGTTCTCGTCGTTTTGTTGGGCTATCGGCTGTTTACCAGGTGGGGAGCGCTGATCGCAGTGAAATTTTCGAGCAAACCTTCCACGGTTCGTTCACGGTAGATAATAAATCAAATCGTTTTGAAAAAATCCGTTTCTGATCCCCAAACGTAAACATTATAAAGGAAGGGGGGCGGAAAGCCCGATGGCTGCTGATATTTGGCAGAGCATTTTCGCGCAGAGCCCGGTGAATAGCGGATACTACGACGAGTACGAGCTACCGTACTGCAATTGGGACTGGCCCAAAGGGACCTGGTTTCAGGCGCGCCGGGATATTATGCGCGAGCGTCAACCGGCATGGGGTCACAACATAAGAAAATTGCAGGAAATCTCTGTGCTTCGTGGTTTGAATTCTTAACAAGGTTGAAACTTTCGGACGCGTTACGGCGTCTAACCAAGAAGCTGTAAGTTCATAAGGAGAAACCCCGATGAATTCGAATCGTAAAACCCGACAGGCGATGGCCGCACGGCGCCGGGCGCCGATTAAAACCTCCATCCTGGAGCTCGTGCAGGCGCTGTCCAACATGACCCCCGACGACCATCTCGTCATTGCCGCCGTGAGAAGCATCTTCGGCGCGTATAACGTTCGGCTGGCCGGCGCGCCGGTGCCCGTGCGATTGGTGAATAGCGATATGACGGACTGGACGGATCTGAAAAAGAGCCAGCGCCGGAAAAGCTCGCGATAGTTGAATCATCATGCCGACAAACTGGTACATCCCGTCACTTCTGAGGAGGCCAAAGAGATAGATCCCGCGATTGGCGGCATCATCGAGGAAATGCACTGTTGTCCCGGTTTGCGGAACCGTGGATCGCGCCGCGCCCAGGCTTAACGGGGACCTCTTATTTCTATCTCAAGGCCGTTGGGATCTTTGACAAACACAGTGGTGAGAGCTCCCGACGAATCGCGATTTTCACGGAGGATTTGCGCGCCCTTTTCTTTAAACTCCTTGACCGCCAGTTCGATCTCGTCGGTTACGAACCCATAATGGTGCACTCCGACCGCGCCGGCGGATTCCATCAACTGGATAGAGGGAGCGCCGGCGATGTTCATAAAACAGAAGCCGTAACCCGCCGAGCCTTTTCTTATGGCCGTTCGCTGACCGCCAAAAAACTTTTCGTAGAACTGTAGCCCGGATGAAGTGAAACGGAATCCGGGATCCGAAAGCCCCAGATTACGCTGCGCTTCATCCGGGCTACGCAAGATTTCTGACAGTGTGTGATTTTCCGTTAAACGACTTCAGAGCAAACCAATGGTCGGGTTAGGCTGCGCTAACCCGACCTACAAACGCTGGGATTACGCACACGACTTCACGAAGACCCTAAAACATTTTGAGTTGACAGATACCCTGAATTCCTTATACGGGTCAGATTCCTGCCATGTCATTACCGGAGGTTATCATGGTGAGAATAGCAGCCAAAATCGTAATTATCCTGGCAGTTTTGTGCATCGGCCGAGCTGACGCTCAAGAACCCTATTACAAGGGTAAAACGATAAAAATACTCGTCGGGTTTTCGGCCGGCGGCGGTTACGATACCTACGCTCGGCTGATCAGTCGTCACATGACAACGCATATACCTGGCAATCCCGCGATCGTGGTCGAAAATATGGCCGGAGCGGGAAGTTTGATTTCAGCCAATCACGTTTACAAAATAGCCAAGCCCGATGGTCTCACTATTGGTCATTTCATCGGCGGCCTATTTATCCAACAGCTTCTGGGGAAACCGGGGATCGAGTTCGACGCGCGGAAATTCCACTATATCGGCGTACCTGCCCAGGACACTTACGTTACAGGATTATCCAGGGCAAGCGGCATAACAAGCATGCAGCAATGGCTAGAAGCCAAGACGCAAATAAAATTCGGCGGCATTGCGCCGGGCACGGCCACGTCCGACATTCCGCGAATTCTCATTGCTGCAATCGGCCTCCCCGCGCAAGTAGTCGACGGGTATAAGGGAACGGCCGACGTCCGCCTCGCCTTCAATAGCGGTGAGATCGTTGCCGTTAACAATTCTTGGGAGTCCCTCAAGTCGACCTGGCGTAAAGAATTCGAATCGGGGGATTTTATCATTGTCGCCCAGCATCTCGGCAAACGGCATCCGGACCTCCCTAACATCCCCTTAGACGTGGAGTTTGCCAAGACGCCGGAGGCAAGGAAGATTTTAGAGGTTGGGGCTCACAGCTTAGGTCCCACGGCCCGTCCCTTCGCACTGCCTCCCGGCACGCCCAAGGATAGAGTGCAGATGCTGCGCAAAGCTTATACCGACACGATGAAAGACGGGGCGTTTCTAGCCGAGGCGAAGAAGGCCAATCTAGATATCAATCCTACCGACGGCGCGGAGCTGGAGAAAAACGTTTTGGAGATTTTTAATCTGGAGGCGCCGCTGATTGCCAGACTCAAGGAAATTCTTAAGTAAGCGCGGGCATTTTCAAAATTCTCGCGTCCGATGTCACCCGGATGACGTGATGCCATCGAAAATTTTTTAGCAAGCGAATTTGTAACGTGTACGGAGCAGACCGCGCATGCCAATTATCACGGCCGATCTAGTCCTCAAAAACGGCTTGGTCGTAACCCCCGCGGGCACCATCGAAGGCGGCGTCGCCGTCAAAGACGGCAAGATCACGGCGGTTGGCAACGATTCGTCGTTGCCGGCAGCGACGCGAGAGTTTGATCTTGCCGGCAAGTATCTTCTCCCCGGAGTGATCGATCCGGAAGTGCACCTTGGAGGCCACCGGCCGCTGGCCGATGATTTCCTGAGCGAAACTAGAGCGGCGGCGGCTTCCGGAGTTACGACTTGGGGTATGCAACTGGTCAGCCTGGCGATTACGGGAGGGGCGGAAAAGGTCAAAGGCCCGGCGGACATTCCAAGTTTTACCCATGCGATGCCTTTTTTCTACGAAGCCTCTCGAACAGCAGCGATAGATTTTTTTCTGTCGCCGATCCTGGGCACTGAGGAGCATGTCGAAGAAATGCCTTACTTGGCAGCGGAACATGGCATCACCTCGTTCAAGCTGCATTTACAGATGCAGGGCGTTTGGAAACAGGAGTGGCCCGCCTATTCGTTCGACGATGGGATGATTTTCTCCGTGTTCGAAACCGTAGCCAAATTCGGCCCGCCGGCGATTGCGCTGCTGCACTGCGAGAATTGGCAGATCGCCCGCGTACTGCAAAAACGTCTCATGGATGCTGGCCGCACGGATATGGGCGCGTGGGACGACCGATCTCCATGGTTCACCGAAGCCGGTCACGCCAGGACATACCTTTACTATGCCAGGATCGTTGGCTGTCCGATTTACGTCGTCCACGTGACAACCAGGGAAACCATAGCGGAAATTGAAAGAGCCAAAGCCGAAGGTTTAGTGGTCTATAGCGAAATCGGCGCCCACTACCTTGTGCTGCATAAGGATGCGTGGAAAATTAACGTCCCGCTGCGCGATCGCTCGACCCACGCGGCGCTCTGGCAAGCGCTCGCATCAGGCGCTATCGATTGCATCGGCAGCGATCACGTGGCTCACACGAGAACCCGCGAGGCCATGGAAACCGGCAACGTCTGGACCACCGTTAGCGGATTTCCCTCCCGGGTCGAAGGGATGCTTCCCATGCTGCTCAGCGAAGGGGTCAACAAGGGGCGGCTCTCCATGGAGCGTCTCGCCCAGGTGGCCAGCGAAAATCCTGCCCGGATCTTTGGACTCTATCCGAAAAAGGGGGCGATCTTGCCGGGGGCCGACGCAGACTTCGTCGTGGTCGATTTGAAACGGCGGGTCAAAATCACGCGAGATGTTCTTCATACCATAACGCCGTGGAGCATATATGAAGGTTGGGAAGTCACCGGCTGGCCGGTCATGACGATCGTCCGCGGCAATATCGTGATGGAATGGCCCGAGGGAGAGCCCCGCGCCTGGGTCACGGACGCAGCCGTGGGTCAGTATCAACGACGGCAACTGTCCGCTGGTGTAGTGTTTCACAAGAACCTTCGCTAGCCGTTCGTGGTGAGCGTGTCGAACCACAAAGTAAAGTGCTGCTATCGCGGCGAGAGTTTTTCTTTGATCTCGTCCGCGGGCGTCTCAAGTGCTACAATTCCAGCGTGAACTTTTCCGATTTTGCCGCGCTTTGCTACGAGCTCGAAAAAACCTCAGGCCGCCTAGCGAAAGTCGCAGCGGCGGCGGAGTATTTAAAGCGGCTAACACCTGACGAGATCCGCCACGGGGTTGCATTCTTGTCGGCCCGGCCGTTTCCGCTCTCGGATCCTCGCACCCTCGATATCGGCCACGCTGCCTTCCTTGAGGCCGCTCATCACCCCCCAACTACCGTTCCCGGCTTGGCTCCATTGACGCTCAAACACGTGGCTGACGGCTTCGGGCAAATCGCCGAAGCGAGCGGTAAAGGCTCGCGGCGAGAGAAATTTACGCGTCTCAAAGAGTTGGTCGAAAGGGCAAGCGAGAGGGACCGACCGATCCTGTTCCGGTTGCTCCACGGCGAGTTGCGCATCGGCTTGCACGACGGCCTGATTCTGGAAGCAATTGCTCGCGCCTCCGGTGCGAATCTGACGACGGTCAGACGGGCCGCGCTTTTTTTATCGGACCTCGCCGAAGTGGCCGCCGTCGCAATTGGCGAAAGCACCGACGCGCTCGAAAGTGTAGGCATCAAATTGTTCGTGCCGTTGCTGCCAATGCTATCCGAGCTGTCCGAGGATTTTGACGCGATCTTTCGAGCCCATGGCGCCGCCACGGCATTGGAGTTCAAGTATGACGGCGCGCGCGTGCAAATTCACAAACACGGCGAACAGGTTCGCATCTGGAGCCGGCGCCTGTCCGAAGTAACGGCTAGCCTGCCGGAAATCTCAGAGATCGCTCGTAGAGAGCTCCACGGCGATTCTTTCATTCTCGACGCCGAGGTGGTGGCGGTAGGCAAGAACGGCAGGCCGTTACCATTTCAAGAACTCATGCGCCGCTTCAAACGGGTTCACGGCATCGCATCGGCGGCAAGCGAAATTCCCCTCTCTCTTCATTTGTTCGATTGCCTTTTGTTCGATGGGGTTTCGCTCATCGACGAACCCTATGAACGGCGCTGGTCGAAGCTCGCCGAGTTAAGCGGCGGCAAACACCTTGCCGCGCGAAGAATCACTGCCGATCGTGCGGCCGCAGAGGCCTTCTTGACCGAAGCCCTCGCTGCCGGCCATGAAGGAGTTATGGCCAAGGCACTGTCCAGCCCTTATATGCCCGGCAATCGCGGCAAGCTCTGGTTCAAAGTCAAACCGGCGGAAACCGTCGATTGCGCGATCGTCGCCGCCGACCGCGGCTCCGGGCGACGCCGCGGTTGGCTCTCAAACTACCATCTCGCCGTGGCAAACGGCGACGGACAATTCGCTCCAGTCGGCAAGACCTTCAAGGGGTTGACCGATGCGGAATTCACAGAGATGACCGCCAGGCTAAAAGGCCTCCAGACCACCGATGATGGCTACACGGTGACGGTCAGCCCCGAGGTTGTGGTGGAGGTCGCCTACAATGAAATCCAACGTAGCCCGCGGTATAGTTCGGGATTTGCTCTGCGCTTTGCCCGGATCAAGAGAATTCGCGAGGACAAAGCGATCTCGCAGATCACAACCCTGTCCGAGTTGCAGTCGCTTTATGACAGGCAATTCGTTACGAAAAGCCGCCTCGGGAGCTAGCTTGCGAATCCTTTTCTAAGCTCTTTTGGAAATTTCCACCCGTGCGAATCCTTTTCTTGAAACCCCCACTACCATAGTGTATGTCTAAAAACGCGAACGCCATGGAATACGAGAATGTCATCGTTGAAAAAGACGGCGCCATCGCCGTCGTCAGGTTGAACCGACCGCAAGCGCTGAATGCGCTTTCTTACGGTCTCGTGAAGGACCTGTCGTTGACGATGCAGGCACTCGATGAGGATGACGAAGTTCGCGTCATGATCGTCACCGGGGGTGAGAAGGTTTTCGCCGCCGGTGCGGATATCAAAGAATTGGCCACCCTGGGCCCCTTCGACCCTCCCGTTCTCCAACGGCTGGCCTACCGCGACCGGATAAACGAAGTCTCCAAGCCGGTCATCGCCGCCGTCAGCGGCTTCGCCCTCGGCGGCGGCTGCGAGCTAGCCATGAGCTGCGACATCATCATCGCCTCCGAGAGCGCACGCTTCGGCCAACCGGAAGTGAATCTGGGCATTATTCCAGGCAGCGGCGGCACCCAACGATTGACCCATCTGCTCGGCAAGCACCGCGCGATGGAGTTGATCTTGACCGGAGATTTCTTGAGCGCCGTAGACGCCGAACGCCTTGGCCTGGTCAACCGCGTCGTGCCGGTGGAGCTGCTACTCGAGGAAGCCAAAAACGTCGCCAGAAAAATCGCCGCCAAACCCGTGCTGGCGATCCGGGCGGCGAAGCAAGCCGTGCTCAAGGCGGCCAATGCGCCACTCGACGAGGGCCTCGACTTCGAGCGCAAGTCTTTCCATCTATTGTTGTCATCGGAAGACCGCAAGGAGGCCATGAGGGCCTTCTTGGAAAAACGCGAACCGGCACTCAAGGGGCGGTAAGGAAGCGGCGCCGTGAGCTACGAAACCATTATCTACGAGAAAGCAGGCGGCCTCGCGACGCTTACCCTCAACCGGCCGCAGTCGCTCAACGCCTTCGTGCCGCAGATGAACCAGGAAGTGCTCCATGCCTTGAAAGACGGTGAGCGCGACCAGGAGGTCCGCTGCCTAATGATCACCGGCGCGGGGCGCGCTTTCTGCGCCGGACAGGATCTTAAAGGCCGTACGCCGGAGCAGAAAGGCTCCCTTGCCGCGTCGCTCCGTGAAAAGTACAATCCGATGATCCGCCAGATTCGCCAGATGGAAAAAATCGTCATCGCGGCGGTGAATGGCGTGGCCGCCGGCGCCGGTTGTAACTTTGCGCTGGCGTGCGATCTGCGCGTTGCTTCGGAGGAAGCGAAATTCATCCAATCGTTCGTGCGCGTCGGTCTGGCGCCAGACTCCGGCGGTAGTTTCATACTTCCGCGGTTGGTAGGTTTGAGCAAGGCGATGGAGTTGCTGCTGCTCGGAGATTCTCTAGATGCGCATGAAGCGCTGCGCATCGGGCTTGTCGCGCGGGTTTTTTCCGGAGCTGATTTTGTCAGATCGGCCAAAGAGATCGGCGAGCGAGTGGCCAAAGCACCACGCGGTATCGGTCTAATCAAGCGCGCTGTCAACCACGCGAATCTGCCCGATCTGGAATCGGATCTCGAATACGAAGCCTATTTGCAAGAGATCGCCGGTAGAAGTTCGGACTACGACGAAGGCGTGCGCGCGTTTTTGGAGAAGCGGACGCCGGTGTTTACCGGGAAATGATTGTCTAGCGTTCAGAGTCCAGCGTTTTGGGTTTCAACTCTAGACCGCGAGACTCTGGACTCGAGATTGGATTTATCGTGGCCAACGAAACAGAAAAAATCGGCGTCATCGGCGCCGGGACCATGGGCGCCGGCATCGCGCAGGTGGCCGCGCAGACCGGCTTCGAAACGCTGATCTATGACATCAATCAGGAGTTTATCGAGGCAGGCCTCGGCCGCGTCGCAAATTTTTTGCGTGGCAGCCGCGAACGCGGCAAAATCTCCGCGGAAGAAGAGCACGCTGTCTTAAACCGCTTGCGCGGCACCACCAAGCTAGCAGACTTTAACGATTCCAGCCTGGTTGTCGAAGCGGCGCCGGAAAAACTGGAACTCAAGCGCGATATCTTCAAGCAGCTCGATGCGATCTGTGGTTTCGAGACGCTCTTGGCGACCAACACCTCCTCGTTCTCCGTGACCGCCATCGCCGCGAGCACGCAACATCCCGAACGCGTTCTCGGCCTGCATTACTTCAATCCGCCGCCGCTGATGCCCTTGGTGGAAGTCATCGAGGGCGACCGAACCGCGCCCGAAACGATCGCGAAGGCAACCGAGCTGATGCGCCGCATGGGCAAAACCCCGGCCCGTGTTAAGGATACGCCCGGCTTTATCGTTAATCGCATCGCCCGACCTTTTTACAATGAAGGGTTGCGCATCCTTGGCGACGGCGGAGCGGATGTCGGAACCATCGACCGCGTCATGAAAGAGGCGGGAAATTTTCGCATGGGCCCCTTCGAGTTAATGGACTTGATCGGCAACGACGTCAACTTCGCCGCCACTGAATCGCTTTACCGCTCGTTCTTCGAAGACCCGCGCTTTCGCCCCAGCCCGATCCAGCAAAAGATGGTCCTAGGCGGCAATCTCGGGCGCAAAACCGGCAGGGGCTTTTACGTTTATGGTGGAAAATAGCGTCGCCATCATCGGTGAAAACCGACTTGCTATTGAGTTTGCTGCTCTCTGCAAAGAGAAGGGGCTAGGTGTCTCATTATTGGCGCGGCCCAACGATCTCGCGCCGACCACGTCATTGGTCATTGAAACTTTCGCTCAGGATGCAGAGCACAAGAAGGGCATCCTGAGAAAACTGGATGATTTTCTTTCGCCGGCATCGGTGCTCGTGGCTTCATGCTTGGGTTCCGCCGTGACTCATCTGGCGGCACAGCTAAGAAGGCCGGAGCGCGTTATAGGTTTTGCGACGTTTTACCCGCTCAAGGAACGCAAAGTCATCGAGCTGGCCGCCGGCATGCGCAGTGCGGAAAGCGCCGCGCAAAAAGCCGAAGAGTTTTTTAATTTCCTGGGCAAGAAAACGGTACGGGTCAAAGACGCGGCGGGCCTGACGTTTCCGCGCATCCTGAGTTTGATCGTCAACGAAGCGGCCCGGGCGCTGGAAGAAGGGGTGGCCAGCGCCGAAGAGATCGACGTCGCCATGCGCCTGGGGGTGAATTATCCACAAGGCCCGCTCAGGTGGGCGGACCAAATCGGCCTGGACGAAGTCTTGGCCGTCCTTGAAGGATTACAGAGGGAAACCGGCGAAGACCGCTACCGTCCGGCGCCGTCATTGAGGAAGCTCGTGACCGCTGGTTTTCTCGGTGAAACTACTGGTCGAGGGTTTTACTCGTACACGGAAGGTCAGGTGAAATAATGAAAGAAGCCGTTATCGTTGAAGCCGTGCGCACGCCCATGGGCCGCCACGGCGGCATTCTGAAAGACGTCCGCACCGACGATCTAGCCGCTTACATCATCGCCAAGATGGTCGAAAAAACCGGCATCGCTAAGGAAGAAATCGAAGATGTCTACTTCGGCTGCACCAATCAGGCGGGCGAAGATTCGCGTAACGTCGCGCGCAACGCCTCGTTGCTGGCCGGCCTGCCCTATACGATTCCCGGCGCCACGTTGAATCGTCTATGCGGCTCGGGCATGGAAGCGATCAATCAAGCGGCTCACTCGATCGCCACAGATAACGGCGAGGTTTATGTTGCCGGCGGCGTCGAAAGCATGACCCGTGGGCCCTGGGTAATGGGCAAACCGGCCAACGCCTTTCAGCGCGGCGATGTACAGCTGTATGACAGTTCGCTAGGGTGGCGTTTTCCCAACAAGCGCATGGGCGAGCTGTACTCGCTGATTAACAACGGCGAGACCGCTGAAAACGTCGCCGAGAAATACAACGTCAGCCGCGCGGACCAAGACGCGCTGGCGCTGGCCAGCCATCGAAATGCCGTGAAGGCGCAGCAGGAAGGCCGCCTGAAGGACGAAATCGTACCCTTTGAGATGGCCCAGCGAAAAGGCGCGCCCCTCGTCCTTGACAAGGACGAGGGGCCGAGAACGGATACGACATTGGAGATCCTCGCGGGGTTGCAACCCGCGTTCAAGAAAGGCGGCACGGTGACCGCTGGAAATTCGTCACCGCTTTCCGACGGCGCCGCAGCATTGCTGATCACAACGCCGCAAAAAGCGGAGCAATTGAGACTCAAACCCTTGGCGCGTATCGTGGCGTCGGCCGCCGCCGGTGTCCATCCAAACTACATGGGAATCGGCCCGATACCGGCGGCGCAAAAAGCGCTCAAACGTGCCGGCCTCACCATCGAGCAGATCGACCTCGTGGAAATCAACGAAGCCTTTGCTTCCCAGGTGCTCGCGTGCGCGCGCGAGTTAGGCATCAATCTCAACAAGCTCAACGTCAACGGCGGCGCCATCGCCCTCGGCCACCCGCTCGGCTGCAGCGGCGCCCGAATCGTGACGACGCTTATTCACGAAATGAAAAAACGCGGCAGCCGCTTCGGCCTCGCCACCATGTGCATCGGTGTCGGCCAAGGCATCGCCACGGTCGTCGAACGGATGAATTAGCGACGATCCGGGCAGGGCGCGTGCTATACTCTCTTCATGGGTTCCTGCCGAAATTGAGCCAGAAGAGAGAAAATATTCACCACGAAGGCACGCCTTCCGCTCGGGTATGTTCCAAACGTTAAAATCGTTCAATACGTTCAAGTCGTTCAACCAACCCATTTTGCTCGGACAGCTTGAACGATTTGAACGGCTTGAACTACTTGAACCATCTGCGTGCATCATTCTTTGTGCCGTTAAATCTCTTCTCTTTGGTTCGGCTCTGGCGAGTTAGGTCTCGATAAGGCGCTATGAAAATTTCTCGAAGGCGCGTCGTAGTCGCGCTCGCGTTGCTGGTCGTCGCGGGTGCCGCGGTTTTGTTTTTCCTCAGCGTTGTGACCCACAAGCGACGCGGGGAAGTGCAGCAGGAGCTGCAAAGGCTGCTCGGCGACGATGCCAGCTTCGAAGCGGTGGAGGCGAGTCTGTGGGGCGGCATCGGCTTCACGGCGAAGGATTTTCGCATCGCCGACAACGCGGCGTTCGCCGCCACTCCCCTCGTTCAAACACGAGAACTACGACTGGGCGTGAGCTTATGGCACCTGTGCCTCGGCCGCCTCGTGATCAATGCGCTCACTTTTACCCAACCCGAATTTCAGATCATCACCAACGAAGACGGGCTCTTGAACGTCACTGCGTTGGCGAGTCGTAAGAAAGAACTGGCAGCGTTTCCCAGGCTGCGCACGGGTTCAACGGAAAGAAGAAGCTCTTCGGTTAGTTTTCTAATTACGCGGCTCAAAGTGGTAGACGGCCGCATTGATTTTATCGACCGCTCAATCAGGGCGCCGGCGGCATTGCAAATCAAGAAAATCGATCTGGACATAGGGGGACTGGATCTTGCGGCGCGGGCAAAAATCAAACTGGCAGCGTCCCTTACCGAGGGATTGAGCCGCGACCTGCACATTGAAGGCGAGATGGGGCGTTCCGCGCTGGGGCGAAACTGGTCGCAGCAACCGGTCAATCTGAAAATGCAATTTGACTCTTTGTATCTACCGACGCTCGCCCGCGCCATCCCTTTTCTGCGCGACCGTATTCCTCGGGAGCTCGATATCACCGGCCCCATGTATCTCCAAGCAAATCTTTCAGGCACGTTGCAACAACCTCGTATTACCGACATCACGCTGAAAGTCCCCGTTTTGGGTTCTTCCGATTACAACGCCGTTCTCGAAGGCAAGGCCGAATTCACCCAAAATCGCGACTGGGCGGACGCAGCCATCGCTGGGAAACTGACCTTGACTGCCATCAGTTTGTCACAGTTCCAAAGCTTGCCGCCGCTCCGGCAATCGCTGCCCGCAGATTTCGCCACTGACGGGTCGGTGAACGTTTATAGCCGCTTTGAAGGAACCTGGAACCAGCTACGCGTGGGCACCCTGATCGAAGCAGAAAAGAGCGAGTTTCGTCTCCCCGGTTGGTTTCATAAACCGGCCGGCAAACCTGCGGAGTTGCGCGCGCAGATTTCGCGACACGAGGGCGGCTTCGCGCTCCATCCCTCCGAGATCATTCTGGGGGACGCGAAAATGCTTGTTTCCGGCGCGCTGACGCAAGGTCGAGCGCCACGGCTATCGATAAAGCTTAGCGCCGGCCAAAGCTCGCTCAAATCTTTGGGGCCGCTCCTGGCATCGCCAACCTTCGACGGGTTCGCCGGCAACGTTGACTACAACTTACTGCTCGAAAAGAATATGGGGTCGCCAGTCAACGGTTGGGCGGCTCGCGGCACCTTGAATCTGGTCCAGGTCGCTTTGCGCCACAAAGCGAGCGGTAGAACAGTCGATCATCTCAATGGATTGGTGTCGTTCTACGGGAACCACGCGCGCGCGCAAAATCTTTCCTTTCGTCTCGGCTCGTCGGCGCTGACCGCTGCCCTTGAGATCGCCGACCTGAATCGGCTCAGCGGACGGTACACGCTGCGCTCGCCTAACCTGAATTTGACGGACATCCCTCTCCCCGCCGGGGCCGGCGCGGGGAGCCTCAAAAATGTCGTTGCCAGCGGAGAGATGATTTTCGAGGATAACTTACAGCGTCTCCAGGGAACTCTTTCCTCCTCGGACGGTACGTTCCGGAATATCCCGTATCGAAATCTGCGAACGGACATAATGTGGTCGCCCGCGGAAGTCAGCTTCAAAGAACTTCGCGTTGGCGCTTTTAGCGGGGAATTGCGCGGCGGCGGCGCTTGGAATTTCGGCGCCGGAAAAGCGCCCAGCTTTCGGCTTGCGCCGCGCCTGGACGCCCTGAGCTTGAATGAAGTATTGAAGCAATTGGCGCCGAACTTAAAAGACCGATTCAATGGACAACTCGACTTTCGCGGCGAATTTGACGGCCGCGCGCCGGCCGGCGAGACACTCCGGCCAACACTCAAAGGATCAGGAGCAGCGGTGATACGCAGCGGCACGATTAAAGACTTCAACTTGATCGCGCGGCTTTTCTATCGCAGTAGCGGCGGCCAGGGCCAGATCGGCAAAACGGCTGAGCGCATTTCGGAAAACCTCGCCGCCGTCGTCAAGCGGGAAGATACGCCGGTGCAAGATTTGAGAGCGACGCTGACCGTCGAGGCGCAACGCATCCGCACTGACGACCTCTTGTTAACCACCCCCGAATATGAGATTAGCGGCGCCGGCTGGATCGGCATCGACGGCGCGACGCAATGGAACGGGCTCCTCGTCTTTTCGCCGAGCATCACCCGGGAGCTGCGCCGCGAATACGGTGCGATCCGCTACTTTCTCGACCGCAAGGGCCGCCTCGCGGTCTCCTTCCGGCTCGACGGCAAGCTGCCCAATATTAAAATCCGCCCGGAAAATCGCGCTCTGGCCCAGGCCTTCCGCTGGGGCACCTGGCAACGCGGCGACGACGTTACGGGGCGGGACGGACGCAGCGGAAAAAATTGGCTGCGCGATTCCCTCGACCGGTTACTAAACCGCTGACATCCCCCATGACCGATCTACAGCTCTTCTATCTGGCCACGCCGCCCGAGCATATCGCGTACGTCAAGTTCGTTTTCGAGTCCTACGAGGAAGTCGGCATCATTCGCACCGTCGACCGCAAGAGCGCGGTGATCGTGCTCTTGGCAATGCGTGACTTCGCCGATACGGCCCGCGCGATTCTGGAATCCCTCAAAAAAGACATTCCTCTACAAGAGATCCCGCCGCCGGCCGACATGGCCGATGACTGGTTCATGACGGAGCTAAAAAACGAACCCAACAATGCCGATTATTTTGCAACGAGAACAATTGACGACGCAGGCAACAAAGGTAAATCGTGATCCATCACGTTCAAGGTTCAACGTTCAAAGTTCAAGGTTTCGACTCTAAATCCGCGTTTTAAACTCCGAGTCCTTGAACCTTGAACCCGGAACTTTGAACTGAAATCCTTTTGCAAACTCCCGCGAAGCGATTCATGCTCAAACGATGGACGCAGACGGACAACCGCAAGATGACAACGCGCGCCGCAAGATTCTAAATCTCTTAGCCAACAAGCCTCGGTTGCGTTTGACGCCCGCGGAGATCCACAGACGCGGCGGCTTTCCGCCGAACGAACTTCAGAGCGTTATCGATGCCCTGCGAAACCTGTGTCGCGAAGGCCGGCTGGTACGATTGAAAAAAAACCACTACGGCCTCCCTGATAGCCAAAACCTGGTAATTGGAAGAATCCATGCCCATCCAGACGGTTATGGTTTTCTCATCCCGGATGACAAAAACGCCGAAGACATTTATATCAACCGCCGAGAGATGCGCCGCGTGATGCACGGCGACCGGGTGATGGTGCGCGTGGACCGCAAACAACGGGGCGCAACCGAAGCTCACATTGCGCAGATCGTCGAGCGCGGGCAAAAACGGCTGATCGGTACTTATGATGAATTCGCCGGCAAGAGCTATCTGATTCCGATGGACCCGAGGGTAGCCAGCGCCATCTTGCTAAGGGCAAGCGGAGCCAAAGCCGAAAAGGGCCAGGTCATCGCGGCGGAGATTTCCAAGTACGGCACCGCGCTGTCGCCGCCGGAGGGAGAGCTGCTGCAAGTCATAGGTAGCCCGGACGACCCCGAAGTGCAAGCTCAGTCGGTGATCTTTCGCTACGGCCTGACGACGAAGTTTCCCGAAGCCGTGCACCGGGAAATCGCCGCAAGCTCGTTTGCTATTGGCGCCGAAGAAGTGGCGCGCCGCGCCGACCTGCGCGACCTGCCCATCGTCACCATCGACGGCGAGACAGCGCGCGACTTCGACGACGCGGTTTTCGCGCGCCGGCAAGACGATTATTACGAGCTGTTCGTTTCCATCGCCGATGTCGCCCATTACGTCAGGGCGGGCACGGCGCTGGATGAAGAAGCCTATGCTCGCGGCACCAGCGTTTACTTTCCGGATCGGGCAATCCCCATGCTTCCCGAAGCGCTCTCCAACGGCATCTGCAGCCTGAATCCCGATGAAGACCGGTTGGCCAAGACCGCCTGCATGAAGATCAATTTTCAAGGCGAAGTGATTGTCAGCCGCTTTTTTGACTCCGTAATCCGCAGCCACGCGCGCGTGACTTACACTGAAGTGCGCAAGGTTCTCGTCGATAAGGATGGCGAATGCGGGGCGCGCTACAGCGATCTGGTGGAGCAGTTCAAGATGATGGAAGAGGTAGCGCTGCTGCTTTATGAACAGCGGCGGAAGAGGGGCAATCTCGATTTCGATTTGCCCGAAGCGGAGATCCTGCTCGATCTTCAAGGCATGCCGGAGAATATCGTGCTTGCCGAGCGCAACATCGCGCACCGCATTATTGAAGAATTCATGATCGCCGCCAACGAAGCCGTTGCGCTCCGCTTGAGAGACAACGATCTTCCCCTGCTTTACCGCGTGCACGAGGGACCCGACGAAGAGGCTTTGGAAGCCATCGCGCCGTTTCTTCTCACCCTGGGTTACCGCTTGCCGGTGAAGAAAGAAAAAATCGCACCGCGGGATATTCAAAGATTATTGGAATCCGCGCGCGGCAAACCCGAAGAGCGTTTACTCAACCGCGTGCTGCTGCGCTCCATGAAACAGGCGATTTACCAACCGGAGAACATCGGTCACTTCGGCTTGGCTTCGACATGCTACACCCATTTCACCTCGCCGATTCGGCGCTATCCCGACCTGATCGTGCACCGGATGTTGGACAAAGCGCTGCAGGGAGAGAAACTCAAACCCAATCAACGCGAAGACCTGCTCCGTTATTTGCAGGAAGCGGGCAAACAAACGTCCGAGCGGGAGCGCCACGCCATGGACGCCGAGCGTGAAATGGTCGATCTCAAGAAAGCCCAGTTCATGATGAACAAGATCGGAGAAGAGTTCACCGGCTTCATCAACAGCCTGGCTAATTTCGGCTTCTTCGTCGAACTGGACGACTACTTTATCGAAGGACTGGTGAAACTCTCCTCGCTCACCGACGACGAGTACGATTATTTCGAAAAGGAATACGTCATCAAAGGCCGCCGCCACGGGAAAAAATTCCGCCTGGGCGATAATGTCAGGGTAAGGGTCGCCCGGATCAACGCATTTCGGGCCGAGATTGATTTGGAATACGTTCAGACGAGCGAGGGCC
>CAWJBB010000041.1:0-333537 GCA_963840855.1 uncultured delta proteobacterium
GGATCGATGAGATCCGCATTCCGAGCACGGTGCAGAGCGTTGTAGCCGATCGCATAGACCGACTGCCCATCGAGGAAAAACACCTTTTACAAATGGCAGCGGTTATCGGCGTGATCGTTCCCTCGCGGCTGCTGCGTGCGGTGGCCGAGCTATCGGAAGATGAAATCCAACGTTACCTCGCCCACCTCCAAGAAGCCGAATTCCTCTGCGAGACCGCTCTATTTCCTGAGTTGGAATATACCTTCAAACATGCCCTGACTAACGAAGTTGCCTATGGGGCGCTGCTCCATGAGCGTAGGACCTCTCTCCACGCGCGAATTGTTGGGGTGCTTGAGACGATAGCTGGCGATAGTTTGTATGATCATATCGAAGCGATCGCCCACCATGCCCTCCATGGTGAGCTTTGGGACAAAGCGGTTACCTATCTGAGACAAGCCGGTGTGAAAGCGATGTCGCACTCGGGATTCGCGGAGGCGTTATCATGGTACGAGCAGGCATCTAATGCCTTAAAGCATCTTCCAGAGTCTCGACAGAAACTCGAACAGGATATCGATCTCCATCTCGACTCGCGTAACGCGCTCTTTCTGTTAGGCGATCTACCACGGATCGCTGAACACCTACACGCTGCGGAATCTCTTGTGGAAACCCTTGGAGATCGCATTCGAATGGTGCGGGTTTTTAACTTTCTTAATAGTTACTACGGATTAACGGGTGACCCTGAACTTGCTATACGGTTCGGCCAACGCGCCTCGGCTCTCATTTCGGAAAGCGACGGACCGGTGTTAAGTGTAATGACGGATTATTACTTAGGTGCGGCCTACAACAAATTGGGCCAATATAGCCAGGGAATAAATGTTCTTAAGCGAGCCATTGGACGCCTTGTGGGTGATCTGCGGCACGGACAAATCGGTACGGCGGGCTATCCCGCTGTCACCTGTCGAGGACATCTCGTGCAATGCCTTGCTGCAATGGGTCAATTCCGCGAAGGAGTCTCTTACGCGGAAGATGGTATTCAGATTGCTGAGGAAGTCGGTGATGCTTCTGTTCTCGTCTACGTGAATTGCAGTCTAGCTTTTTTGTACCTTCTGAAAGGCGACCTTGACAAGGCAATTCCAATTCTCGAACGTGCTCTAACGACTTGCCGGTTGTCTAATATTCTGGTTTATATTCCGTTTGTTTCGTCGCGACTGGGCTTCGCCTATATGAACGCCGGCCGCGTTATTGAAGGCTTGCCCTTTCTGGAGCAAGGAGTTGAAGATTCGGCCTCTGTCGGCCGGCTAGCCTTCTTATCACTTAGTACGGCTTGGCTGAGCGAAGGCCATTTGCTTTTGGGTCATCTAGAAAAAGCTGATGTTCTCGCTGAACGTGCGCTGAAAATCGCCAAAGAGCATAAGGAACATGCTCACGAGGCGTGGGCGTTGAAGTTGCTCGGCGACGTTGCAATGGGTCACAAGCCACCGAAAACGCAGCACGCGGAGTCCTGTTATCGTGATGCGTTTGCTGTAAGTCTTGAGCTTGGTATGCGACCACTTCAAGCACACTGCCACCTCGGTCTCGGCAAAGCCTACGCCGCAGTAGGGGCTGTAGAACAAGCTCGCCCCGAAATGGCGGCGGCTATTGATCTATACCGCTCTATGGAAATGAACCTTTGGTTGGCGCGGGCGAACGCGCTGCTTAACAACATGACGTTAGCGTAACCGGAAATCTAGTCATAATTTCTTTTCCGGTGAAATTTTGCGATGACGAACTCTCCAAGGACGGCTAAATTTGGGAAATTACACTCACGCTGTTAAGACGTTCATTGAGTTCAGAAAGACAGAAATCGAGCAATCGATAACGGATCGCTTCGAGGAGCAGGTGCGCCGGTATTCGGGCAGGCTAGCCATCAAGACCAAAAGCCAAACTCTGACATACCAACAGCTAAACGCAGCTTCAAATCGGGTGGCTCATTCGATCTTGACGAGATTAGGAGACACTGACACACCGGTCGCCCTGCTGTTCAAGCAAGGCGCATCTATGATTATAGCTAGCCTGGGCGTCTTGAAGGCGGGCAAGTCATATGCACCGGTCGATATCCTATTTCCTCACAGCAAGGCAGTTCAAATCCTACAGGACCTCCAAGCCTCTTTAATTCTTACTGATAATGATCACATCTCGTTAGCCCACCAATTAGCCGACAACCTTGCCAAGGTTCTAAATGTCGAGGATCTAGATGCTCACTGTTCGAACGATAATCCAGGATTGTCTGTATCGCCTGACCGAATTGCCTACATCAATTATACTTCTGGTTCTACTGGAGAACCCAAGGGTATCGTCTGGAATCATCGGAACGAGCTTTTCGGCATCAGGGTCAAGACGAACGCGTTGCATATCTCTCCGGATGATCGGGTTACCTTAGTGCGTTCAAATAATGTCGGGGCGACAAGGGACATGTTACTTGCTTTATTAAACGGGGCGGCTCTCTTGCCATTCGATCTCCACCAAGAAGGCTTAGCCCATTTGGGTGATTGGTTGCTGGAAGAAGAGATTACCGTCTATACCTGCGTCGCTACGATTTTCCGTCACTCCTTTGAGAACTTAAACCGGAAAGAAAAATTCCCAAAAATTCGCCTGATTCACGTCGGCGGAGAGCTAGTATCTAAAACGGACATAGAACTGTACAAGAATCATTTTTCAAATGATTGCCTATTCGTTAATAGGTATAGCATAAGTGAGACCCAAGCTGTTTCATATTACTTCATAAATAAGCAAACCGAGATCACAGAAGAAAGAGTTCCCGTCGGCTACCCTCTTGAGGGCAACGAAGTTCTATTGCTGGATGATGACAGAAATGAAGTAGGTGTGAATCAAGTCGGGGAAATTGCGGTGAAGAGCCCCTATCTCGCAGTAGGCTATTGGCGCCAGCCCGAACTCACGCGCGCCAAGTTCTTACCTGATCCCAACGGAGGCAACGCGCGCACGTATCTTACTGGAGACCTCGGTTATATGCTGCCCGACGGTTGCCTTGTGCATGTAGGTCGAAAGGACTTTCAGAGAAAAATCAGAGGTCATCGAGTCGAGGTGTCCGTCATCGAGATGGCTTTACAAGATATTTCAGAGATTGCGCAAGCGGCCGTCGTCCCGTCAGTCGACCCACATCACGGCGAGCGTTTGGTAGCCTATGTGGTTCCCCAGCTATCCAAGGAGCTGAAGATAAACCAGGTGCGGGCGTCCCTGAGAGAAAAGTTGCCCAGTTATATGCTGCCGTCCGCCGTTGTCGTACTAGATCGTCTGCCGTTAACAACAAGCGGTAAAGTTGATCGAATGGCTCTTCCTTCTCCGAAAAAATCACGCCACGAGCTTAGCGATACTTTCATTGGGCCGACTACTGCTATTGAGAAAATACTAGCCAAACGATGGGCTGAGATAATAGAAATAGATGAGGTGGGCATTCACGATGATTTCTTGGAGCTCGGGGGTGACTCAGTACTCGCGGCTCAAATCGTTTCAGAAATAAACAACATTTTTCCCCTCAAGCAGCCATTGCAAACCTTATTTGAGGCACCTACCGTGGCCAAGCTAGTTGAATTTGTTCTCATGAACGAGACGCAACCTGGGCATTCGGATAAGGTCGCCGATCTCCTGATGAAAATTGAAGGTATGTCACCCGAGGAGATCGAGAAGACACTGGAAGAAAAAAGAGGAAAAAGGGGCGATGTCTGATGGCGGCTCGAGCAGCCCGGCTAGGCATGACCTTGGAGCCGCGAGGCGTGAACTCCTTGAAACTCTTCTCGAAGAAGAAGGAATCGATCTCCGAAGTTCTGTTAAGATTCGCCCTAGGCAATGCTTTGATAACCTTCCTCTTTCGTTTGCTCAGGAGCGGCTCTGGTTTCTTGATCAATTAGAGCCTGGCAACCCGGTTTACAACATCTGTCGGGCGTATCGCCTGACCGGCCCCCTCGACCTAAACGTTCTAACATTGAGCCTGAACGAGGTTGTGCGTCGCCACGAGGTCCTGCGGACTACGTTTCCGGCTGTAGATGGGCGACCGATTCAGCTCGTCGCTGGCGCCCTGACGCTGATCGTTAAGGTAATTGAGCTTCAGAAACTGACCTGGACTGATCGGGAAGCCGAGTTGTTACGGATAGCCATCGAGGAGGGCCAGCAATCGTTCGATCTAGCCCTCGGTCCGTTATTAAGAGTGGCCTGGCTGCGGATTTCCGAGGAAGATCATCTACTGGTCTTTACCGTACATCAGATTATCTGTGATGGGTGGTCCGCTGGTATCTTTTTCCGTGAATTGGAGAAGATATATGAGACTTTCTCCAACGGACAATCCCTTACAATTCCCCCTCTTCCAATTCAATACGCTGACTTCGTCCTGTTTCAACGCCAATGGGTAAACGGCGAGGTGCTAGAGTCGCTGCTTTCCTACTGGAAAAATCAGCTTGGTAGCGTTGTACCAATGTTGGAGTTGCCAACCGATTGTCCGAGACCTTCGGTTCAGACCTTCCGGGGAGCAAGGCAAGCCATAGAATTATCAGCTTCGATCACGGCATCGCTTAAAGAGCTCAGTCGGCAAGAAGGCACCACGCTCTTTGTGATATTGATGGCTGCTTTTAATACTTTGCTTCATCGCTATACAACGCAAGAAGACATCATCGTCGGCTTTCCTATCGCTAACCGCAATTATGCTGAGATCCAAAATGCGATCGGTTTTTTTGTCAATACCTTGCCGCTACGTGCAGATCTTTCTGGAAATCCCACTTTCAGGGAAGTGCTCTTACGCGTGCGCACCGTCTGTATTGCAGCTCATGCTCACCAGGATCTGCCGTTTGAGAAATTGGTCGAGGAGTTACATCAAGAGCGAGATTTAAGTCACAACCCTTTGTTTCAGGTAATGTTTGTTTTTCAAAATGTGTTGGATCCAGTCTTGAAATTTCGAGGTGTCAAATCCGCACCGGTTGGGATAAACACTGGCACCTCTAAGTTTGACCTGACACTTTGTCTGGGCGAGCGGGAGCAGACGCTCGTTGGATTCTTCGAATACAGTACGGATTTGTTTGACCGGTCTACCATCGAGCGAATGATCGGCCATTTTCAGACATTGCTGGAGGGAATCATAGCAGATCCTGATCAGCCCATATCGACTTTGCCTCTGTTAACTGGCGCTGAGTGGCAGCAGTTGCTGGTGGAGTGGAATTCCACGCGGGTCAATTTCACTGAGGCATGGTGTCTCCATAAGCTGTTCGAAATGCATGCGGACCGAACACCTGATGCGGTCGCGGTGGTTTTTGAGAATCAGTGGTTGACGTATAGCCAGCTCAACACGCAGGCTAACCAATTGGCTCGCCACCTCAAGCAGCGCGGAGTTGGCCCGGACAAAATCGTCGGAATCTGTCTGGAGCGATCTTTGGACATGGTAGTCGGCTTACTCGGCATTCTCAAAGCAGGTGGCGCCTATCTACCGTTAGACCCAGAGTATCCAAGCGAGCGCCTCACATTCATGTTGGAGGATGCTCAGGTATCGGTGTTGCTCATCAAAGGGCGGCTGAAGTCCAATTTTCCAGAGTACGACCGGGACGTCGTATGCCTGGACTCAGATTCGGCCATCATTGCGAAGTACGACCAACAAAACCCATTCCATGACGGAACGGCTGAAGACTTGGCTTATGTGATATTTACCTCGGGGTCGACAGGCAAACCCAAGGGCGTGATGATTACCCATCAGAGTATCTGTAATCGGTTGCTCTGGATGCAGGATGCTTTCCGACTGACTGAGTTCGATCGAGTTTTACAAAAAACCGCGTTTAGTTTCGATGTATCAGTCTGGGAGATCTTCTGGCCGTTATTGAACGGAGCCCGTCTGGTCATGGCACGACCCGGCGGCCATCAGGACAACGACTATTTAGTCAACGTGATCGCTAATCAAAGAATTACGGTGCTCCACTTTGTTCCTTCTGTGCTCCGAGTTTTTCTTGAACAACCAAGTCTTGACGGTTCTGATTGTCTCAGGCTCGTTATTTGTAGTGGTGAGGTACTACGTTTCGAATTGCAGGAGCACTTCTTTGCTCGACTTGAAGCAGAATTATACAATCTTTATGGGCCAACTGAAGCTGCCATAGACGTGACCTATTGGGCGTGCGAACGAGGGAGCAATCGGTGGACAGTCCCAATTGGTCGTCCCATCGCGAATACGCAGATCTACATCCTCGACTCTCACATGCAGCCGGTGCCGATTGGAGTACCAGGTGAGCTACACATCGGTGGTGATGGATTGGCGCGAGGGTACTTAAATCGGTCGGAGCTGAGCGCAGAAAAATTTGTTGAGAATCCTTTTAGCAGTGAATCGGGATCGCGGCTGTATAAAACGGGAGATCGAGCTCGGTATCTGCCGGATGGGAACATCGAGTTTCTCGGTAGGCTCGATAATCAGATCAAGATCCGTGGTTATCGGATCGAGCCTGGCGAGATCGAGACAGCGCTAGATCAGCATTCGGAGGTGAAAGAATCAGTCATCGTTGCTCGTGAGGCCGAATCATCAGTTGAAAGGGAGCTGGTAGCCTACATTGTTCCCAAGCGGGATTCGATTCCTTCCGTTATCGAGCTACGTAATTTCTTAGCCGCAAAGATTCCTGAATACCTGATCCCCCGCACCTTTGTAATGTTAAAGGGATTGCCGCTCATGCATAACGGGAAAGTCGATCGAAACGCACTGCCCCCCCCTGACGGAGAGAGACCGAAGCTGCAGCATGGTTTCGTCGAGCCGCGCACGGAAGTCCAAGAAATGGTTTCTCAAGTGTGGCGCGAGGTATTGAAGATCGACCGAATCGGTATTTACGACAACTTCTTCGAGCTCGGTGGGCATTCACTTTTAGCCACCCGTGTAGTTGCGCGTCTGCGCGGTAATTTCAATATCGATCTGCCATTGCGCAAGTTGTTCGAATTACCCACCGTGGCGGAGTTGGCGGAGCATATCGATTTCCTGCGCCGCAATCAGAGCGGCGTCAGCATTCCATCAATTAAGCCTGTGCCCCGCGATCGATCGATACCGCTATCGTTTTCGCAGCGCCGGCTCTGGTTTCTGCAAAAACTAGATCCTAACTTGACGGCCTATAACATCCCGGCCACGTTTCGCATTAAGGGCGATCTGAATATTTCCGCATTGGAAAAGGCCTTGAGCGAAATCGTCAATCGCCACGAGGTCTTGCGCACGCGCATTATCGAAATTGACGGTGAACCGTTTCAAGAAATTGTATCACCATTGACCTTCATGTTACCGGTCACAGACCTTTCGCATTTGCTCAAGGAGCAAGCGGAAGCCGAAGTTCAGGCGCTATCAATCGATGATGCGCGGCAGCTCTACGCTCTGGGAGACGCTCCGTTGATGCGGGCGAAGTTGTTGCGGTTGGATGAACAAGAATACGTTCTCATTCTCAACTTTCATCACATCGTATGTGACGGCTCATCGCTGATCATGTTCTACCATGAGCTTGCGATGCTTTACGAGGCGTTTTTGGATGACAAGGTTTGCACTTTGCCTCCACTCCCCGTTCAATACGCCGACTATGCTGTTTGGCAGCATGAGCGGCTTCAAGGAGAAACCCCGGGATCCCAGCTCGCCTATTGGAAGCGGCAACTCGGTACAGGATTGACGACACTCAATCTACCGATCGCCTATGAGCGGCCAGTCGTGCAAACCTACCGTGGGGTAAGGTTAACGAGAACGCTTTCCGAAGAGCTCACCAAAGGCCTCAAAGACCTAAGTCGCCGTGAAGGCGTCACGCTGTTCATGACTTTGCTGGCGAACCTCAATATCTTGCTTTCCCGCCATAGTGGGCAAGACGACATCATCGTCGGCTCAACGATTGCGGGTCGCAACCGCCCCGAGACTGACGGCCTGATCGGATTCTTCATCAATGCATTGGCGCTACGCGCGGATCTTTCCGGAAATCCAACTTTTCCAGAGCTATTGAAGCGAATCCGAGAAGTTTGCCTGGACGCTTATACGCATCAGGATTTGCCGTTTGAAAGAGTGGTTGAAGAAATCAATCCTCAGCGAGACCTCAGTCGCAACCCGTTGTTCCAAGTCATGTTCAATATGGTTGATATCTCGTCGCGGATTCTTAAGGTAGCTGGCTGCCAGACAATCAAACTCTCGCCTTCTGTCCCCGAAGCAAAGTTCGATATTATCTTCCATGCTCCGGAAATAGATGGGAAACTTGAACTCGCTATCGTGTACAATGCTGATCTTTTCACTGAAGGTCGCATAGCCTCTTCCCTGGAACAATTCAGCGACCTATTAGCACACGTTGTTGAGAGCCCCGAGCTAAGGATCGGTCAATACTCTCTCGTGACTCGGTTGGCACGAGCGGTTTTGCCCGACCCAACCGAATCCCTCGATGATACCTGGGAAGGGGCCATTCATGAGTTGTTTTCCAGCCAAGCAGAGCGCGTCGCGGATCCCGCGGTTGTTGATCCCGACGATTCTTGGACATACCGCGAACTTGATAAGCAGAGCAACCAACTAGCGAATTGCCTCATAGCTCGTGGAATTGAGCCGAAGGATGTCATCGCGATTTATGCACACCGCAGTTGTCCTATCGTGCTGGCTCTGCTGAGCGTTCTCAAGGCTGGCGCCACGTTTGTCATTCTTGACCCTGCTTATCCGGCCCAGCGCTTGATCGATTACGTTAAGATAGCACAACCCAAAGGCTGGTTAGAAATGGAGGCGGCGGGCGACTTGCCTGAGGACCTTTCTCAGTTTCTTCATAGCCTTGGGATTCCCTGTCGAATCAGGCTTCCCAGAACCAAACATGAAATCGCCAATTCCCTCAGTCAGTTTCCTGGAAGTGAGACTGGCGTTCCGGTTAACGCGGATGATCCCGCTTGCATCGCTTTCACTTCCGGTTCCACCGGTCAACCTAAAGGTGTTCTCTGCCGGCATGGCCCAATGACCCATTTCCTCCCATGGCAGAGGGAAGCATTCGATCTGAGGGAAACGGATCGCTTCAGCCTGCTTTCTGGTCTTGCGTATAACCACCTGCACCGCGATATTTTCACCCCGCTTTACATGGGGGCGACGCTTTTCATACCGCCGGCTGAGATCGTTAGAGAACCGCAGTGCTTGACCGAATGGTTGGCAGCTAATTCAGTTTCCGTCCTGCATCTCACTCCGGCGCTGGGGCATCTCTTGTTGACCGCCAGCGGAATCACTCTCCCAGCCGTGCGACGCATATTTTTCGGCGGGGATGTTTTGACCCAAGGCGAGATTGCGGAGATGCGCAAGCTGGCGCCAAATGCAAACATCGGGAGCTTCTACGGCGCGACAGAAACCCAGCGCGCAGTGGGCTATTACGAGGTTCCCTACAATTTCGTTGCACGGGACGCCGAGGCCAACCGGCCGATTCCTCTGGGGCGGGGCAGCAAAAACGTTCAACTGCTGTTGCTAAATGCAGCCGGGCGGTTGGCGGGAATAGGGGAGTTTGGCGAGCTATACGTCCGCAGCCCTCATTTATCCGCAGGTTACATCGGAGACGAGAAACTAACCGCGGAAAAGTTCGTAGTGAACCCGTTCACGAACGAACCAAATGATCGGCTATTCCGAACGGGAGAGATGGGACGATATTTGCCAGATGGGAACGTCGAATGGGCCGGACGAAACGACCGCCGCATCAACATACGCGGCTTTCGTGTTGAACCGGAGGAAGTTGAGTCTCTTCTGAAGCAGCACCCAATCGTCAAAAACGCAGCCGTGGTTGCACGGGAATTAGACGACCCCAATCCAGACAATCTAAAATCCAAAATCGAAAATCCAAAATCCGAGACGCGCCTGGTCGCGTACGTCGCCGCTGACGAAACTCACCAAACCCTAGCTGATTTGCTACGTGGATACGTAAGCATGCGCCTTCCAGACTATATGGTGCCTGCCCGTTTCGTTATCTTAGAGCAACTGCCTATAAGCCCGAATGGAAAAGTCGATTATCGAGCGCTTCCGCCTTTGCAACAATTTCCTGCGTTTTCCTCAAGCCCGGTGAAGTCTCCGAGAAATGAGGTCGAGGCAAAGTTATCCGTCATATTTTCGCAAGTGCTGGGGCGGAATCAGGTCGGCATCGATGAGAGTTTCTTTAGTCTTGGGGGTCATTCATTGCTAGCGGCGCAAACCGCCGTACGTATCAGAGAGTCATTTGGAGTGAGTTTAGATCTGCGGACGTTTCTCGATTCCCCAACCGTCGCGGCGCTTGCAAAAGAGATAGAGATTCGAATAAAAGTGCGAGACACCGCCTCGAGCAAAAGCGATACAGATCGGGAAGAGATCGAGCTGTGAGCATTGCGGAATTCGTCTCCCAGCTGCAAACCCTAGACGTTCGGCTGAGCGTCGAAGGGGAGCGTCTGCGCGTTAACGCTCCCAAAAGCGTGTTGACCGATGGTTTGCGTTCGCAAATTGCTGACCGCAAACAGCAGCTGCTCGATTTCCTTCGTGCCAATGGGGCTTCGGCACCATTGGATCCCCCCACCATCGTGGGGCGCATGGATACTAACCCCACGCCGCTTTCCTTTGCCCAGGAGCAGATTTGGTTCCTGGAGCAGTTGAAACCAGGCAACACGGTTTACAACATCTGCCGGGCTTGGCGTCTCGGAGGAATGCTGAACCTTTCCGCGATGGAGTCGAGCCTAAATGAAATCATGCGGCGGCACGAAGTTGTGCGCTCATCGATTCGTGTAGCCGACGGTCAACCCGTACAAGCTGTCCAGCCGCCGTTCGAGTTGAATTTATCTGTTATAGAACTTCAGGGCACGTCCTCCATCCGGCGGGACTCCGAGATACGACAGAGAATTCAGCAAGCGGCAGACGCGCCTTTCGATTTCGCTGCCGGAATGTTTCTAAGAGCCGAGCTGCTCCGTGTTGCTGATGATGAGCACGTTTTGATTCTGGCAACCCATCACATAGTCTCCGACGCTTGGTCGATGGGAATTCTGACAAGGGAACTGTGGTCGCTTTATGAAACGTATGCAGCGGGCAAATCATCCCAACTCGAAGAGCTTCAGATCCAGTACGCGGATTTTGCCACTTGGCAGCGCGAGTGGCTGCAACGAGACGTGCTTGAAGGACAAGTGTCCTACTGGAAAGAGCAACTCAAAGATTTGACCCCTCTAAATTTGCCTACCGACCGGCCACGCCCCGCGCGGCAAAGCTTTGAGGCGGCAAGGACAGCGATTAGTCTGCCCGAGACTCTGACGGCAGCGATCCATGAATTAAGCGATCAAGCTGGCGTGACACCTTTTATGATTTTACTGGCTGCGTTCCAAGTATTGTTGTACCGCTACTGCGTGCAAGAGCACATCGTTGTCGGCTCGCCGATTGCAAACCGCGCCCGCACAGAGTTTGAGCCCCTGATTGGGTTTTTTGTCAATATGCTGGTCTTGCGCTCGGATCTTTCCGGCAATCCCGCCTTCAAACAATTACTCCATCGCGTGCGCGAGGTGTGCCTGGGCGCATACGCGCATCAAGACGTTCCCTTCGAAAAGCTTGTCCAAGAGCTGCAGCGGGACCGGGATCCGAGTCGGAATCCTTTGTTTCAAGTCATGTTCGGGTTGCAGAATGCGACGCGTCCGTTCAGCGGAATTCCCTGTCTTAGAATTGAACCGCTTGAAATCGAAAGAACGCGGTCGCCGCTTGACCTCTCGGTTTTTTTACGTGAGCGCGATGGAAGGTATATGGGCTCCATCGAGTACAGCACGGATCTCTTCAACCGCGACCGAATCGAGCGAATGGCGACTCACTATCGGACGCTTCTGGAAGCCGTCATCGCCGACCCGAACCAGCCGATCGCTACACTGGCCATTCTGACGGAAGCCGAGCGCCAGCAGATCCTCGTCGAATGGAACGAGACCGCGGCCGATTACCCCAAAGACAAATGCATCCACGAGCTGTTCGAAACTCAAACGGACCGGACACTGGAAGCCGTTGCAGTGCAGTTCGAAGGTGAGCAATTGACCTATCGGGAGCTAAACAGCCGAGCGAATCAAGTCGCGCATTTCTTACGCGGAGTTGGAGTCGGGCCGGAGAAATTGGTGGGGATTTGCGTGGAGCGGTCTTTGGACATGGTGGTTGGACTGCTAGGGATTCTCAAGGCAGGTGGAGCCTATGTGCCGTTAGACCCGGCTTATCCGAAAGAGCGACTGGAATTCATGCTGCAAGACGCGCAGGTCTCGGTCCTCCTAACCCAAGAGAAGTTGATCGAGGATAGAGGATGGAGTCCTGTCCTGAGTGAAGCCGAAGGAATGGATGATCGTGGTCCCCGGTTCTTTCGACCAAGCTCAGGGCAGCACTCGGTCCTCAATCCTCAAATAAAGATGGTCTGCCTGGACACCGATTGGGAGACTATTGCCCGCGAAAGCGAACAGAATCCCCACTCCGAAGTGAGACCGGATCACCTTGCTTATGTCATTTACACGTCAGGTTCAAGCGGTGAACCCAAAGGCGTTAAGATCAATCATCATTCTGTGGTCAATCTGTTTTATTTAACGAATGCGAAACTAGGTTTCGACGAAACTGATGTTTGGACGCTTTTTCACTCCTATGCTTTCGATTTCTCGGTTTGGGAAATCTGGGGCTGCCTTCTCTCGGGCGGCCGTCTTCTCGTCGTTCCTCTGCAGTTAACACGGTCGCCCGATCGGTTCTTGAAATTATTGCGCAGAGAAGGGGTTACAGTTCTTAATCAAACTCCTACAGCCATTAGTCAGTTAGTTGAAAGGATATCGGCAGAATCGGATATTACGGATTTAAGCCTTCGTCTGGTTATCTGCGGTGGCGAAATACTGTCTCCAGTGTTAGCGGCCTCGCTTTTGACATGGGGCATTCCACTCTGGAACTTCTACGGGCCGACGGAGGCCACAGTTTGGTCTGCTGTTCATGAGGTGACGTCTGTTGATGCTCAAAAGTCATTCATCCCCATTGGTCGACCACTTGCGAACACGCAGATTTACGTTTTGGATAACGAATTGCAGCCAGTCCCGATCGGCGTCCAAGGCGAGATTTATATAGGTGGCGACGGTCTAGCCCGGGAATACTTGAACAGGCCTGAACTAACGGCGGAGAGGTTTGTTCAAAATATCCTTAAGTTCGGGACGCGAATTTACAGGACGGGCGATCTTGGCAGTTACAGATCAGATGGCAGAATCGAGTGCCATGGTCGGGCTGACAACCAGGTCAAGGTTCGTGGTTATAGAGTTGAGCTTGGCGAGATCGAGGCTCATCTGCGGCAACATCCCGCAATAGAAGACGCTCTCGTCGTGCTTTCGAATGAGCCGTTGGAAAAAGGTGCTCGAGCTAGAAGTCCAGAACCCACAATTGCACATTCATTTCGGGTTCAGCGTTTAATTGCGTACATTGTTTTCGCCGAGCAAAATCTATCGGTCGCTGAACTGCGCGCTTTTTTGAGAAAAAGGCTCCCTGAGTATATGGTGCCCTCTACATTTCTGTTTTTAGACTCGTTGCCAGTTTCAGCTAACGGAAAGATAGATCGGCAAGCCTTACCATTACCGAAAGATTTGAGATCCGGGCTCGAGTACTTGCGTGCTGAACCTCGGACACCAATTGAAGAAATGCTAGCGGAGATCTGGAAAGAAGTTTTAAAGCTGGATGCGATAAATGTAAATGACAATTTCTTTGAGCTGGGAGGCCATTCGTTACTTGCCGTTCAGATTATCTCTCGAGTACGTGAAACCTTTGCCAAAGATGTGTCCATCCATGCAATGTTCGAAATGCCCACGATTGCCGAATTGGCATCCAGCTTGGAGAAAACAGATGATCGTAGCTCAAACTATCTGCCGCCGATAACGCGCGTTCCACGCGATAAACCGCTGCCCTTATCAATGAATCAGGAACACTTATGGCATCTCGACCAGATTATTTCAGGAACTCACTTCTTCAACGTGCCGTACGTTCATCGAGTGACTGGCGTTCTCAATATAATCGCGTTGAAAAAAGCGTTACGGGAAGTTATTAAGCGGCACGCAGCATTGCGAACTGTTTTCGGTCACGAAAACGGTCGTCCTTTTCAGATCATTAAAAAAGTTACTGCGTTTCGCCTGCCTATAATTGACTTTCGGAGTGCAGACCCCGATGCAGCGAGTGAAGGGACTGCAGACGTCATCCTGCAGGAAAGAACTCAGCCGTTCGACTTGGCCCATGGCCCGCTTATTAGAATAAAATTGTTATGCTTGCCCAACAATGAGTACTTATTGCTTGTCACGATGCATCACATTATTACGGATGAATGGTCAATGCGAGTTTTTTTTAAAGAGCTGACCGCACTCTATGATGCTTATTTCCAGAGACGCCAACCGCCATTAAACGTTCCGCCGATCCAGCACGCTGATTTTGCTCACTGGGAGAGGGAACTGTTGAATCGCGGTCTGCTTGAGGGGCAACTTAATTATTGGAGGATGCAACTCAGTGGACGAATCTCTGAACTGAAGTTTAAGAAAGGTCGCAAAACAACAGAACTAAAATCATTTCGTACCAGAAGCGTTGCAATCGAATTTGACGAGGATTTATTTTTCGATATCAGAGAGGTGGCCCATGCCGAAAATGCTACTCCTTTCATCGTTGTGCTTGCGGCTCTAAATATTCTGCTTTATAAGTGTACAGAACAGAGAGATATACGGATTGGAACCCTTATGGCGAACCGGGGAAGGAAAGAAAGCGAAAACGTTATCGGCCATTTTACGAATACGATAGTGCTTTGCAATAAGATCGATCGAAAGCTAACGTTTCGCCAATGCGTAAAGCAAGTAGGGACAGGGGTTCGTTCAGCTCTTACAAATCAAGGTCTTCCCTTTCACTATCTAGCACATGTCCTCGAGCAAGAGCGAGGAATTCACCGCGCTAACCTCGTGCCAATTATGTTTATTTACCATAAGCGTTCGTCGGATGCTGTAAGGCTACCTGGCACAACGTTTGCTCCGGTGGGTTGGCAATATCCTGGCCCTGATACTAGCGTTATGATTACATCGTGCGACCTAGTCATCAACATGTGGGAAATTAAAACAAAGATTGTCGGTACTGTAAACTACAAGCCCGATGAATTTGGTAACGAAGTTGTCACTAAGATGGTAACTCAGTTGACTACGATCCTAAAGCGAATGGTAGCTGATATGGGAGATTCGATTTCATAGTTGAACAAGATTTCTTGTCAAACGACAACGTCGAAAGGGGGTCGGTAAGAAAAATGAAACGACTGGCTATATCCGGTACGTGTTTGTGGATTATATTGAGTTCTATCGCTTGCACACAAGTCTGGCTCCCGGATGAACGCTCAGGGCTTGGTGTCATAGATTCACGCGTGCGTCTAATTCCCGTAAAAACCGACCCGCTGACGATGTTTCAACCGATCCCTAAAACGCTTGAAAGGACGATAAGAGTTCCCCTGACTCCTGCCCGACGAGAGTTTTTTGACCTTTATTATTTTGTTCGGATGCCTAGTACCGGAAAGGCCGCAAAGACTGTTCTTTTTTGTGCTGGAGGTCCTGGACAGTTTATCCCCACCACTGTAGAAGGCCCGTTTACGGATTTCCTAACTAACAATGACTACAATGTTGTCTATTATCATCCCCGTGGAGCAGGATTCAGTCAAATCTCACCGAGTAACAGGGACGATCGATTTCTTAAAACTTCTTATGTGGTCGACGATATCGAGGTAATTCGCGATGATTTGATTCGCCAAGGCTTTCTCGGCCCAACCGGAAAATGGGACGCGGTGATTGGTTATAGCTTCGGAACAGTCGTGGCCCAGTATTACGCAGGTACCCAAGTGGCTCCAGGTACGTCTCCAGTCCCCAAACTAGACCGGCTTATTCTAATTGGCGTTGATTCACGGCACGGGTTCAAAGGACCCGCCGACCCGTTCGATAATATAAGAAGCGAGATTCTACAGACTAATCGAACTACGTTAGAATATCTTTTTCAGAAACCGTTCTTTAATTTTCTCTCAAGTCAAGAAAAGGCTGAGTTTCCAGACACGGCATTCGGTACAAACGGAATTTTTAAAAGAGCCGAGGAGAAATTCGGTAGAATTGGTTTCGTGGTCAGCGCATATTGTGAAATTGAAAATGAACTCGTAAGTAACAACCTAGACTATAGCCGGGCATTTTTTAGGGCTCTTCGGGATTTACGGAGCGATGGCTGGTTACCGCCATTCACAGGTCCTAGCTTCGTTATCGCCATGGGATTAAAAGGATTACTACCGAGTAGCGCTGAGTGCGTTCCAGATCTTAGCGGATCGGCAGATCGTGTGTACAATGTTGTTAGCATCTACGACGGTCTAAATATGAAGTTTCTTAGCAAATGGTTGGCGAACGGAAAGACGAACGTTAAGGACGCAGTACGAGCGAGCGGTGGCGAGGTTCATTATACAAGCGGGAGTATTAACAAGCAGCTTGAGAAGGTTGGCATAAGCAACACCGAGGCCATTGAACCGTGGGATCCGGCACAACACAAACATGATACGCCAACAATGATTTTAAACGGTAGCGCTGATACTGTTTCCGCAGGAAAAGCGGTCGAATATATTTTTATCAATGCTCTTTCTGGTCCCCGAACTTTCATCAATTATCCCGGAGTTGGACATTCTTATGCTACTATGGGGGTACTTTCAAGTTTTCCATCGACGCTTCCAGGAGCCGCTTGCGTTCCTGGCACGTCCAAACCACTCCGCGATTGTCTACTCTACTCATTTTTGCAGATGAGCCCGGCAGTGTTTAATGCCACCGCCAATGGAATCCTCGGTTCAGTAAGTGGCATGGATATTTGTTACCGGGATCAGACTATGCCCAGTACCCTCACGGTAGCGGGTTCTTGTCCGTGAAGATGAGGCTTCATCACAGTGGTAGCGTCAAGAGTTGTGTGTAAATTTAAGGTTTCGCTGACTCCAGTTTTGATTGAGGTGTGCCGTGCCGCTACGATACAATCGCGCTAAAATCCTTGGATACTTTTTCAATCCATGGGTTTCTCCTCGGGTATGTGCAGGTTGAATCTAATCTGCTAGGGCTGCGCAACGGGAACGCATTGCCCGTAGGCTCTGGTGGCTGGATCAACATTGTTGAGAAGTACACGAAGGCGAAGCGCTACTGCACAGCGCCATTCGAAGTGGCTTTTGAGGGGAAAAGCAAGATAAACATTCCCATTCACGGCGAGTGGACTGGCCGATCTTGGGCTTCCATACCCCGTTCTGTTGTATCAGCGTTTCCTTGGGAGGCCGTTCGCGTCGCACCGGGATTCTGTTAGCGAACAGGTCGGTGAAGTCGTCGAGGCTGCCGTCAAGGACGTCCTCACGGCCGCCAAGGTCAGTTTTCGCGAGACAAAACGGGCCGAGCGCATTACTGGTTTTGACCAGGCGCCGGATTTCATTCCTGACGAGTTTAATCCAGTAGCTCTTATATACGCGAGGCTTACGGAGGATGACGGCACGGCGCGCGCGACAAAGTATTGCGTCTCCAGAGATTGCGGACGCTTCGCGATCAGGGCGGGCCATGACTACGATCGGATCGCCTGTATTGCCGGCCGCGGTTTCAAAGTGCGGCGTGAGGACATGCGCAGACTGCTTCAGGCGACCGATGGCAAAGTTTTCACACTAACGACCATGCACCTGCTGATCGAAGAGACCCGCATCAGGGAGTATCGTTCAAAATGAGAAGACCGATTAAAGCACCGATTGAGAGACTAGACGCGAGACTTGACGGGATCGGTCACGTTCTCGCTGACCGGAACATGATTGTTCCCGCCTATCAGCGGCCTTATTCCTGGACAGACGAACAGATTCTGGCTCTTCTGCGCGATCTCTCAGATGCCATTCGTGACAAGGATTCGGAGTACTTTCTGGGAACCATCGTCTTGACGAAGAACAATAAAGGTACTCATTTCGTTATCGATGGGCAGCAGAGACTCGCGACGGTGAGCATCATCATCTGCGCGATCCGAAATTACTTTCACCGGGTTGGGCACAAAGAACGTGCAGACGGTATTCACCAAGGGTATTTGGCACGTAAGGAACTCCGCGGGCTGACGGAAACGGCACACCTGAAGCTGATCGCCGCCGATAACGGCTTTTACGAGAAGGAAATTTTAGGTCAATCGCCTGGGCCAAAGGGTGCATCTCGCAAGAAGCTGAATCCGTCATCGCATACACGTCTCGAAAACGCGTTGCGTCTTGCGATGGATCACGTTGCAGCGATTGCAAACCAAACTCAGGAGCCTGCCCAACTTCTGCTGGACTGGGTAGATTACATTCGCGATAAAGCTAAGGTGATCGTAGTCGAGGTTAATGACGAGGTGGGGGCTTACACGATTTTCGAAGTTCTCAATATTTGGAAGCCATACGGCGCTGCCGTTCGGGAGTCAATTGACGCTCTAGAGCTGCTGAAAGCTACTCAGATTCGGCCGCTTGTTTTGGCGATTTTGAAGCACTTTGAAGACGACGAAGTGAAGCGCGCCTTGCCTATGCTTGTGTGTTGGACGGTGCGCTTTCTAGTTGTGGGCCGCGTAGGCAGCGGGCTGCTGGAGAACGGGTGCTCTGAACGGGCAAAAGAGGTGAGTGCGGGTAGGATCAAAACAGCGAAAGCACTCTATACTGCGAGCACGGGCTTTCTGGCGTCGGATGACGAGTTCGAGCAGGCATTCAGGACCGTGCGAGTCGCTGCAGATTATCTCTGTCGCTACTACTTAAAGGTACTGGAGCACTCTGCAACATCCAGCACAACTGAGCTTGTTGTTAACCCAAATGAAAAGACGGCTACGTTGGAACACGTAATGCCGCAGATGAGGGAACCGCACTGGAGGCATGTTACGCCAGAGCAGCATAAGGCATCTTTGAAGCGGATCGGCAACCTCGCCCTGCTAGACAAGAATTTGAATGAATACGCCGGTAATCTTGCATTCAGTGACAAGAAAAAGGCATTTGCAAAATCAAAGATCACCCTCACACGGGGGATCGCTGCATTTTCGGAATGGGATCCAAAAACCATTGACACACGCCAGGCCCAGCTTTCAAAATTAGCCGTTCAAGCATGGCCGTTGATACCTCGATAAGCTGGTATTTGCCTTAGGACTGTATTTGCCCTACGACCGAACGCAAATTGATATCGGCTCAGTTATTTAAAACTATCGACAAATCCTGGGTCGATCTCGTACATTCTGCGTGGCTTCAAACCCATTTCGAGTTGCTCAAGCATAGGAACGAGTTTTTCGCCGTCCACGAGTTCAATCGGCGGAACTCCATCCCGAACAGCCTCTTTCCTCAACAGTGAAAGAGCCGGTGGTGACAATGATTCCTTATCGGCTCGGCAGATCATGGCCCCTCTGAAATCACGGACCTGCACCGGCAAAACAGTTCCTTGGTATTTTTTGCACTGAAACAGCACTTTGAAACTGACTAGCGTATTGACTTGCAAGATGCCGATTCCATCGATTCCGCCGTCGCCGGATCTGCCAGTTATACTGACTTTCTGGAATCCAGACTCCCTTAATAGGCGTTGGCAGAAGCGCTCGAATCCGGCTGGCGATAACGACTGCAGCTTTGCGATAACTTCGTCCCGATAGATTTGCTGAATGGCTGTCGGGTCAGCTCGAGCGTGAGCAGAGCGGGAATTTTCGCTTCAATCACTGGAAGAGAGGGTGCACCCAGCAGCAGCATATCTATAATAGGTTTGGCGCCCAATCCAGGCACCTTAGTGCTTCCGATGTGCTCGATCTGGACGTTGGCGGATGAGAAGACAACCTCAAGCACTTCGCGCTCAGCCGCAAAGCATTCAGGCCACGCTGAAGAATACGGGTATATTTTAATGAGGTCCGGGTGCGGCATCATTGAGGCCTAACTCCACGCCTCGCGAGCGTAGAGAGCAGGCGCATAGGTCTTTTCAAACCCGATTGTTAGGCTTCAAGAATCGAATAGACCCTTTTTCTCTCGCGGACGGGAGCCCTATAACTTATTGAGATTCGTCTCCGAGACCAATTTCCAGAGTCGCGGCGGACTTCCTGAGTCGAGCTCAATTAAATACACGTCGTCATTGGCTTGGTTCATCGATTGTGCCTGCTCAGCCGTCAAGCCCAAAAGTGCCCGGAGAATCATTCGGTTTGCACCCTGGTGGCCCACAATGAGAATCGCTCCCGCGGCATGTTGGTCTCGGATCGAGTTGATCGTGGAACGAACGCGCTCGAAAAACTGGTTTTGAGATTCTCCTCCATCAAGTGCATCGTCGGGATCTTGACCCCGTCTTTTGTACTCTGCGGCCGTCACGGGATCGCTGGCGTCGACCCGGCGCCCCTCAAATTTTCCCAACTTGCGCTCGCTCAGGCCAGCCAAGCTTTTCAGAGGGGCTTGACCGCGCGCGATCTCAGCCGTCTCTCGACTACGGCTGAGAGTGCTTGAGTAGACTACGTCGAGCCGAAGACCGTTGAGCCGATCGCGGAGCTTCGCCGCCTGCTGCCGGCCCGTCGCGTTCAGCACCGTGTCGGTTCCCCCCTGGAGCCGGCGCTCGACGTTCCATTCCGTCTCGCCATGGCGGGCGAGATATATCCTAAGCGTCGCAGCAGACTGACCTGAGACGAGGTGCGCTGCTCCCGATATCAGAACAAACGAAAGGCAGAGAAGAGATACAGTCAAGCAACGCAATTCCCAAGACCGTGTGCAGCGACGGCTTCGAGCGAACCGCTGTGCGAAAGATACCGTTTCCCACATAAGGCCTCCTTTCGGACTTCGCCTGCCCGAGTGGTAATCTTTACCCCGGCCGTACCTGACGCCCCTTGCTTGGACTTGACGCCTAACGCTAAGGATGAGCGACGCGTTTTTCCGCGTTCGCTCAATCCTTTTGTTAGGTGGTTCACGATGCCCACCACGCTGATTCTTCGGCATTGCTTATCCTCTCGTCTTATATAGGCTGTTGATGTAGCCGCTCTGATCCAGCTCTTTGATGAAGCTTACATCGACAAAGTCCTCAGGCTTGGCAGCCTTTGACTTGGGATCCGTCTGCGCTAGCGGCTCTAAAATGTTCTTGATCCCTCCAGCGTCGGATATTGTTTTGGGGGAAGTTTTTCGTCAGCACAGTGATGATCATAGATCCTCTCTAGGATCTTCTTGTCTTGCGAGCCGTGGTATTTCGCCAGTAACTTTTAGTCCAGTCTCCCGGTCCGTCTTCATCCGGTGGACAGCCTCAATCTGAGACTTGACATATCTCCTTACGATTTCAGGATTTTCCCGAATGAATCTGCGGGTAGTTGCAACTGACGTGGTTTGGTAAGGCAGGGTCACATGCGCTAGAGCGTAAAAGCCCTTTTTTCTGGGCCATAAACACGTCAGGTGTGGCGAGCATAGCGGCGTGAACTCTTCCGTTCTCCAACGAACTCAGGCGCTCTGCAAGCTCACCGATTTGCAAGATTGCGACATCCTTCACCGGAGTCAGTCCGAGCCTCTTTAGTGCAATGCGAGCGAAAGAATCGGACGTCCCGCCAAAGACGGCAGTGGCAACAGAGCCTCCTCTGAGCTGTTCAGCGGTTTTAATATTTGGACTCATAAGCCACAATCAGAGGTCGCGACTCCCCAGCAATCATCACCGTATCGGCTCCCCTGAGACTGGCGCTCAACGATTGACGAGCCACCCACGGACCGACTATTGATACACTGATCCGGCTTTGTTGACAACCACTCTTTCGATGGCTTAGCGTTGCCATCAAGGGATACGAAATTTGACGCCGTTTACTGCCGACAAATAAGTCCAATCATTAAGAGTGCGACATGAGTGATCTTGACGTCACAGTGGAGCAGCGCTGGTTTGCGCGTATTGATTCTCGCCGCCAAGGCGCTGCAAAAGCGAGGCGAACGCTTGTGCGCCATCAACGTCGCACCGCAGATATACAACGGTTTGAACCTAGCCGGGTCGATAGTCCCAAACAAAAACAGGCCAACAACACCCGGTCCACCGAACGGCACCCCTTCTTTCTTTTCCCAATCCCAAAATGACCTTGGCATTTCCCTTCACACCTCCCGATCCTCACTCCTTGGCCAAATATGAAGGCTATTTTTTTCTCTTCCTCTTTCCCCATGTAGAATTTACACAGTGTTCGTTACATCACCCGTTTCTTTTTTTGTTTGACAATGAGTGCTAAAGTCCGATATTAGTAATTAATCTTTTGGGAAGGAGCAGTGTTATGTTTATCTGTGCTGGACTCTCTACAGATCTGACTTGTGAGGAGCAACTTGCTTTGCTGTGCCAGATAATGCAAACAAGCATGGAGAATCGTAGCAATGCGTTACCTCCCCAGGCCAGGATCGGCCGAAAAGCTGGCGAGCTGCTGAGCCAGAAGAACAAATCTTCAGATTCAATTCGAGCAGAACTGGCTAAGTTTATCAAGAGTGAGATACTCAACAAATCTGAGCTGCGTCGACATCGCCGGAAATAGCTGGGACTAGGGTGAGATCGCCGGTCTCCGTCAGTTTTCGCAGAGACGAAACCCGTTGCTTGGTGATGTGGTATTGGGCACAATCCACCAAGAACGCAGCAGGCTGAGCCCTATTATCGTCGCCATGCGTCTGCAGTGAGTCTTGAGCTTGGAATGCGACCACTGCGAGCACACTGCGATCTCAGCCTTGGAGGGCTTTACACGCAAATGGATCAAAGTGGAAGGCGCAGAAAGAATTATTGACGGCTATCGATCTATACCGTTCGATGGATATGACAGCTTCGTGAGGCAGAGATCGTGCCGGGAAAATTGCTGGCACAATACCGTCAGCGAGCCAAACGGTGGTAACTCATTGATTAATAGAGAGCCGCTTCAACTTCTTAATCAACCCCTGGCAGCTCAGGCCTAACGTCTGGGCCGCTTTTTGTTTGTTGCCGCCGGTTTTGCGGAGGGCGTCGTCAATCATGCGGCGTTCCAGGGAGTCGATGGCTTTGGGTAGGGTTGGCGTGAGGGGTGGTACCGGTGCCGGCTCGTTTGATTCTCGCTCCGCCGGAGCAGGGCTGTCCAAGTTCCGAATCATCTACATCCGCAAAATCACTATCAACGCGGTGTACGAAACGTTAACTCCGTTGCTGCGCCAAATCATAAAAAGTTAGTTTCCCGGCGAGTCGCGCCCTTCTCGAGATTGCAGCTGCGTTTCCCCTCTGGGCAAAAAACTGTGCGTATTGAAGGCTTGGCGCAAGGTTTCTTGGATTGGACCGCCGTTAAGCAACGACGGCGGGTTTTGGCACGTCCTATGCACAACGGTCGGTCAGGTAGTGAAAACAAAAAAGAAAAGGGACGAAAGCCATGAAAAAGCCGATATCACTTCTGTCCAATCTGTTTTTGTCTTCGACTTTGCTCTGGTGCGCGCCGACAGTGGGAGCGGCCGAGCTTGTCGTCAGAGAGGCTGCGAGTCTGAGCTTATACTGCCACATGCAGGTCCCAGAGATTCGCACCGATATCCTGTCTTGGGACCGGCGGGTGCTCGATGAAACTACCGGGTACGGTATCGACTTCGATGGGCCATGCGATCACGATCTCAACGAAGGCGACGAGATCAAGATTCAGCGCCAAACCACGCTGGAGAGTTACCACCGGGGTCGCTAGCATGTGATGAACAGGAGTTGAGAAACACCCTGGGGGCAAGAAAAGTCTACTCCATAGAGCCGCCCCGAAAACTTAGACCGTGAAGAGTGCGAGGGGGAGGCGAGTTAGTATGAACGGAAAGCTTAGGTGGGACGCTACAGGGGGGTGAAATGTTTCCCCTCGGCCGTTTGCGGCTCAACTTCGAGCACATCTCCTGTGGCATGATAACTAGCCCTTGCTAAAACCTGACCAACGGTTTATTAGGGGCGGGCAAATTCCTAAAGCTTAACCAACAAAGAACGATTTCTACAATCCCAACCTCTTCAACTTCTTAATCAATCCCTGGCGGCTCAGGCCTAAGGCCTGGGCCGCTTTTTGTTTGTTGCCGGCGGATTTGCGCAGGGCTTCTTCAATCATGCGGCGTTCCAGGGAGTCGATGGCTTCAGGTAGGGTTCGCGTGGGAGGCGGCACTGGTGCCGGCTCCTTTGATTCTTGCTCCGCCGGAGCAGGTGTGTCCAAGTTGCGAATCGTCGGGTCCAGATGCTCTTCTTTTATCGATGTGCCCCGCACGAAAGCGATTAGCCGTTTGACCTCGTTCTCCAATTGCCGGTTGTTGCCCGGCCACGCATAGCCCATCAGGCATTGCAGCGCTGCGGGCGTGAAGCTTTTTAGATCGACGTTCATGTCCTGGCAGTGTTTTTCCAGGAAATGGTTCGCCAGTAACGGAATATCCTCAGTGATTTCCCGCAGCGGCGGCGTTTGAACCCGAATGACTTTAACCCGGTAATATAAGTCCTCGCGAAACTGTTTTTCACGGATAGCGCCGAGTAGGTCGCGGTTGGTGGCGGCGATGATCCTGATGTCGATGGGGATCGGTTTGGTGTTACCGACGCGGTCGACGGCCCGCTCTTGCAGGGCGCGCAGGAGTTTGGCCTGGGCGGTAAGGCTAAGGTCGCCGATTTCGTCGAGAAACAGGGTGCCGCGATTGGCCGCCTCAAATTTGCCTGTGCGTCGCTCGACGCCGGTAGCAACCCCCCTTTCGATGCCGAAAAGTTCCGCTTCGACGAGATTGTCGGGCAAGGCGGCACAGTTGAGTGCGACAAACGGCCCATTGGCCCGCGGGCTGTTGTAATGTAACGCTCGAGCCACCAGTTCCTTCCCCGTTCCACTTTCGCCCTGGATAAGGACGTCCACCGAGCAATCGCGAATCTGGTCGATGAGCCTGATGATGGATTCCACCTTATGGCTCATGCCGACAATTTTCTGGGTGGAAAATCCTTCACCGGGTCGCTCGAACGTGTGAATCACGCCCCCCGGTTTTTTGAACGAAATGCCCTCGAGCGTCTTTGCGATGGGCGTCACCAGGGTTTGCATGGCTTCGGCGTCTGCGCTCGTGAAACGCCCCTTGTATTTGTTTACCGCCTCACCGACGGCCATCACTTCTCCGCGGGAGTTTCTTAACGGGACGGCGAGCAGCGTGCGCGTGCGGTAACCGGTTTCCAGGTCGACTTCTTTGTAAAACAGCGGGTGCTCATAGGCATCCTCCACGTTCACCACTTCCCCCGTCATCGCCACGTGACCGGCGATGCCTAGACGCGCGTCCAAACACATCGTCTTCTTTTCCTGGGAGACTACCGACCAGAGCTCACAATTTTCACGGTCGAATAAAAAAACGCTGACGCGATCCGCTTTCAATCGGTCTTTGATTTCAGCGGTGATCTCGCTGAGAATCGCGTGCAACCGATCTGAAACGACGCCTTCGATTTGCCGAGTTGAGGGATGCTCCGTGGTGCTTTCCTCTGCCATTGGCCCTCCCTAACACATCCGCAAAATCACTGTCAACGACGTAGACGCTACGTTAACCGAGTTCCCGCCTAAAAACACTATCGAGGGGTTGTCGCGGCTCGCCAGGTTTCACTCGAGCCCTGGGGGGCCTGGGTTCCGTCCGGCGGAAAAACCACGCGTATTGAAGGGCTTAGCGCGAGTTTTCTCGGACCTGACCGCCGTTGAGCAGGGACGGCGGGTTTTGGCACATCCTATGCACAGCAGTCGAGTCAGGTAGTGAAAACGCAAAGGAAAGGAGGTGAAAAAAATGAAAAAGACCATATCACTATTGTCCAACATGTTCTTGGCATCGACTTTGTTTTGGGGTGTGCCCACATTGGGAGCGGACGAGTCGGTGATCAAGGAAGCTGCCGATCTGAGCACCTATTGCCACATGAAGTTTCCGCCGATACGCGAAGACACTCTTTTTTGGGCGCAGCCGGTGCTCGATGTGACGGCCGGTAACGTCATCGACTTCTACGGGCCATGCGATCACGACCCCACGGGAGCCGAAGAGGTCAGAATTCAGCGACGGATGTTGCGGGGAAATTATTCCGGAGATGGGGATTGATAACGTTCAGAAATTGAGACGCGGTCTCGGGGGAGGGCAAGCTCTCCCCCAAGACCGAGCTGGCCGATCTGGAGGAGGACGGTCGAAAAGGAGGCTTTTATGAATCCGGGAGATGCACTTAAAACGATCGGACCCATTCGGTCGCAAAAAACCGGACTTATTTTGCCACGCGAAGGCAAGTTTGTGGGAGCCATTGAAAATCTGGGCCGGACGCTCATCCTGGTCAATTTCGGGAATGCAGGTGATGAATACCTGTTCCCAAATGAAGTGCTGCCCGAGACCGTTCATTAGAAGAAAGGATGGCTGCTAACATGTTACGAGTCTTGTGTCTAACTGTTTCGCTCTGCCTATCGGGCGTATTTGGAAACCGAGCCAATGGGGCTGGCGATGACTGGCTTACAGCGAGCACAACAATGGTCGCTGATCGCAATGACGCGCAGTCCGGCAAGCGGCTCTCTCGTCCTTTGAATCCCGCCGCTTGCTTCAGTGGCAGCTCGGAATTTGTCGCCTCGTGGCAGGGTAAAAAGTTTTCGGCTCCCTGCCGGTTTATTTATGAAACCATCGCGCAATTGCGAGCGGTATCTCAACTGGGCGCGTCAAAGCTTACGTTCCCGGTGCGTACGGATCACGTTCACCTGGCTGTCCCTTCGGAGCTTTGGGAAGAAAAGTACCACAAGTTGCCGAAAGATGAGATCTTGTCCGCGGTTCTGCGGGAATCACGCCTAGTGGCGGTCTATCACGCCACTGACGGCCTCACGCTGGTTGATTCGAAGGGAGCAGGAGCCGATCCGAATAAGAGGCAGCCATACGATAATCGACAAGTCCTCGGCTATTACGATGGACGAGTCATTGAAATTCTGCCTGCTCGCGCAAACGTCTTAGCGCATCGGTATCGGTCCGTCGCATGGTTCTATTTTTTGCCGCACCGATTGGACGGACTGACTGGTTTATCCAGTAGTGACGCGGTTACTTTTGATATTTCGTTCGACCATGACCTCGCCACCGCATGCTCGTCTTCGGATCGGATGGAGAGCGGGAATTTCCGAATCAAAATGGACGAGCCGGATCACACTCAGGAGTGTGGCGAATTGTCATTTGAGACGGTGACCGATACTGTTTTTGGAGCAGTCGACCGGAAGAACCGTTAATTGGCCAGATACCAGAGCGGGCGACAGGCTTGCATTGGAGCGCAATGACTGCAGTCCGCTCGATGGAAACGATCGAACCCCCAAGACACTGCCGACAAACAGGCTTCGACCAAGAGCTTAGGCAAGCGGATTGGTCGCCGGGCGCTTTTAGACTTCGGTGTGCGCTTCTCGCGTTAACTTCCTGGTGATCGCCCCGTGTTGACGCTGGACCGCAATCAATAGTATATACGACGTAACAAAAGCATACGCTGCGCACGCAGGGCAGAGTTGCTACTGAAAACATTTTTTACCAATTCTTTGCAGTCAGATTTCTGCGAAGAATTCGCATGCGCCTTTAAACTGGTTTTCGCATATGAGTTCTTGGTATGCGTATTGCACGTAAAATCGGTCGACGGGTTGCTGATCGGACTGGAATCAATCGATTGAGACCTGATAACTCCAAGCATTTCACGGTTCCGAATTTCACCACGAGTGCCACCTTTGTGCCACACATAACTCAAGCGAATTACAACGGAGAGAGCAACGGCAGCACACAGCTATTGGTCGTGCTCCAGTGCGAAGATCGGTTTGAGGACTTACTGCCGTGCATTCAAGTGCTTGCGAGTGGTGCGAGCGAAGCGGTGGTCTTGTTGCATCAAGAGCTCAGACACGGTGGCGTATCGCGTAAACGGACCGATACACAACTTTTCGATTGCAACGCGCCGCTTCCGCCGAGTCTCGAAGTTGAGGCAAAACAGGTTCAGTGTATCCGTGAAACTTTCCGCTCCCATGGCCTAGACGCGCGGGTGATCTTTTCCCTGGGCCATTTGACCGACGCGATCGAGTGTTGCATACGCGATAGCAGCGCAACCGGTTTTACCATCGTGACGCCGACTGACTACTGGTTTGTGAATCGTTCAAGCCGCGACAACGAGCGAAGGGAGACTATTTGATGAAGGTCGGGTGGCCGTACCACTTCGCGGTCATTCTGGTGTTTTGAGCTGGCAAGCTCGATCCACGGTTGGTCTCATTCACGCAATAGATTTAGAATCTAGACATCTCCGTTAGTATAACTACTCACTGTATCCTTTCTAATACACTCTGTATCCAATTGTGAACGCTGCAGGTTGGTCGGGTTCGGCTGATCGGCCCGCCCGCGCGCAGATTCAATAGCGTTTTTGCTGCAACTCGCTACTCTACATGGCTCGGACTACAAGCATGGTGGTGGCGTAAAGGTTGCTATGCATAAATATCTTACGATAGGTCTGGGCATAGATTCTGATTGGACAGGGTCTGGTTGGATACGCTGAACGTGGCAACGAATAACGAAATTTCACACCGCTCAGGATCCAGGAAAAGCCGCGGCGGCACGATCGGCTCAACCGCGCCGAACCAGCGCGGGATATCTTTGCTTGCGTTGGGGTTATTAATCGCGGGATACGCTGCCCTTTTTTCGGCCTCATTGAGTCGCGCCGCGGAACCGGACCTCAAACCCGGCGACACCATCGGCCCGCAAAACTGGGAGCGTGTAAAGGGGATGGTGGGAGAAAACCTGCTCAACCGCATCAAACGAGGCTACAGTTTCGAAATCAAAAACGATCGCAGCATCGGCCCGCCCCGTGAATTTGTCGCGGCTACCGCTAAATACGCCGGCCAAGTCAAGTTGGGACTTCAAGGGTGAGCTACTCAACTATGCCGCCGGCCAACCGTTTCCCAACGTCGATTCGAGTGATCCGCAAGCGGGACTGAAGATGGCCTGGAACTTTTATTGGCGCTGGATCGGCGATGATTATAAGACCGGCGGCGGCACCGGACAAGGGAAGATCATCCGCTACGCCATCGAGCAGAGACGGCTCAGAGCGGCGCGCCGACGTGTTGCACCATTCGATCAAAACACGAGGGCGCGTGAGTCTCAGCGCGGATGTGGTGCTGCCGGGCTACGAACATATCGACTGGATGCAGCTTCGGGCCGACGAATATCCGCGGGATACTTCAGGCACGACGACGCTTGAGATCCGCTACGCCAGCCCGGACCGCGAGGACGACCTCTATATCTATGTCCCAAGCATCCGCCGCGTCCGGCGCGCGCCGCCGATTCAGCGCTGCGCAACGATCGCCCCTAGCGAGTTCAATTTCGATGATATCAACAGCTTTGGCGGCAAGATTACTGACTTCAACTATCGGTTGCTGGGAAGATTCAAGATGCTTGGGAATTTTGCCCAAGACCAGATACCTTTCGCGCGCAGACCAGGCGATTATTTGCCGAGCAAGGAAAGCTGGTCGGTAGTCGATACCTACGCCCTGGAGATTACGCCCAAGGATCGGAACTATTGCTACCCGAAAAAGGTCATCTATATCGATCCGGTCAATTATGAAGCCTTCTGGACTATGATATGGGATGGCAGCGGCAGCTATTGGAAGGAGCAGTTCGCGTTTCGCAGCCCGGTGAAACTGCCGGACGGCCAGGAGGTGCTTTCCGTGGGTGCGGTTGTCATCGTGAATCTGAAAAACGGCAGGAGCACGCTCGTTGACGCTGTGCGGGTTTATAATCAGGGCTATCAACCGAGCTTGTTTACCTTGGCGACGCTCCAGACGGTAATGCGCGGCGGGACCATCCGATGAAGTATGCCTTGCGCGTGGTGCTCTTGCTGATCGCGGCGTCATTCGGACTGCCAATCGGTGCGAACCAAACTGCGCGGGTAAACCGGGTTGCGGTGGTCCTGCATGGAGCTGCGGTCGGCGACCTGCCGCAAATCAACGGGCTGCGCGCCGGTCTTGAGGAACTGCGTTACATGGAGGGCGAAAATCTGCTGCTCAAATTTATTCACGATGAGAATCTGCCGCTGTTGCGCGATCGGCTCAGAGCGGAGTTGCGGCGCGGCGATATCAATTTAATTATCGCCCTTGGAACGGTGGAAGCGGTTGTGGCCAGGGAAGTTGCCGGCAGCGCTCCGATTATTTTCCTGCCCGCCACGGATCCCGTTCAGTCGGGATTTGTGAGCTCATTGGCCACCCCTCGGACCAATCTTACCGGATTGACGTTTTTCATCGATAGCGAGAGCGTCGGCAAACAGTTGGAGGTTTTTAGACAAATGGTTCCCTCGTTGCGCCAAGTCGTGGCCCTGACCGATGGACGCCCGGACGCGGGGATGAACAACCAGTTGCGGGCAAGGCTGAACGTTACCGCCGCCCGGCTGGGAGTCGAGCTATCGGAAATGGCCGTCATGTCGGCGGCCGCGATGAGCGGGGACACTCTATCACTTTCCAAAAGAACTCCGGGCGCCGGCATATTCGTGGTTTGCACGGGACTCTTTAAAGACCTCAGCAAGCTGGCTGCGGCGGCGGTCAAAATGCGAGCGCCGCTGTTTGGCTGCAGCGCCTCGCAAGTCGCAGAGCAAAAGGTTTTGATGACATACGCCCCCGATTTATACGCGATAGGCTATCGCGGCGCTTGGTTCGTTGACCGGATTCTTAAGGGGGCAACGCCGCAGAGCCTCGCGGTGGAGACGCCGCGTAAGTTCGACCTGGTGATCAACCGGAAGGCCGCTCAGGAGATCGGTCTCAAGCTTCCTCCAGAAATGCTGATTCTTGCGGACCGAGTTTTCGATTAGCAAGGCTTTGCCACGACGGGGCCGGATGGGAATCTATCCCATGCGTTTTAAGCTACCTAGTTTTCGCTCTCGCATGCCGCGGCGGAGCCGTCTGGTCCGGAACTATTTTTTTATTTTCGCCACGCTCATCGGCGGCGGCCTGGTCACCAGCGGCCTTCTGGAAATCTATTTCCGCTACTATGAAAACCAGGAGCAGATTGCCGTAATGCAAGGAGAAGCGGCGAAAGCCGCAGTAACGAAGATTGCCCAATACATTCTTGAGATCGAAGGTCAAATGAAGTCGGCGACCCTGAGCCAGGTTGTCGCTGTCAACGGGCTATCGCCGGCGTACCGCTTTGAGTTGAGCAAACTTCTCTATGTCGCTCCCGCCATTACTGACGTGGCCGCAGTCGACGGGCAAGGGACCGCTCGGCTCCAGGTGTCCCGTTTTCGCGCGACCGAGCCCAGCGAGAACGCCGACTATTCCAAGTCGCCGGCCTTTCTCCAGTCGCAGCAAGGCGTTACTTTTTTTGGGCGGGTCTATTTTGTGCGCGACTCCGAGCCCTATTTAACTATGGCCGTTCCCATGGAAAGATTTCCCGGCAGCATCATTGGCGTGCTCGTGGCCGAAGTCAATCTCCGCTACATTTGGGAGATCGTCCGGGATATTCGTGTCGGCAAAGCCGGCTATGCTTATATCGTTGCCCGTTCCGGCGATATCATTGCTCACCCGGATATCGGTCTGGTGCTTAACCGGCGCAAAGCGGATCATCTGGAGCAAGTCAAGGCCGCCCTGCGACCGGCGCCGGTGATTCAAAAACCGGAAAGCATGGTGACGTCGAGTTTGAGCGATGAAAAGGTCTTGAGTTCCTATGCGTTTCTGCCCGGGCTGGACTGGGCCGTTGTCGTGGAACAGCCGCTAGGGGAAGCCTACGAAAGGCTCTACGCTTCACTGCTCAGAACTTCCACACTTGTTTTGCTCGGTTTAGGCATGGCTTTGTTGGCGGCAGCCTACGTCGCACGCCGGGTCGTTCGGCCGTTGCACACGCTGCAGCGCGGCGTCGAGCGCATTGGCAAGGGTGATCTTGATTTTCGCCTGCAAATCGCCACCGGCGATGAAATCCAGACTTTGGCGGAGGAATTCAATAAGATGGCGGCGGCGCTGCGGGATGCCTACGCCAACTTGGAGGACAAAGTGCGCGAGAGAACGCAGGAGCTGATGATTGCCAATGAACGGTTAAAAGAGCTCGACAAGATGAAGTCCCTGTTTCTTTCCAACGTTTCCCATGAACTAAAGACCCCGCTTACCGCAATTGGGGGTCTCGTTGATAACATGATCGACGGCCTAACCGGTCCGCTCAACGGCAAGCAAACCCGATATATGACAGGGATCAAAGATAGCACGGAGCGTTTGGCGCGGCTCATCCGAGATCTGCTGGATCTCTCGGTGATCGAGACCGGGAAGAGCGAATTGAAGCCCGCAAGGTTCTCTCTCACTAGTTTGATTCACGAAGTGGTGGAAACCCTGAAGCCATTGGCAGTGGAAAAAGGTATCTCAGTGGAAATTGCCCGGACCCATGGCGACCCAACGGCCTGGGCGGACCGCGACAAAATTACGCAAGTCCTGACCAACTTGATCGTCAATGCGGTGAAATTTTCGCCAGCTGGAGGTAGTTTGAAGCTGAGCATGGCGCCGGCAAACGACCGCGGGTTGCTGGAGGTTTCGGTCTCGGATACGGGACCCGGAATTCCGCCGACCGAAGTCGAGCGGATCTTTCATGAATTCTATCAGATCAGCCAACCCGGCCGCGAGAAAACGATGGGCGTCGGACTTGGGTTGGCGATTTCAAAAAAGCTCGTCGAGATGCATGGCGGCAAGATTCGCGTGGAAAGCGTCCCGGGTGAAGGCAGCACGTTCTTCTTTACCCTTCCGGTGTGGCAGCCGCGCACAAATTCGTCCTTGCCGAGTTGAGGAACAGATCAATGAAGTTGTTTGGCGAAACCATTCTAGTTGCTGACGATGACCCGTACGTTCAAGAGGCTCTAAAGGACCGACTCGAATCCCTCGGTTGTCGCGTCTTGCAAGCGGCCGATGGCTTGCAAGCTGTGGAGATCATCGAGCGTCAGACCCCGCACATGGCATTTCTGGACATCGAAATGCCGGGCATGAAGGGGCTGGATGTTCTAAGGGAGATACGCAAGCGCGATCACAATTTGCCGGTCGTGATTATTACCGCCTATGGCACAATCGGTTTGGCCGTGGAAGCTATGAAGGAAGGCGCCTACGATTTTATTGCCAAGCCGTTTCAGGGTGGCCATATCGCACTGGTGGTACAGAAGGCTTTGGAAAAAGAAAGACTGACGCGGGGAATCGAAGTCTTGTCGGAGGAGATCGATAAGCGTTACCAACTCACTATTGGCGCAAGTCTCGAGATGAATCGCGCCCTCGATTCGGCGCGCAAGGCGGCGATCAGCAGCTCCACCGTCTTGTTGCTTGGCGAAAGCGGCACCGGCAAGGAAGTCTTCGCCCACGCGATTCACAATTGGAGCGAGCGCAAAGACAAGCCATTCGTCGCCATCAACTGCGTCGGCCTTTCGCGCGAGCTTTTGGAGAGCGAGCTTTTCGGCCATGAAAAAGGCGCGTTTACCGGCGCCAGCGAACTGAAGAAAGGCAAGATCGAGCTCGCTCACGGCGGCACGGTTTTCCTCGACGAGGTCGGCGATATATCCGCGGAATTGCAGACCAAGCTACTGCGTTTTTTGCAGGAACGAGAGTTCGAGAGGGTCGGCGGCATCAAGCCGATCAGTGTCGATGTCAGGATCATCGCCGCCACCAATCGTGATCTGGAAAACGCTCTCCAAACGGGCCAGTTCCGCGCCGATCTGTTCTATCGACTCAACGTGGTGCCGATTGCGCTGCCGCCGCTGCGCCAGCGCAGAGAGGATATACCGGTTCTCGCCGCTTATTTTCTGCAGCGTTTCGCGGTTGAAACGAAGAAACGCTTTACGGATATCAGCCCTGACGCGGCGGAATCGCTGCTGACCTACGACTGGCCCGGCAACGTGCGCGAACTTGCCAACGTCATCGAGAGGGCCGTGGTGCTCGGCCAGGGACCGGAACTGACGCTGCTCGACCTGCCGGGTAACGTTGTTTCGGCGGCTCCGGGTCCGGCGATCGAAAGCTCTAACTATCACGATGCCGTCGATGCCTACCGGCGCGAGTTGATCGCAAAAACCCTCGAACAAGCCCAGGGTAGCCGGGCCGCCGCGGCGAAAATGCTGGGCCTGCAGAGAACCTATCTTTCGCGTCTAATCAAGTCTCTGGGGATCGAATGAAAGCGGTTTGCCAATCACGGCATGAATCCTTTCGGATAATGGGTTGTATCCGATGGTATACACTGAATTCGCATATTGCTGCTCTCCGCCAGTATTCAAAAGGTCTTTTATGAGCTAAGTCGCAGGGTTGTGGGCCGAATCCAGACCCGTATAGCTTGGCACGGCGGCTGCATAAATGGCCCCAGAGTTTCCGGTAATCATCAAAGTGGTTGGGTCGAAAAGATGAGGTGTCAATGAATAGGTTTATACTTTTGCCCCCGCTCCCCAATGAAGGCGCAAAATCCTCCGAGGACGCGCATGAGACGGAAATAGCAGCCGTCGTGCATGAATTAAAGAATCAAGCCTGCACGATTGGCCTGGGAATCGCAGCGCTCAAGTATCCTGATGAAACCGAGGATGAGAGACAGTGCCATCTCGCCGCGTTGGAGGCTGTGATCGGTGCCATGAGCCGGCAGTTCAATCGGTTGGATGATTGGCTCATAGACGCTGGCTACAAACGCAAACCAGGGGAACCGATCAGCCGGGCGCGGGACCGGCGAACCAAGGCGCGGCCGCACGCATCAGGGCGCCGCCGTCAGAGTGGTTTAGCGCCACCGGTGCCCGTTACCATTCGAAAATAATCGAGACGCATGAACTCGCCTTGTTTATCCGGCCGCGCTAAGTGTGGCGTAGTTTTGTATGTCGAGCGGCCGTTTTCCTGATTCCAGCTCGCGGATCATGTTCAGAACCTTTTGACAGAGCGGCGTCGGGATGTCGCGCTTTTTTCCCTCGGCCACGACATAAGCCAGAATGAAATCCGCTTCCGTTTTGATACCCTTCTGAATCTGCCTGAGCGGCCCCTTGCGGTCATCTAAGTTCCACGATTTGGCGAACTCATTTACCGCCGAGAGCCGTTTGTCGAATGAATTGCTCGGATGGAAATCCGGCGGGTTGTATTCCGTCAGGCGAATCCAGCGCGCGCCCGCGGCTTGGCCGACGGCGACGACTTCACCGAAAAAATTCGCAAGAGCCCGGCGGTCGGCGGCGGCGGCGCAACTCGTCGCCAACGAGGCGTCGGCCAGCGACCCATAGTAACCGAGACACGTGTAGGTCAGTTTGCTCCACAGCACGCCGAGGATGTTTTCGGAAATTTCCGTTTCCATCACCGTGTTGAGAAGTCCGCTGAGGCTTTCAAGCTGCGGCGTTGTCCTACCGTGGAGGTGGCCGATGTATAGATGGCCGCGATTGGCCGTGCGCAAGTGCCCCGGACCGACCTTGCGGCTGCCCATGCGGATCGCCATGCCGACGGTGCGGTCGGGACCGACTCGGTCTTGCAGCAACGGTGGATTGATGCCGTTCTGCATGGACACGAGCAAGCCGTCGTCGGCGAGGCGTGGCATGACCGTGCTCAGCGCATCCGGCGTGTAATTGGACCGTACCGCAATCATGCCGATGTCGTATTTGCCGTCGATCTCATTGGGGAAAACAACGTTGATTTTGACGTTAAAAGCACCGTCCGGCACTTCGACTTGCAGGCCCTTTTCACGAATGGCCGAGACATGCTCCTTGTCGATGTCGACGAAAGTGATGTCATTGCCCGCGCGGGCGAGTCTGCCGCCGATGATGCCGCCGATGGGTCCCACGCCGATGACGATTATGCGCATGGCTGTGATTCCTCCAAGATGCATAGATAGTTGAAGCGCAAATTTTGGTCAAGTCGAAGGCCGACACCGAAATGTGAAGCGCGCCGTCGATAACCACCGAGGCTCGCTTCGCTTGACAGCGGAGGAAGCTCTCTGTAGAGCATCGTTAAACGAAGCCCCTTCAGCCGATTGCGGCCATTGTCAACCTCAGCTGAAATCTTCAAGGACTGGAGCAACGAAATGCTGTTATTAAATAATGCCGACGTCGCCGGCGTGCTGACCATGGAAGTCACCATGCGAGCGCTGGAAGACGCCTACCGCGAATTGACCGATAGGCGGGCCGTGTGCCGGCCGCGCATCGATATTCAGATTCCAACCCAAGACCCCGCAAAAATTTTTCAATGGGGAACCATGGAAGGCGGTTCGACGTCCGGCTACTTCGCCATCCGCATGAAGTCCGACGTGATCTACGAACAAGAGTACGAAGGCGCTCGCACGCAGGAAAAATATTGCGTCGAACCGGGAAAGTTCTGTGGCTTGATTCTTTTGATCGACATTCAAAACGCCGAGCCTGTGGCGCTGATGAATGACGGCTATCTCCAGCATATGCGCGTCGGCGCGGACTCCGGCATCGGCGCCAAGTATATCGCGCGCGAAGACGCCGAAGTGGTCGGCATGATCGGGTCGGGCGGCATGGCGCGCACCCATATCGAGTCTTTTCGGCTGGCCCGGAGTATCAAGAAAATTCAAGTCTACAGTCCGACGAAAGCGCATCGTGAAGAATACGCCAAAGAAATGGGCGAGCGCTTCGGCATTGAAACTATCCCGGTGGAAAATTTGCAGGACGTTTACAAAGGCGCGCATATCGTTGCCGGTTGCACGGATTCAGCAATACCGATCATCATCGGCAAATGGTTGGAAGAGGGCACTCATGTTACCTCTATCGGCGGCAAACCGGACGCAGACGCGCTTGAGCGCATCGATGTGTCGTTGCGTCTTGGCAATGCGCCGGCGCCGTGGGGCCTGCCGGAAATGGGTCTGCCGGATGAATATATCACCTATGCGGCGATGCCGAACGAGAACGCCGGTTTTCAAATGAAGCGGGCCGGCAAAAGAGCCCATGGCGCCATCGCCGAGGACCGCTGTGTTTTGTTGGAGGAACTATTGAGCGGCAAGAAAAAAGGGCGGACTTCAGATAAGCAGATCACTTACTCCGAGCGCGGCAATATCCAGGGCGCGCAGTTCTTTGCCGTTGCCGGCAAGGTCTACGAGTTGGCCAAGGCGCAAAGGTTGGGGCGGGAAATTCCGACGGAATGGCTGCTGCAGGATATTCGGGATTAAGAAAACGTGCTCGTGATTCGTGATCGTAAATTCAGCAACATTAATCCCGAGCACGAACAACGAGGTTTCCATGCCATTGTTTCTGAACAACGAAGATGTGGACCAGTTGCTCACCATGAAAGATACGATGGCGGCGCTGGAAACTCTTTACCGGGAAATGGGCGACGGCGTCGCCGTCGCGGCACCGCGCTCTGATGTGCATTCGCCCACCGCTTCGGCGCAGAGCGCCGAAGGCCCCATGGCCCACTATCTCAAGAGCATGAGCGGCGCATCGCCGCACTTTGGCACCGCCGCTTTACGTTTCTCCTCCGACATCGTGGCATGGCGCGATACCGGCGGAGGGATGCGCCGGGAGAAGTTGCCGATGCTGCCGGGCAACCGCTGGATGGGCATCGTGCTGCTGTTCAGCACGGCTAATGGCGAGTTGTTGGCGATCATGAACGACGGCGTGCTGCAACGCTACCGCGTGGGTGGCGCCAACGGCGTAGCAACCCAATATATGGCGCGGCAAAACGCCGAGAGCGCGGGATTGATCGGTTCCGGCTGGCAGGCGGGAACTCAGGTGATGGCCGCGTGCGAAGCGCGCAAAATAAAAAGTATCAAGGTGTTCAGTCCGACCAAGGCCAATCGCGAGAAGTTCGCCAAGGAAACCAGCCAGCAGGTCGGAGTGGAGATCGTTCCGGTGGCCTCGTACGAAGAGGCCGTGAAAGATGTGGACATCATCATCACCTCGACGAACTCGCGCAAACCTTTTCTCGGCAAATGGGCGTTGAGAGAAGGTATTCATATCAGCAGCATGCAACGGGACGAGTTCGATGATGAAGCGTTAATGAGCTGCGCGCCCCTCGTGCTGCACAGCCATGCAACGGAAAACAACGTCACGTCATCGGCCCTGGCGCATTTCGAACGCGATGACTTCAAACTGCGCGATCACCCTACCGATCGCGGCATCGATTGGAAGTCGCTGCCGACGCTTGCCGATTTGCTCGCCGGCAAGATCAAAGGACGCGAAAGGGACGGCCAAATTACCGGCTTCGTCAATAACATCGGCCTAGGCGCGCAGTTCGCCGCGGTGGGCAAGATAGTCTATGACGCCGCGAAAGCAAAAGGGGCAGGGCGCGAGGTGCCGCTGGATTGGTTTACCCAGGACGTTCATCCATAGGTTTGGTTTCTGAATTTCTGGTTTTGCAACGATGCCTGAAAATACCATGGAGGCGGGCACGAGTTGCTCCTGTTCACGACCCGCTGAACCCTATCCGGCCTAACTTTTTCTGATTCTGCTTACCTTTTGGGCATTATGCCTAAGTTCTAAGCAATAGTCTGTTTTTTTGCTCTCTTCAAATCTTCTAGTCTTGAACAAGTATTTGAATTTATTCAGCTCGTGCGCCCGCAAACGCCATGGCACAGGCGTTGCTCCACCTCCACGTAAGTCCCGTCACAGAATCGTCGGGCGTGGGTAACCAGCTGCGTGTTGTCTGATTGTCGGTCCTGCAAAAAGCACTGGCTCTGGAAGAAGATCGGAGATTCCACCATGAGGAGGCCCGAATGAGAGACGAGTTGTTTGGAAAAACAGCTCCCTTAGAACAAACCCGTGTCAACACTGTGGAACCGGTCAAGTCCGATGCCGCCGAGCAGCTGATAGATCAGGCCGTGGAGCGGGCCGTGACCGACGCCGTGTTCGGTCACCATGCCGAGCGGCGCGAGTTCCTGCACCATGTCGGAGTCGCTACCGCGGCGGCGATTCTCAGCTCGATTTTCCCGATGCACGCCGCGAAGACGTTGGCACAGGAAAAAACGGGCCCCATTGAAAAGAAGAGTCTCAAAGTCGGCTTCATCCCAATTACCTGCGCGACCCCCATCATCATGGCCGAACCGATGGGTTTTTATAAGAAGCATGGGCTCGATGTCCAGGTTCATAAAGCTTCCGGTTGGGCGATGATCCGCGATTTGTCGATCAACGGCGAGACCGACGCCACGCATATGCTGACGCCGATGCCGCTTGCGATCAGCATGGGCGCAGGCTCGCAAACTGTGCCTTTTGTCATGCCAGCCGTCGAAAACATCAATGGCCAGGCGATTACCCTGCACAACAAGCACAAAGGCGTGAAGGAAGCGAAGGACATGAAGGGCTTCAAGTTCTGCGTGCCCTTCGATTACTCGATGCATAATTTTCTGCTCCGTTACTATCTCGCGGAAGGCGGCGTCGACCCTGATAAAGACATACAGATTCGTGTGGTTCCGCCACCGGAGATGGTGGCGAACCTCAGAGCGGGAAACGTCGACGGTTATCTCGCGCCCGATCCGTTCAACCAGCGCGCCGTATATGAAGGCGAAGGGTTCATTTTCATGCTCAGCAAAGACATCTGGCCGGGTCATCCCTGCTGCGCTTTTGCCGCGCGCAAAGACTTTGCCGAGAAGAATCCCAATACCTTTCAAGCTTTGTTCAAAGCGATCGTCGATGCCACGAACTATGCCCACGATTCATCGCACCGAAAAGAAATCGCCAAAGCGATCGCGCCGCGCAATTTTCTGAACCAGCCGGTAGAAGTATTGGAACAGGTCCTAACGGGAGTCTATCCCGACGGGCTGGGAAACACGAAAAACGTCCCGGACCGTATCGACTTTGATCCGTTCCCGTATCATTCCATGGCGATCTGGATTCTTACGCAGATGAAGCGGTGGGGCTATATCAAGCAGGATGTCGACTACAAGAAGATCGCTCAAGAAGTCTATCTGGCGTCCGGTTGCCGCGAGGTCATGAAATCTCTCGGCTATAAGGTGCCGGCTCAGGACTCCATTAAACACCAGTTTGCCTTCGGTAAAAACAAGACTTTCGATCCCAGCGCTCCCGCGGAATACATTCGTTCGTTTCCCATTCGTCGGGCGTGAAAGGGGAGGCGTCTCCGTTATGGATCAAATCGGAGCCCTGTCTGAACGAAAGAAATCGATTTTATCCTCAGTCGTCCTGCTGACAGTTTTTCTTGCCATTTGGCAACTCTCGGTGCAAACCCCGATACCGGGAGGGAAAGCAGAGGGACTTCCCGGGCCTGTGGCCGTGGCCGCCCGCGCTTGGGAAATGATTTCGGATCCCTTCTACAACAATGGCCCCAACGACAAGGGAATCGGCATCCAACTCGGCTATAGCGTGGGGCGATTATTGATCGGCTACACTGCCGCAGCAGTGGTGGCGATTTGCCTGGGCGTCATGCTAGGTCTGTCGCCCGGATTCTATCGCGCGCTCAATCCCTACATCCAGGTCTTGAAACCGATCTCACCCCTGGCGTGGATGCCGCTATTTCTTTACACGATCAAAGATTCGAGCCAGTCGGCGATCATGGTCATTTTCATGTCATCGCTATGGCCGATCCTTGCGAATACTGCATTCGGTGTTGCGGGTATCAAACGGGATTATTTGAACGTTTCGGCGCTACTTCAGCTCTCGTGGTTAAAGCGCCTGTGGAAAGTTATTTTGCCGGCGGCGGCGCCGGCGATTGTCGCGGGCCTGAGAATTTCCATCGGCAGCGCTTGGGTTGCCATCGTCGCGGCGGAGATGTTAATCGGCGGGACCGGGATCGGCTATTTTGTCTGGAACGAGTGGAACAATCTGCAATTGACCAGCGTGATCTTCGCGATCCTGATGACGGGGTTGGTGGGACTGCTCTTGGACATGGGCTTCGGCAGCATGGCGAAAACCTTGACGTACAGGGAGTAGACCATGTCATTTCTCGAAGTCGAGACCGTCAGCAAATATTTTTCCGAAGCGAGCGGAAGGCGGCTTTGTGTATTCGAAGACGTTCGCTTGCACATCCAAAAGAGTGAGTTCGTAACCATGGTTGGACACTCGGGTTGCGGCAAGAGCACTCTTCTGAATATTATCGCCGGCCTGGAGAAACCGAGCAAGGGCGGAATCATCCTCGATGGGAAGGAGATCGATACTCCGGGGCTCGACCGCATGGTTGTTTTCCAGAATTTTTCGTTGCTGCCCTGGATGAGCGTTTACGAGAATATTCGCCTTGCAGTGAAAGCCGCCTTTGCTCCCTGGCAGGCGCAAAGGATCAACGACTACGTGCAGCGTTACATCAACATGGTTGGACTGGCCGGAGCCGAGCATAAGAAGCCGGCGGAACTTTCCGGCGGTATGCGGCAACGCGTAGGGCTGGCGCGAGCCTTCGCCGTTCAGCCCAAGGTGCTTTTGCTCGACGAACCGTTTGCGCAGATCGACGCGTTGACCCGCGGCGCGATTCAAGACGAGCTCATGCGCATGTGGACGGCGACGAAGAATACCGTTTTTATGGTCACTCACGATGTCGAAGAGGCGATCTTGCTTTCGGATAAGATCGCGCTGATGACCAGCGGACCGTCGGCGCGATTGGCGGAAATCGTCGAGGTGAAATTTCCCCGTCCGCGGGTGCGGGAGGAGATTTTGGATCTGCCCGAGTTTATCCGGATCAAGAAGCAAATTATGCAGTTCCTCAAGAACTGCGCGTGCGAACAGCCGGCCACCGATGCGCCCTCGGCGGGCGTCGTAGTCAGCCGGCGGATCGCCGCTGAAGCGTAGCGCATTGAGGTAAGAATCTTATTTGCCATTCGTGAAACTTGTAAAACAGGAAGGAGTTGAAAAATGATCACACGTCCAGAAGCTACCGCAAAGATTCTCGGAGCCAAGCAGAAGCTAAAACTTAGCTGGGAGCAGATTGCGAAAGGTGTGGGCCGCCACAAGATCTGGACCACGGCGGCGTTACTCGGGCAACATCCGATGTCGGTCGAGGAAGCGGAGAGCGTCATAAAGATCCTCGGTTTTTCCGGTGAAGAAGCCCAAGCGGTTCTCCTCTGCACTTCAGGAGTTTCCGATGCGAGGATCGCTGGACGGCGCTGTTCCCGTCGATCCGACGATCTATCGCTTTTACGAACTCATCCAGGTTTACGGTCCAACTATCAAAGCGCTCATTCATGAAGAGTTTGGCGATGGGATCATGAGCGCCATTGATTTCGACATGGAGATCAAACGAAAAGAAGATCCCAAGGGCGACCGTGTGGTGGTTACATTAAACGGAAAGTTTCTGCCCTATAAAAAATTTTAGTCACGACTCTTCCCATGGCACTTCCCGAGCCGCGTTTTGTCCGGCGATTTTTCCGGCAACAAAGCACTCCGTTATATTGCCGGCTTCCAAATAGAGGTGTCCGTAGATCGAGCTGATCTCGCCGGCGACGTAGAGGCGCGGAATCGGCTTCTTCATGGGGTCTAAGACCCGCTGTTTTACGTCATGCTCGGGGCCGCCCTGGGTATTGTTAACGATGGGCCAGGCTTCCATGACATAATACGGCGGCGTGGTGATGGGCATCATAGTTTTCGGCGGGCGGCGTTGATCGTCGTCCTGGCCCTTTTGGCAAAGCTCGTTCCAGCGTTCCACCGTCGCTCTCAGCACTTTCGGGTTCACGTCGATTTGCCCGGCAATATCGTCAATAGAGTTGCCTTTTTTGATCCAGCCTTTGTTTATTTCAGTGAAATTATCGTCGCTCCAGCTGGCGTTGTAACGCTCGTCGTTAACGATGGGAATGCCGATGGGGCCGAGCTTGCGGCCTTCTTCGTCGAAAATCAGATAGCACGGGATGCGCGGATAATCCTGAATATCGGCGTCGTAAAATTCCAGAGATCGGGTGCCGGTGTCCTGGGGCGCGGGTGGATACTCGTCCATGAAGCGTTTGCCAAAGCGGTCCACGGCGATCCAGATCATCTTCCGATTCTCGTTTCGTGGCCCGGCCCAGACATGACGGATGGCGAACGGCAGTTCGGGATACTTGAATCCATAACCGCCGTGGAAGTGCCACATATGCCAGAGCCCGGCGCCGGCTTTTTGCGCCATCTTGATGCCGTCACCGGTATTACCCAAAAAAACCGGATATACCGGCTGGGCTTCGAAGTATTGCAGCTTCATGGCGTCGTCGTTCTCATAACCGCCGCAAGCCAAGATCACGCCCTTGCGCGCTTTGACGTTGATAGGTTTGCCGTTCTGCTCCGCCTTGAGTCCGATCACCGCGCCCTCGGCGTTCATCACCAATTCTTTCGCCGGCGCGGAGAGCATCACTTCGATCTCACGCCCGTGGACATTGTCGTAGACGACTTTGAAAAGCCGCGCGCCGCCGCGCAGTCCCTTGGCCCAGGGGAATTCCGAATAGGCGGCGAAGTCCTTCAACTTGATCGAGTCGATATCCCTGGTGCCCGGGAAAGGGTAGGTGCCGTGGCCGCGGGTCTCGGTTTTGGTCGGCTCGGTGCCGCTGACCTTGGCAAGCTCCGTGACCCAGTCGATCACGCCGACCATTTCCTCGGCCATTTTGCGCAGTATGTCGTCGGGAGTCGTGCCGTTGCAGGTGCGTTTGAGATACTGAAAAGCGCCTTCGGCGTTGTGAGCGAAGGCGATGCCGCCACCGGAAAGAATGGAGATGCCGCCGGGGTGCGGCATTTTTTCGATTACCAACACCTTCGCTCCGGCGTCGTGCGCCGTGATCGCAGAAATCCCGCCGGCGGCGCCGAAACCGACGACGATGACGTCTACTTCTTTGTCCCAGGTGTTCGCGTTGGTTGCCATTCCAAGAACTCCTTTGCGATTGTGGGTTCAGCTGCCGGTTTCCTTCCCCTTGACGGGGAGGACTAAAGGGGTGATCTTGATCGCTCACCGGCACCCCTATCCTAACCTTCCCCCGTCGAGGGGGAAGGAATCGGAATGGGAGATCCTACCTCTTTTTGATTGCTTTCTTTGGTAATTCGGACCGGTCAGAAAGGTGCAGTTACGAGGCGCGCGAGGAATCGACGCGCCGAGGCGTACTCTTCAGTACATTGAGGCGCGGCGATTGAGCGCAACGAAGTAAATGCGCCTTTATCACCGGTCCGTTATAGCCGCTCCTCCAACCAGTCCAGCATATACGGCACATTATGCGCCCAGTAGTCGTGGCTGCAATGAATTCTGCCGCCGTCATTCGGATCGTCGTAGATTTTTAGGGTTTTGTCTTTGGCGGCGATCTCGTCGAATAGCCGCTTGGCGCCATCAACCGACATCAGCGTGTCTTTGGCGCCGTGGGTAATGAGCGTCGGGCAAGTGATGTTCTTGGCGACTCCCGCCATGGTGAAATCTTGCAAAAGCCTGCGCGCGTCCTGGTGGCTGACGCCGCCCAACAATCTTTGGCAAACCGGCTGCAAGTGCGCGCAAAAGTCGTAAAGGTCGTCGAGCACGCTGTAACAACCGCTCCAGGCGATCAGCGCTTTGATGCGCGATTCGAACGCCGCCACGCGGGGCGCATAATAGCCCGCCATGCTGATGCCGAGCAGGGCGACGCGATTCGGGTCGACTTCGGGCCGCGCGACCAAATAGTCAATGCACGCTTTTCCCGGCACCTCGTAATCCGGTCTCGTCTTGATCCCCTTTAGGTAGATCGAAGAACCGCGGCCCGGCGTGTCGACGAGCAACATGGCCCAGCCGCGGTCGAGCATCTGTTTGCCGGCGAAGTAGATTTCTTCGGCATAAGCGTCGGCGCCCCCGAGAAATAAAACCGCCGGCCACTTGCCCGGTTGCGGATGCGCCGGATGACAGAAATAGCCGTCGTATTCTTCGTCGCCGCAGCGAATCGAGACGACTTCGATATTCGGATCATGCAGCTTCGCCGCGGCACGGAAGTTCTCTTGTGCTTTGCGGAAGCGCTCGGCGCGCTTCGGTTCCTCGGCAATCGTGAGCAGCACGTCGGACATGCGGTAATAGTTACTGGCATGGAAAAAATTTTGCTTCGCAGTGCGCAGGTGTCCTGACGCTAAAGCTTCTTTGGCTCGCGCTTCCGTCCTGTGCGCGAGTTCCCACCACGCCTTTTCCCAAGCGTTTTTATCACCGGCGTCGACGCTCCGCATCGCCCTGGCAATGTCGAACACGTCAGCGCCGCCCTGTTGCGCCTGGGCAACCAGGCGCAGTGTGTGGCCGCCGAACGGATGAGCGGGAAAGAGAAAATCGAACATAGAGCCTCCCCGGCGCGTTGATTGTCGGATTCAAACCGCCGGATTCGATAATTGGTCTTATGGGTAATCCAAAAGAACATACGAAACAAGCCGATGCCGCAGGAGTCGCCCCGCTAACCAGCTTGCATCGCTTACAGATAGTCGACCGGTAAGAATCAGCTTGAGCTTGACAGTCTTGCACCGGGTTGGTAGCGTTTCGGCAGATGGCTCCGTCGTATTCGAGCTAGCACCGCAAGCCGGAGCTTTGTAGCGTAAAACACAGCGTGGTCTTCGAGAGGGATAGTCACGGCAGAAAGCCGGTTGCATTTGCGTCGCGGCGCAATGGGGTGACTGGCTTTTTTGATTTGACGGACCGCAGAGGAGGCTCAGATGGCAACCTATATCGCTCTCGTGAACTTTACCGATCAGGGTATACGTTATATCAAGCAAACTACAGAAAGAGCTAAAGGGCTGGTGAACGCGGCTGCTAAAATGGGCGTCACCATTAAAGATATTTATTGGACGATGGGCCCCTTTGATGCTTTATTTACGGCCGACGCGCCGGATGATGAAACGATGACTATTTTAGCAATCAGCTTGGGGTCCTTGGGCAACGTGCGAACCCAGACGATGAGGGCGTTCTCCGCGGAGGAGATGAATAGCATCGTTGGTAAGCTTCCAAAGATGGAAATAATTTCCGCAAAGTGAAACCGCCAGCAGGGGAGGAATCGCCATGGCGAAAGTCGATCTCTCAATCGCAATTGGAGGCGCAGCCGGCCAGGGAATCGCCACACCCGGTGATATCCTGGCCAGAATCTTCGTTCGCCGCGGACTGCACTTGAACGCCTATAATGCATACCAGTCGATCATTCGCGGCGGCCACATTTTCCTCACGCTTCGCACCAGCGATGCCCCGGTTCTCAGTTTCGGTGACAAGCTCGACATTTTGATTCCCCTCAATCAGGACACGATGAATCGCCATCTTCGGCTTAATGAAATCTGGTTCTCTTGTCCTTTACAACGGCGATAAGATCAAACCGGGCGAAGTTGAAGCCGGCGTCCAGCTTTGTCCCTTTTCGGTGAAGGAGTTGGCGCCGAACATCAGAGGAGATCTGGTTCAAAACACCATTGCTTTGGCGGCGGTGCTGCGCCTGATCGGCGTCGAGTTCAAGATCCTCGAAGACATCCTCACTCTACAGTTCAAAAGAAAAGGGGAGACCGTCATTGCCGAAAACGTCGGAGTGGCCCGCGCCGGTTACGACTACGCTGGTGCGCATTTCAAGCCGTTCGCATTCTCGCTGCCCGACACCGGAAAAAGACTGGCGTTCTTCGAAGGCAACCAGGCGCTGGCGATGGGAGGAGCGGCGGCGGGCGTGCGTTTTTACTGTGCCTATCCTATGAGCCCTGCATCCGGTGTGCTTCACTGGATGGCCCGACATGGGCGCCAGTTGGGCATCATGGTGCGTCAGATTGAAGACGAGATCGGAGTTATCAACGTAGCCATCGGCGCTGCCCATGCAGGATGCCGGGCGATGTGCGCGACTTCGGGGGGCGGCTTTGCGCTGATGAGTGAGGCTCTGGGATCGGCGGCCATGATGGAGATACCCGTCGTCTGTATCAACGTTCAGCGCGCAGGTCCTGCCACAGGCGTGCCGACCAAAACCGAGCAAGGTGATCTCTGGCAAGTGATGGGAGCAGGGCAGGGAGACTACCCGCGCATTATTGTCGCGCCAACCGACATACTGGATTGCTTCAAAACAGTGCCCGAGCTTTTTAACCTGGTGGATAAATTTCAGTGTCCGGGCATCGTCATTTCAGATCTCTTGCTTTCCGAGGGTCGTTCCAGTGTGGACCCGGCGGAATTAGACTTCAACGTTCCCATCGACAGAGGTGAAGTCATCGGCCTCAACGGTAGCGTCCCGCCCGTCAATGGCGGCTATAATCGTTATCAGCTCACGGATACCGGTATCTCTCCTAGGGCGCTGCCAGGGACGGCGGGATACACGCATGTGGTGGCGACCGATGAACATGACGAGGATGGCGTGCTGATCAGCGATGAATTCACCAACCCGCATAAGCGCCAAGCCATGCATGAAAAACGCATGCGCAAGATGGAATCGATTCTGCCGCTCCTGGAGCCGCCTAGGCTGTTCGGACCGCAAGACGCGCAGGTGACCTTGGTGGGTTGGGGCTCAACGGAAGGGGTCATTCGCGAAGCCATGCAAAAGTTAGCAAACGAAGAAGGGGTTGCCGCCAATAACCTCCAGATTAAGTGGATGGTTCCTCTCCATTGCGAAGCAATCACGGCGATAGTTTCCAAGTGTAAGAAGCTCATCATCGTAGAGAATAACTACAGCGGACAGTTCGCGCGCTACCTGCGCTCCGAAACCAGCATCGTCGCCGACGGTCACATTCGCAAGTACGATGGCGAGCCCTTTATGCCGCATCACATGGTAGATGGCGTGAAAGCCATCTTGGCGGGCACAACGCAAAAATATGTCCCGGTGCACGAAATCATGGTCTAAGCGATTGTTTCTAGTTTTCAGTTTCTCGTTTCGAGTTAACCCGAAACCAGGAACTAGGAACCAGAAACTTCAAAGCGCGAAGGAGTGAATCATGAGTGTACCCAATGCAAACAGAGACCATAACCTCACGCGGGGAACAGACCCGCCAGGCGCCGTTGACCGTCAAGGATTTTAAGGGCAAGGCAGATCCTGACTGGTGCCCGGGCTGCGGCGACTTCGGTGTGCTTACAGCATTGAAACAGGCGCTAGTGGAGTTGAATCTGCACCCTCATCAGGTGATGACCATCAGCGGCATCGGCTGTTCTTCCAACCTGCCTGGGTATGTTAGTACCTACGGTATGCACACGCTGCATGGACGCGCTTTGGCAGTGGCGACCGGCGCCCAGCTTGCCAATCACGATCTCAAGATCATCGTTACCGGGGGCGACGGCGACGGCTACGGCATCGGCGGCAATCATTTCGTGCACAGCATGCGACGCAACGTCGATCTAACCTACATTGTGATGAACAATCAGATTTATGGACTTACAACCGGACAGATCTCTCCGACCAGCACTAAAGGGATGAAAACAAAGAGCACGCCTATCGGCAGCGTGGAGAATCCTATCTTTCCCGTTTCGCTCGCCATTGCTGCGGGGGCGACTTATGTGGCGCGGGGATATACCGGACAAGTAAAACATCTCGTCGAGCTCATTAAGGGCGGGATTCAACACAAGGGGTTTGCGCTCATCGATGCCTTCAGTCCGTGCGTGACATTCAATCTCGACAACACCCACGAGTTTTTCAAACACCGGACAAAAAAGTTAGAAGACATGGGGCATGATCCGACCGACTTCGCCGCGGCTATACAGAAGAGTTACGAGTGGGGGGATGAGATTCCCATCGGGCTTTTCTGGAAGCGAGAAGATCTTCCCTCGCTGGATCAACTAGAGCCGATTCTTGACGAAGGCGGCCCGCTTGCCCGCCGCCCGCTCGGTATTTCCCCGGATGTCGCGAAATCGTTGGTCCGCGAGCTAATGTAGCGACGCGCCTATCTGACCACGACCGGATTCAGCGTTGTCGCAAACTACGTTCAGAATACTGTTCGCTCATTTGCCTTTCCTACGCACGGGTCTCGCCTCGCAGGGTAGAGGGCAGGTTTGAAACCTGCCCCTACGAAAACCGCCTACACTTGACTAGCACGTCTTTGCCTCTGCATATAGTTGACATCCCAATACGGGATCGTGATACTCGCTCAGCGAATCAGCAAAAACAGACGGAGATATGGCATGAAATCCGGTTTCAAGATTCTGGATTCCGACATGCACCTGCGCGAGCCGGCGGATCTGTGGGATAAATACATGGAACCGGAGTGGCGCGAGCGGGCGCCGAAAATTTTGAGTTCCACCGCCCGCAGCTCGGCAATGGTGATGATCGAGGGAAAAATTCTTCAAGGTTACAAACCGACTTACCGTGGCGGCATCTTCGATGCGACCCGCATCGATGAAGAAATCGCCGACTATCGCTCGCGGGGTTTCGATGCCAAGACCCAACTTCAAGCGATGGATCGAGAAGGGCTTGGACGTCGCCGCGCTCTATCCCTCCATCGGCCTCGGCATCATGATGCGCGAGGAAATGGATCCCAAGCTGGCCGCGGCGATCGCGCGAGCCTACAACAACTGGCTCTATGATTTTTGCCAGACCGATCCGAAACGGCTCAAAGGCGTCGGCGATGATCCCGCTGCACGATCCCAACGAGGCCGTAAAGGAAGCCCAGCGGGCCGTGGGTAAGCTTGGCTTCGTCGGCGTCTTCGCCAGGCCGGAACCGCTGCGCAACATGCCCTGGCATGCGCGCTATTTCGACACGGTTTGGTCGGCGCTCGAAGAACTCGGTGTGCCGCTGGGTTTTCATTCCGCTGCCGCTGCCGGCGAGGTGCCACAGATCGGCGACCGTTTCGGCGACAATTTGTTGCTGCGCCACGTGGTTTCGCATTCGCTGGAAAACATGGTCGCCATGACCGACACCATCGGCGGCGGCGTCTGCGAGCGTCATCCGAAACTGAAACTGGCTTTTCTGGAATGCTATTGCGGCTGGGTTTCATTTCTCTCCACCGCATGGACAACGCCATGGAGAAAGGGCGCTTCCCGACGGCCGGTAAGTTAAAACCGAGCGAGTATTTCCAACGCCAGTGCTGGATTTCCACCGAACATGAAAAAGAGCTGCCGATGATCATCGATCTGATCGGCGACGACAATATCGTGTTCTCCACCGACTATCCGCATGGCGATTCGGATTTTCCCCATGCGGTGGAAGAGTTTTTGGAGATGGACGGCGTATCGAAAGAGAGCCGGAAGAAAATTCTCTGGGACAACTGCGCGCGGCTGTATGGGCTGGGCTAACAAAATGCAGTATGGGTTGTTGGAGTGAACTAGATGAATTCCGTCATTCCGGCGAAAGCCGGAATCCAGGTTCATTCCGTAAGCAAAGACGAAAAAGCCTGGATTCCCGCCTTCGCGGGAATGACGGAAGGGAAGTTGCGCTGACGCACATCGGCCGCCAAGGCGAGGGGAAAATCCATGAGGCAAAAATCCTTCTTTCGATTCCTTGGTTTTCAATCCGACAATCTAAAATCCAAAACCTGTACTGAGCTATGTCGAAGGATCCAAAATCGAAAATTGGCTTGGGGTTTTCGCCCTCGCTGTCGCATTCGCTCTGTGTGGGGCGGTGGCCGAGGCGCAGCAGACAGGGAAAATCCTCCGCATCGGTTTCCTGGATGCAAGCACTGCTTCCGGTAGCGCGGTCCTCGTGGAAGCGTTCCGGCAGGAGCTGAGCAAGCTTGGATGGATCGAGGGAAAGAATATCACCATCGAGTATCGGTTTGCAGAGGGAAAAGCCTGAGCGCCTGCCTGAGCTTGCGGCGGACCTGGTTCGTCTTAAGGTTGATCTGATCGTGGTCACAGGGACGCCACGGCGTTAGCGGCAAAGAAAGCGACTACTACCATCCCCATCGTGATGACGAACGCTGGGGACCCCGTGGGTGCAGGTCTGGTTGCCAGTCTGGCGCGGCCGGGAGGCAATGTCACCGGGTTCTCGAGTTTATCGACTGAACTAAACACGAAAAGGCTAGAGATACTCAAGGACGCGGTCCCCAAGCTCGCCCGAGTTGGACTTCTGCGGCCGCGGGAGCCGCAGGATCAGACCTCCAACTGAAAGAGCTCAGGCCTGCGGCTCTGGCACTGAAGCTAAAATTGGAGGAGATCGAGACTCAAGCCGACGCCAAAGGTTTAGAGAGCGCCTTTCAAACCGCAAAGCAGAAGCAGGTGGGCGCGATTATGACGACCGCCGGTCGCCGCTTTTTCGCCGAAAGAAAGCGGATCGTCGAGCTTGCCGTCAAATACCGGTTGCCGGCTATTTACTTCTCAGAAGGAGTTTGTCGATGAGGGCGGCCTCATGTCCTACGGGGCGGACTACGATGACCTCTATCGGCTCGCGGCTGTTTACGTGGACAAGATCTTGAAAGGTGCCAAACCGGCTGATTTGCCGGTGCAGCAGGCAACGAAGTTTGAATTCGTCATCAACCTGAAGGCGGCAAAACAGATTGGTCTGACAATTCCGCCGTGTGCTCGAGCGGGCGAATCAAGTGATTAAATAGGCGAGAGGCAACAGGCAGTGGTAGGGGCGGACCGGCGCCTGCCCTGAGCGGAGTCGAAGGATGTCCGCCCGTTCGGAGGGCCGACACGCAGGTCGGCCCCTACACGCGTCCGACAATCGGCAATCAAAAAGCGGCCCCGCAGACGAAAAAAATTGGTGGGGATTGTTGCTCTCCTTTTCACACTCGCGCTGTGTGGGGCTATGGCTCAGGCGCAGCAATCAGGAAAAATATTCCGCATAGGTGTCCTGGATGACGGCACTGCTTTTGGTAGCGCGGTCCTTGAGGCGTTCTGGCAGGAGATGCCGCATGGCTCGTCAACTGCCAGCCGAATTCGAGGGAGCGCTCGACTCGAGCAATCATCCATCACTTCTTGAATTTGACATCCCCATCGACCGGCGCTAGTCTGAATTCTAGTCCGATTTTAAGGAGACCGTTATGGTACGTGTTCTAAGCTTATCAGAAGCCAAGGCCCATCTAAGCCGGATAGTGGCTGACTGTGAAAAGGATGAGGAAGAGCTTGTCATTACCCGAAATGGGCGGCCCGCGGCTGTTCTCATAAGCGCAGACGAGTATGAAGGGTGGCGCGAGACAAGAGAGATCATGCGGAACCGCGCCCTGATGAAGGAAATTAGACAAGGTCTGCGGCAGCTCGAGAAAGGCCGGCGGTTTACTTTTGAGGAAGTTTTCGGGGAGCCCTTGAGACCGAGCAAACCTCCGAAATGATCCGTTATCGCATCGAGATGCCTCGGGTGCTGCGGGATCTCATCCGCCATCTCCCGCCGGAGTTAAAAGCAAAAGTCAAAGCTACACTGAGATCAATTTCTGATGACCCCTATCGCGCTAAGGAGTTGAGGGACGAATTGGCAGGCTTGAGAAGCTGCCGGGTAGCCAGGTCCCGAGTCATCTATCGCATCGTAGGTTCCATGGTCCAAATCGTTGCGCTTGGACCCCGTGCGGACATCTATGAGCGTGCGGCCGCCGAACTCAGCAAGACGCTGAGAAAAGGCAAAACCGATTGACGAATACCAAGACCGCAACAGAATTCAGAGCGTTAATGTCTCTCTCGGGGATGGTTGAAATCTTTCGCCTTCAGGCGAAGTGAAAGTTCGTCATGCAGGCTAAGGCCGGCATCCAGGTGACGGACAGCGTCCCGTCATACCGTTGAAAAACGGTATCCAGGTTAAGGGGATGGGGATGGACCCCGGTTTTCACCGGGGTGACGATAAGGCCGGAATGACCGAGCGTTAATGGGACAGGCTACTTTTTCTGATTCTGTTGAAAAACCCACCGTTCGTCCTTCGAGGGCCTCTATTGATGTCAAGTCGCGAAAGGCACAAATGCTCTTATGAGTTTTCTTTTCCATGTTTGTTCTCCTATGAACTTAACAATCCTCGACCGAAGAGAGACTGCCTGCTATGCGTGGCACGGCACAAAGTCCGTCACACTGACTTGGGATGCGCCCCTCTCTAAGGCGTCTGGCCACGGGCTCTCTGTCTCAAAGATCGAACCGTTAGGAGTTGTCGTATCTCCTGGTTCTGGCTCTCGTCGAGTAGTTCCCTGGGGCACAGTCTCCTCCTGGGTCAAAGGAACCGATTTAACCTTTTTCCTGACTACATAGGGTCTTTGTTTCATCAACACGACAGAAATCCTGACACTGAGTTTTCGCGCCACTGCAACAATGGCGACTCGGGAAGCGATGTTTCGCGGATGCCTGCGGCAAACCGAGCGAAAGAATTCCCTCAGCTCAGCCGTCTTGGCGGATGGCCGAATAGGAACCTTGGATGAGCTTACTTCTCAGCCGTGGGTCACCCGATATGGGTGATCGATCCCCGATCGATTCTCTCTCCGGTGGAGTTCTCCGTGGGCACCAAACCCAAAAAGACTGCCAGTTGGCGTATGTTGTTAAGCTCTCGACAGTCGCCGATGCGGGCCAGAAGTTGACTGGCCACAATCCAACCAATCACAGAAATCGTCATCAGGTATTTCATGCAGCGGGACAATTCCGGATCTGCTTACAGAAGCGGCGGATCTCTAGAGTCGTCTTAATAACGCGTTTCTCATAAAACTCCAAGCTGTCCAGCAACTCATAGAGCTTAAAGCGCACCGTCGAAGAACAGGGGAGCTTGCGCAGCTTCGCTTTCACAGTAAACGACCACTGACTGCCCCCAGGAGCCGGGGGAAACTCAATCCCTTCGAAAAGCAACAGCGATTTAATACGTTGCTTCATCCCGACCATGTCGCTGATAAAGGTGTCGCGCAATTGGGTGAGGTGGCGAAGCTCACGATACACCGCAGTGGGAACATGAATGCCTTTGAGTTGCCCCCCACGAAAGATTCTGCGCCAGCATCCGCTGTCCAGTAGATTGGTCTTCACTCTCTGTCCTGGTGCTTTGGGTATCATCGATGGAGAAGCGATCAAGCACCGATACGCTTGCGCCTCAAGCCCATCATACAAGCCGTACCCTGTCGGCCAGCCTCATAGGCGAAGGCTACCTTCTGATCGGGAAAGTGCTTGCGCACATAATTCACAAGATGCTCCACGCTATACGGCATGCGCAGCGACTTAAGCAACCCTTGGTGATCGGCAAAGGTTACCGAGATGCTTTGCTTGTCCACGTCCAATCCGGCAAAGATATCGTAATCTCTGGGTATGAATGTTTCGCTTCTCATCGAAGTGCCTCCTCTGTACAACCGGTTTGTGTGCCGCCATTGTACATGAGCACTCGTTTCGAAGCTCGACATCCATCATACAGGACTCAGGAACGAACGGTGGAGCCGTTGAAATCATTGGAGTTATTTCCGTTCTACTGAGCTTGCCGAAGTATGAGCCTGTCGAAGCATTCTTAGGGTTTTTCAACAGAGTCTTTTTCTTTGACGGGCGATCTCGTGGAAGAGTAATGTTAATCAAGAGAACAAAAGTTGGTGGAGTGACAATCCCACTGGAGGTGCTCGCCCGGGCGAATAGGCTGATCAAGTGAGAAGGGGCGAGGGGTCAAGTGTCGAGTGACACGTGGTTCCAGAAAAAGAAAATGACATGAAGAAACAAATCACGGTCCTTACTCTTTGCGCTATGCTCTTTGCGCTTTGCTCGTTCGCCGAGCGCGCAGCAGCCAGGAAAAATCTTCCGCATAGGTTTCCTCGATCCAAGCACTGCTTCCGGTAGCGCGGTCCTCGTGGAAGCGTTCCGGCAGGAGCTGGGCAAGCTTGGATGGATCGAAGGAAAGAATATACACCATCGAGTACCGGTTTGCAGAAGCAAAAGACTGAGCGCCTACCTGAGCTTGCGGCGGACCTGGTTCGTCTTAAGGTTGATCTGATCGTGGTCACAGGGACGCCATCGGCGTTAGCGGCGAAGAAAGCCACTACTACCATCCCCATCGTGATGACGAACGCTGCGGACCCCGTGGGTGTAGGTTTGGTTGCCAGTCTGGCGCGGCCGGGAGGCAATGTCACCGGGTTTTCGAGTTTATCGTCCGAACTAAACACCAAAAGGCTAGAGATACTCAAGGACGCGGTCCCCAAGCTCGCCCGAGTTGGACTTCTGCGGCCGGCGGGAGGATCAAGACCTCCAACTGAAACAGCTCAGGCCTGCGGCTCTGGCACTAAAGCTAAAATTGGAAGAGATCGAGACTCAACTCGATGCCAAAGGTTTAGAGAGCGCATTTAAAACCGCAAAGCAGAAACAGGTGGGCGCGATTATGACGACCGCCGGTCGCCGCTTTTTCGCCGAAAGAAAGCGGATCGTCGAGCTTGCCGGCAAATACCGGTTGCCGGCTATTTACTTCCAGAAGGAGTTTGTCGATGAGGGCGGCCTCATGTCCTACGGGGTGGACTACGATGACCTCTATCGGCGCGCAGCTGTTTACGTGGACAAGATCTTGAAAGGTGCCAAACCGGCTGATTTGCCGGTGCAGCAGGCGACGAAGTTTGAATTTGTCATCAACTTAAGGCGGCGAAACAGATTGGTCTGACAATTCCAGGCCGAACGTGCTCGCGCGGGCGAACCAAGTCATTAAGTATGCAAGAGGCATGAGGCAACAGGCGATATAGGATATTGGACTTGCCTGAACAAGACAGCGATCAAAACTTGCTTCGAAGAAATTGCTTTCATGCGTCTTCTCCCTTAATCTAAAATCGAAAATCCAAAATCGTAAAATCGAAAATGGAAATGGGAGGTGAACCTTGGCATTTCGTACCATAGGAAAGGCGCTGCCCCGCGTCGAGGGCGAGGGGAAAGTTACCGGTCAAACTAAATACGCGGCGGACTTGCCGTTCAAAGATCTACTGTGGGCTAAGGTGCTGCGCGCGTCGGTGCCGCATGCACGCATTGTTAAAATCGACACTTCGAAAGCCAAGGCGCTTCCCGGCGTTCATGCTGTGCTCACCGGGCGCCGACGTGAAAGATATTTACGTCGGCACGCGGGTTAAAGACCAGCCTGTCTTGGCCTATGACAAAGTCCGCACTTGCGGCGATGCGATCGCGGCTGTCGCTGCCGAGAGCGAAGCGATTGCCGACGAGGCGATCGGATTGATCGATGTCGAATATGAGGAACTACCCTATGTCGACGATCCGGTCGAAGCGTTGAAGCCAACGTCGCCGCTGATTCACGAAGATCGAAACAAATATAAGAACGCGCCCAAGTTGCCGGAAGGCATGTCGGGCCACAATCTTCAGTCTCACGTCGTATGGAAGAACGGCGATATCGAAGCCGGATTCCAAAAGGCCGCGCGGATCTTCGAGCACACGTTTCGCACGCCACTTTCGCATCACGGCTATATCGAGCCTTGTGCGTGTACGGTTCACGTGCACGACGACGGGAGCGTCGAAGTGTGGCCGTCAAACAAAGGTCCTTGGGGTTTGCGCGACCAGATGGCCGAAGACTTCGGCGTGCCGAAAGAAAAGATCAAAATTTACATCGTGAATGTCGGCGGCGATTTCGGCGCGAAGGCGTCGCTGATCGACGTGCCGATCGCTTATTATTTATCCAAGGCGACGAAGCGGCCGGTGAAACTGGTATTCGACTACACCGATGAGCTCCTCGCCGGCGGACACAGACATCCGGCCGTCCTTTCGCTCCGTACCGGCGTCGATCAAGATGGAAACTTCACGGCGATCAAGGGGACGATCCATTTCAGCGGCGGCGCCTATGGCTCGCAAAAAGCCAACCCCCAGGTCACTGTGCTCGGCGGGCGGCGCCTGGCGAGCATGTACCGCTGCCCGGCGATCCACGTGGAAACCTTTTGCGCCTACACCAATCAGGTGCCCTGCACGCAGACGAGGACACCGGGGAGCCCGCAAGTCGCTTTCGCGTTCGAATCCCAAGTCGACATCATCGCCAAAGAAATGGGCATCGATGCTCTCGAATTGAGGCGAAGAAACATTCTACACGACGGCGATGCCAATCCCATGGGTGAAAAATGGAGCGATATTCTCATGGGCGAAGTGCTAGAACGCGTCGTCAAAACTTCCGGCTGGAAGAAGGGTGGAGCGAAGAAAAACCGCGGCTGGGGCATGGCGCTTTATGATCGCGGCACTCCGGAAGGCAAGGCTAGCTCCGCGCTCACGCTTGAAGCCGATGGCAGGGTTAATATTCTTACCGGCGTACCCGATGTTGGCCCCGGATACTATACCGTCAGCCAGCAAATGGTCTGTGAAACGCTCGGCCTGCCGCCGGAGAAAGTTGGCGTGGTTTTCAAAGACACCGATAGCTTGCCTTTCGATCCCGGCACGGGCGGCAGCAAACAGACGAATACTTCCGGTCACGCGGTCAACCAGTCGGCCCATGAGGTGCGCGAGAAGCTGATCAATTTGGCGGCGCGGGAGTTAGGCTGTCAGCCGGACGAGATTCGGCAGGAGGGCGGCAAGCTCACGGCGCCCAACAAAAAGTCGACGACGACGCAAAAGATGATCGAGCTGGCTGTGAAAGAAAACGGTGGACCCGTTTTTCACCTGACCAATTATGTCCCCAAGGACATGCCGAAGGTCACCGGCTTCGCCGCGCAAGTGGCTGAGGTCGAAGTTGATCCAACTACCGGCGGCGTGAAGGTTTTAAATTTGACCACGGCGCACGATACTGGCACGGTGCTCAATCATCTCACCTTGACTGGCCAGATCGAAGGGGGAGTCGTAACTGGGTTTGGTTTCGCTTTAATGGAAGAAAATCCAATGATTGACGGTAAAATCGCAACTTTAACTTTAGGTGAGTCAAAGTTCCCGTGCATCGCCGACATTCCGCCGTTAAAAACTGTCCTGGTGGAAAGTCCAACCGGGCCAACACCCTTCGGCGGTAAAGCCATCGCCGAGAATCCGAACGTCCCGACGGCGGCGGCGATCGCCAACGCGATTGCCGATGCTTGCGGTGTGAGGCTGTTCGATCTGCCGCTCAACGCCGAAAAAATATATTGGGCATTGAATGGAAAGAAGTAGTGGCAAAGAACGCAAGACTAATATGCGGAGAACTTAACCACAAAGAGCTTGCGCTCGCTCACAGAGCATAAAAAAGAGGTACATCCCTCCAAGCCACTACCAATGTTCAACGGGTTTTTTGGCCATCGGCAGCTTCCGTCATGCCGGCATGGATTGCCGGCATCCAGGCCCGCAGGATGCGTCCGGATACATCCATGTGAACCTGGGTTCCGGCAGTCCATGCCGGAACGACGGGCTCGTACTGTAATGTTACGCAAATAAACAAGGCGTAAATGAATTTGCCGTTGTCCTGCCGCAAGAGGTCGAAGAAGATGAAGTATAAGAGAACAGCGATGGAGTTTGCTCTCTTTTTTGTCTTTGGGCTTTTCGCTACCAGTAGCCGCGCCGACTGGAAAAGCGACTGGGACCAGACCGTCAAAGCGGCTGAGCAGGAAGGCCAGCTCATGGTCTCCATCGGCGGTTACGGAGCTATCATCGATTCCGGGGCATTTCAAAAGACTTATCCCAAGATCAAGATAACTCACATTACCGGTGCCGGAACCGACCTCACGCAGCGCATTTCGGCGGAGCGGCGGGCCGGCAAATATCTTGTCGACGTTTACAACGGCGGTGGAAATTCCTTGTTTCAGGTTCTCTATCAGGGAAAAATGCTCGACCCGATCAAGTCCGTGTTGATTCTGCCCGAGGTTTTGGACGCCACGAAATGGTGGGAGGGCAAACAGAAGTACTTGGACAAAGAAGGTCAATATATTTTCGTCTACGAGGGCAACGTGTCGGCCGGCGCGGGCGCGGCTTACAACAGCCAATTGCTTGATCCGCGCGAGTACAAGAGCTATTGGGATTTCCTCAATCCCAAACTCAAGGGAAAGATTCTTTCCACCGATATTCGCAAAGTTCGCGGCGCAGGTATTCCCTGGCAGTTTCTTTATTACTCCTCCGACCTGGGTCCTAAATATCTCCGCCGCCTGTTCGGCGAGATGGACGTCACTTTAACCGCCGATCTTCGTCAAGCCGTTGACTGGCTTGGCACGGGGAAATTCGCCGTGGGTATGCCGATACAAGGTGGAACGGTCTATAAAGCAAAACGCCAGGGTTTGCCGGTGGATGAGTTCAGTCCGTACCACTTCAAGGAAGGCGTCAATTTGTCGTCGGCATTCGGTTCTCTTGCGGTGATGAATCGCGCGCCTCATCCCAACGCGGCTAAGGTCTTTGTCAACTGGTTGTTATCGCGCGAAGGACAGACGCTATTTCAAAAAGTGATATCCATGCCGGAGAATGCGCGAAATTCGCGCAGAGTGGACGTGCCCAAGGATCACATCCCGGCCGACGAGCAGCGCCGCGACAAGATGAGCTATTTCGACACCGACGATTCGGATACCAAAGATCTCAATCCGGCTATGAAGCTGCTGGATGAAATATTGGGCGGGAAGAAGTAATGGTGTCCAGAAGCAAAAGTTATTGGTGGGAATGGAACCCTTCTCGAATCAGGGATAAACAAGATGAAATCTAAAGCTATCCTTTCACTATTTTTCTCCTCTTGGTCTCGTCGAGTGCCACATTGTTTGCCGCGGATGCTAAGCCCCCTTGGCAAGTAACTTGGGAGAATACGGTTGCGGCCGCGAAGAAGGAGGGGCGGTTGAATTTCTACGTCGGCCGCTACGGCACGGAGCCGCTGCTCAATGAATTCCGCAAAGAATTTCCCGAGATCAGGCTTGTCACGGTCAACGGGACGGGAAACTCGCTTGGTACGAGGATTGTTGCCGAGCTTCGCGCCGGCAATGTTGTCGCAGATCTTTTCAGCGGCGGGGCGAATACCAATTACGAAGTGCTCTACGAAGGCAAGGCCCTCGATTCCATCAAGTCCACACTGATTCTCCCCGAAGTTCTCGATGAGAGTAAATGGTACGAGGGACGGCACCGTTACACCGACCCGGAGCAAAGGCATATTTTTGTCTACATCGCCAACCCGTCGTCTTCCGGCTTTTATTACAACACTACCCTCGTGAATCCGAAGGAATTCAAATCCTACTGGGACCTGGTTGCGCCCAAGTGGAAAGGGAAATACGTTTCCCAGGAGCCGACGAGCACAGGGCTAGGGGGAGGACTTCAGTTCATGTATTATCATCCCGAGCTTGGGGCGGAGTTCATCAAGCGGCTCTTCGGTGATATGCAGCCGACCTTGGGGCGTGACAGGCGGCAGATTACGGACTGGTTGGCCCAAGGGAGATATGCGCTTTGCGTTGGCTGCCGCGAGACGAACCGGGCGAAGAGCCAGGGACTGCCGGTCGATGAATTCGACAACGTCGACTGGAAAGAAGGAATTCAGCTGACCACCGGCGGTGGCTCCATGAGCTTGATCAAGGGCGGACCGAACCCAAACGCGGCGAAAGTTTTCGTTAACTGGTTTCTCTCGCGCCGGGGGCAAGTTGCGTTGCAAAAATATAACGACCTGTACGGCGAAGATCCGCCCAACTCCCGGCGCATCGATATCCCCAAGGACATTCTCGTGCCGGTCAACCGCATGATCCCAGGAAAAAAATACTTCGACGTCTCCGATCCCAAATACGCCGACATGACGCCGATGTTCAACATAATTAAAGAGATCATGAAGCGGCGGGACGTGAAATAAAATTGTGCCGAATTTCCTTTATTCTCTCCATAAAACTGATTTATCTACCCCCTATTCAGTGCCGCGTAAACTTTTTCAGACGTGAGCGGCAGGTCCATGATGCGCACGCCGACGGCGTCTTGGATGGCGTTGGCAATGGCCGCGGCCGTAGGCACGTTGGGGATCTCGGCGATCGCCTTGCCCTGATACGGACTTGGCCCAGTCGGGCTTTCCATTAAAACCGTCGTTAGCTTTGGCACATCCGCGGCCGTCGCCATCTTGAACTCGCCCAGGTTAGCCGTCGCCATCTTTCCATCGACCAACGAGCTGTCTTCCATCATGGCGAACCCCAAACCGGTAATGACGCCGCCGTCGACCTGCCCCTGATAACTCAAGTGGTTCAAGACCGTGCCGGAATCATGCACCGTCGTTAGCTTTTTGACTTTGACCTGTCCGGTTACCGGGTCGACCTCGACTTCGGCGACCTGGGCCGCGAACGACGTGATCGGCGCGCGCGCTGGTTCATAGATGCTAAGATGGGTGATGGGCGCGCCGTTTTGCTCGACGGCCAAACGCATGATCTCGGTGAACGACATGGGCTTACTGCCGGGGGCGACGTAGCGGCCATTTTGCGCCGTGATATTTTCCGGCTTGCAGCCGATCCGTTCCGCGGCCAGGGCCAATAATTTTTCTTTGACCTCGGTGACGGCTTGATAAGCGGCGGTGCCGACGCTGTTGGTCGACTTGCTGCCGCCGGTGCCCGAGTCGTAGGGCGACTTGTCGGTGTCTTCGACGCGAATATTCACGCGCTCCCGTGGCAGGTCGAGCACCTCGCCGACGATCTGCTGCACGACCGTATGGATGCCCGGGCCGACATCGGGCACGCCTAGATCCACGGTGACACTGCCGTTAGCTTCAACCGTGATCGCGGCGCCGGATTTACCCGCGCCGGAGGGCCGTTCATAGACTGCCAAGCCACGGCCGATGTTTTTGCCTTTCGGCTTCTTGAAACCGGAAACATCGATAGCTTTGTTCACAGTCTCCTGTACCACTATGCCTTGCAGTTTCTGACCGAAAGGGGTGGGATCACCGGCCCGGAGCAAATTCTTTTTGCGAAACTCGACCGGGTCCATGCCCAGCTCGCGCGCGATGATGTCGATTTGCGACTCCATGGCAAAGGTCGTTTGCGGGCTGCCCGGCGTGCGTGTCTGCGTGCAGGGGACCTGGTTGGTATAGGCGCAAAACGTTTCGACTTGAATCGCGGGAATGCGGTAGTAGCTGGCCACGCGCCGCGGCCCTTGGACGGTGACTTCGGCATTGGCCTTGAGCGCCGCATAACCGCCGCCGCTGAAAACCGCTCGCGCGTGCAGCGCGCAGAGCTGGCCTTCGCTGTCGACACCCGTTCGGAGCGTGATCACGGCAGGGTGGCGATGCGAGCAAGCGGCTAGCTCCTCGCTGTAATCGAGAATCATTTTGACGGGCTTGCCCGTTCGTTCAGCCAAGAAATAGCAAACTGGCACTTCGACGACGGAAGTTTTGCCGCCGAAATCGCCCCCTACGGGAAGTATATGCACTTTGATTCTCGCTGGATCGAGACCCAAATCCCGCGCGAAGCGGTCACGGAGCGTAAACGGCGCCTTGTTCGAAGCCCAGATTTCGACTTGACCGCCTTCATTAATTCGCACGGTGCAAGCATGGGGCTCGATGTAGGCGTGAAAGCCGAGCGGAGTGCGAAAAGTGTGCTCGAAGACGCGAGTCGCTTTGCTAAACCCCGCCTCGACGTCGCCGTTGCTCCATTGGCCGTAGGATTGAATGTTGGGAAGTTCCGTGGAGCGTTCTGGGGCGTTTTTGTATTGCGCTGGGTTGTCGTGCAGTACGGGAGCACCAGGTCGTATCGCCTCCACGGGGTCGGTGACATACGGTAGTTCTTCGTATTGAACGTCGATCAAGCCAAGCGCCTCTTCGGCAATCTCCACGCTATCCGCGGCCACAGCGGCCACCGGCTCGCCGACGTAGCGGACTCGGTCACGGGCGAGGAGCGGCATGTCTTTCATTCTCAGGCCTACCATAACCGGCGGAATGTCGGCCGCCGTGATTATGCAACGCACGCCCGGGAAATTTGCGGCTTTGGAAGTGTCGACTTTGACTATGCGCGCGTGGGGCAGGGGGGAGCGCAAAATCTTTGCCGACAGGGCGCCCGGAATTTCAATGTCGGCGGCGTAACGCAGCTTGCCGGAGACTTTTTCCCCTCCCTCGAGCCGGGGAACCGGCTTCCCAACAAATCTATAGGCCATCTTCTATCCTCCATCCTCGATCGTCAGAGATTCTAGATTTTCACTTTCGTAAAGACCTTCAGCGGGTTCTTCTGAAAAATCTTTAGTTTGTCTTCGGCGCTCAAGAAACCAAGAGCGTCGATCACGGGGATCATATCATCCGACGGTTTGCCGGTGTCGGGGCGCACGGCGCCGCCGGAACCCGGGGATTCGGTGCCGAACAGCATTTGATCCACGCCGCGTTGTTTGATGGCGGCGGCGAGAAAGTTCTCGTCGTAGGCGCAGCAATCGAAATATAGATTATCGCGCAGATCTTGCCGCCCGACGTGATGGTCGGTTGGAATGAACCGGTTGAGACCGCCGCCGCAGTGGCAGACCACGATCTTCAGTTTCGGGAAGGTCTCGAAGACTTTACTATGTGAATAGAGCTGCATGGCGACGAATTCTTCCAAATAGTTATTCATCTGGTAATTCGCCGGGATGACCTCTAACCGGCGGTCGTAAGTAATCGAAGGGTGTACCATCAAGGGAACATCCAAGCTTATGGCTTTTTCATAGAGCGGATACCAGTATTCCTCGTGCACTCCGGGGGTTTGCTTGTCGCCCGCCGGGTCGGGATTCAAATAAGCGCCGACGAAGCCCAATTCTTTCACGCAGCGTTCAAGCTCCGCGACGCAGTTGCGCGTGTCCTTTTCCTTCGATTGCGGGAGCTGCGCCATGCCGCGAAAGCGGTCGGGGTGCAGTTTGACGATGCGCGCGATGACATTGTTGACGGTGGTGGCCCAGAAGTCTTGAAGGAATGGCCTCATCCAGTGCCACATGGCGATGGGCCGCGGGCCGATGAACTGGACGTCGATATTGCGGTCGTTCATGAATTTCAAATGGCGTTGCTGGGCGTTCTCCAACTGCTCGTCCGTCATTTCGAGCTTTCGGCCCGGTGTGTTTTGCGCCACGGTTTCAGCGAGAAACTGGCGAAAGGGCGCGGGTGTGGTCATATGACCGTGGACATCGACGACTGTTTGACCGTTGTACATGGGACCCTAACCTGGAAATGTTTCTAGTTTCAAGTTTCTGGTTTCATTGTTAGCCGGAAACCCGTTCGTATTTCTCGGCGTCATATTGTGTGGCGAGTTTCTTCGAAGCCGCATAGCTAATCCCGCGGCGCCTAATTTCTGGTGCTGGTTTCTCTTCAACTATGAAACCAGAAACTAAAAACCAGAAACTTAGTTAATCATCCGGCGCCGGAACCTGGTGCGACAACATAATTTCTTTTCTTTCCTTGGCCGATTGCATAATCGCCAAACAAACTTCCAACGTGGCCATGCCCCACGGACCGGTGTGACGGATCGGTTGATCGAGCACGACCGCGTTATAGAGTTCCATCAATTCGCCGCGGCGCGACGGGCCGCCACCGCCGATGAGTGGAACATCCCTTGTCCCTTCGTCGCTGTGAACGTAGAGACCATGCTGCGATTGGCGGATATCGGCGCGCTCGCAGCTAGCGACCAAGATGCCCAGGTCATTGGGCAGCCAAACCCTCCCAGGGATTCCACGACTGAGAACCTCTTGCTCATTGGCGCCGCCGATGCGCATATCGTCTTTATCGGCGTTTTCATCGCGTGTGCCATCCAATAACGATTTTCTGATCGAAGCGCGTTCCGATTCGCTATAACGGCTGTTCTGCTTGCCCCAAGGCACCAACTCCGAGGCCAGAAAGTAGCCGTAGCCGTTGTGCATGAGGGTCGCCGGCGTGCCGTCTTCGAATTCCATGAAAGCTGAATAGTAACCCGGAATCGGCCGTCCTTTAAACCATTGCCCGGTTGTACCGCGGACGCTTCTGACCATGCCGCCGCCGAGCAAGCGCAAGGTGTCGATCTGGTGCGGTCCCTGGCGGTAGGGAACCCCGCCGCCCTGGTTGATATCCAGTTCTTCGGCCGTGCGCGGACGGAGCATCCAATCCGTATACGCCCAAACATGCAACGCGCACAGTTTGCCAACTTCACCGGAGCGAATGATTTTTCGCATGGTGCGAATATGCGGCCCAAAGCTCTGGGTATGGCCGCACAGCAGCTTGATCTTGTTTTTGATCGACGCCTCGATCATCTGCTCGGCTTCCTGCAACGAAATCGCCATTGGTTTTTCCACCACCACATGTTTGCCATGATTGGCGGCGAAGATCGTGTGCGGCGCGTGAAATCGATTGGGCGTCGAAACCCAGACGGCTTCGACGTCCGGATCGGCGCAGAGTTTTTCGATGCTGTCATAGGTTCGCGAACCATAGCGTTGCTTGAATGTCTCGAGTACCCGCGGATTAACGTCTGCGGCGGCCACGAGGTCGAACTCCGGGATCTGCTCCATTTGGGGCAAAATTTCCGACGCACCGACGCCAATGCCGACGATACCAAGCTTCAGCTTTCTGCCGTTCGATTGCTTGTCGATTTGGGATTGGGCCATTCGCCAATTCCTTTCCCGCGGGAGTCCCAAAGTAGCAGATGATAGGCATCCTTTGTCAAGGAGAGTCCGGGATTTTCTCTTTTATCACGGGGGTGTATCTGTTACCGTACGGCAGATGATCTCATCTGGCGGGGGTTCCATTAGGATGCGAAGGTGGGTTGCATTCAGGTTCGCACTGGTGGCGATCCTTGGAGTGTTGGAGTGATAGGGAAAAATGCCATGAGGCAATTTCAAGGATTATCACGTCTAGCGGTTTGTCTCATATTTATGGCATTGACCGCGGGACAATCGTTCGCCCAGGAAAAGAAAAACATTCGAATGGTGTTCGTAAGCCTGGCTTGGAACAGTGAGATTCCCTTTCGGGCGGCGCTGGCGCGAGGTTTTTTCAAGCAACAAGGGTTGAGTATCGAACCGATCCTGATTCGCGGCGGTCCGGCGGCCATAGCCGCGCTGGTCTCCGGTGAAGTTGACTTTGCCGCCATTGGCGGCGCGCAGGCGGTTTTTCGCAGCCGCGCCCGCGGATTGGATCTTTCCATCATTGGATGCACCTCCGGCACGACCAATTACATCTTGCTTGGCAACAAGCAGACTCGGACGGTAGAGGATCTCAAGGGCAAAATGATCGGCATAACCGGAGCCGGCACATATTCGGAATTTGCCATGAAGGCGTTTCTCAGAAAATATAACATCAACCCGGACAAGGATGTTACCTTGCGGGCGATCGGCGGAACCGTGTTGCGCGCGGCGGCCATCGAAAAGGGAATCATTGCCGCTGCGCCATTTTCGCCTGAAGACGGGGTGCGGCTCCTGAAGAGCGGTTATTCTTTGATCAGCAACTTGAGCGAGTCTTTGGGCATACCGCAAAACATCATCGTCAGTCGCAACGAGGTCCTGGAAAAATATCCCGAGACGAGTAAACGGATGCTAAAAGCTTATATTCAAGGAATCCAGCTCGCCAAGTACAACAAGAAAGAGGCGCTCAAGGCCGGCTTCGATTCCGGCCTGACAGGGGATCCCGAAATCATCGGCGCCGCCTGGGACCTTTTCGCGCCGGGCCTTACCGCTGATTTATCGATAGTCACCTCTGGACTTCAACAAATGCTCGACGAGGACATCCGTGCCGGTCTTGTCGATAGCAAGTTCACTCTCGAAAGAGTGGTCAACGATCGTGTTCTCAAGCTCGCCCAGCAGGAGCTGCGGGTCGAAGGGCGGCTCAAACCGTAAACGGCGCGGTGGCTTCAGTGAAAGATGCAGAGCCGCAAATTTCGCTTGTCCAGAGTTCGGTCGAACGAAATGACACGCTGGCGCGTTGGAGCATTGGATGGAGCGTTCAAAACCTCGGCGCGGACCCGATTCGCATCCTAGCCGTGCGCTTGCCGCATGGGCAATTTAAGTCGGAGGAGCTTGGATTCGATCCGCCGGTCGATCTGGCGCCCGGTGCAACGAGGCAGTTTTCGACTTTGGTCCGCTGCGATGAACCGTCGGGGTTGGTTACCGAAAACGCTTTCGTGATTTTCCAGGCAAACTGGCGAGGCGAGCCGTGGCGTATATTTGTCCGGCTACGAATAGTCGTCAATGAGAAGGGCGAACCGAACGCAACAACCGAGTTGATAACGACGCAAGAGGTCGGCTTCACCGGCGTAAAATTCTAGCGGGCGTGAGCGATCCCGAACTCAGTGGAGAAAACCGTGGCGGATAAAGAAAAAGACCTGTACATCCTCAGACGCATGCGCGGCTGACGGAGCAATTGAGGCGTCGGCTTCGAAGAGACCACGGGTATGGTCTCCAATTCTTTGAAGATGGATCAGAAAAAGCTGATCAAAGAGCTCGAGCGGATCCGGAAGGCCTATGCCGAAGACGCAGATTATCAGAAACTGCGAAAAGATCTGCCGAAAGATTGGCCGCTCTGAATCGGTTGTCCAGAGTTTAAAGTCTCGCGTCTCGTTGGATTCGCTATCAACTCTAGCCCGAGACGATCTAACGCAGTTTCTCCGAATGACGACTGAGTTCTCCTATCCCAAGCCAGCTCAAAACGCTAGACCCTAGACTTTCGTTATCGCAATCTAACCGTTGGTTGCCGCAGATTGAGATCCGCCACTCCACCCCAGAACTCCCGCTTGCCCGTCATTGCCTGGACATGGCCGTCCCATTCCAAGGTGAATGCAGTCAGGCCAAGTTTGACCGCGGCACGAATCTTTTTCTGGGTTTCGTCGTCCTTCGCTAGCAGGCGAATTGCGTCAATCTGACGGCTGCCGTGGCCTTCGTCCTGGGCCGCGTGGAGATCGTAGGTTTGCGCCGCGCGCGGTGAAAACCCATAGTAACCGGTTAGCTCCCGATAGACCTTCTCGGAAATTTTACCAGCGCCGCCAAGTTGGCTTTCGACGAAGGCGAGCATGGCGACGCCTTCCAACGCCGAGCGGCGCTGGCAGCACCCGATGATCATCTCGATTGCCGCTAACGTCCCGGGCGCGGGCTCGGCGTTATCAGCTTCTTCACGCGAGATGCCGCCTTCTTGGAGGAATTGCAGCATGATATCGACGTGAGTGTGTTTGCCGCCCAGCTCTTCCATGAAATTTTCCAGGACGGTGTCCATTACCGCGTATTCCTTGGCGGATACGGCATTGATGGCCATGTAACCGAAGAAGATCGGATTCGTGCGCACCCGCAGATAATGCTGCACTTCACCCAGGATGATCTGCTCTTTGCTCCAACGGTGCTTGATGATGCCGTCGAACCACGGGTGTTGTTCCATCGGGACTTCGGCGGCGTAGCTCCACAGTTCGGCGATGAACTCGTCAGCGGTCATGAATAAGGTGTAGCGCAATTGCAGCGTTATTGTCCATAGCAAGTAGAACGGGCTTAGTCTAATTCCTTCTCCCTCTGGGAGAAGGTTAGGATGAAGGCGGGAGAGGGTCGGACGCGCGATAGAGCGCTTGATTGTATTTACGCGTTGGCGGCTTTTCTCGTCTGCTCCTTTTCGACTCGCGTCTTGAGCCTGGGATAGAATCTCAGCGGGTTGTCCCAGAAAATCTTGCGCTTCAGCTCGTCGCTCACGTCTTTGCGATTGATCAAATTCGGGATGTCCTGGCTGAAGTCGCGCTGGTCGCGTTCGTGGGGATAGTCCGATGCCCAGATGAGCGCGTTGTCGTTCGCTACCTTGGCGGCGAGGGGCAGCGCCGATTCTTCGACTTCCACGGCGAAGTAGATATTGCCCTTTTTGACGTATTCGCTCGGCTTGAGCTTGCAGCGCGGCGAGTAGTGGCCTTTGCGCTCTTGTTCCTCGTCCATGCGGTCCATCATGTACGGCACCCAACCGACGCCGCATTCGATGCAGCCGAATTTGAAATTGGGAAAAAGCTCGAACACGCCTTCGAACATCATGGCGACGAATTGGCGAATCTGCGCGAAGGGATGTTCTAAAGTATGTCCGATGGTAAAGTTGTTGACCATGTCCAACCCGAGGGACGGCATGCTGAGCCCGCCGTGCGTAGAAACCGGCACGTCGAGTTTCTGCGCTTCTTCCCAGAGCGGATAGAACTCAGGCCCGCTGTAAAGCCTTCCCGCCGGCGCCACCGCCGGAAGGACGGCTCCGACCATACCTAATTCACTAACAGCGCGGCGCAGTTCTTTCACGGCTTCGGCAATGTCTTGAATCGGCAGGAGCGCGACCCCCACCAGTCGCGGGCTGACTTTCATGAACTTGTTATAAAGCCAGTCGTTATAGGCCCGCGCCATGCAGATCGCCCAGTCTTTGTCTTGAATGGCGCCGTGGGTGAGACCCTGCGTCGGGTAAAGAACGGTCAACTCGATTTTGTTTTTGTCGAGAAAATCTAGCCAATGATTGGCCTTGGGTCCGTCGCCGCCGCCGGCCCAGCCGCCCTTCTGGCGCAGCGAACGGAGATAGCCGTCCATCGTGAGACCCGGCCAGAAGGAATAGCTCTGGTGCCATTCCAAATCCTTATAGGGCGGGCCGATGAATTCGCGAAGTTCGCTGTCCAGTTCCATGACATGCCCATCGGCGTCGATGATGCGGTAATCTGACATTGGCAGAACCTCCTGTGTTACTTTCGATAACTTAAACCATCAGATCAAGTGTAGTCTGGTAGTTTGAATTCACGTATTTCTGGCTTGAACTCTTCCCTCCCGCAGCGGCTGCAAATAATCATACTTGTCACAGGCGATGGTAAGTTTTAGTTTAGCCATTGCATCACTTCCCGCGTCGTTTGGTTTGTTTCAAGTCCCCGAACAGATCATTACTAAAATCTCCCGTGGATTCAACCAGAACTCTTGTTTGGAATTGACAGGTCCGCGTGGGCGGTGCTAAGGGCTGAACTACGATTCCTATATTTTAAGGAGGCTCTTATGCGCTTCACGGACAAATCAGTCATCATTACCGGCGGCGGCGGCAAGATCGGCAAAGCTTACGCCATTGGCTTCGCTAAAGAAGGCGCAAAAGTCGCCTTGCCCGACATTGCCAGCGCCGATCACGTGGTGAAAGCGATCCGGGACATGGGCGGCACGGCCATCAGCATGGCGTGCGATGTCTCGGATGAAAAGAGCGTCAAGGCGATGGTCGACGAAGTGGCGAAGCAGTTCGGCGGCGTCGATGTGCTGGTCAACAATGCCGCTTACTTCATGAGCGTCAAGAAAAGCGTGTTTTGGGAAATGGCAGTCGATGAATTCGACAAAGCGATGGCGGTCAACGTGCGCGGGTCGTGGCTCTGCGCCAAAGCGGCATTTCCGTACATGAAGCAGCAGGGAAAGGGAAAGATCATCAATATTTCTTCCGGCACGGCGCTCAACGGCGGCCAGAATTATATTCATTACGTGACATCGAAAGGCGCGCTCATTGCGATGACTCGGGCGATGGCAAAAGAGCTCGGTGATTATAATATTTGCGTCAACACGGTAAGCCCAGGCTTCGTCGTCACCGAAGGGCGGCAAGTGGATCCAGCCTTCAATGCCAGCCGCGTCGCTGGTCGCGCGCTCAAACGCACGCAGGTGGAAAATGATCTGGTCGGCACCGTGATGTTCTTGGCGTCACCCGAGAGTGATTTTATGACTGGCCAGTTGCTCAATGTCGACGGCGGCGCGCATTTTGTGGGGTAGGTGAGACGAGGGGGAAGGCGTTTCCTCAATCGTCATGCCCGCCCTTCGGCTGGACTCAGGACAAGCTCCAGCGGGCATCCAGGTTGCGGCGGGGGGAGATGCACAGCAGGCGGACTGGATTTGGGGCGTAGAAATCAGCGCATTCTACGGGCTTGAAGGCCGCCGACGTTGTCCTATAATGGCCCTGAAATCATGGATATCATCCTGCTCAAGGCCACCGCGGTATTGTATCTTCTGGCGACCGCGAGTTTTGTCTTCTATGTACTCGTTCGCAATACCGCGTCGCGGCTGCCGACACTAGTCTTGCTCGCTGGATTCTTGCTCCACACCTCGGCGCTGAGCGTCCATTTTCTCCAGGAAGGATATCCCGCTGTAACACAGTTTCACGAGGCGCTGACTTTCAAGAGCTGGCTCATTGTCGCGCTTTATTTAGTCATTCAAATCAAATACCGGCTCACGGTTCTCGGCGCCATTGTGACGCCGGTGGCATTCCTCATGACTCTTGCCGCCTTCGCGTTCGGCGCCGCCAGCGGTGAGCTGCCGCCGGGACTGAGGACTTATTGGCTGCCGGTTCATTTCACGCTCGCGTTCCTCGGCAACGCGGTCTTCGCTTTAGCCTTCGCGGTGAGCCTGATTTATCTGCTTCAAGAACGCGGCCTCAAGCATAAAAAGATGACCGCTCTCCTCAAGCGAATCCCGTCGTTGGAGGCGCTGGACCGGTTGAACTATCAGTTGCTCGTATGGGGTTTCCCGCTGATGACCCTCGGCATCTTGACCGGGAGCCTCTTGGCGCGCATTTACTGGGGGGATTATTGGACTTGGGACCCGCGGCAGATTTCATCGGGAATCGCCTGGCTTTTTTATGGTGCTTTGTTGCACGGGCGTATCACCGCGGGTTTGCGTGGCAAGAAGGCCGCGATTCTTACCATGTTCGGATTCTGCGTTGTGCTTGGTTACTTTATCTGGGGCGAAACCCTGTTCCCCAGCCGGCATGGGGGCCGGTTCGAATAAGCCGTGCAAAAAGAGATCGTCATCGTCGGTTTGAATCACCGTAGCGCGCCCATCGAAGTGCGCGAAAGCGTCGCTTTCGAAAACGGCTATGTGCGCGACGCGTTGGTGCGGTTGCGCGGCTATCCGGCCGTCCAAGAAAGCGTGATTCTCTCGACTTGCAACCGCGTCGAAGTGGTCGCGGCGGTCGCCGATGCGCAGACCGCCTGTCATGACATGAAAGTATTTCTCGACGAGCAGCGCGCTGAGCATGCTGGGAGCAGTCTGGAGGATCATCTTTACACTTATCGGGGCGCCGATGCGGTGCGCCATTTATTTCGCGTGGCGGCAAGCCTCGACTCCATGGTAGTGGGCGAGCCGCAGATATTGGGCCAGCTTAAAGAGTTTTACGATGCTGCGCGGCAAGCCGGTACTGTGGGAACGGTCTTGCATCGGCTATTCCACCGGTCCTTTTTCGTGGCCAAGCGGGTGCGCACCGAGACCGGCATCGCCAGCCGCGCCGTTTCCGTGAGTTCGGTGGCGGTAGATCTCGCGAAGCGGATCTTCGATAGCTTCGATGACAAGACCGTCATGCTGATCGGCGCGGGCAAGATGGGCGATCTGATGGCGCGCCAGCTCCAGCGCAGCGGCGTGAAGAGTCTGATGGTGACCAATCGTACTTTTGAACGGGCGGTAGCGGTGGCCGAGCGGATACATGGAAGTCCGATCCTATTCGAAGATTTTCCGCGCTATCTTAAGATGGCCGACCTGGTGATTGGCTGCACCGGCTCGCCGGAAATCCTGGTGGATGCACCGGCGGTGGAAAAAGTGCTGCGCGAGCGCAAGCAGCAGCCGATGTTTTTTATCGACATCGGCGATCGGCGAAATTTCGACTCTGCCATTAACGATATTGACAACGCCTATCTCTACAACATCGATGACTTGAAGGAAGTCGCCGAAGAAAATCTCCAGGAGCGATCCAACGAGGCGCAAAAAGCGGAAGAGATCGTGGTCCAGGAAGTCGAGAGTTTCGGGCGTTGGATCGGATCGCTGGAGCGCGCGCCAACCATCGCTGCGCTGCGCGCGCACTTTGACGAGATTCGCCGGCGCGAATTGGCGAGGTCCTTGAGCGGCAATCTGAAAGATTTGTCCTCGGAACAACGGCAAGCCCTCGACGACATGACCGCAGCGATGATCAACAAAATGCTGCACGGCCCGATCTCACATTTGAAGAAAGACGCGCCGGAAGAAGACGAAGAGGACATGCGGTCTATAGCCGCCTTGAAAAAGCTCTTTGACCTGGAGGGCAAATGATCAGATGCCGCCGCGTAGGAGCGGATAAACTCGCGAGGTTAGTGTCGTGAAAACCGTCCGCATCGGCACCCGCGGGAGCGCCCTCGCGTTGGCGCAGGCCAATTGGCTGAAGGGAGAGATCGAGCGGCAGTGGCCGGCGGCGGAGGTGAACCTTCGAATCATCAAGACCAGTGGCGACCGCTTCGTCGAAGCTTCCCTCCAGGCCATTGGCGGCAAAGGCGTCTTCACCAAAGAGATCGAAGAGGCTTTGCTCAGCGGCGAAATCGATCTCGCCGTGCATTCGATGAAGGACCTGCCGACGGAATTGGCGCCGGGCCTGGCCATCATCGCCGTGCCGGAGCGGGAAGATCCGCGCGATGTGTTGGTGGCGCGAAGCGGCGCGCGGTTGAGCGAATTGCCTGCCGGCGCGCGGATCGGCACCGGCAGCTTGAGGCGCAAAGCCCAGCTTTTACATTACCGCGCCGATTTATCCGTGGCGCCGATTCGCGGCAACATCGATACCCGTCTCAAAAAACTCGACGCCGGCGAGGTCGATGCCCTGGTCATGGCCGCGGCGGGACTCAAGCGCATCGGCAGGGAAGACCGCATTAGCGAATTTCTTCCTGGAGATATCTGCGTGGGCGCCGCGGCTCAAGGCGCGCTGGCCGTCGAGGCGCGCGACGATGATTCCTTGCGCGAAGAATACGAGTTCCTCGATGATATGCCGACGCATTTCGAGGTGCAGGGCGAGCGCGGTCTGCTCAAACGCCTCGGTGGCGGTTGCCATTTGCCCGTAGGGGCACGGGCTCAGGTTTATGGTGAATTGATCGAGATCATCGGCGTTGTCGCGGACCCGGGTGGCCATGAGCTTTTCAAGGCCGAACTGGCTGGACTGGCCATGAAAGCCGAAGAGTTGGGAAAAGAGTTGGCTGATCGGCTGCTCAGCCAGGGGGCGCAAAAGCTGCTGGCGCGGTTGCAGCCGGAGTAAGCGAGTCGTAGGACATGAACGGTAACCACCCGGCGCCGGCATCGCAGATTCTGTTGGGGAAGCGCATCGTGATTACGCGGGCCCGGGCCCAAGCGGATAGCTTGGCGCGCAGAATTGAAGAGCAGGGTGGCGAGGTGATCGAATTCCCGACGATTGAGATACATCCTCCTAGGGATCCACGGCCGCTCGAGGAAGCCATCAAAAAATTAAATTGCTACGACTGGCTGATGTTCACCAGCACCAACGGCGTCGAGAGATTTTTTGAATGCATGGCTCAACATAAAAGAAGCGTGGCCGAACTGGAGGACGTTCAAATCGCCGCTATCGGGCCTGAAACGGCGAAACGCTTGGAAACGGCCGGCGTGAAGAACTGCTTGGTGCCCGCGACTTACCAGGCCGAGGGCATTCTTGACGTCCTGAATACGGCGGCCATGCGCGGCAAGCGCGTCCTGATCCCACGCGCGGCAAAAGCGCGAGAAATTTTACCCGAAACGCTAAGGCAGTGGGGCGCCGAGGTCGATGTCGTCGAAACCTATCGCACGGTCATTCCGCAAGCCGACACAGGCAAGCTGAAAGAAACGCTCCGGCGGCGGGCCATCGACATGGTTACGTTCACTAGTCCCAGCACAGTATCGAATTTCGCGCGGCTGTTCGACGGGCAACGGTTGGCGGATATCTTGGCCGAAACGCCGATTGCCTGCATCGGACCGATCACAAAAAAAACCATCGAAGAGCTAGGCGGTATCGCTGCAGTATCGGCGCGGGAGTTTACGATTCCCGGATTGGTATACGCTATGGTCGAATATTTCCAAGGCAATTTGCCCCCACCCTAACCTGCGCAAGCGGGGGAGGAAATGGGAGGGGAGGTCGGAGAAACAAATGGACTTTCCGCGTTACCGGCCAAGACGACTGAGACGCAATGAAAGAATCAGGACGATGGTGCGTGAAACGAGCCTCAGCCCGAAGAATCTCATCTATCCGCTATTCATCGGTCCGGGAAAGGACAAGGTTCAGCCGGTTTCGTCCATGCCCGGCGTGGCGCAATTGTCCGTAGACCGCGCGGCGCGCGAGTGCGAGGAGGCCAGCGCGTTAGGAATACCGGCGGTAATTCTCTTCGGTATTCCGGAACACAAAGATGGCGTGGGCAGCGAAGCCTACGCTGACGACGGTGTGGTGCAGCGGGCGATTCGGCTCATGAAAGAGAAAACTCCCGAGATGCTGGTGATCACCGATGTCTGTTTGTGCGAATACACCGACCATGGCCACTGTGGGGTGATCAAAAATGGCGACGTTGACAACGACAGCACCCTGGAGTTGCTCGCGAAAGAAGCGCTGTCTCACGCCCGCGCCGGCGCCGATATTGTCGGGCCATCGGATATGATGGATGGGCGGGTCGGCGCGATTCGCAAGTCGCTCGACGAAAACGGTTTTGCGCACACCGCGATCATGGCTTACGCGGCTAAATACGCGTCGGGATTTTACGGGCCGTTTCGCGAAGCGGCGGAGTCGACACCGCAGTTCGGCGACCGCCGCTCGTACCAGATGGACCCGGCAAACGCAGATGAGGCGTTGCGGGAAGTCGAAATGGACATCCGCGAGGGCGCGGACATCGTCATGGTAAAACCGGCGATGGCCTACCTCGACGTCGTTTACCGCGTCAAGCAGAAGTTCGGCTATCCGGTGGCTGCCTATAACGTCAGCGGCGAGTACTCGATGATCAAAGCGGCGGGGGCCAACGGCTGGATCGACGAACAGCGCATCATGATGGAGGTTCTACTTTCGATCCGCCGCGCCGGCGCGGACATGATTCTTACCTATTTCGCCAAAGATGCGGCGCGGCTGCTGCACCGAGAATAACAGTTCAAAACGTTCGATTCGCGAGTGCCCTGAGACGATTTGAATGACTCGAACGTTCGAAATGGTTTGAACGGAAATTCTAAATCAAATTCCACAGGTCTTTGATTTTACGCCTGAGGGTGCGTTCGCATTCGGCTTCCCGCCCGTCGCCGTGCGCCTGGCCATAGGATAAGCGGAAGAGCAGGACACGGGCGCCTTTGCCAAGTCGGATCAAGTAAGTGTTCGAGTCAGGGTGGTCGTCGTGGACATCTACGGTGAGCTCCTTGTCAACGGTAGACGAAATACGATTCGCCCAGGCAGCGATTTCCCGCGCGGCCTCCTCGCCCTTCTTGTCGGTGAGCATCTAAAACGTATCGTTCAAGCGGTTCAAAACGTTGAAACAGTTCAAGCCGTTTTGGATTGGATGAATCGAGACGATTTGAATCGCTTGAACGGCTTGAACGATTTGAACGGAGTCATTTTTTCTTATAGAGGCTGTCGATATAGCCGCTCTGGTCAAGTTCCCTGATAAAACTTGAATCGGCGAATTGTTCGGGTTTGGCGCTCTTCGCCCGCGGGTCCCGCTCCGCAATCTCGTTGAGAACCGTCTTCAAGCCCTCTAGGCTCGGGTACTGCTTTTTCGAAAATAGCGTTTCGCTCATGACGTTTTCGTAGCTCTTCTCCAGAAACTCTCGTTCTACGCCCGGCATGTGTTTACCGATGGCACGGATGGTGGCTTCCTTGTCCGTCCACATTTTGTGCACTGCTTCAACGTGAGCCTTGACGTAGCGGCGGACTGTGTCCTGGTGCTCGCGGATATATTTTTTGGTGGTTGCCGCGCCGGTGTGCTGAAACACCAACCCCATCTTCGCCACATCCGCGAGCACCGCGAGGCCGCGCTTTTCGGCCATGAAGCTGGAAGGAGGGTTGATGACCGCCGCGGTTACTTTGCCGGTCACCAACGCGTTGAGGCGCTCAGGTCCGCTGCCTACCTGCACGAGCGTTACATCTTTGCCCGGCGTGAGCCCCACGTTCCGCAGCGCAAAACGGGCGATGGAGTCGGTGGCCGAACCGAACCGGCTAATCGCCAGGGTTCCGCCTTTAAGTTGTTCCGTGGTTTTGACTCCTTGCCTGCCCATCAGTACGTAGTTGAGGGAAGTAATGCCAGAAGCGACGAACACCGAGTCGGAACCCGCCAGAGAACTGCTTACCAGGCCGGGTCCGGACACCTGGGTGATCGGCACATCACCGGAGACCAGCGCGAGAATGGCCGTCGTGCCGCCGGTGAAAAAAATCAACTGCACTTCCAGGCCGTTCTTGGTGAAGATGCCGCTGTCCTTGGCAACCCAGGCCGGCAACTGGTCGGCGCTGACAGCGCTATAGCCGACGTTGAGGCGGGTCATCTGTGCCGACGCCGAAAACGCGCAGCTAGAATAAACGCGAGGTAGATGGCGAAGGCGAGAAGCTTATTCATTTTTACTACGGAACCCTCCGGAAGACATATTTTGAAGAATAGTACCGAACGGGGCGGCTAGAAACAAGAAAGCCCCTGGCGGGGCAGGGGCTTTCCTGGGAGTGAATGTTTTGCCGTTGCGACTGGACGAATGACAACCTATTCGGAGTATTTGTCGGCCCGGAAGGGTTTGTGGCAATTACCGCAAGCTCCGCTCACAGCTTTTACCTTCGCATCTACGGCTCCGGCGTCACCACTCTTGGCCGCGGCTGCGAGCTCACCAGCCGCTTTGCTCAAGTTCTTGGCGTTGGCGCCGAAATCATCCGATTTTTCCCAAATCGCCGCCGTTGCCTTGGTTTTGCCTTTGGTGCTTCCCTTTGGGAAGTGTTCGACGATTTTGTCGGCGCTGCCCATGAGATCCTTCGCTTTGGCTTCCACCGTCGCGTAGTCTTTCGACTCGACGGCGCCCTTTATCGCCTTGGCAGCGGCGCTCTGGCCTTTCATCAGTTGCTGGCGCTTCTCAATGACATCGGCCTGCGCGAACGCCTGCGAAGAGAATACCAAAGTCGTGAAGATCGCCGCCGCGATCAAAAAGTATTTGCCCATAAAGATTGATATCTCCTTTCCTTTTGTGGAATTCGTTAACGTCTATTTTTTGTTGACTTTCTTCACTTCATTTAAAAGCTGTTCGGTCGAGAGCAAATCTTTCTCCGTGTTCGTCGGCCGAATGTTGAGATACTGGATCACCCCCTCTTTATCGATAATGATGTAAGATCGTTTGGCGAGTTTTCTCGGCTCGTCATAGACGCCATACGACTGCATCACTTTACCGTCTCTATCGCTCAGTAATGGGTAGTTGATTTTGGCGAAGTCTACGAACGCCTTCTGGGAAAACGTGAGCGTTGGCGCTAATCCCTAAGACTTCAGTGTTCTCGGCCTTAAACATCGCAAGATTGTCCGAACCGGACGCCTGCAGGTCCTTGATTCAGGTTGGACTAAAATCGAGCACGTAGAAATTGATGAGTACGTTCTTACCTTTCAGGCTACTCAATTTGAGCTTGCCACCCGAGGTGCTGTCAAGTTCAAAATCGGGAGCGGGTTGCCCCACTTCGACGGCCGCAATAGAAGAGACCGAAAACAGTGTCATGAGGGCACCGAGCATCCCGGCCAACATCGCATTTCTAACGCGTGCCATATGAAATCTCCTTGCCAAACGTTTGTTAACGAGCGGCCCTTTATGCCGTACATTTGACAAATTGTCAAATTAAACTACGGGCGCTTTTGCCCTCTGCGGCCAGCTTTGCCATTATGGCTCAAACTAGGGATTAAGCCTCTGGTATATCGCGTTGGCGACCTTTAAAAGCTCGTCTTTCGGCATCTCTCCGGACAGCGCATAGCTTAGACGACGGTCGAGCCAATAAAATACAGCGACCTTTCCTTGTTGGGAATATCGGAAAGCAGTTTCACGCTCTGAGCTGGGATCGGTCTTTACGTACAGGGTCAAGCGCTTGCCGCTTGGGTCCTGGTACATGAACTGCGCCACTGGTCCCTGATCGCCCGGAAGCAAGCGTCCGCCCACTAGTTCGAAGCCGAGATCGACCAGGTGCGGGACTCTGAGCTTACCGCCCAACCGCTTTGAGAGCCAGTTTACCAGGTGTTCTTCCTGCTCCGCGGTTACTTCCACGGGGTGGCGCACTTCTGGGGTGTAAACCGTATGGGCGAGGGCCGCCTGCCGGGCAAAATCAACGTCCTTTGCTGACCTGCTGGTTGTTTCTCCGCGCAGAAACCAACCCAATATTCCCCCGACAACGATCCAAGCCAGGGCCGCGGCAACGGCTTTTGCCGGGAAGGGCCAGCGGCGCGCCAAAGTTTGCCACTTCGCTGGGACAGGTTCAGCTAGCACTGGGTCGAAGAAAGCATGCAGTATCCGATTTTGCTCCTGGTAAGCTTGCACCCGCGCCTGTTCCTGTGGATTGCCGGAGAGAAAAGTTTCCACTTCGCCCCGGCGTTCCTGCGCCAGCCCGCCGTCAACATAAGCGTGTAAGTCAGTTTCTGATACGGCTGCGCTTTGGGTGGTCATTTGATCACCTTGAGTTGCGCCGCAGAACTGCCTCTGTTCATCATCGAGCGCAGTTGTTCGCGGCCGCGGGACAAACGGGACATGACGGTGCCGATAGGCACGCCGAGGACCTTTGCTGCTTCGTCATAGGACAGCTGTTCTAACCCAATCAATAATACGACTTCCCTTTGTTCATGGGGCAATCGCTGCAGGAATTTGTTCAGGTCGATTAACTCGAGCTGATTGTCGTGTGTCGGCGAAACTTGCAAATCAACTTCGTTATGCCCGATGCCCTGACTCGTGCGCCGTCGTCCGGCCTTGAGTTGGTTGACATAAAGATTGTGCATAATTGTGAAGAGCCAAGCGCGCAGGTCGCTGCCCGGACGCCAAAGTGCCATGCGCTTCCAACCCCTCTCGATGGTATCCTGCACTAGGTCTTCCGCCGAGGTGAAATCACCGGTCAACGCTCTTGCGTAGCGGCGTAGTTGCGGAATGTAGTTGATTATGCCGTCAGCATCCGCCACGGTCGTCTCGACTCCTCGCTCATTATGACGCTGGCCGCGCGATCTCGCGAGAAACCTTTTCATGAGCAAACAACCCGCCAACGGAATTTATTCCCCAAACCGGCAATTTTAGTCGCGCCGTCGGCCGCTGTTTCTAGCTCGCTGGTTTTAGTAAGAGCAGTGGCCAATGGCGAATTTGTTCTTCGTTGCCACTGAGTTCGATGTAGTCCTGCCTTTGCCATCGCGCCGTTTGGTCACGGAAGTGTTGAGAGAAGGGATGACCGGATTGGCCTGACGGGAGGATGAACTTTGACCGAATACTTGGCCCGGTCTCGACGATCATTCTCATGGAGGGACCGACGGTATGTTGATAAGGGTTTGAATGACGGTAAAAGCCAAGATTGATCGTAAAGTTGTCGCCGCCAGAGGGGAAGGGCCCTACCGAGAAAACTGGACGTAAGAAGCCGATCCGGCTGAAAGCGTGATTCAAAGTCAAGGTATGGAGCTTGCCCCACTGCCAGTGAACTTGCTCCGGACCGAGAGATTCCGTGAGTTTGGCGCAGGCCTCGGCCAGGGCCGAGCGCACCAGTTCTCCGCGTGGCCGCTCGGTAAACCAGGGTGAGGCCGGGTTACCCAGAATCTTATCGATAGGTACAATGCTCTGATTGATAATTTCGACGTAGGTAACGAAGAACTCTTCGCTCAAAGCTGGAACCAGGAGGCTCTTGATAAGCTGGTGATGAAACACATGGAAGATTGTCGCTGCGACGCTATCCGTACCGCAGTGACCGTCCCAACGAAGCAGGTAATCGGCGGCGGCCATGAGATCGCTTCCATCGGCGCGTATTGCCGCTAGCTCGGCGCTGAGGGTCGCAATTAGTTCCCTGGCGTGAAGTGAAACAAGATCACCCTGCGTGGCTGACATGTTCTTGATTGAGTGGGTCTCGCTTGCCGCGAGCAGTTGGCGGATGCGCCGTGCACGATATGGGGGCTCGAAGAATCCCGAAAGATAATGTTCGAAAGCGTCATCCACAATCTGATTATTGGCGTTGGCGATGGCGCCCTCAGAGGGATTGAACAGGCGCGGCAAATCGCGAAAGGGCACAAAACCTCGCCATTCATTTTCGCCGCGCCAACCCTCGCGCGGCAATACCGATGGCGCGCCGGTCCGTAGTGGAACCTTGCCGGCGAGGCTGTAGCCGATGTTTCCCAGACGGTCGGCATAGACGAAGTTTAAGCTCGGGGCGGATTGATAGGATAGCGCCTCGAGAAATTCATCCCAGTTGCGCGCGCGATTAAGACGATAGAGACCGCTAAAATCCTGGCTCGCCTCATGGGCGGTCCAGCGCAGGCTCAAGGCTTCCGGCCCTGATAATCGCCCAGCAAAATCGCTGATCACCGGGCCGTGGCGAGTCCAGCGTACGGTTTTCTCGACCAAACCTTTCCGCCTGACGCGGATGCTTTCGCCATGGCGGTCCATCAAAAACCAGCGGCCGTCTATTTGGTAGCGGTCAGGCTCCAACGGATGGATTTTCTCGCAATAAACGTCGACATCGTCGCACAGCGCCGCGGTAATGCCCCAGGTGATCCATCTGTTGTGCCCGACCTGGATGCCCGGACAGCCGGGTAAAGAGGCGCCCCAGACCTCGTAGCTATCATTTTGAGGTGGCTCGGCGTCGGCTTTCAAATGCATCAAGTACCAAACCGATGGCACCATCATGCGCAGGTGTGGATCGTTGCACAGAATCGCGCAGCCAGCATCGGAACGGCTCGGGCCAATCACCCAAGCGTTGCTGCCGTGCCCCGCGGGGTAACAATCGTTTGCGGCGAGCATGCCCGCGGTAAAACGCCAGAGGTGCCGCGTCGAATCCCACATAGCGTGAGTAATCGTAAAGTTGCCGTCGTAACCCAACGGATAAAGGTCGTGCAGCTTTTCCGGCTCGCCGGCGAGCTTGGCCGCGACCGCAATGGCGTTCAGGCGCGTGAACAGCGGCAGTGACAGAAGAAACGCAAAGCCTTTGCCGATTGTGAGAGTGTCCTCGGGCCGCCACGGATCGGGTGTATAATGCAGCAAGCGAAACTCCAACGGCAAACGTTTACCGCATTGCTCGATGAATCTATTAACGCCGTCGCTATAGGCTTCAAGCCGCCGCCGATCCTCCTCGCTAAGCATGCCGGCGGACGCGAGCGCGGCGCGGCGGATGCCGATTAGGCGCATGAAATAATCGGCGTCGACGCTGTCGCAGCCGCGAAATTGGCTGGTGAGCTCTTGCCACGGAACGACAACCTGCCCGAGGATCTCGGCCAGGCGTCCCGAGAGAAAGCGCCGGTTGAAATCCATCTGCCAGAGCCTCTCCTGGGCATGCAGGTAGCCTTGCGCGAAAAATAAATCATGTTCATTCGCCGCGAAAACATGGGGAATGCCTTCGCTCTGCCAGAAGACACTCACTTGTTTTTCTAGGCCGCGAAGAGCGAGTTCGCCGCGGTAGCGCGGCAGCGAAGGTTTGGCGAGATGGCGAAGATACGGGCGGAGCAGGGCCGAAAAGACTCTAGCAGGTTGCTGAAAAAGACTCATATGCTTCGTTGCGCGCGATCACCTCATAGTGACTGGAGTGCTGGAGTACTGGAGTGGCGGAATGATGGGCTCGAGCCCCAATCCTCCAATACTCCGTTACTCCAACGCTCCATTTCATTCGCGCGCCTCGCCTCTGAGATCTTTGAGCAGCCTGCAATCAGAGTTATTCAGCGGGCCGCTAAAGAATCGTTTTAACCGATGGGCGGTCTTTCATTCTCTGCAGATATTTGCCCAGGCGGGGCAGTGAGGGATCCGGTAACACGCCAAAACCTTCAAGCCGCGTAAAGCGCGGGATCAAGTCAGCGTCAACCAGGGAAAAATTACCCATCAGATACTCTTTATCACCGAGTTCTTGTTCCAGACGCTGGAGCCGTTTCTTGATGTCCTCTTTTGCCGCATTGAGGGTCTCCTGGTTGCGCTCCTTTTCGTCCTTTGTCATTTCCATGCGCAACTTCGTATACGCCGAGTCCATTTGCGTCAGGCCGAAATCGACCAGGATGCGGGCTTTCGCCCGCGCCCCAGGGTCAGTGGGCATGAGCCGCGTCGCCGGATACTTTTCATCTAGATATTCATTGATGATGCAGCTTTCGTACAGAACGTTGTCGCCATCGGCGATGGCCGGCACCTTGCCGTACGGATTGATCTTAAGATAATCGGGGGTTTTTTGTTCCCCGGCGCGTAGGTCGACGTTTACGGTCTCGTAGGGGATCTTCTTTTCCTCCAGGACGACCTTTACGCGCTGGCAGTTGGGCGACGATTTGAAATCATAAAGCTTTAACATCTCTGTTCTCCCTTCATAGTGACTTTTTTTTGGGTGCCTATGATTTTTACACTAAGTAGCGAGAAAAAGGCAAAGGAAAGAGGGGTGCGAAAAATGGCTTGATCTGACACTGGATTGGTGCTAAGCGCATTACTCAAATTGACGAAGGGGCGCGATCTTCATTTTATCGGCGCTAAAGTCACTACGGAACGCACCGAAGTGCGACCGTATCCGGTGGACGAGGTGGAGAACAAATACCACTTTATTCGGCATGTGGAAATGACCGAGAAGATCGAGATTCTAAGGATGAATCTGCCGGCGAGCTACAGCTAAATTAGTCGTTCAAACGGTTTCCAGTCGTTCAAGTCGTTCAAACCGTGCGACAAGAGAATAGGTTCAAAGTGTTCAAGCACAGCGATCATTGACCGTTTGAACTGATTGAACGGTTTGAACCTGAAAGATCATAAGAAATGCAAATCGATATCGAGTTTAACTCCGGCGCGCAATTGCCAATGGATGCGATTCCCGAATTGGCCCGTTTGGCGGAGGATCATGGATTTGGCTGCGCCTGGGGTGGAGAAGCCAACAATAAAGATCCGACGGTGATGTTGAGCGCGGTGGCGGCGGTAACCAGCCGAATGAAAATCGGCTCGGCGGTTTATCACATTCTGGGCCGGACGCCGGTTACTCTCGCGCTGCAGGCGGCGGGGCTCGATGAGCTGTCGCAGGGGCGTTTTTTGCTCGGTTTGGGGTCGTCAAACCCGACCATCGCGCGCTGGCATGGCGTGACTATGGACCATCCCCTCGGTCGAGTTGAAGAGTATCTTGATATCGTTCAGCGCGCCATGCGCGGAGATAAGCTCGACTTCAGCGGCAAGTATTTTACGGCCCATGCTTTCAAGATGGCGTTCAAAACGGGTGAGAATCGGATCCCTGTTTATTTGGCTGCTTTTGGCCCGAAGATGACGCGGCTTGCCGGGCGGATTGCCGACGGCGTCTTGATCAACATGGCAAATCCCAATGAAATTCGCCGCATCGCCGGTGAGGTGAGAGCGGGCGCCAGTGGACGCGGGAAAATTGCCGGAAGCAATCGAGATCATCTGCAAAATCCGCTGCTCCATTGCCGACCGCCACGAGGTTGCCCGCGAAGCGCTGAGCCACGCGCTGACCTACTACGCGCTGGCGGATTACTACCGCGATCTCTTCGGCCGCATGGGATTCGCCCCGGAAGTCGAGGCCATGCGCTCGGCTTGGAAATCGGGAGGGTTTCATGCGGCGCGCCAGCTTATCACGGATCGTCTTTTTGAAGGGTTGCCGTTGGTGGCAGCGACTTCGGCTCGCGAGGTCGTCGAGCAGATCAAGCCCTACGCCGATGCGGGGGCGACGCGCATCATTTTGCCCTACGTCGCGGCATCGGATGACGTGGTCGGCGAACTCAAGAGTTTTATCAACTACTGGACTCCGGCCACTACCGGATTGGTTCAATGATGTTCCAATGACGAGGAGTTGCGCGTTATGCCTTTTGAGCTAATCAACCCCGCTGGACTGGAACCTCCAGTCGGCTATGCCCATGTTGCCAAACTCACGGGTGGAACGATCGTTCATGTCGCTGGGCAAGCGCCGTTTAACGAGAAAGGTGAAGTCGTGGGTAAAGGCGATTTTGTCGCGCAGTTCGGGCAGGTGATGAAAAACCTAAACACTGCCGTACAGGCCGTGGGTGGTAAGCCGAACCAGTACGCGGTGTTGACGATATACGTTACCGATGTACAGGCTTATCACGAAAATACCAAGCCCCTCGGCAACCTCTACCGGGCGATTTTCGGAAAATATTTTCCGGCCATAACGCTGGTAGAAGTGAAAAGCCTGTATAACCCCGATTGTATGATTGAAGTGTCTGGGATGGCAGTTATCGGCTAGATCTCGGCGACCGGAGTCATTGCGACTCGTTTCAGAGGCAAGTCCTGCCCGTGGCAAAGGATCATACGAGTGCCGCTGAAACAGTAGTAATCCGCGACGGTGCTGTTGGAGGCTGCCAAATTATGGTCATGGCTGCCAAAATATGGTCATACCTGCCAAACGATATTCATTTAAAGTATCGAAGATCGGCCAAAAATCGATGGTTTCGCACCCGATTGATTGGCACTCTGATTGCGTAATTAAGCCAGTGACATCGCTGCCGATTCAAGATTTAAGGAGCGAAAAACTCTTATGAGAAACAGCCCAATCAGACACTGGACGAATGATCCTGAACAAGATTTCTTTGAAACCGTATCAGAAGAAGAAGTCATCGGTCTTTGGCGATCGATAAAAGGCAAGGGATTATCCGAGGACGACGCCTGGCATGCCATCGTGACTGGCATCGCCTTGGATATGGCCTTTGCCAAGACCAAAGCTAGCTTCGAAATCGAGCACTGAACCCATATTTATTGCCTGCTGTGCCCCGGGCAGCGCGTCTAGGTGGTGTCATTGCGCGTTGCCTGCTTCCAATAACGCCTTCCCGATCTACCCCGGATTCAGCGTTCGTCCACTTGGCCAGTTTTCCCGAACTGGTTTGGCCAAATAATCTCTTAGCTCTCCTCTTCGAAATAAATTTTCAGCGCTACCAATAATATCCGGTAATTCTCAGATTGACTGCTTAGGGGAAATCTGCTTGAATGTTGGCACACTTCGGAAGGAGATTTTAATGTCTCGCATTACGGTCGAAGATTGCCTGCAAAAAGTTAATAGCCGGTTTGAATTGGTGATGCTTGCGTCCAAGCGCGCGCGACAACTGTTCAAGGGAGCCAAGCCGCTTATTGACTCGGATAACCGAGAAGTCGTCGTCGCTTTGCGCGAAATTGCCGCCGGAAAGGTGCGAAAAACCGCCGGCCAATCCTGATGGTTGGTTGTCGACGGTTTTTTATTCTCCCTCCTTTAGCCAGCCTGTTCGGAGTTCGACCGCGTTAGTTCCATAGCAGTGACCCTCGCGCCGGTAATCACCGAATGCTTGCCGGCTGGCGAGGAATTTGGACCGGTTCATGCCTACGGACGAAAAAGATACTTCTATAGAGCGGGAATTTCCCGAAATCGAACTTCCCAAGATTCTTGAGGTTGAGGAGCGGGATGAGGGTGCGGGCAAAGCGCTTGTTCCCTTTGACCCGCTCCGGCGCTACCTCGCCGAGATCCGGCGTTTCTCGGTATTGAGCCGCGAGGAAGAGCACAAGCTCGCAGTCGATTATAAGGAGTACGGCAACCTGGAGGCCGCCTATAAGCTCGTGATGGGAAATCTCCGGCTAGTAGTGATGATCGCGCGGGAATATCAAAAGGCCTTTAAAAATCTTCTCGATTTGATCCAGGAAGGCAATATGGGGTTGATGGAAGCGGTTAAGAACTTTGACCCTTACCGGGGGGTCCGCTTCCCGTCCTACGCGGTTTGGTGGATTCGCGCCTATATCATCCGCTACATCATGAGCGACTGGCGCATGGTTAAGATTGGCACAACGCAAGCTCAGCGCAAGCTGTTTTTCAATCTGCAAAAGGAAAAGGAAAAGCTCGAAGCGCAAGGAATCACGCCCGGGCCAAAATTACTGGCGCAGCGGCTCAACGTCAAGGAAGACGAAGTCATCGAGATGGAGCAACGGCTGGGTAGCCGGGATCTCTCGGTGGATGTTCCGATCGGTGAGGGGGATGAGGCGACGCTGCTCAATTTTCTCCCTGACCATAAGCAAAACCCGGAGGAAGAGATCGCCGACACGCAGTACCGCCAAGTGCTGCGCGAAAAGATGGCTCATTTCGCCAAGAGTCTCAAGGACAAAGAACTGGTTATTTACCGCGAGAGATTGCTCAACGAAGAGCCGCGGACGCTCAGAGAGATCGGCGAGAAATACGGTATTAGCCGCGAGCGCGTGCGCCAGATCGAAGAACGGGTGAAGAAGAAACTCAAAGCTTATTTGCGTAAAGAACTAAAAGATTTCGCGGAAGCGACGGGGTCGGAATAAGCGTTTTTTACATCCGTTGGGGTGTTTGTTTTTTATGATTGGCGGCCCGGCCCCGGAGAGCGACATTTAACCTGCCATTTTCGCTTGCCACGCGCACGCGCTTCTGATAGCAAAAATTGCATACTGTGTGGGAGGAATTTTCTTGCAATTTCAAAAAGAAATCGAGATCGCGGTGCCTGTGGAAAAAGTTTGGAACTTCATTTGGGACGTGGACCGTTTCATCGCCTGCGTGCCGGGTTGTCGGGAGGCGAAAACCCTCGAAGCCGGCAAGCGTTACTCCGCCACCATGATCGAAAAGGTCGGGCCGTTCAAAGTCGAGTTTCCAACAATCATCGAGGTGCTGGAGCGCGACGAACTTCGTCGTATCAAGGCCCGGGCGTCCGGCGCGGACAATAAAATCGGCAGCCGAATGAAGATCGACCTGGACGTAAATTTGCGCGAAGAGGGCGACAAGACGGTGTTAGGATTTATCGCGGGGGTGGATATTTTGGGAAAATTGGCGGCGCTGGGTCACGGCATTATCAAACGCAAGGCCGATCAGGTTTTGGATGAATTCGCCCAGGCAGTGAAGAAGCGATTGGAAGGAGATTCGCAAGATGCTTAGACGGTTCCGCTTGGAAGAGCCGGAAAGCGTGCAGGAAGCAGCGGATTTACTCAACCGATACGGTGACAGCGCTAAAGTTTACGCCGGCGGCACGGAACTCCTGCTGGCGATGAAGGAAGGCTTGGTTCACTACGAGCGTCTGATCAACGTTAAACAGCTCAAAGGCTTGAACGAGGTTAGACTCGACAATGGGACAGTTTCCGTCGGCGCTCTTTGTACGCACCATCAGCTGGAAACCGCGCCGCTGCTCAAAGAGCATCTTCCCGCGCTGGTTGAGTTGGAGAAAAACGTCGCCAACGTGAGGGTGCGCCAGGCAGGCACCATCGGCGGCAATCTATGCTTCGCCGAACCTCATGCGGATCCGGGAACTTTGCTCTTGGCTTTGGGAGCGACGCTGGTGGCGCAGAGATCGTCGTCGCGGCGCGAGATTGCGGCGGCGGATTTTTTCATCGATGCCTACGAAACCTCTTTGGCAGCGGATGAAGTGCTGAGCGAAATTCGCATACCGGCGCCGGCGGCTAGATCAGGCATCGCCTACCTAAAGTTCGGCTATCTCGAAAGGCCCAGCGTCGGCGTGGCCATCGCATTGACTTTGAACGGCGGTATCAGTGACGCGAAGATCGCCGTGGGCTGTGCCGGTCCGGCGCCAAAGCGCGTGGCCGAAGCGGAAGCGATGCTCAAAGGAAAGAGCATTGAAGAGGCGACCCGTAATTTGGCGAGCGCGGGTCAAGTGGCGGGGCGCGCCGCGCAAGCGATCAGTGATTTGCACGGAGCGCAAGACTACAAGGAACATATCGTCGGCGTGTTGCTGAAGCGCGCTTTTCAGCGGGCGGTGGGCTAGCAGGTTTCTGAAAAACCTCCGTTCGCCCTTCGACCAGGCTCAGAGCCAACGGAGGTTTTACTGATTTCATTAGTAAATCCTGAGCCCGTCGAAGCATGGAGTCCCTTTCTAGCAAGGTACTAGGGCTTGGGCATATTACCGATTGGGGAGAAGTTGATGGCGAAAGCAATGACCAGACCTTCAAAGGCGCAAACGATAGAGGTTTCCTTCACGCTCAACGGCAGGTTGCAGGAAATCGAAGTGGAACCGCATGAATTGCTCCTCGATGTCATACGCGAAAGATTGGGCCTTACTGGAGTCAAGCTATCCTGCGACGTTCAAGTTTGCGGCGCTTGTACGTTGCTCGTTGACGGCCGGCCGGTTAGCGCTTGCACAACGCTGGCGTTCGAGGTTCGCGGCCGCTCGGTGCTGACCATCGAAGGTTTGGCTGAAGATGGCAAACTTCACCCCTTACAAGACGCCTTCATCGAACATGGCGGCTTCCAATGCGGCTTTTGCACGCCGGGGATGATTTTGGCCGCCAAGGCGCTGCTCGACGAAAACCCGAATCCCACCGAAGATGAATTGAAACATTTCATGCACGGCAATATCTGTCGGTGTACCGGCTATAAGAAAATCATCGAGTCGATCATGGCCGCGGCGAAAACAATGCGCGCAGGGCGCGCGTAATCGTTCAAGTAGTTCCAATCGTTCAAGCCGTTCAAACCGTTTTCGGAGTTATGAACTGGAACTAACGGCTTGAACGACGAACGTTTTAATCTTCTATTCCGTATTCTTTCCATCTGCTAGCAACTATATCGAGATGCTCTTTCGGCGGCAGTGAAATTGCCGGATATTGATGCTTTCTGGTGGCGTCGATTCCAATACGGGAGCCGACATTCCGGCTCGGATCATGTTGAAGCACACCAGCCGGGGCCTGGGACGGATCAAGGCCGACGGCTTGGACGTCCGTTTCGATATAGATATCCTTGTCGGGCCGAACATGCCAGCTTAGCGCCCAATCGACGGCGAAGTCATCCCAGACATCGATATCGTCATCGACCACCACGGTGATCTTGCCAAAACCAGTTCGTAACGACCAGGCGCCGTACATGAGCTGACGTACTTGCCCAACGAACTGTTTTTTTAGCGAGATGACTAAGAAGGCGCCACTGCCGCCGGCTTCTTTGAGCCGCAGTTCTTTGATCGGAATATGCAGCGTGTCTTTCAAATGTTTGAAAAGCGGCCACTCACGGCCGATGCCGCGAATGCAACTGGACTCCGACGGCGGCATCTGGCTGATGAACGCTTGATAGAGCGGCTTGTTGCGATAGGTCATGCACTTGATGTTAAAGAACGGTTCGTTGCCTGCCGGACCCATATAGCCGGTGTACTCGCCGAAAGGACCTTCGGGTTCGACGGCATTGGGCGGAATCTCGCCTTCGAGAACGATTTCCGCGGTTGCTGGTACTTCCAACGGGACGGTTTCGCACGGCACCAGATCGACCGGCTCGCCGCGCAGCGCGCCGGCTACGGCGAATTCGTCCAGCGCCTCCGACATCTTCGATACGGACACGTAGCCGATCGACGGATCGGCGCCGATAACCACGGCCACCGGCGTGGGTTTATTCTGGGCGTTGTTCTTGAGAATATGCAGCGCCATATCTTGGCGCCTGCCGATCAAAAGACCGGTCTTGTTCGGGCCTTTGACCTGCATACGATAGGTGCCGACGTTGCGCACGCCGGTTTCGGGGTCTTTGGTGATCAGATAGGGCGATGTAAAGAACGGTGCGGGATCTTCACCTACCGTCCATGTCGGGACCGGTAGTTTGGTGATGTCGACATCCTTGCCGTGGAGAATGTTTTCCTTGCAGGGGGCCTCTCTGACCATCCGGGGCGGGATCGGATTGCCCAATGCATGGTCCCACTTACGGTTGATACCTTCGACCGTTTCCGTTTGCAGGCCGAGGGCGTATATTTCTCGCGACGCGCCGAGTACGCCGGCGACCACTGGGATCTTGAAACCTTTAACGTTTTCGAACACCACCGCGGGTCGTTTTGACGGCGGGATTTTCTTGAACAGCTGGCGGCAAACTGCGGCGATTTCCCAATCCTTCTCGACTTCTTTGGTCACCCGCTTGAGTTTTCCGTGCTTCTCCAGGGTAGCGACGTATTCCCGTAGATCGCGATAAGCCATGAATCCTCCAGAGTTACTGAAACCGAACGAGAAATTTGCCGTATAATAGTCACAAATCGTTTATATATCAATAATCGTCGTAGAAAATATCTCGCTAATTGGGGTTCATGGTTCATGCCCGTCCGAACACAAGCACGAGTCGCGTGAGGTGATTGAACGCGTTCTGGCGGCTGCGCGGGCGAGGTTATGCGTATGCGTAAGCGTGAAAAGGAGTGTTGGGTCGTAGATGCTTAACTCGAGTTTCCAGCACTCAAGTTTTGACTAGGTGAGGCGTGACTCGTATTCTTCAACGGCTTGAACTGTTTGAACGTTTTGAACGGCTTGAACCGTTCCTTGGAGCGGGGCGATTGCACGCGACGTAAGATACACGCTTGTGACGCAGCAATTGGCCTATGAGGCTTTTTCGTCTGCCTGCTAGGCGCGAATTTCCGCGCGCATGAAGATGATATAGGATATGCCGAAACAGACCGCCACGAGGCCAAACAGGGTCGTGATATGAGGCCAGATCAAAGCCATGCTCTGTTCGAGCGCCAACGGCGTCGCCAGGATTCCTTCGGCTTGGCCCGGGAGAACTCCGCCAAATGTCCGACCGGTGGTAGGGTTAAGGAGAATTTGAACGCTTTCGTTGAAAAGCGTGCTCGGAGAAATTCGCCCCACGAGATTGGCGATGTCCATTTGGCGCGAGACGGCTTCCGGGGTCGTCGCGTCAGGGACAGCGACGTTCGCGATGGCTAAAGTCAATACTGGAATGAAGAGGAGCATGAAAAGCCAAACGGCCATGGAGGCGAGGGCCGCTGTGACGGTTTTTTGAAAAAGCAGCGAAAAAAGCATGGCGAGCGCCAGCCAAAATCCAACGTAAAAAACCCCCACCGTGGTGAAGATCAACATGCGCCAAAGCTCTTCAGTGTTAGGCGGAAAGCCTAGCAGTATGATCCCCAAGCCGATAACCAGCAAGAGGATCGAGCTCCACAGCACCGAGACAGTAGCGAGGCCGGCGAAAAATTTGCCGTTGATCAAGCTGTCGCGGTAAATCGGCTGCGAGAGCACGCGACTCAGCGTGCCGCGGGCGTATTCACCGCTGATGGAATCAAAGCCCAGGGTGATGCCCACCAGCGGGCCGAAAAACCCCAGTAGAGTGGCAAGGGAAAAAATGCTTTCACCGCTCGATGTGACCAATAGCAAAAAAACAAACTGCGGGGGCACGATCTCTGAGTTCTGGCGTATCGCCTGGCCGGTTGAATAACTCGCCCACAGACCAAATAGCAGAACGATTACCAAAAGGATCATGAAACGGCGGCTACTGAAGTGATCCGCTAATTCTTTCCAAAAAACCACGCTCATTGGCTTACGCCTCGCGAAAATATTTGAGATAGATTTCTTCTAGGGTCGGGTCTTCGGAGCGCAACTGAAGCAGCTTGAGCCCATTACGCCCGACCAGGGAAACGATTTCGCCGCGAACATCCTGCGTGCAGCGCAAAAACCAGCCGTGGCTTCGCTTTTCGACTTCATCGACTCCCTGAATGGCTTGCAACTCCCGCTGCAGGCCGCCGCCATCCCCGCTGACTTCAACGAGGAAATTCCACTGCCGCCCTTTGAGGATCGATTTGCCCAACTGGTCCATTTCCCCCTGGACGATGAGGCGGCCTTTGACGATGATGCCCACGCGACTGCAAATTTGTTGGACTTGCTGCAGCTGATGCGACGACAGCATGACCGTCAAGTTGTGCTCACGATTGAGGTCCTTGATCAGTTCAAGAATGCGGATGGCGCCGTCAGGATCAATGCCCAAAGTCGGTTCGTCCAGGAAAACCGCCTGCGGTTTTTTTACCAGAACTTCAGCGATGCCGAGCCGCTGCTTCATACCGCGGGAAAATTCGCGGACGAGCCGTCGGCCGTCATCCGGAAGCCCTACCTGATCGAGCACGTCAGCGGTGCGCCGGCGCGCTTCGTTTTCTGGAATGCGGTTCAAGCGCGCCATGTAAAGGAGATTGTCACGCGCGCTGATGTCATCGTAGAAGCCAGGGCTTTCGGGTAAGTAGCCAACCCGCCGCTTGACCTCAAGCGACTCACGGGTGGGGTTGAAGCCGCACACCGAAACATCGCCAGAAGTCGGCTCGGTGAGCCCCAGAAGCATGAGAATCGTCGTCGTCTTGCCCGCGCCGTTGGGTCCGAGAAAACCGAAGACCTCTCCTTCCTGGACGGTCAGGTTGAGCGCGTTGACCGCGAGAATTTCGTGGTAACGCTTGGTTAAGTCTTTGGTTTCGACGACGGCGCTCATCTGCGTCCTAAGCGGAAGAAGACGATTGCCAGTCCCAGCACCACTACGGCGACGATGGCGAAGCCGATCCAGCCCCAGATCGTCGGCGTGGAAACCGTGACGCGAAAATCCACCGATTTGTTCGTTTCCGGTGAATTGGCCGTCACGCTCAGCAGATAGTCGCCCGCGATCGTACGGTCGGGGGCGAGAATCTCCATTTTGATTTCCCGCACCTCGCCGGGGTTGAGCGCGTCAAGCTTGTCGGGCTTGAAATCAACGGTCCATTTGTCACCGGGCTTCTTGGTAATGAAAGACAGATTGCGGATCGGCGCTGTGCCGGCGTTGCCGACAACGAAGTCCACCGGGGCTTTTTTGCCGGCGGTCACCGAAGCATTGAGGGTACCAGCCAAAGAAGCCATCTTGAGGTCCTGCGTGCCCTTGAGGGTGACGTTAACCTTGGTGCTGGCTTCAAAGGCGCCCGAGCGCGCGGTAATGGCGACAGGATGTTCCTTGGCATCGGCGCGCGACGGTGTGTCGATTTCCACGCTCAAGGTTTCCGAGCCGCTTTCCTTGATTTGAATCGAGGCGATCTGTTGGTCACCGAATTGCGGCTTGAAGCGGACCGTCCAGCCCGGCGGCGCTTGCGCCGCTAACGACGTTGTCAACGGCTTGTTGGTTTCGTTCTTGAGATCGACGGTAAACTTGAGGGTCTGGCCGGTACCGGTGGTCAATACCGGATACTGGCTGGTCAGCTTTAGGCCGCCCGTTTCGACTTTCTTCGAGGTAACGCGGAAGTTTATCGTTTCGACGTATTGCGTTGGGCCATTGATATCCTTGGCGGTGACTTTGATTTGATAATTTCCGGGCGGGGTCTTTTCCGGAACTTTTGCTTTGAATTCGACCGTCGTGGATTTATTAGTGGATTGATCGCCTCCCGCAACCATGACCGAACGAATCGGGTAGCTAGGGTATCGCGAGTTGAGGTTGATGTCCCAACCCTTAGGCACGCCGTCGAGGGCCAAGCTCACCTCGACTGGAAATCTTCGACGATTGACGACCTCCGTGTCCATGGTGACTTCTTGCCCTTGGCCGACGGTGAGGTCTTTGAAGGGCAGGATGAGATTGAAGGACTCCTTGGATTCAGGAACGCTTTGCTCGGCTTTTTCGGCTTTTTCCGCGGCTGTTCCTGGCGACGAGACTCCCGCCGCGCATAGCAGAGACAACGCGAAGACTAATCCAGACAACCGCGAGCGGAGTTTTGCTGCTCCGAACCTCATAATAGCAACCCCCTCAGAGAAAAAATTTTACGAGATAACTAACCATATTTGGCCCTGGCGTCAAGAGCTAACATTAGTGATCTCTCATGTCTTGCCCAACTGCCGCAGGCCCTCGTAGAGAACAATGGCAACCGCGTTGGATAAATTCAAGCTGCGCACGCCGCTACCCATCATGGGGATGCGTAAGGCGCGCTCCGGATTGAGCGCGATCCACTCCTCCGGTAAGCCCCGGGTCTCGGGACCGAACACCAGGCAATCATCCTGCGCAAAGCTCACCTGAGTGTATGAGCGCACGGCCTTTTTCGAAAAATAGAGGAGCCGTTTGCCGGTGCGCTTTTCGAGAAATTGCTGCCACGAACTGTGCACATGAAGATCGACGAACTCCCAATAGTCCAACCCCGCGCGCTTGAGGTGTTTATCGTCGATCTTGAAGCCCAGCGGTTCGATTAAATGCAGCGGCGTCAGTGTCGCTGCGCACAGCCGGGCGACGCTCCCGGTATTGGGCGGAATTTCGGGCTGGTAGAGGACCACGTGCATGTTCGTTCAGCTTTCGAGAATCAGGGTCACGGGTCCGTCGTTGACGAGAGCCACGCTCATGGCTGCTTGAAACCGCCCCGTGGCGACGGCGAGGCCGGCGGCGCGCAACTGAGCGACGAAGAATTCATATAGTCTTTGAGCGTCGGCGGGCGCCGCCGCTTCGCCAAAAGAGGGGCGGTTGCCTTTGCGGCAATCGCCGTACAAGGTGAACTGAGACACCACCAGAACTTCTCCATGGGTTTCACAGACCGAACGGTTGAGCTTGCCTTGATCGTCGTTAAAAATTCGCAGGCTGCCGACCTTCCTGGCCAGACTTTCGGCGTTGCGTTCGCCGTCGCCTTTGCCGATCCCTAATAGGATGCAAAGGCCTGGGCCGATCTTGCTGACGACGTCTTCGCCGCCTTCGCCCACCGTAACTTGAGCTTGAGTAACCCTTTGAATGACCGCGCGCATGGTTCGGCTATTCAAGTTGGAGGATAAGTGAGATTATGAAGAATCATTGCTTCGGACTGGATCCAAATTCCTACGAAGTGCTAATGCAGTTCTTGTTAACAGAGAAATCCCGCCGCGACAATAAGCATAGAACCGCCTAGGATCCGCAAGTTCAAGCAGTTCCAGACGTTCAAATCGTTCAAGCCGTTGAACGACCTGAAGGATCGATCCGGTTGAACCGTTCGAACGAGTTGTACTATGAAGGGGGCGACTTCGCGCTCTGCGAGATCTCAGGCAGATGAAGACTAGCCGTTGTTTAGAGTTTGCGATTTTTGCGTTGGCGATCCTGGTCTCTGGGCTGGCAGCGCAGGGCTGGGCGCTAGCGGCGCAATTCGGCGAGGCGTCGACGTCCGGGCCGGGCGGTAAATTGCTGGGCAGAGTCCTGGTCACAGGCGGCTATGAAAGGCCTCGCCGGCTCAAAGTGTTTAAGAGCCGGAAATTTTGCGGTGCGACGGTGCCCAATGAGACCTTGTTGATTAGCGCTGACGGCGGCTTGCGCAACGCGATAATAACCCTCCAGCCTCTTGACCGGATCGTAACCGCGCTGCCCGGGCGGGTGGTCTTGGATAACCAACAGTGCGCCTTTGTGCCCCATGTTCAAGTCGCTACGGTGGGGAGCGAGCTAACGTTGAAGAACAGCGATCCGATTTTGCACACGGTTCATGCGCGCATGGGCAAAGAGACGCTGTTTAATATCGGGCTGCCGACCTGGCGACAGGTGACCAAGCGGCTCGAACGGGCCGGCGTTGTCAGGATTGACTGCGACGTGTTGCACACCTGGATGAGCGCGACGATCATGGTTGTGGTGACGCCGTATTTTTCCGTGACCGACGCTAGCGGCGCTATTTCGTTTGAAGGATTGCCCGCAGGCATCTATGAAATGGAAGTTTGGCATGAGCGGTTTGGCGTGAAAAAAACCAGGGTAAATTTGCCGGAAAACAGCGCGGTTGCCGTCGATGTGGTGTTTGGTTCGGGCGCCGGGCGCCCCAATGAATGACGAATGATGAATTCGACCGGCTTTTTGTTAGCTTAGTGTTTTATGGCTTCTGGGTCACGCCTTCACAGTAAACCCCGAACACGCCCTTTTGTAACTGCATCGAAAATGCCACTATCATGCGATGATTCCGATCCTATTCCATATCGGCCCGATTCCTGTATACAGCTTCGGTGCCTTCATGGCGCTTGCCGCCATCGCCGCAGCGTTGATTGTTCAGTTCGAGCTCAAACGAACCGGTTACAATCCTGAGATCGCCTCGACAATGGTGCTTGCGGCGGCGATCGGAGGACTCGTTGGCGCGCGCCTATTGTTCATCGTCGAAAATTGGCACGACTTTCTCCGCTCGCCGATGAATTACATTGCCACCGGCGCCGGTTTTACCTGGTACGGCGGATTTATCGGCGGTGCGCTCGCCGCCAGTTGGGTGGCGTGGAAGAATAAAATCCCATGGCTTCGCGCGGTGGATTGCGCTGCGCCCGCGCTTGCCGCGAGTTACGGCATCGGACGCATCGGCTGCCATGTAGCGGGGGATGGTGACTGGGGCGCCGTAACCGACGTTCCTTGGGGAGTTGCCTACACCAACGCCATCATCGGCTGGGTCGATCCGAATACCGGGATTCCCTATCCGCCCGGCACTCGCGTCCATCCGACGCCCATCTATGAGTTTATCCAGTCGGCGATCATTTTTGCCATTCTGTGGGCGCTAAGAAAAAAAGGCTACCCGCCCGGGAGCATGTTCTGGTTGTATCTCATACTCGCCGGACTGGCGCGGGCGATGGTGGAAATTTGGCGCATCAATCCGCCAGTCGCGTTAGGCATGAGCGAGGCTCAATGGTTTGGCTTGGCCCTTGCCGTTATTGGTTGCTGGCAGCTGCTGCGTGCGCAAGAGCCGCGTTGCTTGACACACCGACAGGGCACCGAAAGTGGGATTGATCCGAGAACCGGGGAAGGCCGGTCATAATGAAGAGTGGATCTCCGTGTAACCGGGACGAGAACAGCCTCCAACGATTCAGAGAGATCGCCGCCCATCGACGCGCCAACGGCACCTATAGCGAAGGATTAAGCGTGAACCAACGCCCCGATTGTGGTCCGCCATGCGAATCGGGCCTAATGGCCCGTTACTCATTTTAGTTCAATAGTCAGGGCGATCTCGGGCAAACCAAAAGCACTTTCGTAAGGGCTCTTTTCCGGGGTCATCATGCACCTGAGCTCCGTCTCTCAGGGCGCGAGGCTCCAGCTAGGCTCCAGTGGGATGAACATCAAGCTTTGGTGACCGGAAAATAGCCGGCGCATTTTCTCGTATATCCTACTCTCACGGCACAATCATTCGCTAGGACGCGAACGATTTCCAGCCTCGAAACTATAGCCTCTTTGAACCCGACAACTTGAGCGATCCCGCTTTCCTCGCCCAGGCGATCGCCTTAATTCGACTGGCCTCGAACAGCTTGACTGCGAGATGCGCACGAACCAGCCTGGGATAGGCGGCGCCCTGACGCAGGTGAGGTGTGGCATTCCAGTATCGTTCGTTGAACCGTCGCCGTTAATACCTACCATGGTCATAGCTTTGCGCTGCTAGCTTTTTGCCGCCGGACTGGCTTGATTTTTATTTATTTATCCTATGTAAACTGACTTTCATCCAGCGCTCAGCGCAACTTCGAAGGGAAAAGGAGAACCGCAACCATGTGGAAAGGGTTCAAGGTGATCGATGCGGACGCGCATATGCATGAACCGGAGTATTTATGGGATCGTTACGTCGAAACCAAGTACCGCGACCGGGTGCCGAAGGTCGCTTTCATGGACGGAATCCGGATGGTTTATGAACCCGATGGCAAGATCATCACGAAGGCCGAGCCGCAGCGCCATGCACTCGAAAGCGAGAAGCGGGAGATGGAAAGAAAGTACGGCGAGGCCTACCGTACCTGGTGGTCAGCGGAAACACGCCTGATAGTGATGGACCAAAATGGTTGGGACATTCAGGTCTGTCTCCCGACGGCGAACAACGGCAACTTCGCCTATCGCGTCGCGTTAAAAGATGTCGAGCTTGGCGCCGCCATGTGCCGGGCCTACAATAACTGGTGCTATGATTATTGCAGCGCGGATCACAAGCGACTGAAATTTGTCGCCGTCTTGCCCGGTGGAGACGCGGGTGAGATGGTCAAGGAGGCGCGCCGAGCGGTCGAGAAGCTGGGGGCCGTGTCGGTTAGAAATCCGGTCCTGCGGGATGGCAAGTGGTTGCACGAGCCGGAGATCGATGCGCTCTGGGATCTCGCTTGCGAGCTCGATTTCCCGATCTCCATCCACGGAGAATACCGCCATCTACGTTTCCAACCTTTTGAATACAACAAGGACTGGCAGTTTGAGGGCAATGCCCAGCTCGGCAAGCAGCGCTTCGCGTTGCGCGGTTTGGACCACGCGTTGGGATTTCCATTCGATAATATGACCACTCTCGGCTACTTTATCTTCACGGGAATCCTGGAGCGTTTCCCCAAGCTGCGCCTCGGACTGTTGGAATCCAATTGCGGCTGGTTGCCGTTCTGGCTCGGCCGCATGGACGATCACACCCATGGGCGCAACAGTGTGATGGGCAATGCGGTGGACCGGTTGCCGCTGCGCCCAACGGAATATTTTATTCGCCAATGCAGCCTGGCGTGCGACAGCGACGAGCGGGCGCTGAGAAGCGTAGTGGACTATTTGAACGGCGATAACTTGGTGTGGAATAGCGATTACCCGCACCCCGACGCCCCCGAGCCGGCCGAGGCTCTCCCTGATCTCGATGCTCAATCTATTTCCGAGGAAGCCAAACGCAAAATCCTGTGGGACAATGCCGTGAAACTCTACGGAGAGCGGATTATTTCAAACCGTTCATAGGCGCTGACGCCGCGTCGGCAAACCGCTGCCGCGGCGCGGACGGGAGAAAGAGGAACAAGGGATGCTCAATCGCAAGAGGTCTGCCGCTGGTTTTATCGTTCTGCTTCTATTGTTGGCCTTGAGTTCAGCCGCGCGAGGCGCCTCCGACGATCTCGTGAAAGCCGCAAATAAGGAAGCCTCGCTGCTTCTGTACGGCGGCGCCACGCTGCAGCATATGACCCTGTTGATCGCAAATTTTAACCGCACGCATCCCGGCATAAAAGTCAACTATCTGCGCAAATCAGGATCGTCCCTGTTCGAATTAATTGTCCGAGAGCTGAGGGCCAAAACTTACAACGCCGACGCCTATGTTCCGATTACCATCGACCAAGCCATCTATTTGGCGGAACGGAAGCTTTTAACCCACCATGCTTCGCCGGAACGGGCGGCAATTCCAGAGCAGTCGAAAGACCGCGACGGCTATTGGACGACGCTTTACCAGACCGGGCATGTTTTCGCTCATAACACGCGCCAGGTGAATCCCAAGGATGCGCCTCGTTCGTACGATGATCTGCTCCAGCCCAGGTGGAAAGGAAAGATCATGATGGATGACGAGGAAGACCTGTGGTACGCATCCGTGCTGGAGATTTTGGGCAAAGAAAAGGGTCAGAGCTTCATGCGCGGCCTGGCGCAGCAACAACCAGTGTTTCAAGGGAGCAAAACGCTGATGATGCAGCTGCTCTGCGCCGGCGAGGTTGCTCTCGCTTTTCCGGTGAATTTCAATCAAGCCAACGATGCCAAAAAAAGAGGCTGTCCGAGCGACTGGGTGGTCATAGAGCCGCAAACCCAGCGCCCGCCCTTCGTCATCGCCATGGCGCAGAACGCGCCGCATCCGGCGGCGGCAAAGCTATTCATCGACTTTTTGCTATCCAAGGAGCCGCAAAGATTTATGCAGGAAAATATTTTTCGGCAATCACCGCGGCTGGACGTGGAACCGAGCGGGGATTTGGCCAAGCTCAAGGGCGTTCGCGTCTGGAAATCCGATTGGAATGCGATCTTCAAAGAACGCGCTGGCTACACTGACGCGTTTAAAAAGGTTTTCAAGCTCTCTTGATGACTTTTCCCTATCCCGACAATCTCGGCCGGCATCTCTTCCTCTCTGTTCTGCGCATCTAGATCAGTCCGTCAATTTCGTCTGGTCTTTCCCTGATTCGTAGCCGGGTGTCTGTCCTGTCCCACATTTTCGGAACAATTTTTTCCGGCTGACTAGGTTGGTAAATTGCTTGGATGCATGACGCGAGTCTTATTGCGAAGAAGAAATAAAAGAGAAACACTAATAAGCCAAATGGAGGTTGTCATGAAAAAAGTTGTTGCAGCGATGGTTCTATCGGGAGCGCTTGGTTTCTTGCCTGCTCTCGCCCAGGAGAAAAACGACTCCCGCGAAGGAAGGCATGCCGATGAAAAGGAGATGGGCATGAAAGAGGAGGGCATAATGATGGAACAGCTGAAGGGGATGCAGAGAGAGCATGGAGCGAAATGCGCAAAGCATGGGGGCGGAATGATGAAGGGCAGGGACATGATGAAAAGCGAAGATATGCAAGGGATGGGAAAGTCGATGGGGGAGATGTCAGGAGATGATGGGGAATATGGCGCAGATGATGGGGAGCGGCAAGATGACGCCGGAAGAGTTGCGGAACATGTCGAAGATGATGAGCGACATGTCCGGCATGGTGAAGCAGATGTCGGAGCGGATGGCACGGGGAATGAAGAAGACTCAATGAATAACAGCCGGCGAAGAAGACCACCAAAGCATAGAAAGCACATGGGCATATTAGCCGAATTTTGATAACGAAGTCAGAAAGAGGAAAACGACATGAAAACTCATCTGCGCGGACTGTTGGTTTTGGTTTTCTCAATCATGGCGATGGCGGGTTGCGAGCGCGCGGCTAAACTTGTTCAAGGATCCGATGGCCATCAGCATGGCACCCCGGTTAATTGGAAATTCACCTTGCCGGCGGGCAACGCCGCCGAAGGGCGCAAGTTATTCGTCGCGGCGGAATGTCATAAGTGCCATGAAGTCAAAGGCGAAACATTTCCAGCGGTGGCCAAAGAGCCAGGCGATGTCGGCCCTGAGTTGGCGCAGATGGCCGGGATGCACCCGCCGGAGTTTTTCGCCGAGTCGATTATCAATCCCAGCGCCGTAATCGACCACGATGCCAAGGAGAAGGGCTATGTCGGTGCAGACGGAAAGTCCAAGATGCCGGATTACAACGACACTCTTACCCTGCGCCAGCTTGCGGACATTACCGCCTATCTAATTTCACTCAAAGGGGACGGACACAAAGGTCACTAGAGCAAAAGATCCGCATGACAGACGAAGAGACGAAGGGCGGTGGCTGGCTCCACTGAAACCGCATGCTAAAGTAGGCGCAAAATGTCTGCACAGACTGATCCTGAGTTGGCCAGACAAAGTCTTGTTTTGCGTTTGGTGGAACGGTTCTTCGGCCGTTTGCGACTGCGTTTCTTACCGGTGCTTCTGACTTATTTTTGTTACGGTGCCAGCGCCCTCACCGGCGTGGCCTTGGTCTTCTTTGAGAAGAATGTGCTCGGGCTCACGCCGGCTGAAGTGGCGGAGATCGGTTTCTGGTTGGGCCTGCCATGGAGCATGAAAATGGTCGCCGGGACGGCTTCGGACCACTATCCGATTTTCGGCAGTCGCCGCAGAGCCTATCTTTTGCTCGGCGCCTTTTGCTCTTTGCTGGGGTATGCCTGGCTCGCGAGCCGTGGTGGGCGTCAAAGAACAGTTTCTCCTCGCCATGTTGATGGTGACGGTGGGTTTTATGATTCAGGACGTGGTCGCCGACGCTCTCAGCGTGGAGGTGGCGGAAAACGAGGAAGAGCTTAAACAGATTCAGGCGCTGGGGCGAGTGGCGCTGCTCCTTGGCAGTATTAGCGTCGGCTATCTCGGCGGCTGGCTGGCCGGACGAATCGGCGCCCGCAACGTGTTCGCCATGGCAATGTTCTTGCCGCTCCTGGTAGCCGCCAGTTCCTACCTCCTGCCCCCGGAGGAGCGGTCCCGGCAACCATCATTAGATGATACCCCGGGCGCCGGATGGAAGCCGGCTGTGATCATGGCGAGCGGGCTCGCTTACGCATTGTTGGGCGCGGCACTGCAACTCTTCGAGGTTGCCTACGCACAGGAAATCGTGCTGGTCGTTTCCGGCTTGTTGATAGCGTTTCTTCTCAAGCTGGTCGGTATCTCGCGCTCGGTCGTGATCGCCGCTCTGGTAATTTTTCTTTTTCGGTCGATTCCCGGCGTCGGTCAAGGCTACCAGTATTGGGCCATCGATCGGTTGGGTTTCGACGAGCGCTTTCTCGGGCTGCTCTCTCAAGTGAGCTCGGTGCTGAGTTTGGCGGGGCTTTTGATCTTCAGGAAAACCATCGTTGAGCGTCCAGTTAGTTTCACGCTGTTCTGGGTCGTGCTGGCCGGAAGTGTCCTCTATCTGCCGAGCATCGGGCTCTTTTATGGCGCCAACGAATGGCTCGGAATAACGCCGCGAATGTTCGCCTTCATCGACACGACGATTTCCGCGCCTTTGGGTCAGTTGACGATGGTGCCCATTCTCGTGCTCATCGCCAAGTCGGCGAAACCGGGCGCCGAAGCGACGACGTTTGCCATCATGGCGTCCCTCATGAACCTGGCGCTATCCGCCAGCGAGCTTTTTACCAGGTATCTGAACGATTTTTTTTCGGTCAGCCAACAGGACTATTCTAACTTGGGCCGATTGATGATCAGCGTCGGAGTCATCGGCCTATTGCCGCTCTGCGCGCTGCCGCTGTTAAGGCGGGAAGAGCGCGCCGGCAGCGGCAGTGAGCCTACCGGCTAACGGAATTATTCGCCAGCTCAGCATCCGAATGAGTCTTTCCGGTGGCGGGCAATAGCCGGTACCTTTTTGGTTCAATGTTCAAGGTTCAATGTTCAACGTATGTCTGAGTAGTTGAACACCCAAACTGTTGTCCCTAACTTTGAACTTTGAACGTTGAACTTTGAACCGACGCCGAGAGTTCCCCCGCCACGGGGCGCGCCGCCTAGCCGCCTACCAGGCATCGTGCATGGTCGCCAAAATCCGCCCGTAAATTTCAGAGCCGACCATGCCCCGCGCTTGCAGTTCGGCCCGGCAGATTCTGCTGCAAAAGGCGATGGCGGCCTGGCACACGATCATGGCCTTGCCGTTCATCGTCCGGTGGCCGGTATCACGGCCATGGCGCAAGAAGACCGTTTCCTCGGGATGGTAAATCAAATCGTAAAAGCGAACCGATCGGGGAATTGACGACGCCAGGTGTAGCGATGCTTCATTGTTGCGTCTGATATCAGCTTCGGCGGCACGCGTGCCCCTAGCGCCGGATTCGGCCTTGCCGGAGTCAGCTTGCCTTGCTAAGTCCGGCTCCGCCGGCGCAAGAGCGGAATAGGGTTCTAGTGAGAACGCGCCGCCCTGACCCTTGGTGGTGCTGTTGATGATGAGGATTACCTTCGGTGCCCAGCGCGGCAGTTCATTTTCGCCGATGGCTTCAGCGTGGCCGCCGGCCCTGCGGATTTCTTCGGCCAGGGCGAGCGCATGTTCCACGGTGCGATTGCAGATGATGAGCTTGCCGCCGCCCAACAATTCGCTCACGTAAAAGGCCACGGCCCGGGCCGAACCGCCGGCGCCCAATAAAAGGACGCCGGTGCCGCTGAGCGAAGCGACAAAGCTCTCTGTCTGCCCGGGTTGGGGTTTCAAGATGCTCGCGCCGAAGCCTGCACCGTCGGTGTTGTAGCCGACGAGCCGGCCGTCGTGGGTTCGGACAACCGTGTTGACGGCCTGGATGCGCGCCGCACCAGGATCGACTTCGTCTAAGAAGTCCATGATGGCAAGCTTGTGCGGCACCGTGACATTCACGCCGAGCAGCCGCTCACAATTTCTAAACGCCGCCGCAAGCTCTTTGAGTTTCGCTGAGTCCACGTCCAACGGCACATAACGCGCGTGAATCGCCAAATCGGCAAACGCGGCGTTCCACAAAGCCGGACTTTTTGAATAGCGCGACGGCGCTTCGCCAATGACCCCGGCGATCCGTTTGTCGCCGATGATCTGTGCATCAATCCGGTTGGTGAGGCAGGCTTGAATGGCCACGAGGTCTTTTGCGGTCGACATGGCGATTCAGAGTTGCACGGCGGAAACTTGTTGGCAACCCGGCGTTATTCAAAATTCAAGGTTCAACGTTTTGCCCGCTGAACCCTAAATTCGGCTAGGCCGGTTTGATCGAGAGCTTGTCGTCGGCGAATGTTAGCAGGCTAGGTTTCTCGTTGATGACGGTTTCCAAAACAACGTCATGTTCCCACAACTGACGCAGGTAGCGCATGGTCTTTTCGGCGTACTCCAGCTGCAGGTCGCGGCCGTCATGTTCATGCTTGAGCAGCAGAGCGCGATTTTTGTTGTAGTCGGAGTCCACTACTTTAATGACCGGTATGGTGCCGGTGCCGACATTGTGTATCAAGGTTTCTTTGATTTCGCGCCAGCTGTCCTTGTCGGCCACGCGGCTGACCACTTGCTCGTCGCCCCGCGTGCGGTACTCGAACAGATTCAATTCCCGAAGTAAGTCTTCTGTCAGGTAGCGGCGCAGAAACGAGGAGTCGCGCTCCACTTCGCGCACTTCGAAGAGTTTTTCTATGGCGGTTTTTGTTCGCGGACCGAATTCCTTCTCTTCCTCCGGCGAGGGGTGGTCCCAACGCTTCTCGATATCCTCCCAGATCTTCATGCCGACGTGATAGGGATTCAAACCGCCCGGGTGCGGGCGTAGGACCTGAGTGTGGCGCACGATGAATTCCAAGTGGAGGCTTTGCGGAAGATCCAGGGCCTCGAGGATGCGCTTGTGCCAGAAGCTCGCCCAGCCCTCGTTCATGATCTTGGTTTCCATCTGTGGAATGAAATATTGAGTTTGATCGTAGACGATGGTGAGCAGATCTTTTTCCCAATCGGCGAAATGCGGATTGTGATCGCGAATGAACAGCAATAGATCCTCGTCCGGGTAGAGCGGCACTCGGGTGAGATCGGGTGGCGCGTACTCCTTGGCGCGGTGGATTGCGCGGAAGGGATCTTTGGCGGGCTCAGATTCTTGCAATTTGGATTCGCGCTCTTCTTCGGCGCCACGCTTGCGGATCGCCAGATTGCGCCGGCACTGTAAAGAAAGGGCGTGGGCGGCGTCGAGGATACGCTCGACTTTTTCCAGCCCTATACTGGGGTCTTCGACATACCGGCGTACGCGGTCCGCATGGGTCTTGAACGTCTCGATGGTGTACTCGGCCCGGGTGGAACGAAAGGTGAAATTATTTTTGAAAAAATCATTATGGCCGTAAACATGGGCGATGGTGAGAACTTGCAGCGCCAACGTGTTGTCGCGCATCAGATACGCGATGGCGGGATTGGAGTTGATGACCATTTCATAGGGCAGGCCGCTGACGCCGTACTCGTAAAGTGTTTTCAGCTTTTCGAAGCTTTTGCCGTAGGACCAGTGCGGGTAATGAGAGGGCATGCCGGAGTAGACCATGTAGGACAGCATGTCTTCATGGTCGCACACCTCGAACTCCTGTGTGTAGGTGTCGAGTCCAAAGCGCTCAACCAACGCGACGATGCGCTCGTTCCAGCTCTCAAGGTCCTCAAGGTTATAGACAGCGCTCACCGTATGCCCCTAAGCCGCGTCTTCGCGGATGCGGTCCTTGGCTAAAAAAGTCTTGAAGGCAGGCCAGATATCTTCCTTGCGCTGGATCTGGACGGTCTGAAAATTGGGCTCGTGAATTTGCGAGAAGAACTGGATCAGGCTGCTGCCGTAATAGCCTTCGCCCAGGGGCTTGATTTCACCGTAGCCGAATAAATTAGCCACCTGCGCCAACTCGGTGGCGGACTTGAGCGCCGCCGGGTTGTCGGAATCGAAATTATCGCCGTCCGAGCAATGAAACGCGTAGACGTTCCAAAGGGTTGGATGGTAGCGCTGGTTGATGATCTCCAGGGCCTTGACATAACCGGATGAAATAAATGTTCCACCGGACTCGCCTTTGTGAAAGAACTCCTCCTCGGTTACCTCCCGCGCCTCGGTGTGATGGGCGATGAAGACGATTTCGACGTTTTGGTAGCGAGTGCAGAGGAACCGATAAAGGATGAAGAAGAAACTCCGCGCCAGGTATTTCTTCATGGTATCCATGGAACCTGAAGTGTCCATAATGCAAAGCACGACGGCATTAGATTCGCGGCGCGGCTCGACCACGGTGTGATGGTAGCGCAGATCGTCCTTGTGAAAGGGAAAGCGATTGCCTTCGGGTGCCGGGGGTTGGCGGTGCTGCGACGCCTTCTTGCGCCTGATACGCGAGAGAGCCGTGCGTTTCTTATCCAAGCGCACGCGGATGCCCTTGCGCCGAAAGCCTTTCTGCTTGAAGAGTTTTTCCACCTCCATCTGGCGCAGCCGCTTGCGGTCAATATCGGGCAATTCAAGATCCTCGAACATCACTTCGATGAGCTCATCGAGGGTAACTTCGGTTTCATAGTAGTCGGCGCCCGGACTGTCGCCGGCCTGCTGGCCCGCCGCTTTGTCTTTGCCTTTGCCGATGACCTGCCCGGCTGCGGTTGGCCGTCGCCGCCCTGGCCGACACCAGGCGCGTTTTCGCCGTAGACAAATCGGTATTCCTTCACGCCACGGATCGGCACCTTGACGATGTGGTCTTTATCCTTGCCGATGATGGACTCTTCGGCGACGATGTCCGCGATGTTGTTGCGCACCGCTTCGCGGATTTTTTGGCGGTGGCGCAGCCGGTCGCTGGCGCTGCGGTCGCTGCGCTGTCCGGAAGAGGAATTATACGGACGAAAGATCGTGTCCATTTGATTCCTTCTAGCGATTCGTTTGAGTACGCGGCCCGCTGGCGCTAGCTAATCCTTCCACAGGTGGTTGGCCGCGTATTTGAGGACGACGTCCACGCAGGTCGCGCAATAGCCATTTTCCAAAAGATTTTTCACCATGGCGTTGTATTTTTCGGATTGCTCCTCGTCGCGCATGCGCGATTTGGTAATCACCCGGCTTAGATCGCGCACCGAACTGATGAGCTTCTTCTCGATGGCCTCCTTAAGCGGCTCGTAGCTTCGGTAATCGATCTTTTCGCCGCGCCGGTTGGCCGCCCAGAGATATGCGATGACCTCCTGGCGGAAGCCATCCGCCGCGGAACCGATGATGGCGATCTGCTCTTCTATGGACTTCAGGAAACCTTCGTCGGGCGCCAATTCTTCCTTGGTATTGCGGTCTTTGACTTTGCTCTTATTGACATAGGCCTCGGCATGGTCGAGGTAGTTCTGGAAGAGCGATTCGGCCTGCTCCTGGTAGGAATAGACGAAGGCGCGCGTGATCTCTTTCTCCAATATCTCCAAATATTCCTTGTGCAAAGTATCCTGCAGAGATTCGAGATACTGTTTACGCGCATCGTCCGACAAATCGACCTCCTTGACCATGTTGATCAAGGCTTCGCGCACGTTGATGGGGTTGATGCAATTGCCGCCGGCATTGTCGGATAACGCGTTGTCTAGGGCCTTCATGATGAAGCGCGTCGAAATGCCCGACATGCCTTCGCGTTTGGCGCCGTCGCGCAATTCTTGAATGTCTACTTTCTTGGTCCGGCCTTTTTCGATCACCTCTTCGCCGTTGTAGAGCTTGAGCTTGGTCATCAAATCGCACTTGTTGGTGGGCTCCAGGCGCGACAGGATGGCAAACATGGACGCAACCTCCAGCGTGTGCGGCGCGACATGCGCGCGGAAGTCAGAATTGCGGATGATCTTTTGATAGATTTTGACTTCTTCGGAAAGGCGCAAATTATACGGTACGCGAATCACCACGATGCGGTCCAAAATCGCCTCGTTGGTATGGTCGGATTTGAACTTCTGCCATTCGGCCTCGTTGGAATGGGCGACGATGACGGTGTCGACGTAGACCAAACCGTGGCGGCCCGGCGCTGGTACGACCTTTTCCTGGGTGGCGGTGATCATACAATGCAGGTATTCGATCTCGTTTTTGAAGACTTCGATGAATTCGACGACGCCACGGTTGCCGACGTTCAGAGCGCCGTTTAACTCCAGAACCCGCGGATCGCCTTCGGAGTAAAGGTCCAGTTTCGAAATATCTTCGCTGCCGATGAGCACGGAAGTGTCCTGATTGTTGGGGTCCACCGGCGGGACTACACCGATGCCAACCCGTGCCCGCTTGGAAAATTCGACGGTGACGATGGGAAACTCTTCGTACTTGCCGTTGAATTCTTCTTTCAGGCGGAAGCGACACACTGGGCAGAGGTCGCCTTCGATATGCAGCCCCAGCATCTTCTCGAACTCTTTGCGCAGGTGGCGTGGAATCAGGTGCAGCGGCTCTTCAAACATCGGGCAGCCTTCGATCGTGTAGATCGGATCGGCCGCCTCCAAGCCGCGATGCACCTTCTCGGCTAGGGAGCTTTTGCCGGAGCCGACGGGGCCCATGAAATAGAGCACTTGCCGGCTCTCTTCGCCCTTCAAGGACGCGGCGTGAAAATAACGCACGATCTGCGAGACGGTCTTTTCGATGCCGAAAAATTCGTCGGCGAAGAAATCGAAGACCTTCAAGGTTTCGTCTTTATAGAGCCGCTTGACATGTGGATCGCCGCTTTCATGGATGTCGCGGCAGCCAGGTTTCATAATGATGTCATAAACCCGGGCGTGCGCCAGTTTGGTGATGGTCGGATCTTCCTTGATTTTTTCGATGTAGCCAAGTAGATTGCCGTGCCACGAACGAGCGTGGTGGCGGTCCCGATCCTGCCTGATCAGAGTTTCAAATTCCGTTGTGGTTGCCATTCCAGCCTTCCCCCTTTTGCGGAACCAAAATTTGACTGTGTGATATGTGATTGCTTAGCGGCGCAGACGGAGCTGCCCGGTAACGAATAACCGACGGGCGGCGCAAGGTGTTTGCTTCCGTGAGACTAAGAAGTGTGCTTGTTGGGATTTTTCGCATCACCTTCAAGCGAACAAAAGCTCAAGCAGGAGGCGCTGCGGAGACGCGCATGGACCGGTATCTGGCTGTTGATGAAGAGCGGCTCACATCGAACTCCTGATCGGTCATTGCTGTTAACCAGCCAAGACTTTTCGCCTTTGAAATAAGACGCAGGCGACTAACGGTTTCTTCAATTATCAACATTGAAACTTTATTTTACACGAATGTCAACAAAATGTATATGCAAGGAGTATGCCGTGACAAACTGATCAATGATTTCACCGTCGGTGAGACACGTGCGTTCTGAATATCGATTTGCGCGCGCCATTTTTTTGACGCCCGTCAGAAAACCTCCGGATGGATAGGCCGAGTATTTCCCTTTCGAGTTACATTGCAAGGGATTCTTTGCTAAAGTCGGCGAGTACCTTTTCTTAGAATTTATGCGCGAAGTTGAAATTGAGATTGTACCTGGTGTTCGATGGTACGCCATACGGAGCAAGCCTAATCGCGAGAAAGAGGTTCAGAAACGGCTGAGCGATCTCGGCGTCAAGGTGTTTCTGCCCTGGTTGCGCGCCCGGCGGCGGCGCCGCGGCCGTCGTCAGTGGGTTTTGGTTCCGCTTTTTCCCGGCTACCTGTTTTCCTGTCTGGACCTTGAGGTGTCCGGCAAGACGGTTCGGTACGTTCCCGGAGTGAAAGACTTTCTCAAGTTCGGCAGCCATGTGGCGGAAGTCTCCCAAGAGATCGTCGACGAACTACGTGAGCGCTGTCCGGGCGGAGTGGCAGAAATCGATCCATTTAAGATTAATCCCGGCGAAGTCGTTCGCATCCAAGAAGGCCCCTTTGCCGGCGTGGAGGCGATTTTCCAACGCGCATTGAAAGACAGCGAACGGGTTGCCGTCCTGCTGGAGATTCTCGGTCGCCAGACCAAACTCGAATTGCCAGCGGAGGCCATCGAAAAGCTGTAGGGGCCGTTCCGCGACGCGCCTCCGGTCCTTAGAGACCGCGTCGCAATTAGCCATTCGCCCCATCCGTTTGTAGTGATCTGGTCGAACCATGGACGGAATTGCCACATAGTCTCTCAGATAAACTCGAAATCCCTGGGTATTTTTCGCCTACCTTGACAAGGTACATCGCGCCTTGATAGATGCCGAGAACCTCAACGCGGTCTCAAGCGCGGCCGCGCCGAAGGAAAATCATGGGCAATCAATTATGGCAACGGCGCGCCTTGTTTGCGGTCTTTGGACTTTTATCCGCCGCCCTTGTTTTCACGACCCTGACCGCCTCGCTTAGCTGGATTAACCGGCCGTTCCCGGGATTCTTCGTTCATGAGAATCTCACCGTCGGACCTTATTTTCTGCCGGGCTGGAGTGGTGGCGCGGCGGGCGTAAAATCCTTGGACCGCGTCGTAGCCGTAGACGGACGGGAGCTACAGTCGCGGCAAGATTTCTACGAAATTGTTAAAGGGCGCCCGGCCGGCGCTCAGTTTCGTTACCGGATCGTTCGCAATGGAGATGCCGTCGAAATGCCGGTTTCCTCCATGACGTTTACGTTTCATGACTGGTTTCTGAGCTTCGGCGTTTATATCGTAATCGGTCTTGCCTTTCTTATGATCGGCGTGGCCCCTTACTATTTCGGCGCGCCATCGCCGGCCGCTTTGCCGCTCTGTTTCATGGTGGTGGCGGTGTTCCTGTGGTTTCTCAGCACCTTCGACTTCATGACTACCGGCGCACTGCCGAAAGAGGTTCGTGTCTTCGGCCTGACCTTCACGCCCGCCGCCGCAATTCACCTGGCCCTGCTTTTCAAAGGCGGCAAACCATTGTGGCGCACCCGGCCCGCGGCTTTGCTGGCAAACTACGGCTGCGCTTTGCTGCTCGGCGGGCTCATCAGCGCGACCTTTTTTGGGCCTTTCGAGCTCTGGGTAGTGGCGTTTCGACTCGGCTATCTTTACACCTTGGGCGGCGCATTTTTGTTTTTTGCAATCACCTGGCAGGCGTCGCGGGTGACGACGTCGGACTTAGAGCGCTCGCGACTTCGTGTCATGTTAGTCGGCGCTTTTCTCGGCTTCGTCATACCCACTCTTAGCACGGTTCTGACCAGCACTTTCCAGTTGCCCATACCGTATAATCTGGCGTTGGTTCCAACGGTCTTTTTCCCCATCTCGGTTGCTTACGCACTGCTCAAATATAGCCTGTTTGACCTCGGCAATGTGCTGCGTGTTGGTTTGAGCCGGATGGCGTTAACCGCATTCTTACTGGCGATCTATTCTCTCCTGGCGCTCTTCGCGGGGCCCTGGGCAGGAATCTATGGATCGGATCCGTTGGTGCCGATCTTCTTTTCCGTGTTCGTCGTCTTATTGTTCAATCCATTGTTGCGCTGGATCGAAGGAAAGGTGGATCGCTACCTTTATCGGCAAGACTACGACCCGGCATTGGTGCAGCAGGAGATCAGCCTTTTTCTCCGATCCCTGGCCGATACCGCGCCGCTGGCAGCGGGTTTCTTACAAAGGGTCTCGGAGCGCATGGGGATTTCGTTGGTGGCGCTGGCGTATCGGCCCAAGAACGCCGCGGAATATTTGACCGCCGGCAGCGCTGCGCCGAACTCCGCTGCGGTAGCGATCACTGAGGGCGCAGTGGCGTTGTCTGCGTTATGGGGCCGGGATTCGTATCGGGGGGTCTTTCTAGACGAAGTGTCGGCCAATCCGCTTTACCGGGCAGAACGGGAAAACCTGCTGCGGCTGTTCAAAAATTGGCGTGCAGAGCTTATCTTGCCATTGGTTTTCGAGCGCGAGGTGCGCGGCTTCGTTTCCTTCGGCGCCAAGCGTGCCGCCAGGGAATACAGCGCCGAAGATCTGCGCTTGCTTGAAACCTTGACCGAGCAATTGGCACTGTCGTTGGAAAACGGCAAACTCTACGAGGAATCGGTAAATGCCTATAACGAAGCGGCGGCGCTGAACCGGCGTTTGATCGAGATGGACCGCGTCAAAAAACAGTTTGTCGCCAATATCTGCCATGAGCTGAGAACGCCGGTGAGCACGATCATCGGCTACGGCGAGATTCTGCGCGACGAGAACTTCAAGGGCGATGCGCGCGGTATTTTGAACAGGCTTGTGAACAATGGCCAGGAGTTGTCCCAGTTGATGGATGATCTCATGAATTTCTCGCGCGTGGAGACGGACGTCTCAGTGGCGCGCTTCGAACCGGTGAAATTGACGGAAATTATGGCCGGCCTGGAGATGATGACCCGCAGACTGATTCGCGAACGGCCCATCGAATTCTGCCTCAACGTCGAATCGCCCGTAGTTACCATCGAGAGCGACGCGCAAAGGCTGCAGCAAATTCTCGTGCAGGTGCTAACCAACGCGCTCAAGTTTACGGAGAAAGGCAAGATCGAAATGACCCTGCGCGCTGCGGATGTGAGCGGCGGCAAATTTATCGAGATCGCCGTCGCCGACACCGGCATCGGTATCAAACGAGAAGACCACGAACTGATCTTCGAAGACTTTCGCCAGCTCGACGGCTCCTCAAGCCGGACTTACGGCGGCACCGGGCTGGGCCTCGGTCTATGCCGCAGGCTCGCCACCGCGCTAGGCGGCACCATCAATCTCTCCAGTGAACTGGGAGTGGGCAGTGTTTTTAGTTTAGTTTTGCCGGTGAACTATTCCGCCGACGGCGCGGGCCCAACCGGACAGCGAATGGCTCCCGCACATTGATTTTGCGCCCATACCGGCGCATGGTACGGTAATTCCCTCACAATAAAAGACCAGGAGGCGCGTCATGCCTGAACTGCGGCGATTGGGAATTTTGGCTGAAGAACCGGCCAGGCTCGGAGAATTTTACCGCAACGTATTCGACCTCGAGAAGATCGGTGAAGAAAGCGGTCATGTGATTCTTTCCGATGGTATTTTCAATCTTGCCTTGTTATCTGCGCCCAAAGGATTGAAAACGGGTTTGCGCTACCTGGGATTTGCTGCCGCGCGGATGGAATCGATCAGCAAGAAACTCGAACACTGGGAAGGCGGAGCGATTACGGTCAACGAATGCCCCGCGGTTGCGGAAATCGATCATGAGACGCGCGATCCGGACGGGAATATTATCGGGCTTAATCGGCGCGCCTTCGATACGGCTTACCAAAAGACGCCGGTGCCGATTCGCCACATCGCGCTGTACACGCCGAACCCACGATGCATGGCGGATTTCTATTGTTCCATCCTCGATATGCGGGAAGTGGAGCGCACCGACCGCGGGTCGATTTTCGTAACCGACGGCTACATTAACGTTGCGTTGCTGTTTCAGAGAAAAGAAGAACCATTGGGGCTCAATCACTTCGGCTTTCACGTTAAAAGCAATGAGGATATGCGCCTGCGCGCGGAACGAGCTGGCGTTCGCCCCGGCGCCAAGCGCCCCGCGCGCATTCCATTCGCCGAGTACCGCGTCCACGATCCGGAGGGCAATGGTTTCGATATTTCGGAAAAGGGCTTTCGGGTAGAGCCCAAGTAATGCGGGATTACGCATGGAGAGCGCGGCGTTTTTGCAAGAGATTCTGGTTCCGGTCCGGGAGTTTTGCCGGACTCTCGACGCGCATCCGCCGGCGTATAGCTATATTCCATTGCGCACGGATGAAGAGCGGATTCGCGTGATGCAAAGCCGGCTCTTCAACGAGTTGCGCGCCGCGGATTTGTTCGGCACCTGGCTGCGCACCACGCCGGAACTGGATGTCAAAGCGACGATGGCGGAATCGGCCCATGAGGAAATGGTGCACGCGCAACTGCTGAGCAAAAGAATTCGCGATCTGGGCGCCGAGCCGTTCGATTACCAGCCGCTGCCTGCCCAGACCGCCATGTTCAACGCCATGGAAGGGCTCAACGAGACCTGCGAGCGCATCGCGGCGCTGTCCGTGGCGGGGGAAACCGTAGCCAACTATTTAATTCAAATGTGCCTCAAATCGGCGGATGTGCCGGAATGGATCAAGCAGCCCTATCGTAGGATCACCGAAGACGAAGAAGGCCACGGCAGCGCCCCGCAAGAGTTCCTTAAACGCTATGCCACGAGCGACCAGCGCCAGGATCGAGTTCGCCGCGCCGTCGCCATGCGCATGGTGCTTTTCCGCGAATATCTTGCCAGTCTGGACCGATGGGCCATGGGCAAGGATCGCTGGTAGTTTTCTTCGCTTCGCTCCAACGGCTTGTACGATTTAAACTGCTGGAAATGTTTGAACGGATTGCTATGCTTTAACCGTTACACTTTGAACGGGCGTGGGCCTTGAACGTTTTGAACCTCAACATTTATTTAAGGAGGGCTATATGAAACTGCTGTATTTCGATGATTTCAAACTAGGTGTGCTAAAGGGCGATACTGTGGTGGACGTGTCGCAGGCGGTAAGCGACATCCCGCACACCGGGCCGCATAACTTGATCAGTGGACTGATCGAGCGTTTCGGGGATTACCGCGGCGCCCTCGAGCGGGCCGCTGCCACCGGCACAGGAACGCCGCTCGACAAGGTGCGGATCAGGCCGCCGTTACCCAAGCCGGTCAATATCGACTGCATGGCGGTGAACTACATGGAGGACGGCACGCGCAAGGAGCCGGCGCCGATCAACGCGTTCCACAAGTCGCCAGGCTGTGTTATCGGCGACGGCGACACCATGGTACTGCCCGATGTGCCCGCCACCATCTTCGAGGGTGAAGCGGAGTTGGCGCTGGTGATCGGCAAGCGCGCCGCCAACGTGCCCGCTGCTAGTGCGATGGAATATGTCTTTGGCTACGTGAACTTCATCGATGGATCGGCGCGCGGTCTGCCGCCCGCCGGCAACACGTTCTATCAGATGAAGTCGCGCGACAGCTTCGGGCCCATGGGCCCATTTCTCGTCACGGCCGACGAGATAAAGGACCCGCACAACCTCCAGGTCAGATTGTGGAATAACGGCACGCTGATGCAGAACTACAACACCAGCGACATGGCGCATAAGATTCCCCGCTGCATCGAATGGGTTAGCTCGATCCATCCGCTTGAGCCGGGTGATGTCCTGGCGCTGGGAACCAATCACCGCGGCCTAAACCCGTTCCAGGACGGCGACTTGATCGAGATCGAAACCGAGCCGCTGGGCCGGTTGCACTTTAAGATCCGTGACGATCTCAAGCGTACCTGGGCGAGGGAGACGCGGCTGCAACGGCATGAGAAGGGGCTGGAAGCGCACACCCCACAGCTCACCGGTAAGTACGCCAAGGCGAATCCTTAGAAACCGTGGGGCTCAAAGGCAGTATCTGTCATTCATTTGGATACACAATTGGATATACTATGACCGTTATTCGTGCGGCGGGGCTGAATACCGACGCTGACAGCCCATGAGCAAGCGCGGCGGCACAAAAGAGGAGATCCAGTGAAGACAACAATCGCGACGCGATCGTCACAGAGGAAAAATCGGCGGTCCAATAAGTCCCGGGTCGACATGCCAGAGCTGCTCGGAAAACCGCGCATGGGGTGGGGCAGCGATGTCGTTGCCGAAGTCACTCGCCGGCTCGACCTCAAATATATCGCGCTGGTACCCGGCGCCAGCTATCGCGGCTTTCACGACAGCGTCGTCAACTATCTCGGCAACGAAAATCCGCAGATGGTCATCTGCCTGCATGAAGAACATGCGGTCTCGATCGCCGACGGCTATGGCAAGGTGACCGAGGAGCCGATGGCCGTGGCATTGCATGCCAACGTTGGGCTTATGCATGCGAGCATGCCGATCTTCAACGCGTGGTGCGATCGCACGCCGATGATCATCTTCGGCGCCACCGGGCCGGTGGATGCGCATCGGCGCCGTCCTTGGATCGACTGGATCCACACGTCGAAGGATCAAGCGTCCATCGTTCGCGATTACACCAAATGGGACGATCAGCCGGCCTCGCCCCAGGCGGCGGTCGAATCGGTCCTAAGAGCCAACCAGATTACGCGGACGGCGCCCTGTGGACCGGTCTATATCTGTCTCGATGTCGGTCTTCAGGAATCGCCGCTCACAGAGCGGATATCGATTCCCGATCCGGCCCGTTTCGCCCCGGCGCCTTCTCCTGCGGCGCCACAGGCATCGGTGCTGCAGGCTTTGCAGGCCATCGATAGGGCGAAGTTTCCGCTGATCCTCATGGGTCGCGTCTCGCGCAAGCAAGCGGACTGGGATCGCCGCGTGCGCTTTGCCGAGGCCATCGGCGCCGCGGTGTTGACCAGCAGCAACGATCCGGCGGCTTTTCCAACGACCCATCCGCTACACTTCGCCGCGCCGTGCTTGCGCCCGAGCAAGGCTGCGACGGCGTTGATCGAAAAAGCCGACCTCATCATCAGCCTCGATTGGCTGGATCTCGCCGGCATATTTCGTATGAGTCTCGGCGCCGCGCAAACGCAGAACCCCGCGGAAAAGACCATCATCCATTGTTCTGTCGATAACGTTCGCACCAACGGCTGGAGTATGGATCATCAGGCGCTTGCGGCGGTGGACACTCCTATCTTTGCCGAGCCTGATCAATTCGTCGCGCAGATGCTCGACCAGTTGGGCGCCAAAAAGACGGCCAAAACAAAAACCAGGCCGGAGATGAAGAACCTGGCGCATTGGAACGATGCGACTATTAGCAAGTCGTCGCCGACACGCGGGCAGCCGATGTCGTTATGGGACATGGCGATGACCGTGAGAGAATTTGCCAAGAAATACCCGGTGACTTTTGCTCGTTTGCCGATCGGCTGGCCCGGGGAAGCCTATGAGTTCGACGGACCGTTGTCGTTCATGGGAAATGACGGCGGCGGCGCCGTCGGCACCGGGCCGGGGCATACCATTGGCGCCGCGCTGGCGCTCAAGGACACGGACCGGCTAACCATCGGCGTCCTCGGGGACGGCGACTATCTCATGGGAGTGAGCGCGCTCTGGACGGCGTCTCACTTTGAGATTCCCGTGATGATCGTGGTCGCCGATAACCGCTCTTACTTCAACGACGAAATGCATCAGGAGCGCGTCGCCCAGATGCGCAGCCGGCCCGCGCAAAATCGCTGGATCGGTCAGCGTATCGACGATCCCCGGGTGGATTTGGTCGCGATGGCGCGGGCTCAAGGTTTTGCCAGCGAAGAGCCGGTCTCGACGGTTGAGGCTTTGGCAAAAGCGCTCAAGAGAGGCGCGGAGATTGTCGCCGATGGCGGGCGCTATTTCATCGATTCGGTGGTGCAGCCGGGCTACGCCGATAGCGGCCCGGACCAGCGCGCGGGCGACGGCAAGAAAGGGTGAGCGGGCGAGGGGTTAAACCGCGTGCTTACTTTCGGATAAACTGATTTGTGTAGACACTGGCGGCTGAGACCTTCCCGGCTACGTCAAAGAACTCGTTTGTGATTTTCACGGTCTTTTCCATCACGTCAGGCTTCATGTAGCCATATCCGGACGCCATCGATTCTGCTGGAATGAAAACTTCCTCCACGCCGTTCTTAATTTGAACTCTCGTCAGTTCCTGGTCCAACTCAGGTTTGAGTTTCAATAAGACTCTCAGCGCCTCTTCCTGGTGGTCGCGAGCATACCTTAGACCCTCCATCGTTCCCTCGACGTAGGCGCGAATCATTTCCGGACGGCGTTTTATATCCTCTTCCTTGACTATGAGAGCGCTGCCGTAAATATCGAGGCCGGCTTCCCGCATGTGGATGCGCTTTAATCGAATACCTTGTTTAGCGGCAGTCATCTCCGCCACTTCATCGTTGGAGGCACGGAACATAGTGATGAAGTCGGTTTTCTTAGCCAGCAATGCCGCCGGCTGCAGGGGCGGCGCGGTCTCTTCGATTTTGATGGACTTGAAGTTTAGATTGTTGATCCTGGCAAGGGCCGGCAGCAGAAACCATTGGGCCTGTCCTGGGCTGATCGCCCACGACTTCCCCTCGAGATCTTTGAGAGTCTTGATGTCGGTCTCCTCGCGCCAGAGAACCGTGACGGCTATGTAACCGAGCTGAGCAACCGTGACGATAGGCGTGCCCCGGGATCGGCCGACTATGGCCGTTGAAACATTGGCGAAGCCCACGTCAGCCCCGCCCGCAGCAATGGTGCGGATCGTATCGGCTGAACCTGTCCCAGGCTGAATGGTCACATTCAGTCCCCGCTTGGCGTAAAAGCCTTTCTCCGAGGCAACAAACCAAGGCGCATGATTTCCTCCGACAATGAAATCCAGCCGGATGGTAACCGGAGTCTCTTTGGCTTTCTCGGCGGCGCTCAGATCGGCGGGAAAAAAACTCAGGATGCCAACGACGCCCAGCATAGTAAGCAGAGAGGCTGTCTTTAACCGCGTTAGACCAGTGAGTTTCATGATTGTCTCCTTCCAGGTGTTTTTGCCGCGCTTGGCGCGCTTAGCCGGGCCCATAGATGATAATGCCCATCGGCGTGGCCTTGAATCCGTTGCACGGGTTGCGCTCCTGCGGGCAGTTAGACACTGCTACAAGCAGGTTCATTTCGGCCCTGAGATCATAGAAGTCACCGGCGCGGCTTGTCGGCTCTTTGATCTCCATTGACCCGTCGGGCTCGACTTCCACCCGCATGAACGGAACAAAAGCATTGGGGATTTGTCGCTGGTTGTACCCGCGGGGAGCCAGCGCCATGGCGAAGTTGTCGCGGCAGTTGCGAGTACCGGGCACGCCGTAACGGATGCGGTTCAGCTCCTCGCTGCACATGGGGCCGTAGGCGTAGCTTTCTTCGTTGGAGTAGCCGGCGATGGTCATCATCGGATTACAGGTGACCGAGTAAAGCACGTTGCCCTGGCGCAGCTCGCGGCGCTTGTTCAGGAGCAGACTGTTGCCCATGTTGAGGTGTTCCGTCAGATCGCCCTCGTTGAAGCAAACCAGATCCGGTACCTGTTTGCCTTCGATGTCTACGAAGCGCAGGGTCTGCCCGCATTGAATGGTGAAAGCAGAATACTCCTTAGCCGGGATGATCCATTCTTGCACGATCGTGCCCGGTACGGGATAAAGCCGCATCGCTTGGTCGTTCGCCATTCTCCCCGCCTTTCTGTTATCTCGCGTGATCTCAAGCGCAGACAACTCTATCGATTGGGCAGCGGATCGGCGCCGGAGAGCTTCTTGTACAGTTCTATGGTTTCTTTGTCGCGGGGAATCTCACGGATCGCGCCTTGATAATCTTCCGGATTGATCGGGGAAGGTTCATCGCCGACGAGCTTGCGATAATCCTTTTCAAAATCAGGGTCCTCATAGGCCTTGCGAAATGCGGTTTGGAGTATTTGCACCCGGTCTCTGGGGGTCCCGGGACCGACGAAGTATGGCGATCCTGCGCCGCGCAGTATCCGGAACATAGCGATGAGTTTTCGCTCCTTTTCCGATCGAGCGAATGTTTCCAGATCCGGAAGATGGGCAAATTGTGGAATTTTTTTTCCTTTCGGGACCTCGATGACAGCGTGGACATGCGCTGAGGCCTTCTCAAACAAGTCGGGTTGTCTTTTCAGAAGCGAAAGAGAAGACTCCGAGCGCGCGTCGATCTCACCCCGCGCCAGAGCGATGTCCTGTTCGGGTGATGAGTAACTGGCGATGAACTTTGGATTCTTCAAGCCGAGGATATAGGCAAAAAAGCGCCCAGTGAGGTAAATCGGATGCCCGACTGCGTGGGAGCCAAGCCTGACGCCGTCGGCGGCGCGGAGCTTTTCCAAAGTGTCCCAACCGGCTTCGCGCCGGGTCAGAAAACTGTAATGAGTTTCGCTTTCCGAAGTGCCGAGAAAGGTGAACTTGTCCAGGTCATACAGGACGCCCGTTTCGCCCAGGATCGCGCTTGCCAGAATGCCGCCGGGCCCGCTGCCAAGGGTCAAACCATCGGATCGACCGTATACGTGATTGGCGGCTTTGCGCCCGCCGCCGCCTTCCATAAAATCGACCAAGATCGTTGGCTGTCCCGGAATGTGCTTCTTCAGATACGGGATCAACGCCCGCATTCGCGTCTCGCCAATTCCCCCCGGAGTGCTGCCGCGAGCTATAGTGATGGTCTTGCCCTGATAGAAGGGAGCCTGCCCGAAAGCTCTCCGGACCGGCGCCACCAAGAAAATTAGAATCAATAGCGCGACGACGTGCACCGAACGCGTCCATTCGATGTGGAGCTTCATTGTTTACCTCAACTACCATGTGGGAAGCTGGCCCGAATATATAGCGAAGGTTGGGCGCGGACAAGAAGAAAAACGCCACGGATCTTTGAACGCGACCGCCGTGATCTCTGGTCTACGAAGTCAGTTTTTACCAGGGTATCGCGGTCAGTCCTTTACTGCGCGTCGGCGGGAAATAATCACTGTCCGCAAACCGAGACAAAATTGACATACTGGCTCCATAGCGGTTACTGTTTACAGAATGAACCTGCCCCTTCCGGAGGCCGATGCCGCGACCGCTGCCGAGGTGCGCGATTGGCTCGACCGCTTCGCCGCCTGCGTGCGGGACGTGGACTATGCGGCGGCGCGGCCGTTCTGGCACCCCGAGATCGTCATCTTCGGCACCTACCAGGAACTGGTGCGGAACCTGTCGGCCTGGACGGAGCGCCAATGGGACAATGTATGGCCGCGCACGGCGGAGTTCCGTTTTGATCTGGCGAACGCCATGGTCATGGCCTCGCCGGACGGCGCGATGGCAGTCGCGATCGCGCCTTGGACCAGCACAGGTTTCCACGCGGACGGAACGTCCTTCGACCGCCCGGGCCGCGCCACCATCGTGCTGGCGAGGCAGCCGGATCGGAGCTGGCTAGGCGTACATTCGCACATGTCGCTGGCGCGCGGCGTGCCGCAGGATAGCCATGGAAAACGGCCGGTGAAGGCGTGGTAGGTGTGGGTGTTTCACTTCTTCTGGGTTTCTTCCAACGCTTGACTAACAACTTTTTCCACCGGCTTCATATCCATCCACTCGGGATTCCACATGACGTGATATTTGACTCCTTCGCGCCGCCGCATCATCGGATGCACGTCTGTCTTGGGGATGTCGGTCCTTAGCGAATCGGTTCGTCCGGCAAGCTCGGGGTCTCTTTGCACTGCCAATTGCCCATCTCGAGATAGCAACCAGTTGAGCAATACCTTGGCGGCATTGGGATGAGCCGGCTTATCCATCAGCGCGTACGCGCCGGCAATCGGGTCCAAGCCGGCGCCTTCCTTCCAGCCGGTGGTATCAAGAACCTGCACAGGGAGTCCTTGTTGGCTCGCGGTCAAGGTGTCGTCCGACTGGCTGAAGAGAAACAGCGCATACTGCTTTTGCGCCAACCAATCCGTTGCTTGGCGGTAATCGCGCGATAATTTTAAGTCGGTCTCGCTTAACAGGCGGCGCAAGTACTGGGGCCCGAGCTCCGGATTATAAAAGAGGAAGCGCGATCCATTACGGCCCTCTCCCGTGCGCGGATCCGTAGCGACGATTTTGCCCTTCCATCTGGGGTTGAGCAGATCCCAGAAAGACTTTAAATCGGCCGGATTTACGAGATCCTTGTTGTAGCTGGCGAAACGTAAATAAGCGCTCGCGGCGGAGATAAAAAGATACCTGCCTTCGGGATCCGTATAGTGATGCTTACCTTGCCACCATTTTGACGGGTCCTTGACTTCGGCAAGAATCAACGCCGGACTCACGGGCTGCAACGTTTTGGCTCGATGGAGCGAGTGCGCTGAAGTCAATCCGCAGCGCACCACATCGCCGAGATACTTCCCGGCCCGCCTTTCCGTCATGATGCGCGACACTATGTCACTGCAGGACGCCGAAACAACCACCGTTTTTATTTTAGGAAAGGCCTTGTGAAACTCTTCCAGAAATCGATGGCTGCCGCTGGCGGAATAGACCACCTGTCCTTCTTGCTCTGCGGCCTTGACGGTTTTTTCCCATTCGGCTTGCCCGGGCGCTTCCGCCGCCACCACCCTGCTCGGAGCGCTGAGCTGGCAGAGGAAAAAAACAACAGGGAAAACAATTTTAGCCATGCTCTTTCCATTCATCAGGGCTTTCCTCCTGTCCATTGCCAAAAATTCGCCGGCGATGTTGGAACCAAAGGGGAAAAGAGATTTAAGCACAAAGCGCAGAACGCGGCAAAGCCGCAACCAAAAGAATCGGAATATCTCGCGCAAAGACGCAAAGGCGCAAAGGTAAAAACTAAAAGTTTCCGAACTTGGCGTCTTGGCGACTTGGCGCGAGTAAATCCCTGTCTTGGAGGTTACGGACAACGGAAAAATTTGCGCAACTAGATGCGAAGGAAGCGAAGAACAAACGCAAGAAGACTATCTTCGAGGTGAGACCATATTTTCTTGTCGATTCGCGTGCTATCTTGGAACGATTATGAATGACAATCAGGCAGATGAATTCATCGCAAAGCCGGCGATGACGGGGGCGGCGGGTAAGAACGAGGCAAAACGCTTTAAGTTTGCAACATTTTCTTCCCTGAAACATAGAAACTTTCGATACCTTTGGAGCGGCACGTTGCTGATGGGCGCCGGCCAGTGGGTCCAGCAGGTAACCTTAGGATGGCTGCTCTATGATCTGACGGGCTCTTCGATCCTGCTCGGACTGCTCAACGGCGCGCGCTCGATACCCTTTCTGGTCGCGGGACCAATCGCAGGGGTTGTCGCAGACCGGGTGGACCGGCGCAATCTGCTGCTCCAGGCCGAGCAGTTCTTATTTGCAACCACCTTCGTCATGGGGTGGTTAGCAGCGACGGGGTCTGTAGCGCCCTGGCATTTGTTCGTTTTTACCTTGGCGACTGGCATAGCATGGTCGTTTACGGATCCGGTGCGACAGAGCCTGATTCCAAACGTCGTGCCCAAGGAAGACCTTATAAATGCCGTCGCGCTCAACTCCATAGCCAACAACGCGACTAAAGTCATGGGACCGGCTCTGGGTGGACTGCTTATCGCCATGTTCGGGGTGGCGGGAAACTTTTTCGTTCAATCCCTCGCTTATGCCGGCGTGCTGATCATGATCTACTGGATGGTGGTTCCACGGACACCAATCCAAGCGCGGCAGTCATCAATGTTCTCTAACATGAAAGAGGGGCTGGCGTACGTTTGGTCAAACTCATTGGTGTTGGCCCTGATCTTGATCGCGTTGGTGCCGCGCCTTTTAGCGGTGCCATATCAAACGTTGATGCCGATCTTCCAGAAGGACGTGCTCCGCGTCGGGCCTGCCGGCCTTGGCATGTTGATGGCTGCTCCCGGAGTGGGCGGGTTGATCGCTTTGCTGACCTTGGCGACTATCGCCGGCGGGGTCAGACGACAAGGCATTTTGATGCTCACTTCAGTTATGTTGCTCGGTATCTTCCTGATGATATTTTCTCAAACCACATCCTTCCGTCTAGCGCTGGTGGCGCTCGTCGGTGTGGGCAGCTGCCAGGTTCTTTTTAATGCCACCGTCAATACCCTGCTGCATCTGACTATTCCCGATCGACTTCGAGGTAGGGTTATGAGCATCTACATGCTCGATCGTGGTTTGATGCCTGCCGGCGCGTTATTGGCCGGGGTCAGCGCCCATTTTATTGGCGCGCCGGCGACGACAGGGCTCATGGGGTTTGCCGTCTTTTTGCTGGCAATTTTTCTGGCGTGGCGCGTGCCCGTCATACGCCGGGTCGAAATATGACGTCGAGCACACTGCGTGTGCGCAGTTCAAAGTTCAAGGTTCAACGTGGGGATGGGTCTTTGAACATTAAACCCCGCGGGTTTCACCCGCGGCCGGAAGTTGACATGACGCTTCGTTATGGATACGCTCCGGCCCAAAAAGAAACTTCCTATCTTTCAGACAAAGGAGTTCTCATATGAAAACCCGTTTGGCGGCGGCGCTCTTCTTCTTCCTAGGGTGTTGGTTCTCAATCTCCTACGCCAGAGCGGCTTCGGATGGCTATCAAATGGTCGGCAGCCATGGGGAAATCGTCGCCAAAGCCAAAAAAGAAGCTAAACTCAACGTGATTTCCTCTTTGGATGCCGGAACCTTCAAGCCGATGATGCAATCTTTTGCGAAGAAATACCCGTTCATCGAAGTGCGTATGCAGGAGATTGGCGGGCCCGAAGCGTTGCAGCGCTTCCTCCTTGAATTGAAAGCGGGCACCGTCAAGGACTTTGACACCTCGGAAGCGAGTTCGGAATTCTTTCTCGAATTCGCCGCTCATGCGATGAAAATGGATATTCTAAACATGGCGCAAAAGGGGATCCTCGGACTCGATCCCAAAATGGTCGATCCCGAGTCCCGCGCCGTTGTAGCAGTGGCCAGCTCCATCTGCTCGATTGCTTATAATAAGAACCGGCTGGCGCCGAACGCGGTTCCCGACAAGTGGGAGGATTTTCTTAAACCCGAATTCAAGGGACGAAAATTTATCGCGGATATCCGGCCCCAGTGCATGGCGTCCATGATGGCGGGAATGGGCGAGGAGTGGGTGATAAAATATGCTCGTCAGATAAAGGAACAACAGCCCGTCTGGCTGCGCGGCAATGCGCGGGCCATGGGTGCCCTCGCAAGTGGAGAACAGGCTCTTCACCAGATGACTTTCTATAACAGCTGTGTCGAAGCGGCTAAAAAGGACCCCACTCAATCGTTGGTGTGCAAGATCCTGGAGCCAACGCCGGTGTACTTGCGTGAGAACCAGTTTATTCTCAAGAACGCTCCACATCCACACACGGCGCTCCTGTTCATCGAGCATATGGGGAGCCGCGAAGGTCAAAAAGTGATCGACGATTTTGAGCCGATCAAATCCAGCATATACGCGGACGGAGAAGTGTCAAAGCTAACCAAAGGCAAGAAGCTCGCGGTCAACGACCACCGGACATTCCAGAATACGCCGAAATGGATGAATATGGTCGTGGACGCGTATGGCCTGCCGCGCGCGGAAAAGTAAAAATGGGGGTCGGTAACCGCCCATTCGCCTTAGCTCGTCCGTCAATACTCCGAGCACTCAAGGGTGGCCGGCAGAAGGGCATGCCGAAGGGGCCAGCTCTTTAAGAAATTTCATGGTTTGTTCTCTGACGCTTGCCCTTGGCAGGAAATGGCCATGCTCCGGATAGAGCACAAGCTGGTGGCGGGTTCCCGCTGCCTTTAGTTGGTCGCGCAGCAAAAGGGACTGGTTGACAGGGATCAGCTTGTCCTGCTCGCCGTGCAAGATGAGGGTCGGCGTGCGCCAGCGCGATTCTGCGCCAAGAAAACTCACCAGTTTCGGATTGACGTCGCCGTTGGGGTTGAGCATCTTGCGCACCCAGAAGCTCGGCGTTTCGCGGTAAAGCCGCGCCAGGTCGTAGGCGCCGGCATAAAGCACCGCGCCGCTCACGTCTTTGACCTCGTTGATCATCGCCGCCGCGACGGTAGCGCCGCGCGAAACTCCATAAAACATCAGCCGCTGTTGATCGATCCAGGTGATTTGCTTTGCGACCGAAAGACCGTCCTTCACGACCTGCCGGGTGGTCTCTTCGATTGAGCCGTCGGCAACTTGCGTCGAGCCGTAACCCGGAAGCGATATGGCAACGCTGGCAAAGCAAAGCTCGTTGGCTAAAGCCTGGGCAGTCCCGAGAACCTGTTCAGCGCCCCTACCGGCTGAGGCTATGCCCATGCAATAGAATCACCAACGGGAAAGGACCGGCACCGCGCGGTCGGGCGACGTAAGCCTCCACTTTTCCGCCGGCGCTGGGATAAAAGAAACGGGCCGTTTGCTCCCCTTGGAGGGTTGCCAGTTGCTTATACGGTACGACCCGAACCGCGTTACAGGCAAATAGAAATAACAAGCTGATGGCGACGAGTCCGGATTTTTTGACCATGGCTGATTCTAACGGCCTCGCGGAAAAAAACAATGCCGTCAAACTGCGCAGGTCCTTAAAACAGCCTGAGAAGAGTGTGGTTGAAAAATATATGCCTGTAAGTTTTAATGACCGTGTCCCGCGTAAATCACTCAATTTCATTATTGCGGAGGGGTGGGAAATTCTGAAATGGACAAACTGACAGCGGAAGAGCGCCAGGAAATGTTACACCTCAAGAGATTTTTATCAAAAAATCCGTACGGCGGTCTTCTATCCGATGAACAGGTCTTGGCAATAATCCGCGATGCGGATGAACTGGTCAAAATTCCTAGCTTCGTTGATGAAGGATTGCGCAAGGAAAAAGCACAATCACGGTCGGATCGCGAAAGGCTGAAACATCTATTGACACAAGGGAGGATGACAACTGAAGAATGGGGAGAGATGGCCGAACTCCTCGATCAGCGTTACCCGAAAGGATCCTAAGCAAAGCACAAAGTAGACTGAAATTATGCGATCATCGCGTCTTTGTGTGGGTGATTTCAGGTCATTTTAGAGGGCAGACAGCATGCACGTGAGAATCTTCAGTCGCAGATATTCTTCATCGCGCAGGCCGTACGCGCGTCGTTGGATGACGCGGATCTTGTTGTTCAGTCCCTCCACGAAGCCAAGTGCGACCTTGTTCTCTGGCTTGCAATAAGCTGCAATCCCATCCCAATGACGATCAATCATCTGAGCGAATTTCTCATAAGGTTTGAGCCGCTGCCATTTCAGAGAAGCGCGCCAGTTCTCGAAGAAGCGTCGCGCCCAGCCCTCGTGCTCGTAGCTCCACAGCTGACCGAAAGACTCCCGAAGCAGATAAGCGGTGTTGAGCCGCTTGTTAGCCGCGAGCAAGGTCTTGAGCGCTTGGCGTCCTTCCAAGGTCAGGTTCTCCCGGCGCGAAAGCAGGTTGTATTTCTGCCCTTTGATGTAGCGGCGCTGTTTACCAGTGAGCCGGGCATACTCGCTCTTTCGGACCTTGTCCAGCGCTTCACCCAGATGACGCAGCACATGGAACTTATCGAACAAAATGGCTGCTTGAGGGGCGTGGGCTTGAGTGGCGTTGCGAAATGGCTTCCACATGTCCATCACCGCCAAGCGAATACGGCGCCGCTTGCTCGCTCCAAGCCAGTTATAAAATTCACCCATACTGGCCTCCGAGCGGTCCTGGCCACCAAACCAGATCGGCCGGCGACGAATGAGATCGCTGACCACGATGCGGTAGGTGTGCCGCTTTCTGATCGAGATTTCATCAATGCCAATCACCTTCGGTCCCGGCCTGCCCGCCTTTGCGAGCTGCGCAGTCATGTATTGTTTGTCGAGCTCCTTGACCGCGTGCCAGTCGAGCTTGAGCTCCTCGGCGATATCCTTGATCGTGGTAGAGCGACAGCGCCGCCCCACGTAATAGGCAAAGCGCTTGGTGTAAAACGGGTTGTCGGCCAAAAACTCCAACCGCTCGCGCTTCACTTTGCCGCAACTGCGGCACTCGACACGGCGCACTTCGAAATTGAGATAAATGCGCATGTCGCCGCACGACAGATCGCGAACCTGCCGCCTGGTGCGGTCGTAGACAGCTCCAGTGAAGGGTGGCGCACAAACCGCAAAGCGTTTTTTTGAGCGTCGGGTAAGTGTAATGACACGCGCCTTGGGGTCACCGAAGACACCACGAAGACGAGTCCGGGGACAACAACCCGGGAAACGATATGCGTCCAGCAAACCTTTGCGTTTGGTAGAAGTGGCCATCGAGAAATCATGCCAACTTTTCGCTCCACTTCAAACTCTGCAAAGCCAGTACTGGTGCGACTTTCAACCATGCTCAGCATCAAAAAACGCCCATACTCTTATGCGAAGATCGAAATTATGAAGCACCATTATAAAAAGTACGAGATAGAAACTTCAGCAAGGCAGCAGTCGAATAGCTGGTGGACAGGGAAAGCGGACATCAAGCCTTCGGTTGCTCGTGTCCGTGCCGTTCAAGTTATTGGGGACTTTATGAGCCAAATTAGTGCCGAGACTGCGGCGTTCGATCTAGCCAAGCACCAGATTGATAATGCACATTAAGGCGAGCGCGAAGGTGGTGCGTGTGATTGCTGGTTGAAAAAGTTCCCGCCGTAAGTTTTAATGCTCCTGTCCTGCCGAAGTCGTTGAAATCAAACATTGCGGAGGGGTGGGAGAGCGGTTTAATCCACCGGTCTTGAAAACCGGCGTCCATTCGTGGACCGCGAGTTCAAATCTCGCCCACCTCGCCAACACACAAAGGTCAGGAAAAAATAAATCCGTCGAGGATCTAGGCAAAGAATGAGCCGGACAGGTTCGTACCGATGCCGACCACCCAACCACTGCCTTCGGCTTGAAGGTCAAGTTGTTTAACGCCAAGCTCGGCGTGTGTGGCGAGCGTCGGGCTCGAGCGCAAAGTTAAGCGGCTGACTGGTCAGTAGGTTCGGCGGTTTTCTCTGTCTTAATCAGCCGGTCCTGGTGCTGTTTCTGGATCTCTATGTAGTAGGCCACTAACCGTGCAGGATCGTGATCAAAGCGCGCAGAGATGCGATGGCGCACTTCCCGGATCTCGTCGATTACTGGATCACTCTGACTCTGTTTCATCACTACCTCCAAGCAGTTCCAAGGGCGTCACCAGCGCCGGCACAAAGAGACCAAGCAACACGTTCACGCGGTGAATGTGGCCGAATTTGTTCGCATTTGCCAAGTGCCGGCAATTCCATGTCACCAGAAAGTCGCATTTGTGATAGGACGCCAGCGCCAAGTGCAGCGCATCACCAGCGGGATTGGCAGGCATCACCCTGTGCCGGATATATGCCTGTACGATCTCGGCGATGGCCGGCTCAATGGGCAAGAGCGGCAGGTCACGAACGAGGGCAAGTCGCTGCGCACTGCGCTCCGGTATACCGCCGGTTAGCTCGTCCAGCACGGCTGGGCTGGTAACCAGCTCATAGCGGTCGGGCGCGCCTTCCCACCACTGCCGCGTCCACTCCCGGCGCGCCACGATATCAGGAGCGGACCGCGCTTCGTGGTAAAAGCTAGGGATCGTCGTCTCAACGTAAACGCGAGGTTTAGGCATTGTTGATAAGATACCGCACTTAATCTGCAAGGAACAGGGCTAATAAGCCGGAAAAATCATAGAGCGCGCATAGATGAATAATCGGAGGTGTCGCTGTGAGAGGCTGGCCGGTTATCCACTTTGGGGCAGATGCTTTCGCTCATGAGGAAACCTTATTCGTCACACCCAAAATGCGCGCGCAAGATTGAGATTCCGGTTATTGGTTGTAAAAGTTTCCGCCGTAAGTTTTAATACTCGTGTCCTGCCGAAGTTGTTGAAATCAAACATTGCGGAGGGGTGGGAGAGCGGTTTAATCCACCGGTCTTGAAAACCGGCGTCCATTCGTGGACCGCGAGTTCAAATCTCGCCCCCTCCGCCAATTTTCAATACTGTCGCCCGTTGAATGCTACTTCCGGCAGAAGCGGTTTTCCGGAGAAGCCTTTCCGTTTGCATTCTGCGTAGCTCGCCTGAAACCGAGTTTCGGGTACCCAGCACCCGCGGCTTATCTTAATGCGATCTTCTCCTCAGTTTCCTCGCATGCCTCCCGTAGCGGTTTTCCTGTTACGAATGTAAAGAAACAAGACTTGACCCTCGGCGGCCATTTTTAGCGATAACTCCCTGTTTTTTTGGCTTTTGCGTTTTTTCACTCCCTGAATTATTTTTCATGAATTGCAGAAAAGCGGTCTTTTTGCAGGCGAATTGATAAATGAATTGATAAATGGGACGGGTCAACGTGTCCACGAGCGCCGTCTAACCATCTCTAGAGAGAGGGCAAACATGCTTAAACAGTTTTGGCAATGGCTCAAGGGAAACCTAGCCTATGACGTCACCAAGTACGTACTGGAGTCGAAACTAATCATGTCGGCGATTAGTGCGGGCGTCGCTGGATTTATTGTTGTCTGGAATAACTATGGTCCTTTGGTTCTTTTTTTTGCCATTCTTCTTGCCGCTAGCCTGGCAGCTAACCTCGCTAGTGATATTAGCGCCTGGCGAAAGGCCATAGTGCGTGGCAAGCGTCACTATTTAGTTCCGGCGATACTGCTCGGAATCGGCTTGATAGGTTTGTGGTATTGGGGCGGCGGTTATGAAGTCACTCTTGACCAGGCAATGCCTAATCATTCGGCGCTTTTCAGACAGTGGAATGCCATACCGCTGACGGAGGTCGACCAGAGAGTCTTCCATAAGACCACGGTCGTTCTTGACGGTAAGCGTTTCAAGAAAGATTGCGTCTTCGACAATGTGCAGTTTGTTTTCAACGGTACCGCGCCATACAAGGTCGGTGGCTGTAGGATCATGGGTAAAAACTCCATCTCGACAGGGAATCCCTCGTTGGAGCAATTTGCAATTTTGTTTTTGCAATTACGTTTTTACAACCCAGGGGTTTCGCGCGAATTACTCAAGTAGGGTGTTTCATCGAAACAAACGCCACGCCACGGAACGAAGCGCCGATAAGCAGCAACCGCACTTCGCGCAAGTAGGCTGGCTTTTCAGGAATTTTTCTTTGGAAATTCTGTTCATATCGTGGGTGGATTGGTGCATCTATATCGCCAGGCAAGGCGACCGGTCAAGCGAAAAAGTGGATGGTGCTCGGCGGGTCATTCGGACCTGCTGCTGGCTGAGGGCTAGTATGCTTCCTGACTTCCGGTCTATATCGTCCAGCGGGCGAACGGTCAAGGGACTCCTGCGCTTTCGGCCTCTTCCATGGTAAAATTATAGAATCTTTGCTGCGGGCGGAGGAGGTTGGGGATGAGTAACAACGTGGAAATAATTGGGTTGCCGCTTCAGTCGATTCTGGTGATGGGCGAGGCGATACGATGAGCAGCATCAAGGCAACCTGCAAAGCAGCCACCAGCATCGAGCTGGCAGAACTTCAGCCGCTCCAAGGAAACCTGAAGGAATTGTCCCTCGCGGCGACGTGAACCTTTGCCCCGACATCGACCGACTGTGCTATGAGTGTCTCGTCAAAGCATTCAGCGCCCGACTTATCGTGCATCCAGCCGAGCCGTCAGGCGAGCCTACGTGTTGCCGTTAGCTCAAAAGCTGCTTGGTTTCGGCAGTACAACCGTAGTACAAAACGCGTGTTGGAATGAGCCTATCTGTGGCGGAATGGGGAAACATGAAAGCGAAGGGAAAGCGCAAGAAAAACAGACGTTTAGAGCTTAAATCGTTATTTCTCATGCGCTTACGATACCCCTAGATAAGCGGTCTTGAAAACCGGCGTCCATTCGTGGACCGCGAGTTCAAATCTCGCCCCCTCCGCCAATTTTCAATACTGTCACCCGTTCAATGCTACATCCGGCAGAAGCGGTTTTCCGGCGAAGCCTTTCCGTTTGCATTCTGCGTAGCTCGCCTGAAACCGAGTTTCGGGTACCCAGCAGCCGCGGCTTATCTTAATGCGATCTTCTCCTCAGTTTCCTAGCATGCCTCCCGTAGTGGTTTTCCTGTTACGAATGTAAAGAAACAGGACTTGACCCTCGGCGGCCATTTTGTCGGAAGCGCGACCTTTCGTTACCGCATGGGCGTCGACTCCGGCAACTACCAGGTGACATCGAGCGTTGTCATCAATTCAGGCCCGTCTATCGTCGATGTATTGAACTACGGGCGGTTCACCGACTTTTCCTTCAGCGCTGCTAACTCCCAAGTGCCGACGTACTATATATTTGGAGAACCGATACGGTAATTAACCGACAAACATGAAAATGTCTAGCTGACCAATTCTAAGAAGTGTGGCCCTTCTTTGAACCGAGGATTGTTCCTAATCATATCGCGAGCTACGTCAAAAAAATCGCTCGGCCCGTAAACGAACCTATGCGAAAAGGCGACCTGGAGTGAATTGAGATTAAGCACGTTGTCAGGATTCATATTTATCGGTGTTCCATCTGTCATCCCAGCAATGAACTGTTCAATTAGAGCATCTCGTTGACCGAGCATTGTTTTAACTTCTGGACGAACTCCCCGCAATTCGACGTAGCGCTCATAGGCTTTAGTGAACTCTTCTTCATGACTTGGGCAAAGAATTCCAAGAGAGAACTTAGCACTAAGCGGCATGTAAATTTCGATACCTTCAACACCCAAACCAAGATTTCCGGCGAGCCCAAACGTTTTTTTGTTGGTGCCGAACATTATGGTGGGAAATGTTCATCGGTTCCCTGTGGATCAGGTGATTACTTGGCTGCAAGGTGCGTGCGGTTAGGCACTTCTAAGGTAAGTTCCCGGCAGCTCGTGATTACTGGAGTGCGCGGTTTGAGGTTCTCGTAGTGCCACTCTTACCGGGAAAGTCTTCAAACAATGTCTTGATCATTGTAGGTAACACAACCGACACCTGCTCGCTTGAACCGCTGCTAACGACTTTCCCTTCATAAAGTTTCTTCATCTTGCTCTCAGCGAGCGCGTTCTTATCAAGCAGTTCAAACGTCAAAAACCGCGTGTAATGAGTTTGGGAAGTGACGCCGCTACCGACAACGCCGTACGTAGGCGTATAGGTGGTGCTTCCAGAATAGGTGCCAAAAGTCCCGTAGTTTTGAACAGTTCCGTAGGTTGTGCTTGAGGATACGCCGGTTTGGCCAAATATCGGATAGGACGAAACGACCTGCTTACCCGTATCAATCCCATAGGAAAAGACAACGATCAAGTCAGCCTCTGCTGATGGGGTCTCCTTGAAACCTTTTGCATCTAGTTCTTGCCTGACAACATTTTCGTAGGATCGATGTTCAAGACTATGCTCCTGTTCTTTCAACGGAATCATTGCATAAGTGGTTCCAGCAAAGCCCTGTGGAAGATCATGAAAGACCACAACTTGAGAGCGTACCATCGTACAACCCGATTGCACTACTATCAGAAATATCGCTACTAACAGAGTCCTCGCAGTGGCACTCTGCTGGCCGGAGCAGTCCAGCGTGATTCCGGGTAGTTTTCTCATAGTCTCCTCTAGGGTGAAAACTGGAAACCTTCTATCACTACACCGTAGCGGCGGTCAATTGCATAATGAATAAGAGACAGAGGGGTGCGACCGCGATGTCATCTGCAACCAGCCACGCAGTAGCACCCACAACCCGCCTGCGACAGTGAGAATTCCGACAGTAATGATTTCTTTATAGTCCAGCCATGTCTCCATTTGTGGGACTGATGCTTTCACCTAACCATATCCACCGCGCGTGCTACGAGGCGCGTTTTGTCTTCGCCGCCTTTCAGACATTCCTTGTTCCAGATTCGAGCGAATCCAGGGTTGTTTTCACTCGTGCTCATTTTGTCCTTGGTGATGACGGCGTTACCGCGCGTCATGCCTCCAAAGCCGTTTTGACTCCGATACTGATAGCAAACGACTTTCTCTTTAGGCATGATGTTGACGCTTTCAAGTTTGAAACTGTCAGGGTTTCGCATTGCATCGCGCAGGGTGAGCGCACCTGCTGTAGCCCATTGGAAGTCCTCATTTTCCTTGATCTGAGCCTGGTTTTAGGCTGTTGCCGCTCTGAGCAATTTCCGACGATCACGAGCAACACCACGACGCCGAATAAAAACGCCAATAACTTCATAATTCACCGCTTTCTAGTGGGAGAGGGACTCTAGGCTTATTGTGCGGTGGCTTTGCCCTCCAATTCTCCGACCCTACCACAGCGCCAAAAAATTCCTCCGCGAGCCTGGCGAGGTCTCGCAGCGGGGTTCCAGCGGCGATCTCTTTTTGAATTCGGCGGCCCGCTTGTGGATCACCCTTAGAGTAGGCCGCGTAGTCCAACGCGGCGATTTGCTCGCTGTTGTAAGTTTTCAACATCGGTTTTACTCCTCCTCGTCGGCTTCGTCGGCTTCAAGTTTAGCTAGTTTCTGTCGCGAAACTCGCAACTCACTGCTAAATCAAGAAGTTTTTACTTCTTAGCTTCATTTTTTACTTGACAAGCATGTATGCCTTATGGCACACATAGAACATGTCGCGCAAAACTGAAACTGCCGCCGATGTCGAGCAATGGTTCCAAAAACAAGCCGCAGGGCTGTGGCCGGCTGCGCTGGGGTCGTTGAGCCTGCGGCGAAGTCCCTGCGTGCGCGAACACTGCGCAGCCTGCCGCTCGGGCGAACAGCACCCCAGTCATATCCTATACGTGCGCATTAAAGGACGCCGCTTTGCGGTTTACATCCCAGAGCCATTGGTCCCAGAGATACGGCTTAGCCTCGACAACGGCCGTGTTCTTCAGGAGCTGCTGCATCAAACCGCTCTTCGATATACCAAAGCCCTCAAGCATCAAAGGACCACAAAGATTCAAAAGATCAACCATGACAAGAGTCGTCGAACCGCAAGTCAGCTTCGCTGATCTGGAATTTCTCACTCAGGGGATCGATCTCGACCCGATTCTCAAGAGGATGTCCGACTTCCTCGATTATCGGCCACAGATCATCGAGCCGGTGCGCCAAGATCTTCAGCTGGGTCTGAAAAAGCCTGCCACCGGCCGCACAGCCATGACCCCGGCGCAGGTGCTTCGGTCGCTGATCCTGATGCGAGTGAAGAACTGGGACTATCGGGAACTCAGCGAACGAATCGCTGACGGATACACGTTGCGCCGATTCACGGGTTTTTACAGCCGGCGCGTACCCAAGCATGACGCTTTCAATCGGGCCTTTAATAAACTGCACCCCAAAACCATACAAGCCATCAATGACTTGGTCCTTAAAGCTGCCGTCGATCTGGGACTGGAGGACGGCAAGAGACTGCGCGTCGATACGACGGTCACCGAAACCGATATCCATCATCCAACCGATAATACTTTGCTCTGGGATGTAGTGCGCGTCCTGACGCGGCTCATCGATCGTCTCGGAAAACTTCTTCCCAATGGGATCGATAACTTTACTAACCGCACACGCTGTGCACGCCGTCGCATGCAAGAGATCCAACGCATGACAGCGAGGCAACGCCACACCCAGCAAAAGGGTAAATATCGCCAACTCATCGGGACCACCGAGCAGGTCGTCCAAAATGCCCGAGGGGTGCTCGAAAAGACCAAAGATCAATGCGCTGTTGACCTGCTGGACGACATTATCATTAGCGAGCTTCGAAGAAAGATCGATCACTACTGCCAACTCGGCACCCGCGTCATCGATCAGAGCAGCCGGCGCGTGCTCAAGGGAGAGCAGGTTCCAACCGAGGAGAAAATCTACTCGATCTTTGAACCCCACAGTGATCTGATCAAGCGGGGGAAAGTACAAAAGCCGATGGAGTTTGGCCACAAGATCTTTCTCGCTGAAAGTGCCCGCGGTTTGATCACCCAGTACCGCGTGCTTGAAGGTAATCCCTCCGATCACATCCACGTCACGCCGTCGCTGAAGCGTCATCAGGAGACTTTCGGTTTGGCTCCCGATTGGTACACTGGTGACCGCGGCTTTTTCAGCGCTGCGAACATCAAAGCATGCCAGGATAGCACTGTGAAGCTCGTCTGCATTCCGCAGTGCGGTGGCAAAAGGACCTCCCAACGCGAAGCGCTCGAAAAGAGCTCAGAGTTCAAGAAAGGACAACGCTTCCGCGCAGGCATTGAGGGCCGCATATCCGTGCTCTTTCGCGGCCGCGGCATGAAGCGCTGTTTGGCCGAGGGACCTGAGCGCTTTGAGATGTTGGTCGGCGCCGCTGTGCTTACCAACAACCTCATGAACATCGCTCACCTGTTAAACCAAAAGAACAAACGGCTACGACGAGCGGCGTAGCCACTGTCGCTCTCAAACGTTCATTCGACGCTCCCTGGGCGTAGTCTTTTCTGCCATCACTGCGCGGTCCATCGAACACCCCACACGACTCTTTGCTGTCCACTTTCAGCTCAAAATGATAGAACTATGTCAGAGAAAAAACTTGGCCCATGTCGCACCCGTAAGATTTTTGCGAGTTTCGCGACAGAAACTAGCTAGTTTCTGTCGCGAAACTCGCAACTCACTGCTAAATCAAGAATTTTTTACTTCTTAGTTTCATTTTTTACTTGACAAGCATGTATGCCTTATGGCACACATAGAACATGTCGCGCAAAACTGAAACTGCCGCCGATGTCGAGCAATGGTTCCAAAAACAAGCCGCAGGGCTGTGGCCGGCTGCGCTGGGGTCGTTGAGCCTGCGGCGAAGTCCCTGCGTGCGCGAACACTGCGCAGCCTGCCGTTCGGGCGAACAGCACCCCAGTCATATCCTATACGTGCGCATTAAAGGACGCCGCTTTGCGATTTACATCCCAGAGCCATTGGTCCCAGAGATACGGCTTAGCCTCGACAACGGCCGTGTTCTTCAGGAGCTGCTGCATCAAACCGCTCTTCGATATACCAAAGCCCTCAAGCATCAAAGGACCACAAAGATTCAAAAGATCAAACCATGACAAGAGTCGTCGAGCCGCAAGTCAGCTTCGCTGATCTGGAATTTCTCACTCAGGGGATCGATCTCGACCCGATTCTCAAGAGGATGTCCGACTTCCTCGATTATCGGCCACAGATCATCGAGCCGGTGCGCCAAGATCTTCAGCGGGGTCTGAAAAAGCCTGCCACCGGCCGCACAGCCATGACCCCGGCGCAGGTGCTTCGGTCGCTGATCCTGATGCGAGTGAAGAACTGGGACTATCGGGAACTCAGCGAACGAATCGCTGACGGATACACGCTGCGCCGATTCACGGGTTTTTACAGCCGGCGCGTACCCAAGCATGACGCTTTCAATCGGGCCTTTAATAAACTTCACCCCAAAACCATACAAGCCATCAATGACTTGGTCCTTAAAGCTGCCGTCGATCTGGGACTGGAGGACGGCAAGAGACTGCGCGTCGATACGACGGTCACCGAAACCGATATCCATCATCCAACCGATAATACTTTGCTCTGGGATATAGTGCGCGTCCTGACGCGGCTCATCGATCGTCTCGGAAAACTTCTTCCCAATGGGATCGATAACTTTACTAACCGCACACGCTGTGCACGGCGTCGCATGCAAGAGATCCAACGCATGACAGCGAGGCAACGCCACACCCAGCAAAAGGGTAAATATCGCCAACTCATCGGGACCACCGAGCAGGTCGTCCAAAATGCCCGAGGGGTGCTCGAAAAGACCAAAGATCAATGCGCTGTTGACCTGATGGACGACATTATCATTAACGAGCTTCGAAGAAAGATCGATCACTACTGCCAACTCGGCACCCGCGTCATCGATCAGAGCAGCCGACGCGTGCTCAAGGGAGAGCAGGTTCCAACCGAGGAGAAAATCTACTCGATCTTTGAACCCCACAGTGATCTGATCAAGCGGGGGAAAGTACAAAAACCGATGGAGTTCGGCCACAAGATCTTTCTCGCTGAAAGTGCCCGCGGTTTGATCACCCAGTACCGCGTGCTTGAAGGTAATCCCTCCGATCACATCCACGTCACACCGTCGCTGAAGCGTCATCAGGAGACTTTCGGTTTGGCTCCCGATTGGTACAGTGGTGACCGCGGCTTTTTCAGCGCTGAGAACATCAAAGCATGCCAGGATAGCACTGTGAAGCTCGTCTGCATTCCGCAGTGCGGTGGCAAAAGAACCTCCCAACGCGAAGCGCTCGAAAAGAGCTCAGAGTTCAAGAAAGGACAACGCTTCCGCGCAGGCATTGAGGGCCGCATATCCGTGCTCTTTCGCGGCCGCGGCATGAAGCGCTGTCTGGCCGAGGGACCTGAGCGCTTTGAGGTGTTGGTCGGCGCCGCTGTGCTTACCAACAACCTCATGAACATCGCTCACCTGTTAAACCAAAAGAACAAACGGCTACGACGAGCGGCGTAGCCACTGTCGCTCTCAAACGTTCATTCGACGCTCCCTGGGCGTAGTCTTTTCTGCCATCACTGCGCGGTCCATCGAACACCCCACACGACTCTTTGCTGTCCACTTTCAGCTCAAAATGATACAACTATGTCAGAGAAAAAACTTGACCCATGTCGCACCCGTAAGATTTTTTGCGAGTTTCGCGACAGAAACTAGCTAGGGCGTGCGCCATCCACGTGTTGCTTTCCGCGTCCAGCGCTTCTGCGATGGTCCCATTTTAAATTTTTGCTTTCTGAGCGTAGTTGAGCAATTCAGGTGCCAGTTTTTTGCGCAACGGGTTTTTACAGGCAAATATGAAAACTGCGGGGCTACCACTATCGCCGCGCGGCTATAGCAAACTGGAAGGTCGTCGTAATCAACGCAGGAATGAGAAAGGGTTTTTCGTATCGCCGCACGGCGATAGCATTGTCCCTCGCGGCGACGTGAACCTCTGCCCCGACATTGAGCGTCTCTGCCACCGGTGCCTGGTGAAAGCATTCAGCAGCCGCGTGGTCGTGCGTCCGCCCGTGCCGGACGACGAGCCGACGTGAAAGTTCGAGCCGATTATCCACATCTTTTCGACACGAGTCCGAAACCTGCCGGTCCCCTCGAAGGTATGATGAAGGCGGCGTAATTATTATTGACTTCTGAATCTGACGGCTTGGCGCGGGTGTGTCTGGCTCTGACGAAAACTAACTCTGAAGCCCCATGGCGGTGTCCCAGCCACATGAAAACTATCGGTTCAGTTGCAGCGAGTTCGGGTCCGAACCGGTCATTAGGCAGGCCGATGGCTGATGTAATCTATAAGCCCGGAAGAAACAATAAAACGACAATGAGCACGCTCTCCCCAACGAGTAACAAAAGCGCTGCTTTCTCTCTGCAGCGAACATTGCGGTGCTTACGGCTCTCAGTTTCGATATTCGCTTTTCTCTGCTCTTCAGTCAGTTCAGGCCCAGAAAACATCCTGCCAATGTCGAGGTAGCGTTCCTTCGTGACCCAGAAATTCCATATCATGAGCAAAAGCGATACAAGGCAACAAGCGACAAGAAGCAAGGAAATCGGCCTGTTTACGGCTGGAGAGAGCAACAACAAAATCGAAAACGCGGTTAACATGATGCCGTTAACAGTCAGGAGAGCGTTCCAAAGTTGGAAGTTGGATTCGCCAGCCTTGTTTACGAAATGCTGCAGAACCGGACTGAAGTTCGCCATACTAACTTGGGTAACGCCTCAACGGTTCGGTCAGTCATGCGGCGGCCTATTTCCGCCCTACGCATGGAAAAGCGTTCCCCAGGCTTTCGAGAGCGACATGGAAGAAATCCGCGTGAAGACGTTGCGGATTTTTCTCCGCATAGGCCACATAGATAGAGATAAGTTGTGTTAGTTTGCTGTTTGATGGGGCACAGACCCCATGAATTGGGCCAGTGTCGTCGGCTTGCACGATTACCTTCTGAATAACACCGAACGCTCCCCAACAAATTCCAGTTTCGTAATTCGTTGGGAACCTCACATAATCACCCGTAACTTCGGCCTTCGCTATCAGTCTACATGCTGAGAGCAGCTCTTCCGCAGAAAAGGCAAGAGCGGATTTGGAACCGCTTGCGAAAAAAAAGACGAGCAAGAACAGTCGAAGCGCTGTTGCCACTCGCATTTCCATGATCTTTTTTTGGGCCAAACCCAGTGAGTATTACTGACCAGTAATATTACCCGATCCCAAGAATCAAGGTTCAGGCAAGATTTAACTTTTTAGTCAACGAGTTGTCAATCATTTTTCGTTCGCGTCCATTCGGGTGCGTTTGACGGCACCGGAGGTCCTCGTCGTGGGTTTCTGCGAACCGACGCGCCAGGGGGTCGATCTTGTTTCCCAGGCCATGCTGCCTCGTCCTTCGTCCCCGCGACAACACTTTTTCCATTGACCTCCGCCCTGAGGAAACCTGAAGAATTGTCCCTCGCGGCGACGTGAACCTTTGCCCCGATGTCGAGCGTCTGTGCCATGAGTGCCTCGTCAAAGCGTTCAGCGCCAGCTTGGTCGTGCTTCCGCCTGAGCCGGACGACGCGCCGACGTGCAGCTGTTGAATCTCGGTTTAAAAAGGCACTCTCCTCGTAAAATCACCAAAACTGCCGTCATAACGTGGTTATAAATGGCGTTGGAGCGCGGAAAAAAAATTCTTGGTGCGCGCGCAACAACGGACCCAGGATCGCAACTGCCCTTTGGGCCGGACATCAGCCCCGAGAAAACGAGAAGTCTTTACCGGGCAAAATCAAAAAACGGTGGACGATGTTCGGGCCGATAAGGTGGGCGAGTCGCGATGGGGCTGTCGCAGGCGCAACTGGGACGCCTGCTGAAGTATGCGGGGCCTAACACCATCTCAAGAAAAGAGCGCGGTGAGCACTCGGTTCAGCATGTCGAGGCGATTGCAGTGATGTACCTGGCGACGCTCGCGCTGTGCAGAGAGGAGGTAAAAATGGAGTGGCCTTGAGGAACGCCGTGCGTCTTGAGCGGCGTCACACCACGCATATTCCGCTGCTCACCTGGCGCACGACGCAATGACAACGCAAACTCAACGGCGCGGCTCTTGATGATTTCGTGGTCGTACCCTTCATTTTTTCCCGTTCGTTCACGTCTTTCTCCTTTTCTTTTGTCACGGGCTTTCACGGTCTGGTTTCTGCCTCAGTTCCACGACCCAAAAGCCTGTAATGTTCACAGCAAGCCAAACAAGCCCCCCGAGCAGCTTGCTTCCCGTGAAGTATGCGAGGATTTCAGCCGCCACACCACCCAAGATGGAGAAAGCGACCAACTCCAACATTGCGACCGCGAGCCATTTGAGAAAGGTCAAACCCCGCTTCCAACAGAACCAAATCACGAAAGCGTAAGAGGCGCTCATCACAGCGAACAGCTGTACGCGGATTAATGGGTCCCACCCTGATGGGTCCCGCCACACGACAATGATGAGGGGGGGCATGAGGAAACACCACCATCCGACCACCCCCGCTCCATACCTCTTCGCAGCTCTGCCAAGCGCGTTAAATACCCGCCGAGAACCTCGCCAGTGGGAACTGCCTAATGCGTCCATCTCGCCTCCCTCTGCTTCGCCTCTCGCTTTCACCCATAGCGCATCAATCAGTTTTTTGTCTGTCCTCGGTTTCGGTTACTTCCTCTCCTTTTTGCCCTGGCTGCGGCTTTGGGGGTGTCTATCACGGATGATTTTTTGGGCCTTGTCCACAAATGCCTTCTCCGCTTTGTCTTTTGTGGGAAATGGCTCGGTTTCCAACTTGACGCTTGGGTTAGATTCGAGGTAGCCCCGAGCGACCCAACTTTCAGTCCCTGCGACCCGTACCACATCATACATAAATGTTTCTCCCCTGTGTTTGTAGGGGATTTGCGTGTGTGAATCTCTAGCCATAATACACCCTTTATAGTATAGCGCTCCGAGAAAAAAACCTCTTTGGTCCTATCCAAAGGCTGTGGTTTCCGCAGTACAATCACAGTACAAAACGCGTGTTGTAATGTGCCTATTTGTGGCGAAATGTGGTGGAATGAGGAAATACGAAAAGCGAGGAAAAGCGCAGGGAAACAGAGCGTAACTCATGTTTTCCCTGCGCCGATGCCCTCCTAGGCAAGCGGTCTTGAAAACCGGCGTCCATTCGTGGACCGCGAGTTCAAATCTCGTCCCCTCCGCCGATTCTGACCGACACCTATCCTTCCCCTCGCCGAAGTTGGAGTAATGGAGTGGTAGAGTAATGGGTAGGACGTGCATCAGCGCGGTTGCGCATGGGGGCGCGCTCTGTTTACCTATCTTCAAAAGGATGGAGGGTAATTCACGATGGCGAGTTCGGCAGCGCCGACATTGCAGTTTCTCGGGGCCGCGGGCGGGGTGACCGGTTCGAAGTTTTTGTTCGCCAGGAACTCCGATCTAGGTACTGATCGATTGCGGGTTATTCCAGGGGCTTAAGGAACTGCGCTTGAAAAACTGGGCGCCCGTGCCCATCGACCTGGCGCGGCTGCGCGCGGTGGTGTTGACCCACGCGCACATCGATCACTCCGGCTATCTGCCGCGGCTCGTCGCCAAGGGCTATCGCGGTCCCATCTTCGCGACCCCCGGAACTTGCGATCTGCTGGGAGTCATGTTGCCCGACGCGGCGCACTTGCAGGAAGAAGAAGCGCGCTACGCCAACCAGAAGGGTTATTCGAAGCATGCCCCGGCGTTGCCGCTTTATACGGTGGAAGACGCCGAGCTCGCCCTGCGGCTTTTGCGGCCAACGAAAAATAGCGAAGCCGTCGAAGTGGCCAAAGGCGTGTTCGTCGATTTCGGCCGGGTCGGTCATATACTCGGCGCGGGCTCGGTGCGGCTCTCCTTCGAGGACAACGGCGGAAAAAAATATTTGCTGGATTCCGGCGATCTGGGGCGTTACCAGAGGCCCATTCTCAAAGATCCCGAACCGGCCAAGCCCGCCGACTGGCTGCTAATCGAATCGACTTATGGCAATCGCTTGCACCCCCAGGAATCGGAACAAGAGCTGGGAAATATTATCACGGAGGTTGCGGATCAGCACGGCTGCTTGATAATTCCAGCATTTGCCATCGGCCGAACCCAAGAACTGCTCTACACGATTCGCAAGCTGGAGGATGAAGGCGCGATCCCGGCGCTCCCGGTGCATGTCGATAGCCCGATGGGCATCGAAGCAACAGAAATTTATTGCCGGCATACCGACGAGCACGATTTCGAGATGGCGTCGTTGTGCAATCACGCGCGCTCCCCGCTCAGCTCGCGGCATTTGACCGTGCACAGAACGCCGAACAGTCGAAGTCGATTAATAAGCTCAAAGGTCCGCTGATCATTGTTTCGGCGAGCGGCATGGCGACGGGCGGGCGCGTTCTGCATCATCTCAAGCAACGCCTACCCGATCCCAATACCACGGTGCTCTTGGCCGGCTACCAAGCCGAAGGCACGCGCGGCCGGCTGCTGCAAGACGGCGCCAAAGAGATCAAGCTGCTCGGCGAAGTCGTTCCCGTGCGCGCTAAGACAAAACTGCTCGATGGTTTTTCCGCCCATGCGGATCAAGGTGAAATCCTGCGCTGGCTTGGGACCTTTCAAAAAGCGCCGCGCAAAACTTACATCGTTCACGGCGAGCCGGCGGCGGCTTCGGCCTTGGCGGATGTCATCGGTGAACGGCTCAAGTGGCCCGTGGAGATCGCCAAATTTAATCAAAAGGTATCGCTGGCATGATTCAAGGGGCTCGTTCAAACAGTTCAAGCCGTTCAAGTAGTTCAAGCCGTTACAGATAGCAGAAAGCATTTTGAACCGTTTGCATGTTCTTATTAGCGGGCACAAAAATTAACTGCACTCAGCCGGTTCGAGTAGTCCAAGGCGTTACAAACATCCGGAAACGATTTGAACGACTTGAACGTCTTGAACGATTGGAACGTAGAGGAAAATCGTGACCGATCCAATCTGCGATATGAAGGTGGAGCCGGAAAGCGCCGCCGGCAAGTTCGATTACGAACGGGAGACTTATTATTTTTGCAGTGTCCACTGCCAAAAGCTCTTCGCCAGCGATCCGGCAAAGTATCTGAGCGCCGCAAAGGCGCGCCAAAAAACTTCAGCAGTTCAGCACCATCACGCGCCGGCCCAGCCTGAAGTTCCAGGCGGCATATACACTTGTCCCATGGACCCGGAAGTGCGCCAGGTGGGCGCCGGCGCTTGCCCCAAGTGCGGCATGGCGCTCGAACCGCTCGAAGTCACCGCACCGTCAACCAAGACCGAATATGTTTGTCCCATGCACCCCGAAGTCGTGCGCGACGCGCCCGGCTCATGTCCAATTTGCGGCATGGCGTTGGAACCCCGCGTCGTAACGCTGGCGGAAGAGAAAAATCCGGAATTGGAAAATATGACCCGCCGCTTCTGGGTGGGCGTTATTTTATCTGCGCCAGTTTTTCTCGTCGCCATGTCGGATATGATTCCAGGCCAACCATTGCATCAGATATTTTCATCGAGATGGCTAACCTGGTTTCAATTCGCCCTGGCGACGCCGGTGGTGTTGTGGTGCGGCTGGCCGTTTTTCGAGCGCGCCTGGGCCTCGGTCGTCAATCGAAGCCTCAACATGTTCACCTTGATCGGCATCGGCGTAGGCACCGCCTATCTGTACAGCGTTGCGGCGGTGCTGTTTCCCGGCGCTTTTCCGGATTCGCTTCGCGGCCACGGCGGCCAAATCGGCGTCTACTTCGAAGCCGCCGCCGTCATCACGACTTTGGTTCTTCTCGGTCAGGTGCTGGAACTGCGCGCGCGCAGCCGCACCAGCGGCGCCATCAAGGCTTTGCTTGGACTTGCGCCCAAAACGGCGCGCCGTGTCGCTGCGGACGGAAGCGAAGAGGACGTCCCCTTGGAGCAGGTAAGGGTTGGCGATCTGTTGCGCGTGCGTCCCGGCGAAAAGATACCCGTCGATGGGATCGTCGTCGATGGGCAGAGCGCCGTCGATGAATCAATGGTCACCGGCGAGCCGATTCCCGTCGAGAAACTTCCGAACAGCAAAGTCATCGGCGGCACGGTCAACGGCACCGGAAGTTTTTTGATACGCGCCGAGCGGGTTGGCGCTGATACCTTGCTGGCGCAGATTGTGCGCATGGTGAGCGAGGCGCAGCGCAGCCGTGCGCCGATCCAAAAATTAGCCGACCGGGTATCCGCCTATTTCGTGCCCGCGGTGGTCGCGGTCGCGGTTGTGACTTTTATCATCTGGGCGACAGCGGGGCCGGAACCGCGCTTAGCCTACGCTTTGGTCAATGCCGTAGCGGTGCTCATCATCGCCTGTCCCTGCGCTCTCGGCTTGGCTACGCCGATGTCGATCATGGTCGGCACCGGGCGTGGCGCCACGGCCGGGGTACTTATCAAAAACGCGGAGGCCCTCGAAGTGCTGGAAAAAGTGGATACGTTGGTCGTCGATAAGACCGGCACCCTCACGGAGGGAAAACCGCGGCTTGCCGCCGTCGTTGCCGTGGAGGGCGTCGATGAAGCCGAGCTACTAAGACTGGCCGCGAGTCTGGAAAAGGCCAGCGAGCATCCACTGGCGGGCGCCATTGTTGCGGGTGCCCAGGAGCGTAAATTGGCGCTCGCTCGCGACCAGGGTTTTCAGTCGTATACTGGCAAAGGTGTCGTCGGCATGGTCGATGGCAAGCGTATGGCCCTGGGCAATTCGCAGTTGTTCGACGAACTAAAAATAAACACCGACGCGTTGCGCGCTCGCGCCGAAGCGCTGCGCGCCGAGGGCCAGACGGTGATGTTCGTGGCGATCGAAAAAAAGCTGGCGGGTTTGATCGGCGTAGCTGACCCCATCAAGGCGTCGACGCCCGATGCGATCCGCCAGTTGCACGACGACGGCGTGCGCATCGTGATGCTCACGGGAGATAGCCGGGCGACGGCCGGAGCAGTGGCGCGCAAGCTCGGCATCGACGAGGTCCACGCCGAAGTGCTGCCAAGCCGGAAAGGGGAGATCGTCAAACAACTTCAGTCCGAAGGACGAATCGTCGCCATGGCTGGCGACGGCGTCAATGATGCTCCCGCGCTGGCGCAAGCTCACGTCGGCATCGCCATGGGCACGGGCACGGACATCGCCATCGAAAGCGCCGCAGTGACGTTGATCAAAGGCGACTTGAACGGCATCGTTAAAGTCCGCAAACTCAGCCGCGCCACGATGCGCAATATCCGGCAAAATCTTTTTTTCGCATTCTTTTACAACCTGCTCGGCGTGCCGATTGCAGCCGGTATTCTTTATCCCTTCTTTGGACTGCTTTTAAACCCGATGATCGCCAGCGCCGCGATGACCTTCAGTTCGGTGTCGGTCATTACTAATGCGCTACGGCTGAACAAGGTCGAACTGTAAGCGAAATCATCGCCGGGCGGCCGAAATCAAACCCGTTGGGTGGGTAAGTTTGCTTTCCGGCGCAATTGAGATAGATAAACATCCGTATGTGGGCGAGTCATCGTCCCGGCGTATCTCTCGCGGGCGTCTCCGAGTGACCGTAACTTATGTCAATTTTAAAGGTCGAAGGCGTTACCAAACGGTTCAAAGATCTCACCGCCTTAGACAACGTATCATTCGAGTTCGATAGGGGAATTCTTTCCTTCCTCGGGCCTTCGGGTTGCGGCAAGACGACGTTATTAAGATCCATCGCCGGCCTCGAAATTCCCGACGCGGGGGCGATTTCCATCGCCGATCAATTGCAGACCTCCATTGAGGAAGGCGTGCTGGTGCCGCCGTATTCCCGCGAAATCGGGTTCGTATTTCAAAACTATGCGCTGTGGCCGCATATGACGGTCTTCAAAAACGTCGCCTTTGGCCTCAAGTTGCGAAAGCTGGCGGAGGTAGAAATTCGGCGCAAAGTCCTCGACCGCCCTGGACCTGGTGGGCTTGCAGGGAAGGGAAGAGCGCTACCCTGCGCAGCTAAGCGGCGGGCAGCAACAGCGGGTTGCGCTGGCGCGGAGCCTGGCGTTGGAGCCGAGATTGATTTTGCTCGATGAACCGCTGAGCAACCTCGACGCCAAGCTGCGCGAAGAGATGCGCGTCGAAATCCGCAAGCTGATTAAAAAGGTTGGCATCAGCGCGCTCTACGTCACCCATGATCAGGAGGAAGCTTTTACGATTTCCGACGCGGTCATCGTGATGGAAAGCGGCCGTATCCTCCAGTACGCCACGCCGGATGAAATCTATAACCGCCCGGCGCATCCGTTCGTTGCATCCTTTATCGGCCATTCGACGTTGATCGACGGCAAGGTTGTCAAGGTCGAAAGCGGGCTATGCGAAGTTGCCGTTCCTGAACTCAGCAACGTCACCTTGGTCTCGCCGGTGTCGGGGCCGGTGGCGGCTGGGGACCTCTGCAAAGTTGTAATTCGGATGAGTGAGATTCATTTGAGCCATGAGCGATTTCCCGACGGGACGGTCAACGTGTTGGAAGGGCAGATGACCAGCCGCGAGTTTCGCGGCGGTCTTACTGACCACCGGGTTCAGGTCGGGTCGCGCGAACTCGTGGTGACGTCACACAAGCTCTGTCCGATGATTCGGCTCGACGGCGAATCTGGCAAGACTTTCCTATCCATCGATAAATCCGCTATTAGCGTAATTATCGGCCATTAGACATCCCCACCGGATATTTCACTCTTAAACTGAAAAATTAAGGAGTACGGGTACGGCAAGCTGGAAGTCGATAAAGCTCGGATTTGGCCAGGGCTCGATGATGCCGCTGCTGGCGAGCAGCATCGCCGGCGCGGCGATTATCACGCCGGTCATCATCGTTTTCTGGAGGAGCTTTACCTCCGGCAAGCTCGGCTTCACGGTCGGCTTCAATGTGGCCAATTACGCCCGCGTGTTGGGCGACAAAGACATTTGGGCGATGCTCAATAACTCGGTTATCTACGCCGCGGGTTCGGCGTTGCTGGGAACCGGGCTGGGCGGGTTGCTCGCCTGGATCGTGGCGCGGACGAATACGCCCGGCAAAGGTTTGGTTGAGTTGTTGCCGCTCTATCCGATCTTGATGCCGCCGATCATGAAAAATATCGCCTGGATCCTTCTCCTGGCGCCGAAGTCGGGGATCTTAAACGGTATGCTCGATCAATATCTGGGTATCTCTACACCTGTCTTCAATGCCTTCAGCATGGCCGGCATGATCTGGGTATTTGGTTTGGCCTGCGTGCCGCTGGGCTATCTGTTTCTCTTGCCGGTTTTCTTGTCTTTCGACCCTTCGCTGGAAGAAAGCGCATATATCGCCGGCAGCAAGCCGATGCATACGATGATGAAGATTACTTTTCCGCTGGCGCTGCCGGCATTCCTTTCCGCTTTTGTGTTGAACTTTCTGCGCGGGCTGAGGTCCTTTGAGACACCCGTCCTCCAAGGGACGCCGGGCAACATCAAGGTTTTCGTCAGCCGGGTGTACGATTCGATGGCTCTCGAATTCAACACCGGACTGGCTACGGCGTACAGCGTTATCTTGGTCGTTATGTCGATCGTAACGCTGTATTTTTACGTGCGCACGACCCGTTTTTCCGAGCGCTACGCGACCATCACCGGCAAAGGCTATCGCGTTAAGGTGATCGATATCGGCCCGTGGAAGTATGTCACCTTCATGGCCGTGTTCTTCTACTTTCTCGCGGGTATCTTGATTCCGTTCATCGTCCTCATAGTCGTTTCGATGATTCCGTACTACGACTACGAGACCTTCATGAACTTTCCCAACAACGCGGTGCTGAAAAACTATTTCACGGTTATGAAACATCCCAGCTTTGTCAACGGACTTTATAATTCGCTAATACTGTCCATCGGTATTGCGCTGGTGACCGTGTTCTTCGGCATCATCATGGCCTTCGCGATTTATCGCACCCGGGCATTCGGCACGCAGCTGTTCGAATTTATCGGCACCCTGCCGCTGGCGTTCCCGCCTTTGGTCTTGTCCGTCGGTCTCGTGATCATTTTTCTCGGTACGCCCTTATATAATAGTCTATGGGCTCTCGGCCTGGGGCTATTTGTCGCGTACTTTCCCTACGCGTTCCGGAACGCTTCCGGTTCCATCGTGAATATCCACAAGGAACTCGACGAAGCGGCGTGGGTGCACGGTGCCAGGTGGCGGCATGTGTTTTTCAAAATTACCCTGCCGATCCTCAAGCCCTCGGTGGGTGGCGCGCTGTTCTATATCTTTATTGAAGCGATCCGCAACGTCGATGTGGCGGTGCTGCTCACCGCGCCGGGAATGGAATACGGCCCGGTGACTTTATTCGAATACTTCAGAGTCGGCCAGTGGGCCGAAGCCGCGGCCGGCGGGGTCATCTATCTGGTCATACTGGCCCTTGCCGTGTCCATCGCGAAGTTTGCGTTTAACATGAAGTTCAGTCTATGAATGATTAACATTAGGCGTTTATTTCAACAAAGGGGGATATTGGAATGATGCGAAAAACTGTGATGGCATGGGTTCTCGTTCTCGCGCCTGTCTTTCTCGTCTCGGGCCGGGGCATGGCGGCCGACGATACGAAGAAAGCGGCCGGCGAGGCTCAAAAGGCGGCCCAGAAGGCCGCTCCGGCGACCGCAAAGCCGGCCGGACAGAACCAAACAGCGGCTGCGGAAGCGGCGTTTCAAAAGCTCGCCAAGGAACTCTATCCGAAAGCGCAAAAGGAAGGGGCGTTGATCGTTTACTCGGTGTGGGATGTAGAACATCTCCGGGTCGTCACCGAGGCTTTCACCAAGCGTTTTCCCGGTATCAAAGCGACCTACTGGCAGGCGAGAAATCCTGAAATCGTCACCCGCGTCCTGACTGAATTTCAGGGCGGCCAAGCGAGCGTGGATGTAATTTTGTCGGACAATGCGCCGTCCGTGTTGCGCGCCGCCGGGGCGATGGCGAGCTACGAGACGATTCAGAAGGACGTATTGGTCTTGCACGACTCCACCCTGCCGACTGTGAGCCTTCAGGTACAAGCGCTGACTTTCAATACCAAGAAAATCAAGCCCGCCGAAATGCCGAAGAGCTGGGAGGAAGTCGCCAACCCGAAATTCAAGGGAATGGTGGCGTTGGATGACCCGATGAGAGCCGGGCCGCTCAGCTCTATGCTTGCGGGCCTAAAGGAGCAATGGAAAGACGACAACCGCTTCAACCATTTCCTCAGGGGGCTTAAGGCGCTGAACGTTCCCGTCCACAAGAGCACCAGCGCGATGTTTCGTCTGGTGATCGCCGGCGAGTACGCCATCTGCATGCCCGCGCTGCTGCACGACGTGATTGAAGAGAAGGAAAAGGGAACTCCAGTCGATTACCTCAAAACCGTCGCGCCCATTGTCTTCCCGCGCCAGGCGGGCATTTACGCTAAAGCGCCCAATCCTAATGCGGCGAAACTGTTCGCGGAATGGGCTATCTCTCTGGAGGGACAGAAAGTGATCGATTCCGTCGGCAGAGAATCCTCACGCAAGGATTTCAAGTCAAAGACGGCGATCGAATCGGCGTTCCCCAAAGGTACCAAGGCCGTGCCGGTGAACGATAAGCTTTTTCTCGAAGATCCCAAAAAATGGTTGGATACTCACGTAAAGCCGATTTGGGAAGGGTAGTATCCAGGACAAATGATAAGCGAGGCGAGAGGTCCGGCAAACATCAACATGCCTCGCCCATTTACTGCTCAAGCAATCTACCTGTATGGCTAGGGTACCGGATTAATTAGCTGTAAAAGAAATTAACAAAACATTCTCAAAATAGCGCTTGACAAGAAAAACGGTTTTAAATAGTATATAGATAATCGCTCAGCGGTCTTATTAACAAAACCCCCACTAGCGAAGCATCGTCCAGTTTGACCCGTTCCTAATTTGATTTGGTTTTCAGCAAAAACCTTCGAAAATCGTCTTGATGCTTGTCGTAATGACATGCCCGATGCCTAAATTGTGCCATAGCTAAATTTCCGCTGCAGGGGTTCGTCGGATATCCCGAGCCGGTATCGACTGTCCGGGCGAATTAGTTCCTATTTCAAGATCGACTCACGGGACGGAAAAATTCTTTAGCGCTCTTACCCAGTTTGAAAGGAGAATGATCGTTTATGGTGCGTGGCAGAATGCGGGCCGCCGAACCGGAAGGTACTGACGACAACGGGCTAAACCTCAAAGCTCTCAAGGAAAAGAAGATCAGCGATCTCGCGTTGATTGGCAAGGGCTTCAACATCGAAGGCGCGGCTAATATGCGCAAGCAGGAGCTGATTTTCGCGATCCTGCAAGCGCAAACCGACCAGAACGGCCATGTTTATGGCGAGGGCGTTTTGGAAACGCTCCCTGATGGATTCGGTTTTCTCCGGGCTCCAGACTACAATTATTTGCCTGGTCCGGATGACATCTATGTGTCTCCCAGCCAAATACGGAGATTTAGCTTGCGCACGGGGGACATTATTTCCGGCCACATCCGGCCGCCTAAGGAAGGGGAGCGTTATTTTGCGCTGCTGAAGGTCGAGTCTATTAATTACGAAGACCCCGAAAAGGCGCGGGAGAAAATCCTTTTCGACAACCTGACTCCGTTATATCCCAACGAGCGACTCCAGCTCGAATCTCAACCCGACAACTACACCACGCGCATCGTGGACCTGCTTACGCCCATCGGCAAAGGCCAACGCGGCTTAATTGTTGCCGCTCCCCGAACGGGCAAAACCATGATGCTGCAAAATATCGCCAAAGCGATTGCGCACAATCATAAGGAAGTGATCTTGATCGTGCTGTTGATCGACGAACGGCCCGAAGAAGTCACCGATATGCAGCGGTCCGTAGACGGCGAAGTCATCAGTTCCACCTTCGACGAACCGGCCACGCGCCATGTGCAGGTGGCGGAGATGGTTATTGAAAAGGCCAAGCGGCTGGTAGAACATGGAAAAGACGTCGTGATATTGCTCGACAGTATCACGCGATTGGCCCGGGCCTATAATACCGTCGTCCCGCCCAGTGGTAAGATACTCTCCGGCGGTGTCGACTCCAACGCTCTTCACAAGCCAAAAAAGTTCTTCGGCGCGGCGCGCAATATTGAGGACGGCGGCAGCTTGACCATTTTGGCCACCGCGCTCATCGATACCGGCAGCCGCATGGACGAGGTGATCTTCGAGGAATTCAAAGGCACGGGCAATATGGAGGTCAATCTGGACCGCCGATTGATGGATAAGCGCGTCTTTCCTGCCATCGACATCAACAAGTCGGGAACCAGAAAGGAAGAATTACTGATCGCCAGAGAAGATCTCAACCGCATCTGGATATTGCGCAAGGTTTTGTCACAGCTGAGCGTCGTCGAGGCGATGGAATTTTTGCTCGATAAGATGCGCGGCACCAAGAACAATAAAGAGTTTTTGGAATCCATGAGCCAGTGACCTCTTCGAGTCTTGCCAGCCTGCCTTGCGTGATCACTCGATCTTTGTTAAAAACGCTCAGGTTGCTAGCTGTCTCTAACTCGTCATAGTTCAATCAGGGGTCCCTCGCCGGGCGTATGTGCGTCGCGAGGGCTAATCTATCACCTATTACACACCCTCACGGATCTCAATCGGGGTGCCGGGTAAGGTTCGGTTGGGAATTGAAGTGAAGAGAGGATAAGACCAAAGGAGTAACTGCATGGCGGATATCGCAATGAAACAACTCTTGGAGGCGGGGGTGCATTTTGGGCACCAAACCAGCCGCTGGAATCCAAAGATGAAACCCTATATCTTTGGCGCCCGTAACGGGATTCATATCATTGATCTTCAACAGACAGTGTCCATGTTTAAAGACATGGAGAACGCTGTGCGCAATTTAGCGGCCGCGGGCGGGCATATTCTTTTTGTCGGCACCAAGAAGCAGGCGCAGGACGCGATCAGAGAAGAAGCGGAACGCTGCGGCATGTTTCATGTGCACAACCGCTGGCTCGGTGGTACGCTCACCAACTTTTCAACGATTCGCCAGAGCATCGAGCGGCTGCGCAAACTGGAAGAGATGGAAAACGATCCGAGAATCGCCGAGGCGCTCACCAAAAAAGAAATGCTCGGCCTCAAACGCGAAAAGGAAAAACTCGAACAGTCACTGGGCGGGATAAAAGCCATGCGCAAACTCCCGGACGCAATTTTTGTCGTGGATCCCAAGCAGGAAGAGATTGCGGTTAAAGAGGCAAGAAAGCTTGGCATCCCGGTGGTCGCGGTTCTCGACACCAACTGCGATCCGGATATGGTGGATATTAAAGTCCCTGGTAACGACGATGCGATTCGCGCCATTAGGCTGTTTTGCGCCGCTATTGCCGACGCCGTACTCGAAGGCAAGACCGCGTATGAACAATCCCTCGTAAAAGAAAAAGAGCGTGAAAAAACGCCGGAAACGGCGGCGGATGGCCGGCCGGGGGCGGAGAGTTCCATGGCGGGAGGGGTATGAGACGATGGAAGTCAGCGCTAACATTGTCAAACAGTTGCGGGAAAAAACCGGCGCGGGATTCATGGATTGTAAGAAGGCCCTTGCCGAAACCGGCGGAGACATAGAAAAAGCGGTGGATTACTTGAGGAAGCGAGGGGTGGCGGCGGCGGCGAAAAAGGCCGGCCGAGTTGTCACCGATGGCGCGGTCGGCGCTTACGTCCATCCGGGCGGCAAGGTCGGTGTGCTCTTGGAAATTAATTGCGAAAGCGATTTCGTCGCGCGAAACGCGGAGTTTCAAGCTCTGTTGAAGGATATGGCAATGCAGGTGGCCGCGGCCAATCCCCGCTATGTGAGGCGCGAAGAGGTCTCTGCCGAGGAGTCTGAAAGGGAAAAATCGATCTACCACCAGCAAGCCCTGGAAACTGGCAAGCCGGAAAAGGTCATTGAGAAAATCGTCGAAGGCAAGATGGAACGATTTTACTCCGAGGTTTGTTTGCTGGAGCAACCTTTCATTAAAGATCCGGACCGTAAAGTATCAGCGGTTATCAACGACGCTATCGCGCGTTTAGGGGAGAATATTCAAGTTCGCCGTTTCGCGCGCTATCATCTCGGTGAAGGGACGTCCTCCGCCAAGGAATAGTTGCATAGCCTGGATAGCCATGGATAACGGAACCCTCAAGTACAAACGCATTATCCTTAAAGTCACCGGTGAAGTCTTTGCAGGGCCGCAAAAGTACGGTATCGACGGGAAGACCGTAAAAGCCTTCGCCCAGGAAATCCAAGAAGTCAAAGAATTAGGTTGCGAGCTTGCGCTGGTCATCGGCGGCGGAAACATATTTCGTGGCGCGGTGGCGAGCGAGATCGGTATGGACCGCGCCAGCGCCGATACGATGGGCATGTTGGCGACGGTAATCAACAGCCTGGCGCTGCAAGACGCTCTGGAGAAACTCGGGGTTTCGACTCGGGTCTTATCTGCCATAGAAATGCGCCAGGTCGCCGAGCCTTATATCCGGCGGCGCGCGACGCGCCATTTGGAGAAGGGCAGAGTCGTGATCTTCGCCGGCGGTACCGGCAACCCCTTTTTTACGACCGACACCACCGCTAGCCTCCGGGCGATGGAAATAGGCGCTGAAGTTCTTCTAAAGGCGACCAAGGTCGAAGGCGTCTACGATGCTGATCCCTTCAAAAATGAAAGCGCCACCAAGTTTGAAGAGTTGACCTACATCGAGGTCCTGAACCGCGAGCTCAAAGTGATGGATTCTACGGCCATATCCTTATGTATGGATAATCATGTGCCGATCATCGTCTTCAACATCATGGAAAAAGGCAACATCTTGCGCGTCGTATCGGGAGAACCCATCGGCACTCTAGTCAGCGGGGGAAAGCGATGAACGAAGTAATTTTTGCACAGGTGCAAAAAGAGATGGACGAATCGGTGGGCGCGTTGCGCAAGGAGTTGGCCAAGCTTCGTACCGGAAGAGCTTCCACCGCGCTGTTGGAACATATCGTGGTGGAATACTACGGTGCCACCACTCCTTTAAATCAGCTGGCGACATTGAGCGCACCGGAAACGCGGCTCTTGGTGATTCAGCCCTATGACCGTAGCGCGATGGTGAATATAGAAAAGGCCCTCTTGAAATCGGATTTGGGGCTCACGCCAAACAATGATGGGAAAATCATTCGCGTGCCGATTCCCCAGCTCACGGAGGAGCGGCGCAAGGATCTGGTGAAGCATGTTAAAAGGATCGGCGAAGAGTTTCGCGTTTCCGTTCGCAATCACCGCCGGGTAGCCATTGAACGCCTGAAAGAGGCTGAGAAAAAGAAAGAGATCACGGCAGATGATTTTAAGCATGGCCAGGATCGGGTGCAGAAAACCACCGATGATTTCATTGGCAAAATTGATCAAGTCATCAAAGCCAAGGAAGCGGAGGTCATGGAGGTGTGATCCGCCGTTGACCCGCCGCTTCACCATGTGTTTCCTGCGCTATTGTCGCGGAATCTCGCTCCACCCGCCGCTTACGCAAGTGCAAGCGCTACCGCGCGTTTAAAGAATCATGGAGCTCAACGGTCTGGACAAGAGCCGTTTGCCCCAGCATGTGGCCATTATTATGGACGGCAATGGGCGCTGGGCGAAGTTGCGTGGCAAGAGCCGGATCGAGGGCCACCGCCGCGGCAAGACATCGGTGCGCGTGATCGTCGAAATGAGCCGCAAGATCGGCATTCGCTATCTGTCATTGTACGCGTTTTCCACCGAGAATTGGTTGCGCCCGAGAGAGGAAGTGCATGCCTTGATGGGCCTGCTGGAGCATTATCTTGCCGTGGAGCAAGCGAAACTGATGCGCTACGGTATCCGGCTTCTCGCGGTCGGCGACCGGGAGCGTCTTCCTGCGCGGGTGCGGCGCGCCCTTGAACAAGTGATAGCGCGGACGCAGGATAACCGGCGCATGACCGTGATTCTGGCCCTGAGTTACAGCGGGCGCGACGACATTGTCCGCATGGCCAGACATCTGGCGCGTGAAGCGCGCGCGGGCAGATTAGATCCCGAGACCGTCAACGAAGAAATCATCTCGGCGCAGCTCGATACGGCGGGGGTGCCCGACCCGGATCTGTTGATTCGTACCAGCGGCGAGCAACGCATCAGCAATTTCTTCTTGTGGCAAATCGCCTACAGCGAGCTCTACGTGACCCCGACGCTCTGGCCCGACTTTCGTGAGCGCGAGTATGTCGCGGCCCTTACTGAATATCAGAGCCGGCGCAGAAGGTTCGGCCGAACCGACGAGCAACTCGACCAAACGCCGCCCCAGTCCGTGCAGGCCAGTGGAAGCGAATCTTAAGCGGCGAGTTCTCACCGCGCTGGTTGCCATCTCGCTTGTGGCTATGATCGTCGGTTGGGCACCGCCGTGGATTTTTACCGCTCTGGTTCTGAGCGTGACAGCGCTGGCGCTCTATGAATATTTCGCTATGGCGCTACCGGGACACCCCGGCGAGCAATTTCTGGGGGTTTTATTCGGCATCACGGTGTCGCTCTTGTTGGTGATCCCCGACCTCGCTCAAAGGGAGCTATGGCTTTCGCTGTTGTTGGTGCTAAGTTTTACGGGTTACGTGTTTGTCGGCGGCAAACTACAGGAGAAATTTACCAGGCTGGCCTGGACCGTGCTTGGCGGTTTTTATATCGGTTTGTTGATGCCGAACTGGATTTTCTTGTTTCGATTTCCCGACGGTCGAAGCTGGGTATTTTTCGTTCTCAGCGTGATTGTGGCGGGCGATACAGCGGCGTATTTTACGGGAAAGCGGTTTGGCGTCAAGACGCTCGCCCCGGAAATCAGCCCGGCTAAGACCGTGGCGGGCGCTTGGGGCTACCTATGTGGCAGCGTCGTCGCGGGCGCCATCGCAGCGCCATTGTTCCTAGGTAAGTATCCGTTTTTGGCGATCACCGGATTGGCGCTGATTCTGGCGGCGCTGGGTCAGCTCGGCGATTTGTTTGAGTCTTTGCTTAAGCGTGTTTTCGCCGTAAAGGATTCAAGCGCGCTACTGCCGGGACATGGCGGAGTCTTGGACCGCCTCGATAGTTTGATATTTCCTGCGGTGTTTGCGAACGCCTATTTGAGAGTCTTCCATTCATGAAAACCATCGCGCTCTTAGGCTCCACTGGGTCCATCGGCATGAGCACTTTGGATTTGGTGCGCCAATTTCCCGAGCGTTTCAAAATTCATGGCATGGCGGCGGGAGTGAATCTCAAACGACTCGCGGCTCAGGTAAAAGAGTTTTCTCCGCGCGTCGTGTCGATCAAACATGAAAAAGACGTGCCGCGCATGCGGCAGTTATTGAACGGGCAGCGGGTGGAAGTACTTTGGGGCGAAGCGGGTGCCGCCGAAATCGCCAGCGCTAACGAGGTAGACGTTGTATTGGCCGCCATCGTCGGCGGGGCGGGGTTAATGCCGACTTTCAAGGCGCTCAACGCCGGTAAGGAGATCGCTCTCGCCAACAAAGAGGCGCTGGTGATGGCGGGCGAGCTTTTGGTCAGCGCCGCGGAGAAAAAGGGCGTAAGGCTGTTCCCCGTGGACAGCGAGCACAGCGCCATTTTTCAATGCCTGCAAGGCAACTTGCGCGACGAGGTGGACAAGCTCATTTTGACCGCGTCGGGGGGGCCGTTCCTGCGCATGCCGCTGAAGCGATTGGGCAGCGTGACGGTGGCCCAGGCGCTCAAGCATCCCAATTGGAAAATGGGACGCAAAATCACCATCGACTCGGCAACCATGATGAATAAGGGATTAGAGGTGGTGGAGGCGCGCTGGGAATTCCAAATGGTACCTGAATGTATAGAAGTAGTAATTCATCCCCAGAGCGTCGTGCACTCCATGGTCCGGTACCAGGACGGCGCGGTCATTGCCCAGTTAGGCGTTCCCGACATGCGAATTCCGATTGCCTACGCCTTGGCTTACCCGCATCGTTTAAAAGGAAAGTGGCAGGCTCTGGAACTCACCCGGCATGGTGAGTTAAACTTTCTCCCGGTGGATCATAAGCGATACCCTGCCCTCGGGCTTGCCTACGGGGCGTTACGCGAAGGTGGCACGATGCCGACGGTACTCAACGCGGCCAATGAAGTGGCGGTGGAGGCATTTCTCGAAGGGAGGATCGGATTTCGCGATATTCATCGCGTTATTGATAAGACGATGCAGCGCCATGCGGCGACGCGTCCAAAAGATATAGGCGAGATTCTCAGCGTGGACCGCTGGGCGCGTGAGAACGCATCTTCGTTAGTGAACCGGACTTACGGAAGGATAAAAGCATGGAAAGCGTAATTTATTCGATCGTCGCGGCTATCATAGGACTTGGGGTTTTAATCGTATTCCACGAATTCGGCCACTTCCTGGTCGCCAAGCTGTGTGGCGTGGGCGTGCTGACTTTTTCCGTGGGTTTCGGACCCAAGCTTCTCGTCAAGAAAAAAGGTGAGACTGAATACGCCTTGAGCGCATTTCCTCTCGGTGGCTACGTCAAGATGGTCGGCGAAGATCCCGCGGACGAGGTCTCACAAGCTGATGTCCAACGCTCCTTTGCTCATAAGGGACTTCTCCAGCGCGTGGCCATCGTTGGCGCCGGACCGGGGTTCAATCTTTTGCTCGCGGTTATTCTCCTCATGGTTGTTTTTTTGTTCTACGGTGTTCCTGTCGTTTCGACCCAGATTGGCAGCGTCGAAAAGGGCTCTCCCGCGGAATTGGGGGGAATCCAAAAGGGCGACCGTATTGTCGCCATCGATGGCCGGAGCGTCGACAGCTGGGAGACGCTTTCCGGCGCGATCAAGGAAAGCCAGGGGAAACCCTTAAACGTTCAAGTACGGCGGGGAGCCGAGGAAGTCATGGTCACGGTGGTGCCGCGCAAGAAAGAGGCGCGCAACATTTTCGGCGAGCGGCGCGATGAGTGGATGATCGGCATTGGCAGCCAAGTGACCATTGAAAAAGGCAACGCCGGTCTGTCCATCGTGAAAGCTTTTACGCAAACCTATGACTACGCCAAGCTAACGCTGGTGGCTCTCTATAAAATGGTTACGGGCGAAGTGTCGCCACGCAATCTTGGCGGGCCGATTCTCATAGCTCAAATGGCAGGGCAGCAGGCCCAGGAAGGATTCGCCAGTTTTTTGGCTTTCGTTGCGGTGTTGAGTATCAATCTTGGTGTACTCAACTTATTGCCCATTCCGGTGCTGGATGGCGGCCATCTATTGTTTTTTATGGTGGAAGCGGTAATCGGGCGGCCGGTGGCCGTGCGCCACCGCGAAGTCGCCCAACAAGTCGGCATATTTCTTTTGATGCTCCTGATGGTTTACGCCTTCTATAACGACATCGCGCGTTTCTTTGAAAAACAGGTGGGAGGATGAGGCTACTTGGTGTCGACACCTCATCCTCCCATGCCAGTGTGGCCATCGTTGAAAATGGCCGGCTTATCAGCGAGAAATGGCATCGCCCCGACGCAGCGATTACCACGAGTACGGCCCGCTCGAGAAATAACCACGCGGCGATTCTCCTGCCCCTGATTGACTCGGCGCTAGGAGGAGCGGCTCTTACCCTGAGCGATATTTCGGGATTCGCCGTCGCCATCGGTCCCGGCTCTTTTACCGGCCTGCGTATCGGCTTGAGCACGGTACAGGGCCTTGCGTACGGTTCCGGCATATCCGTTATCGGTGTTTCCACGCTTCATGCCATTGCGGCGCGAATCAATGATTTTAACGGTATCATTTGCGCCATTTTGGATGCGCGCAAAAAAGAAGTGTACGGGGCGCTTTTTCGCCGGAGCGGCTGCTCTCTCAAGCGGCTCACGGATGATGCAGTGGTGTCGTGCGAGAGGCTCGGCGAGCTTCTCCGTGAATTCAATCCTGCGCAACCCATTTTGCTCACCGGCGATGGGACGACCACTTACGGAGAGCGCCTCGTTGTGTCTCTTGGCGGTCAGGTTCGGGTTTGCCAGAATGAAATTGCGCCGACCGTTGCGGCTGCGGTTGCGCTTCTTGGTGAGGCCCATGTTGCCCGCGGCGCGGCACTTCCGCAGGCTTCGCTGTCGCCCCATTATGTGCGCCCGGCCGAGGCTGAGTTAGGCTCACGAAAGCCGGCCTAACTCGTTGAAACTATTCCGATAAACCTACGTTGACAAAAAAAACATCGTACGTTAAATTAAGCCCTCGCGAAAAAATCTTTAGCAAATTAGAAATAGGAGGCTGACCCCTATGGAACATAGAGAAGAGCAGGCGATCGTCTCCCTTTTGGACAAGGACCAGGAGCTGAAAAGATTTTACGATGAGCACCAGGAGTTGGAAAAGCAATTGGCTGTCTTTCAACGCAAACACCATTTATCACCTGAAGAAGAAATAGAAATGAAAAGAATTCAGAAACTCAAACTCGTGGGCAAAGACAAGATCATGGAGATACTGGGCAAGCATCGGCAGAACGGCGACATCAAATAGGGGCAGCCATGAAAAAGACCGGCGCTGAGATATTTTGTGAATCGCTAAGGCATGAAGGCGTTAAGACCGTCTTTGGACTGCCCGGCGGCGTCGTTCTAAAAATCTTTGACGTTCTCTGCCAGCAAAAAGACATCGAACTAGTCCTGACCCGCCATGAGCAAGGGGCGGCCCATATGGCCGAAGGTTATGCCAAAGCAACCGGCAACCCTGGGGTGGTGTTGGTGACGTCCGGGCCAGGGATGACCAACATAGTGACCGGACTTGCCGACGCTTATATGGATTCCGTGCCGCTGGTCGCATTTACCGGCCAAGTGTCCACCGACTTGATTGGTAACGACGCGTTTCAAGAAGCAGACAATGTCGGCATCAGCCGGCCCTGTACGAAACATAACGTGCTGGTCAAGGACGTGAACGAACTGGCGCAGATTATCAAAGAGGCTTTTTATATCGCCACCAGCGGGCGCCCGGGGCCGGTACTCGTGGATATTCCCAAAGACGTGAGCATGGCGAAGACGGATTTTAAATATCCGGATAAGGTTAACTTGCGCGGCTATAACCCGACGGTGGTGGGGAATAAAATTCAAATACGCCAGGCCGCGGAAGAAATAATGAAGGCCAGAAAGCCGATCATTTATGTCGGCGGCGGGGCGGTTTTTTCCGATGCCGCGGATGAGGTGCGCGAGCTGGCCGAGCTTACGCAGATACCCGTAACCATGACGCTAATGGGACTGGGGAGTTTTCCTGGCACCCACCCTTTGTCGTTGGGCATGCTCGGCATGCATGGCGCCTACTGCACGAATATGGCGATGCACCACGCCGACTTGTTAATCGCCGTCGGCGCCCGTTTCGATGACCGGGTCACCGGCAAGCTCTCGGCTTTTTGTCCCGAGGCCCGGGTGATTCACATTGACATCGATCCGACTTCGATCAAGAAAACCTTTCATGCCCATATTCCAATCGTCGGCGACGTCAAAACGGTTCTGCGACAGATCAACGTTATCCTGCGCTCCATGGACGGCAACGCTGCCGAAACGAAAGCGCTTAGAAGCCCATGGCTGAAGCAAATCAATACATGGCAGACGACGCATCCGTTGACTTACAAACAGGACGACAAGGTCATCAAGCCGCAATACGTGGTGCAAAAACTATACGAACTGACCAAGCATGACGCCATCGTCGCTACGGACGTCGGACAGCATCAGATGTTCGCCGCGCAGTACTTCAAGGGAAACAAGCCACGCACCTGGCTGACCTCCGGTGGGCTCGGCACCATGGGGTTTGGCTTCCCCGCAGCCATCGGCGCCCAGAAGGCTTTCCCCGACCGCATGGTGGTTTGTATTACCAGCGAAGGCAGCTTTCAGATGAATCTTCAGGAGCTCGTGGTGGCCGTGGAACACCAGTTGCCGGTAAAAATAGTGTTGCTTAACAACGGCGTGCACGGCATGGTTCGGCAGTGGCAAGATCTTTTCTATGAAGGCCGTTATTCGGCTAGCCTACTCGGCAAGATGCCGGATTTCGTGAAATTGGCGGATGCTTATGGCATCCTCGGTTTGCGGGCGCTGAAGCCGGTCGAGGTGGTGCCTGTGCTCAAGGAAGGGCTCAAGCACAAGGGGCCTGTGCTGATGGATATTCATACCGATCCCTATGAAAACTGCTATCCCATGATTCCCGCCGGCGGAGCGCACCATGAAATGATGCTCGAGGATCCGCCCGAACTCAAGCAGGCGCGAAAAGGCGGTGCACAAAAAAGAAAGTTGGATGAGGGGGAGGGCGTGCTTCCTGCCTAAGTCGCTTCGCGAATGGAACATATCATCTCGGTTCTTGTCGAAAACAAGTTTGGTGTGCTCGCCAGAGTGGCGGGCTTGTTCAGCGCGCGCGGTTACAATATCGAAAGTTTGTCCGTGGCGCCCACTCTGGACCCGACCGCCTCCATGATCACGATTGTCACCGTTGGTGATGACCCGATCATCGAACAGATCATGAAACAATTGAATAAGGTCGTCGAAGTGCTCAAGGTCGTGGATTTGACCGAAACCCAGTTTCTCGACCGGGAAACCGCTCTTATCAAAGTTCACACCAAAGCGGAACACCGGGACGAAGCGATCCGCATCGCAGATATCTTCCGGGCCAAGATCGTCGACTCGTCGCCGAGCACTTATACTATCGAGATTACCGGCAACGTCGACAAGGTGGAAGCCTTAATCAATTTGTTGCGTCCGCTGGGCATCAAAGAACTGATTCGCACCGGCAGAATCGCCATTGCCCGCGAAACCTCTCGCACCGCATCGCCACGCCGCGAGCCGGCGTTGCTGAAAGCATGATGGTTAAATCTACGGTCGTGTAACCAAATTTTCCGCATGGGTTTTTCGCTGCAAATCAAAGTTTTCGAATTCTCTAGCGCTGAAAGAGCCCTCGGCGACGCGATCAGGGGATGCCGCGCGGAGTTTCGGGCTTTGCATCCGTAACCGTCCCATAAGCACCGAACCTTCCGAAATCTCGCTCGCTAACTACTGCAAATTTCCGAACTGTCCCGGCCAAAGGTGATACCTGTCGTCGAGGGGTTTAGCTTTCGGGGATCGCTGCCGATAGGTTTGAATGTCAGCCGCCTCGCAGCCCGCCAAGCTCCACCTGGCTGGAAACGAGAGTAACGTTTCAAGGATTCGAAAGAGGGATGGAATTGCCAACGGCAACAAAGACCTCGTTGGTTTCGATAATATGATGGGCTGGCTCGGACGGCGGAGAATACTCGTGAACCTGGAAGAGTCGAATGCGAGAAAGCGCATCCCGCTGGCACAGCTCCAACGTGGCATGTATGTCGTGGAGCTCGATCAGCCGTGGCTTAAAACTCCTTTTATCTCCCATAGTAGGCATATCAAGAATGGCGATGAGATTGAGTTGCTCGCGAAGCATGGCATTCGCGAGGTCGTTATCGATCTCGAACGGAGCGTCGATGCCGAGACACCTAAACCCCCTCCGGCGCCGGAGCCCATTGTCGAGGAAAACGGATCGATACCTGAATCGACCGCCGCGACACGGGCGCGGCTCCGGGATGAGAGGATTCTCCGGCCTTTAAATCACGAGCTATCCGTGGCCCGTGGAATCCACAAGGAAGCCCTGGCAGCGGCGCAGAGTGTTTTTGACGGCGTTGGACGCGGATCACGGCTAAATAGTCCCGCAGCGAAGCAAACCGTTACCGATCTTCTTGGCAGCGTAACGCGCTCCCCGGAAGCACACCTGCTGCTTATCCAGATGCGCCGCTTTCAGAACGATTTATTTACTCACGCGGTAAATGTTTGCGTGCTTTCCCTGGTGGTGGGCACGCTCGAAGGATTTGCCAAAGAGGTTTACGAACTGGGCCTAGGTGCGCTGTTGCACGATATTGGACAAGTACGCTTACCCCGTAACCTACTTCGCAAGAATGACAGCTTCACCGACCAGGAGCGGCGGCTTGTTGAGCAGCATCCCGCGCTTGGAGCGGCTGTGCTGGAGCAGGAGGAAAGCGTCCCGACAGCGGCCCGGCGGATCGTGATGGAACATCACGAGCGCCTTAATGGTACTGGCTATCCGCAGAAGCTCGGCGGCGAAAACATCTCGCCTCTGAGCCAGATAGTCGCCATCACCGACGCCTACGACGCCATGATCATTGGTCGCAATGGCATCCTCCGGAGACCCATCGATGTGCTACGCCAATTGTATTTGGACGCCAACGCCGGCGCTTTCAGCCGCGATTTAATCGAAAAAGTGATCCGCTCCTTGGGGGTTTATCCCGTGGGCAGCCTGGTGGAGCTCAACACCGGCGAGCGGGGCATTGTATTGGCGGCGAACCGGAGCGATACCCTTAGGCCAACCATTCGCTTGATCTTGAGTCGCGATGGCTTGCCCCTATTGAGGGGACCGATACTGAGCCTGGCCGAAGAGAAGTCGGTTGCTATCGGGCGGCAGATTGTGCGGACCTTGGATCCCGGCAAAGAGCGCATCGACATCATGAGTCACCTGACTCTGGCGACGGGATTAGCAGGGTGACGGCATGGAGTCGGTAGCTCCGATGATGGTACCACCGCCTGGCGTTGAAGCTGCCGAGCGAGCGATAGCGCAGCTGCTTCTCGACGCCCTGCCGTCGGCCGCGTTTCTTACGGACGCCGATGGTAGAATCGTTGCGGCCAACGGGCGGGCGGAACTGCTTCTGGGCTGGGTGGCGCCGGTACTCGAGGGGCAACTGGCCCATGAACTTCTTGACTGCCGTTCGGAGAATCATACCGATGGCGTGGAAGAGTGTCCCGTCGAAAAAGTCATCCGTGGCGGCAACGTCGAAGCGGCCGCGCGTATGCGGATACTTTGCCGCGACGAAAGCGTTAAGGAAATCGAATACCGCTGCGTTCCTTACCCTACCGCAAGAGGGCTCGGCGCGGTTCTGGCGTTTCATGACTTGACGCGGCAGAACGAGTTGGAGAAGGACCTCCGCCGACTGGCGTCCATCGCGGAGGAGAGTCCCATCGCCATCGTCGAGCTCAATGAAGACGGAAATTTGATTCACGCCAATCCGGCGATGATGTCTTTAGTGGAGCGATTCGGATTCCGCGCCGACGCGCGCCCCGTGATATTGCCTTCTAATGTTGTCAAACTTGTCGCCCATTGTTTGAAAAGCCAAACCCAAATTGACGGCGTAGAAGTCAACGTGGGAGATAGCCACTACGAGTGGAAAATAGTCCCGGTACTCAGGGAAAATCTGGTGCGGGGTTACGGCATCGACCTCAGCGCGCGCAAACATGCCGAGATGGAACTAATCAGAGCCAAGGCCAAAGCGGAGGTCGCAAACCAAGCGAAATCTGAATTTCTCGCTAACACCAGCCACGAGATTCGTTCGCCCCTGCATGTCATTCTCGGCATGACCGATCTTTTGGCCGACGGCGATTTGAGTGATGAACAGCGCGCGTATCTCAACACTATTCAGGGTTGCGCCGAATCCTTAATGTCCGTCATGGGCGATATACTCGACATGGCGGCTCTGGAAGCGGGCAAAGTTACCATTGAGAACGCGTCCTTCGATCTCAGAGTCTTCATGCAAGAGACTATGGCCTCTTTTAAACCGCTGGCCGAGGAAAGCGGGTTGTGTCTCACCATGGCCATCGGCGCCAAGGTCCCATCGCAAATCCAGTGCGACCGCAAACGGCTGAGACAGTTGATTGAAAACCTGCTGTTCAATGCGATCAAGTTCACGGACGACGGAGATGTGGCGGTGGAGGTGGATCGCGATCCCATCTCGGCGTACTTGGGCCAAGAGAAACCAGGGGACGACGTCCACGGCTCCAGTGGCCACGGCGATTACCTGTTTTTCTCCGTGCGGGATTCGGGCATTGGTATTACGCGCGATAAACAACAAATTATTTTTAATCCCTTTTCCCAAGTCGATGGAGCGAGCAGCCGCAGCTACGAGGGGATCGGCCTCGGCTTGGCGATCTCCAAGCACCTGGTGGAGTTGATGGGCGGAAAAATCGGAGTGGCGAGTGAGCCGCAAAGTGGCAGTCGATTCTGGTTCAGCTTGCCATTGCAACCGATGGCCCGATGAGCGGAATAACCACAAATGATCCGCTTCGGCGGGCTAAAGTTGTTCACGCCGTTCAAAACGTTCAAGCGGTGGAACAGTCCGCAGCGCGTTTTGAACAACTTGAACGGTTTGAACTTTTTTGAGCCCTCGTGGTGAGACCCTATTGTCTCGTCAATCGAGAATCGCCTAGGCGGTGAGACGGCGAAGAGCTTCAGCGTATTTTTCCAAGGTCTTTTGGACGATTTCGGGGGGCAACTCGGGAGGGGGCGATTTCATGTCCCAGGGAAGGTTCAATAGGTAATCGCGCACGAACTGCTTGTCGAAGCTGTCCGGGGTTTTGCCCGGCTCGTAACCGTCGGCGGGCCAAAATCTGGACGAATCCGGCGTAAGCACTTCATCGATGAGCATGATCTCATTACCCTCGATGCCAAATTCAAGCTTGGTATCGGCGATGATGATGCCTTTGTTTTCGGCAATCGCACGAGCGCGGTTATAGATCGCAACTGTCGCCTCGCGCATTTTCTCGGCGATGCGCCGTCCGACCTTTTCGATCGTTTCCTCAAAGGTAATGTTGCGGTCATGCTCGCCTGCGGGCGCCTTGGTGGAAGGGGTGAAGATGGGCTCGTCAAGGCGGGAGGCTTCGAGCATTCCTTTGGGCAGCGCGATACCGCACACGGCGCCGGTTTTCTGATAATCCTTCCAGCCTGATCCGGCGAGATAACCGCGCACCACACATTCCACCGGCGCGGGATAAATTTTCTTTACGAGCATACTGCGTCCCGCCAGGCGTGCTTCGTGCGGCTGGCATGGCGCCGGGAAATCATTCACATTCGCTGAAATAAAATGGTGGCGAACGAGATCTTGCATGATCCCGAACCAGAAGACCGAGAGGGCGGTGAGTATCTTGCCCTTATCTGGAATAAGAGTGGGGAGGATAATATCGAAGGCTGAAATGCGGTCGCTGGCGACCATCAAAAGCCGGTCGCCGAGATCGTAAATATCGCGCACCTTGCCGCGATTGAATAGGGTCAGTCCGGAAAGTGGAGCGTCGACCACCATAGACTAGTTTGTCCCTTCGACGGACCAAAAAGGCAAGGCCCCTACAGTCATACAGTCCCACGGCTTTGCCGTCGCGCTCGAGCAGCGGTCGTTCAAAGGATTTTTTTTACTGCCTCCTCATCGAACCCGGTGAGCTTGGTTTTGCCTTTAATGAGGACCGGGCGCTTGAGCAGGTTGGGGTCCCGCAACATCAGCTTGATCGCCTCTTCTTTCGACGGCGGCTTCTGCTTCATTTTCTTCTCGCGATAGAGCGGTGTACGGGTGTTAAGATAGCTCTCGACCGGGCCCGCGCCGATAATCTCGCGCAATTCATTTTCCGAGAGGGGATTTTTCCCGTACTCTCGCGCCTCGAAATCGATATTTCTTGATTGCAAGAAACTTCTTGCTTTACGGCAAGTCGTTCAGTTTGCTTTATAGATAAACTTGATCTTTTCAGCCATCGTGTTTCAGCCTACTTGAAGAACTTTGCAACGCGCTCAAAAGCGGCCGGTTCGATTTCGTTGCGCACCGGCCAGCCACCTTTGAGCGGCACGGTGGCATCGATAATCGCCACCGCATCACCTAACCAGCCGCGGAAACTTTGTACTTCGCGGATGATTTCGATGTCTTTATCCCAATGCACCCGGGTCGCGACCGCCCACATAACCTCTCTTTCATTAAAGACGTCGACGTCATCATCGACGATCACCGCGAGTTTCAAGTTCGGCATTTCAACGAAGGCCTGCATCCCTGCTTTGTTGGGTTCGTTTTCGAATTCTTTCTTGATCGAAATGTAGCAAATGCAGCGACCGCAACCGGAGGACGGAAGGTGAATCGCCTTTATTCCCGGGATGTTTCTCTTGATGACGTTGTAAACGCTGCCTTCCTTCGGGATACTGCCTAGATTCCAATGGTCCATATGCCCGGGCCAGAAGTCTTCGACGATGGCGTTACGCCGGTGGGTAATCGCCGTAACTTCAATGACCGGAACGTCCATTTGCGGCTGAGCGTAACCGAGAATCTCACCGAAGGGGTTTTGTGATTGCCGAACTCCGGGAAGGATTTCGCCTTCGATAATGACCTCGGCGTCCGCTGGGACCATAAACTCATCGCCCCAAGTCGTCGACGGCGTTAAGCGCAGTGGCTGGCGCAAGAAAGCCGAGGCGGTCAGGTAATCGTTGTTCCCCATGGGCGTCATACAGCAACTGGAGAGATAGAAAGCCGGATGGTGCCCCAAAATTACGATTACCGGCGCGCGCATTTTCTGTTCCTCGTACTCGCATGCCATGGCCTCCAGGTGATGGTGCTTGTGCGCAGAAAAACTCATATGCCGAGGATCATGGAATTTGTTTTTGGTAAATGTGATGTCGTAGAAATCGCTGTTCAATCCCTTCATGGCGCAGGTCATAGTGTGATAGGGACCGGCGTCGCCCTTTTGGTGCATCGGCATGGGGAGGATCCTGAGATCGGCCTTGTCGCCCGTAAGCACGACTTCCTTGACGGGGGACTTTTCAGGCGCAATTATTTCGACCTTGCCTTGCTGCAGCTCGAGTTTGGCGACTTCGAGGCTGACGTCCATCGAAGACTTAATATCGCCCATGTCGAGCGAATCGGCGACATACTGCCGCGTCACCCAGGGGTTGTAAAAAATCGGGAACTCGGACTTCTGCCCGTTGAGCGCAGGCACGTTTTCGAACAAGACCATTTTAGGCTCGTTACGCAGGTCCAGATGCTTTAGATAGGCTACGGTCTCGTAATTGTTCGCATCGATAAAGTTTTTCTCTCGGATCACGGAGCCTTCTCGTTTAGCTCCTTCTTGCGCGATAAAACTCGGCAGATCTTTAACCATGGCGGTACTCCTCTATTCCGTTTGAACAAAAAGTATCATCTTTACTTAGATGAATCGCCTAGGGAGTTCAAGGGAGCTTAGCTCTTGAGAAGTCCTTTGAAGGCGTTCCATTTGTTACGCCAACCCGAGCGGCAAAGTAGGCGCAGCAGCTGGCGCACCTGGCGGGCCTTTTTGTCACTGGCGGGATACCAGGGGAACTCTTCTTTCAAGCCGAACCGATCCGTAACAATAGATTTCTGGCGGCAATACTTTCGGATGCCTTCGGCGCCATGGCGGTGGCCGAAGCCGCTCTCTTTAATTCCTCCCATCGGCGTATCAGGAATGATGTAATTAACCAGGCTGTCATTGACGCAAACCGCGCCGACTTCAATTTGCTCGGCCAGCTTCGCGGCGGCGTCCCGGTCACGGCAGAAAATGCTGGCGCCCAAACCATAGCATGAGTCGTTGGCCAAGCGCATCGCTTCGGCGGCATCAGCGACCTTCATGATCGGGATCACCGGGCCGAAGGTCTCATCTTTCATTACGCTCATATCGTGATCGACATCAACCAATACCGTGGGCTCAAAATACAGGCCCGGAAAGTTCGGATTTCGTCTGCCGCCCACAAGAACTTTGGCCCCGCGCAGAACCGCCTCATCGACTTGCGCCGCGACTTTCCCGAGCTGGGCATCAGAGGTCATACTCCCGATGTCGACCAGCTCTTCGCTCGGGCCCTGGCGGATGGCGCGGCTTTTGGCGCAAACGCGCGCGACGAAATCATCATAAACCGGGGCTTCGACATAAACCCGTTCAATGGACGTGCAGGCCTGGCCCGCGTTCATCAGCGCGCCCCACACGCAGGCTCCGGCGGCGCGTTCAAGATCAGCATCTTTGAGCACGATCATCGGGTCTTTGCCGCCAAGTTCTAACGATACCGGAATGAGCCGCTCGGCGGCCCGGCGCATCACCTTTTTGCCCGTGGCGACGCTGCCGGTAAAGCTCACCATGTCGACATGATCGATCACAGCCTCGGCAGTTTCGCCACGGCCAATAACGACCTGGAGAAGATGATTTGGAAAGCCGGCCTTGAGAACTAACTCGGCGCCAAAAATTGCGGAAAGCGGCGTCAGTTCGGATGGTTTGATAACCACCGCGTTTCCCGCCATGAGCGCCGGTAGAGCCTCGCCCAGGGTCAACGTCAACGGAAAATTCCACGGGCTGATGATGCCGACGACGCCGCGCGGCGCATACGTGGAAACGACCTTTTTCGCTTTCATCAGCGGGAAATGCGGGCGAATTTTCTTCGGACCGAGATACCCCGCGCTTTTCTTGGCCCAGACGCCGATGGCATCGCAAAGATAGAAGAGCTCGTTGCCGTAGGCTTCCGTTCGCGGCCGTCCCGTCTCCGCTGTCAAAACATCGGCCAATCTATCTTGCTCGTCGAGCAACAAATCGCGCAGGCGATAGAGTAGTTTTGCTCGATGTGGGAAGGTCGAGGTCCGCCAGAGAGCCTGCGCTTTGCGCCCGCGGGCGACGGCTTCAGCGACCTCCGCCCGCGAGGCGACTGGCAGTTCAGCGAGTTTCTTCAGCGTCGCCGGACTGCGTACTTCGATTGTTTCGTGCTGCATGCAGGGTGGATATCAAAAATGGCGTACGGAAATCGGCGAGCCGCACCAAGCATCGCCCAGGCATCCGCTTCTCAGATCATGGTTTGACCGCCGCAGATATTGATCGCCTGCCCGGTCATGCCGCGCGCCTGTTCCGATGCGACATAACACACCAGCTCGGCGACTTCGTCCGCATCGATAAATCGTTGGATGGGCACGGCGGCCATCGCCTGGGCCTTGAATTGTTCAGGCGTGATCCCTTGAAGCGCGGCCGTTTCATTGATGCCGCGGGTCGCCATTGCCGTATCCACCCAGCCTGGGCAAATAGCATTTACCGTTATGCCCCGGCCAACGACTTCCAACGCCAAGGCGCGCGTAAACCCGATCATGCCGTGCTTAGCAGTGCAATAGGCGCTATATCCAGGCACACCGAATTTTCCCAATACCGATGAAATATTGATTACGCGCCCGCCTTGGTGGTCGGGCATGTGGCGGAGGACTTCCTTGGTTATGAGGTACATGCCGTTCAAATTGGTGTCGACAATGTCGTACCAGCAGGAGTCATCCGGGTCGTCGATCTTGCTCAGGCCGGAAATACCGGCGTTGTTCACCAAGATATGAATTGCTCCCCAGCGCTCACTGACTTCGCCCACGGCCCGCTGCATTTCTGCCTTCGACCGGACATTCATAGTCACGGGCAATACGGCGAGGCCTTTGGATCGAAACTCGTCGGCCGCCTCGTCGAGATGCGCTCGATTGCGTGAGGCAATGGCGACCCGGGCGCCGCAGGTCGCGAGACTGCCCGCGATAGCCTTGCCGATGCCCGTCCCTCCCCCCGTAACAACAGCGATTTTGCCCGTTAATTGGATTTCCAAAGACATTCTATGGCCCTTTGGAATTGGTAGCCGCTTTTGTCTAAAAACGCAATCAAGACATCGCTGGGCCGTTATGAAAGAGAATTCACGCGATATCGGCTTTACTATTGGAGATAGTGGCCGATGCTAGCGCTATAGGGATTGCACACTCCTACCGCGAGGAGGCAATCGCCGAGATCCAGGAATTGTGGACGGGATAACGCCCGTGCCATTAGGAGACCGCCAAAAAGCGCTGAAGGGGAGAGCAGATATTCATGGACGTAACTGAACTTTTAGTATTTGGCGTCGAGCAGGGCGCCTCGGATTGCCACCTGAGCGCCGGTGAACCACCGATGATTCGCATTCACGGCGATCTCAAAAAGCTCGACTATCCGGCGATGTCGCGAGAGGAAGTTCACAGCCTGATTTACGACATCATGGGGGACGCGCAGCGCAAGACCTTCGAAGAAACCCATGAATGCGACTTTTCCTTCGAGATGGGTGCCATAGCGCGTTTCCGTGTCAACGTTTTTCTCCAGCGCAAAGGCGAAGGCGCCGTGTTTCGTACGATTCCCACCAAGATTCAAACCCTCGATGAACTGGGCATGCCGCCGATTCTCCGCCAACTATGCGACAAAGAAAAAGGCTTGATTCTCGTGACCGGCCCCACGGGTTCGGGCAAATCGACGACCCTAGCGGCGATGGTCGATGATCTAAACAATACCTACGAAGGTCATATTCTAACCATTGAAGATCCTGTCGAATTCGTCCATCAATCAAAAAAATGTCTCGTCAACCAGCGCGAGCTTGGCCCGCACACCCACTCGTTCGCAAACGCGTTGAGAGCCGCGTTGCGCGAAGATCCTGACGTGATTCTGGTCGGTGAAATGCGCGATCTGGAAACCATCCAGCTGGCGCTCACCGCAGCCGAAACGGGTCACATCGTCTTCGGCACGTTGCACACCTCCAGCGCGCCTAAAACCGTGGACCGTATCATCGACGTATTTCCGCCCAGCCAGCAGGCGCAGATTCGCGCCCAGTTCGCCGAATCCATCGAGGCGGTAATTACGCAAACACTACTAAAGAAAAAAGGCGGGGGGCGCACCGCGGCATTGGAGATCATGACGGGCACGACAGCAGTGCGAAACCTGATTCGCGAAGGCAAGATCCACCAGATACCAGGCACCATGCAAGTAAGCCAAAAAGACGGCATGCAGACGATGGACATGGCGCTGATCAATCTCATTAACCGCGGTATCATCACGAGGGAAGAAGCGCAATCGAAGAGCATGAACCCTAATCTTCTGGGTCCCAACGCCATGCCGGCCGTGGTGGCACGCGCCTAAATCTCAATTAGATCGGAGTCGTAGATGGAAGGATTGATCAAAATTCACGAGATGCTTCGAGTTATGGTGGATATCGATGCCTCTGATCTATATTTGACTGTGGCCAGGCCGCCCATGTATCGGATCAACGGACTCATCCAGCCCCGCGGCGACGACGTGCCATTCGTGCAGGCCGATCTGGATATTCTTGCCAACTCGATCATGAACGACTGGCAGCACAAGGAATTCGAAGCACAACACGAAATGAACATGGCGATGGCGCTGCCTGGCATAAGCCGATTTCGTGTGAACATCTTTCGTCAGCGCGGCTCCGTCGGGTTGGTGATCCGGCGCATCAACGCCGTGGTGCCCACTCTAGAGGAGCTTGGGCTACCTTCGATCCTGGGAGAGATCGCCATGACCAAGCGGGGCCTGGTGCTGGTGGTTGGCGCCACGGGTTCGGGAAAATCAACCAGTCAGGCGGCCATGGTCGATTATCGCAACAAGCGTGAACAGGGGCATATCATCACCATCGAAGACCCCATCGAATTCGTCCATTCGCACGATAAATCGATCATCACCCAGCGCGAAGTCGGGTTCGACACTCATTCATTCGGCGCGGCGCTGAAAAATACTCTGCGCCAGGCGCCGGATGTCATTCTGGTCGGCGAAATCCGCGACACCGAAACTATGGAAGCGGCCATCACCTTCGCGGAGACCGGCCATCTGTGCTTGGGCACGTTGCATTCGAACAACGCCAACCAGGCCATCGAGCGCGTGATGAACTTTTTTACCCATGAACGCCATGCCCAGATCTATCTTCAATTGTCGTTAAATTTGCGGGCCATCGTTTCCCAGCGGCTGATTCGCACCGTCGACGGCAAGCGCACCGCCGCGTTGGAAATAATGATGGACACTCCGTATATCAAAGACCTCATCAAACGCGGCGAGGTCGATACTATCAAAGAGGGCATGGAGCAGGGGGTCCAGGAAGGCTGCCAGACCTTCGACCAGGCCTTGTTCAGTCTCTATAAAGAGGGAAAGATCAGCCTGGAGCACGCGTTGATCAACGCCGACAGCACCAACAACCTGAGACTCAAGATCAAGTTCGCGGGCCTCCAGTACGACCAGGAGCCGGAGATGTCAGATCAGGTAGGGCACGCAAACAGGCAGGCGGCGCAAGCGGCGGCAAGAGCCGCCAACGCGTTTCGCATCAAGAGATCCTAAGTTATTAGTAATGTGGACGTGCTCTGGCCAGATTTTCCGAGAGCCCTCGTTGTGATGGCGGTAGCCCAGCTTTGTAGAATCATACCTGGAGCAGAACCCATGCTGTGACGATCGTCCCGACAATCGCTCCGCCATAGCACAGCACGGCAAGGAGCTTGTTTACGGGTTTGAGCCCCATATCATTCAGCGTGAAGTAGAAGCGATGGGCCCAGTGGTATAGGGGCAGAACGATCAGAACAAAAAGATAAAGCTTCACCCACCAGGCGCCATATAACGCCCCACTGTCGGTAATCCAGCCAAGCGGCACAGCAAAGCCAACGAGGATGATGTGAATGGGAACGAGGAATGCGGCGACTACGCCTCCTGCAGAGAAGAGTCCCCACCAAAAAGGTTCCGAGGTTTTTTCCGTGCTCATCTTTCAACCTTTAAGCGCGAGAAACAAGATCAAAACTGCCAGTGAGACCACGGCCCAGGCGCCAACATGCAGCGCCATGACGAATGGCCGGGGGATCAAACGCTCGCCGATACGTAGCTGCAAAACAACCGCACTCGATTGAAACCACGTAACGCTGTGGTACAAGGCGAACAGCAGAGCCACCAGGTGAAAAAGTACCCACCCCGGCGAGCTGAGCTTTCCCGCGAATGCGATGTAAGCTTGGGGCCCTTGGGTCAATTGATATATCTGGCAAAGGTAGACAATGAGGAAGATAGCAATAAATACGCTCGAAAGCTCGCGCAGCATGAACAGAAAGTAACTCTGCTTCTTCAGCCACCAGGTGGCCGGCATTTTCCGGTGGTAGAGCTTGGATGGCTCAGGTCGCGTTACGCTCATCCTTCGATCCTCCGCTGGATGACCCTGAGCTCAGTCAAACCGGTCATCGCTGCCCCCAAGGCATCAGGATCGACTGAAACCAGTTTTTCGTGGTATCCACCTTGGAGCGCTGGATCGCCGCGGCCGGATCCACATGCTTCGGACAAACAACGCTGCATTCTCCGACAAATGTGCAATCCCAGATGCCGTCGTGGTTGCCGATAATTTCGCGTTGATCTTTTCCTTGATCGCGCGAGTCCATGTTGTAGCGGTAGCCAAGCGCAATGGCGGCCGGGCCCAAAAACTTCGGCTCCAGCCCATAGACCGGACAAGCGGAGTAGCAAAGCATGCAGTTAATGCACTGGGTAAATTGATGGAACTCCTCGAGCTCCGCTGGCGTCTGTAGATACTCTCCTTGACTCACGGGTTTTTCGTCCCTGCGGATAATCCAGGGTTTCACGCTTTTCAGCTTGTCCATGAAGTCACTCATATCAATGACGAGATCGCGGATGATCGGAAAATTGACCAGAGGCTCGACGCGAATCGCCTGCGGATAATAGTCGCGCAGAAATGCAGCGCAGGTTAGCTTCGGCACGCCATTGACCATCATGCCGCAACTGCCGCAGACGCCCATGCGACAGGACCAGCGGTAGCTCAGCGTGCCGTCAATCTGGTCTTTGATGTGATTTAGCGCATCGAGAACGACCCAATCTTGCTTGAACGGGACCGTGTAAGCTTGGGTTGTCGGAGCATGATCTTGCCCAGGGCGATAGCGGGTAACATTCAATGTGATGGTTGGCTCTGCCATTGTCTCCTCGTTCTAGCGGTTTCGCGTTACGACCCGGGATCCGAGTTCTCACGACACCTCGCCCAACGCGCATCGGCTAATATTTTCTCTCCTCGGGTGGCCAGCGCGTGATGGTCACGGGCAGGTATTCGATTCTCGGCCCGTCCGCCGTCCGGTAAGCCAGAGTATGCTTGAGGAAATTCTCATCGTCGCGTTTAGGGAAGTCCGTTCGAGTGTGTGAACCACGCGACTCTTTTCGCTTCAACGCAGAATTTGCAATGGTCTCGGCCACGTCGAGCATGAAATCGAGCTCAAGCGCGTTCATGACTTCTGTGTTAAAGGTGCTGCCGCGGTCTTCAATGATGACGTTATTGAAACGCTCTCTAAGGGTTCTTAACGTGTTGCAAGCCTGCTGCATGCTTTGTTCGTCGCGATAGATTCCCGCGCCATCCTCCATTGCTTTTTGCATGTCTTGGCGAATGGTCGCAATTCTCTCCTTGCCACCATCCTTCTTCAAGAACTGGCGATCAAGACGCTGTTGTTCGTCCTTCGCCAGCGCCAGCAGTGTTGCTGACGAGGGCGGGGAAATGGAGGCGGCGTAGGCCGCCGCTGCGCGGCCCGCCCGATTGCCGAAGACCAATAGCTCGGTCAGGGAGTTGGAACCCAACCGGTTGGCGCCGTTTAGCGAAACGCAGGCGGTTTCTCCGGCGGCATAGAGTCCCGGCAAATTTGTCTTGGCATCGATATCCGTCGAGATGCCGCCCATCATGTAATGCACGACGGGGCGCACCGGAATCGGCTCATAAACGGGGTCTATCCCGACGTACTTGCTTGCCAATTCGCGCACGAACGGCAATTTCTTGTTGATGACTTCCTCGCCGAGATGGCGCAGGTCGAGGTGAACGTAATGGCCGTACGGACCCTCGAAGGTTCGCCCTTTGGCCAGTTCCTGCATGTGACAGCGCGAAAGAATGTCACGCGGACCTAACTCCATCTTGCGGTGGGTGGGCGTATCCGTCGGCGGCCCAAGCCCGTAGTCCTGGAGGTAGCGGTACCCGTCTTTGTTTTTTAGCCAACCGCCTTCACCCCGCGACGCTTCGGTAATCAAAATGCCGGTTCCTGGTAGGCCAGTGGGATGGTATTGAACGAACTCCATGTCTTTCAGCGCGACCCCCGCTCGATAGGCCACCGCCATGCCGTCCCCGGTATTGATGGCGGCGTTGGTGGTGAAAGGGAAGACACGGCCACCGCCGCCGGTGCAGAAAATAACCGCTTTCCCGGCGATCACTTCGACTTGGCCGGTATAGAGATTGATCGACGTGACCCCGCGCACCTTTCCATCGTCGACCAATAATGCGGTGAGGAAGCATTCATCATAGCGGATGATATTGTCGTACTTCAAAGAAGTCTGAAACAGGGTGTGGAGCAAGTGAAAGCCAGTTTTGTCCGCGGCAAAGAGCGTGCGATCAACGGTCATGCCACCGAAGGACCTGACGCTCACGCGACCGTCAGGATCGCGGCTCCAGGGACAACCCCAATGTTCCAACTGGATGAGTTCACCAGGCGCTTCCTTCACGAAAGCTTCGACCGCACCTTGGTCGGCCAAGAAGTCGGCGCCGAAAATGGTGTCCTTCGCATGCAGATCGAGGCTATCGAAGTCACGCATCACCGCCGCGGTACCGCCCTCGGCGGAGACCGTGTGGCTTCTCATGGGATAGACTTTGGAGACTAATGCGATCGACAGCTTGCTCGATACCTCCGCTGCCGCGATCGCGGCGCGCAGGCCAGCACCACCGCCACCGATGATAACAAGGTCATGAGTATACATCGTGAAATTTCTTATATGCTGCTATGCTGGGAGTCAAGACTGCTGTGGAACTTCTCGTTAGCGAGAACTGAATTGGCGCGGGATGGGGAGCGGCCCTTACTTAGTTTTCTTGACGATTTGATATCCGAGTTCCTGAATGGCAGAGACGATATCGGCGACGGCGGTGAGGTCGTGGATCTCGGCGTGGCCCATGCGCAGCTTCACCGCGTAATTATAACCATAAGGATGTTTTTCCTTGCGAAACTTGAGAATCTCCTGCGCCAGTGCGAGGAAATTCGCCTGTGGCTCCTCATTTTCCATACCAATGGGGATAAGGAATATTGGAGTGCTGGAGCGTTGAGGCAAGAGGAATGTTGTTCCCCTTACGCGTTACTCCACCACTCCACGACTCCAATGCTCGCTTCTTCTACGTGAGCATCTCCACTTTTGTTTCCACTGGCTTGGTCGAAACAATGTGGCGTTTGAGGTTCATTTCTTCCGGGTCGAAGCCCAGGGCCAGGCCGACGAACTGCGGCAAATGCAGAATCGGCAGGTTAATTTCTTGCCCGGTTTGCGCTTCCGCTCGCGACTGGTTCCCGTCGAGATTGAGATGACAAAGCGGACAGGGTGTCACCATAAAATCGGCGCCCTTTTCTTTGGACTCGCCGGTGTGTTTCGCTACCATCGCAAGAGAGTTTTCCTCGTTCGCCGACAGAATCGGAAATCCACAGCACTTTCCTTTACCGCTAATATCGGCCAGTTCGGCGCCCACGATGCCGATGATCTGATCCAGATAACCCTTTCGCGCGTTGGATTCTTTGGTCGGAGTGATCGCTTCCGCCGGTCGACGGAGAAAGCAACCGTAAAATGGCGAGACTTTCAGCCCTGTAAGCGGCCTGCGGATTAACGATTTGAGACGGTCAATCCCATAATCCTCAAACAGCACCCAAAGCAGGTGTTTGACCTCGGTTGTGCCTTTATATTCGAGTCCCTCTTCGGCAAGATACTCTTTATTGATTTTTGCCCGGTACTCCGGGTCGCTGGTGAGCCGGTAATTGGCTTGCGCCAGAACGCCCTGGCAGGTGCTGCATATAGTCATCATCGGCAGACCCAGCTTCTCCGCCTTTGCCAAGGTCCGCGCGTTGATGGGGTCGGAAAGATACTGTGGCAAGACCCCCGCGCCGGTGCATGCCACATCTTTCATCTCTTCGATCTCGATGTTGAGTTTGTCCGCCACCTTGACAGACGACGGAAACAGTTCGGGGCAACCGCCTTTAGAAACGCATCCGGGATAAAACGCGTACTTCATTTTTTCTCCGCCTCTCCTTTCTCGAAAATCCTTTTAATTTGTTCAGCTCCCGGCCTCTTGGAATGCATGTAGGGGATGGGCGCCTTGCCCCTTACCATGGCTTTAGCGGCCGTGGGCAAAAGCTTCATGAGACCTGAAACATTGGTAAGACCTTCCGACTCCACCGCGAGCCTCCCCTCGTCCAACCAGCCGCTTTCCTTGACTGACGCGGCAAAACTTTGATGATGGCGCGCGACCTTGTCATTGGTGATGCCAGCTCGGAAGGCCTCGTCTCTTATGGCGATAATGCGCTTGGTGGGCTCGATTCCTCTAGGGCAGTGTTCGTCGGCCTCATAACAATGAACACAGTCCCAAACTCCTTTCGGTCCTTCGAGGATTTTCATTCGCTCCTTGTGGTCTTTCTCTTTAGGATCGAAGACAAAACGGTAAGCTTTGGTGAGGGCGGCGGGACCGAGGAAGTTGAAATCCACCGGTAAAACCGAGCACCCTTCATCGCACATACCACAGTGATAACAGCTCATGACTTTTCGCAAATCCTTAAGCGGTGCGTCCGGGATGATATTTTCACCGTCGGCAGCCGTCTCGCTGGCATCGAGCCAGGGTTTGGTGGCCCGGATCTTATTCCACATGAAGGCGTCCCAGTCGAAAACCAGATCCTTGATGACCGGCACGTTGCGCAGCGGATCGAGGGAGATCTCAGGCCCCTTTTGGGTGTAGGCAGAGACTTTGGCCGTGCAGGTCAAACGGCTACTGCCGTTAACGCGAACCATGCAGTCGCCGCAGTGACCCCGGAGGCAGGAACAGCGAAACGCCAGGCTGCTGTCCATTTCATCGCGAATTTTGAACAGCGCTTCGAGAACCGTGGCGCCGTCGGGCACCTCGACAGTGTAATTGGAACGGCCTGGCTTGCCGTCCTTTTCCGGATCCTTGCGGTAAACCTTGAATGTTACTTCCATGACTATTCCCTCCTACGATCGCCGATTTTAATTCGCGACCGGCTTTTTCTCGATTTGCGCTGCACCCTGTGAAAGTCTCGCAACGGTATGGTTCTTCCAATTCCCGTCGTCGGCTGCGGGAAAATCTTTTCGATAGTGCGCGCCGCGGCTTTCCTTACGAGCTTGCGCCGAGAGCGCCACCACTTCCGCAAGGGTAAGCATTGCTCCGACTTCAAAATGGCTGGTCAGCTCATAATTGTAAATCTTCGACGGGTTCCTAACGCGCAGCCTGCGATGCCGCTCTTGCAGTTTCTTGATGCCGTCAAGCGCCGCCTGCAATCCCCCCGCGTCGCGCGCGAGACCGACCTTTTCGTTCATCAAATGCCCGACTTCGGCTTGCACGTTGCCCAAGGAGTCGCCGGCAGCGTCTGCTGAGGCGAGCGCGGCAAGCTTTTTTTCTTCCTCCGCGAGCTTGGCCGCGGGAAAGCTCTTTTTGGCGGCGGATTTTGCGTAGGCGGCGGCCGCCTCGCCGACCTTTTTACCGAATACTACCGCTTCGGCTAGAGTGTTACCGGCCAGACGGCCGGCCCCGTTAAGCCCATTGCAGGCGCATTCGCCGACGGCGAACAGGCCGGCCAGCGAGGTTTCACCTGAAGCCTTGGTCTCGATGCCACCCATCGGACGATGGGCGACAGGATGAATTGGAATCAAGTCTTTCGTGCAATCCAGGCCGGCCACGGAGCGGAGCAGCTCGTGAGTCTGGGGGAAGAGGGAAAGAATATTCTCCTTGCCCATGGGTTTCAGATCGAGGCAGGTAGAGCCATCGCCGTTTTGCGCTGCCGCGACGATCGCCAGGCAAAGTTTATCCCTCGGCGCGCCCTTGGTTATTTGAATCGCCGCTCCCTGCCGGTTGACGATCTGCGCTCCTCCGCCCAAGGTGGCTTCGGTGATCAGCAGGCTTTGCCCCTTGGGAAATACCGTGGGATGAAACTGGACCATTTCCATATCCACCAACGTCGCGCCGGACTGGTAGGCAAGGGCCTGACCGTCGCCGGTTGTGCCGACGGAGACGGTGGAAGGAAAATACATCCGCGTGAAACCGCCGGTGGCAAGTATCACGGCCCGCGCAGCGAAAGAATCGAGCTTGCCCGATCTGAGGCCGAGGGCGACGGCTCCGAGACAAGCCCCGCCGTCGACGGCTAGCGAAGTGGCGAACCATTCTTCGAACCGCGTAATACCCTCGCGCTGGAATTGCTCGTACAGTACTTGGAGGACGATGTGGCCGGTCCGATCATCGGCGAAGCAGCTACGGCTCCGGCTATTGGAGCCGAAAGCGCGGCGATCGAGCCGTCCTTCCTTGTCACGATTGAAAGGAACACCCATGCGGTCGAGCCAGATGACTTCCCGCGCCGCCTCTTCGGCGAAGCTCTGCACCACCGACCGCTCGCACAATCCATCTCCCGCAGCGAGGATGTCCTGGGCAAAAGCCTCTGGAGAGTCGTCCTTCCCCAGCGGGGCGTTAATCCCTCCCTGGGCGATGCCTGAGTTGGATTTCAGCGGATGGTTTTTTGAAATCAGCGCCACCGAAGCGCCGCGCGCTTTGCGGCGATGGCCGCTCTTAGTCCTGAAACTCCGCCACCAATGACGACGACATCGAATTCTGGCATCTGAGCTCCGTTTATCTGTTGTGCTTCGGACTTATAACAAATGGCTATATGGGGGTCAAGGAAACGTCCTGATATGTTTTTAGTTGGAAGGGAACTTAGGCGATGATATTGTTACCATTTAGCATGAAGACAAGCATCATTGACAACAAGAGATAGGGTTGATCGTGACCGCCGATATCCTCATGCAATCTCTTAATCAGCTCAACAAGGCTATAGTAGAATGTCACAAGTGCCCGCGTTTAGTCCGTTGGCGCCAGGCATGCGCCAAAAAGCCACCGCGGCGTTACGCTGGGGGAAAATATTGGGCCAAGCCTCTGCCTGGCTTCGGCGATCCCCAGGCGCGGCTCCTGATTGTCGGACTCGCGCCCGCGGCGCATGGTGGTAACCGCACCGGCAGAATGTTTACCGGCGACCGCAGCGGCGATTGGCTATATGGAGCGCTTTATGCCGCGGATTTTGCGAACCAGCCGAATTCGGAACATCCCGGCGACGGTCTCAAACTTCGAGATTGCTACATCTCGGCGGCGGTGCGCTGCGCGCCGCCGGACAACAAGCCCAATAGTTTGGAATTTGCGCGCTGCCGCCCTTATCTGGTCGAAGAGCTAAAGCTCTTCGAGAATGTTCGCGTCGTAATCGTCCTCGGCAAGATCGCCTTCGATTCATTTCTTGCCGCGTACCGGGAAAACGGCGGCGCAGTTTCCAAGCCGACGCCAAAATTCGGCCATGGCGTCTCGGTCGTGTTGCCGGACGGCATCCAGCTCATATGCTCGTATCACCCGAGTCAGCAGAACACGTTCACTGGCAGGCTAACCCAGCCGATGTTTCAGGCAATCTTCGACCGGGCTAAAGCGGCCTTGTAGGTTTCCTGCCGCGCTGGTCGTGGCGGGGGCTTGGTGTTACCTATGGGGCAAGCGGTTCAAAGTTCAAGACCGTAGGCAGTTCAATGTTCAACGGTTCTAAGTTCAAAGTTGACCGCAAATCAAATGCCGCGTCTCGGGAGCAAAATCATGAGCAATTCATCGAGTAGAGACTACTTTGAAATTGAAGCGGAGCTTAAGAAACGCGTCGAAGGGGACATTCTTTTCGACGGTTACTCGCGCTTGCTTTACTCCACGGATGCGTCGATCTATCAGATCGAACCCATCGGCGTAGTCGTGCCGCGCCACAAGGGTGACGTGCAGGCGGTCATCGAGCTCGCCAATAAGTTGAATGTGTCCGTCTTGCCGCGGGGCGGCGGGACTTCGCTGGCGGGGCAAACGGTGGGCCACTCCATCGTTTTGGACTTCTCCAAGTACATGCAGAACGTACTCGAGGTTAACAAGGAAGAGCTCTGGTGCCGGGTCCAGCCGGGATTGGTGCAGGACGAACTGAACGCTTATGTCCGCGGCATGGGGCTGCAATTCGGCCCCGACACCTCGACTTCCAATCGCGCCACCATCGGCGGCATGATCGGCAACAACTCCGCCGGAGCCCACTCACTGACTTACGGAAAAACCCTCGACCATGCCATCGAGCTGACGGTGCTTTTGTCGGACGGGAGCGAAGCGGTGCTAAAGGATCTCTCGCCAGCAAGCAGTGGAAAGCAGAGGCCGGGTGGACACCGTCGAGGGCAGGGCGTACCGCGAGGTATTGCGCTTAGCCGAGCAGCATAAGAACGAGATTCTGGCGCGCTATCCGAAAATCATGCGGCGGGTGTCGGGGTACAATCTCGATGAATTCATCAAGGCCCAGCCGTGCAATCTTTCGCGCATCGTCGTCGGCTCCGAGGGAACCTTGGCCACGGTGGTCGAGGCCAAGATGCGGTTGGTGCCCAAACCGAAGTGGACGGCCATGGACGTTATTCACTTCAACGACGACATCGAAGCGCTCCAGTGCGCGCAAGTGATTTTGCAAACGGCCCCCTACGCCATGGAATCCACCGATAAGATGATTCTCAATCTTGCGCGCGGCAACATCGTGCAGTCGAGAAGATTGAGTTTCGTGCAGGGGAATCCCGATTCTCTCCTGATGGTGGAGTACGCGGGGGAAAGCGAAGACGAAGTCAAAGAGCAGATCTACAAACTGGAGGAAATTCGCAAGCGAGAAAACATCGGCTACGCCGCGACCCTCGCTTTCAAGCCGGAGGAAGTGAAAGCCATCTGGGGCCTGCGCAAGGCCGGACTCGGCTTGCTTCTGGGCACCACCGGCGACAAGAAACCCATCGCTTTTGTCGAAGACGCCGCGGTCGCGCCGGCAAAGCTCCCTGAGTTCATCAAACGTTTCAAAAGCATTGTTAGCGGTCACGACGCCGTGGCCGGCTATTATGGCCACTGCTCCGTGGGCTGCATGCACATTCGCCCGCTCATCAACCTCAAGGAAATGAGCGAAATGCATAAAATGGTTTCAATCGCAGAGCAGGTTTGTGACCTCGTCCTCGAGTTTAACGGCGCGATGTCGGGCGAGCATGGCGACGGCTTGGCGCGGAGCCATTTTAACAAGAAACTCTTCGGCCCGGCGCTGTACGACGCGTTTCGTCAGGTGAAACGCGCCTTCGATCCGAAAAATTTAATGAATCCCGGCAAGATCGTCGATGCGCCGGGCATGACGGAATCGCTCAAGATCAGCCCGCAATACAAAACTTGGCAGCCGCAAACAACGCTGGACTTCAGCGCGCAAGGTGGCTTCGTGCGCGCGGTCGAAATGTGCAGCGGCATGGGCGAATGCCGCAAGAAGCTCGACGGCACCATGTGCCCGTCCTATATGGGCACCCTCGACGAAGAGCACTCGACGCGGGGACGCGCTAACGCCCTGCGCTCCGTGCTTTCGGGAAAAATTCCGAAAGAGGAATTCACCGGCAAACGACTATATGAGGTCATGGATCTTTGTCTCGAATGCAAAGCGTGCAAAGCCGAGTGCCCGTCCAACGTCGATATGGCCAAGCTCAAATACGAATTTTTGGACCACTACCACCGAGCCAACGGCCTGCCGCTGCGCAATAAAATTTTTGGCGCCATTGAGGCGGTCAACCAGCTTGGCTCGATCCTCGCGCCTCTATCCAATTGGCTGGTGAATACGTCACTGAACCGCTGGCTGATGGAAGCTTTTACGGGCATCGACCGCCGCCGGCCATTGCCCGAGTTCGCCGGCGAAACTTTCGCGGACTGGTTCCGGAGTCATCAGCCCGAAGGTGATGGCTCAAATGGCGACGTCGTGTTGTTTCACGACACCTTCAACAATTTTAACACCCCAAACGTCGCCAGAGCCGCGACGCGTTTTCTGGAAAAATCCGGCTACCGAGTATTGTTGGTCGACAAAAAGTGCTGCGGTCGGCCGATGATTTCGAAAGGGATGCTCGGCCAGGCGAAAGAAAACGCCCACTGGAACGTAAACCGCCTTACGCCCTATGCTGAGAAGGGGACGCCAATCGTTGGCCTGGAGCCTTCATGCTTGTTGACGCTGCGCGACGAATATCCGGAGTTCCTCCGCACCAACATCGCCAAGAAAGTCGCCGAGAACAGCTTTCTCTTTGAAGAGTTCGTTATGCGCGAGCAGGGAGCCGGCCGCATAAAACTTGAGAGCAAAAGCCAGACCGGAAAGGTTTTACTGCATGGCCACTGCCATCAAAAGGCGCTTGTCGGTACAGCCCCGACGGTCAGCATGTTAAAAGCCGCCGGCTTTGACGTAAGTGAAGTTGACTCCGGCTGCTGCGGTATGGCTGGCTCCTTCGGCTTTGAGAAAGAACATTACGATCTATCGGTAACCATCGGCAATCGCCGCCTCGCGCCGGCGGTCAAAGCCGCAGCTCCCGAGGTTGAGATCGTCGCGCCCGGTATTTCTTGCCGCCAGCAGATTGACCATCTAGCAGGAAGGAAGGCGAAGCACCCGGCCGAGTTATTGTGCGACAGCGTCAAATAACTCCGCGCTCCCAGCGCGCATCGGTCGTGGGCGTAGGCGAAATAACGACATTGTGTCAATTGAGGCGCACTGCGTGGCAGTGGGTGACCGAGGATCCCGCCGCCGAATTCGGTGAGATTCCCTCAGAACCAATCCGTAACGAATTGAACTCCACGGGTTTGCCGCGGCGTCGGGGATTGTTAGGGTCTGGAGCGACGGCCCCGGTTGGCGCGGTGACGATTCATGTTAGAATGCGCCTGTGGCGGCGGATGCAAACCAGATCAAGTCCTTGGTACAGAGTTGGGCTGCGGGACACCCTCACGCGGTGCTCTACGACGAAGACAGTGCCGCGTTGATGGATGTCGCATCCGGCAAAACGACCATAGTGCCGTGGCGAGATCTTACGGCCTTTGAGGAAAAGATCCACCCGGAGACCAACGAGGCTTACCTGGTGCTGCTCTTTGAGAATGGTTCGCAAATCGCCCTCGTCGATCCCGGCGGTGTCGCCTTCGCACCGTCGACGGTGAATTCGGGGCCGGTGCCGGGACTTCCACCGGTGGTTTGCCTCAAAGATTTCTTCACGCTGAAGGGCCGCGTCGATCATTATCTCTATGACCATCCCGACGAGCCGCCGCCCCGAGAGTGCCTGGACATGATGATGGTCTGCATCGCGACCCTCGACGGTGCCCGTGCCGTGGGTTTCGATATCGGTGATCTGGAAGGACAGCTGGAAAAATCGCTCAACGAAATTGACAGGAGAAGCGGGTAGGAACGAAATCGAGCGGAGTATTGGAGCGTTGAAAAACGTGGGTCTCAAGCGGTCTGGGGCGGATTGAGGGGCTCGGTGGGAGCCATTGCCGGATTGGGCTGTCCGAAATGCGGCGAGCAATTTTCGTCGAGGACGGAGTTTCGCTGTGCCGACTGCAATTGCGTCCTCGAAGTAAACGTGGACATCGGTCATTTGCACCTCGCCGATTTTGACATCATGCGCAAAAGCCGGGACCGGTCGATCTGGCGCTGGCTCGAGTTCTTTCCGGTCCGGCATCGTTCGTCGATCGTTACCTTGGGGGAAGGCGACACGCCATTGATCCATGCACGCCAATTAGGCGAGCTGCTGGATATTCCGCGCTTGTACTTGAAGAACGACTCGCTTCTGCCCACCGGATCGCTCAAGGACCGCAGCAACAGTGTCGGAATCTCGGTGGCGAAGGAGCTTGGTTTCAGCACCGCCGCGGTGCTGTCCACGGGTAACGCCGCGGCCTCGGTGGCGGCATACGCTGGCGCGGCTGGCATGAAAAGCGTGGTGATGGTACCGGCCGGCACCGCGCCTTCTAAAATCATTCAAGCGCGTGCCTGCGGCGCGACCGTAATCGTTCTCCAGGGCAGTTTCGATGACGAAGTCGCTCTGCTCTATCGGAACGCCATCGAGGAATTTGGTTGGTATGATTGTCTGTCATCCAATCCCTACCGCGTCGGCAAAAAATCCTACGCCTACGAAATCGTCGATCAACTCGACGGGGAAGTGCCGGATTGGGTCATCCATCCCACCGCGGGCGGGGCCGGTATTCACTTCATGTGGCAGGGCTTCGGGGAATTCGTTTCGCTGGGTTGGACCGATCGGCTGCCGAAACTGGTTGCCGCGCAGAGCGCAATGGCCGCGCCCATCGCTCTGGCGTTTGACAAAGGTCTCGTCGAGATAGAGCCGGTGACAGCGCGACAGACGGTTGCGGAAAGCATCCAGGTCGGCAATCCATCGGCGCTCGGTTGGCGCGCCCTCGCCGCGGTGCGCGCGTCGAAGGGTATGGCGGTGGCTTTAAACGACGAAGAGATCCTCGAAGCTCAATCATTGCAGGCCAGGCTAGCCGGAATTTTTGCCGAACCCGCCGCCAGCGCTTCCTTGGCCGGCGCCAAAAAACTGCGCGCTGCCGGCGCGATTGACCGAGAAGACCTCGTCGTGTGCAATGTCACCGGTCATGGCCTCAAACAGCCGGAAGCGTTGTGCATACCCGAGGACGAACTCCGGCCGATATCACCCAATCTCGGAGCGCTGCGGGAAGAGCTTCGGAGAAACGAGCGCTAGGGCAAAACGGATGGTTGTGCCGCGGGACGTGATGAGCATCCGTCCCTGTGGGTCGATACCCGGCGTTACGAAGGTCATCTACGGCCAACCATCTTTTTGCCGCACCGCGATACAAGCGCGATGATTTTCCTGCATGAATTTCTGGACATCTGAGATTTCCATCCCATCCTCCTATTGCGACTAAAGACTATCCGTGACCGTTAGCGCCCCAAAGTTTGCCATCGATCCAGAGCTTGGCAAGTTCAAGACCGTATGAATCCGCCTGTGCTTGAGTATCGAACGTCATTCTGCGCCGGCCGAAGATCGGAATGCGTTTTTCCTTGTCGTTCTCTGTGAACACGATAGTCACTCGCGCCGTCCACTCGCCAGAGCGCTTCGCTTCCGACTCCAGTTCGACCCGGTGACCACGATAACTCTTTGTCCGCATATGGAGTGTTGGAGTAGAGAGGTATGTGCTTAGGGCTGGGTGAGCCGGTTTTGACAGCGCGTTAAATGCTGACTTTTCCGCCGTTCAATTTGATGCCCAGCTTTGCCAGCGCTTCGACCACGGGAATTTCCGCGCCCAGGATCTTGCCAACTTCCGCGGCTAGCGGTAGATCTTTGTCGTAAAGATTGGTGCCCGTGTTGAATTTCATTTCCCCGCTGGAAAGATCGTATCTCGTTTCCCAACGCTCCAGAATATTCGGCGACTTGGTTTTCTGCATCAGGTCGAGGGCTGCTTTGTAATCGATGCCTCCCGCTTTGGCGATCTGCAGCGCTTCGTAGACGATGAGCGCCTCGGATGCGGTGACCATGTTTTTGAACAGCTTGGTCACGTTGCCTGAGCCCAGCGGCCCCATATAGACGGCATCCTTGGCCATGTTCATTAGATGCGGTTTGGCGCGGTCGAAAAATACTTTTTGTCCGCCGACGAGGAATGTCAAGCCGCCCTGGCGCACCATGCTGGGCACCGCTGTCATGCAAGCGTCGATGACGTTGACCCTCTTGTCGGCGCCAGCTTCGGCCACTTTCTTCGTGGTGGCGGGGCGGATTGTGCTGTGGAGCAACACCAGCGCTCCCGGCGCCGCGCCTTCGAGAACGCCGTCCCGGCCCAAAGTGCAGTCGAGAACTTCCTGGTCTGTGCGCACGACCACGTCGATAAGGGTCGATGCTTGCGCCACCGCTTTCGCCGACGCGGCGATCTCGGCCCCTTCGGCGCGCGCCGCCGCCAGGCCGGACGGCGCGATATCGAACGCCAGTGCCTTGATATTGGCCAGTTTCAGGCGGGATAACAGCGCACTACCCATCGCTCCGGTTCCAACAAAACCGATATTCTCCATACCATTCTCCTCTCTATGTTTTTGTACTACACTCGGGCACTGCAGTCGACGAGACAGTTTTTCACGACGCAGGCACCACTCCTCTTTCGTATGTTCCCAACGTTCGCATCTTTCAAATCAGTTCCGGATCTTTGTAACTGCTTGAACGGTTTGCACATCTTGAACGCCTTGAACCCCCGGCTCGCGGCCTTCTTTGTGGTTGAATCTTGTCTCCTCTCAGGTTGCGGCTGTGCCGCGCTATGTTGTTGCGGTCAATTTTGCCATGACATGTTTGCTGAACAATTGCACCGAGCGCAGCGATTCGGCGAGAGAAAGATCGCCGAAGGCGAACTGTCCGACTAGATAATTGGCGCCGGACTCGGCGAGCTGCGCTTGCAGGAACTCGCGCACGGTTTCAGGATCGCCGGCAACGGCCTGGCGGATTTCCATCATCTTGTCGAAGTCGGCTGGCCGTGGGTGGGCGGGCCTGCCGCCGCGTAGAGAGAACAAGAAATAAAAACTACGATGCCAAACCGGATAGGCGCGCCGGGCGGCGGCAAGCGCTTGTCGACCATCCTCGGCGATGACAATGAAGCGGCTTAGTCCCAGTTTTGGTAGCGGTGCATCGCCGCGCGTCGCCCGCCAGACCTCGCGGAATTTGTCATTGTATTTGCGCGTGTCAGCCGCGGAATCGAGGCTGACCATGTTCAGGCCTTGATGGGCCGCGCGCTCGCCGGCTTCGACGGAGTGCACGCCGTACCACATCGGTGGGTGCGGTTTCTGCAAAGGTTCCAACTCCATCGGAATATCTTTGAACGAAAAGAAGCTGCCCTCGAAGTTGAGTTTCTTTTGCGTCAGTCCTTGCAAGATCAGCTCGCGTGCCTCGGTGTAGACGGCCTGCGCCTTGGCCGGATCCTGGCCGTAAAACGAGACCTCCACCGGCGAGGAGCCGCGCCCGAAGCCGATTTCAAGCCGGCCGCCGCTCAGTTGATCGAGCATGCATATCTCTTCGATCAAACGAAGCGGGTGATGGAGCGGCAAGGCATAGACCATCGGGCCAAAGCGGAGCCGGCTCGTGCGCTGGGCTACCGCTGAGAGAAATACGCTCGGCGACGGCGCCATGCCGATGGGTGTGGAGTGGTGTTCGGCGAGGTGATAGGCATAAAATCCCGCGGCATCGTAGGCCTCGATGAGCTTGAGGCGCGCTTCATAGTACTCATGAAGCGGTAAATCGTTGCGGTCGAGATGATCGAATACGCCGAATTCCATAGAGCAAATGGCTAGCCCTGCTTTGCTGATAGACGAAACAGATTCTCGCCACGACCGCACCGCTCACTTTCGTATGTTCAAACGTTCCAAACGTTCAAGTCGTTTCAAATAGATTCTGGATATCCGTAACGGTGAACGTTCTGAACATCTTGAACGCATTGAACCCGCGGCACGCGGCCTTCTTTGTGTTTGATTTTCTTTGCGCGTTAGCTTTTCGCGAAGCGTATATGAGACCGGCTTAGTTTTACAAGCACTGTTCTTGGCAAAGCGGAAAGTTAGGCGTTGAAAACCAAGCGGCGATGCCAGGATTGAACTGAATTCTCCAACGACTTAATCCTAGAGGTGCATATGAATTCCAATCTATCGAAATCCGCTGTCGCTACCGGCTTGTCCCTTGTGGCCACCTCTACGGCATATGCAGCCGACAGTGCAAAGATGGAGGGTGGTAGATGGCGTCAAGTTCGAACACAAGTATGCCGCTGTCAATGATATTCAACTGCACTATCTCATTGCTGGAGATGGCCGCAAACCGGTGTTGTTGATACACGGATTTCCAGGAGACTGGGGGAACTGGAAGCTCTTGATGGGGAAGCTGGTCAACCAAGGCTACGCGGCTGTCGTTCCGGATTTTCGTGGGGTAGGCGAGTCCTCCGTCCCGGCCTCCGGTTACGATAAAAAAACAATCGCACAAGACCTGCGTGCGCTCATGAATGGACTGGGGTTCTCGGCACCTATAATATTGCCCACCTGTATGCGGCCCAGTTCCGAGGCGAGGTAAAGGAGCTTGTGCTCATGGATTCCTTTCTGCCGGGGATTCCGGGTTGGGAGCAGGGATACGATGGACGTCCCGGGAAATGGCATTTCCGCTTCTTCGGCGAAACCCATTGCAGTTGGTAAAGGGGCGTGAGCGCATATATCTGGATATGTTCTGGAATGATTTTGTCGTCCCTGGCAATCCCTCGGTCCCTGAAATCGACAGGGTGGCATTGACCGAAGGCTACGCAAGGCCGGACCGTATGAAATCCGCATTTGCGCTTTATTTAACCTGGACTACCAACGATGCTCCTGACAATCAGGCTTTCCTAAAGAGAAGCTTGAAGTCCCGGTCTTGTCGATAGGCGGTGATCATTCGCGTGGCAAGACCTTGGCCGAGCAAATGCCGCAGATTGTGGTAGATCCCCAGTCCTTGATCGTAAAAAACAGCGCGCATTTTGTACTTGAGGAGAAGACCGAGGAAACGAGCGCTGCGATTTTCAGGTTTTTACAGGATTAACTGCAAAGCGTTGATGGCCTTCCGGCGCGTCGCATATTACGTTGACAGAGAATTACTTTGCTACCACACAAGAAAAAAATCGAGTTGACAAGGCGAGTCCAGCCGTAATAACGTGCGCGACACTATCTGGGTTTTTGCTTCAACTCTAGATAAACGCACGACGGTATTTCATCAATCTCGTTAATGAGAGGGAACCATGAAGCGATTTGTATTTAGTATTCTTCTGGTAGGGTCGTTGTTCACGTTGTTTACCGGCTTGGTAAAAGCCGATGTGATTGCCGACTGGAACGAAAGAGCGGTCGTCGCGGGCGAAAAGGCGCGCGTCGGAAATTTTCCGACAGCTAGGGCTATAGCGATGGTTCATTTGGCGATGTTCGAGGCGGTCAATTCAATTGAACCCCGTTATATGCATTATCGAGCCCGGTTATCGGCGGAGCCCGCGGCGTCGCGCGACGCCCGCTGCGGCTAGCGCCGCCCATGCCGTATTGGTGCGCGTGTTTCCCGAACAAGCCGCGGAACTAGATAAGGCGCTTCAATCGTCACTTGCCACTGTGTCGGATGGTACATCCAAGACACAAGGCGTTGAGCTTGGCCAACAAGCGGGCGCGGCGATCGTCGCCGAACGCCGTGACGATGGTTGGGACGCGCCAAACAGCTACCGGCCATACACGGTGGCCGGTAAATACGTTCCTACGGAGTTGCCCATTGGTTACACCGTGGCGAGCGTAAAGCCATTTTCACTCAAGACCGGCAATCATCTGCGGCCGCCAGCTCCTTATGCACTCAAAAGCGCGCAGTGGGCCAAAGATTTCATCGAAGTAAAAAAGCTGGGGGCCAAGACAGGTTCGGCGCGCACGGCGGAACAGACAGATATAGCCCGCTTCTGGGCATTGACAGGACCGGCGACGTACAACCCGGTGGTACGCCAGCTTGCAGCGGCTAAGGGGCTCGATGTTTTGGACAACGCCCGGTTATTCGCTCTGTTCTCGATGGCAACGGCTGATGCGAGTATCGAAATCTTCGATGCCAAGTACGCCTACAACTTCTGGCGTCCAGTGACCGCGATCCGCAACGCAGACTTGGATGGTAATAACGCCACCGAGCGCGATCCGACGTGGGAGCCGTTTATTGCAACGCCCATGCACCCTGAATATCCCTGCGCCCACTGTATCGCTCAGGGTAGTGCTGCCAGCGTGCTCGATGCGTTTTTCGGAGACGCGGTGCCGACTTTCACAATGACCAGCACGACTGCGCCCGGAGTGACACGCAAATTCTCCAAGCTGTCCGATTACGTTACGGAAGTCGTCAATGCTCGCGTTTACGACGGCGTGCACTACCGCACCTCCGGTGAGGTTGGTGCCACCATGGGCCGCAAAAACGGGCAATACGCCGTGCAGAATTACCTAAAGCCCATTGCTCAAGCGGGTGCCCGATGATGTGATAGGTTGAAGAAAGCATGACCATCGGTCGCACGCACATGAAGAAAGTTGCGGTGCAAGCAATTTTGCTTGCAGTAGTACTCCTTATTGCAGTCATCGCCGAGGCGCACGTGGCGATGCCAGGATTGAACTGAATTCTCCGTCTACTAAATCCTGTGAGATTTGTCCGTTGCGTCGTTCAGTTCAATCCTACGGCAAAATCTCTCGATTTTCAGAGCTATGCGAGGGTGTTTCGCTCGTCATGAGTAGCGAATATTTTAGATTGGCAATTTGCGTTTTCTCCATCGCACAAAATCCCGTGAGATTCACCGGTCAGACAACCGTCGCTGCTTCACCCAAGGCTTTAGTCCAAAGGGTTAATTGCATCGTTGACGCCACCAACCATCTGAAGTAAAAAATCAGTTCAGCCGCCGGGGGAGCCTGTTGCGACGGCATAACCCAATCCTGTCATAATTATAGGTTCTCCCCCGACCAACAACTTTGCTTCGGTCTTTTTGGATTTATGGCAACCCCGACCAAAAAAGGCTCTAAGAATACCACGGCAAAACCGCGCCGCCCGGTGGTGAAGACATCTCAGCCTAAACAAGCGCAAAACATTCAGTCATTGCAGCGAAATCTCGATGAGTCACACGAACGGGAAGCGGCGACGAGCGACATTCTTCGCATGATCGCGCGCGCGCAGGGAGACCTCCAATCTATCCTGGATGCGACCGCTACGAATGCTGCGAAATTGTGTGATGCGGTGGATGCTGCGGTGTGGCGCGTCGATGGCGATGTGTTACGCCTCGCCGCGCACTTTGGGTCGATCCCGATGCTACACGCGCTAGGTGATACTGACAGCATCGATCGGAGCACAGCCACTGGCCGCGCGGTTGTGGAGCGGCAAACAATCCATGTCCACGATATGGTAGCAGCGCAAGCTGAGTTTCCGAGAGCTCAAATGCGCGGCGTAATAACGGGAACTCGTACCACGTTGGCGGCGCCGCTGCTACGCGACGGCAACGTAATCGGGGCTATTCATATTCGTCGACGCGAAGTCTGTCCCTTCACTGATGAGCAAATCAAACTCGTTGAGACCTTCGCCGACCAGGCCGTCATTGCGATCGAGAACGTGCGGTTGTTTCAAGAATTGAAGGAGTCACTGGAGCAGCAAACTGCGACGAGCGAAATTCTCGGCGTCATCGCGAGTTCGCCCACCGATATACAGCCTGTGCTAGACGCCGTCGTCAAGAATGCTGCAAAGCTCTGCGAGGCTGACGACGCTTTGATTACTCGCATCGATGGTGATTCCTTGAAAAGGGTAGCTAATTATGGACCACTGCCCGGGTCGCTGGGCGGAGGTCCGGCCTTCGACCGTGGCTCGATAGCCGGCCGAGCCATCATTGCCCGGCAAGCCGTTCACATACCTGACCTCGCAACAGAACCAGTGGATGACCTTCCGGCACCACTCGCTAGAAGTATAGGAGTTCGGACCGTACTTGCTACTCCACTACTGCGTGAGGGTATGCCGATCGGCACGATCATGATCCGTCGGACGGAGGTTCGACCCTTTTCGGAAAAGCAAATCAAGCTCCTCGAAACCTTCGCCGACCAGGCAGTAATTGCCATCGAAAATGTCCGCTTGTTCAAGGAACTCGGGGAACGCAATGCGGAACTGCGGGAGGCCCTAGAACATCAAACTGCTACGGCCGAGGTGCTTGGCATTATCAGCCGATCGCCTACGGACGTACAGCCGGTCCTCGATGCCATCGTCGAGAGCGCGGCGCGGGTTTGTGGGATTGATGACGTGCAGCTGCGACTGCACGAGGGCGACAATATGGTTTCGCGGGCTCATTTTGGTCCCATACCCAGCGGCCGCTTCGAGATCAGCATCGATGCGCCACAGTTTCGCTGGATGCGCGAGCATGGCACTCTCCACATTCCCGACGTCCGTACGCAGCGCAATGATTTTCCAACGCTGGGTTCCGACAGCGGCTCGCGCACCTTTTTACTCGTTCCCCTTCGTCAGCAGGGGGAACACATTGGAGTACTGGCCGCCCGTCGCGGCGAGGTGCGCCCCTTCACCCCGGTGCAGATCAAACTTCTCGAAACCTTTGCCGACCAGGCGGTGATCGCAATCGAGAACGTGCGGCTGTTCAAAGAGTTACAAGAACGGACGCGCGAATTGATGGAATCGGTGGAGGAGATGAAAGCTCTCGGAGAAGTCGGCCAAGCAGTCAGCTCCACTTTGGATCTCCAGACAGTCCTCAGTACGATTGTGCGCCACGCTGTCCAGCTTTCTGGAACTAATGGCGGTGTTATCTATGAATACGATGAAGCTGCTCAAGAGTTTCATCTCAGAGCGAGCGACCGCATGGAGAAAGAAGTGATCGAGGCTCTCCAAACCACTCCAATTCGCCCAGGTCAGGGTGCCACCGGGCAAACCGTGAGCGCTCGCGCGCCAGTTCAGGTTTTTGACTTATTGGACGAGCGAGAGATTAGCGGCACCCGAATCCGGCCGATAATGGCGCGGCTGGGTTATCGATCGTTACTTGCGGTTCCAATTCTGCGCGAGGAGCGGATCATGGGTGCCTTAACCGTCTGGCGTAAGGAGGTAGGCAACTTTTCACCTGAGATTGTGAACCTTCTTCAGACGTTTGCGACACAGTCCGCCCTCGCAATTCAAAACGCACGCTTGTTCCGTGAGATTGAGAACAAGAGCCGCGAGATTGAGACGGCTAACCGGCACAAATCTGAATTTCTCGCCAACATGTCCCACGAGCTGCGCACGCCATTGACCGCCATCATTGGGTTCTCCGAGGTTCTTTCAGAGAAGGTTTTCGGAGAAATGAATGACAAGCAGAGCGAATATATGGACGATATCGTCTCCTCGGGGCGTCATCTTCTTTCGCTGATCAACGACATTCTGGATCTGTCCAAAGTCGAGGCCGGGCGGATGGAATTGGATCTGACAAAGTTTGACATACCAACCGCGATCGACAACGCGCTGATTCTCATACGAGAACGGGCGACGCGGCACGGTATAACGCTACGGCATACCGTAGACGAGCGTGTGGGCGAAGTCCTCGGTGACGAGCGAAAGTTCAAGCAAATTCTTTTGAATCTATTATCGAATGCAGTCAAGTTTACTGCGGAAGGTGGACATGTCGACGTTGATGCCGCGTTGACCAACGGAGCGGTAGAGATATCGGTGAGCGACACGGGCGTAGGCATCGCCCCCGAAAACCAGGAGGCGATCTTTGAAGAATTTCGTCAGGTGGGTACCGACGTTTCCAAGAAGCGCGAAGGAACGGGTTTAGGGTTGACGCTCACGCGGAAGTTTGTCGAATTGCATGGGGGGAAGATTTGGGTTGAAAGCGCAGTCGGCAAGGGGAGTACATTCACGTTTACTCTGCCGCTTCAACCAAGAGAGGTTTGATGGCCAATGAACTAATACTGATCATTGAGGACAACGAGAAAAACCGTAAGCTCATTCGTGATTTACTTCAGGTCAAGGGCTACCAGACAATTGAGAGCGAGACAGCGGAGGAGGGGCTAAGACTGGCCGAAGAAAGAAAACCGGCCCTCGTTCTGATGGATATCCAACTCTCTGGCATGGACGGCATCGCTGCGATGAAACAGCTTAAAGCTACGCCCGCTACTCGAACTATACCGGTGATGGCGATCACGGCATCGGCCATGACCCACACCCGTGAATCGATGCTGGATGAAGGATTTGACGGCTATCAGACCAAGCCGTTTAACTTGACCGAATTTCTCGCCGATGTGGGCGAGTTGATCAGTCAAAGTCGCTCATAGTCAATTCACTTTGCACAACTTCGCCAGAACCATTGGCTCGCGTGTGTCTGAATCGGTATTCGATCCGGAGCAGAACCGCGCGAGGATCTTTTAACCCTGTAATTGAACTGAATTCTCCATCGACTCAATCCTGCGAGATTTGTCCGTTGCGTCGATCAATTCAATCTTGGGTTAAAAATCTGGTTTTTCCACTCGACGGATATCTTTCGCCTTCTGTCGTAAATCCCACTTTCCTTTATCTGTATCCGCGTGATAGATAACGCTCGAAACGAGGTGCGCAATGAAGAAAGCTGCGGTGCCATCAATCCTTGTTGCAGTGGTGTTGCTTGCTCTTGGGGTGATAGCCGAGGCGCAGCAGCCGAAGAAAGTCCCTCGGATAGGGTATCTAGCGACAAGCGATGCGGCTACTGAGTCCGCCCGTGCCGAGGCAATTCGGCTGGCTCTGCGTGAGCTTGGCTACATAGAAGGACAGAACATCGCCTTCGAGTACCGATATGCGGAGGGGAAGCGCGATCGGTTCCCCGAGCTTGCAACCGAGCTCGTGCGTCTCAAGGTTGATGTCATCGTGGTAGCAGGAGGCGACCTACTGGTCCGGCCGGTCATGAACGCGACCAAGACGATTCCCATCGTTATGATAGGCGTTGGGGGCGATCCTGTCGAGGACGGCCTAGTTGAAAGCCTTGCCCGTCCCGGCGGCAACGTCACCGGTCTTACTCTCCTTTACAGAGAACTAAGCGGGAAGCGACTGGAGCTGCTCAAAGAAGCCGTCCCAAAAGTTGTCCGTGTCGCGGTTGTCTACGATCCGGGCAATCCGCGCAGTGTACGCGATGTGAAAGAGGTTCTTCCAGTCGCGGCGCATGCGCTGGGATTGACTGTTCGGTCTTGGGAGGTACGAGATGCGGACGGTTTTGAAAAGGTATTCGCTGCGATAAACAAGGAGCGCCCGGATGGACTCTATGTGCCCGGTGGGGGCTCGATAATCCTTGCTAACCAAAAACGGATCGCGGGCCTTGCGTTAAAGAGCCGGCTACCGTCGGTGTATAACAGCAGAGAATTTGTAGATGCCGGCGGGCTCATGTCCTACGGGCCGGACATCGCAGACAGCTACCGGCGCGTCGCGTATTACGTGGACAGGATTCTGAAGGGAGCCAAGCCTGCCGATCTGCCGGTGGAGCAGCCGACGAAGTTCGAGCTGGTGATAAATCTCAAGACGGCGAAGCATATCGGCCTGACGATTCCGCCGGAGGTGCTTGCGCGGGCGACCAAGTTGATCAAGTAAATTGGTGTCTTCCTCTGGAATCGAAAAGATAAAACGTGCTTACCCGCTGCGCATTCTACAGGTAGACTTATTAGTTCAGCGGGAACAAGTTGATTAACAAGGTGATTCACTTCTCTATGATACCGCTATACGTAAAACTGCCCAAACCACCCGAGCAGGAGGAAAAGTCATGGCCGTGAAAGTGCTTGAGCTACATCACCACGGAATCCGGGTAGGCCCCACACCCGAGCAGCTGAGCAAGGCCCTCACCTTTTACCGCGACGTGCTGGGACTGACTCCAGATCCCGGACGCCCAAAGATTCCGGGCATCCCGGGATACTGGATGGATTTGGGTCACACACAGATTCACCTGATGGGAGTTAGCGGTCCTTCCAAGTACGCAAAGGGAGAACGGCAGGATCCGACGCTGACCCATGTGGCACTGGCGGTGCCGGACGTCCAGGAGGCCAAGCGCGAGCTGGACCGGCTCGGCGTCAAATACTGGACGTTGGCCGGCGTAGTGGGGCCGCATATCGAACAGATCTTCATGGATGACCCGTTCGGCAACATGATCGAGCTGCACCAAATCGGCACCTGTCGTTGCAACAGAGAGAGCGCTGAAGGAACTGAAACCGTTGATTGACCGGCTAACAAGCGGCTAGCGCAAACTGCGAGAAAAGTACGCCGTTGTCATATCAATCGGCGTGAGGTTCGAGGTCTGCCGGAGCGTGAGACAAATCAAGCCTTCGCGTCACCCCATAGACCTTTTCGTTTATGTCCCGCTCCTCGCCATGAGGTATTCTAGGCAGTTTATTGAAGCAGGAGAGAAAAGCCATGGCTTCAATGCCACGCAAGGTCGACGCCAACGCGCTCCGTGTGGCTATCGTCGGCGGCTCGATGGGCGGGTTAACGACGGCGTTGCTGCTTCGCAACCTCGGCCGCGATGTCGATGTGTTCGAGCGAGCAACCGGCGAGTTGACCGGGTTCGGAGCGGGGATCGTAGCGCACGAAGTGAGCCTTCGATACTTCGTGGAACGAACGACGATTTCGCTCGACAACATGACCGTCCCGGTCCGTACTTACCGGCTTCTCGACGGGGCCGGTTCACTGCTGTGGGAGGAACCCGTCGCCTACCGTTTCGTCTCGTGGGGCAGCCTGTACCGGGCCCTTCTTCGCGAGTTCGGCCGCGAGCGCTATTTCCAGGGAGCGGCGCTCGTCGGGTTTAGCCAGGACGGACATGGAGTTGACCTGCGATTCGCTAGCGGGGAGCAACTCCGGTACGACCTTCTCGTGCTCGCGGATGGCGTCCTCTCGACGGGCCGCCAACTGCTGTTTCCCGGCGTCGAACCCGTTTACGCTGGTTACGTGGCATGGCGAGGCACGGTCGCTGAACGAGACATCCCGGTTCGCGTGCTCGAACGAATTGACGACACGATCACATACGCACTCATCCCGAACAGTCACATTCTTGTCTACCCGATCCCCGGCGCAGATGGCCGTGTAGACCGGGGCGACAGACGCTGGAACTTCGTGTGGTATCGTAACGTCGATAAGGGAGCTACTTTCGACGAGCTGATGACCGATCGCGACGGCTCCCCGCATTCGGTCTCGCTGCGTCCAAGTCGTGTTCAGGACCGGTACGTGCGCGAACTCAAGGAACTCGCCGCCGCTGCGTTGCCGCACGAGATTGCCTCTATTGTCACAGTCACCGAACATCCGTTCATCCAGGCGATTATGGACGTCGAGTCGCCCACTATGGCCATCGGTCGGGTCTGCCTCTTGGGGGACGCCGCGTTTGCGGTCCGACCGCACGCGGCGGCCGGCACTGCCAAGGCCGCCGAGAACGCATGGACCCTCGCTGAAGCGCTTGAGGCATTCGACGGCGATTTGCCCGGCACGCTCCAGATGTGGTCCGAGCATCAAACAGCGCTCGGCTCAGGCCTCATCGCGCGGACGCGCCACATCGGAGAAGGCTCACAGTTCCGCTGTGACTGGCGGCCGGGCGATCCGGGCCTAAGGTTCGGCCTCTACGAGCCTGGTGATTCGTCCATTTGGACTCGCGCGCCGCGCGCCGTCGTCCTTAGGACACCAAGTGCGCAATCTGGAGTGCGGGGTGGAAAAACTGATGGCTCGGATTAACTCTGCTGGAACGCAAGTAAACAATCAGAGACCCATGTAGTATGCACTTAAATGCCGCATCTAACTGACGCGTCGTTCAGTTGAATCTCAGGCTAAAAATCTGGGTTTCCCACTCAACGAATACTTTTCGCCTTCTGTCGTAAATGGCACTTTTCTCTGCTACCTTCCGCGTAATACGCAAATGGTGTCTGCAATGAAAAAAGCTGGTGTTTTGTCAATCCTGTTCGTAGTGATTCTACTTGCTGTTGGAGTCATAGCCGAGGCGCAGCAGCCGAAGAAGGTTCCGCGGATTGGATATTTATCAAATACCGGTCCCGCTGGTGAATCCAATCGTTCCGAGGCAATTCGATCGGCTCTACGCGAGCGTGGCTATATAGAAGGACAGAACATCGTCACCGAGTACCGATATTCGGAGGGGAAGGTCGATCGGTACCCAGAGTTATTGGCCGAGCTGGTCCGTCTCAGCGTTGATATCATCGTGGTCGCAGGAGGGGCACCGTCGATCCGGGCGGCCATGAATGCGACAAAGACTATTCCCATCGTGATGATGGGCTCTGGGATCGATCCTGTGGAGGGAGGCCTGGTGAAAAACCTCGCCCGTCCCGGCGGCAACGTCACCGGCCTTACTCTCCTTTCCAGAGAGCTAGGCGGTAAGCGGCTGGAGCTGCTCAAAGAAGCTGTTCCCAAACTTTCTCGCGTCGCGGTTCTCTACGATCCGGCCAATCCGGGCAGCGTAATCGAGGTGAAGGAGGCTCTTCCGGTCGCGGCCCGTGCGCTGCGGTTGACTATTCAGCCGTGGGAGGTGCGAGCTGCGAAGGATTTCGAGGAGGTGTTCGCCGCGCTAAATAAGCAGCGTCCGGATGGACTCTACGTGCTTGCGGGCGGCCTAATGACTGCTAACCAGAAACGGATCGTCGGCTTCGCGTTAAAGAACCGGTTGCCGTCGGTGTGCACCAACAGAGAAGCTGTAGATGCCGGCGGGCTCATGTATTACGGGGCGGACCTCGTGGACAGCTACCGGCGCGTCGCATATTACGTGGATAGAATCCTGAAGGGAGCCAAGCCCGCCGATCTGCCCGTCGAGCAGCCGACGAAGTTCGAGCTGGTGATCAATCTCAAAACCGCCAAGCAGATCGGTCTGACAATTCCGCCGGAGTTGCTAACCAGGGCGAACAAGTTGATCAAGTGACCACGCGGCGATGCCAAGATTGAACTGATTTCTCCGACGAACCAATCCTGGGCAACGTTCGATGCAAGGATCGTTGAATTGCAACTTGTATCGAAATACTCTCTTGGCGAGTACAAGATAGGAGTTTAGTGATGGCGGAAACACGAGCAGCACTCAAAGCGGTAGACCGTCTGGAAATCACAACTCTGGTGGACAACACGATCGACGTGTTTCTACCCAGCACAAATGAGATTCGTCGACCCCAAGTACCAACAGAGCTACCGTGGGGAGAACGTACGTCGCTTATTTCTGAGCACGGCTACTCTGCTTTGGTCAGAGTCCACGCGGGTGACCGCTCGGCTAGCCTTCTATTCGACGCGGGTATCAGCACCACTGCGCTCATTCACAACATGGATGTGCTCGAAATAAAGCCACAAGAGTTACACAGCATTGTTCTGAGTCACGGCCATGTCGATCATACGCAAGGCTTGGTCGGGATGATCAAGCGGCTAGGGAAAATGCGTATGCCCATCCTGTTGCACCCCGACGCTTTTTTGAATCGCAAGGTGATCCTGCCTGACAAGCATGAGCTTCACTCGCCCGCACCAAACCGTCACTTGTTAGAACAGGAAAATGTCGAGTTCGTCGAAGAGCGGCTGTTCCTATTTGCTCGAAGGGATGGTGCTGGTGACGGGGCAGATCCATCGCACAACCGAGTTTGAAAAAGGGTTTCCCCATTCACTACTCCGAGATCAATGGCGCATGGCAGTCCGATCCGTTAATTCACGATGACCAGGCTTTAGTGGTGAACGTGCGGGACAAAGGACTCGTCGTGATGACCGGCTGCGGCCACGCGGGTGCAATCAATTCCATTCGTTATGCCCAGAAACTTACCGGCGTCGACAAAGTCTACGCGTTACTGGGCGGGCTGCACCTGACCGGCGCTGTTTTTGAGCCGATCATTGCTCCAACCGTGAAGGAATTGAAGGCAATTGCTCCACGACTTCTGATGCCCGGACACTGTACGGGCTGGAAAGCGATTCACGCATTTGCGCGAGAGTTTCCAGAAGCCTTTGTCCAAGGCAGTGTGGGTACTCGCCTGGTCGTTGAGTGCGGCTCACAAACAGCGGGAGGATTGAGTTAAGGTGTCACGGCATTCGCGCGGCAGCTCACTATTTGCGTTAGCCTCCTTCAGATCGAACTGTTTTCTCCTACAAACAAATCCTGTGAGATTTGCCTGTAGCGTCGTTCAATTCAATCTCAAGGTGGCCCTGGACTTCTTAATTGACGAATCCGTGTCGCCTTCCGCCGTAAATCACCTTTTCTTTATTACCGTCCGCGTGCTTAGTAACGTCCCAGGACTGGGTGGGCAATGAAAAAGCTGGTGTCTCGTCAATCCTGTTCGTAGTGATCCTACTTGCTGTTGGAATTACAGCCGAGGCGCAGCAGCCGAAGCAGGTTCGTCGAATAGGGTATCTAACTGGCTCTTCCCCTTCTGCTGAGTCGGCACGCATCGAGGCATTCCGACAGGGTCTGCGCGAGCTTGGATACGTCGAGGGGAAAAACATTGTCATCGAGTTGCGGGGCGCGGAGGGAAAGCTCAATCGTCTCCCCGCGCTCGTGGCTGAATTGGTGCGTCTCAAGGTCGACGTAATCGTTACGGGAGGTCCAGCGGTAACCCGTGCTGTTAAGGAAGCAACTGCTACAATTCCCATTGTGATGACACAGGATCCCGATCCTGTTGGAAGCGCGTTCGTCGCCAGCCTCGCACGACCCGGCGGCAATATTACCGGGTTGTCAACCCTTTCCCCAGAGATAACCGGAAAACGACTGGAGCTTCTGAAGGAGATCGTTCCTAAGCTCTCCCGTGTGGCTGTCCTCGGGACTTCGACCAGACCGGGCACCGCACGGGAGTTAAAAGAAGTGGAACTCGCCGCAGGGGCGTTCGGAGTGGAGCTTCAATACCTAGACGTTCTTGATCCCAAGGATATTGAGACCGCATTCCGAGCGGCGAGCAAGGGGCGGGTTGACGCAGTCCTTATGTTGGTGTCGGGCGGCGTCGTCGATGCTCATCGAACAACGATTGTCGAACTCGCGGTAAAGACCCGGCTCCCTGTGATATACGGCACGGGCGGGCGAGCATTTGTAGAAGCCGGTGGGCTGATGTTCTACGGCGTGAACGTCAACGACTTGGACCGGCGCGCGGCCACTTACGTAGACAAGATACTCAAAGGGACAAAGCCCGGCGACATTCCCGTCGAGCAGCCGAAAAAGTTCGAGTTCATCATCAATCTGAAGGCCGCCAAGCAGATCGGCCTGATGATTCCGCCGAACGTGCTGGCGCGGGCGGACAGGGTGATTCGATGATGAAAGAAGACCTACCGAGAGCGCCAGGATTGAACTGAATTCTCCGTTCAACCAATCCTGTGAGATTTAAGCGTACGCCGCCGCTTGCGGCCCAGGCCGAACCTATGATGCTCATGGGCGTAAAACACGTGCAGGTGAGGCGCGACCTTAAAAATCTACGGCCGCTTGCAACTGAAAGGAGTTATCGATGCTTAGAGTTGAGCAGAATGATCGGTTAACACAGGTGGGGCCGGGAACGCCGCTGGGAGAGCTCATGCGGCGGTACTGGCAGCCAATCGCCGTGGCTTCGGAACTAAAGGAGAATCCTACCAAGTCCATTAAGCTCCTGGGAGAATGTTTAGTGCTGTACAAAGACCGGCAAGGCCGGTTGGGCCTGATCGATGAGGCCTGCGCGCATCGGCGCGTCAACCTGGTTTACGGCATTCCGGAGAATGAGGGCCTGCGTTGCCCTTATCATGGTTGGCTGTTTGACCAGCAGGGACGGTGTCTGGAAATGCCCGCGGAGGCCCCGGAAAGCACGTTCAAAAACCGGATCAAGATGAAGGCATATCCCGTTCAGGAGCTGGGAGGATTGATCTTTGCGTACCTGGGGCCGGAGCCCATACCGTTGGTACCGCGCTGGTATCCATTCGTGCGCGATGACGTGATCCGTGATGTCGGGTGGGCTGTGGTGCCGTGCAATTGGTTGCAGATCATGGAAAATTCTCTCGACCCGGTGCACGGAGAATACCTGCATCGCTATTTCACCAACTACGTATTGGAGCGGTTGGGTTATATCGAGGATAAAGGCGATCTCCGCGGCCCGGGCGGCGCGCCCGGGAGAGCGCACGGGAAAACGCCGGCAGACTACTGGCGCACGAGCGCCAAGGTGGTGCACCATAACAAGGTCGGCTTCAACGTTTTCGAGCACGGCATTACCAAACACCGGCTGCTGCAGGGAGAATCCGAGGAGACTTCCCCCTCTTGGCGCATCGGCCATCCGATCCTGTTTCCCAACTTTGAGCACGGCGCCGGCGGCGGCGGGTTCCAAATCCGCGTCCCGATGAACGATACCAACACTTACTATCTCTGGTACAACTGCCACCCCGCATCTAGGGAAGAGGCTGCGGCGCAGAGGCCTGAGGACATTCCGGTCTATCGGGTGCCTCTGCCGGGCGTCGACGAGCGCGGGATACCCGTATGGGAGCGGTTCGACAACAACAGCGGCCAGGACAACATGGCGTGGGTTTCTCAGGGCGAGCGCATGCAGCGCAACCTAGAGAATCTCGGCGAATCGGACGCCGGCATTATCCTGTATCGGCGGCTGCTCAACGAGCAGATCCAGATCGTCGAGGATGGCGGCGAGCCGATGAATGTCTTCCGCGACCCGGCCAAAAATCAATGCGTGACGTTCCCATACGAAGGGGCTGAGGGAGCCGGTGATGAAACCGGTGATGTGGTTTACGGCTATGCCCGCCGCACCGAGAGACTTTCCAGCGGCACTTCCGGTAAGTATAGCCCGATCAATCTGAAGCGGGCAGAGGAGGCGGGCTCGCCGCTGCCGAAGCCGGTGCCGCCGATTAGCGGGGGCATTACTGTAACCTCGCCCAAATAGCCGCGCGTACAATCGGCTGTCGTTCGCCAACCCGCTTTAAAAAAGTCGGGTTGCCAACTGCATCGAATCCGCGCTCGCCACAGGAGACCGCCATGGAAGAAACTGCTGCTGTTCCCGAAGCGCAAAGTTTCCAGCTCAAGACCCCTTGCTGCCAGAAGGGCGGACCAACAAAGTCCTCGCCCAGACGGATTCGCTCAAGCTCCGCATCAAGGTGTACGCCGAAGGTGGCGAAAATGGCTCGCGTGCCCCTGAACTGATCGAACTGTTCAAGGCTTTTTCCGGCGGCGCGCCGCTGCCGCCGCAGTTAGAAATCAAAGCCACGCGCTCCGAAGAAAAACCCGCGCACAGAAATGGCCGGGCCCCACAAGGCGGCGCCCGCCATTCCCGACGGAAGATCTCAGTTGCTCTCGTAGCTAATCGGCCGTATCGAAACTAGGACTTCTTCTTGGGCAGCATCTCGGCGGGTATTTGGCGCGGGCCGATACTCTCGTGGTATTTATTGGTCTCCAGATCATACCTGCCGTGAAGGTTGGACGGTATGCCGTCCTTGGCGCTGCGGATGATCACGGCAGCCGTTCGCTCGCCGACATTCACCTCGATGTGGATGTCGCCCGGCTTCGCCAGATGGATATCCCCGGCTGCGGCCACGTAATCGGCGGTCTTTCTCACTTCGGCGTACTCGGGTCTGGTTCCATCATCAACGCGTTCGTACTGCACAATCCGCTCGTGCCCGTCCAGCAGCCCATAGGCGGTATAGATGCGCCCATGATCGTGCGCGTGCTTTGGCTCGGTCTGGCGCCGGCCGCCCTCATGGATCTGGCCGTTCACGACAAACCCATAGTCGGGATCTTCGTAGAAGAGCAGGTTACCGCCGCGGCGCTCGCCCGAGCTCGGAATCGAACTGGGAACCGGCCACTGTCGCGAGGCCTCCCGCACCTCCGGATCCGCCAGCAGCTCCGCCAGGATCGGCCGCAACGCGACCCAGCGTTTATCCACGTCGGGCTCGCGCGCGAATAGCTCCCGCGTCTTGCTGACGAATCGTTCCAAAGCATCCTGGCCTCTGGTTTCCATGACTGAATCTCCTCCCTGTTGAAGTGGATCTAAGCCTGTGGCTGCCCGTTCGCTTGGCCGGCGTTAACCGCCGGGGCGTCGCTGACGTTATAGAAACGAGCGCAGTTATCCCACAGGATCTTCCGTTTGTCCTCGTCCGAAAACGGTAGCTTGAGAAAGCTCTCCGTGGCATGCGGATAGCGCGAGTCGCCGTGGGGATAGTCGGTCGAATAAACCAGGTTGTCGTTGCCGAGAAAGTCGATCGTGTAGCGCGCCGGGGTTTCGTCCGGCTCGACCGACGCGACGCACTGGCGTTTGAAGTACGCGCTCGGCGCATGGTCAGCTCGCTCATGTCGAGATCACCTTCCAACTCGTAAGCTTCGTCGAGGCGCCACAAGAGCCACGGCAGCCACGAGCAGTTGGCCTCGAGAAACGCGACCTTCAAGGTCGGGTGCCGCTCGAGGATACCGCCGCCCAGAAAGCTGCCGACGCCGAACATCTGCCCGATGGGCTGGCCGTAGGCGCGCTGCATCCCCGACGGCGAGCCGAACCAGAACCTTGTCAGTTGCGGGACGCTCGATGCTGTCGCCTGATGAAGTCCGAGCGGGATCTGCAGCCCCTCCAATGCATCCCAGAGCGGCTCGTAGTACGTGTCGTGCCAGGCTTTGCCATTTACGATATTGGATCTAAGAAAGACCGCCTTGAAACCCAGCTCTTCGACCACCCGGTGCGCTTCCGCGACCGCGTCGTTGATGTCATACACCGAGATCATGCCGGCGCCGAGCATACGCCGCGGATCGGTTTGGCAGAGGCCGTGGAGCCAGTCGTTGTACGCGCGCGCGATCGCCGCGGCAAAGCGGGCATCCGCGACGCGGGCGCCGCCGTCCGGCCCGACCAGCACGTTCAAGCCCCGGCTCGGGAACATCACCGCGACATCGAGTCCTTCCACATCCATCGCCTCGAGCTGGACCTCGCCGCTCCAACCGCGCGCGGCGTCGCCGCGGTACAGTGCCTGGTTGCGCTCGTAGTTACGGCCCTGCCGCGTCCTTCTCCGGATCGGCGGGCCATTGACATTCTGGTCCAGGAAGGTGATGCGTAGGTCGCGCACATTTTCGGACAAGACACCCCGCGGCGCGATCGCGCGGAACTCCGCGGCAATATAGCGCTCCCACAGATCGGGAGGCTCCATGACGTGCATGTCGCTGTCGAAAACTCTAAATCCATTCTTGGCCACTTAGTTTTACCCTCCTTTCCTGCGCGCTGCTGCAAACCAGTTCGCCAGATGCACCGGTTTGCGCGGTATCCGGCTTTGGGACCGCCTTTTTGCGAAACCAAATAGTCTTCGACATAGGCCAGAGGGTCCACCATGCGATGCTGCCAGGCGCCGACGAGTCGATCCATTTTCATCGCCTCCGGCAAGGTGAGATTCGCTCCCATCTGCACCGCGATCTTGGCGGAGGCGAGCGCCGCCTGTGCAAAGCCGCCGCAGCTCAATGATGCCATGCGTCGTTAAGTCGCGAAAAAGGTTCACGTCCTTTCCTCCTCCACTGCCTTGAACCTGATGGGTGACTGGTCCGGACAAGTCCAACACCGACTGATTGAAAACACAGGCGCGTAACTTAGAGATCCTGACAAGAGAGCTGAGCGAGAGGGAATAAAGCAATTTATTTCCTACAAAATATCGTTGCCTCTTGATTTGCTTCTAATCGGCGCCCGCGTCTTGGTGCCAGTCACGAGCATGGATGCCAGGCTCTGGCCGGCGGCCTCATTGCTTCAGCCGTGGGCAGAAGCGCAGGGCGTTCGCACTCAGGATGTTGGTCTTCGCGTGCTCGGAGATTTTCTGCTCCTTGATGTTGGGGACGCCGTCGGGCCAGCAGGTCCCCCCGTGGGGGTAATCCGTGGCGAAAAGAAATAAGTGGTCGCCTAGCGCCTCGACGGCGTATGCGATGTGCTCCTCGTCCGACTCGATCGAGCAGAAAAGTTGGCCCGAAGCCAGGATCTCCGAAGGCTTCCGCTTCAAAAACGGCGTCTCGTAGGAGCGCGGCTTGTAGCTCCCCTCGAATTTCTCGAACATGTAGGGCATCCAGCCGCCGAATGCTTCGAAGATGCCTATCCGCAGCTTCGGGAAGAGGTCGAAGACACCGCCGCCAATGAGACCCGCAAGGGCGTACTGGCCGCCCCAGCTGTGGTAGATCGAGTTCGGCGCATTGACCCAGGGGGTAAGGGGCGGGCGCTTGAACCCGCCATGGACCCACACAGGCAGATCGAGTTCTTGGGCCAACCCGAAGATTGGCCGCAGCCGCGGGTGGTCAAGCATGGCCCCGTCGGGGCAGGCCCGCGGGACGAACGGTCCCACGTAATGCCTGTCGTTCGTCGCCCAGTAGTTGATCTGGCTAAGCGTCTCCTCGATGTCGCGCAAGTTGGAGTTGCTGACCCAGCGCAGCCGTCCCTCGGATCCGGAACAGTAGCCGGACATGAAGCGATGGTACGCCCGCTGCAGCGCGCTCTCGAACCCGATGTCGTCCAACATGCAGTAGCCGTCGGACTGGCTGGAGAACATCACGCTGATTTCGATACCCGCCGTGGTCATGTCTTTCAGGCGCGGGGCGGGATTCCAATGGCAAGATGGATCGATCTCCCGGCCGGTATTGCTGACCTCGCGGCCGGGCCCGCCCGGGCGCTCCTCCCGCGGCGGCGCGTCAAAGGCGTCGTAGATGCCCATTGGGTGGCCGGGCAGCCGCGGCCAGAGCACTTCGCCGAGGCCGACGTCACCGGTCCGCTTCTGGTTGGCTTTGACTGCCGCGCTGAAGCGCGCGTATTTGTCACGATACTCGGGGTCGATGTTGCCCTTGTAGGTCTTGTCGAGGGCCCAGTACTCGCGGATGTGGGAATCCGCGTCGATCACGATGTGGTCGTTGAAAGCCATAAGCTAACTCCGCTCTTTTCTGTCAGGACGCGGGATGCCGAGAAGCTGAAGAATGTTGTCTGCCTGCATCTTGCGCCGCTCGTCGGCCGGAACCCCACCCATCTGCCGGTCCAGCACCTCGCGCGAGCGCGGCCAGTACGTAACCACGTGGGGGAAGTCGCTGCCCCAGATAATGTGGTCCACCCCGACCTCGTGGCGCAGCTTGATGCCGATAGGGTCGTCGTAGAAGCCCCAGTAGGCATGCTCCTTGATGTACTCGCTGGGGCGCCGCTCAAGCCGACGGATGCCGAAGTGCCGCTCGGCCCAGAAGTGATTCTTGTCGTACTCGGCATCCATCTGTTCGAGGTAAAACGAGATCCAGCCGACGTTGTTCTCGGCCCAGTAGATTTTGAGCTTGGGGAAGCGGTTCCACACGCCGGCAAAGAGCATCTGGCAGGCCGTTAGCGACCCGCAGCGCGACGGGTTGGCGTGCCGGTAGAGCCGATTGATGAAATCGTCTTCGCCGTTCCAGTCGACGGGCTGCTTCGGGTAGTCGAAGATTTTGCCGTCGCTGCCGAAAGATATCGTCGTATGGATTGTGAGCGGCACCTCAAGATCGATGGCCGCGGCCCAGAAGCGATCGTCCTCCGGAGTGGGGTAAGGTTTACCGGAAGGGAAGCTTTTAAGAGCGGTGGCACGGATCCCGGTGCGCTTGGACCGCTCTAGCTCGGCAATCTTGGTGTCGATGTCGCCGGCGGGGAGCATCGCCACGCCGAAGAGTCGGTCCGGGAAAGCGGCGCAATAGTCGGCGAGGTAGTCGTTGTACGCCCGCACCATCGCGAGATATGCCTCCTGGTCCTTGACTCGCATGCCGTGGGTGGCTGACGTTCCCGGGAAGAGCAGCTCGGCGTCGACGCCGTCCTGGTCCTGCTCGCGCACGCGCTGCTCGGGCGAGCCGGATCCGATGGCCGTTGCGTACTCGAATCCAACCATGGGATCGAAGTCTTCAGGCGTGTGGCCCGCGTAGCTGCCGGTGCCGCCGAAATACTGCGAGCCTTCGGCGGAGACGATGACTTCGCCGCCCGTGGCGAGCTTGACGCGCTTGGGAGTCAGGTCACGGAACTTTTTCGGAACGCGGTCGGTCCAGAAATCCGCGGGGACCTGCAGGTGGCTATCTCCCGATACCATGCGATAAGTGCGGACCAGATGCATACTCCTCGTAACGATAGCAGGAAGTTCCTTTTGAGGTCAGCGGCACGGGAAATCAGAATTTAGTGCCAGCTCGGGATCGAGAGCTCCCAATAAGGGAACTGGCCCCGCTCCCTTTCTACGGGCGCGAGAATATCCGATAAATCGGACGTCTGTCAAATAATTTGCCGGTTGTTGCCGCAGCCCGCCGATCGGTAGGGTTCGATCCACTGAAGTGGATGTACAACGAGGAGCGCCGCGGCTACGACTTCGTGGAGCAGGAGCTGCTCGAGCGGTCGATCGTCCCGTCCCGGCGAACGCCGAAGCGCTCCAGCTCGCCAAGGTCTCAAGCTCGACTTCGAGCCCATCAAGCAATGGGCGATCCAAGCCTCGATTACTGGAGCGAAGTGAACGGGGTGTATGTCCCGCGCTCCATCCTCGAAAACGCCGCCAAGATCGGAGACGGCGAACGGGTGTTCATTCTTTTTCCGAAGAACCATCTCGACAGCATCCTGACCAGTTCGGCGAAATCGGAAAAAACAGAACCGGTTCCTGAGGCTTCCGCCGCGATTCAGTGGCCGACGGAACCGCGCTCGGCGCTCGACAAAATCCGCGACGCAATCAAGGATTTGGCTGGCGCGATCTCCAAAGACAAGCGCGCCGACACTCCGGCTGAACCGGAGAAGAAAGAGGCCAACGAAGGCGCGGTGCTCGTTCTCTCCGAAGATGAGGAAAAGAGCGAGTGATCTAGGAAGAGGGGTGGATGTCGGCTGAGCGAGAACAGAAACAAGCGGTTATCGAACTGGCAGCATTGCACCGCACCGAGGGCGCCAGCGGTTAAACCTACGATTGAACTGTATTCTCCTACGACCTAATCCTACAAGACGGGACTGAGGCGTCGATCAGTTCAATCTCAAGCTAAAAATCTGGTTTTTCCACTCGACGAATGCCTTTCGCCTTCTGTCGTAAATCTCCGTTTCCTCTAGTAAGGTCCGCGTGATACATAACGAACCGTGTGTGTAATGAGGAAAGCTGCAGTCTTATCAATCTTGTTTGTGGTGGTACTGCTTGATGTTGCAGTCATAGCCGAGGCGCAGCCGCAGGCAAAGGTTTCTAAGATTGGGTGGCTCTCAGCCCGTCCCGCTTCAAACAGAATTGTCGGGCAAGAGGTACTCGTGCGCATGCTCCGTGATCTCGGCTATGTTGAAGGCAAGAACATCGCTTTCGAGTATCGATATGCGAATAATAAACTCGACCGGTTTCCCGCCCTGGCCGATGAGTTGGTTCGTCTTAAAGTTGACGTTCTCCTCACGCCTGGGACCCCTGGCGCCCTAGCCCTCAAGAACGCTACCAAAACGATCCCCATCGTTTTTACAGATGTGACTGATCCTGTTGCGGCTGGGCTGGTTGCTAGCTTAGCGCGGCCTGGGGGAAACATCACTGGGTTCAGCAGCATAGAGGCGGTGTTGGCGGGCAAACGGCTGGAGTTACTCAAGGAAGCCGTTCCCAAGATTTCACGCGTTGCCGTGTTGTGGAATCCGCATGATCCAAGCTCCGCGCAGCAATGGAAAGAAAGCCAACTGGCGGCACGAGAACTGGGTCTGCAACTTCACTCCATGGAGGTCAGCAGCGCCGATCAATTCGAGAGCGCGTTCAAGGAGGCAAATCAAGTCCGCAGCTCTGCGCTCTTCGTGGTATCGAGCGCGTTGGCCGTTGCTAATCAAAAACGGATCGCGGACCTAGCGATAAAAAATCGGTTGCCGGCGATATACACTCGCGGAGATCTTGTTGACAGCGGTGGCTTGATGTCCTACGGACCCGACCAAGCCGAACGCTTCAGGCGTGTCGCGGTTATGGTCGACAAGATTCTCAAAGGAACCAAGCCCGCCGACATTCCTGTCGAACAACCGACGAAGTTTGAGTTCGTGATCAACTTAAAAACGGCGAAGCAGATCGGCCTGACGATCCCACCCAACGTGCTGGCGCGGGCCGGTAAGGTGATCAAATGATCGAAGAAAACCCAGCAGCGATGCCAGGATTGAACTGATTTCTCCGACGACTCAATCCTGTGAGAATTGTCCGTTGCGTCGTTCAATTCAGTCCTGCGGTAGAATCTTGGTCCCTGATGAGTGATCGCTTTTGGGACCCGAGCAGAGGATTGGAAATCCTCTGCTCTTGTCATTCGATTACGAGTGTCCGTCCTCGCCCTGTCGCTTTGAGGTGGGGGGAGATGAGAAAAGCGAACTATGTACGAAGCCAAGAGTCTAAATCTACATAAGAACAACAAGAATTAAAAATTTATCAAATATTCGTAACAAGGAGTTAACTTGACGCAGGTCATTAGCGTGGTAATGCTTATACGGTTGTTTCAGCAAACCCCAATAGGTTGTGTTTACCCATGAGCGGAAGTTTTTGCCAAATCCAGAGCACCTCGAATGCGGCCGTAGGCCGTGGACCGCTGTTGTGTTCCCAGTCCGAGCAAAGTCTGAAAAGCCGCCATGGGTTGGTTACGCCGATTATGGCGAAAAACGAACTCATCGAGGTAAACTTGGAGTTGCGCGCGGCTGACACCGTGGTAGGTGCCGATCAACCACTGCTGAAGGTTGCCGATAGCACGGTCGGCCAAGGGCACTGCCGATTTGGCTCCCTTGCGCAATTCGGTTGTCTTCGGCTGCGCCCGCGCGATGTGCCGATACCCAACTTTGTCCAAACCCGTGAAACTCTTCAGAGCATCGGTGTAAATCGTCGAGCCCGCAGCGATATGCTGCTGGATAAAGCAACTGAGCGTGGCTGCCTTAAAGTCTGGGATCACAGCCATTCGCAGTCGCCCCGACGCCTTGCCGCGTTTCTCAACGGCCACCAAGACAAGAGCGGCTCGACGCCCCTTAAGTTGACGACTGCCGCGCAAGCCCGCCTGGGGGCCGCCAATCCAAGCTTCATCGATCTCCACTTCTCCACGCAGAGGCTCGCGTGCCACGTTGATCATCGCTCGGCGCAGCTTGTGGAGCATCATCCAGGCCGTTTCGTAGCGGCGCAATTCCAGCTGACGCTGGAGCAAGAGCGCCGAAATCCCACGTTTATCCGTTGTCATCAAGTACGCCGCCCAAAACCACAACAACGATACTCTCGTATTGTGGAGAATGGTCCCCGATGTCAGAGACACCTGATGTCGGCACCCCGCGCACTGCCAGAGTCGCGTCATGACATACGCATGCTGGTTCCCACAGCGAGGACACTTAAATCCATCAGGCCAACGACAGGCGGCCAGATACTGCTGACAGGCCTCTTCGCTGGCGAACTGCCGCTGGAATCTCGCGAACTGGGAACGGAGGCCAGCGCTATACCCGTACATAGAACAACAGAATTAAATAATGTGTCAAATATGCGAAACAAGTATTAATTGACGGTCATTAGCGTGGTAGCATAACTGTAGAAATTGCATCATTGCCCGTGGCTGCTGTGCATGCACTTCTTGGTAGAGTCGCAGCCGATGAAGCCGTCGAGAATTTTCCTGTCATCCAGATTTTCCACTGCGCCTCATCTCATTCATTTCCTCGCGATTCAGCAACTGGTGGTTCACGACACTGGTCCGCCCTCGCCAATATGACCAGATTTTTCCCCTGTACTACGGAGGCGGTGCCTCGCGAAGAACAAGAGGTCAATTATGTTGAGAAAGAAAATCTTAATGGTGGTTCTGCTATTTCTCATGGCCGGCACGCTGATGGCTCAGGAGCCCGAGGTCAGGTCGCTCATCTCGAAAGATCTGAAGGACTTCCCTGGCAAAGAAGGTCTGATGATTGCAGTGGAGTACCCGCCCGGGGGGGCGGACCCTATCCATCGGCACAATGCACATGGATTTATCTACGTACTGGAAGGCTCCGTCGTAATGCAAGTGAAGGGCGGAAAAGAAGTAACGCTGACACCAGGGCAAACCTTTTATGAAAGCCCCAACGACGTACATGTCGTCGGCCGGAACGCAAGCAATACGAAACCAGCGAAATTCCTCGTTTTCTTGGTTAAGAATAAGGGCGCTCCTGTGCTAGTGCCAGTGAAGTGACTTGGGGAGCGTCTTTCCCGCTTGCTCCCATTATCGTCGACGGAGCAATGGGAACACGCACGAGAAACGAGCAGCAATGGTTCAACAAACAGAAACTCGCCATTAAGGCACTTAAACACTCGTCCGATTGCGGGCGACTACAGAAAGGAGAGCGCATATGAAAATCGTCGTCATCGGCGGCACCGGCCTGATCGGCTCGAAGACCGTCGCCATTCTGCGCGAGGGCGGCCACGAGGTCCTCGCCGCCTCGCCCAATACCGGCGTCAACAGCATCACCGGCGAGGGCCTCAAAGAGGCCATGGCCGGCACGCAGGTGGTGATCGACCTCGCCAACTCGCCCTCTTTTGAAGATAAGGCGGTGCTGGAATTCTTCCAGACCTCCGGCCGCAACCTTCACGCGGCGGAGGCCGCAGCCGGCGTCCGGCACCATATCGCGCTCTCCATCGTCGGCACCGACCGGACGCCCGACAATGGCTACTTCCACGCCAAGGTCGCCCAAGAGAAACTGATCGAGACCTCCGGCATCCCCTACACCATCATCCGGTCGACCCAGTTCCTAGAATTCCTCGGTGGCATCGCCGCTTCAAGTGCGGATGGAAACATGGTCAGGCTTTCGCCCGGCCTGTTCCAGCCCATCGCGGCGGACGACGTTGCTGCCATCGTCGCCGATGTGGCGCTCGCGGCGCCGCGCAACGGCATCGTCGAGATCGCCGGCCCGGAACGAGCACCGTTCAACGAAATCGTCGCCCGCTATCTGAAGGCGGTCGGCGACCCGCGTCAGGTCGTGAGTGACCCCGAGGCCCGATACTTCGGCGGCCGGGTCGAGGAGCGCTCGCTCGTGCCGTTGGGCGAAGCGCGCCTCGGCCGCATCGGTTTCGACGAATGGCTCCGCCGCTCCGTAGCTCAAAGGTAAGTTACCAGGCAGGGTCGACGCGCAGCTCGAGATTGCGCCGAACCGTAAGGAGTTGCCCGTCACCCTGCCAACGCTTTACCGCGAAGTTCGCTTTCGTATCCGCGAAGCGGCCGACTGTCGGAACGGATTGCTCGGTTCGGCATCTCTTCTCTCGTCCCAAAAGCTTGAAACTTTTAAGTGCTAGTTGGGTGATGATGTGAACTGCCCCGAGTGCCGGACTCAAAATTCAGCCGATGCCGTCTTCTGCGAGAATTGTGGGTCTCGGCTTGAAGTTGCCCGCACAAGTTGCGGTGGTTCCGGAGAAGTAGTGGTCGGTGCGATCGGCAACGACTTGAAGATGGACTACACTGCGGTCGGTCAGACCGTGCATTTGGCTTCTCGTATGGAGCAAATGGCGACTCCGGGATCCGTCATGATCACTAAAGACGCACTGCAACTGGCCGAAGGTTTTGTGCAGGTGAAGTCGCTCGGCCCGATTAGGGTAAAGGGAATGGGATGTTGCCTCCAAACAATGTCTGGAGCAGTACTACAGTACGATATTGTTTCTGGGTTCCAATGGCGGCGGCAAGTTGGTTTCGCCAAGCATCTCCCGCAAATCTATTTCTGCGGTCCGGCACAGTTGTGAGATCGGGACGTCATTCGCATTCCCTTGAAACGGGCTTTCGGTGCTCTCTCCGACTCGCTCCAGCGAAGTGTACATCCAGGAAATCAATACACTGAAAGGGATAACCAGCCACACCATGTTTCCCTTGATCACCCCCTCAACGCTGTCATTGAGCTTGTCGAATTCCCTGAGCAACCCAAAGGGAAGCAGAAGGCAGAACAATTTGATGAAAAAGGAATTGATAGTGGCATATTGCCTTGGATACGGGAAATCCTTGATGCGTTCACATCTGCCTTGTTGCAAGAGGAAATCCTTGATTGCCCTGTGCATGTCGAGGAACTGCGCCACGACAATCGCCTGGCTGGCGAAAAGCACTTTTATCGTTTTGCTTTGAAGGCTCATGATCTGGGTTGCCTTGCTGCCCGTGGCAAGAATCTGTTTTAGCTCCGCATCAGGAAGGTATTTCGCCAGCTCCGTTTCCAATGCCCTTTGCATTTCAGGGATGGAGTAATACTTCAAATACGCTGCGTTGTGTGCCTTGCTTGTGGTTTCCCATGCCCTGTTCTCCCGCAGTTGATAGCGCAATGCAGTCAACCAGGCGAGGTGGCGATAGACAAGCTCTCTTGATTTTTCGGCATTTTCAAAAAAGTCCCTGCTCATTATTCCCCAGGCCCAACTGCTGCTTATGATGTCGCCCCATATTTGTCGAGCTTCCCAGGTACGGTTGTAGGTTTGCAGGTTTTTGAAACCAACGATAAACGCGGTGGCTGTTCCCAGGAGCGCCACCACCGTCCAGGGAATGCCCAGCCATTTGATGTTCCCGATCTGGTATGCAACAGCAGGTACGACTGCCAGAACAATCAGGACGTAAATATCCCTTTGTGTCCAATTGAGGAACTCCGAAAGTTTGTATGATTTGCCAGTGTGCATGGTTGCTTGTCCTTACTACAGTGGGCATCAAACGACCTGCAGGTCGCGCATGTTCTGCCTCGGGATGGGTGGTGATCCCCGCAAAATGAGGCCGTCCCGCCTGTGCTTGTTTTATCCCCGAACCTGGGGCAGAACATACACCTTCCATTGTCGAAGAAAAAGCAAGCGAACCTCGAAATAGCTCGTTTCTTTGAATGTGCTTTGAATGAACCATCTGTTGCTATCTGCGGTAGTCGGGAAAATGGAGTGAGAGCGCAGCGACTGAAAACAGTTGAATTCATTCAGTTGGTGACCGATGGTGACACATAGCCCCGCTACGGCAAGAGGACTGAAAATCCTCGTGTCGGGAGCGCGCGATTTGACACACTCAAGCCGACTAAGGTTGACCTAAGACCACCTTATCTGATACTTTCCGCCGAAAACGGCCATCGGAGGGCTCGTTCGCTCTTCGAGTTTGTTGGCTGCTCGGGTTTTCCCGAAGGTGGCTAAGCCACTGGTCGTGGGGCAATACGAGGCGTGCAAATCTGGGCGAGGCGCCACATTTGTCAATTCTTCGCCGGGAGCCTAGCCAAATGGCTCGAAAAGGCATGCCGTTTTATTAACGAAATTTTGACGCAGATGAACGAATCAGTTTCATAAGCGCGTGGAACGAATGGGCTGAAGGAGCGCATCTTGAACCGGATCGGCGGTACGGTTACGCGTATCTTCAAGCGACTACGTCGGCGTAGCCGTCAAAGGCAGATGATGAGTAATTTGGAGGAATTGGACCAGCTTGGCTATACGATCGTACGCTACCAGCTTTCGCGCGCGACGTGTAAGACTATTGTAGACGAATTTAGTCATTGGATAGATCGGAATTCGGATGTAACGGCAAAGTATCGAGATCAGGATGGGCATTTTCCGCGTATCATCAATGCGCACGAAGCTGTCTCTTTGCTAGCAAATGCGTGGGAAAGTTGCGACGCGGCGCTTGTTGTCGTAGACGGATTTTTCCATGAAAGAACATCACTCTATACAACCTTGTATTATGAACGCGGGTCGGCACAGGCATTACATCGTGACACGCCGCTGTTTTGGACAAATCCCCCTTATAAATATTGCGGTATGTGGATCGCTTTTGAGGACGCTGATGCGGACAACGGGCCCTTGGTTGTCGTGCCTGGCTCCCACAACCTTCCGGAGATGGATCGGAACGGGATTGCGAATAGATTTTATGGAAAACGCGCTCACGACATTCCGGATTATTCCCACGATCTGTGGCTTGCATATCAGGCGGACGTAAACCGCATGGCGAGAGAATTCGGGCTCACCGAAACGGAAATCCACGTGCAAGCCGGTGACGTTATTATTTGGCACCCGCAATTGCTCCACGGAGGAGCGCAGATCCGCGACTCGGTGCGCACTCGGCATAGTTTGGTATGCCATGTGACGCCGGAAAATGTGCCGGTGTTTCACCATGACTATTTCTTTAACCTCGATCGTCGGATGCCGGAGCGTCCTCGCTGGCAATATCGCTATGTGGGGGGTCGAACAGTCGCTGCCCACGGCCATGTTTCATTTGGTCATGACGAACACATTCCTGCAAAGAAACTGCGTTAAGTGCGCAGGGATCGAGATGTGCGGTTAGATCAGCCTATCAGTTCCCTTAACCCTAAATTGGTTACAATTAGCTAATTGGATATCTGAATTAAGAAAGGAACCACCTCTAGCTTTCCAGTTTTCCGGAGTGACTTTTTCTTGCAGAACCCTCAGCACAAGCAACAGTGTCATGGAATTCACGGGCCAGCGCGTCCATCTTCCTGCCGATCAACTCTTTCACTTAGTCGCGGATACCGAAAAACGTAGCGCGGAGCACCTGCATGGTCCCTAGAGGTAGCACTAAATACTGTCTTAAGTGTATGCAACCTCCAACGTTCGTGTCTGCTACTCCATACGTTTTGGGATGCCACCCAGGCTTCATGTGACCACCAAAAAAAATTCTCTCACGCCTCATTCTCGACTGTAACTTGGTCACCTCTTAAAGCCGTTGCATTCGCACAACCGAGAATCTGGACTACGAATTGCTTGTATCATCGGCTCGACCCGCAACAATAGGTCTTCGAAGTCACCCAGCGAGAAAGGGAAACATGCGTTCTAATCGTAACCGTTGCTATACCATCTTCCTCTGCACACTGATTCTCAGACTGTTAGGCGGGCATCATGAGACCCGTGCCGACTCACTGAGTATCAACACGCCGGAGAGGGTCAAATCAGCAAGAGCGCCGGCCCTTTCAACCGAGGCGTCAAGGTCCGACCACACGCATGGTGATTTCCTTGGAGCGTTTAGTGTGTTGGATTATGGCGCGGCGGGCGATGGTGTGGCCGACGACACGGCTGAAATACAGGCGGCGATTGACGCCGTTGAGGCAGCCGGTGGTGGTGTAGTGTATTTTCCTCGGGGCACATATCTAATCACGGCTGGCTTAGTTGTCGATCAGCAAAGGGTATCGCTAAGAGGCGCGGGCATAGGCGAAACGATTCTCAAAGGCAGCGGGACGATATCGCCGTTTAACGCCATCACGTTCCAGGGCACCGGCTTAGGCTCCGCGCTTGGGCCGCTGACTAGCAATTTTACCAGAGGCACCAAGGTTGTGGCGCCGACAAGCGTATCGGGTGTTGCGGTCGGCGAACTTCTCTACCTTGACGCAACGGTTACGGTCCCCGCAGGCCAAAGCGCCACCAACGCCCTAATTGCCGAAGTAACGGGCATTGCATCCCTAAACGTGACGCTTGAGGTACCCGCACCCATTACAATGAAGACGGGCGATACGCATAACGTCAAGGAATGGACGCCGCTCTATGCGCCGGGCTTAGCGGACTTGACAATCGACATGGGCGCGGCCACCGGGGCTGTGCGCCGGGGAGTTGTGATTAACGATGTGCGCAATGGGCGATTCGAGCACTTAGAGATTTTGAACTGTCCTGAATCGGGCCTCCAGTCATTCCGGGGATATCAGAATCACTACGAGGACATCAAGCTAAGGAAGTGCGGAAGTGCCTACGAATCGGATTTTCAGATAGCCTTCGAAACACATTCCCATTTCGAGGGCATCCAGTCGATCAACGCCACCGGTTTTGGCCCGCAATGGATAGCGTGCAGCTATTCGAGCGGGCATCGCATAGTCAGCACGGGGGCCAATGGCCGCGGGATCAAGTTTCACGGCCTTCTTGAGTCCAACTTTGAAACCCTAGTCGGCCTTAACTCCGCTTCAACTGGAATTGCCATCACGCTCAGGACTCAACATAACGACTTCACAAACCTCGTTGCCATGCAAAACACCGCTGGCTCGGGTAACGACAATGGCTTGTGGTTTAGCGGGCAGTCCAACATTGGGAATTATTTCTTCGGGGTTAAGCTCACCACCAATGGGAACTTCGATATTCAAACCAACTCAACCGACACGGATAATGTGATCGAGGGGGTTCAATTCGATTCGTTTAATAAGATTTCCAACCGCGGCGGGCCTACCAACATAATCATCGGCAGCCCTGCAGGGTCGGGCTTCTACGGCTTTGTGACACAAGATGATGAGAAACGTGAATGAGCATAACACTGGCTCTCAGTAAGGAGTCTATGGATGGGGACGGCAAAGAAGCGTCTTATTCTTGCTACACCCCCTGTGGCAATTTGTTTCAGTTGACCACGGGAAGAACTAACGAGCTTTGGAACGTCGCAGGCTTAGTTGCGTTGACGCTTTCCCTCGAACTAACACCCATCCAAGCCGATAACCACATTTCAAGCACCGTCCATTGATCGCCTGCACGGGCATCTTGGTCTTCGGTTCGGTGACCACGATTCCCAAATAACCATTACACTTGGGACAGGAGCGTTAGAGGTTACTTGGTCACGGGACTATTGAGGTCAGCCTGGACCAGAGTTTCGGACTACTAATCTAACGATTCTGAAGAAATCAGATGGCATCAGTGGAGACATCATGGAGACATCCATCCATAAGTAATTCAAAAGACAAAAGTTTTTTTTGATTACAGGAGTCTCAATCGTGTAACTCACCGCGCAATTTTTTATTGTTGGACATTCGTCTTTGCTCCCGATAAACATTGTGGTACGCTCCAAAAATCGTTTGAAAGCGCCCTTGGAGACATTTTGGAGACATTCACATCTCGAAGAGTAGGGCAGGGCGCGCAAGTGATCGAAATCCCTAACCGGAGAGGTGACCGAGCGGTTGAAGGTGCACGACTGGAAATCGTGTGTACCCCTAATAAGGGTACCGGGGGTTCGAATCCCCCCCTCTCCGCCATTTCTCATAGGTAAAACCGCCGTCCTAATCATCTCGCTTTACTGCCTGTACAGGTATAATCGTTTTTCCTTTAGCCCTCTTTTGTGCGGGAATTGTCCAGGTTCCACGGACAGCTTCATTGACTCACGCTTTATTAGGTCGTCAAAGATGCGCCGCCACATATCCAGTATTTCTACTGAGAATTCGCCGCTGGGTCCTGTATGATCCATGAACTCGAGGAATTCTTCCATTATCTGCTCCGGTGCAATCCCGCGGAGAAGTCGCTTCCTGATTTGTCTCGCAAAGACTATCATCAACACTGCCATCGCCTTGTGTCCCATTACTCGTTTTCCGCTTAGGTATACGACGACATCTCCGGTATTCAGCGTCGTGATGCGATACTTCATTTTTCAAGCCTTGCGCTTCATCGGAACAACTTTCCGCTGACTCTGTTGCCTGTTGTATGCCTGCGCCTTCTTCATCGCCTCGCGCAAATCCTCTTCGTCGCTGATGTCGTACCGATCGTAAACGCTTCGGGTCCGGTGTCCTGACAGCTTCATTCCTTCATTCTCCGATACTCCGCCCTTGCGGAAATTCCGAATCGCGGAACGTCGCATATCATGCGGCCATAAATCCGGCTGTCCTATCGCCTTGGCCGCCGCCTTGAAAGCCTTCCGGAATGACTTTATCTGCTTTCCCTTGCGGTGAAACACGTAGGGACAAATGATGTCGCGCGCCTTTATGCGCCGCTCGATGATGTCCCTAAGCGCATCTATCAGCGGTAGGGTCCGCGGTTTCTTGTTCTTGGAATACTGCCCCGGAAGCCTCACGGTCCAGGTGTCCAGGTCCAGCCAGCTCCATTGCATCGCCTTTGGTTCCGCCGATCGCCATGCGACTTTGATAGAGGAATTCGATGATGTCCCTGACGCCCGGGTCCGGTATCTCTGCCAGTAAGGCGTTGAATTCAGGGTTGCGAATGAAGCCCTGACGAACGTTATCCTCTGCCAGGTTCTCAACGATAGGGACCGGCAAGCCCAACAGCTTGAAGCCTAGTTTCAGGTAAGCGGTCTCGCGGTTGATGGTTGCCGGCGCCGCGGCCTCAAGCCGCTTTGTCTGATAGCCCTCTATTGCGTCCTTGTCGATGTCGACGACGCGATGAAACGGAAAGCCGGCTTCGAGGTTCGGCCAGCAGTATTGGACGTTGATAAACGAACGCTGCCCCTTCTTCTGGTAGCGTAGCCGGATCTTCTCAAGCATATCGGCCAGGGTATAGCGCTGGTCCTTGGGTTCGACATGCTTCGGTGTCCCTACGGTCTTGAGCCGCTTTAGGAGCAGCTTCCTGGCGGTGTTCTCGTTGTCCGTTTGCGCTGACTCGCGGTATTCCTTCCCGCGCCAGCTGTAGCGTACCCACCAAGTTTTCCCGCGAAGGTAGATTGAGCCTTGTCCTCTCATGGTTTCTCTTTCCTTCCGCTCAAAAGTTCATAATCATCGGGTGAGACTTATCGCCAACATCGAATTCTTCGGCGGGTACAATGTCGAACCATTTGATGTTGCTTGGCTTTAAACGGTAGCTCTTGTCCTTCGGTCCCTTCGCGATGATAAGCCCGCGTGGAGTAAATTTTTCTATTACAAATCCTGTGCCCCGTGGATAGGATGAATCGCCGGAACTATTCACCACAATACGAGAACCGATCGGCAAGGCTTTGATTTTTTCGAACTTGGCTTGAGCCTTGGCTTCCTGTTCGCGTTTGAAGATCACATCCCACCGCTCCCGCACGTACTTCTGAATTTCAGAAAGCCCCTCGCGGTCCAGCTTGGCAATCGCTTGCTTCACTTTCGTTATTTGCTTGACGTTGTTGCCCCTTGCGATTATATTCGAACTGCTTGGTTTTTCGGGCGTCGTTAGCGCGGCGCCCTTTCTATTTTCTAAATCCATAAAAAACCCTCCATTCTCGCGCCCGGTAAATTTTTCCGCCTACTCCTTCACACACTCCCGAACTTCTTTGCCTCTATCCACTTGAGCAAACCTTGATGACTGAACCTCAACAACCGCGGTCCCAGCTTCCGGGTAAACGGGAGTTTCTTGGCATGGTGGTATAACCAGTCCTCCGTCACGCCCAGCTTCTTGGCCACCTCGGTCGGGTCAAGCAGCTTATCCTCCCCGTTGTTGCCGGCCGCCGCCATGGCCTTTTTGACGGCCTCATCTATCAGGGCCTTCAGTTGCTCGGGGGTCGTGATGATGACTTGCGGTTCACTCATCGGGGGTCTTTACCAACCTTTGAGCCTGGAAATATCCGCACGAAATCATCAACCGCGATGCCGTTTTTTTGGGTCGTTTTTGGGTCCGTTTTTGGGTCCAAAAATGCTGTATTGGATGATCTGGTCTTGAATGAAAAAAGGTCAAAATCGCCAATACAGCATTCCTCTTTAGATTCCGCGGGGTTATCTATGCTTTTGGATTCTGTATTGCTGTATTCAGTAGTATCTGAATACAGCAATACAGAATATTTATAGGGGTCGTTTTTCTTGCCGGAACCTGACTTCTCAATCAACCTTTTTTCGATGAGCAAATTGACCGCTTTGGAGACTATGTTCCTGCTCTTCTCTAGCGCCTCATGGAGTTCGGTGAGGCCCATTGTGCCGCCCTTCTTTAACGCCTCGATGATCGGCTCCAAGGTTTCATCGACTTCAACATCCTGGCGAGTCCCGATAGCCTCCAGGCTGCCATCTTCCTGCAGCTCGATGACGGTCTCGGGTACGTCCTCGCCATAGCGCTGGATGGTGAAGAAGGTCCGCCGCTTTTCCCGCTTCTTGATCTGGATAGAGGTATCGACGCCGCCCAGGAGCCCCGTTGAGCCTAAGATGTCATCGCCATCGGCTCGGTCCACTTTGCCGGCATGGTGGGTCAAAAGAATGTGGCAGCCCTGCTTTCGTGCCGCTGACATGAGCGGCTCGAGGGTATTGGTCACTTGTGCGTAGTCGTTCAGGTCACGGACACGGCAAAACTTCTGCAGAACGTCGATGATGAGCAGTTTCGCTTTTGTCTCCACGATGAGCGGCTCCACTTCTTTGAGCGCGTTCAGGGGTGCAGAACCGAAATGAAACCTTATCGGCTCATCGGTTATCCCGGCGCCTTGAAGCTTCTTTTTAATTTCGCCCTTTTTCTCTTCCAAGGCGAGGTAGACAACCGGCCCCTGCATGGTGGCATGGTTGAGAAATTCCGCCCCCTTTGCGACTGCCACGGCCAAGTTAAACGCCAGTGTGGTCTTGCCTACCTTCGGCTTGGCGACAAGCAGGCTCATTCCGCCGGCGGGAAGGATGCCTTCCAATGTCCATGATGTCTCGGCATCTTCTGAAGCTAAAACGTCCTTTGCCGATATCAGAGTGAAATGATGCGCCGCGGCATTGTTGCCGTTACCGGCACGCTGCTTTAACTCCGCCTCGACTTCGGCCGTAAATTGCGCCGTGCTCATCCCAGTTCCGCCAAGTCCAGCAGCCGTTCGATATCGATCCGTTGCCGGTAAAGCTCCACAACAAGGTTCGGGTTATTGATGTCATCGTCCAAGTCTTCCAAAATTGCCCATTGCCGCACCAGCTCCGCCTCAACGGTGCATATAAATTCCTTGTCCGTGTCCGGTTGCTTTCGAGCGACGGAACAGATGTGAATCTCCGCGCCAATCTCGCGCATTACAGAGCAAATTCTCGCTGACACTTGCCGCGCCCAACCTACGATTTTTTCGGCTTCGGCTCGGTGCGGTCTCGGCTTTGGCTTGAAGGTATCGAGTTGAAGGCGCGCGCATGCCTCTTTGAAAGTGATGTTTTCGATCAACTCCACAAAGTCGATAACGTCGCCGGATTCCTGGCAACCAAAGCAGTAAAATAAACCCTTTTCCTCGCTGACAAAGAACGACGGTGTTTTGTCGGCATGGAATGGACAACGGCCGCTCAATTCCTTGCCGGCCCGGCGGAGTTCGAGGTAATTTTCGACCACTGCGACAATCGAAGGCTTGCAAAGCGGAGCAGTATTCGCATATGGTGCAACTGTCATTTGGGTCATGCCTTCCTTCTGGGTGGCAGCGTGGTGCAACCGCTGCCACCTTTTTTTTTCACTTTAATTCCGCGGCTTGGCGGCAAGGCTGCGCTCACTAGATTCCGCGCCGGCAGTAGCAAACAGGGCTTCCTCGATTCGCGGCGCCGCCGGCTGGTCCGGCCGGATGATCTTTCCGTTCTTGTTCCTCCGCCAGGTTCGCATCGCGCCTCGACACAGATTTGTCATGAAATCCACAAGCAGTTCGGGATTCTGCCACACCTGTTTAGACTCTCGTTCAATTTTTTCCCCGTAAAGCTTAATGAGAGCTGACTGCCTTGTGGTGATCCAGTACATTACTGGAACAACAAAAAACTCCTTACCCTCGAATGCATCGGAAAGTCGATTAATCATCCGGTTAAAATCGTCGAAATTCTCCAGCGTGATATTTTCGACCGCGTCGTAAACTTTTAGTCCGAGTTCGCGGACGATTCGAATTTGGTCAAGCGTAAGCCCCGTCTGTTTGAACAGTTCCCGATTCGTGTGGAGCTCAGCCGCGGTTTCCGGCGCATATTCTGTCTTAACCCCGCGGCCACGCCTGCCGGCGGTCTGGGGAATTAAATTTCGTTGCGCGCCATAGATGAGATTGCTCTTCGATGCTTTCCAGTCCGTCCCGAGCTTTTTTAACTGTCTTTGAATTTCCGGCCGTTGTAGTAATGGTAAGTTTAAGTTTTTCATTTTCTCTGTCCCTCTTTTATGCCTAGTGCTCACTATGCATTTATGTTAAGATATTGTCAAGAGCCCGAAGGTCGCTTTTGCCGCCGGCAACGGTTTGTGATATAAACCGAACCATGGCCAAGAAGCAGAAGATGTTTACCCTGAGCGAAGCCGCCAAATATCTTGGCATTTCCGCCAACGCTGTCCGCAAAGCCATCAAGGCGAAACCTGAACCCCGGCTAGTTGCCACCGTCGGTAAATACACCCTCGAGCGCACCATCAAGCGCGAACTTACCGGCTATCTCATCACCAAAAAGGCTCTGGATAATTACCAGGTCTCAGAGCGCCACCTTTACGCTGGAAAAAAAACTGAATAACGGTTGAGTTTGCACTACAAACCAACGGTTGACACTGCAACGCGAACCGTAGTAAACTTCTAGGCATTCCAAAGGGGGTGCCTAATGATTTCAACCTGCCAGCGTTTAATCGATGAGACGGACCGCTTGATAGCCGCCAACGCCGCGGCGATAGCGGCACTCAGGAAACTATGGTCCGCAACTATCATCGGGATCCTGCTTCTTTTCGTATCGTCCGCACACGCCCAGCAATCCATTGTCACTGCCGAGTATGCCCGCGGCAATCAGCAAATCACATACATTCTTGACGAGGATGTTTTCCAACCGGGCGATTTCGTCGTCGTGGGAATCTGGCGCTGGGTAAACAACGCGCCCGTTTTTGGCATGTGGTTATCGTCCGAGTGGGCGCAGCCCGGCACTAGCCATTATACTTTTGCAGCATTGAGCGGGGAGAACAGCAACGTCCTCATGTCCGTTGAGACCTGGAACGGCGATCAACGTAAAGACATGGCGTGGTTCTGGGTAATGCAGCCGAACAATAGGGGCGATCTGAATTTTGCAAAAGGACGGGAGCGGATCGAGAATGGCTCGTATTTGAGCATTCAATTGCTCGGAATGAACTATGTCACTCACCCGGGCGAGATCATGGGGAAGTTGGTGGGCATCACCTATCTCCAAAACGCCAGCGGCTGCTATCCATCCCTATGGATTGACGACGATAAAGTAGCGCAAGGAGCAACAGTGCCATGCGGGTCGAATCAAAACCTGGTTGTTTTTACTGCAAGCCAAACAGGCAGACAACGAGAAGATCGGCGCAACATCGTGGCATCTGGCCACCACGGTTTGGTGCTCCGCATGTTACCAACGACTCCTGGCGTGGCGCGGTTTATAAAAGGCAAAAGAGACTGGTGGGAGAGGCACTACGGCACCAGCAACAGTGAAGTGTCGAAGCGGTATATTCTTGCTCTAGTAGGATATCTCTATTATTCGGCCAAGGGCGAAGCCGAGTTAAATATAGCGGCTAGAACCGGAGGATCTTACCGGACCTGGCTGTCCTCGGCGCTGGTAAGCAATCCCAATCCAAGCACGACGTTCATGGACGTCCGAAGTCCTGGCATTTCAGGGGGGAATGGCGATTTCTGGAATGCTTCGGGCTGGGTTAGTTCACGATTAGAATCGTCGGTCATTTCAGACACTATGGGAACCGATGCCGTATCAACCGTACGCCTGCTTGAAGCGGCGAAGAAAAAGAATGAGCCGATCTATCAGATCGATCCCTTCGGATCGATTCCTACCGCCAATCTTGTCTCCGGTGGCTGGCAACAAGGCGAGCTTGTTTTGCTGCACCAATGGGTAAACGCGGGATGGTCAGCCATGGTTCCCGCCAGAGTTCAACAAATAGGGAGCTGGCGCGGGATCGGGATGTATATTTACGATATCCCCTCGGGCTACGGAGCCGCAATCATCAGCGGCAACTTAGGCTCACGAACAGGCAAGAAACCCATCGTGATTCGGGGAGGGTTTAAGGCCAGCACCTCGCCGTTGACTGCCGCTCTATTCGAGCCGGGGCTCAATGCAATGGACGTGGGGGACTTCAATTACTTCGGAGGTTGGGCAGATGGCTATATCCAGGAGGCTGCGGCGAGCTTTCGTGATCTTTCCATGGACATTGAAACGGGGGTTCAAATTGCCGTTGGCCCGCTTGTTGTCGGGCTGGTACGAGGAATACTCCTTGTGGCACCGGAAGCCCCCGCGGCGCTGGCTTACATAGCATCGCGAGGTTGGTTTCAGCAGGGATACCTTAGCTTTTCGACGTTCAAGCGGATATTAGGAACGGTTCCTCAAACACAGTGGCATCATATCGTGCGCCAATATCCCGACAACATTGTTAGATTCGGTTACGAGCAAATCCATCACCCGATGAATTTGATACGCTTGCCAGACTCTGTTCATTCGGCGATAACTACTTTTTACCGCCATCCACGGCCGGAATTAACCGGAACGGCGGAAGTGCTCAACACTTGGATCTTGAAACAGTCCTATCAGGTGCAATATGAAATCGGGATAAGGGTTTTGCAGTTGCAGGGCGTCACGAATCTCCCAAGGCCATAAAAAGGAGGACACAAATGAAAAAGTTATCTGAAAAGCAAGAGCAAGAACGAGAGATGAAGCTAGGCTTAAAACGACAAGCGTGGATGCTCAAAGACGCTGCTCAGGTTCAAGCAAAAACGGACAAGGGAATTGCTGATGCCGTAGAGCGGCTCAAAGAGAAATCCGAGTCTGAGATCAGGGAAGTCTACAACGAAGCATCTAGCGAATATGCGCAATGGCATATTAAAGACCCAGTGAAGGCTCAACCGGCGATGCACATCATATTCGCCTGCAAAACGATTCTAGGAGATAAACTAGAAGTGAAGTGGCCATCATAGAGCCGCGTCACCGCGAGACGTAATTGATCTTCATGCCCGCGAACCCTCGCCGCCGGCGAGGGTCTTTTTCTTGTCCCGTTTCCGTTCTGCCTTTCTCTGAGCGCGGAGCTTTTTCGTAAGTTCGCGGTCTCTTTTTTTCAAGCTTTGCTTGTCCATGATTCCTCCCATCGGGGTTTGACCCCCCCTATCTGAAATTCGCGGCCGCCGGAATCGCCTATTTTGGAGCCCAATTGGAAGCGCGCTTCCAGTACGAACATCCAACTGGCGCCCGTGCGCATCGCCGCTCGAAACACGCCGGCATTGGCTCATAGCATGAGCCAATTGACTCTCATCGGCTATTAAGCCCCCCTATGCTAAATTCGCGGCCATGCGCGCGTGATTGCCAACCGGTCTACAAATAATTTTGGCGTCGAGTTTGGACCGGCGCCGGCTCATTTCAATATTTCCTTTACTTTTCGCTGAACTAACTCTGCATTCGACTGCCAATCGGTCTCCGTTGGAGGCGGCCTCTAGTTTGGCGGCCACCTCGGTTATGCGTTAACGCATAAAAGCCAACCCGCAGATGTCTCCGGGTTGGAATTATGGCGTGATCCCGGTCACCATCGCGAAACTTTCCGGATGCTCAAGCCCGATGTCGGCTCGCAGGTGCGCAAGGAATCCATATTGAAGATTCGCCGCGTACAGTTCGCGCAATACTTCGATACGCAACTGTGTCCGGATCCCGATCATGAGTTTACTGAAATCGCCCAGGATGATCCTGCTTGCCGTGCCCGGTGCCTCGGTGATTGACAGGCTAGTAGTCTGCATGAAAGGAACAGCCCTAAGCACTTCCGGTTTTTCCAACGGCGCGTTGGTCGTTGTTTCTTTCAGCTTCGCGAGCGTCGCAAGGGTGCGCGGGTGCATGATGGCGACATTTACGACTGGCGAATTATCGACCCAGCATTCGTACATCGCGTCAATGATCTTGTCATAGTTCGCCAGCGCGCCGGCCGCTGCCACGCTGCCGACATTGGTTGTTGTGCTAATCCCCCGCGGCTCGGGTGGTGTGCCTGTGCCGATCAATGCAACGCGATCAAGCTCCCTGCTAAGACCGCCCAGGAGCGCGGCCGTCAACATGTCTTCGATGTTCACGCTATCCTCGACCAACTCCCTGGAAACTTTCACCATGACAGCGAGCGACCGCGGTATAAACACAACGCCCTCATAGGTGTTGTCCACGATATCAACCGCGGCATTCTCCAGGCGCCATCCGGCCGCTGGGTCGGTCGCTATGCGTGCGATGGTCGTCTTGTCCGAGGTCAGCGGTACAGTCTTCGCCCCGGCGCGAATCGTTACCGTCGCCGCTCGAAGCCTATCAATAAAGCGACTTAACACGATGTCAGGCACCGAATAACCGCCGGCGCTGTCCGTGCCTTCAGCCAGTGCGCGCTTCTCCAAGTCCGTCTTCGCCCCGGTCACCATGGAGCGGAGAAAAGCCCCGATGGTGAGTTCCTTGTATTCGGGCTGGCGAATAAGCCCGCGGGTCTCCATAAACCTTTGGACGGATCGGTTAGGCGCCAGTACGTGGCCTTGTTCGATTTCAGGCACCGGCGCTGCCAAATCGCCAAAGATCGAGTTAACGGTTGGCAGACCACCAACGGCGCCACCATGCGCCAGCGCTACCACTTCCGCTTCCCGGGCCTCATCCGCCTCGAGCTGGAGAATCTCATGCCCAACTGCATCCATCCGAAGGTTGATCCCTCCATACTCGGTTTTCTCATCGATGGTCATCTCGCGGTCCTTCGCCGCGTTCAGAAGCTTCGTTGCCTGATCGTAAAGGGTCACTTTTTCTTGCCGTAGCTCAACACTTTTCATGCTCATTTCCAGACTCCTTTGTGGTTACCAGCGAGCCGGTGAAGGGAGTCTGGTTTTAACGATGTTTCATGCTCGAGCGGGGCCTTACGGGAGCGCTCGGGCGATTTTTCTTGCTGATCTATTTCTCTTTCCAGCGCGACGTCGATCGCGTGTATGTGGCGCCGGATCTCTTTGATGGTTTCCAGTTTCATCTCAATGAATAGTCTCGGCGTGCTCTGGCGCGCGCCGTTTGATTTCCTCATCGCACAACGCCAGAATCGCCGTGCATACCGCAACCGTCTTGAAATACCGCTGGACTTCTTTGCATTCCGCGATTCCGTACATGATGCCGGCGAGGACTTTGATTTCCTTGTCATTCACGTCCTGATATTTAAGCGGCTGTATCTCCGGCCCGACTTCTCCGGCTTGTCTCGCCGCCCATTCCTGACTCAAGCCAATGAATAACTGACGCGCCAATGGATTGCCGTCGAATGCCGGATGCCTCACTGCGCTTAACAAGAGTTCGAGCCCTTCGATTTCAATGTCGAGCATGGGCCTTTTCCCTTTCCTCGCTTGTACAGGTTCTGTCCAGGTTCGATAGCCAACTATAACCAAAAACAAACAAGTGAGAGAGTATGAAAGAGCGATGTTTACTGTTGGAAAATGGCGGTGGTGTGCTATAGATTGAGTGTTCGCAGAACTGGAAATCATGTGTACCCCTAATAAGGGTACCGGGGGTTCGAATCCCCCCCTCTCCGCCATTGGATAGGCAATAGGCGTGAGGCAATAGACAAAAGCAATAGTAGGATAGCTGAACCATTCCCTGTTGCCTTTTTGGGGATGTCGATTGCTGATAGTTAGGTCCCGTGCAAGGCGGCACCGTGAACCCCGTCAGGTCCGGAAGGAAGCAGCGGTAACGGAAGCACCCCTGTGCCACGGGGTAACCTGGCTGTCAGCAATGGGCATCCCCGCCCTCGCTCTGCTCGGGATTTCAGATCGCAGATTTCAAATTTGCGATTTGAGATCCGACATTTGAGATTCCCGAAGGGATTTATGTCCTATTTAGTCGTCGCCAGAAAGTGGCGTCCTCAGAATTTTGAAGATATTGCGGGTCAAGCCCATATCACGCGCACGCTGCAAAACGCCATCCGGACCAACCGCGTCGCCCACGCGTATCTATTTACCGGCGTGCGCGGTGTGGGCAAGACCACCGCCGCCCGCATTCTCGCCAAAGCGCTCAACTGCGAAAAAGGGCCGGCGGCGACGCCCTGTAACCAGTGCAGCGTCTGCGCCGAGATCACCAGCGGCAACTGCTTTGATGTCTTGGAGATCGACGGCGCCTCGAACCGCGGCATCGACGAAGTGCGCCAGATTATCGAGAACGTCCGTTACCAGCCGGCCAAATGCCGATTTAAGATCTACATCATCGACGAGGTGCACCAGGTCACCAAGGACGCTTTCAACGCGCTTTTGAAGACCTTGGAAGAGCCGCCGCCGTCGGTGAAGTTCATTCTTGCCACCACCGAACCGCACCGCCTGCCGGAAACGATTCTGTCGCGCTGCCAGCGTCACGATTTTCGTCGGATCGCGCTGCGCGAGATCGTCGAGCGGCTCGGTGAGATCGCCAAGAGCGAAGGATTGGCGATCACCGAAGGCGCCCTGGTGCTTTTGGCGCGTGAAGCCGACGGCAGCATGCGCGACGCGCAGTCCTTGTTGGAACAGGTTCTGGCTAGCGCCGGCCCGTCATCACCCGTCGAGGAACGGTCGCTGCAAGAAATGCTCGGTCTCGCCGAACGGCGCGCGCTTTACGAACTTTCATCCGCGGTGATCGAAGGTCATGCGGGGCGCTGTCTGGAATTGCTCGCCGCGCTGTTTGCCGAAGGGCGCGATCTTTCCCGTTTGTCGCGTGATCTGGTCGAGCACTTTCGCAATCTCATGGTTGCCCGCCTAGGGGATCATGACCAGGCTTCCAACAGCGGCGGCCCGCTGCTCGATCTGCCCGATCAGGAGATCGACGATTTGAGGGCGCAGGTCAAGGACCTGTCGGTTGAAACGCTAGTGGATTACTTCGACTTCATGGCCGCCGGCGACGACGAAGTGACGCGTTCGCCCAATCCGCGATTTGCTTTGGAAGCGGTCATGGTCAAGTTAGCGACGCTCCCCAAAACGCTGCCGGTAAACGAGCTGCTAGAACGCTTGGAGGGGTTGGAAAAAAAACTCGCCGGGCGGCCGGTAGCCCCACCGGCAACGCCGAAGGAAGCGCCTGCGCCGGTCAGGGCGGCTGAGCACCGAGCCAACATCGCGCCTGCTGCGCTGCCGGGCGAAGCCTCGCCGAGCCCGAGTAGCCGGCAACCTGCGCCGGCCCAGCCGGTCGTTTCGGGTGACAAAGAAGAAATGTGGCGTCATTTTGTTGCAACGGTACGTAGGGAAAAGAGGTTTTTGGCGTCACATCTCGATGGCGCGAAGGTGCTGGATCTGGCTCCCGGACGCCTCTCGATCGGCGTAGGCGAACGTCTTGAACTCAGCTCTTTGCTGGACACGGAAAATTTCGCGTCCCTTAAGAATATAGCGAAACAGTTTTTCTCCGAAGACGTCGCCATTGAAGTGAAACTCATCGCGGAAAGTCCGGCGGCAAATGACCCGATAGCCCACGGACCCTACGACGGTTAGCGGCCGCCGAGCAACTAAGCGACATGGCGAACGAGACACTCCGCATATTTCCTGGGCGTCGGTACGTTCGGTGCGGCGCGAGGGCGGAGAACCGTAGCGATCAGGTCGCGAGCAACGGCAAGGAGAAGTTCCATGGCACAGAGTTTCGGCGGCATGGGCGATTTACTCAAGCAGGCTCAGGAAATGCAGGGGCGTATCGCCAAGATCCAGGAAGAGCTCGGGCAAAAGACCGTGGAAGGATCGGCGGGCGGCGGCATGGTGCAGGTCACCATTAACGGCCAGTTCAATCTCACCGCCGTCAAGATCGAACCATCAGTTATCAATCCAGCGGAAAAAGAAATGCTGGAGGACTTGATTGTGGCGGCGGTGAACGATGGCATGCGCAAAGCGCGTGACATGGTTTCAACCGAGATGAGCAAGATCACCGGCGGATTCAAGATTCCCGGGCTTATGCCGTGATCCCAGCCGTTGGCATCGCAAATTCCAGCGCGGCGGCGCCGTGTCGCGGGTTCAAGGCGTTCAAGATGTTCAAGCCGTTACAGATATCCGAAATCTACTTGAATGATTGGAACGTTTGGAACATACGAAAGCGGGAGCGGTGGGTAATCCAGAGTACGAATACGAAGCTTGCAATATGAAATCTAAAATCTGCCATTCCGAGCGAAGCGAGGACGCGCCGTGACGACTTACCCCGGGCCGCTGGCGCGTTTGATTCAAGAGCTTTCAAAGCTGCCGGGCATCGGTGAAAAGACCGCGGCGCGGCTGGCCTTTCATATGCTCAAGGGCAAAAAGGAGGATGTTTTCGCGCTCGCCGATAGCATCGGCAAATTGCGCAGCGAGATCGGCCTTTGCCGGCGCTGTTTTGGTTTCAGCGAAGTGGAACCGCGCAACGGCGAAACAGCCCTCTGTGGGATCTGCCGTAGCGCGGAGCGCGAGCAGGACAAGATATGCGTTGTCGAAGAGCCGGCGGATCTGATTGCTGTAGAAAAATCGCAAGAGTACCGAGGCCTCTACCACGTGCTCCACGGCACCATCTCGCCGCTCGATGGCATTGGCCCGGACGCTTTGCGGATCAAAGAGTTGATTGACCGGCTTGGCGACCATTCGGTGCAAGAGGTCATCGTCGCCACCAATCCCACCATGGATGGCGAGGCGACAGCGCTTTATTTATCGAAGGTCATCAAACCGTTGGGCGTCGCCGTGACGCGCATCGCGCGCGGTCTGCCGATGGGCGGCGATCTCGAATACACGGATGCGGTCACGCTTGGCAAGGCCCTCGAAGGGCGGCGGGCGATTTGAGCGCTTATGGGCAAGCTGCTTTACATTCTGTTCCTGGCATTATCCGGTTGCATGGCCTTAGGTCGGGACTTTGCGACAACTCCCGTGCGCAATATTCAAAACAATATCACGACGCAAAATGAAGTTTTTGCCAACTTCGGCGAGCCGGCGCGCCGCGGATTGGAGAACGGCTTCGAGACCTGGACCTATTTCTACCAGTATTACCAACTCGCCCAGCTCAAAGACTCAAAAGAGCTTCATATCGTATTCAATAAAGACAAGACGGTGCTGAGCTATTCCTTCACCGCCCGCTGAACCCGCGCGCATCCTGGGACGAACGTGTTCGGGGAGCGGACCATTGTCGTTATTCAACGTTTCGAACAGAGCGCCGCCGTTGAACGATTTGAACTACTGGAACCAGCGGTTTCCTAGCCGCTGATTACGTTGAACTTTGAACGAGCGTTGATCCGATGACGACTTGAACGGCTTGAACGTTCCGCTTCTTACTATTGCCTGTTGCCTCACGCCTTGTGGCTGCCTGGGGGCCCCTGCGCTCCGAGTTGCCATGATGCTAGCTTAGCTAGACCCCGTAGTTCTACGAGGTTTCTTTTACAAGCGCGCGTTTTCTAATGTCGGTGACTTCCCAATTTTGCTTTGTATTTCTTTGTGTCGGTTGTTGCTAGGCGGTAAAGTTGCTAAGTCTCGCCCGGGTAGGTGCGTTCACATATACCGAGGAGAACTCATGAAGGCAACAACGGTAACATCGCTGGGAAATATATCACTCACGTTCTCGATTGGGGGATTGATCGCCACCGAATTGGCATTACGTCACGGATGGGTCGCGGCTCCCGGCTGGAAGGTTCTTCTCCAAGCCTTCGAGGCGGCTACCGTCGGTGGGCTGGCGGACTGGTTCGCGGTGAGCGCGCTGTTTCGTGAGGTTCCCGTGCCGCTGATACGACGGCATACGAATATCATCATCAAGAATCGCCAACGCATCGTCGATGGGATTGCAGACATGGTGCAGAACCGATGGCTCGCCCCCAAGATCATTCGCGAGTACTTAGTGAATTTCTCGGCATCCCAATATGTTCTGGACTTCCTAGCAAACAAGGATCATTTGGAAACCGTTCTTGCAATGGTCCGGGACATCATCCAGCATTTTGCGCGCGGAATCGACGCTCCTGAAGTCGCGGGGTTTCTTGAGCGCACGCTCAAAGACCAACTGCGGGTTCTTAACGTCGCCGAGCCCCTCGGACGCTGGTTGGGACAGCGTATACGCAGCGGCGATCATCACGGTGCGTGGGATACGCTTCTTCCGATTATGGAAAATGCGGTTCGGGAGCCTGAGGTGAAAGCGTTCGTCCAACGGACGATTGCGCGCGCGTTCGAAGCGTACAAAGACGGGCGGACTTCTGAAGCGGCTGGTCGTCGAGTTGGCGCGCGGGCTTAACGTCGTGAATGAGGAAGAGATGGTTGCATCCTTCTTATCCCAAATGGAAGTGGTGGTCCGCGAGGCGCAATCTGATCCCGCCCATCCACTCAGAGCTCGAATCGACGGCATTCTGATTGAATTCGCAGATAAACTAGCGGTCGGCGACGCCGATGCTGTGTCGGTGATTGAGAAGCTGCAAGCGGCTCTCATCAACGGAACGGACGCACGCGAAATACTCCAACGCACGGTGCGGCGGCTCAGTGATACCATCGAGAAGGAGTTTCAAAAACCGGGCTCCGATTTCAATAATCTCATGCGCCGGACTTTTCACGATCGTCTGGAAATTTTTCGCGCAGACATATCGGCGCAAGAAAAGGCCGATCGGTGGGTGACAGAGGTTGCCCTGGAATTGATGGAAAAACGGCACGAGATGATCGGTCAAATGGTTCGCGGTAGCCTTGAAAAACTGTCCGATCTCGATCTGGTGGGGCAGATTGAGGAGAAAGTCGGTCAGGACCTCCAGTACATTCGTCTCAACGGAGCCATCGTCGGCGGACTTGCCGGGGCGGTGCTTGCGATCATGAAACTGTTAGCGTAAATCAGTTTTTGTCGACGCGATCCTATGACATGGAGGAGCGAGGTTCTCGAGTAAGTATAAAGAGTGGGGTGAAGACCGCCTCGGCGCGGATATAGAAGCGGATTGGCAAATGATCGACGAAGTCATATCACGCCGGGATACTAATTTAGATACAGCAGTGAATGGTGTGAAAAGACAAAGAATTTGGATTCGAACGCCGATAAAGTAAATAAGGCCGATCTTTCGCACGGAAATCAAAATCATGGAGAATCGATATGAGAAGCAGAATCTTCCTCGTCGCGGTCATATGTTTCACCCTAGCGCTGAGTGGTTTGGGTGTTTCCTTGTTTTTGCCTATGCAGAGCCGAGAGCGGGTCGCTGATATTGCCTACGCGCAGAATCCATCTTTTTACCAAGGAAAGACCATTCGCATCATCGTCGGGAGCGACAGCGGCGGCCTTTACGACCTCTGGGCTCGGCTCTTCGCCAAGCACATGCCGAAGCACATCCCGGGTAATCCGAATATGATTGTTCAGAATATGCCTGGCGCCGGCGGTCTCGCGGCGACGAATTATCTTTACGGGCTGACTAAATCAGACGGACTGACTTTGGGGATGTTTCAGGCGCATCGGTACATGCAGCAACTCACCGGAGCGGAAGAGGTCAAGTTTGATCTGCGTAAATTCAACTGGATCGGCACCATGGAAAAAACCGAGGTCATGTTTTATGTCCGCGCCGATGTTCCTTACAAATCTTTCGACGACGTCCTAAAGTCGAGCGAGCCTCTCAAGTGTGGTGCCACAGGCTCCACCGACGGTACTTACTTGCTGGCTAAGATTTTTGAGGAGACCCTCGGAGCCAAATTCAATCTGGTCGTCGGCTATCAAAGCGGTAATGCAATCGATCTGGCAATGGAAAAGGGCGAGGTTGTTTGCCGCGGCATGATCGTCACAGGCCATTTCAGCCGAGAGCCCTTTCTCACATGGCACAAGAAGGGTTTTGATCGTCACTTGGCTCAGAGCGGTCAAAAAAGAGACCCCAGAATGGCCGAAGTTCCGTCGCTGGTAGAACTGATGGACAAATATAAGACCAGCTGATGTGAGCCGGCGCGTCGCTCAGGTGATACTGGCCGGCAACGAGTACGGCCGTCCCATGGTGGCTACTCCGGGGGTTCCTGCGGATCGAGTTAGAATACTGCGCGAGGCTTACTCAAGGGCCCTAAAGGATCCGCAGCTTCTGGAAGAGGCGAAACAGTCCAAATTGGAAGTTGAACCGGCCTCCGGAGAAGAGTTGCAAGCTCTTACGGAAAGAGTGATGAATCAATCTCCAGAGGTCATCGAAAGGGTTAAAAGGCTCGTAGGCAATTAGCGTTCGCGATGGGAAGTCGCCCTGGCTAAATCCCAGGTGTAGTGAATTTCGCTAGGCGAGCCGGTTTCCGCTGGCCAACAGTTTTCCCCATCCGGTTACCGGCGGAATAATTCCTGGAAAAACAAGATTGCGCCAGACCTCGGCGCTTGTTCTGGTAAAGGTAGGTTTGCCAAACTCCTCTTCGATTACGGGTATGACGTGGAGGCTCATTGTCGCTCCGCCCGGAACGAAGATTGCTTCCGCATCTGAGGCCACGCGAGCAGCCTCGCGGCCAACCTCCAGCGCTAGCTTTAAGCCTTCCTCAAACGACATGGCAAAAGCCTCCTTTCCCCACTGGCCGCGCTTTGTAATTCCAACTACCTTGATGCCGCCATCCTCCAGATATCGTACGACGGCCTGATTGAATTCATCTGTCCATCGTCCTCCCACCGCGAGCTTTTTCAATCCCAGGTGTTGCATCGCTGCAATAGCGGCTTCGAGAGGCGCATCACCACGTATGCCGGTCTTGTCTTCGGCCTCTTTTAATAACCTTACCACGCGGGGCCGTCCCAACTGCGCGGATACCGGAGTCCCACCGAGAACAAATACATCGACCTTTTCTTGCGCCAGCGCATCGACGCAATTCCAGTAGTTTGGAATGGCGGCCTCCACAGCGTCCCGGGTAAAATCTCTTATCCCCAGAACCGCAGTGACCAACATAATATTGGTAGGGACAATCTGGTAAAACTCGTAACCAGGTCCGCGTCTCGCTCTGCGCGCCTCGACGGCGGCCGGATCAATGTGACCAAAGCGAAATTTTGGTATGAGCCTTTCCATACTGCCCCTCCCGTTCGAGAACGTCATAGTGGTTTGCGAGCCGATCATTTCTTCGCGTAATACAGGGAGACCTGGGTGTCAAGCTACCTTTGCGTCGGACGACGGTAAGGGGCGTGCATAAGACGTGAGGGGAAAAGGTTCCAGACGTTCCAAGCCTCGGGGTAGCGGAAAGAAGCCGGAAGGAGTATTCCCATATCTTGGGAATTGTCGAAACGTCGAAATGAATGCTAGATCAACAAGAGGAAGGAAGATGCTATGAAGATCATGAGCCTAGGCAAGATGCCGAGGAAAGTGACCGCCGAGGAGATCGCGGAACTGGAAAAGCCGTGGAATCGTTATGCCTCGCCAGGCACGCGTGTGGAGGTCGCTTTTCCTGACGATTTCGAAGGGTCCCGGGTCTGGGGAGTCCTCGCCCAGCAAAAAATGCAGAACGGCCTCGATCATATTATGGAGGCGCCGTCCCTCATCCGGAAGATCGTGTGGGCGGCGGAGAACGGCTACGACGCGGTCGTCCAGAGTAACACGTTCGATCCGGGAATCGATGGCGCGCGGCTCTCTGTTTCCATTCCCGTCATCGGCCCTTTCCGGACCACGATTCACATAGTCGCGAACCTGGTTGACCGGATCGGCATCGTCGTTCCGCTCCCGTCCCACGTTCCCTATACATGGCGCCTGCTGCGCACCATGGGCATGGACGGGTTCGTCACCGGCATCCGGAGCCTCGATATCTACGGCGCGGACGTCAAAGAACGGAAGGAGGAAATCACCCGCAAAACGGCCGAGCTGATTCGCAGTCTCGTGAGCGAAACCGGTGCCCACGGCGTGATCCCGCTAGGCGGCGCGCTCATTCCCAGCGTGGTTGATCCCGCGGAGCTTCAAGAAATAACCGGCGTGCCAGTCTATAACACCAAGGCGATCTCGGTCCGGGTTGCCGAGATGTGCGTAAACCTGGGGCTGACCCATAGCCCGATAACTTATCCACGTGGCAAGCTCAAGTATCAGGATTTCGCCGCCAAGCTGGCATGACTCCGCCTGCGGGGGCGGATTTTCGATCGAGGCACTTTCTGTTCGGGAAAGTTATTTCCCACCAATTCCGCATCCATTACGAGCCTTCCCTTCCATTGAGGCTGCAGGTCCGACATAGATTTCGGAGCCTCTTCGCGGCTCACCAACTGTTTGTTGAAAACGAAAACCATCGGCGTGGCAAAGGCGCTATTGACGTAACCGCGCTTATCGTAGAAAGCCTCCCGCAAAAACTTCGCTGCGGCGAGTAGTAGCGCATGATGGCCTGCTCCTTTTGGAGGCTATTCAGGAAGACTGCGAAGTTGCAGGACATCGTACAGGTGGGCTTTGGCTCTGTTCTCCGTGAGGACTCGATTGGCCAACGCGCCCGGACTTGCCAAGCGTTGATCTTCACGAGGCTCAGTTTGTTGAAGCCGTATCCCCCGGATGATATTGAAAGCTACGACGCGTCACTGCTCGTGAATAATCCCCGGCACGATTCGCCGGAATGCATCCGCCCGATTGGAGGTTAACGAGATGATGGACGATACCAAGGGTACGGGAAATCTCGGCCGGATCTATTTTTTGGCGCCTTTATTTGCGCATTCCTGATTGCTCTTTTGATTCCTGATTACGCCATACCCCAAGCCCCTTTCTACAAAGGGAAGACCATCACTTTCATCAACGGTGTCGAGCCGGGCGGAACAGGAGACCTCCGGGGTAAACCCATCGCAACGTTTCTTGCCAAACACATTCCTGGAAATCCAACTGTCGTTACGGAGTACATGCCGGGCGCCGGAGGCCGAAAGGCGGCCAATCACATGTACAGCGTTGCTCGCCCGGACGGCCTCGCCATCGCTCGTATTTCCAGCAGCATAGTGCCGAACGCCGTCCTGGGCGAGACCGGAGTCCGATACGATCTCGACAAGCTCATCTATCTTGGGTCGGCGGAGAGCGTTTTTCACTTCGTTCTTTTTACGCGCAAAGATGCTGGACTAAACAATCTGGAAAAGCTGCGCGCTACTCCGCAGGTGCGGATCGCTGCCGGGCCAGTGGGGCATAGCACGTATTACCTGCCCCGGGTATTCGCTTACCTCATCGATATGAAGGAACCGAGGATCGTTCCAGGATACGGTGGGGCGGAGTCGGATATCGCTTCGATGCGCGGCGAAGTGGACCTAAGAGTCATCAGCACGGGTAGTGTAAATCGCGAGTGGATCGAGAAAGGTCTTGTAGATTTTCACGTCGCGCTTGAGATTCCACGGGGCAGGAAGTTCCCGGGCTTTACTCGTCTACCCGAGCTCGAGAGCTTTGTCAAATCGGAAAAGGATAGAAAACTCCTGGCCATGGTGCGAGCGTTCCGGCAAACTGGCGCACCTTGGATTCTTCCGCCAAAAACGCCCAAAGAGCGGGTACAGATCCTGCAGGAAGCGATGCGGAAGACTTTTGCGGACCCAGACTTCCACAGGGAGTACAAGAAAGTCACCGGCGATGATGCGACGCCGCTTCTGCCGGAGGAGCTAGAGAAGGTGATAAGGGAACTTCCTCGCGATCCTGAGGTCGTCGAGCTTTTCAAAAAATTTGTTGGCGGCGGACCTTTGCCTTCCCGATGATCAGAACATAGCAGAAGGGGTCAACCGGCTAAAATTCATAGGCGCGGATTGGCGTTTTAAGCTCCATAGGACCACTTTACTGTCGCACTCGCGGAAGGAGAGTCATGACTTTTCCAATCACATCAATTGCTAAACTGCTGATACAACTAGCCACTATTACCCCTACGGTTAATAATTCCATCGAGCAAATTCGGCGATTAATCGATACAATTCGAAAACCTGGAGCTGGTACTCAGAATCAGCTAGACGATCTAAAGAAGGCAATAGAATTACAGGCGGCAGTCAATAAGGAGATGAACGACAAGCTGAAACTCATCGAAACGGTTCTTCAAACCGTGCAAAAGTCCCTTAAGATCTTGGCCGTGACCGGAGCGAGCGTAGGATTAATCGCACTAGTAGCGTTGGTCGTTGCGGTCGTGAAATGAAAGACGTTGTGATCGGTTAATTCAGGGTACTCCGCTGACGCCTGGTAATGAGTACGATGCTGTTGTTCTTGGCGGCGGGCCTAACGGGCTTGCCGCCGCCATTGTCATGGCGCAAGCCGGCAAGTCGGTCGCTGTTTTCGAAGCGAACGACACGATCGGAGGCGGCGTTCGGTCAGGCCAGCTTACGTTGCCCGGTTTCGTGCATGACCTCTGTTCCTCGGTTTATCCACTCGCAATAGGCTCGCGGTTTTTTCGTTCGCTGCCGCTCTCGCAATACGGTCTCGAGTGGATCGAGCCGCCGGCCGCTCTCGCGCATCCGTTCGACGACGGCTCGGCGCTGATCGTCGAGCGCTCGGTTGAAGCAACGGCGGCAAAATTGGCGTCCGACTCAGCCGCCTATCAAACGCTATTTGGTCCGTTGTGCACGGACTGGGACAGTCTCTCGGTAGACCTTTTAGCTCCACCCCGGTGGCCGAACCGACCGATTCAATTCGCGCGCTTCGGACTTGCGGCGCTTCAGCCGGCGCGGCGATTTGCCGAGCGCCGCTTCAACGAAGCTCGGACGAAAGCGTTGTTCGCCGGCTTGGCCGCGCACTCCATGCTGCCGCTCGAGACATGGGGATCGGCGGCGTTCGGCTTGGTCTTGGGTGTCACCGCGCATGCACTCGGTTGGCCCATTGTTCGCGGCGGCGCGCAGCGCCTGGCTGATGCCCTATGCTGCTATCTTCGTTCACTAGGGGGTAAGATATTTCTCGACCATCCGGTGCAAACACTGGCAGAGCTGCCGTCATCGCGAATCGTTTTGTGTGATGTGACGCCGCGCCAGTTAGTGAAAATAGCCGGCCCGCGGCTGCCGTCGTGGTATCGCGACAAGCTGAAAAAATATCGTTACGGGATGAGCGCCTTTAAGTTGGATTGGGCGTTGTCGGCTGCGGTACCATGGAGCGCGAGAGAGTGTGGCCGGGCGGCCACCGTGCATCTCGGCGGGAGTCTCTCCGAGATCGCGACTTCCGAGCGCATGGCCTGGCGCGGATCTCACGCGAACAAACCCTTTGTGCTGCTCGTGCAGCCTTCGTTATTCGACCATTCACGAGCGCCCGCGGGAAAGCACACGCTTTGGGCCTATTGCCACGTGCCGCATGGATCCGACTTCGAAATGACCGGAAGAATCGAGGCGCAGATTGAACGCTTTGCCCCCGGTTTTCGCGCGACGATCCTTGCCCGCCATGTTTCTACCCCGGCCGAGTTGCAGCGGCGCAATGCCAATCTCGTCGGCGGCGACATCAACGGCGGCGCGCCCACTCTGCGCCAATTGTTTTTTCGGCCGACCCGACAAGTGTATTCGACGCCGTCGCCCGGACTGTATATTTGCTCGTCGTCAACGCCTCCGGGCGGCGGTGTCCATGGTTTATGTGGTTACTATGCCGCATGTACGGCTTTGCGCCAAATGATGTAGACGAGCGTGCTCGTTGCCGCGGACGACGTTCTAAGCGCGGCGCCGCAAAAATAGATGGTTCCAGTTGTTCCAAACGTTCCAAGCCTGGCGGTAGTTCAAAGATCATTTAGGCATGAGGCGTGCCGTGTGTTTCAGAGATCTTCGTTTCCAGAAGGTCTGGTCCGCCAGGGGTTTTCGGGGAGCGAGGCACCGTCAACCTCCTTCATGATCGAAGTCCGGTCTAACTCAAGAGTAAGAACAGCTTGGTCGCAAGCCAGCCGATGGCGCCGCAGATCGGAAAAGTCAGGATCCAGGCGGCGACGATCTCGAGGGTTACGCCCCAGCGCACCGCGGATAAGCGCCGCGTTGCGCCCACGCCGATGATGGACGTGTTGATGGTGTGAGTCGTGCTCAAGGGAATGCCGAGGCGGGTGGCCAGCTCGATGGTCATGGCCGCGCTCGTCTCGGCGGCAAAGCCGTGCACGGGCTCCAGTTTGGTGAGGCGCAGCCCCATGGTCTTGACGATGCGCCAGCCGCCCACCGCGGTGCCAATGCCCATCGTGGCGGCGCACATTATGATGACCCAAATGGGCACGTTGAATTCCGGTATGATCCCACCCAAGAGGAGCGATAGCGTGAAAACGCCGATGAACTTCTGCCCATCGTTGGAGCCGTGGCTAAATGCCATGAATGCGGCGGAGACAATCTGTAATCGACCGAAAATCTTCCGCACCGTTCCGGGCCTGGTGTGGGCCAGGCTGCGGTAGAGCAAGCCCATCAGGAATAGGCCGCCAAAAAAACCCAAAAAGGTGGAGAACAACAGGCCGATGAGAACTTTGTTCCACCCGGTGGCAACCAGGCTCTCCGGTCCAGCCGTCGCAAGAGCCGCGCCGGTCAATCCGGCGATCAGGGCATGACTCTCGCTTGTCGGCATGCCGAAATACCACGCCAGAGTACTCCAGAAAATAATCCCCACCATGGCTGCGCCCACCGTGGCCAGATTGATAATGTCGGGCCGAACTATGTCCTTGCCGATGGTGGCGGCCACAGCCGTGCCCGACATCGCGCCTAGCGCGTTTAGAATTGTCGCCATAATGACCGCCTGATAGGGCGACAGCACGCGCGTCGAGACCACCGTGGCGATGGCGTTGGGGGAGTCGGTCCAGCCGTTGACGAATTCAGCGGCCAGGATGAGTCCCAGGACAAAAATGAGCAGCCAGCTTGCGTCGAACATTGGAGAAACAGAGCGATCAGGAATTTTTCAGGCCGATGCTTTCGAGGATATTGGCGACATCTTCGCAACGATCGGTGGCGGATTCGAGGATCTCATATATGTCGAGCCACTTGATGACCTCCATCGGCGAGGTGCCATCGCCGAAAAGGTTGCCGATGGCTTTACGGTAGATGTCGTCCGCGGCATTCTCCAGGCGGTTGATCTCGATGCAATACTCGTCGATGTCGTCCAGGCGCGGCATATGCGACACGGCCTTGACCAGTTGTTCAGTAGCCGTAACGATGAGATCGGACAACTCCAGGGCTTCCGCAGTGGGCCGTTCGATTTTGAACAGGACCATGCGCGACGCACCCGCCTCGATGGCGTCCATCACGTTATCCAACGCCGTCGTCAGCGCGTGAATATCTTCCGCGTCGATGGGGGTTAAAAAGGTCTGGTTCAGGCTCCGGATCGTCCGATGGGTGAGGCGGTCGCCTTCATGTTCAAGGTCTTTGAGCTTTTTCCACGACTCTTGCGGATTGTCATAGCGCTCAAACATTTCCTTTAGGGCTTTGGCGCCGGCGAGGGCGTTTTCCGCGGACTGTTTGAAAAGGTCAAAAAATTTTTCCCGATGGGGGGAGAAATTAAACATGGAATCGAAGCCTCTATAAAAGGGGAGAGACTTTTACATAGCAGCTTGGAGAACTTGCCGCAAGCAATGTTAAGGAAATGTTACGGCAATGTTACGAGCCCTCGTTGGCGAGGGCGATGAGCAACCGTTCGACCCGGGCGCGAATGGCGTCGCGGACGTCGCGGAAAACTTTGAGGATATGTTCCTCGTCGCCGTGCGCTAACGCCGGGTCGGGCAAGGTCCAATGATCACGCCTCGCGTCTGCCGGAACAGCAGGGCAGGTCTCCGTCGCGTCGCCGCAAAGCGTGATGAGTAGATCGACGCTGTCAAGCGGGACTGCGTCTAATCCTTTTGAGCTTTGATTGGAAATATCGATGCCGGCTTCTTTCATCACCTCGACCGCCAGCGGATGGACCGGTTTTGGCTCCGTTCCCGCGCTGTAGATGCGGTGGCCGTTTACGGCCAGACGGCGCGCGAATCCTTCGGCCATCTGGCTGCGGCAAGAGTTGCCGGTGCAGAGGAACAAAATATTTTTGTGATCTGTTTCTTGTTGGACCGCCGGCAATTGAACATGCACCGTGGTGCCCTTTTGCATGACGCTCTCGATCTTAAGTTTGCCCTGGTGCGCCTGAACGATGTGCTTGACGATGGCGAGACCTAAACCGGTTCCCCCCAGCTCGCGAGAGCGCGCCTTGTCGACGCGGTAAAATCTCTCGGTGAGCCTGGGAATATCATTTGCGGGGATGCCAGACCCGGTATCGCTCACCGATAATTGAACCATTAACGGCGCGCCAGGAGCGGCCGGCGTCTTCGCAGCTTTCAACGCGACCTTGCCGCCAGAGGGCGTGTATTTGACCGCATTATCGATCAAATTGATGAACAGTTGCTGGAGCCGGTCGAAGTCGCCGAGCAGCGGCGGTAATCCGGGTTCTATTTGTTTGTTGAGTTCGAGATTTTTCGCATTTGCCTGGTTCCAGAAAACCTCCAGCACGCGCTGTGCTAGCTGGGCGATATCCACCGGTCGCCGCGCCAGCGGCAATTTTCCTGATTCCAAATCGGACAAGGTCAAAAGGTCTTCAGTCAGGCGGCTGAGCCGTTCGGTATTGCGCTCGATGACGCCGAGAAAATGGCGCATGTCGGCGGGATCCTCTGGCGGAGTTCGGAGCAGCGTTTCGACGTAACCGCGGATGGCGGTGAGTGGCGTGCGTAACTCGTGGGATACGTTGGCGACTAAGTCCGAACGCACCAACTCCAACCGCTTGATCTCGCTGATGTCGTGAAACACGAGGATCGAACCGCATGCCTCCTGGGCGCCGTCCTTTAGACTTACGGCGTTGACGCTGACCCAGCGGCCCTCGTCCAGTTCGACTTCCTTGGAATAGCCCCGGTTGGCGAATTCGACTTCGAGCGCCTCACGCATGACCGCCAGCATTTCGGGGTGGCGGGAAAGCTCGGCGATGGAGGCGCCCTGGACGTCACGACCGGGTGGGACTTGAAACATCCGTTTCGCCTGCTCGTTGATGACCAAAACCCGTCCTTTGGGGTCGAGCACCAGCACGCTCTCGATCATGCAGCGCAGGATCGAGTCCGCCTTTTCCTTTTCGGCGACGATTTGTTGAATGTGGTCCCGTAGCTTGCGACCCATCTCGTTAAGGTGCCGCTCCAGAAGATTGATTTCATCGCGTCCCGTGGTGGAGAAAAAATCATGGGGAATCGTGCCACCGGCGACCTGGCGCGAGAATTCCACCAGCCGCCCCAAGCGCCGGCCAAAATGGCGGAAAAAGACATAGGCAATCAGCAAGGCGAGGGCGGAGGCAGTGAGCAAACCCATTAACAAAGCGCGCCCCAGCGCGCTCGTCCGTTTTTCTATATCGGCCAGGGGAAAGGCAAGCCGGACGATTCTCTTTCGGCTTCCTTCGTTTTGAAGAATTGCGCGATAGAAGAGATCGTAGCCGACGGTGGTGCTGTGGCGTATCGCGGAGCCACTTCCCTTGGCCAGCGCATCGACGATTTCGGGCCGCCCGGCATGGTTCTCCATGGCTTCGGCAGGTTCGGCGGAATCGCCGAGCACTTGGCCGTCCAGGGCGATGATCGTTATGCGCGCGCCTAATTCGTCGGACAGGCTCCGGGTGAGGACATCTAGCGGGGCGCCCTCCAGTTCGAAGGGCAGAGCTTTGGCGAGCAGGCGCGATTCACGCTCCATGCGCGCCCCCAGCGAGGAGATATAAAGGTCTTTAACAAGCGCCTCTGAATAGAAGTAAAAGCTCGCGAACAGCAGCGCGATGATGGCGAGATAGCTAAGGAAGAACTTGAATATGAGGCTACTGTTCCAGAGCCTTTTCATCGAATTTGTAGCCCACCCCTCGGAGGGTTAAAATCCATTTGGGATGGCTGTCGTCCTTTTCGATCGCCTTTCGCAAGCGCCGGATATGAACGTCGACGGTCCGGGGCGTCACGTAGGTCTCGCCACCCCAAACCCGGTCGAGCAGTTGGTCGCGGCTCAGCACCCGGTTGGGATTTTGCGCCAGAAAGCGCAATAGTTCAAACTCCTTGAGCGTTAGCTTGATGGTTTTTCCTCGGGCGAAAACCTCGTAGGTCGTGAAATCGATGCGCAGCGGCCCTTTTTCGTACGACGGCGGGCTATCCGCGGCGGCAGCGCTTTCTGACCTCCTGAGTATCGCGCGCACCCGCGCCACCATTTCACGCGGGCTGAAGGGTTTCGCCAGGTAGTCGTCTGCGCCCATCTCCAAGCCGATGACTTTGTCGGCCTCGCCAGCCTTGGCGGTGAGCATCAGGATCGGCAGGTGCGCCGTGTCTTGGCGGTCGCGCAAGAGCTTGCAAAGCTCCATTCCGGACATACCGGGAAGCATGAGATCGAGAATTATCAGATTCGGTCTGGCGCGCTGGAGTAGTTTTAGAGCTTGCTCGCTATCTTCGGCCTCGATCACTTTGTAGCGCTCTTGGACGAGATTGTATTGGAGGAGTTTGCGAATATCGGGCTCGTCTTCGACGACGAGAATCGTTGGATTGGCCATATGTGAAAACTAAACGGTGGGCGGAAGCTCCTTGAGATGGCGAATGCTTTTACCCTTGACCATGAAAATGACCATTTCGGCGATATTCGTCGCGTGATCGGCGATGCGCTCGAGGTACTTCGAGATCGAGCTGATCTTGATCGCCCGGTTGATGGTGTGCGGGTCGTCGATCATGAAGGTCACCACTTCGCGAAAGATCTGACTGTTCAATTGATCGACCTCTTCGTCGTCCTTGCAGACTTTGAGCGCCAGATCGGTGTCCTCGCGCACGAAAGCATCGAGGCTCTCGCGTATCATCCGCTGCGCTACGCGCGCCATGCGCGGGATGTCGATGTAGGGTTTCAACTGCGGTTCCTGGTTCAGCTCCAGGGCGCGCTCGCAGATATTCACCGCCATATCGCCGATACGCTCGAGATCGGTCGTAATCTTGAGTCCGGTGGTGATGAATCGGAGATCCCGTCCGGCCGGTTGATGCAAAGCCAGAAGGCGGACACATATATCGTCAATATCGACGTCGAGACGGTTCACTTCGTGATCCCGCTCGATAATCAGTTCGGCCAGCTTCGAATCCCGCTCGACCAGAGACTTGATCGACTTCTGAATCTGGTCTTCGACCATCCCGCCCATGTAGAGGATCTCTTCCCGAAGCTTCTTAAGTTCTTCTTCGTATCTTTTATCGGTATGTTCCATTGACGTGGACATGAGGTTTCTCCTTAACCGAAACGACCGGTGATGTAGTCTTCGGTTTGGCGCTTCTCCGGCGCGGTGAAAAGGGTTCCGGTCTCTCCGAATTCTATCAATTCGCCGAGATAGAAAAAAGCCGTATAGTCCGAGACCCGGGCGGCCTGCTGCATGTTATGGGTCACGATGACGATGGTGAAAGTGTTCTTGAGTTCATGGATCAATTCTTCGATCTTGGCGGTGGAAATCGGGTCGAGGGCGGAACAGGGCTCGTCCATGAGCAATACTTCGGGTTCAACGGCAAGAGCCCGGGCAATACAAAGGCGCTGCTGCTGCCCGCCGGACAAATCAACCGCGCTCTTGTGCAGGTTGTCTTTGACCTCGTCCCATATGGCGGCGCGGCGCAAGTTCTTTTCGACGACTTCGTCGAGGTAGCTTCGGTTATTCACGCCGACGATGCGCAATCCATAAACGATGTTCTCGTAGATACTCTTGGGGAAGGGGTTCCATTTCTGAAAAATCATGCCGACGCGGCGGCGCAGATTGATGACATCCATGGACGGGTCGTAGATGTTTTTGCCGTCAAGGTTGATACTGCCGGTAACGCGGGTATTGAGCACGAGATCGTTCATGCGATTCAGGCAGCGCAGCAGGGTGGTCTTACCGCAACCGGAGGGACCGATGAAGGCGGTCGATTTCTTCTCGCCAATCTCCAAATTGATGGATTTTAGCGCATGCTTCTCGCCATAGTAAAAATCGACGTTTTCAACGCTGAAAATATTCCTAACCGGCTCGCCGACTTTGGTTTTGATGACCGACGTGTCCATGGGTTTAATAGAAGGCCGGCTTGCAATGACGTCTGCCGCTGATTCGTGTACGCTCATCTTACCTCCATTAGGTATATTTGTCATTGGAGATCCTTGGCGCTACCATTTGATGCGTTTTCGGAAACGATAGCGGAAATAGATCGCGATACCGTTCATCACCAAGGTCATAACCATCAGCACCAAGCCCGTGGCCGCCGCGTTGAGGTGGAATTCGGCTTGGGGCCGCGAAACCCAGTTAAACATTTGAATTGGCATAACTGAAAATGGCGACCACAGCCATTCAAAAGAGATAAAAGGAAACTCGGCTTTGATCGGAGCGTCGGGCAGGAATGCGATAAAAGTAAGGGCGCCGATGGTGATCAGCGGCGCGGTTTCCCCGATGGCGCGCGAGAAGCCCGATAATGACGCCGGTCAAGATGCCGCCCATCGAATAGGGCAACACATGATCGCTGGTGGTTTGCCATTTGGTCGCGCCGAGGGCGTAAGCTGCTTCTCTCATGCTGCCGGGAACGGCGCGGATGGATTCGCGGGTGGCGACGATGACGATCGGCAAAATCAGCAGCGCCAAGCGTGAGCCCCGCTGAGAGCACGCTCTGTCCGAATCTGAACTGATAAACAAACAATCCCAGTGCCATCAAGCCGTAAACAATGGACGGCACGCCCGCCAGGTTGGCGATATTGATTTCGATGATCGCGGTGAACCAGTTTTTCGGAGCGTATTCCTCCAGGTAAACGCCGGCGCCGACGCCGATTGGAATAGCCGCCAGGGCGGTCACGATCATGACGAGAATCGTGCCCACCCAGGAGGAGAGAATGCCCGCTTGGCCGGCAAAACGGGACGGAAACGACGTAAAGAAATGCGGCTGCAGACGCGCCAGCCCGTCGATGGCGAGGTCAGAAAGCAAGGTGGCCAAGGTGAGCATACCGATGAGGGTCGAGATCAAGCCGACACGGCAAATAGCTTGTCCCGATTCTTATTGCCGGCGACGCTTTTTTCAATGTCGGATGGAGACGGCTTCTGCATATCAGTAAATCTCCCTGAAGCGCTTTCGAAGCAAGTAACCGCCGATGTTGAAAATCAGAGTCATGCACATCAAGGTCAAACCCGCGGCAAAAATACTTTGATAGGCGATGCTGCCGTGGGGCAAATCGCCCAAGCTCACTTGCACGATATAGGCAGTGATCGTCGCGGCGCCTTCCATCGGATTCAGCGTCAGATTGGGCTGGGTGCCGGCAGCGAGGGCAACCACCATGGTTTCGCCGACCGCCCGGGAGAACCCCAGCACGTAGGCGGAGGCGATGCCGGAAAATGCCGCGGGCACCAGCACGCGAAGCGCCGTCTGCAGCCGCGTCGCGCCCATGGCATAGGAGCCTTCGCGAATATGCACCGGGACGGCCTTCATCGCGTCTTCGCTGAGCGAGCTGACATAGGGATGATCATGATGCCGATGACGATGCCGGCGCTCAGCATGTTGAAGCCCGGCAGATTCGGGCATACAGACTCTGAAGCAGAGGCGTGATGCAACAGCAGCGCAAAATAGCCGAAAACAACCGTCGGCACAGCGCTCAACAGCTCTAGGATCGGTTTCAATACTTCACGAACCGTGGTGTTGGCGTATTCACTCAAATAGATGGCAATGGTAGTTCCCAGCGGCAACGCCACCAGCAGAGCGATCGCCCGAGGTCACAAGGGTGCCAGTCACCAACGGCAAGATGCCATAGCGCGGGTTCTCGAACAGAACCGTCCACTGCGTGTCGGTGAGAAAATCAATGATCGATACGTTCTCAAAAAAATGCCAGGACTCAGAGATCAAGAACCCAGACGATGCCCAGCGGTAATCGCGACTGAGAAAACGAGCACAGAGGAACATGCAACACTCGATGACTCGCTCGCGAATCTTTTGGAGAGTTAGCCCGGAGCCACGGGCTTTGACTTGGCTTTGTAAAGCGACATAAGCAGCGTCGGCTTGATTTGTCTTCACATCGTCTTTTCCTCTCTGACCTGATGTGGATCGGAGCGCTCGGCGGAAACGCGAGACGGGGCGCCGGAGTGCGCCCCGTCGCGTCGATCATTGACACCAGCTAGAGTTTCGGCTCTCGCTTCAGAAGTCTTCGATGGTGACTCCGACTTCCGCGCTTGCCGCCGAATGCCGTTCCGACTTTGCCGCTTTTTCACGTGACTCGCGCCCAAGCGTATAGGCTTTATCTGCGGTAGCGGCACGTATTTGACTTCCCTGACCAGCTTCGGAGCGTGCTTGAGATAGTACTCCACAAACTCTTTAACCTCTGGCTTTGCCAAGGACTTCTTGCTCACATAAATATAGATCGGCCGGGAAAGCGGTTGATAAGTGCCATCGAGCACAGTCTTTTCCGACGGGCCGACGGGACCTTTGCCGTTATCGATCGCGACGGCTTTGAGCTTACCCTTGTTCTCAGCATAGTAGGCGAAGCCGAAAAATCCCAAGGCATTGTGGTCGTTCGCAACGCCTTGAACCAGGACGTTATCATCCTCGCTCGCCGTAAAATCGCCGCGGCTGGATTTCGCTTTCCCAGCGATGGCTTCGGTGAAGTAGTCAAAGGTTCCGGAGTCGGCTCCGGCGCCGAAGAGCTTCAACGGGCGTCGGGCCAACTGGCTCGAACTTGATTCCATTTAGTGACTTTCCCCTGCGCGGCGGGCTCCCACATTTTCTTGAGTTCAGCCACGGTCAGAGATTGAGGACCACTCGTTTTTGGGGTTGACGATTACGGTGAGGGCATCGAAAGCGACCGGCAGTTCGATGTATTCAATGCCGGCGCCTTTGCACGCCTCCATCTCCTGTTTCAAGATGGGCCGAGATGCGTTGCTGATATCGGTTTCGCCGCGGCAGAATTTCTTAAAGCCGCCGCCCGTACCCGCGATACCCACGGTTACCTTGATCTTGCCCTTCTTCGCTTTCTGGAACTCTTCGGCAACGGCCTCGGTGACCGGAAACACCGTGCTCGAACCGTCGATTTGAATCAATTTGCGCCTGGGCAGCTCGCTCGACAAACACGAAAAGACCGAGCAGGCTGAGAATTAACAATATTTTCTTCATAGTTTCCTCCTGTTATGAGCTTTAGCGATCTATCATTACGATCTGGTTACAACCATGTTAAACAGCTATTAATTCCCGCATGGGCTTCTGCAACGTGATCTCGGCTTATGCTTTCGGGAGGCCATCAGGGTTCGTATTTGCTTGATTTGACGAGAAACTTAGAGGACTTGGGTAAAGCCTGCGTAAAGTCAATGTAAAAAATATGTTAAGGGCGATGCTGGGCTTGGCTTCGAAGGTTGCTGGTCTGTAACACAAACTTAACAATGTAGTGGTTCAGTTCAGACTCTGCCTTTGATAGGTTCACCCGGCGGGTCGGAACAGCTCAAGCGGAAATACGGAGAAACGCTATGGCCGGCGGCATGAAAATGTACGGCAAGCATCGCTTCCCGGGAAGACTTTTTATCGTCGAGGGCATCGACGGGTCAGGCAAGAGCACGCAGCTGATGCTGCTGCAAAAATGGCTCGAGTCCGAGGGCTATGTCGTTTACTTCAGCGAATGGAATTCCTCCCCCCTCGTCCGCGACGTCACCAAGCGCGGCAAGAAAAAGCAGATGCTCACGCCGATGACTTTCAGTCTGATCCACGCCACCGATTTTGCCGACCGCACCGAACACGATATCATTCCGCCCCTCAAGGCGGGCGCGGTGGTCTTGGCGGACCGCTATATTTATACCGCCTTCGCCCGCGACGTCGTGCGTGGGGTCAGTCCCAGTTGGGTGAGAGGGCTGTACGATTTCGCGGTTAAGCCCACCGTGTCGTTCTATTTCCGCGCGCCCTTAGACGTGGCGATGAAGCGGATTCTCGGTGGGCGGGACGCGATCAAGTATTACGAAGCCGGAATGGATCTCGGACTGAGCGACGACATCGAAGAGTGTTTCGAGCTTTTTCAAGGTAAGATCATCGAGGAATATGAAAAAATGGTCGATGAGTTCGGCCTAGTGCCCATCGACGCGACGCGTTCCATTGAAGAGCAGCAAGCCGAAGTGAGACGGATCGTGATGCAGGCGCTGGAAGGTACCAAGAAAACGAGGATTCGCAAATGGCTCGATTTGGCTTCTTTGGCGAAGGACTCCCGGGCATAGACCTCGAAGAGCTGAAAGGAAAGCTCATCGTCCTCGAGGGAACCGACGGGGTGGGGCGGTCGACGCATATCGGCTTATTAAAACAGTGGCTGGAGAACAACGGCCACGCCGTGTTGGACACCGGCATGACCCGCTCCCCTTTGGCCGGCAAGCGGCTCAAACAGGCGAAGGAAGGCCACACTCTGGGCGGCATCACGATGAGCCTGTTTTACGCCACCGATTTCGCCGACCGTCTGGAAAACGAAATCATCCCCGCGTTGCGGGCGGGTTTCATCGTGCTTACGGACCGTTATATTTATTCCCTGATGGCCCGCGCCGTCGTGCGCGGGGCCGACCCGGAGTGGTTGCGCGAAGTCTACGGTTTCGCGCTCAAGCCGGATGCGATTTTTTATTTGCGCGTCAATATCGACGATCTGGTGACCAGGGTTTTGCAAAGCACGGGGTTCAATTACTGGGAGTCCGGCATGGATCTCCGTATGGGCGAGGACTTGTACGAGAGCTTCGTGCGTTACCAGCGCTGGCTGCTCGGCGAGTTCGACAAGATGGTGGAAACCTACGGCTTCGACATCGTCGACGCTTCGGGCACCGTCGAGGAGGTGTTTCCGCGCCTGCGCGACCGTATCCAGAGGATCGTCGAACGCAACGGCCATGCGCAATGATTCTTAGTCTTGCCCCACCGCTTCCACCGGATTTTCATCCCCCGCGATTGTGAATTCGGTTTCACCGAACGCGCGCGAGGTTTTTTCCGCGTGTTTCACCAGGCCGTCGATGCTGGCATTGGCGCGGCGCTGTTCACGCTCCATTTCCACGAGCAACGCCCGCGCCAGGCCAGGATGGGTGGCTAAGAAATCTTTTCGGCTCAGAAACTCCGCGCAGGTGTCCAAGAGAACCTGGCGGTCGTGCCACGAGCCTAATTGATCCTGCAGCAAGCGCAAGGATTTCACCCGCGCTTTTGCTGGCCCGTCGCCTAACTCGGCGAGAAGCTCGACCCGGTAGCGCAGCCGCTTGCCGGCGATGCGCAGCGCGTGCACTTCCTTCGGCTCTGGCCGCGCTTTGGCCGTGGCGATGGCATCCCGCCAATCGGCCAGCGCCCCGGCCACGCTCTTTTTCAGGCTGTCCTCCAGCGCTTCAGCGCCGCTGTCAATTAGGACGCGCGCGCGGTCGGCGAAGTTCACGAGGTCGAAGCCGCGGAGCTTTTCCCGGCTGCGCTCGACGGCACGGGCGCGCCGGTTCCCGAGCTGGGCTCGCAGCTGGTCCCAGGCATCCCGCACCACGGGATTACTGGCAGCAGCGATTTTTTCTTGCACCAGTTCGGTCATGACATCCAGATTGCGCGGCCGACCCAGGATCTTGCGGATACTGCGCAACGCGCGCATGAGCTTGCGCGGCTTATTTTTTTTCGTGGATTGCGACGCGAGCATGCTGAGAATCTGCTGCAAGCGCCGGCTCCATACCCGCACATCGTGAATCATTTTAGCATCGTCGGTCACAATGACACGGGGCATGAGAGCGGCGAATTTTTCCAGCCGTTTGCGGCCCAACGCGGATAATTTCCCGTTCGTCGCGGTTGGCGGCGGGTCCGCTGAGTTTGCTTCGTCTGTTGTTGAGTTCGGGGAAGTCGCGGCATTCATAAAGGTCACGATTTGGCGCCGCGTGTGCCCAGGAAACGGAGCTGTTTCGGCGCCAGCAAGGCGCGGAGCGTCCCAGGACTGCGGGGTGGCAAGGAATCGATCTCGATGTGGCAAAGACCGCCCTTTTTGAGAGCGATCTCGAGGGCGACCGTTTTCTTGCCCGTGACAAGGAAAGCCGCGGTGCCGCTTAGCAACGGCTCATGTCCCACAAGTAGCAGGTGCTTGCAGTGTTGGTAGTCGCTCAGGCTGGCGAGCAATTCCTCCACCGAGCAGTTCGGTTGGAGCCCCTCCACCACCGTCAATTGGGATTCTAGACCCAGCGCCTCGGCGACGATGTCGGCGGTCTGGCGCGCCCGCGCTAGGGGACTCGTCAAAATGGCGTCGAAGTCGAGGCCGAGACGGCGCAAGCCGCGCACCGCCTTGCGCATTCTTTTAGTACCTTTTGCCGTGAGCGGCCGCTCGCCGTCCGGTGCCGTTTCTTCGGCACTTACCGCGATGCCGTGACGCAAGAGATATATGTTCATGGTTCGTCTTACCCGGCGCGGTGGTGGCACCCCAGACGCGGATCAGGTGAGGTTGCGCCAGTAGTCCATAAACAAAGCGAACACTCTCTTGTTAATTTCATCACGTTCTTCGCGCAGGGTCGATAGGCCGGCCAAATCATTGTTTTGTGCCGCCCTGGAACTCGCAATGGCCCATTGTTTCACCTTGGCTCTGGCTGGCAGGGTGGCGCATTTCTTGTCAGCGCCGGCGAAGCTTACGATCAGGTCGATTTCATCTAACGGCACCTGGTCAACGCTTTTGGAATTTTGCGTCGACATGTTGATGCCGAGCTCTTGCATGACTTTGCGCACGGGCACGGGAATGTTGCCGGGGGTGACGCCGGCGCTGAAGACGCGCACTTTGGGTGGCCCCAAGTGCTTCGCCACCGCTTCAGCCATCTGGCTCAAACGGGCGTTGTCCTGGTCCAGAAATAAGACGTTTCTCTGGCGAATCTCGCGGCGCATGGAATACCTCCTGTGAATTACCGAGTTGCGCTGTTTTTGGACTTTTCAAAAGCAACGTCGATATTAAAAACTTCCTGCATCAAGCTAGCCTTTTTCGCCGCCCGTTGGAAGTGTTCTTTGAGATTGGCCGCGGCGGAGGCGGCGATGATCAGCTCCTTCGAGTTTTTCTGCGCGCAGCTTACCGCTTTAACCGTTTGGTCATGGGTGAAATCCAGAGAGTCGGCGACGCGCAGAATAGCGCTCAGCTTGCGTACGATCTGTTGTTGATCGGGATGCAACTGGCTGAAGGCCAGGTGTTTTTGGCTCGGATGCGCTTTGCGGTGATAGCGCGCGACATTGGCGATGAGATCGAGATCAGTTCTGCTGAAGGAATTCATCGCCGAGCTTTTGATCAGGTAGTATGAATGCTTGTGGTGCTTGGGGTAGGCGACGAATAAGCCGATGTCGTGCAGGGTGGCCGCCGCATGCAGGACACTCGCGAATTTTTCCGGCAACTGGTGCAGGTCGTGGAGTTGATAGAAGAGATTTAACGCGAGCTGGCTCACGTGCTCGGCGTGAGCGCGGTCATAGAGGTATTTCTGGCACACCTGTTCGAGGGACTCAGCCCGCTCCGCCCCGGCGTGCCAGGGTTCGGCGGCCGAATAATGGCGCTGCAACAAGTCCACCATCAGGCCGTCGCGCAGACCGCGTCGGCTAACGAAGAGGTAATCCAGTCCGGCTGCCGTCATGATTTCATGGAGCACCAATCCACCGGCAACGATGATGTCGGCGCGCCTGGGATCGCCGCTGATCATCGACGCGCGTTCAGAGGCGGGCAAGCCTTTCAATAATTCAAGCAAAGCTTTAAGCCGCGACCGGCGCAGGATGGCAAGTGAATCGGGTTTCGTGTCGCCGCCGACCAGGGTATCGGTTTCGGCCAGAGCGGTAACCGTTCCGCCGCTGCCAAACGCCATGGTGAATTTTTCTTTTTCAATGCGGCGCACCACCGGCTTGAGTTTTTCCTGAACCAGCTCGCGTAAATTCTTGATCTCGCGGTTGCGCGGCGGGTCGGTGGCGAGAAAGGCTTCGGTCAAGCGCACCGCCCCGAGGGGCAGGCTGAACAGGCAAAAGAGCGTACTGGTATTGGCCACGGAAAACTCGACGCTGCCGCCGCCAATGTCGAGGAAGAGCCCCAGGGGCAAATGAAAACGCAACCCGCTCATGATGCCGAGACTGATGAGACGGGCTTCGTCTTCTTCCGAAATCACGTCCAGTGGGATGCCGGACTTGCGCGCGCGGCGAACGAAAGCTTTGCCGTCGCGCGCTTCACGCAGGGCGCTGGTGCCTACGGCGCGAACGGATTTCACGCGGTAGCGGTCGGCCAACGCGCGAAAATCACCGAGAACTTTTAGTGCGGCATCGGCGGTGCGGGGATCGAGTTTCCCAGTGCGGAAAACATCATGGCCCAATCGCACGGGCTGGCGTTCCTGCTCCAGAACTCGATATTGCTTCGGATGGTCGACGGCGGCAATCTGCAGACGCATCGCGTTACTGCCGACGTCAACGACGGCGAAATGGTCCGGCATCGGCGGGTTTATACCATACTTTGCGCGCGGCCCGATCGCTCAAATGTTACAGCAATATTAAGTTTATGTGAAGTGTTTTGAAAATGACGAGGTTCTCTGATGCCATACAGGGCCGGCGCCGCTCTGTGATACGATCGTTCAAAATTGGCGTAGCTTGTGCAAATTTTATGCGACCACCAGTCATGGTGCTAGCGTGTCTCATACGCTTTCGGCGCTCGGGCGCAACCCGCCACCAAATGACGCCGGAAAGAACTTGCCGCGCCATTGCTCGGAGGGCAAAGGAGGGGCGACCGAGAGCACTGGGCAGGGACTCATTCGGGTGACTTTCTCGGTGATTCCCGCAGTGAATAACGTTCGCCACCCGCGCTGGCGGCGCGGCGAAAGGACTACGAGATCCGCCTTTTCTTCTGCCGCCATCGCGACAATTTGCTCGGGAACGGATCCAAACACCAGGCGTTTGTGCAGTACGGGAACTTTGTTCAGCGAAGCGCTATGCGATTCCAGGAAGCGATTCAGTTCGGTCGTCGCTTGGTTGAGCATGCGGTCCAGGGGCCAGGTTCCCGTATAACCGAAGGCGTCATCGTGAAGCTCCCAGGCCGCAAATTCATTGGCGACGTGCATGATGAAGAGTCGGCCTTTGTTTTCCAGCGCCAGCCAAGCCGCATACTCAACGGCGTGCCGCGATCCTTCCGATAGATCCGTGGGCACGATAATTTTTTCAACCGGCTTCATAAAACCTCCATTATTCTGATTTTAGAGGTATATTAGGCTTCCCATGTTATTAGCGAATGACGCGGCCGTGATGCTTCGGTTAAACTCGTGGTGCCATCGAGTTTGGGTTGCCTGCGGCGAGGCCGGGAACCGGCGCGTACTCGAAGACCGGCAGTAAAAGATCGCATTTCAATATGCCACGCCTGGATTCCAGGCAAATTACCAACTTCCCGCCGCCTTTATTCTTCGGCCCAAAGATACCGAGGCGGGTATCCGAGTTGTCTACTCCGACCCATTCCTCCAAACGGTAGCCGACACCGGTGAAGATATCTTCGATTAACGGCTCGCTCCGTTTCAGTCCCCGTCCGGACACTCGGAGTTGCACCCAATAGGAGGGGTGCACGCCGACAAAGTCATTTATGTCCTTGAGCTCGGCGCGGCGCCTGAGCAGCACTTCAACCGCCGCGTCGGGGTTGTTGCTGAGCAAGGCTTCATAAAGAAAGAGCCGGACGAACTCTTGTAGGCTTCCGTCGCCCCAAGCAAGCTGCGAGATGCTTGGGGAGAGCATGACGAAAACGAGCGGTTTTACGCCGATACGATTCTGCGTGAATCGAGCGATGGTTTGCTGGATTACCAATTCGAAATCGACCTTTTCCATAATCCCTCCTTTTGAGAGTTTTGACCTATAATGAGCCGACGTTTGTTAGTGACAGATGAAGCAAGCATTAAATGCGGACGAAGTTTTTTGATGCAAGAACTCCAGCCGATGGAACGCGGAGAAAAAGACAGGGGCCCCCTTCCGAGAGGGGCCCCTGGGGGGACGCGAGGTCCCGCAGTGGTGGGAGAGGAGGCGCACTTTCTAATCCATCATAAAGCCGGCTGGTTGCAGCGCCGAGCGCGGCCGGCCGCTGCGCGAATGGTCATCTAATCGTTGTCATCGTCATCGCGATCATGGTTTCGGCCGCCGCCAATGCGCGGATCTACGTACATCGCCAAGAGTTGCCCGCCCTCGACGAGTTCCGGATCCAGGCTGGCCTTGTGAACTTGGACATCGAGCAGAAACCAGCCCTTGCCCAGGATATGTTCCGCATCGATGAGGCCGGAGGATTCCTCGTCATTGGTTATAAACGATGAATTGTTCAAGATGGCAGGGTCGAAAAACTTTCGGGTTATGTTCGGCCACCTGGATGAATTTCGCGGCGTCGATATCGTATAGCCAGATCTTGGCGATACGGTTGTTGCCACCCGGATCCTCATCCATCAAGATGCGGCCCCGATGATCGATGGTCGACGTTGTCGAGCATGCCGTGACCTTCGTCTCCGCGCAGCAAGATCTCTATTTTACCGCCTTTCTTCGGGCTGTTCGATGTCGTCGAAGCGAAGATGCCAGAGCCGGCAGTTTTGCGGTGAGGCTCGCCGTGGTGACGAAATAGAAGTGATTCCTGCGGCTGCGGGTCCCAGGCGCCGTCCTCGACCCGCTGCAGGCGCGCAACGCCGCCGCTGATGGACAGACCTTCGATCTCGACCGGCGGTGAGTCCGCTCACGTCCCCCAATTCCATCAAACCGAATCTTCCTTCGCCGACGAACCCCGAGGCCAGCGTCCCTAGCCCGAAGTCGTTGCTTTCCTCGGTGACCGGCTGGCCCTTTACGGAAATCGTCAAGCCGTAGAGTTTGCCGTTGGTCAGACCGGCTTCTTCGATCGGGTGTCCGTGGCGCCTCTTCCTGCCGATATAGAAGTATACTTCGCTGGGAACGTTGCTGGTGATCTGTGGCGCTGTCAAAATGGAGCTGTCATCGAGCAGCGCTACGATGGTTTTTTCCTGGGGATATGGGCTGGCAACGGCGTTCTCAAAGGCCATGCGTCCCAGCCGGGGCAACTCGATTGCTTCTCCTGAATGGTTGCCGGTGGCGATGCGCGCCCAGGCGCGCCCCTGTTCCGTCAACAGGTCCATTGACAACGGTGCTTGTCTCTTCACCGTTCAGATAAATGCGCTCTTTAGTCCCCAAATCTCGATAGTGGTAAGCGCCTTCCTTGGCCAAGTCGCCGGAGCAGAACCGCGACCACGTGGTCGTACCTTCGAGATACTGGTGCGTCGCGTTGTCCCAATTAAAAACGTCATTCGGTGATTCGGTGAAGTCGCTGTCCTTTGCGCACTTTGAGCGACCTCCGATCGATGGTCCAACGGGAAGACGAACGCGCCCTTTGAGCCGTGCTTTCGGACGGCGCCGACCGTGCCTGCTAATTCGTGATTCATGATAACAGTGAATTTATCCCAATCGCTGTTGAATGCGCCCAAGCCGTCCGGGATTCCCACCATGCGGTAGCCGTCGATCACGTCACCGACGGTTAGGATCGAGACCAACTTCACTCCGGGGACGCTGGGGATCATATACGGCTCGGTGGTCGTACTCGGGCCGATACTCCCGAAGTGGCCGTCGGCCTGACGACTTGCGCGGCGTCAATATAGTCGGGCCTGCGATCAACAAGGGCGCCGTCGCCAGGGCTCCCTTGAGAAACATGCGCCGGCCCATTTTCCCCCGCGCGATTTTACCGGGGGAATCACCGGCGTCGCCGCGCACCGCCTCACTTTTCATTTTTTTCTGCATGCTTTTCCTCCTCGTAGAATTTTATCTTTCGACGGCCGAATCAATACGCTTGATCGATGAACGGCGGGTGACGGCGATGCAAAGATTCGGTTAAGACAACAGTGGAATCTGGCAAAAATTGGCTTTATAAGTTGGATTCACTATGCGCGGTTTAATCTGGAAGCTCTTGGGAGCCGATGGGCTGGCGCCGGAGTCGAGAAAAAAACTTGGCGTGGTGGCGCTCCTTTATTTCATCCAAGGCGCGCCGGCGGCGATTCTGTGGGAGCTCCTGCCGGTCTATTTCCGGATCAACGGCGTGTCGCTGCGCGCCATCGGCGGGCTGCGGCTGCTAGAGCTTCCCTATTCGTTAAAAGTGTTCTGGTCGCCGCTGGTGCACCGCTACGGTGACAGGCGCCTGTGGATGTTGGGCTGTATGCTGGGCATCGCCGCTGTATTGTTCGCCTTGCCGTGGGTCGACGTCGGCGAGGGTCGGTTGGATCGTGCTGCTGCTCATCCTGGCGCTGACGACTCTGTCGGCAACCCAGGACGTCGCCATCGATTCCTATTCCGTCGGATTGGTGCGGCGCGAGGAGGAGGGCGCCGCCAATGGCGTGCGCGCTTCGGCTTATCGGGTGGCATTGGTGTTCGCCGGAGGCGGGTTGGTTTTTCTTGCCGCCGTGTTGGAGTGGAACGCGCTGTTTATTATAGCGGGAGTCGTCTTCGCGTTGCTCGGCATCGCGACGCTGGCAGTGCCACGTTTGAATTTACCGGAACAGGCGCGCGCCCACTGGTTGCAAGGATTTTGGCAATGGGCGGGCACATGGCGCATCATACCGCTGGTGCTTTTTGTGCTGACTTACAAGCTCGGCGAATTCGCCATCGGCCCGATGGTCAAGCCGTTCTGGGTCGATTACGGCAAGAACATCTGGCCCGCGCAGGAAGATTTGATGTTTCAGATCGGACTTTTCCCCACTACCTTCGGCATCGCACTGAGCGTCGTCGGCGCCTTGATGGGCGGGGCGTTCATCTCGCGCTACGGCATTTTTCGCAGCGTCTGGTTCCTGGGCTTGCTCCAGGCCGTGTCCAACCTCGGCTATTCTTTCGTCCAGTGGCTGGACCTTGGCCGTTACGGCCTTTATGGCGCGTCGATGTTCGAGTCGCTGAGCGGCGGTCTGGGCACGGCGGCATTTTTGGCTTTCTTGATGAATGTTTGCCAGAAGGAACATGCCACGGTGCAATATGCGTTTCTGTCTTCGATTTTTTCTCTTACCGGCCGGCTGATCGGCGCCATCAGCGGACTCGGAGCGGAGCGCTACGGCTACGGCAACTATTTCGCTTTGACTTTCTTGTTATCGATGCCGGCCTATTTGCTTTTGCCGTGGGTCAGAGCGTGGATTCAAGAGGACCGCCGTTCCTGAGGTGATGCTTTACTTTCCATTTTTCCAGCTCGCGCAGGAGCAGTTTCCAACCGGCGATTTCTCGCTGCGGTCGCACCAGAGTAGCGGCCCGCTCGCAGGCTCGTTTCAGCGATTGATAGAACGCATGATCGTATTCGGCGCGCAAGAATAACTCGGCGAGCGCCATCGTGTCGCCGACGGGAAAATAGCCGGGATACTCCTTGCCCAGGGTACCTATCAAGCCGGGTATTTTTGACGCAATGACGGGCACCGACGAAGCCAGCGCTTCGGACAAAACATTGGAGCTTCCTTCCATGCGTGACGTGATCGCCAGCAAGTGGCTGCGCGCGAGCACGCGGCGGGTCATCCAATAGGGCAGCTCGCCGACCCAACTGTAGCGCGGGTTGGTAGAGGCCTCGGCTTGGGCCTGTTTACCGAGAGCCGAGTCTAACGCCTTGCCGACATGCAACACTTCGAGACTGGAAAAGCCAGGGATCTCGCGTGCCGCCAGTGCCGCGCGCATCGGGTCCTTCTCCTCGCGCAGATGGCCGATGACGCAGACTCTGAAGGGTTTGGCTTTCTTCGGCGCTGAGATTTTGTGGGGATCGGCAGATTGGTAAATGATGCGGGTCTTGGCGTGATAATGCTTAGGCAATTCAGTGAGAGCCTGTTTTTGCAGCGCAATAAGGCGAGTAGCGAGCTTTAATGAATATTGTGCTTCAGCATCGCCGTGAATATCCCGGTAGACGTCGGTGCCCGTCAAAACGACGACCAGAGGCAGGTCTGGATGAAGCTCGTGGAACGTCAGAATCGATTTGTGACTGCGCCGGGCATGGAGCGCGACCATTAAATCACAGGACGCGCCGGAGTAGCGTTGGACGACGTCGACTTTATGGCCCAGGCCGCGCAAGATGCGCGACCAGCGCACTGCTGTGATCTTATTGCCATTGTTCAAACGCAATGGCGCGGGCGTGACGAGTTGTATTTTCACGGTTTCCAGCTATCTCGCGCAAGTTCGAAATCCGGCCCAGACGTCGCGGCGGTCCGGGGTGTAAAAATTTCTCCAGGTGTTGCGGATGAGCAGCAGAGAAGTTGCCCAGCAGCCGCCACGCAGAACTTTATGAGTACCGAACCACGGCTTCGAGTATTCCTTATAAGGATCTACCGTAAACCCCGGATAGGGCAGAAAATCGTCTGCTGTCCACTCCCAAACGTTGCCGATCATCTGGCGGCAGCCAAAAGCGCTGTCGCCGGCCTCATGGGCGCCGACATCGACGAGACCGCCGGCGCGCCAATCCAAGTTGGCGCGTTCCTCCGTGGACGGACTGTCGCCCCAGGGAAAATGGCGCCGTCGCGCACTGAGCGAGTTGCGCGCCTCAATGGGTTCACCCGACGCGGCCACTTCCCACTCCGCTTCCGTCGGCAGGCGGCGTCCAGCCCAGTTGCAATAGGCGTCGGCCTCGAACCAACTGACGTGAACCACCGGAAGATTTTCCTGCAGCGGCACCTGCTGATTGAAAACTCTCTGTTGCCAGGCGCCGTCGGCCGCTTTCCGCCAGTAGATCGGGTGTTCAAGTTTTTCTTTAAATTCTGATATCTCGGTTTTTTCGTCGAGCGCTTGATTGAAAAACTTCGCCAATGATCGCTCAAGCTGGGGCGCGCCGCCGGTCTCAAGCCAGCGCCAGCCTTCTCGGTTCCAATATTGTCTTTTGCGATACCCGCCGTCCTCGACGAAGGCGAGATATTCCCCGTTGGTCACCGCCGCCCGGGCGATATGGAAGGGTTTGATATCGACTTGATGCGCCCATTTCTCGTTGTCGAACACGAATGGAAACTCCGGCGTGGCGCCGACGAGAAATGTCCCGCCGGGAATTTTCACGTCGCCGCGGCAAGGGCCGCCGCCGGACTTTGGCATTATTTCATGGTCGGCCAATCGCGGCGCCGGATAACCAAGTGTCTGGCGCGTATAGGCCAGGGCTTCGGCGTGCATCGCCTCGTGAAAGCTGACGAGTAGATAAAAGTAAAGTGTATCTTTAGAAATCTTGTCCGACCGTTCAAGCCGTTCGATGCTCTCAGCCAGCACCGACTCCATATATCGAATGGTGGCGTCGCGCCCGGGCAGGCGCAGCTCCCAGCGCGCGTCGTGCGCAACGTCGGTGGAGTTGTAGAGCTGGTCGCCGTTTTCCAGCAGTGGTTTTCGTTTATATAAGTGGCGCAGCGTCCAGAACTCCTGTGTCCACGCGACATGGCCGATTTCCCATAGGGGCGGATTGACGATGGATAGGCGCGGCCCGATCATCTGGCGATCGTCAAGATCTTCGACGAGAGCAAGTGTGCGGTCGCGAAATGCGCGCATAACGCCGATGATCTCGCGAGAATTCAATTGGGCGGGACACATACTAGCCACAGCAAATACTTATGACAGTGTAGGGGATGACTCAATGACAAGTAGGTTCAAAGTTCAAGGCTTGCCCCCGTTCGGCGCTTTGAACCTTAAACGTTGAACTTTGAACTTGCATCAATTCGGCAGAAATTTCGCCGCCAACTTGTGGAACTGGTTTGCTTGCTCCTTAGGGATTGTAATCTCTAGCTCTTCATTTAGCGCAAATCCCGCCGCCTGACAATCCGAAAGGAGGCTAGCGCGAAGCTACGGCCATAAGACCTTGCCACGGCTTTAACTCCCGCGCCCATTTTTTTTGGCGGTTTTTTGCGATGTAATCGCAGGCCAACCGGAGTCGGGCGCGCCCATAAGGCGATAAGCGCAGCGACTGCCTGGTCTTCTTGGCCCGCTGGTGAGCATCGCAGAATTCGCGCATGGCACGCCAATGGGGTAGAGCGGCCGCGCCAAAGCGGCGCTTGACGCCTGCGCGCCAGCTTGTTTCGGGATTGTATATCTGCGGTTTGGCGGCGTAGTCAAGACAGGTTGCCAGAGGCAGAAAACTCAATTCTTCCTGGAGCAAAGGATTGTTGAGGTAGCCATAGACGATTTGCGGCAAGCGCGGGTCGCGGCCCGTGAGCGGCCCGATGTGCAACTCATCGCGCATCGATAAATCGTTGACGGGATAGTTATCCCAGAGAATGAGCGGATGGCGGACGCGCTTTGCGATAGATAGCACATGGGCCAACGTGATATTTTTTGGCACAACCGCCGGCCCGGTCCACAGGCAGGCCACGTCGGCCGGCAAGTGTTTCGGCGAGGTTCTCAAGAAAATCGGGCTCGAAGGAGCCGAATACCCGCGCAAGCAGCGGGTCGGGGCTGTAATACGACGGGCAAACCCACCATTCAACCCCGCTCCACGGGCGAGGTTGGGCGGCGATAATTTTTGCCAGCCATTCGCCTTCGGCGCGGGCCAGACTATTCTTAAAACGCCTTCGGTCCACCGCGTGCTCAAGGCGCGATGATATGTCGTCGAACAGCACGGCAAAAGTTCGTACGCCGGCAGCGTAAAAGCGCGTGGCTTTGGCGAGCAGGATTTTTACCGGTTCATCGGCGGAAAAGCATAATCCTTTGCCGGGGTGAAATCCGTAAACAAAATCGATCTTGCTTCGCCTCGCGGCGCGGATCAATTGTAACAGCGCATGCCAACGTTTTCTGGGATAGGGAGCTGTCCAGCGCTCGCGGTGGTAGGGATCATCCTTCGGCGCATAGAGATAAGTATTCATGCCGCCCCTCGCGCCAAATGCAAACAGCGCTTTGCGCTGCGCCATGCTCCAGGGCGGGCCGAAAAAACCTTCCACGACGCCGTGGCGCCGAAATGTCTGGATCTTCGCCATGAGCGTTCTTAATGTGGCACAGGGGTGTTATGGTGACAAGGTTCAGTATCGCCTGGCGAGGTCCACTGCGGCGACGGAATATATTCAAGTTGTCAACGTCCGGCGCGCCATTTTACCCATGGGCGGTCGTTTGAGGGGGGCAAAGGGCGGCAAGCGCCACGGAAAAGTCGAGGATATTTTATGATATGGAGATACGGGGGGGGTCAGTTAGTTTGTCCCGTAATACTGTCGTAACGTGAAGTTTGGCTGCGTGCCTGCCGGGTTTGCTTCCGACCACGGTGTAAGCTGTGGGTGTTATGAGGTTGATAACGAGATTTACTCCCTGTGTTGACTGAAAGCCAAAAGGTGCGATTTCCGCCGGTGTCGTGGGGTAGACATATCTCACCCCATAGTAGCTCTCCATCGCCATGGCGGCATTTTTGACGTCTGATTTCATTTGAGTGTCGACTCCGCTCCTCCGATAGGAAATATACTGAGGAATTCCGATAGCTGCTAAAATCCCTATTATGGCCACCACGACGAGCAGCTCGATGAGCGTGAAGCCCTGTTTGTTGGCAATGAGATTTATTTTGGTTGGCGCGCCTGTGTTTTCCATAAGTATGAACCTACGACTAAATATTTTAACGTTTTAACCCAATCACGTATCCTACGGTGTTGGTTAAATAAGAATTCTTTACCGATCTACGCCAATTATGGTCTTTTCTGGTAATTGATGTCGTCATTTTCCGCATCTAGAATTACATCTACTAATATGCAGATGTCGGGCCAATATCAATTTACGGCAAGTCTATGCGGCCGTGGTGGGCCGATTACAAGAAATACCCCTGGAATAAGGAGGTATAGTCACAATTTGCGGCTGCCGCGAGCCGGATTTTGGCAATCTCGTTCTGCGGGCAAAAAGCGGCATAACATTTCCCTTGCGACCAAAAAGCCGTTTGCGTAGGATACCGACTGTTTCGCCAACGCTAGGCTAAAATTTTCTGAAGATGCATATGTTCAATCGCGTTTGCTCAGTGTTCTTCACCTTGTGTATCCCGCTGACTGTATTTGCCGCGTCGGATACTAAGTTCCTGGCCGATATGATACTCGTCCCAACGGGGCCGTTCATTATGGGTGGCAACGCCGGACCAGAGGATGAACGGCCGCAGCATCGAGTCGCCCTCAGAGAATACCTAATCGACCGAAATAAGGTCACCAATGCCCAATTTGCCGGGTTCATTAATGCAAGGGGCACCCACGCAGCCGACGGCCAGCGCTGGTATGACACCGACGACAATGACGCGCGCATACACCGGCGAAACGGGCGATGGAGCGCCGATCCCGGCCATGAAAATGACCCGGTTGTGGAAGCGTCTTGGCATGGCGCTCGGGCGTACTGCGAATGGCTGGGAAAAAGACTGCCGACGGAAGCGGAGTGGGAAAAAGCAGCGCGTGGCACCGATGGCCGGAAGTTTCCCTGGGGCAATGAGCCGCCGGATAAAACCCGCGCCCATTTCGGCGGCGGTTGGAACGAACTTAAACCGGCGGGGAGTCTCCCCAATGGCGCGAGCCCCTTCGGCGTCCTCGACATGGCTGGCAACGGTTGGGAGTGGGTGAGCAGCGCGTATTTACCGTATCCCTACAACTCAAAGGACGGTAGAGAGGATTTGAACCGCGACGTGGTGCGCGGCACCCGCGGCGGCGGCCACGATTCTCGGCCCGACGAATTAACGGCCACACATCGCGGGCGCCAGGTCTCACGCAATCCGCGCGGCGGGCATCATAACATTAGTTTTCGTTGCGCCCGATAACCGCTGGGCGTTTGGCCTATGCAAGTTTATCTATTCATACAAGGAATGCTCATAGGCTTCATCGTCGCCATTCCCGTTGGACCATTGGGGCTTCTTTGCATCAACCGGGCACTTGCCATGGGTGCGCTGTGTGGGCTCTTCTCCGGTTTTGGTGTCGCTACTGCGGACGCCCTGGCGGCGGGTATCACGGCCTTGGGTATCACTCTGATATCGGCGTTTCTCATCGAGCATCAGGAGGCGCTGCGCCTTGTGGGTGGAATTTTACTTTGTTATGTAGGCTACAAAATCTATCGGACGCGGCCCATTGCTCAACTACCGCCGAGCAACGTCACCGGTTTGTTCAGTGCATACGCGACAGCTTTCTTGCTGACTCTCTCCAATCCGGTGACGATTCTCTCGTTTGTGGCGATTTACGCCGGGTGGGGTGTGCAGAGCTTGCGCGAGCATTATCTAAGCGCGGCCATCCTTACTCTTGGTGTTTTTGCCGGCTCGGCGCTCTGGTGGGTTCTGGTGTTCAGCGCCATGTCGCTTTTTCGCGACGCCTTTAGTGAGCGGGTCATGGCTATGATTCACAAGGTTTCGGGAACGATTATCGCCGGGTTCGGCTTGATCGTGTTGCTCAGCCTGTCGCCGCTGCGAGCCGCATTGGGCATTCATTTCTGATGGCCGGCGATCGAAACATGACCCATAGGCGAATATTGGCCGTTGTTTTTGGCCGTGCTCGGAACCCACGGCCTTTTCATTTCTTTTCTCGACAACGTTTATCACTACCGCACCCCGGTCAACGATATTTTCTACGACAGCAATCTCTGGCTGCCCGGCCCCTGCGCCAAACTGCTGCTTAATTTCAACTTGCACGGCATCCACCACCAGAATCCCGCCGTGCCGTGGAACCGCTTGCCGTTGGTGTTTTACGAGGGAGCCGAAATATATCACGGTAACTACTTCGCCGCCGCCCCGCGCCAGCTGAACGGGCCGGTGGCGCTGCAGGACCTGACCGTGGTGCAGCGAACCAAATTCGTAGTTTGATGAGTCGCGTAAGGGCAATTTCAACTTTGAACCTTGAACGTTGAACTTTGAACGGCACGCGCGGTGCTGGGGTTGACAGGCGCGCTGCGTTTGGAGCAAATATGGCTCAACAAAGGAGGTTTCTATGGGACTATTAAAAATCGAGGGAGTGACGCACTGGTCGATTCCCGTTAACAACTTGGACGAAGCGGAAAAATTCTACGGTGATCTGCTGGGGCTTAAGCATCTGGGGAGGCTCGGCAACTCAGGGATGTCTTGCTTCAACGTTGGTGACCATAACATACTATTATGTGAGCGCGCGGCGACGGTGGACAAAGCGCATGTGGAGGAGCAAAACGTGCACCATTCTTTTACCGTGAGCCCAGAGACGCTCGAGCAGGCGTGCAAGATTTTTCAAGAAAGAAAGATTCAGATTGACCGGCTCTATTACCGGAAGGCCGGTTATTTCCCCGGACGAGAGCTTTATTTCTTCGATCCGAGCGGCAATCGGCTCGAGCTGCGTGATCCGACTTGGAAGGCTGGGATGCCGGAGCAAACCTTCGAAGAGCTCGCCCGGTCTTAGCGGGCGAGCTCCGTTCCAGTCGTTCAAACCGTTCAAGCAGTTCAAAACGTTTCCGCGGTGCCATCGCACCGCGGAAACGTTTTGAAATACCCACGCTGAGCTTTGTTACCCATCCGGTTTTGGGCTGAAGTAGGCGAGCCGATTTAAACGCTCAGGTCGGCCAATTCGTTGACATGCGGTTAAAATACGCGGTATTTTAACCGCATGATAAAACGTATTTTGGGGGCGACCCTGGCTCGTGCGAAGAAGAGCTTTCTTCTTCTGGGGCCGCGGCAAACTGGAAAGTCGACGCTGGTGTCCTCCCTCAAGCCCGACCTTTCCATTAACCTCGCCCACGAGGCCACCTATCTTGAGTTTGCCCGCAACCCGAGAGAACTTGAGGAGCGATTGGCTGCGTTGCCTTCCTCCGCGAGGCAGGAAACCATTTTTGTTGACGAGGTTCAGCGCTTGCCAAGCCTGCTCAATACAATTCAAACATTGCTTGACGCTCCCTCGCCTCGCTACCGGTTTTTTCTCACGGGTTCGAGCGCGAGGAAACTACGGCGCGGTAACGCCAATTTGCTTCCTGGGAGAATATTTACATATCAGCTGGGTCCCATCGTAAGCGGCGAGCTCGATTACAGCCTCGATACCAACCAGGCGCTGTCCAATGGCACGCTTCCGGGGATCCTCGTGGAACCGGACCGCTACGTACGAGAGAAAACACTCTCCTCTTATGCCGCGACATACCTCAAGGAAGAAGTGCAAGCCGAAGCCCTCACGCGCAACCTGGAAGGCTTCGCAAGGTTTTTATCGGTGTGCGCCGAATATGCCGGACAGTTCTTGGATCTTGCGAAACTCGCGGCTGACGCGCAGATTGCGCGCCAAACCGCGGTGCGATACTTCGAAGTTCTCGAGGACTGTTTGATTGTCCACCGGCTGCCGCCTTTCGCCAAAAGCGCTCGGCGCCGGTTGGTGCAACACCCCAGATACTACTTCTTTGACCCCGGAGTGCTGAACGGACTATTGGGAAATTTCAAAGTCTCTCCCGACCGGATCGGCAGCCTTTTTGAGCACCTGGTTTTCACTCAAATCCTTCACAGTGGACTAGCGCTCGACAAGCGCACCAACCTTTCCTCTTATCGGACCGAACACGGGGCCGAGGTTGATTTTATCTTCACGGGCAACGGAGAAACGGTGGCCATTGAGTCAAAGGCGTCCCGCAACGTCGGCCCGAGCGACCTCCGAGGTCTCGCCAGCTTTGCTGAGTACTATGGCAAACCCCATCGCGCGATGTTGTTCTACCTCGGAGCGCACCGGCGAAAAATCGGGACCGTGGAAATTATTCCTTGGCAAGAAGGGCTCAAGGAGATTGGACTCTAATTAAGAAGCGACGCTGAGTATTATTCCCCGAGCACGAGTGCACTTCCTGGTCTTTTTCAACTGCTAGCTTCGTCCTCCTCGCCGGGCTCAAATCCGGCCTCCGCAACCCCGTGGTCGCTGGGTAAGCATGAACTTTAGTTTATGCTGAATCACCGTAGAGTTTTCACTACTGGGGGTAGAGGAAAGACTACCCTTTGGATAATTTTCTTCTTGGCTTGATGTCCCTGCCGGTTGAAAATCCTCCGATTGCTTAAGCCTTTACACTCGCCACGTCTCATACGCTGGCCGTGGCACAGCGCTTGCCTTTTGCTTGAGGCAGATTCAACCTTTCAACAGACGGGAAGGAGATGAGAAAAATGAAGAGCATCAATAAAAAGGCAGCACGGATCGGTTTTGTGATCAACCAGGATGGCAATTCGATCGCCGTGTTAGACAAGGTCCTTAACTCGCTGAAAGGAGGACCAAAGATGAGAACCCCGCTTCTCGCATTAGTACTTGTTTTGGCGCTAGGCGTATTCGTGACTCGCGCCAATGCCGAGTCGCCTGCGATCTATGAAACCACGTTGATGGAATCCGGCCAAAAGACCCTGGAAGTATCTACCAACGAGCTCCGTAAGATTCTTACAGAGAAAAGCGCGACCGTTTTTGACGCTCGACCATTAATGGAGTATGCCGTTAGCCATATTCCAGGCGCCGTCAACGTCTCGGCAAAGCCGGGGGTGCCGATTTCTCAGTACGTGTCAGACGTGGCGGAGGTTGGGCGCGTCGTCGGAAACAACAAAGCCGCGCCTATCGTACTCTATTGCAACGGACCATTTTGCGGCAAAAGCAAGCGACTCTCGGAGGAATTGTTGGAGGCAGGCTACACGAACGTCCGGCGATATCAACTGGGCATTCCCGTGTGGCGTGCGCTGATCGGTGTTACCGAAATCCAGCTTTTAGGTCTGCTCTACGTGCTCCACGATGACAAGACAGCCGTGTTTCTTGACGCTCGCAGCCCCGAGGAGTTTAAGGCCGGGACTATTCCGGGCGCGAAAAGCCTTCCCCTAGCCGATGTGAAGAAGGCGAAGGATGACGGTCGATTACCTATGGATGACCACAACACGCGCATCATCGTGTTTGGCCGGGACGGTGCGCAAGCGCGCACGGTTACTGAGGCCATCGCCAAGGAGGCGTTCCACAATGTCGCCTACTTCGGTGGAGCCTTCGATGAACTGAAGCTGAAGGTAGCTAGCAAATAGGGATGCAAACGCGGTAAGGTCACAATCATGGCCTCAGTGAGAGAGCAACTTAAGGGTTGTTTCCACGCCGGCCAACCACACGTGGTTTGTGTATGTTCCGGCGTAAAGCAGACGTCCCTCCATGGGAAAACGAACGTGACACTCAGAGCTGTTGGCCTTATTTTTAGCCTCGTCCTTATTATTAACTTCCTGGCGCCGCTTTCCTCTGAAGCTCAACGGTTGGGAAAGACTCACCGACTCGGCTTTTTGGCTTTTGGATCGCCTCCGTCCGAGCCTGTTCCTACCGAATTTCCTTTCGAGGCGTTCCGCCACAGACTGCATGAGCTTGGTTATATTGAAGGACAAAATCTTGTCATCGAGCGACGGTACGCGCGGGGCATACTAGAAATGTTACCTGTTTTCGGCGCCGAATTGGTCCAACATCGAGTTGACATCATCGTAACCTCGGGGGCTTCTGCTGTCCGTGCCGCCAAAACGGCAACGGCAACCATCCCCATCGTCATGGCAGGTGCGCCGGATCCCATTGCATTCGAGTTGGTCGCCAGCCTCGCGCGGCCGGGCGCCAACGTAACCGGATTGTCCGATTCAACAGGACGGGAGATCGAAGGCAAGCGTTTGGAGCTATTAAAGGAGAGCTTCCCACGGATCGCGCGAGTCGCGGTGGTCCTGGATTCTGCCAGTCGAGTAGATGTCACACCTGTAAGAGAAGCAGCTCGAGCATTGGGGCTTAAATTACTTCTCTCGCCCGAGACCGCAACTCCCGAAGAGTTTCACAGTTCATTTGCTTTACTGAAGCGGGAGGGGGCCCAAGCTCTTTTTGCGCCGGAGACGCCGATCAACGTTCGTCACAGAAGCCTGATCGTAGAACTCGCCGCAAAGCATCGGCTCCCGGCGATGTATGGATCGAGAGAGTTCGTGGAAGGTGGAGGCCTCATGTCTTATGGGCCGAACTTCTCCGACATTTTCCGACGGGCGGCTGTATACGTTGATAGGATCCTGAAGGGTGCAAAGCCAGCGGATCTGCCCGTAGAGCAACCGACAAAATTCGAGCTACTGATTAATCTTAAGACTGCCAAGGCGCTCAGCCTGAAGATTCCGGGGGAGGTGCTTATGCAGGCTGATAAGGTAATAAAATGATAGCGGTGAGTAATCAGTGGTCAGCGGTCAAGAAAAAACCGGGACGAAACTCGCGAGAAAAACAATATACTCGCAGACCCCTAAGGGTCCGATAGCAAAAGCAGGTCTTAAAGGTGGCGTCAGGAGCCCGGGGAACCATGAGTAGAAAGATCCTTCACCTTCTTATTATTACGGCCGTTCTGGGTTCAGCACGTTTGGCCCTCGGGCAGCAGGTGATTTTTCTCGTTCGGCATGCCGAACAATCTACTGATGTCGAGGACCCCGCGCTCACTGAGGTCGGGCATCGGCGAGCTCTAGAGTTGGCAGTGGTGTTGAAAGACGTAGGCATCAATGTGATTTACACTACCGAACTCAGGCGGTCGATACAGACCGCAGAGCCTATTTCGAAGTCACTGAATATTGAGAGCAAGAGGTTGCCGCTCCGAGATCGCGACGGGCTCATCGGTCGACTCCGCACCCAACATTTCAACGACCGTGTCTTGGTCGTCAGCCATTCTCTGACCCTTCCCCGTTTGCTCAAAGCCCTAGGATACCCCGTAGATATCACGATTGCAGAGAAAGAATACGATAGTCTCTTCGTGATCGTACCAAAGAGAGACAGCAGCCCTTTAGTATTACGCTTGCGCTATTAGTGTCGGCTCGCTTTACTCTCTAATCGGGCTGGTACACAGTATCGTCCATTACCAGAGGATGAAAAAAGGAGGGTTAAGGCAATCCGCGGGGTACAAAGATTACTGGCGCTGCCCTTCTTTCGGCTCTTTGGAAGCCGCAGGCGCGGAAGGCTTGTTCGCCATTACTTTTTGATTTCAGTCCTGCTTATTAGCGGCGGGCTGATCGCGAGCGGGCTCTTGGAGGTTTACTTTCGCTATCGAGAGAGCCGAATGCAGCTGGATCTCTTCAATCAAGAGATCGCAGCGGGGGCTGCTTTCAAAATAGAGCGTTTCGTTCAAGAAATCGAAACCTTGATGAAAGCAGCAACGAAAAACCGCGATATTGTTCTCAAAGAGCTTTCGCAAGAATACAGATTTGAACTAAGGAGACTCTTCCTCGTGGCCCCGGCGATCACCGATGCAGTAGCGGTTGATGTGGCGGGGAAAGCACAGGCTCGATTATCGCGCTTGCGGACTGCGTTTTCAAAAGTCGATGCGGACCTTGCAAGCTCACCTGCCTTTCTCCAAGGCAAGCAAGGTCGCTCCTATTTTGGTCCGGTTTATTTGGTGCGAGGCTCTGAGCCGCACATGACTATTGCCGTTCCGATTGAGCCCTTTGCGGGTAACGTCATCGGTGTCCTTGTGGCTCAGGTGAACCTTAAGTACATTAACGAAGTCGTTTCCGACATTAAAATCGGAAAAGCCGGCTACGCCTATGCTGTGACCCGCTCCGGCGACCTCATTGCCCACCCCGATGTCAGTCTGGTCTTACAAGCACGCAACGTAGCCCAGCTTTCTCATATAAAAACAGCTTTTCAGTCTTCCGCGAACGCTGCCAAGCCGAGCGCGACCGTGACTCATAACTTTCAAGGGCTGAAGGTCCTCAGCTCTTATGCTCTAATACCAGGCCTGAATTGGGCCCTCTTCATTGAACTTCCTGTGAAAGAGGCCTATGCACAGATCTACGCATCGATCTTCCGGACTTCCACACTCCTTCTGCTGGGGCTTGGCCTGGCTCTTTTGGCGAGCTTCTTCGTGGCCAGACGCGTAGTCCGCCCGCTGGAGGCGCTGAGAAAAGGCGTAGAGCGAATCGGTGGAGGCGATATGAGCTTGCGCCTTGATTTAAAGACTGGAGACGAGATCGAAATTCTCGCGGAAGAGTTCAACAAAATGACACAGAATCTTCGCCAGGCGTATGCCGGCTTGGAGCGGAGGGTTGCGGAGAGAACCCAGGAACTTGCTATTGCCAACGAAAGGCTCAAGGAGCTGGATCGACTGAAATCGGATTTCGTTTCCAACGTGTCGCACGAGCTAAGAACGCCGCTGACGGCGATCAAAGGCGCCGTGGATCTGGTGCTGCGAGAAGTGCCGGGACCTCTCAATGAGAAGCAAACCCACTATCTCACCCGCGTGAGGTCGAATACTCAACATCTAGCCGGACTGATCAACGATCTTCTAGACCTGTCAAAGATCGAGGAGGGGAAAGTCGAGTTCAAAGCGACGCATGTCTCTCTCGGAGGTCTCATGCGCGAGGTAATGGAGACTTTGACGCCCATGGCAGCGGAGAAGCCGATTGCATTAGACGTGGCGGTTCCAGAACCTTCTATCCTGGTTTGGGCCGACCGAGAGAAGGTTACACAGGTATTGATGAACCTCATCGGTAATGCGATCAAATTTACACCGCCCAACGGCATGGTCGGCGTTTCTGCGGAAAGTGACAGCAAGGGATGGGTTCGGGTTTCGATTCGCGACTCGGGAGCCGGGATTCCGACGAGCGAACAAGAAAAGATTTTTGAAAAGTTTTATCAGGTGGCCGAAAACGGAGGGCCAAAACCCAAAGGGACCGGTCTCGGTCTTGCTATCTCGAAGGCATTGGTCGAATTGCACGGCGGAAAGATTTGGGTCGAGTCTGAGATGAGTCGTGGCGCTAATTTCTGCTTTACGCTGCCATTATCACCGCCGTAGAACTCACGCTCGTGCTGGTGCGCAGCGAAAAAATGTATACCGCGATGAGTGATACTTGCAGTTTCAGAATTAATTCCCTCTCCTTCGTATGGAGACTGTATCGTAATTCACTCAGAGCCCTTCGACAGGCTCAGGGCGAACGGCTAAGTCATTGATTTTTCGTTTGTCGTCTTCCGTTCGTGGTGAGACTCTCGAATCATGAACGGTATTGCGACACGGTCTCAAGGGCGAGGGAGAAAGAAAGACTCCCGGAGAAAACCAAGACTACGAACGCGATGAAACCTCTAACAGGAACCATCCTTGTCGCGGATGACGATCCCGACATTCGCGACATCCTACGAGACACCCTGAATAGCCTTGGCTCGCGAGTAACTACGGCGACCAATGGACAGGAGTGTCTGGACAAATTCGACAAGGACGGTCCCGACCTTGTTCTGCTCGATATCGAAATGCCGATTAAAAGCGGACTCCAGGTGCTGCAGGAACTACGGCAACGCGGCAGTGAGATGACCGTCATCATGATCACCGCTTACGGCACCATCGAGCGAGCCGTGCAGGCGATGAAGGAGGGCGCCTACGATTTCATAACCAAGCCCTTCGATCTCGATCATATCGCCCTGGTGGTTGAAAAAGCGTTGGAGCGAGAAAGGCTCAAACGTGGCCTCGAACACTTTGCCGAAGAGGCTGGCGAGCGCTACCGACTGGTGGGGGACTCGAGCCCGAAGATGCGCGAGGCTATCGATACCGCCAAGAAGGCCGCGGCGAGCAAATCGACGGTTTTGCTCCTTGGCGAAAGCGGTACGGGGAAAGAGGTTTTTGCACGGGCCATTCATGCCTGGAGCGAGAGAAAGAGCGAACCGTTCGTCGCGATCAACTGCGTCGGTCTCTCCAAGGATCTTCTTGAAAGCGAACTCTTCGGTCATGAGAAAGGAGCGTTTACAGGAGCGCATCAACTCAAGAAGGGCAAGATGGAACAGGCGAACGGAGGTACGGTTTTTCTCGATGAGGTTGGCGACATATCGTCGGAACTGCAAACCAAACTGCTTAGATTCCTTCAGGAACGGGAGTTCGAGCGTGTCGGCGGCACACAGCCGATTCACGTCGATGTCCGAGTGATTGCGGCCACCAACCGAGGCCTGACTAGCGCCATAAAAGATGGACGATTTCGTGAAGACCTCTATTATCGGCTTAACGTGATTCCTATCTCGCTTCCGCCGTTGAGAGAAAGAAGGGAAGACATCCCCGTCCTGGCAAAATATTTCTTGCGACGATTTGCGTTGGACACAAAGAAGAGCTTGACCGGGATGACAATTGAGACAGAGGCAAGTCTCGTAGCTTACGAATGGCCGGGGAACGTCCGCGAGCTGGGGAACGTGATCGAGCGCGCTGCCGTGCTCGGAGAGGGGCCGGAGATTACCATCGAAGATCTGCCGCCGCGGATAGGCGGTGGGGATATGGAAAGCGCCGCCGATGAATTTTCATATCGCCACGCCGTGGATGCCGCCAGAGCGGGCGTCATTAAAAAAGCGCTCGCTCACACCAACGGGAATCGCGCCGCAGCCGCGAGAATGCTCGGCATGCACAAGACGCACTTATTGAATCTCATCAAGTCGCTTCGAATTGAATAGAGCCAAGCGCGTTGCGTTCCAACCGTCCCAGTAGTTCCAATCGTTCCGCGGTTCGGAATTTCGGAGGATTGCGGCCGAATAAGCATTGGAACGGCTGGAACGATTGGAATCTTTATAACAGTCCAATCGCTCCAGCGCGTTAAGAACTATTTGACGGGATCGGGAACCCCTGGCGGTTTGGTCTTGGCATCGTAGTATTCTTGCGAGAACTCGGGCTTGCGCCGCTCGGCGAATGCCGCTGATCCCTCGTCGTATGCTTTGCTCTGGCGCAGATGGGCGTAGAATTCGCGGTGGATCTCGAAGGCTTTTTCCCAGCCCTGGATCCCATAGAAAAGTTTGTCTTCGACGAATTCCATCGTGTGCTGGGCGATCAGGCGGCCGTTGCGATTGATCGTCGTGCACAGCTCGACACAATCGTCGATGAGCTTGTCCGGCTGGCAAATTTTTTGGACCAGCCCAAGACGAAAAGCGGTGTCCGCATCGATCATCTGGCCGGTGAGTGCTAACCAGTAGCCCCATCCAGTGGGGATCTGGCAGAGGTAATGCGGCCAGGCGGCCATGTGGGACCAGCGGACCTCGGAGCAGCCGAATTTCGACGCCGGTACGCAGTAGCGAATATGGCAGGCCAGCGACAAACTGAAACCGCCGCCGACGGCGTAGCCGTTGATCGCCGCGATGATCGGTTTGTGCATCTGCAGCGATGCGGGTGTTGGAGTATGGTCGCGGCCCGGTGCGCGGGCCCTTTCATTTCGCCTTTGGCAAAAGCAAGATTCTCTTTGAGATCGCCGCCGGCGCAAAAAGCGTCTCCACTACCCGTGAGAATAATCGACCAGACGTCGTCATCATCCTTCGCCTTATGCCAGGCTTCATCGAGCGCCCAGTAAAGATCGCGACTGATGGCGTTCTTTTTCTCCGGACGGTTGAGACGAATAATCGCGATATGGGGATCGCGCTTTTCGTAAATACATAATGGTTGTGCTTCAGCCATTGGTCCTCCTTGTTTTATGGTCAGTAATCAGACGTCAGAGGTCAGAAATCAGAGGTCGACGTGTCAGAACAGAGGAGTTTGGTGTGCTCCGAACCGACCGCTGAGTGCTGATCGCTGATCTCTGGCTAATACAACACCTTCTCTTCATCCAGCTTCTTGATCTCTTCGTCCGAAAGCCCGAGCAAGTTCTTCGCGATCTCGTGAGTGTGCTCGCCCATAAGGGGCGCGAGGCCGCGCACTTTGCCGGGCGTGTCGGACAAGCGCAACGGCACGTTCTCCGTCACCATGTCGCCGGCTTCGGGTTCGGTCATATGGACCAGAAAGCCGGTGGCGGCGTATTGCTTGTCGTTCTTGAATTGGTCTTCGACGTCTTGCACCACGGCAGCGCAAACATCGATGCCTTGCACCATTTCCATGACTTCATAGGGGTCATGCTGCAGGGTCCAGCTCGTGACCCACTTATCCAGCTCGTCTTTGTGGCGCACCCGCTGAAAGTGGGTGGCGAACTTCGGATCGCCTTTCAACCCCGACTTTTCCAATAACTGGGCGAACCGTTTCCACTCCTCTTCGTTATACACCGCGATGACGCACCAGCGGTCTTTACCTTGGCATTGGTACGGTCCATAGGGAGCGGCGATCAAGCTCCGGTTTCCTTCCGGTTGGGGCTCCCGTTTGTTGACGTTATACTCCAGATACTTCGGCCCGAGGATCGACGCGCCAATTTCCTGCTGCGCGCTGTCGATCCACTGACCGCGGCCGCTTTTCTTGCGTTGCATCAGCGCCAGCACGACGCCGAACGCTCCTGTGACTCCGCCCATAAAATCGGGATGCTGCGTGCGCGGCTCGGCGGTGGCCGTCGTCGCTCCCGGATAATTCCACAAATAGGTGGTGGCCATGGTGTTGCCGACATTGGGGCCGTAGGTAAGATCCGCGGCATGGGGTCCGCTGCAGCCCATACCTTTTACCCGGATTAAAATTATTCGGGGGTTGATCTCTTTCAGGTCGGGCCAGTTCAGGCCCCATTTTTCGAGAATGCCCAGGCCGAAGTTCTCCACCAGCACGTCGGCCTTTTTCACCAGCTCATAGACGAGCTTGCGGCCTTTCTCCGTCTGCATGTTTACCGTGAAAGACTTCTTGCCGCGCTGAAGTTTCATGAAGTCGGGCTTCTTGTTCCAGAGCTTGGGGTCTTCGCCGCGGTGGCCGTCGCCGCGCAAGCGGGTTTCACAGCGAATGACTTCGGCGCCGAACTCGCACAGCACGCGCGCCACCGTCGGCCCAGCGGCGCCGGTGGTCAACTCGACAACGCGTATTCCCTCTAATGGAAGCTTTGACATATAGCTCCTTTCCTGCGAGTAAAAATGAGACGGAATTTTCACCACGAAGGCACGAAGGGTTCGGATATTTATACTATTAAACTTCGTGAACTTCGTGCCTTCGTGGTGAGTTGTCCCGTTCAGATCACTCCCTCGGCGCGCAGCGCCACCAGATCATCGGCATTCATACCCAACTCGCCGCGATAGATTTCGTCGTTGTGCTCGCCGAGCAGCGGCGCGGGCCGAAAAATTCCGCCGGGGGTGTCCATCAGCCGGGGCACCACGCCGAACTGTTTGTACTTGCCGATCACCGGATGCTCCATGTCAACGAAAAGGCCACGCGCTTTGGTCTGTTCCATTTCAATGAATTCGCCCGCGGTGTTGATCGGGGTGACGGCGATGCGGCGCTTTTGCCCTTCGTCATACAATTCTTCCTTGGTGTGCCGCGCGCAGAACTCCGCGATGGCTTTGGTCACGATATCCGGATGCTGCCGCCGGTACGACATCTTTTCGAACTCCGGACCGGAGATCGACGGGGGCCGTCCCATCCAGTCTACGAGGCGCCGCCATTGTTCGACGGGAATGATGAAAATCCGCGCGTAACCATTCTTGGTCGCGTAGGGATCGTAAAGATCGGTCTCTTCGCCTTTGCGCGAAGCGCGCGCTGGTTTCTCGCCGGTGTAACCGTAGTTTGGGATAAAATAGCCGGCGATATGGCCGGCGCACTCGTGCATTGAGACATCGATGTACTGGCCGTCACCGCCTTCGAGCCGATGGTAGAGCGCCACGGCGATACCGAATGCTCCGTAGGTCGAGGCCATACCGTAAGCGATCTCGCCGGGCGGCTGCAGCGGCGGCTCGCCGGGTTCTCCGGCGAGATACAGCAGATTTCCCAGCGCGATACCGGCCATGTCGTTGGCTTTGTAATCACGCCACGGCCCGCGCTGCCCGAAAGGCGTGATAGCGGCGTAAATCAAACGGGGATACTGCGCGTGCAGGGTCTCGTAGCCGAGGCCCAACTTATCCATTGTTCCGGGACGCGCCGTCTCAATCACGACGTCGGCTTTACGCGCCAGTTCGAGAAACAGCGCGCGGCCGTCAGGTTTTTCGATGTCGAGGGTGATGCCGCGCTTGTTGGTATTGAAGTGCAGGAAGTAAAGACTCTTCTCGGCGTGCGGCGTGTCGTCTTTAAACGGCGGGATGCGCCGGGATTCGTCGCCGGACGGCTGCTCGATCTTGATCACGTCCGCGCCCATGTCGGCGAGAAGTTTGGTGCAGTGCAGTCCCAACGGCCCCGCCAAGTCGAGCACCCGATAATCGGACAGCGGCCCTATCCTTTGTGCATTTGCCATCGTCAGTCCTTTTGAGCGTGATGCAAAGTTCAATTGGGTTTTATGTTAGATGGAACAACGGTGTCAAGCGCGCGTGTGCGCGGCGCTCTGATCTCACTGTGTAGTCAGCATCTAGCGGTAGGTTGAATAGGCGATTTTTGAAGCAAACAGGCCCTTCCTTACTTTCCCGTCGCGTGCTAGAAGGCAGCCAGTTCTGGCGTAATCCAGGTCGCACGCTAGGGAGACGCGCCACGCGAGAAAGGAGTAAGACCGGGATGAAGCTAGTTTCCTGCCTGTTAGCTCTATTGGTTTTCCTGCCGGTTAAAGGGCTCTGCCAGGAGCGCATCAAGTTTCCCGTGGGGGTGTCTTCCAAGGTGCTCGGTTACGGGCATCTATGGGCGGCTTGGCGCCGCGGTTATTTCGAGCGTGAAGGTCTCGACGCGGAAGTCGTCGTGATGCGCGGCACGGCGCCGGCCGTGCAGGCGCTGATCGCCGGGTCGATCAACGCGGGGCTATTGGCCAACGACGGGCCGATCACAGCGGTGGAGCAGGGGATGGATCTTTCGATGGTTGCCAGCGGCAGTAAACTCACCCATATGCTTCTCGGCGCGAAGAACTACAAGACCTGGGAAGATCTGCGCGGCGCGACCATCGGCTCTTCGACGCTGACTTCAGGGACGGCATTCGTTCTTCGAAGGGCATTGAAGCTCAAGGGCTTGGAGTACCCACGCGATTACAAGCTTCTCGCGGTCGGCGGCACGGGGCCATCCTTCGCCGCCATGAATGCCGGACAGATTGCCGCGGCAATGCAAGCAGTTCCCTATGCTTTTCAAGCCCAGGACGCGGGATTTAACGTGATCGGCCGTATCTCGGATATTCTGCCGAATTATTTGCTGTCCGCCTATACCGTGAGACGTAGCTGGGCCGAAAAGAATCGCCCCACGGTGGTTCGTTTTCTGAAGTCGATTGTGCGCGCCAAGAAATGGTTCGAACAAGACCGCAAGGCCGCAACCGACTTTTTGGCGAAGGAATTTCAGCTGACCCCGAGCCTTGCCGAGAAAGGGCTCGACTATTATCTAACTACCCAGGCGTGGCACCCGGAGCTTGAAATCGAATTGGATGGTCTCAAGACGGTGATCGACATCTACGCCGAGCAAACCGGAATGAAAGGGGCGATACCGAGCCCGGAAAAATACGTCGACGCGAGTTACCTGCGGCAGGCGCTGAAGGAACTCGGCCTGCGGTAACGCCTGCGTGCTTGCCCTCCGAACGGGCAACCACATAGGGTTGCCCCGACAAATTTTGGCGACGCTGAACCACTACCCCGTTTATGGTTTGCTTGACAGTTTAGTTTCAGGCTTGCTATGGATGATAGGATAAATTTTTCTTTCGAGGAGACCACTACATGCTAGACGGAAAACTTAGGATCGCGCCTACCTGTTATCATATGCTTCATCAAGTGCCGGTTCGGGTCGCGCACGAAATGAATTTCTTTTACGATGAGGGACTCAAGACCGCCGATGGCTCCCTCGCCTACGAGTTGCTCACCGACTCCATGGTGCCCTTCGGACTCGAAAAGCTCGGCATTTCGCAAGCGATGAAAGAGAAGTCGGTGGATATCGCCCTCGACGTCCAATCACGGACCATTTTCTATCAGCGGGCACGCGGCGCGGATATTTACATCCTCGCGGGTTGGCGCAATCAACATACGAACCTGTGGGTGGGGCCGCCGCATATAAAGTCCCTGCAGGAGCTGAAGGGCAAACGGGTGGGCATCAGCGACTATAACAGCATTCGCCATTGGGCGATCCAGATTCAATTGAAAAAAGCCGGTCTGGATCTGGAACGCGACGTCGAATGGGTCAGGATCGGTGTCAATTCGAGCCTTCACGTTGATGCGATCCGTAGCGGTCGAGTCGAGTGCGCTCCGGTGCCGCCCTGGTACGCGGAGGACCTGATCAAAGAGGGCTGCAACGTGCTCGTCTCGCCGGCGGATCAATATCCCGACGGGCGTCCCGAGCGGATCATTGCCGCTACAGGAAGAATCCTGGAAGAGCACCCCGATATGGTCAAAGCTTTTCTCAAGGGGATGATCCGCTCCTATTGGTTTGTCCGGGACATGCCCAAGAACTACGAGTATATAGGAAATCTCGAAAAACGCATTCGCCTCCTTAGTCCGGACCCCGAGGAACGTATCGTTCGTGAGCCACGCTCCCTCCGCGATCTGGAAGCAATGCCGTTTCCACTGGATGGAAAAGCGACGGGATTTGAAGACATGCTCAAAGAGGAGGAGCGGCTGGGCGAGCTTAATTACAATGTCCCGCCGATCAAAGAGGTTGCGGCGCAGGATCTGGTCGACGAGGCTTATCAAGAACTGAGAGCGCGTCCGCAGTTGGCGGAGGAATACCAGCGGGTAAGCAAGATCGCCGAGAAGTGGGGATACTAGTGCCGCTGGACAGGGTAGGACGAGAGGGTTTGATGAAAACTAAAAGCTTGGCTGTACTCTTTTTAGTTATCGCCGCGCTTTTCGGCACGCGGCTGTACGCTCAAAGCGGCAAGAACTTCTACGAGGGAAAATCCATTTCGTATCTCGTCGGTTCAACCGCCGGTGGCGGAAGCGATTTGACGGCCAGGCTCGTCGCGCGGCACATGGAAAGGCACATCCCAGGTAAGCCGCGCATCGACGTCATCAATAAACCGGGCGCTGGCGGCATGATCGCCATGAACGAACTATACAACCTGAGAAAGCCCGACGGCCTGAGCATGGTTCCGATCAACGTAAGTGCCCTGTTTGCCATGGCTGCGGGTAATGAAGCGATCAAGTTTGACCTGCGGAAATTTATCTGGCTCGGGCAAGCCTTCGACGACGCGCAGACGCTTTACTTGCGCTCCTCGACTCCCTACACGAGCTTCGATGCGATCCGAAAAGCCAATAAAGAAGGCAAGCTGCCGAAAATGGGCGCACAGTCCCTCGACCACACGAGCAACGTTGTCGTCAAGATCGTCGGTCACATTCTCGGCCTGGAGTTCCACGTTATTCCTGGTTATCCGGGCACGCCGCAGATCTTGCTCGACATCGAGCGGGGCGCCCTCGATGGCCGGGCACAAAGCACGGGCTCACTCTTCGCAACCAAACGGGAGTGGCTGAAAAGCGGGTATGTGAAGGCGCTATTAACTTCCAAAAAAACCCGTGACCCGCGAACCCCCGAGCTGCCCAGCATTGAAGAACTCGCGCCGTCGGGGAGCAAAGGCTTACTAAACGCTCTTCATGCGGCGCAAAATATATCCAGATCTACCGCAGTGGCACCCGGGGTGCCGGCCGACCGGGTGAAAATCTTACGCGACGCCTTTAGCGCAATGACTAAGGATGAGCTTTTCCTGAAAGAGGCCGAAAAGATGGGATTGGAAATCAGTTTGATTCGCGGTGAAGACATGAACCGGGACGTCGAAGAAACCATCCGGGACAAGCGGCTCATGGAGATGTACCGGACGATTACTGAGGTGAAGTAGAAACAGCGCAGCTTGCGGTCGGCGGAGTTCGGTATGTTTAAGGGGCGTTTTTGAACAGACGAATACCCAGACATACTCCAACCTCTGACCATGCGCGACAAGCGGCTCATGGCTATGTACAAGACGATCACGACGGTAAAGTGAAATGTGTCACCAGCGATCAGTTTCAATTGCCAGGAAATTTAAATGAAGGAGGGAGGGGATACCAATCTCTGACGATTGACCATTTTCCCCTCCATATTTTTGTCCACTATGTCTTCCCTCGCCATGCTCATCGATTTCGGCAGCACTTATACGAAAGTTGTCGCGGTAGATCTCGCTTCCGCCGAAGTTGTCGGCCGGAGCCAGTCGGCGTCAACCGTTCAAACCGACGTGCGTGAAGGATTGCTCGACGCGCTGACGCAACTGCACGCGCGTCACGGCTTATTCGACTCACAACCCAAGGATCTCGCCGCTCTCGATGGCACGCTGGTGCTTGCTTCGAGCAGCGCCGCGGGCGGACTGCGCATGGCGGTGATCGGTTTGGTTCCCGGCCTGACGGTGGAGGCCGCGAACCAGGCGGCGCTGGGCGCCGGGGCTAAACTGATCGGCTCATGGTCGTTCAAGCTTCGTGACCAAGCGGTCGTTGAGATCGAAGCGCAGCGCCCCGACATGATCCTGCTCACGGGTGGAACCGATGGCGGCGACTCGGAAACGATCCTGCACAATGCAAGGCTGTTGGCCGGCTCCTCCCTCGCGGTACCCATTGTCGTAGCGGGTAACCAAGCCGTCGCCGGGGAAGTTGGCGCGATCCTCGGGCGGGGCGGAAAAGAAGTCCGCGCCGCCGCCAACGTTATGCCTCGTTCGGGTAAACTGGCGGTTGAGACCGCGCGCGAAGAAATCCGCAAATTGTTCATGGAGCGCATCACGCAGGCGAAAGGCATGGACCGATTGGGCGCTCTAGTTCCTGTGATTTTGCCGACGCCGATGGCGGTTCTCGAAGGCGCGCAGCTCGGCGCGCAGGGGACGGATGGAGATAATGGCTGGGGAGATCTGCTCCTGGTCGATGTGGGCGGCGCGACCACAGATGTTCATTCAATCGGCTACGGACAGGCGACGGGACCGCAGGTGGCAGAAAAGGGATTACCCGAGCCCTTCGCCAAACGCACCGTCGAAGGCGACTTAGGTATCCGCTTCAACGCAGGGACGCTGGTGGAGCGCGTCGGCATCGAGTGCTTTGAAGGTGAATTCCGCGAAGCGTTTCCCCAATTCGACATCTCCCGCGCGCAAATCGCGCAGTACGTCGACGACATCAGCCGGGAAACTTCCAGAGTTCCTCAATCGGAGTGGCACGCCGCGGTGGACGCGCAACTGGCGCGCATCGCCGTGGATATCGGCGTGGAGCGCCATGTCGGCAAAAAGGAAAGAATCGTCACCCACGAAGGGGAAGCATGGATGTACTACGGCAAGGACTTAACCGAGACTCGGACAGTGATCGGCACGGGCGGCGTGTTTATTTACAATCCCCACGCCGGCCACATTCTTTCGGCGGGCAGTGTGGGCAATGGCCGTTATGAAATTCTCAGGCCGAAACAACCCGAGCTCTTCGTCGATGGGTCCTATCTGCTTTACGCCGTCGGCTTACTGTCGCGCGGCCACGCCGACGTGGCGCTGCGGCTGTTCAAACATTTCATAACGCCGCTGCAGTGAGAAACGGCGCCGTGCTACAAGGCAAAAAGCGCCTTCGGATTGTGATAGGTGATCTTGTCGTATTGGCTTTCGCTAATCGTGCCTTGTCTCTTGAGAATACGCAGCGCTTCGACTTCGGTGGACTGGTCGTTGTGTCCGTAGTCCGTGCCGATCGTAATATTGTCCTCGCCGGAATATTTGAGAATATAATCCACGTCATCGTCGGTCTGGCAGCTGACGAACTGGCGGTACTCTTTTAGCGGGTACTCCGGTATTGCCTTGCCAATGGCGCCCCAGCGGCGCTGCAAATCCTTTACCACATAGGGTATCCACTGCGCGGCGGCCTCGGCCCAGTGGAAGCGGAGCTTGGGAAATAACTGCGGTACCTCGCTCATCATTACGGAATGACACGCGCCGATGACCGGGATGCGAAATTTCCAGAAGCTGCCGCCGCCGTTGTACTGCGAGACCAGATCGAGCACTTGCGGATTGCCGTTGCCGACGTGCACTCCGACGGCCATATCGAGGCGGCTTATCTCTTCGTACAGTGGATAGAAATAGGGATGGGTGATCATGCGGTTACCTTCGATGCCCCGCATGAATACGCCGCAGGCGCCATGCTGGCGGCAAAAGCGCAGTTCCTCCAGCGACGCGCTCATGTCGAGCAGCGGCAGGACGCAGATCCATCGCAGCCGCCCTTGGCCCTGCCTGTGAATATCGGCGAGCCAGCGGTTGTAACCCCTGCAGATGGCGATTTCCCACTCGGCCTTGTCGGCGATTTGCTCGATGAATATGGTCGGATAGAGCACCTGGATGTCGATGCCGAGTTGATCCATATGGCGCAGGCGGGCCGGCACGTTTTCCATTTCGCGGGTTTCCCGGGGCGTACCCATGTCGCGGCCCGTACGCTCGGCTACGTCCGCTATCTCCTTGGCCGTCAAGATGATCCGCACTAGCCCGCGTATCTTGCCGTCGATGTACCAGTATTCGCCGCCGCTCTCGCCGCGCGGGCGCACGATGAGCGGGCGATACTTTTGATCGGCGGAGTCCATGAAGTCCCAAGTATGCTCGGACTCCACGACGTGGGCGTCGGAATCGATGGTCGGCATGGCTGTTATCTCCGCGGCTCGGTCTCAAATCGGCGGTCCAGGCTTGGTCCGCGAGACCCTCGTGCTGTGCTTATTCTTTGCCCTTGAGCAGGTGATCGTTGTCTTTGAGAAAAGCCTTCATCTCGTCGGCGATGTCGAAGAGCCGGCGCCATTGCTCCTTATAAAGCGTCACGGGAAACCTGCCGAGGCCGTAGACGGACAGCGCGCCTTTTTCGCTGACCTTGAGGCGCAGTTGGCCGGGTTTTCGTTGATCCATCTGCTCCCGCAAGACTTTGTTTTCCGCCTCGAGACGGGCAAGTTTTTCTTCGGCTGATTCTTCCGCCATAACGACTCCATTCAAATCATTTATTTCCCCGCGCGCCGCTGAACTCGGCGCAGCGCGCGTGAATGGCCCTATCCTTAGCACAAGCGCCGTCCTAAGTCAGGCTGATTTTCGTGGCCCGTGTTCGTCCGAGCAAAAGCGCGAGGAATGATGACGATTTCCGCGACGCCGTCGAGCGCACCCTTCCACCTTGCTCAGGGCAGGCCAGGTGCGTCTTTTTTATGGCCCGCGAACAGCCGATTGGGCATTGACACCAACCACGCGTCGATGATAACCGCGAAGGAGAATGGCTGAGCCCAACGAAGTCCTTTACGACAAACAGCGGAGCGGCGTGCTCATCACGCTCAACCGGCCGGAGGCGATGAATGCCGCCACCCGGCCGATGATCAGGAAATTGTCGTCGGCGCTCGATGACGCCGTCGCCGATCCAGAGGTGCGCGCCATCGTGCTTACCGGTGCCGGCCGCGCTTTCTGCACCGGCATGGATCAAGGCGGTGGGCCGGGGCGGCGCCGGGAGATCGACTGGCCTTACGGCGTTCGCTCGGGTATGACGGCCTCGGAATTTATCGACGAGTTCCGCGGTCATCACAGTTTCTTCATGAGAATGTTTGAGTGCGAAAAACCCATCATCGGCGCGATCAATGGATGGGCCATGGGAGTGGGTTCATGGATGGCGTTATTTACCCACATCACCATCGCCTCGGAGCAGGCAGTTATCGCGCAGCCCGAAGTGCGGCATGGCTCGAACACGGGATTCATCTGGAGCTTGCTGGCGGGTTTCAAGGACGGGCTCCGTTATTCCCTGACCGGCGATCACATCGATGCCCAGGAGGCCTTGCGCATCGGTCTTGTCTCTAAAGTGGTGCCGCAGGATCGGTTGCTGGAAGAATGTTTCAAGATCGTCGAGCGCATCGCGCTGGTGCCGCCGGAGACCGTCAAGCTCAATCTTGCGACCGCGATCATGGGTATGCAGATGATGGGTTTTCGTGACGCATGGACTCTGGACGGCCAGCTTTCGGCCGGGGCGCACACGATGCTGCGCGAGGAATTGCGCCGCCCGCTGGAAGAAACGCGCAAGAATCACGGCACGAAAGCGTATCTGCAGATGCGCGACGGGCCGTTTCAGCCGGAGCCGTTCGGGCCAAGAGCGAAAAAATAAAGATGTTCCAAATGTTCAAGTCGTTCCAAACGTTCCAATCGTTGGATACAAAGAATTGATCCACATGATGTCGCTCTTCGGGACGACTCGAACGGCCGCTTTCGAGTAAGCAATAGATTGGAAAGTTAACATGGAGAGATACCAAACCATTCTATATGATAAACAAAGTAAGGGCGTTCTGATCACGCTTAACCGGCCGCGGGTGCTCAATGCCATGAACAAGCAGCTCAAAGAAGAACTGCGGGCGGCCTTGGCTGCGGCGGAAGTTGACGAGGATATTCGCGCGGTAGTTATCGCGGGCGCGGGCGATGCGTTTTCCGTCGGCGATGATTTGGCCGAAGCGGGCGACCGGCCGATGGCATGGCCATATAGCATCCCGGAAGGAAATTCTTTAGGCCGTGAATACGACCGGCTGCGGGATGCGGCGCGCCAAGAAATGTTGGATCGCCAAATTGAGCGTTGGGAATTTCCCAAACCCATCATCGCTGCGGTGAGCGGATGGTGTCTTGGCGCCGCTTCGGCTTTGGCCTTGACCTGTCACCTTACCGTCGCAGCCGATGATGCGGTTTTCGGTCAACCTCAGGTGCGCCACGGCGACGGCAGCGATTTTATTTGGACGGTGCTGGCGAAGTTCAAAAACGCGCTGCGCTACGGTCTCACCGGAGACCCGCTCGATGCCAATGAAGCGTTGCGTCTACGCCTGGTAAATAAAGTCGTTCCTAAGGAAAGGCTCTTGGGCGAATGTTTTCGTCTGGTTGAGCGCATCGCGCTGGTGCCCCCGGAAACCGTTAAGATCAACCTGCAAAAGGCGACACTCGGCTGGGAAATGATGGGCTTGGCGAAAGCCTGGTCGTTAAACGCCGAGCTGGCGGCGATGGCGCGGGTGGCGAAACGCGAGGAGTTTGCTCGCCCATTGGAAGAAGCCAAGAGCCGGGGCGGCATTCGCGCGTTTATCGAGACCCGCGATGCGCCGTTTCAGCCTGAACCCTACGGACCGAAATCCAAGAGATAACCGTTCAAATCGTTCAAGACGTTCAAAATGTTCAAACCGTTGAAAACAATGAAGCTCCTCGGAGCAAAGCTCCGAGGTATCTTGCGAAATTCCCCGACCTTCGTCGGCCGTAGCCGACTTCGGTCGGCGAAGGCAGAAGCCCTTCCACCCTCCTTGCCTACTCCGCCGAAGCAGTCGCTTCGGCTGCGAAGGCCGGGCGCCAAGGCTACGGAGGGTTCTCCTCACCTTCATCCTCGCAGCAAGCTGCGAGGTATTCGGCGAAGGAGAATAAATGGGTCGACATGATGTAAAGCTTCGGACGACTGGAACGACTCGAACTGCTGGAACAATTGGCACGGCTAGTTCGCTGAATGAGGAAAGGAGATACAAATGCATTACAGTATGGCGATCTCCGCATTGGCGCTGGTGGTATCGCAGATTTCCTTTGTAACCTATTGCGGCGCTCAGGCGTCCGATCCCAAAGTCATCGAAGCGGCGAAGAAAGAGGGCGGTGAGATCGAGGCCTACGCAGCGCTGCGCACGGAGACCGCGATGACTGTATGGAAGATGTTCGAGACCAAATATCCGTTCTTGAAGGTTAAGCAGTACAAAGCCGACAGCGACAAGATGCTGCAACGTTTGGCGACGGAGTACCGCGCCAAGAAGTACCTTGTCGATGTGTTGAATTTCGGCGGTGGTTTTCATACCCAGGTGTTGATCGACCAGGGTATCGCGGGTGCTTATCTTTCGCCGGAGACGAAGCACTATGCCCCGGCGTTCAAAGACAAAAACGGGCTATGGACGACGCTTTACTACAACCCGTTAACCATCGTATATAACGCCAAGGCGCTAGCGCCCAATGAGCGCCCGAAAGATTGGTTCGATCTACTGAATCCAAAGTTGAAGGGCAGGCTGGCACTCGAACAGGAGCAGGTCACCTGGTATGCGGGGATGTTGAAACGCTACGGCGCGGAGAAGGCCAAGCACTATATGCAGGCGCTGGCGAAGCTCGATCCTCGCCCCGAGCAATCGTCACGGGGGAATGCGCTGCTCGCCGCCGGCGAGTTTGCGGTTTACGTCGGCCGCGGTCACGTCGCCGAGATGTTTAAGAAGAAGGGAGCGCCGGTGGAGTGGATCAAGAACCCCGATCCTTTGGTCGTGCAGCCGGCGACGGTGCAGATTGCCAAGAATCCGCCGCATCCAAACTCTGCCAAGCTATTAATCGACTTCATGTTGTCGGAACAAGTGGCTGAATTGTTGGCTAAAGAGCAGCGTTTGCCGGGCCGCAGCAACGCCATCAACCTGGACCCTGCGTTTAAGGAAATCAACGCCGAGAAAATTTTTCCGCTTTCGATGGAAGAGGTGCAGAAAAATTACAAGCGCTATCTGGATGAGTTTCGAGGTTATTTTGGCAGTTAGCTGGCTACTGAAAAACCGATTTTCGTGCTTCGAGAACCTCAGCACGAACGGAGAATTACTGCGAGTTAAGGTGTTTATCCGTTCGCTGCCCTGAGCGGCATCGAAGGGTGAACGGATAATTTTTCACGCCTGCTAGTACAAATCCGCAACCATAACCGAGTGACATATGCCCAAGACGCAAGCCAAACCTGACCTCCGTACCGTTACCATCGCCATCGTGCGAAAAGGTGCTGAGGCGCAGCGCATTCAAAAAAAACTTGAATCAGAGGGCATCGAGAGCTTCCTCGCTACCGAGCGGAGTTTCGCGATCAACAAATCGAAGAGCAAGGAGTTGGGCGCGGTCAAGGTTCAAGTTGGCCGTTCCGATGTCCAACGCGCTCTGAAAATTCTTGGGGCGGCGAATCTTACCGCCGGCCCTAATCCCGGGGCTGAGGTTAAGGGCCGAAAGGCCGGCAACCCGATTACTCGATTGGTCGAGGAACTCGATCCAAGATTACAGACCATCGTGGTTATTGCCGTTATCATCGCCGCGTTAGTTCTCTTCCTATCGTGAAACGCCAAAAGCCCCGCTCTCTTGAACGCCATTTTACCGGCTGTTATAGATACTAACCATAGAATTGTTAAACAGAACGAGTTTAAGAAAATTTATCGCGCCAAGCACGCTAAGCTCGCAAAGAAAGATTCTCTGTCGTTTCGACCGAAGGGAGAAATCTTTCTTAGATCCCTCGCATTCGCTCGGGATGACGGGCCTCGGCCCGTCACCTTGGCGTTCTTTGCGCGAGATACAATCTTTTCCGCTCTTCTCGTAATCGGAAAAAATTCAAATATGTTTGGCTAGCCTTTAAGAGCCGGTTAGAATGCCGGCCGAACGGTATTATCAATGAACGTGGATCGTGTTCATTTAGGAATAAAAGATTTATGGGAAAAATCAAGTTTAGAGTTATAAATCATTGTATTAATTAAGAATTGCTCGGACAATCCTGGCACAATGAGGTCTCAAAAAAACGATGGGTGATTACGTTAAAGAGCACTACGATTTTCCCTTGACCAAGAAGAGCGAGAACAAGCCGCTCAAAGGGGTGCGGGTGATCGACGCCGGCAATATGGTTGCGGCTCCCTTTGCAACGGTATTGCTGGCCGATTTTGGCGCCGATGTGATCAAGATCGAACATCCGAAATACGGTGACGGGCAGCGAAAGCTTGAGCCCATCATGGACGGGATTCCGCTCTGGTGGAAGTCGGTGTCGCGCAACAAGCGGTGCATTACGTTGGACTTGGGAAAACCGGAAGGTGGTGAAATTTTCAAGGCATTGATCAAAGGAACGGATGTAATCGTCGAGAATTACCGCCCCGGCACTTTCGAAAAGTGGGGCATCGGCTACGACACAATTCGCGCTATCGATCCGCGCATAATTTTACTGCGTATTTCCGGCTTTGGGCAGACCGGGCCATATAAAAACCGCGCTGGTTTCGGCCGCGTCGCCGAAGCCATGAGCGGGCTTACGAATCTTATCGGCGAGCCGGACGGCCCGCCGATGTCGCCGGGCTACCCGCTGGGCGACTTGATCGCCGGAATTTTCGGTTCTCTCTCAGTCATGATGGCGCTCTATCACCGCGATTTGCGCGGCGGCGAAGGGCAGGTGATCGACCTGGCGCTTTACGAAGCGGTGTTCCGCTTCCTCGATTTCGATCCGATTCAGTACGATCAAATGAAAATCGTCCATAGGCGCACGGGCAACCGCGTGGCCTATGTAGCGCCGAGCTCGATGTTCAAAACGAAGGACGGCAAATATCTCACCCTGGCCGCGAGCACGCAAAATGTATGGTTACGGTTGGCCGAAGCGATCGGCCGCAAGGAGCTGACGACCGATCCAAAGTTCATCGATAATCCGGCGCGCGTCGAGAACTCCGTGGAGATCAACGGCATCGTCGGCGAATGGATCGAAGGGCATACCCGTGAGGAAGTGATCGAGCACTTCGATAAGTTCGGCGTCGCCTATTCGTCGGTGTTCGACATGGAAGACGCCTTTCGCGACCTTCAATACCGCGCTCGCGAGGCGATGGTTCGCGTGCCGGACCCCGACCTCGGCGAAGCGGTGGTTCAGAACGTGGTCCCCAAATTCTCCGCGACGCCTGGCTCCGTCGATTTCCTCGGCGCAGCCGATGGGCGCGCACAACGAAGAGATTTACGGCGGTGAGTTGGGCCTTTCCTCAGAGCGATTAAAAGAACTGCGCGACGCCGGCATTATCTGATCCCGCGCCCGCATGATTTTTAGCGGCGCAGCGCGGTATATTTCCCTGCTTCACCGCTCTATTCATTCTGCCTTTCTAACTCCAGATACAAGCATAGTGGTTCACTAATCTCCGACGCTGGCGTCCGGCGTGCTCTTTTTCGGACTCCTGATCGATTTAGTTTGGATCGGCCAGGTCAACGGCCGCCGATTCGGGAACAAGTCTAGCGTGAAAACCGGCATATAGTTTCACCACACCTCTTGCCAGAATAGTTCGTTCTCATCTAAATTGAGTCCCGCCGATGTGGCGGGGCGCTGGGGTCGCCATCCCGGCATCCTGGCACTAACGTGCTCGTGAAGCGTGTGCGATAGGGTTGGATAGCGCGTTACCTTGAACCTTTGAACATTGAACTTTGAACGGCCGTGAGGCTTTGAACGAAGCGCCTGTCCTGAGCGCAAGGAATGGGTCGAGTTGTTATCCCGTTTGTGTACCGATACAATTGCTCCATCGCCGCCAATTTTTTCAAAGGAATGCGTTTGGAGCAGATCTATAAAAAAGCCGGTGAATACTATACTAGCAAGTAGACTGCATACCTCCCGCTCATTCCAGCGGCAGCCTACCACGTTTGTTTCATTTTGAGGTTTTGAGAATTCTCGAAACGTGGAAACGTGGGCGGGACGGGTGGAGTGGCGAGAACGTTCACGAATCCCGAGCACGTTCTGCCGGCTCTCGCCGAAATAACTCTTTTTTGATTGAATATTGCATCGCAAAAGCAGGATCTTGGAGTGGTGGTGGACATCCGGCTCGCTCGTACTTGTTATTCAACGACATGAACCGAGCGCCGGTCCTAAACGATTGGAACGATTGGAACTGCTGGAACGTTTGGAACGGCCCCTTCCAAACCCTTCGTCAGTGGCCGGAAACGGGACGGAGAGATCAATCATGATGGTCTTGGCGGTGATTCTAGAAACCGGCTCATCCGGGTAATCTTCGATCGTCTCACCCGTCTGGATCACATTTTGAACTTCGTCCTCGCTGATACGCCGCTGGTACATACGCTGGATCGCGTGGACCCTAAAGACGAACCGTTCAAAAGCCACATCCCGACCCTTTCAGCGAAGCATGTTATCTTACAATGATTTTGGTTGCCAAGAAAAGCAACCTAGGGGCCGCCCCTTGGGTCTTTGCTCTTAAGTTTTGGGAAAAGCAGAATGTCCTCCCCTGAGTTGGTATGAATCACGCTCAGGGCCCTCTGTTTTCATTCGCAAGCGCGCGTTTCCGATCGCTACCCCAGTCGTTTAGTGCTGGGGTGGCACGGACCGCGGCCCATACATGTCGTGGTCGCCGACAATACTCATGATAGAGAGAACATTGTCATAACAGTTTATGAGCCGGATCCGTCCGAGTGGGAGACAGATTTCAAAAGGAGAAAAGTGTCATGAAGTGCGTTGTTTGCAAAAAGGGTGAAACCAAGGCTGGAACGACCACGATGACACTCGAAAGGGACGGTGCCACGCTGGTATTCAAGAGCGTCCCAGCGCGAGTGTGCGCCAACTGTGGTGAAGCGTATGTAGATGGAGAGATTACGGCCCATCTTCTCAAAACCGCTGAAGAGGCCGCCCGCTCCGGGATTCAAGTTGAAATCCGCCAGTACAATGCAGCCTGACCGCTGAGGTCGTGTTCGAGGCAATTCGGGAACTGATGAGGCCACTCCAAAGCGCAGAAAAATCGGGTTTCTGGTGGAAGAAAAGGCTGCCGCCTACGGGCGGCGGTAATGTCCATGTTTCGGAATACACGCTACGTAAACACGCCTCACTCCCGCCTGTTGCCTAATGCCTCGTGCCTATTTTACATTTCGACGTTTCGGGAATTCTCAAAACGTGAAAGTGTCAGCGGGGAGGGTGGAATGGTGAACACGAGCACGATCACGCTCTTAATCCGCCCACGAGCACGATTCACGCCCACGATCCCCATCCGACCCGCGCCCACGTTTCACGAGTCACGAGCACGTTCTGCCAGCTCTTGCCGAAAGAACCCTTTTTTGATTGTATGGCCCATCGCCGAAGCGGGATGTTTTGGTGATGGTGGACATCCGGCTCGCTCGCCCAGCGCAAACTCACCCGGGCTTTCCCTTCGTCGGTGGCCGGAAACGGGACCGAGAGATCAATCATGATGGTTTTGGCGGTGATTCTAGGAACCGGCTAAGTTTTGGGAATAGCAGAATGTCCTCCCCTGAGTTGGTATGATGCTAGACCCGACCCCTCGGAAGTACGACCCCTCGGAAGTAGTCCACAGACGGTAATGCTTTGCAGACATGAAGCGTGAGCGAGCGCGGAAATGAAAACAAAAAAGTTTATTTACAGCCAAGCCTTATCATCATGTTGTAATTACAAAACTTTGCTTGCGCAAAGCCGAGCCGGCGGGTTCGTATCCCGAAATTGTTTGAAATGTGGCAAATCCCATTATGTCAACTATTCACAGCTGCCTGCATTGGAGTGTGAATTCTGTAACGGTTCATTGCAAGTAAGGAAGTTGGATGGGACTAACTATCATTATGTGTGCGAGTCCTGTGACAGGTCATGGTTACTTGCCTCGGTCCTCCCAGAATGGAGGGAGCTGTTCGAGTATTCAGGCCTTGCTGCATCCGGCGATATTCCTGAACCGATATAGTAATAGGAAACGTCGTTACTTGGTCATACGTCGAGGAAGCCGCTTCAAAGATATTCAATGTTTACGTCTACCGGAGCAAGCTCGAATGGGCAAGAGAATGTTGGCGGCATTTTGCGGCCCCGGGCCATGTGTTATGAGCACGACGGCCTGGGGCAGCTCACGAACGCGTACCATGATTTCGATTGAGTTTTTGGATGAGATCACACCGTCGAGCGACACCGAGTGATGCGTCTACATCAATGATAGACTGCATTCGAGAGTGAGCGCTCTGTTTCGTGATTGCGTTTGATGTAATTACACATCTCCGGCCGCTGAAAACCTAAATAAGAACGGCAAAATGGCAGCGAACATTCCAGCCTGCTTTTTCATGTTGTGCACGGATAACATGGAAAAAGAATGCCTGGATCGCGGATTATTCGGGCACGGGGAACCGAGCTTCCCGTTCTTACGGTCTGTCAAGAAAGGCGATGTCGGATTTTTGCTCAACGTCTCTCGGGACGAGCTTTTGGGGGTCTTTGTGGCCGAAAGCGATGTTCGGCTCAACATCGTGCCGCAAGCCTGGAGAGGAGCGTTTCCAACTCAGGTAAAAGTCAAGCTGCTCGGGAAACTTCAGCGAATTAGCGCCACATCCAATTTAGAAAAACACATCGAATTGAGACTGATGAAGGGAAGGAATTACAAGATCCCATCCAAAAGCACCTACGGGCCGGATATAACGGAGAAGGTATTAACACTTTTTAAACTGACTGAGGGTGTTGTAACTGCTGGGCAGTCGACGGCTGTTCCAGAAGCGGAAGTTGTAACCGAGCATAGTTTCCAAGACGTTGCCGGTTTACTTCCGATTAAAGAGTTTATTTATCAGAGGATCATCGCTCCTTTCGAAGACGAGGAGACTGCTTATCGATTGCGCTTGAGGCTAGGGGGCGGCATGCTCCTGGTCGGACCGCCCGGCACCGGTAAAACACTGGTGGCCAGTGCGATTGCCCGGCACATGCAAGCCAAGTTTGAGGAGATTAGCCCGTCTGTTGTTATAGGGTTTCCCGGAGAGGCTGAAAAAAGAATTGAAAATATCTTTACGTCGCTTGATCGAGAGCCCAGAGCCGTGCTGTTTTTGGATGAGGCGGAGTGGATTTTGTGCAAGAGAGAGGAACAATCTTCCTCCGTGATGCAGCGAATTACACCTGTTTTGTTGGCTCAACTCAGCCGGATTTTCAAACAAAAGGCAAAAGCCATCGTCGTAGTCGCCGCGACCAACAAACCGGAGATGATTGACCCTGCGTTTTTCAGACCCGGCAGATTCGACAAGATTTTCGTCGTCGATTTGCCCGACGAAGGTGCGAGAAGAGGGATTTTAAACCTCCAGCGCCAAGGCAGGGCAAATGATCTAAGCGAGAATGATATCAGTGACGTGGCAGCGCGGTTGGAGGGCTATTCAGGTGCGGATATAGAAAACATCCTGGAAGAGGCTGCTTTTGCGGCTTTCGACAGAAGGAGTAAAAATACACCGGCTATCACTAGGCAGGATGTTATCGCTATCGTGACCAAGACGCCTCGATCTGTGACTACCGAGGAAGTCCAGAAGATCAAACGATGGGCACAGCAAAGGGGATTGAATCAACACTCATTGGAATAACGCCTGAGTTTCTGAGCGCAATCCGACTGTAGCATGGCAATTAAGACTGAAAATTCCGCTCAAATCATCGATCAATTAACACTCTTGAGATTGGTCGTTGGCTTCCTAGGCTCAGCGCAAGCAGTCGGGCTGGTGGGATTCCGATTTTCTTGACGGCACGGGGTCGCGGTTCTTGGAAACCATCTTTCCGCGGACGGCGAGGGCTGCGGCATTGCGGTCGACCACCGAGGCGGCCTGCCTCGTTCACGATAAGGCTCTTGGCCGGGTGGGAAGCTATCACTTGTTTCGGTTCCCACCCGCTTTAGAAGATCGGCTAGAGCATGACTTAGGGCTAATGGATTGGGCCGAAGCGGGCAAGCAGATCGAGTCACGAGAAGTCGCAACTGATGTCGTTGAAAAAACTGGCGGATGCCGTCATTAAGGCACCGGCCGGCCCGGTCCAGGTCGGCGTGGAACGTCGAATCGTGACCTCCACGGCCATTCACGAACTCGCCGCGCATTATCATTCTGCTTTTCAAGAGGGGATTCGCTGTTTTCCCTATTTTGCACCGGAGAAAAATGCACGCTGAGAAAAATTACACAACGCAACTTGGCGCTGGTCTCGGCATGATTCCACGAGACGATGGATTTGTTGCGTCTATGGGAGCCCGGCTTAACTCCGCATGCAGTTGGCAGACCGGGCTGTGGAGATCGGCTTGTTTTCTAGAACTACAGCGCGTCGCGCCAGGAACCTAACAATTGAAATGTTCGCACCTCGCTATCTAGTAGGTCAAGGTGACGCTGCGTCTCGAATTAAATTCTTGCTCGAAAACCGGTTCCCCCACGAGGGGCTGATCCAGCTTTTCTTTTTGCAAACGGCGCGCGCGCAGCAAATTTTCGCTGACTTTGTCGTTGAGGTTTATTGGCCAAAGTATAGTGCGAGCGCCTCGTTCTTAAACAAAGATGATGCAATGCGTTTCATCCAAAGAGCGAGTGACAGTGGTGTCATAGCAAAACGCTGGTCCGAGTCGGTGGTCGACAATGTAGCCGGTTATCTGATCGGTTGTTGCGTCGATTTCGGACTGCTTGGAGAAGGCAAGCGTACCGAACGCCCGATTAAGCGCTTCTCGATTCGTAAAGACGTGGCGCTCTATCTTGCTCATGAGCTTCACTTTGACGGACTAAGCGATCTGGCGGTCCTTCAGCATCGCGACTGGCAGCTGTTCGGTTTGGAATTTCAGGATGTAGTCGAGCTAATAAAGAGCGTCAGCCACGATGGCCATCTGTTAATTCAGTCGACTCCCGACCTGGTTCAGATCTCATGGAAATATCGCACCATGGAGGACTGCCTTAGTGTACTCACTCAAAGATAAGTTTGACGAGGTCTGTCTCCGTCTAGGCCAGGGCCGACGTTTGGAAAGTATGGGTTCCGATCCCATTTATTATCTTGTGTTTCCGGTTAGCGACATCATTGAGGTAAAGCGACAAACCCGTGCATGGGTCGCCAAGTTAGAGAACCAGGGATGGCATGTCGTTATATTCTCGATGGCGAAGGCGGTTAACGGCGTTCTTGGTAACCACAAGCTTCGCAAGCAATGGCTCGTTGGAGAAAAAATGCTGCTCGATCAAGCTGAGCGCACCGGCAAGCCCGTCGAGTTCGGCGAGATCAATAAAACCTTGGCGAAGGCGCTTACCGAAGGGCCGGAGTTGCTGGCGTTGCTCAAATCTAAAATGGAGGAAGCCTCTTCGAATCCTGGCGGCTTGCTACTGGTCACGGATTTGGAAGCGCTTCACCCGTACCTTCGGATTAATAGCATCGAATCCCAGCTTCAGGGCGCGATCCGCTGCCCAGTTTTGGTCTTGTATCCCGGAAAACGCGAAGGAAAGACCAGCCTGCGGTTTCTTGAATTCTATCCCGCCGACCCCAATTATCGCTCCGAACACATCGGATAGTGAAGGAGTGTCTGCCATGACACAGATTCGCGATCTATTCGACTCTACCCGGGCGCTAACTCGACCCATCGAGAAGGTTATTACTTATCAGAATCGGGCAGAGGCGCAGCTGCGGGCCGAAATCTCCGAATACGTTGTCACCGAACATATCGATGAGAGCTTTTCCGATCTTTTGAAAAAGATGGATCTAGCTTTGCAGGGCGGCGGTGGACACGAGATCGGCGTCTGGGTCTCCGGCTTCTACGGCTCAGGTAAAAGTTCCTTCACGAAATATCTCGGCTTCGCTCTCGACCGCGGCATGAAAGTCGGCGGTGATTCATTCCTCCAGTTGCTTCAGAACCAGCTGAAGACGGCTTCCACTCGTGCTCTCTTCAACCGAGTGTCAACGACTTATGATGCCACGATCATTCTTCTCGATCTGGCGAGCGAGATGCTTGCTGGAGCTTCGATGGAAGACATCTCGACAGTTTTATACTTGAAGGTTTTGCAGTGGGCCGGGTACTCCGAAGATCTTAAGGTCGCCGAGCTAGAGCGAATGCTGGAAATGGATGAGCGGCTAGGTGCCTTTGAGGCGCGGGCCAAAGAAGAACTGGAAGGCATCGAATGGGCTGAGGTGCGCAATCAGCCTCTTGTGGCGAACCAGATCGCCTCTCGTCTAGCAAGCGAGTTCTATCCCAAGCTTTTCCCAAAGGCGGAGGATTTTCAGAATCTTACACTCCACGTAAATAAAACCGAGTCGAAACGCACAGAAGAGATGATCGAGCTGGTGCGCCGCAAGTCGGGCAAGAAGAATATCTTTTTCATCGTCGACGAAGTGGGCCAGTATGTTTCAGCCAAGCCCAACCTCATCCTCAATCTCGATGGTCTTGCGAAGAATCTCAAACAGATCGGCAACGGTAGTGTGTGGTTGTTCGCCACCGCTCAACAAACTCTTACCGAAGACAATCCTTCGGCGCTACTCAATGCGGCAGGTCTATTCAAGCTCAAGGATCGCTTCCCCATCCAGCTCCATCTGGAGGCCAGCGACATAAAAGAGATCTGCCACAAGCGACTTCTGACCAAGTCTGCTGCCGGCGAGCAGGAGTTGGGCCGCCTCTTCGACTCACAGGGAGCGCCGCTCCGCACGGCAACCCAGCTTAAAGACGGTGGAGTCTATGAGGCGGAACTGAATAAGAGAACCTTCATCGATCTTTACCCGTTTTTACCGGCTCATTTTGAGATGTTGCTCCATCTCCTCGGTAGGCTCGCCCGCAAGACCGGCGGGCTCGGGCTTCGTTCGGCGATAAAAGTTCTTCAAGATGTGTTGGTTGAGCGCGGTGGTCGAAGCGGCGCAAACGCGACTCTGGCGGATGCTGAGGTCGGTACACTGGCGAACACCGTCACGTTTTATGATTCGTTACGGCGAGATATTCAAAGCAGCTATGGTTACATCATCGATGGCGTCCAAAGTGTCGCTAGCCGTTTTCCGAATCAACCGCTTTACCAGGATGTCGCCAAGTCTATCGCGGTCCTGCAGATTCTCGAAAATCTCCCAGTGACGGCACATAACATCGCCGCCCTCCTGCAACCGAAGGTTGCCGCAGTATCGCTGAAGGACGATGTCGAAAAAGCTATCGACGCCATGCTGAAGGACGGCATGATACCTTTGGGAGAAAAGAACGGGAGTCTACGGTTTCTCACCCAGGCGGCAATCACCCTGCAAAAGCAATTCGACAGTATCGACTATCGTCAAGCCGACGTACGAGCGGCTCTCAACGGAGTTCTTCGCACTGTTTTTAAACCTCTTCCTTCTGCTCGCTTGAGTGGCGTGCGTCCAGTTACAGCTGGGCTCAAGGTTGTTACCAGCGGTGGGCAATCGGTATCTCTTGAGGGAGAAAAGGAAGCAATTCAGATTCACGTCGAGTTCGTACCCTCCGGCAACTACGAATCTGCCCGCACAGAACGTGAAAACGATAGCCGCTCCAAGCATGAGCGAGCGAATATTTATCTACTTGGACGAACAGATCCGGAAGCGGAACAGCTCGGTATAACGATTGTTCGTTGCGGTAAATTTCTCGATCAATACCGCACTGCTTCTGATCCGGAAACTCAAGAGTTTGTGCGCATTGTGGACGAACGGCTAAATGATCGCGTCACGCCAGAGCTAGAACGTAAACTTCAAGCGGCTTTACTGGCGGGTTCATTTGTAGCTCACGGCGCACATAAACCGGTGTCCGAGTGCGGCGTCGATGTGCTTGATGCCGCTAAAACATTTTTGACCGAAGCCGCCGCGCGAGTCTTCGACCGATATAACGAGGCACCGCACCAGGCCGACTCCGGGTTGGCGGAAAAGTTCCTCAAGACTCCGCTTGATCGGGTCACAACTAACGAGGACCCGCTCGGGCTTGTGAGTCGAGCCGGCGGCCGCGCGCAGATCAAGGCCGATCATAAGGCATTTGTTTCAATCAAGGATTACCTTGGTCAGCAAGGAAGTGTCGAAGGACGGCGGTTGCTTGAATACTTTGCTGATCCACCGTTCGGTTGGTCCAAGGATACTACTCGCTATCTGCTCGCTGCCGCATTTCTTGGCACGGATATTAAACTTCGCATTGCAGGTGCAGATCACGTCGTAAGGAACGACGAAACGCTAGCGGCCTTTGCATCTAATAGAGCTATAAGTTCGGTGGGTATAGGCCTACGGCAGGAGCGACCCGACCCCGAGGCGCTGGTCCGCGCCAGCGATCGCCTGCGTAACTTAAGCGGTGACAGTATTCTTCCCCTCGAAGATGAAATCGCCACGGCTGCGAAGAAGCACTTTCCTGAATATCAGGCTATGTTCGGACCGCTAGCGATGGAACTGGGTTCCTTAGGGCTGGATGCCGCGGATCAGATAGAACGTGCTGAGAATCTCGTAAACGATTTGACCGAAGTCGTACGAGGCGACGGCTCCGACGCGGTAAAGCGTCTCGGAGGCATCGATAGTCCTCTCTATGACTCGCTCGTCTGGGCACGCAAGCTTAAGAAAGCACTGGACAATGGCTTGCGCACGACGCTCAAGCATCTTCAGCGGGTTCGGCAGGAGATTGAGGACCTTCCCGACTCCGGTATACCGGGGAAACTCAAATCATCGGCCGCCGAAAACCTTGCTTCCGTGGCGGACACTCTTGGGCGACAGTCTTTTTTCGAGGAAGCTGCCTCTCTTGGAACCGTATCCAATGAACTCGACAAGCTTATTGCAGCCGCAGCGGTCGATCTTGTTCGACAGCAGAAGATGGTGGCCGATGAGGAACTCACGCGCTGGCAATCTTCCACGGATTGGACTGACTTGGCTGACGACGACCGCGCATGGTTTAGCAGCGAGGTCGCTAAGCTTTCGATCGAAGCTGATGGAACTTTCGATGGGCTAAAGAAAATCGTTCGAAATGATTTTTCACTGAATAGCCGCTTGCGGGATTTGGCCGACAATGTGGTTAAGAAGGCAGCGGAGAACCGCGCCGCAAAGGCCAAAGTGACCGAGCCAAACGGCGGCCCGAAAGTGGAGATCTCCGAATCCGAACTCGTGGTACCCAAAGTCTTTAAATCCGCTAACCAGATAGACTTGTTAATTGGCGAGCTTACCAAACTGCGGGCACGAATCTCGTCGGCGGTATCTGTTCGGATCAAGTGGAAGGAAATCGACTGAAGCATGGCCTTCGATAAACCCACACGCAACCGGCTGGCTTCGTTCGTCAGCGAGGCGCGTAATCTCATTGCCGATGAGTTTACGCAGCAGTTCCAGAGCATCTATGGAATCTCCGAAAAAGGCGAGGTCACGGCGCTTGAACACCTCGGCCACCTGGATGATGCCGGGCTGAGCACAGCTACGCTGCTGCGGGAGCGTATCGAATATCTCGTAAGAACTCATCCCGGCGAAAAAGACGGTGCGAAAGCCGCCGTGGATCGCCTCGCCCGCGAGCAGGCGTTCACCGTTCTGAACCGTCTCGCCGCCCTTCGGATGGCAGAGAAACGCGATCTCATCGTGGAGTCGGTCGGCAAGGGTTATCAGTCGAAAGGGTTTCAAGGTTTTCGAGCAGGTGGTTGGCTCCGGGCTTGGCGAAACCTATCAGCGTTACCGCCGTTACCTCTTTTGTCTTTTCGATGAGCTGGCCGTGGATCTCGGTTTGCTATTCGATCGCAGCTCACCGCAAGGTTTACTCTTCCCCCGCGAGCCGGCGTTGCAGGAGTTGCTGACGTTACTCAATGCTCCCGATCTGGATACGCTCTGGGCCGAAGACGAAACTATCGGCTGGATTTACCAATATTACAACGACCCGGCAGAACGAAAAAAGATGCGGGAAGCCGGCGCCCCGCGCAACAGCCGCGAACTGGCCGTCCGCAACCAGTTCTTCACACCGCGCTACGTCGTCGAATTCCTTACCGACAACACGGTGGGCCGCATCTGGTATGAAATGACGCAAGGCGAAACCAAGCTGAAGGAACAGTGCCGTTACCTTGTCCGGCGTCCTATCGAGATTTTTCTGACCAACAAGTACCTCGGACTTCAGGAGCCCGCCACCGTTGACAAGTCGCTTACCCAAGCACTTGCGGGTAACTGGAACGACTTGCCGGTTAAACCGACGGCCGAGGAGTTGGCAATCATCGCAACCGCCATCGATCCGCGCTGCGCATCACGAATCTGGGGCGACCGCAAGGGCGACGGCTTCCTTAGGTCCATCGAAGAACGTCGCCTTCCGAATGGCGGGCGGTATCAAGGAGAAACCCACGAACTGTGGGCGGGACTTTTTGCTGTGTGGGCGTTATGGGCGCCCCAAATGCATGTCGATGCATGGGCGATCTACGAGGCACTACGTGAGCGGCTTGTGTCAACACCTGCGGATATCCCCCAGGAAGCCCTGCTCAAGCGGCCCGTCTTTATCCCTCACCGTCAGATTAAGGACCCGCGGGCAATTCGGATGCTCGACCCGGCTTGCGGCTCGATGCACTTCGGGCTCTATGCCTTCGATCTCTATGAAGTGATTTACGAGGAAGCGTGGGATCTGGGAGTCGAATCGCTCCGTCGTGATTTTTCGGACAAGGAAATTTTGCTCTGCGAGCTTCCACGTCTGATCATTGAACACAACATCCATGGGATCGACATAGACCCACGTTGCGCCCAGATTGCCGGGCTTTCGCTGTGGCTCCGTGCACAAAAGAGCTGGCAGTCGCAAAAGGTCGACTCCCGTTCAGCGCCCGCGCATTCTTCGATCGAACATCGTGTGCGCCGAGTCTATGCCGGGTGACAAGGCCATGCTCCATGAGTTCGTGCAGAATCAATTCAGTGCGAGTGAGCAACCAGTTTTTGCGCGTCTTCTCGAAACAATCTTTGACAAGATGCAACTCGCCGGTGAAACCGGATCGCTGCTCAAGATTGAAGAAGAGATCCGATCCGCCGTAGAAGAGGCTCGCAAACTTTGGGAAAGTGTCCAAACGAAGCCTCGTGAGTTGTTTAATACCGAGGAGATCAATCGAACGCTTCGCCCGGGCGTGCCGCAAAAACTTTCCGGTCTAGAACGAGCGGTATCTAAAGTGGCTAAAGAGTTTTGGGACACGGCTGAGGATCGGATTTACGCCGCGCTGCACGACTACGCCGAGCAGGCCGAAAACGGCGGTGGCTTTCAGCGCCGGCTCTTTGCCGAAGACGCGGCCCGGGGCTTTGCTTTCATTGACCTCTGCCGCAAACACTACGACGTGGCGCTGATGAATCCGCCGTTTGGGACTAGTGCGGTTACTTCAAAGGACTACATCGACTCCTCTTACGAGAACTGGCGCTATGACTTGTATCCGTGCTTCATTTCCCGGACCACCGAATTGTTAATCAAAGCAGGAAGGGTTGGCTACCTAGCGCCGCGAACTGGATATTTCTCACAACGGATGTGGCGGTGGCGGAAAGAAGTCTTGCTCTCAAAGGGCGGTCTGCTCTTGCTAGCGGACTTGGGGCATGGTGTTCTGGATGATGCGCTTGTGGAAGTCGCGTCAGGTGTGATCGAGTCTCAGAGCGCCTCAAACGAACTCCTTTGTGTCGATTGCTTAGGCCTGCCTGCTGATGAGAAAGGTGTTAGGCTTTTGGATTCAATAAAGCAGTCGGCGGACGGTCGAGGTATTCTCAAATCACAAATAAGCCTGAGTCAGCACAAAGACTTCTTGTCATTGCCAGGAACAAAACTCCTACTTGGATCTCCCCGCACGCTCCTCAATCAATTTTCTTTAGGCGTGCCGCTCGATCCTGGAATAGCAGACGTACGGGAAGGGCCGCACACTGCAGACAACGAAAGGTTTGTGAGACTTTGGTGGGAAATTCCAATACTCGAAGACGCTAGAACCAGCTTGACCGATTTCACGGAACGTACCCACCCAATTTCAACGAAGGGACCCACCTGATTTCAAGGAAGGGACCCACCCAATTTCAGGTGGTCCCCTTCGTTTCTGAGCGAGCCGACGAACGATGCTACCTTGGCCAACTGGAGGAGGATCCAGTTAATGGCCAAAGAAAGGACCAGCGTTCGTATGCGAGCTCAAATCAAAACCCTGTCCGAACAGGGGCACTCCGTTCGCCGTATTGCCCGGATACTTCGGCTTTCGCGCAGGACGGTGCGGAAGTTTTTGGAGCCCACCGCAGAGCCGCCCAGTGAGAGCGGTGGTTGGGTTGAGACGGTTGACTGGGAGTATGTCCGCCAGGAAGTCTATGGCAAAGGGACCACGGTCAAGCAGATCCAGCGGGAGGTGGCCCCCGAGACAGGGTATGTAAAGTTTTGGCGTCAGTTTCGGGAAAAGGTTAGTGTGCAAGCCTCACCCGATCAAGTGACTATCCGGCTTCATCACAAGCCTGCGGAAAAAACCCAGATCGATTTTTCAGACGGTCTGTTTATCACCGAGCGAGGGACGGGAAACAAGACACTGACCCAGTTTTTCTTAGGGGTTCTGCCCTTCAGCTCGTATACCTTCGGGGAATTCGTTCTAGATCAGAAGCTTTCCACCTTCATCGGGGTCCAGCAGCGCATGTTCGCCTACTTTGGTGGGATAACCCCCTACGTAGTGGTGGACAATCTCAAGAGCGGTGTCCACAAGGCCGATCTGTACGACCCCGATGTAAATCCCACCTACTGTGATTTTGCCAATCACATGGGCTTTGCGGTACTGCCGGCCAGACCCTACAAGGCCCGGGACAAGGGCTCTGGGGAATGCCACATCGGAGTGATCCAAAGAGGGTTTTTCCAGGAGGTCCGTAACCGGGTCTTCTATTCTCTCCAAGATCTCAATGAAACCCTCAGGGAATATCTTCATCGGTTGAACCGCGAGGTGATGAAAGACTACGGGGTGAGCCGCAACCAGCGCTTCGAGCAAGAGAAAAAGCAATTAAAGGCCCTGCCACCCTCTCCCTTCGAGTTAAGCGAGTGGCGCCAGGCTAAAGTCCATCCCGACTGCCATATCCAAGTGGAGAAAAACTTCTACTCGGTCCCCTTTGTCTACGTCAGCCAAAGGGTCCGGGTCAGGCTCACCGAGAAAATTGTGGAAGTGTTTAGTGAGGACAGCCAGCCCCTTACCGCTCACACCAGACTGATGGGGATCGGACAGTTCTCCACCTATGATTTCCATTATCCCGAAGCCAAGCTGAGCGTGGCGCGCTTTGAAGTCCGTCACGCTCAAGAACAGGCCAAAAAGCTTGGCCCCCATGTCGAGAAGTTACTCGATGATCTGCTCTCAGGCCAACATCCATTGCGCCATCTAAGACGGGTCCAAGGAATCTTGCGGCTTGCCAAACGCTATCCCATCACGGCTGAAGCTTTGGACCATGCATGCCAGCGGGCGATTGTCTTCAACAAGACACGGCTCGCCTACATCAAAGACTGCGCCCTTTACTTTGTTAGCCACGGCCAAAGACCCACGCTTCTTCCCCCGCAGAGAAAGCTGGATACCGTGCATCTACACCAATACGCTGCCAACTCGGGCTCAGATTCTGAACTGTCGCTGCCGTCGGTGGAGGAGGAACTGCTATGAGCACGAGCTTAAAATCCAGCCCCAACCTGATTTTTTACCTCCCAGAGCAGGGAGCAGAGAAAAACGACCTCCACAGAGGCCCTATAAACGACGATCTCGCTTTGACCCATACCTTGGGTACCCCCCAAAACAGCCGTTTCACCAGGAGGTCTCCCCGCCATGATGCTTGATCAAGTCAGAAACCTTTCCCACCAGATGCGCCTGTTTGGCATCCATGAAGCCTGCGAACGGCAAGCCCAGATCGCTTTGTCCCAGCAGCTCCATCCCCTGGAGTTTTTACGCTTGCTGCTCGAAGATGAACTGTTGTCGCGCAAAGACCGAACCGCCAAGGCGCTGGTGACCAAGGCCCGCTTTCGGTTCCGCGCCGATCTGGAAGACTTAGATTTAGCGTTCCACAAGGATCTGACCAAAGCCAAGATCAAAGAACTCTGCGAGCTCGGCTTCCTCCATAACCTGGAGAATCTTTTGATTTTAGGTAAAACCGGTTTGGGAAAGACTCATCTAGCGATAGCCTTGGGAAAACGGCTGTGCCAGGAAGGTCATCCCACGCAATTCTTGCCAGTCAACTTCCTGTTCGAGGAAATCCAAGCTGCCAGGGCCGCCGGCCGTTACCTCAACTACATCCGTAGTCTCATCAAGGCCAAGGTTTTGATCCTCGATGACCTGGGGTTAAGAAACTATACCCACGAGGAAGCCACTTCCCTGATGGACATCCTCGAAGAGCGCTACCGCAAGGCTCCCCTCATCGTTACTTCCCAGGTTGAGCCTCAGGGATGGCTCAAACTGTTTGAAGATCCGGTGATCGCCGAGGCCATCGTGGATCGGCTGATTCATCCATCTCAGAAAATCACCTTGAAAGGAGAGAAGTCCTATAGAGAAAAACTCACAGAGAAAAAATCAGGATTGAAAAACTAGGGAGGCTTATTGTAGACAGTCAAGATAACTTCGTCGCTTCGCTCCGCTGAATTGGGTGGTCCCCTTCGTTGAAATCGGGTGGGTCCCTTCAGTGAAATCGAACACCAGCTGGCCTTTCTACGCCAAGGGCGGCGATTACGCTCCGTATTCGGCGAATCCTCATTTGGTGCTTGACTGGCGAAATGCCGGAGAAGACATGGCCCTTGGTAAGCATAGTGTGTTACCTAGTCAGGATTTCTATTTCCGATCAGGTCTCACGTACACAGAGCGCACAGCGAGTGTTTTCAACATCAGGGTGCTTCCCGCAGGATGCATCTTTTCTCAGGCCGGACCGCTTGTGTGGCCGAAGCGGCCTGAAGACGCATTGCCCCTCTTGGGCTATTTGATGTCACTTCCAGCTCGGTCACTGCTTGAGTTGCTCGTGGGCAGCGGGGACGGGGCGGTGTCCGGCAGTGCAGCGAGACATTTCTTGGCCGGAACCGTTAGCTCTATTCCTGTTCCGAGCTTCCCGGTTAGTGTGTGGCGACGCATTGGTGAACTCACCAGGCATTGCGTCGAGGAATCACATTTTCTCCATAGCCAGATGGAGACCGATATTCACTTTGTCAGTTCGGCGCAATTCAGCGCCTTGCTGGAAGGGGTAGAGGCTTCCAAAAAAGCTTATCTCAATCGAGTGAAGAACATTTTAGAAGCGTCTTGGAATATTCAACAACTCGTTTGCGCCCAAATGGGCATCACGGACGACGACTTAGCGCGCTGTAATTGTCTAGTTTCTCTGCATCCCTGCTCTTTTGCACATGGCGACGTTCCAGCTGCTGAACTCGTGCCGTTTGAATCCCTTTCGGAAGACGAAGTTGTAGACAAAGCTGCAGGAGTGGTTGAGGGCAGGGCTGCGACAAAGCAAGCTTTTCAAGCAGATCGTCGATTGGAGCTTGCTTGCCTGATTTATAAGTCGCATCCGGATAGTATTATCAGGAGTTGGCCGCCCGCTGCGCGCCAAAGAGTCTCGGAAGTGGCGAGCGACGTTGTTTCACTTGCGCTTGGTTGTGCTTTTGGCCGCTGGGACATCCGGTATGCGACTGGCGGGAAGCCTACGCCGGAGTTGCCCGACCCGTTTGCGTCGTTGCCTGTCTGTCCGCCCGGCATGTTGCAGAATGCGCAGGGTTTGCCCTCCCGCCCCGAGGATGTGCCTGCCGCGTATCCCCTCCGCATACCGTGGCACGGCATTTTAGTGGATGACCTGAATTACCCGCTGGACATCGAGCGTCGTGTCCGCGACGCCATTGAAATCATCTGGAAGGATCGGGCCGAGGGAATCGAACACGAAGCGTGCGAGATCCTCGGCGTGAAGTCGTTGCGCGACTACTTCCGAAAGCCAGCCTGTTTCTTCGCCGACCACCTGAAGCGCTATTCCAAGAGCCGGCGCCAAGCGCCCATCTATTGGCCGCTTTCCACCGCCTCCGGCAGCTACACAATGTGGATCTATTACCAGCGACTTACCGAAAACAGCTTGCACACAGCATTGGCCGATTTCATCGACCCCAAACTTAAATCCTTGCGCGAAGAAATTTCGTTTCTGCGAAATAGCGGTAATCAAGAAATGCGCCTGGAGGAACTCGCGGATTTGCAACAAGAGCTGCAAGAGTTCCGCGTCGAGATTGAGCGCATCATCAAACTTCCCTGGAAGCCGTATCTCAATGACGGAGTGCTTATCACCGCGAGTCCATTATGGAAACTCTTCCGCTTGCCGAAGTGGCAGAAAGACCTCAAAGCTTGTTGGGAAGAACTTTCGAAAGGGGAATACGATTGGGCGCATCTCGCCTACACGATTTGGCCGGCGCGAGTCGAGGAAGTTTGCAAAACCGATCGGTCGGTCGCCATAGCCCATGGTCTGGAACATCTCTGTAAAATCGAAGCGTCAAAGGCAAAAACGAAACGAGGCACGAAGAAAGGTGCCGATCAAGAGTCCTTTGGGGCTGAGGGGGAATATGCCAAGTAGTCAGGTACGCAGTACGCTTCAGCTCTACCATCTGGAGCCGTATCTTTTCGAAACGGTCGGTCCGCACTTTCGCAGAGTGGGCCACCTTTCCGCCTTTGACTTTTTTTGTATCGTAATCTGGAAAGCGAACCGGGCGAAATCAAGGATTGCCAAGCGGTTGCTGGATAAGGATCAGAAAAAGCGCAAAACGCTTGAACCAATCGTTGCTGACCTCACAATGTCACTACATTCCGCCGGTGGCGCCAAAGATCGCCTTCGAATTCTTTTCGAGTTATGGGGTTTCAGGCTCCCGATGGCTAGTGCAATTCTCACTGTACTCTATCCTAAAGAGTTCAGTGTTTACGATTTTCGGGTTTACTCCCAGCTTACTCTTCATGAGAAATTGGAGTCTAAAATAAACTTCGAGAAGGTCTGGAACGGCTATAGAGATTTTGTGGAAGCTGTTCGCAAAGCTGTGCCGAATGGCATGTCGCTCCGAGATAAGGATCGATTTCTTTGGGGGCGATCTTTCCATGATGATCTGAAGTCTGATATCGCAAATTGTTTCGCCAAAATAGAATAGACGAATCATTATGGCAATCCGGGAGTACATACAAACTCAGATCTTTGGTCGCCGCGCGCAAGACCGTGGAAGTCTCGTGGTTTATGATCCAGCACGCCGCTACCGAGATATTGCATTGGGTTTGGCTTCAGAACGCTGTCAGGTCATTGACGCCTCTAAGTCGGTCATCGAACGACGTGAGATGGCCTCGGATGCTCTACTTGCCTTAGGAGAGGGGCGAATCCATCAACTTGTTGTCTGGATTCCGGCGGATCCTCCGCAGGATGACGAGGGGAGACAGCGCGATCCGTTCTCTGTGTTCTGCCAGGTCGGCACGATGTTTCCGCAGGGTGACGGCGACGATTTCGTATCTATTTGCCGGCGGGCGAAACCTGATCATATTTCCGAGATCAACCGTCTTTTCGCGGAGGGGGAGCCTAGTTTCGAGATGGTCGATGCTTTGGACCAAGGCGGTTCCTGGCCTAAGCTTAAAACACTATTGAGTGCTAATTCCTCGAAGGAGATTTTACTTGGTATCTTGTCGCCCAAACGCGATCAGGAAACTGCGCTCAAGAACGATCCGACATGGGTAGCGGAAGCAAAGGATTTCATTCAGCGGATTTTAGGTCATAAGCTCAAAACGAGAGGTCAGATGCGCCAGTCAGTCGCAGAAGAATTATGGCGGCTGCTTCTATTCAGCGAGTTTGTCTTCGACTCCGGCGGGGATATACCGGCGTCGCTGGAATCTGTGCCTAGGGCTGGAGTTGAAGCGAAGAGCTTGGTTTATGACGTTTGCGAAGAGCTGCGAAAGCATCAGGACCATAAAGAACTGTATCGAGATACGGCGAGAGAGATAGAAAACGATATGGTTCTCGCCGAACGGTGCGAGGGCTATAAGTATCTAGGCGATCGAGACACCTTTGGTTTTGAGGAAAGATCGTATCTCCAACAGCTAGTCGAACGGGCGCTCGCAGGTCAGATCGAGCAGGCGAGAGAGATCTGGGAGAGCCGTCGAAGTTCGATCTGGATCTCTCCGGAAGATCGTCTCGCAGAGTGGACGCTGGCGGCGCGCGCGCTCGATTTAATCGAGACGGCTGGAAGGCTGAGCACGCCCAAGTTTCCGACTTTAGAGTCGATCGTGCACGGCTACTCGACAACGTGGCGAGACTTAGATCGGTATCACCGCGAGATGGAGCAAGCGATAAATCAGCGGGAGAGTGATAACGATGCGCTGGATTCCCTCGTTGCGCGTGCGCGCTCGGACTATTTCCGGTCGGTCGAAGCCCTTCAGTCAGAGTTTGTTCGACTGGTCACCGCTGAAGGGTGGCCGGCGAGCGGCGGGCAGTTGATCTCGAATTCCCAGGTATTCTCTAAAGCCGTCGCACCGGCTCTCGAAGCGGGTAAACGGGTGGCCTACCTATTGGTCGATTCCCTGCGGTATGAGTTGGGTGTCGAGATCGAAAAGCAGCTCTCGGACAAACATAAGGTGACCCTTCAAACCGTCTGCGGTCAACTGCCGACTTATACTGAGGTCGGTATGGCCAGCCTCATGCCCGAAGCCGAGTCCGCCCTGAAACTGGTGCAGAAAGACGGCAAACTGATTACGACGCTGGGTGGTGAAGTGGCGACTGGACCAGTACAACGGTTTGCGTACTTGCGAGCGCGAAAAGGCGACCAATGCCAAGACATCGATCTGGAGGGTTTGCTCCGCCAGAGAAAACCGAAAGTGCCTGAGAGGATCAAGTTGTTGCTTGTGAGGACGCATGATATCGACGCCATGGCTCACGGAAGCCCGCATCAGGTGCACCATATGATACCAGTCCTCGTGCGCCAAATTATCCGCGGACTCGCGAAATTAGCGGAACTGGGCTTCGATCAGGCGGTGATCGCGACGGATCATGGTTTCATACTCGTTCATGAACAGCCCGCTGGCAATGTTGCGCCGCGCCCGAGCGGGAATTGGATCGTTGAAAAGGCACGCTGTAATCTTGGGACGGGAACGGCGGACGCGGCCAATCTTGTGATGAAAGCCAGTGAGCTGAACATTCCTGGAGACTTCGAGCATTTCGCCGCACCAAGGACACTCGTGCCATATATGCGAAACGAGATGTATTATCACGAGGGGCTCTCCTTGCAAGAATGTGTGCTTCCCTGCCTCATAGTCCAATTGGAGTCCTCCGACAAGACGACAAAAAAATCGTCTCCACCACGTTTGACGCTTACATATCGAGAAGGGAAAACCGACCGAATCACTTCGCGTCGACCCGTGGTCGATTTGACGTGGCCCCAAGGAGACTTTTTTAACGACGAAGTTGAGATCGAACTGCTCATGGAGATTGTCGATTCGAAGGAAAAATCTGTGGGAACGGTAGGTTCCAGCCCGTTCGTAAATCCCGCTACTGGCGGTGTGCGAATCAAATCCGGTAGCGCCCTATCTATAGGTATCAAAATGGACGATGAATTCTCGGGTAACTTTACGCTGCGTGTCTTGGATCAAACGAATGTCATGCTCGCTGAACTCAAACTCAAAACGGGGTACATGGAATGAACTCAGACGCTCTTGATGCGAAGTTAAACGATGTCTTTGCAGGCAAGGTCGTGCGGAAAGACCTGCTCCTTCAGGTGAAAAAAGGCACCAACGTGCCGTCATTTGTGCTGGAATTCCTTTTAGCCCGTTATTGCGCGAGCGACGATCCGCGCGAAATCCAAGAAGGCATGGCGGCTGTGTTGGAGACGATCCAGAAGAACTACGTTCGTCCAGACGAGAGCAATAAAGCGCAGATTATGGTGCAGCAGGCGGGCAAACATACATTCATTGATAAGATCCACGTGAAGTATTCGGAAAAAGAGAAGCGGCCGTGGGCACGAATGGAGAACTTCAACTCGTCGCGCATTGCAATCAACGAGCGATATTACAAATCGGAGAGCGACCGCATCTTTGAAGGCGGTATATGGGCGGAATGCACGGTCGCTCACAATGACGCGGAAGACGACGACTATGCCTTTTATATCGAACAGCTTAAACCCATCCAACTTTCTAAGTTTGATTTTAAGACTTATGTCGAAGGACGCCAGCACTTCACACGGGATGAGTGGCTCGACGTACTGATCCGGTCCTTCGGACTCGAGCCTGATTGGATGGACAGACGTCTCAAGTTCCATTACCTAGCGCGGCTGGCTCCGCTAGTAGAATCAAATTTCAACTTCATTGAGCTGGGCCCGCGTGGAAACGGTAAATCGTATACGTTCAGCGAGTTCTCACCCTACTCAACTCTACTCGGTGCGCCAACATCGGCTGCTACCTTGTGGTGGAACAATGCCCGCAGGCAGGTGGGAATTATCGGGTTTTGGGACGTGGTCGCATTCGATGAAGTCGGAGAGGGCATAACAGTTCGCGACAAAGAGACGTTTCAGGTGATGAAGCAGTACATGGCCAACGGAAATTTCACCCGATCCACATCGACTGTCACTGCCAACGCCAGCTTAGCATTCGTAGGCAATATCGATGACTCCGTTGAAGCGATTGTAAATTCGCCAAAGCACACACTGTTCAACCCCCTGCACCGCGTCTTTGACCTCGCTATACTTGATCGCTTCCACACATTCGTGCCCGGCTGGGAAATCCCAAAGAACAAGGATGAAAACCTGACGCGACGCTATGGACTCATCATCGAGTATTTGGCCGAGGCGTTTCACCATCTGGCACGTAGAACGAACCGCTTCGCCCAGGTGAAAGCGGCTTGCAGGCTCGGGCCGGGCTACGATCAAAGAGACCAGACGGCGGTCCTTAAGACGGTTTGCGCCTTTGTAAAGCTACTGCACCCGGGCGACGAACCGACACAGGAGCAGGTCAACGAATATTTAGCGTACGCCATCGAGGGCCGGCGTCGCGTTAAGGAACAGCTAAACAAGAAGAAGCCAGACGACGAATTTGCGAACATCAATCTCGGTTACCTTCATAACGGAGGCGACCCGATTATCGTCTTCTGCCCCGAATCGACGAACGCCGCCGCTACGCAAAATCCCGATCGACGCCAGATTGCAGACGATGACAAAGACGTAAAGTTGCCAGCCAGGCTAAAGAAGGAAATTGAAGTCGTCTCGGAATTAACTTCCGCTGGGTCAACAGGCACAGCTATCGACACGGCGGTTGCCCTTGCCGAGCCGCCTCGTGAACCCAAGGAGCGACATTATCGTATTCACTATGGGGCAACGGGGTATTCATATGAGAGTATCTTCGGTGATTATCTCCCGGGTGCCGACGAGATTGTGATAGAAGACCCTTTTATCCGGCAGCATCACCAGATCATCAATTTTCTACGATTCTGCGAAACGGCAGTTCGCGTCGGGAACCCAAAGAAGATCATCTTGGTTACAAGGTTCGAGGACCCGCTAGAAAAGGATGAGGCGTTGCCGAAGCTGTTAACAATTGCGGACAGTCTCAACCAGTTCGCCGTTGCGTTAGAAATTAAAGAGAACAGCAATCTTCATGACCGCCAAACTCGACTGAGCAATGGATGGACAATTAAGATCGGCCGCGGCTTCGACATCTACCAACGTCCGGATGATTGGCTCCAAGTCGGTGCGAACGATCTCGATCTGCGTCCTTGCCTGGAAACCAATGTGGATGTGATCCGGAGCAATACCGCATAAGAAGCAAAAAATCTAACGATAGAAAAAATGGATTGGTAGCCGTTACGTGATCGAGAGTGGCCTTTACTGATGATCCAGGAGTCATACCGGCGAGAGGACTGAGCCAATATGGTACATTCTGGTTGCCGCAAAACACTATTCCTCTCTTTCTTCAGGCGTTTCAGCAACACCTTGGCCACCTCAATAGTCAATCTAACGGCGCCGTGCAACGGTTTATTTATCACTATTTGCCGACGGGGGTATGCAACCAGATCGCGGCCGCAGCGGTCGACAAAATGGCTGTAACGCTCGCTGACCGCAAAGAGCACGGGAAAGATATCGCGACGAGCGTCAAATCGTGGTGTTAGTGGCGAGGCCGGGGATATCCATGCAGTACCGTTGGTGAATCAAGAACGAGGGCGAGAAAAGTGCGAAATTTCTGGAACGTGGTTTTTAATATGGAAATGGTCAAAGAAAGCAGAAGTTTATTTCGGACCTTAAGCCCATCGGTTATTTGAGGAGGTGGTATGGTACAAAACCATGAGAGTAGTGCAGATGAGGTTTATGGACGCGTGGCCACGAGCATCGAAGATCAGGATGTCAGAGAACTGTGGCAGAAGATACGTAGTGAACTGATGCGGGAAGGTGGTGGACCGGATGCATGTTTGGCATATCTTGAAAGTGAATTAACAAGGATGGAAGAGGTGGTCCGACGAGGCCTGGACCGCCTGGAAAAACTATAGAGGTTGGGTATGGATGGAAAAGGATTTAAGATTCAACGTGTCAGAGTTGAAGGCTTTAAAGGATTCACGACCGGTCAGGCGATAACCGTGGATGGTAAGCATGTGTTTGTCCTCGGGCCAAACGGATTCGGAAAGTCAAGCCTAGTTGAGGCAATACGTTGGGGTCTTTTCGGATCGACCCGTCGTCCCGGAGAAACCGTCGCAAACCAAGACTATACCGGAAGCTGTCGAGTAGATCTCGTATTGAAGCGTGGCGATGGAGATTGGACCTTAAAGCGGACTCTGATTAGAGGTGTGAGCGGCGGTTCGGATGCGGATATTCTTGACAATCTCGGCCAAAGTCATGGCATAAAGGAAGTGCTTCCACGGCTCCAATCTCTACCTGCTGGAGAGGGAATGCACATTGTCTACGCGGCTCAGAATGCACCACTCCGACGGCCTGCCGATGACTTAAGCCCATTTGAGAAGACGATTTACTCATATTTGGGCTTAGCGGATGTGCGCGTAACGATTAGTCGGCTTAATGATTTCCTGGAAACACACGTACTTAGGGAAAATACGCTCGCTAAAGATATTGATGAGAAAAGATCGTATCTTGAGTCGGAGTTGGGTCGTGCAACTGATCAGCGTCAACGATTCATCGAGAATCGACCCTGGCCCGGTGACCATGTTCCAATCCAAGAGGAAACGGCGACTAGGATCGGTACATTTATAAAAGGTCTATCTTTAGGCGCTTATTCTGAGACTGTCTCACCGACGCCGGGTATTTTTTCCCTTATCGACGAGGCAGAGTCCGTTTTTAACCGGGTTAGTGACATATCGGGTAGTGCTATCCAAGCTCGCATCGCGGAGGTCCAGAAGCAAATAGGGGCGGCTGCGTTGTTGTCTTCTGAATTAGCGAATCGGGAGGCGAAGTTAGCGACCGCACAGCAAGAAATCGCTTTGTTGAAGGAAAGGTTGGTTGCCGCACTAAGTGGGACTACTCTTGAGTCGCTTGCCAAATCCGTAGAAGCTTTCGACAAAGACGTCGAAGACAAAGCCTTACTTCTGGACCTTCAACATAGAGCTCGTATCTGGACTGAGCGCCATATTAAAGAGCCCGAGGAGCAGTATTGTCCAATTTGCAGACGAGAGCATGAACTTAGAGCATTGTTGCAGAGCCTTGCAGATCGTGTCGCACGGGAATCCGCAGAACGAAAGGCAATTGTGGCGAAAAGAGATAATTTGAAAACTCAATACCAGGAGACTATGCGCCTCGTTAAACAAGTTGAGGAATTGGATGCGTCGTGTTCCTCTTTTCTAAGAGAGTTGTGTGACACAACGGATAAGATTCGCAGTTTTTTGGATTCAGATCTTCAAAATGAAGACATCGCGAGCGCACTGCACGCATATCTCACCGCATCGGAGAGTGACAGAGTGAACTTGCAATCGAAGTTACGGGAAACTGGGGAACTGAAGCAGGCTTGGAAGAGAGAGTTGGAGAATCTACAGGATGAGGTTCGCTTTCATAAAGTGCAGCAACAATTGATCAGTCTTCATCAGCGAATGCGTGATCTTGAAGCCGTTCGAGATTCCTTAAAGACACTGGTCTTGTTTGGAGATAGTGTCAGGCAATTGAGAGATAATTTGGAAAGAGCCCTGAATGAAACGCTCAAGGTGGCACTTCCAAGCATTAACGAAAAGCTGTCAGAGGCTTTCATCGGATTGACTGAACATCCAGTGTATAGCCGGGTGCTAATTGCGGAAGGACGCCTTCCAAAATTGGAACTCCGGGTAGCGACAGATAACAACCGGCTTGCTGGCTGGGAGCCCTCAGCTGTCCTAAACGGGCAAGCTCTAAACGCGTTAGAGTTGGTTCCTTACTTTGCATTTTCTGAGCTCACAGATGTTCCCCTTGAGGTGTATTTGCTTCTGTTAGATGATCCAACCCAGTCTTTCGACGGGCATCATATCGATATTCTCGTGGGAAAGTTGGCAGAACTTGGCAGGCGAGTCCAACTTATTGTAGCGAGTCACGAGATTGGTTATTTTCAAAATTTACTTTCGAAGCATTTCGATCGAGATGAGTACATCGTTGCTCGCGTTACGGGCTTTCTACCGCGTAATGGGCCGACATTGGAGATATGCTAATATGGACAATATCGCGCAGTGGGCTGCGGGGAAATGTCTGGAAAAACTAAAAGAGGGCTTAGAATCAAGTGAGCTCGGATTCCGCATTCAAGGCCTGGCTGCCCACGTACTCCTTCGGCTAGGAATGCGTATATTGGAAATAAATAGTTCCGGCCATCCAGATATCATTGCGCAGAGCGGTGGAGGTTTGGTTCGTCTTGAAATAGAAGCAGATCTGAATGGGTGGCGCGCTCGCGCGCCTACCAAAGAAGATCTTAATGCAATAGCTCCTACAAACTGTTTTGACAGGGGGTTTTTTGCAGTAGCGCGACTTGGACCTTATCCCCGCTGGGTGGTCGTTGATTCAGCCCTGCTTAAAAGGCGCTATGGTTTGCTAGCGGCTCCCGCAATACTGGAAGCTTTGGCTGATGCAGAAGTTTCAGGAATATGGACAACTGAATTCGTTCGTTTGTTGGAAGCAAACTGTGAGCGAGTCTCTAGTTTTACATTTGAGTTTCTGGTGCGGCGAGCGTTGGAAGGAAGACCGATTTAACAGAGAGAAAAGGGGTCGGGAGTCTTTTCTTGACAGAGTAGGGCCGGATGGGATAAATGCCATGGCGAAATGCCGTGACGCCCACGTCTTGCAAACCGGTGGCATAGCCTATCATGTTCTAAACCGACGGGTCAGTCGGTTGCCGCTGTTCGAAAAACCCGCAGACTATCGTGCCTCTGAGAAAATTCTCAGTGAAGCCATCGGGCGAACCAATATACGGATTGCGGCGTATTGTTTGATGCCGACTCACTGGCATTTGCTGTTGTGGCCGCGCGACGGTGGAGAGCTTTCCGAGGTGATGCGATGGATTACGGTGACACATACGCAACGCTGGCATGCACACCGTCATTCGTCGGGTAGCGGGCCGGTATATCAAGGACGATTCAAGTCCTTTCCGGTTCAGACCGACGAGCATTTTCTGACGGTCGCCCGATACGTTGAGCGCAACGCTGTGCGGGCCGGGTTAGTTGGACGGGCGGAGCACTGGCAGTGGTCGAGTCTAAACCGGTTTTTGGACGAGGATGGCGGGCGATCTGAGATGTTGAGTTATTGGCCAATGGAGCGACCGAAGAACTGGATTGAATTCGTCAACGATTCGGAGCGAGAATCGGAGCTGGATGATTTACGGTCGAGCGCGCAGCGCGGCCGCCCCTATGGCAGTGAAGACTGGATGAGCAGAACTGCCAAACAACTTGGACTTCAATCGACGATGCGTTCCCGCGGTCGTCCGAACCATTCATGAAAAGACTCCCGACCCCGTTATTCTCCTTCGCCGAATACCTCGCAGCTTGCTGCGGGGATGAAGGCGAGGAGAACCCTCCGTAGCCTTGGCGAAGGAGGGTAGCGGCTTCGGGGAATTTCGCAGGATACCCCGCAGCTTGCTGCGGGGAGCTTCATTTCTCCCCATCAAACAGAAAAGGGATTGACGACTCCCCGGTCCGGCGATATTGCTCGGAGCAGAAGGAACGAAAAAGGGGTCACCGCTTTTAGCTTTTTCCGGGATCGATCGGCCGCTCACGCGACTCCTCCCACTGCCAAGCACAGAGCGGCAGGATAGAGTTGCGAATTTTACCAGAGCATATTTCCGCGTCGCGACTCTCCAGCTTTTCAACTCCATACTTGACTCTATAGGTTGGCTGGAGCTTTAAAGTAAGTTTCGGCCAAGAACGAGCAACTCTACTCAAGGATCTCCTTGAGCTTTGCGACCATCGCCGGGCTCAATTTGAAGAATCGTCCCACGGTTTGCTCCACTTCTTCGCCGCTCAAAGGCGCCAGGTCCATTTTGGCTTTTTTTGTCTCCGCGACGAATTCCGAGTCCTTCATCGTTTCCAGGAACGCGCGGCGCAGGCTCTGGACCCTGTCCTTGGGCGTTCCCGGCGCCAGGGAATAGAGATAAGTGATGGCGCTCGCGTCATGGATTCCGATCTCGATGAACTGTCTTCCTTCTTCGCTTTTGGCAAGGCTGATGGCCAGAGGAACGTTGGGAAGCTCGGCATGGGGTTTCGGGGCGTTCTGCAGCACGACCACTGCGTCGCCGGTTTCCAGGGCCCTTCCCCAGGTCGATTTGGCGGACGCCCACGATAGGCCGCAGACGCCGGCAACCTCCTCCGCCTCGGCGGCAAGACGGATCACCGAGGTCCCTTTGTAACCCGAAACGAGCTGAAGCGGGAGACCCAGGGCTGCCTTCAAGATCTTCGCGACGTCGTCGGTGGTCGAGCTCGGCGCCACGCCGCCCAGCTTGACGGGCGTCTTGGCCGCCATCCAGCGCTCGACGCTCGTGATCCCGCTGCCCTTGGTCAGCACGCAGGTATCGTGGTTTCTTACCGGCGAACCGATGTATTCGAATCTGCGCGCGTCGAATTCGATTCCTTTGTGTCCCGTTACCTGGCCGATGACGAGGGAGCCGATCCAGTTGACGATCGTCAAGCCGTCAGGCTTGGCGACTTTGTAGACGTGATTGGCGGCGATGATGCCTCCGGCGCCGGTCATGTTGTCGACAACCACCGCAGGGTTCCCCCGAATGTGCTTGCCCATGTGGCGGGCGATGGTTCGGGAATAGGTGTCGAAGCCACCGCCGGCCGCGTAGCCGACCACGATGCGGATCGCTTTGTTTTTGTAGAACGGCTCCTGAGGGAAGACGGAAGGCGCTGCCACGCTGAAGAGAAACGCCGCTACGATCAGAGCGGCCATCCTTTGTCGCATCGGGTGATCCTCCTTTCCGGTTCTTGGGCGCCCAGCATAACGGACGCGTTCCATTTCGACAACGTGTTTTTTGGATTGCCCTGTCGGTAAAGGGCTCGGGGCAGGTCTTGTTTCTTGCTATTCTGCGCTATCGGTCATATGGGCAGTGCATGGCACACCCTGGTTACAGTTGTTCAAAACGTTCAAGCCGTTCAATCGCTTTCCTTCGACTTCGCTTCGCGGCGCTCAGGACAGGCGCTCCGTTCAAAACGTATAAGACAATTACAAATCGCAGGGATAACTTCCACGTTTCGAGAATTCTCGGTCAGTTGGTCTACGTGAAGAAAAGGGGTCGGGAGTCTATGTGTGTTGCTGGCCGTGCCGAGGTAGATTCACCGCCGAGGCGCGGCGGACACGAAGCGGATAATATTCAATTTGAAGGGATCGTTAGAATGACGTAGGATAATGTTATGGCTAAACACGCGCCCAAAGAAACGCCCAAAAACTCGTTCGCGGAACTCAAAGCGAAACATTTTAGTTCGAAGGGGCGGAAAGAACGAATTGCCAAAGCTTTGGAGATCTTGAACCGGCCCGGTCCGACTTTCAAGCTAGACAGAGAGACGGTCAAGTGGATTGCTCAGGACGCTGAGATCGAAACTCTTTAGTCATGCCGGCGGAGCGGCTCCAGAATCTTCCGGCCGGCAGCCATCTTTTCTTAGACGCAAACATTTTCATTTACGCTTTTCTTGGCCACTCTAGCCAATGCCGAGATTTGCTCGGGCGTTGCGCCACGGAGCAGGTTTTCGGAATCACAACCCTTGACGTGGTCAACGAAGTGACCCACAGGATGATGCTTGCTGAGGCGCTCGGCAACGGCGTTATCAAACGAGATCGAGTTAGGGATTTGCGAGGCAAATGGCGCGAAATTACTAGCCTGGCGGAATACTGGGCGCAAACCTCGGCCATATTTGCGTTGAACATTCTTGTTCTGCCGTCAGACGAGGCTCGATTGCACCGCGCTCACAGCGTCCGAGCGCGGTACGGGCTGCTTACCAACGACTCGCTGATCGTGGCGGCCATGGAGGAAAATGGCATTGACAGTCTGGCGACCCGCGACAGCGATTTCGACCACATCTCGGAACTTACGATTTACAAACCTACCGATATTTGATGTCGGGGGATGTTTAGGGGACATCCTATAATTTTCCTGTCAAGTCTTAATTTTTCGACACGTATTCATCGAGCTTGTTAGCCCTTTGAGAAAACGATTTCTTGAACGGCGAGTCTCTCACTTGATTCGAACCCTGCACCTAACCGTTACAGATATTTGGCATACGTCTTTCGGAGCCCATCATCCCTTATCCAGGTTGCAGTGGTTCAGTGAGAGAGGCCTCGTATATTGTCCCGTACGAGGTCCATTTGGCCTCCACGCTGTTGATCGGGGTCCTCTCGCTCAAATTAAGGCACCTACGGTTGAACTGCGCATTGTCTTGATTAGAAATGCTGGCCCAAACCACACAACGAAGGCGCAATCGCTGGCCAGATGCGGAATCACAAGCAAAATCTCTCTACGTCGAGGCTCAGATCTCAAACGACTGCCAGACAAAGTTAGATATGTAACTGACTCGACAATAAGGTCTCAGTTAAAGTTCAGCCAGGCGCCGGAGCTCCGGTTCGGGCAGGCTATTGCATTTCACAAAAATGTGCTTTTGAAGCTTTGAAGCATGAGGCAGTCCGCCACGCCCAGCGAGGTAATTAAAATTCGAGATGGCCATAAGCACCGAACCGGTACTGACACCGATATCTTTGGCGAGCGCCGCGTATACGGATTAGGGCGGCGGATATTTAGAGAGGTAGAGAGCGTTCACGTACTCCACTTCGCTCCAGCGGTGCCATCTTTTTACTTTCTTCTGTTTCTGGGTCATTACTGTTTTACCTCATTAAGGGGAATGGTTTGGATCAACAACTGACCGGTGTCGCGACGTTATTATCATACGGCAAAAGCCAATCAAAACAGAAAAGGGGTCGGGATGTTGACTAGTTATACCCTTTTCGTGGTACTGGTTAGACCATGTCGCGTCCATTGCGGATTCAGTTTTCCCGGTGCGGTGTATCACATTGGGCGAAACATTAGTATAGGCTACCTGAGGAGGTGCAGCATGAAAAAACTCTTGTTGATCACTCTCGTCCTTTTTCTGGGTTGCTCGTTTTGGGATACTGCCGCCGCTGCCGCTGACGGGTATCTTACCGCCGGCAGCCGTGACGAGGTCGTAGCCAAGGCTAAGAAAGAAGGTAAGCTCCGTGTAATCTCCTCTTTGGACGGAGGAACCTTTAAACCCATGATGGCATCTTTTTCTAAGAAATACCCGTTCATTGATATCCGTATGCAGGAAATTGGCGGCACGGACGGTTACCAGCGGTTTCTGCTCGAGTTAAAAGCGGGAACTGTGAAGGACTTCGACACTTCCGAGGCGAGTTCAGAATTCTACATCGAAAACGCCGCCCACGCGATGAAATTCGACATCCTGGGTATGGCCCAAAAGGGCGTGCTACGAATCAATCCCAAGATGGTCGACCCTGACTACCGCAATGTTGTTTCGGTAGCAAGCACGATCTGCTCGATTGCCTATAACAAGACCCGCCTTTCAGAGGCTGCACTTCCTGCAAAGTGGGAAGACTTTCTCAAGCCGCAGTTTAAGGGCCGAAAATTTATCGCAGACGTCCGGCCCCAGTGCATGGCTTCCCTGATGGCGGGAATGGGTGAAGAGTGGGTGCTAAAATACGCGCGTCAAATAAAGGAACAAGACCCTGTCTGGCTCCGCGGCAATCAGCGCGCGATGAGCGCTCTGGCAAGCGGAGAGGAGGCGATTCACCAGATGACTTTTTATCAAAGCTGCGTCGAAGCCGCCAGAAAAGACCCGACCAATTCTCTCCAGTGCAAGATTATCGAGCCCGCACCGGTGTACTTGCGTGAGAATCACTTTATTCTAAAGAGCGCTTCCCATCCGTATGCTGCCCTTCTTTTTATCGAGCATATGGCCAGTCCTGAAGGGCAAAAAATAATCGACGAATACGAACCAATAAAATCCAGCATCTTTGGCGATGGAGAAGTGGCAAGGGTCGCGAAGGGAAAAAAAGTTGCCGTCAACGACTTTCGAACCTTCCAAAACACGCCCAAGTGGATGGCGATGGTCGTCGAGGCCTACGGTTTTCCGCGCGCGGACAAATGATCAACCCGCTCGTATAACTATTAATCGAGATCGAGGTATCGCTTCTGTCGTAGGTCAAGATTTGACCCCGGCTGATATTCAAACGCTTGGCAAAAAGCTTCGGCTGTAATACAGATCGGGGCGGACCAGAGATGGGAAAAGCGTTATGAGCTTCAGCGAAATCTTAAGAACGTCTGCTTTGCTTCTCATTGATTTTCAAAACGACTTCATTGATCCGCCCGATACGCTCGCTGATCTCGGAATCAAGCCGATACCCGGCAATGATCGTATTGCAGCCTTCCGGAACGCGAGGATGTTGTTAGAGTCAGTCCGCGACGCGAATCGACCTGTCTTTCACGTGAGGACGGCTTTTCGGCCTGACCTTGCAGATTGCTTATTTTCCCCCTTTTGGATTGAACGTATCGGCTCAAAGATTCCCTTCTTGGTGGAAGGAAGCCATGGCGCTTCCTTTGTAAAAGAGATTGCCACTCGGCCCTCTGACTTCATCGTTACAAAGAAAGGGCACAGCGCGTTTCAGCACACTCCCCTGGATCGCATGCTCACGGAACAGAACGTGAACAGTTGCATCGTGGCCGGCTTTAGCGGAGTTGCCGGGAACGTGGACGACACGGTCAGACAAGGAGCTGCGTTTGGCTATGACATCGTCCTCATTTCAGACGCAAGTTTTCCGCTTGATTCCTCCCACTCGGGCTCTCTAAGAAATCGGGCGTTAATCCAAACTACGACGGAAACGGTAGACGAACTATCAAAAATGGATCAGCACGCAGCCGAGCGTGAAAGTGGCCTAAGGCCCGCGCTAATTGTTGTGGACATGCAAAACGACTCTATCCATCGAGACGGATGCAATGAGCGTTTAGGATTTTCGCACTTAACAGACGCGGAGAGAAAGTTAATCATTTCGAACAATCAGCGCTTGAGCAACTTCATGCGGGAAAAAGGATGGCCGGTTGTTTATGTAAATCTGGCTCATCGGATAGATCTCTCCGACAGTGCCAGCCCTAAAATGGTTCACAGAAATAAACAGTTGCCGTCTGGAACCGGCCGGCGCACGGAAGGAAGCTGGGGAGCTCAGACCGTAGCCGAACTTGCGCCACAAGAAAAAGACTACGTGCTCATCAAGAAGGGGCAAAGCGCATTCGGTTTCACTCCCCTGCATCGGTTGCTTAGGAATTTGGCCATAAACCGCTGCTTCGTAACCGGGGGTGCAGTCACCGGATGTGTGTCCGACACCGTTCGGGAAGGAGCCGGGTTGGGGTACCGTACAGTTGTGGTTTCTGATGCTACCTATCCGCCTAGATCTCCTCATCTAGCATCGCTGGCAGGCAGGGCAGAGATTAAAACCACAGACGAGGTTATGAGAGTTCTTCAATCTGAAGAAGAGCTATAGAGTCGACGAATGGAGGCATGAATGAAAGAAACTTACATGAATGTGATTAGGGTGTCTTGCTGGACGCTGTCGTGCTGGGCGTTTTTGACCAGTGCCGTGTTCGGAGCTGACGCGACGCTTGCGAGCGCCAAAAAGGCTGCTGAATCTAAAGGCTATATCTTCGAAACCAGTCATGACGAGATCGTGGCTAAGGCTAAAAAGGAAGGAAAACTTCGTGTTTTGGTTGCGCTTGATCCACGCTCGATCAAGGCCGCCAGCGAGGCATTCAAGAAGAAGTATCCATTTATTGACGCTCGCGTGGAAGAGCTTAACGGGCTTGAGAAGTATACCCGCATGGTTCACGAGATGAAGGCCGGGCTTGCCAGGGGATGGGATGTCAACTATTTGGCCTTCGAACACTACAATGACTATCTTCCGTACCAAAAAAAGTTCGACCTGCTCGGGATGGCGCAGCACGGAATTATTAGAATTTCGCCAAGATTGGTAGATCCAGTGAATCGTCATATTGTCGCGGTGCAAAGCAACATTCAGGTGGTCGCATACAACAAAGAACTTATTTCAGAGGAAAAGGTGCCAAATAGCTGGGAGGACTTTCTTAGGCCTGAATTCAAGGACAAAAAGTTCGTTGTCGATGTCAGACCTAAAACTCTAGCTGCGCTCGTTCCAACTTGGGGCCTGGAGAAAGTTCTTGACTTCTCTCGCAAAATTGCTGCTCAACAACCTATATGGTTCAGGGGAGATGCTCGCGTCCTCACTTTTATGCTGGCAGGAGAGCAGCGCCTGTTCTTCGGACCAAATTACAAGACTCTCAAAGAGATCCAGCTTAAGGACCCGAGGGGCGTTTTGGGGTCCAAAATAGCGGAACCTGTTCCCACTCGACTCACCGAAGCCGAAGCCGTGCTAAGTACGGCAGGAAATCCTTATGCCGGTCTTTTGTGGCTGGAGTTCGTCTGCAGTCCGGAAGGGCAGAAGCTTTTAGATGAAATTGATCTGGCCGCCTCTCTGTTTACTCCCGGCTCGATTCACGAGCAGATAACGAGGGGAAAAACAATATCGGTTATGGCGTGGGAGCATTATACAAAGATGGGACACTACGAAGAACAAATCGTAAAGGCATTTGGATTTCCAACAGCAGCGCCATGACGATATGGGTGGTGCCGTCCTTGAACGAACTCTTAATATAACGGACAAACTTCGGGTCGCCCATTAGCGGGCAGGTCAAGGGGGCACAAACGTTCCTGTGAGAATTTTCTTAAGGCTGGGGAAGCGGTTGCATCGCGATTGCTCCGTCTTCAGTCGGCTGTACGCAACGTACGCGGCTAACCGCGACCTGAAGTTGGAGGCGCAGTTTGCGAGTGAGCTTCGACAATAAAGCAATACGAAAGCCCGACACCGACAAGCCTGTTGCCCAGAAAATCCTCTGCTGGAAAACCCGGCCCGGCAGTACCCTAACAAACGCAATAGGCCGTTCCGTGCTGCGACCCGCTAAGATTCGCCCCGGTCAGAGCCTGCTCCAGCGTTCTCCCCTTTTGAGCAATTGCTCATAGTATCGCCACTCGGCCAGCGGTCGGCCCGATTTACTTTGTTTCACTTCAACGAGCGATTCAAATTTCTCCACCGCCGCGCGTGAAACCGGCTTGACCTTTCCGAGTGGCGCCGCCAGCATCGTCATCTTGGCCGCGCGTTCAAGCTGCAGCATGTTCACGCAGGCTTCTTCGAGGGTTTCGCCGGTGACCACCGCCCCGTGACCTTCGATCACTACGGCGCAGCATTTTTCTAACGCTTTGGTTACGATCTCGCCATGCTCCGGTAACGATCCATACACCCACGGCACGATTGGAACTTCCTCAAATTTGTGACGGTGAAGGATTCCGACGACGTGCTGTCCGACCGCCGCCAGCGCTACAGCCATGGCCGGATGACAATGAACTATTCCGCCAACGTTTTTGAACGCCTTATAGGGCGAGGTGTAAAAATAAATTTCAAAACCCGGCCCGGCCCCTTCGCGCAATCCCGAAATGCGATTTCCCTCTAAATCAAACTCGAGCACATCATCTTGCGGCACTGTTGGATCAATGGGCGGCCGTATGTGCCGCAACAGGAAATGATCGCCATCAGGCGTCCTGGCGCTGACATGTCCCATCATATCGGAAAGCTCCCAGGCCAGAATATCGATGGCGGTGGCGATAGTCCCTTTTAATTGGGCAATTTCCTTTTCTCTACGATTATCCATGTAGCCTCCAAACTATGACTCAAAGTTTTCGCGGCCTGACAGCTCGACTTCACGTAACTGCCGAGCGTCTCCAGAGCAAAAAAATGCAGCATGTTCATAGCACAGAGAAACTACGATTGGAATGAAGCTCCTCGGAGCAAAGCTCCGAGGTATCTTGCGAAATTCTCCGAAGCCCTTCCACCCTCCTTCGCCAAGGCTACGGAGGGTTCTCCTCGCCTTCATCCCCGCAGCAAGCTGCGAGGTATTCGGCGAAGGAGAATAAATCCCAGACGCGTAACGAAAATGGGAGATTGGCGTCAGACTTATCGTATTTGGGCAACGAGGGAGTCGTTCAAGCCGACTGCGGCGGTGCTTGCAGAATTAGCTAATTCAGTTGGAGCGGCCCGGCGTGCTTCCTTGAGATTCATGGGGGAAGGCGAGGATCGGGGCATAACTATTTCATCTTTAATCACGATAACGGAAGAGTTTGGGGCGGGCTGGACATCTGCCTCTCGATTAGGGTACGAAAGAGCGTCGTCGCGGCCTTCGTGAAACGCTCGGCTCGCGCTTGGAAAGGAGGCTGGGCATGCAAAACCGGATCGCCGTCCTGATTGCGGCCGTCATTTTTCTGTCGCTCACCGCCGGGCGGGTGCTGGCCGACTGGAAGAGCGAGTGGGAGCGGGTGCTGGAGGCGGCGAAAAGAGAAGGTCGGCTGAACCTTTACGTGAATCGGTACGGCCAGGCGCCGCTGCTCGAGGAGTTCCGCAAGGACCATCCGGAAATCCGCGTCGTTACCGTGACCGGTGGCGGGAGCCAGCTAGTATCCCGGGTCATGGCGGAGGCCCGGGCCGGCAACGTCGTCGCCGATCTCTTCAGCGGCGGGTCCGGCACCGCGCTGACCCTGCACCGTGGCAAGGTCTTGGAGCCTCTCAAGCCCGCCTTCATTCTTCCCGAGGTGCTGGATGAATCCAAGTGGTACGGCAGCCCGGCACGCCTTCACTGACCCCGAACGCCAGTTCGTGTTCTCCTATATCGTCCTGCCTGGATTGCGCGGCCTGAGCTACAACAGGAACCTGGTTGACCCCGGGGAGTTCCGCTCTTACCGCGACCTTGTGAATCCCAAGTGGAAGGGGAGGATCGTCTCCCAGAGGCCCGCCTTGGGCGGCGGCATCACCGCTCATCTCCAGTTCTACTATCACCATCCGGAATTGGGGCCCGACTTCATACGGCGCTTCTTCGGCGCAATGGGCATGACCTTCGGCGACCAGCGCACGATCGACGATTGGCTGGCGGCCGGGAAGTTCGCCATCTGCCTCGGCTGCCGGGAGATCGACAAGGCCAAAAGCCAGGGGCTGCCAGTGGAGCACTTCGAGATGGGGGAATGGAAAGAAGGAGAGCCTCTCAGCACGGGCGGCGGCTCCTTGGGCCTCATGCGCGGAGCCCCTCATCCTAATGCGGCCCGAGTTTTTATCAACTGGTTCCTTTCGCGCAGGGGGCAGACCGCGCTCCAGATGTCCAACGACCTCTCGGGCGCACACCCTCCCTACTCGCGCAGGATCGACATCCCCAAGGAGATGCTGCCGCCGGAAGTCAGGCTCGTGCCGGGGCGAAGATACCTGGACCTGACCCTGCCGGAGTTCACCGATCTCGCTCCCATCGACCGCCTGCTCAAGGAGATTTTCGGGACGCGGTAGACCTCCCATCACATCACGCGACGAGGCTGGCGCAGACAAGAAATTTTTCTCGAACAAGGATTCACGATTCCGCGGTCGTCAGAAACGTCATGAAGAGACTCCCGACCCGTTTTTGATGTCTCTCAACCGATATCATGCGGTTTTTCAGCCGTACTCCAGTCAGGACATTTCTCATTTATCCCTTGGTTGTTCTTGCGTGGGAATTGCTGACGCATGGCGGGCGCATTGATGTAAACCTCTGGTTTTTGCCACTGCTGCTCTGGGGCTACTTACAGTATCGCATGTGCGGGAAGTATCGGATGACGCGCGGCGGCGGCGGTCCCGGCCCGGATGTTCCGGGGGAGAGATTGGTCGATAGCGGCCTCTACGCCTACACCCGCAACCCCATGTATCTCGGCCATATCATTTTTCTCACCGGGCTGGCTCTCACTCTCCAATCTTGGCTCGCCGCGTTGATCACTCTACTGGTTGCGATCTGGTTTCACTTTCGCGTGCTTGCCGACGAAAAGAATTTAGCTTGCGCTTTAGGCGCGCCCTACGTTACCTACACCAAGCGTGTTAAGCGCTGGATACCGGGGCTCTTTTAGTTTCCATTTCGGATTTACGTTAGAGAGGCAGGCTTTGTGAACATTCTTCTATTGGGGCGGGCGAGGGACGATCCTTCGACCACAGATCAAGCGCTCGGCGCTCGCTTATTGGGGCAGATGCTGGCCGGTAATCAAGACATCGTCGTTTCCGAGGAGGTCTTCCGGCGCGACCACGGCGATCTTGAGAGAAAGCTCGCCAGTTGGCGAGATAAAATTTCGGCCGTGATCGGGACGACCAACGTTTTCGAGTCAACTCGCCTGGGAGAACTCGCTGCAAAAATGAATCTCTTGTGCTTCGTCGCCAATAACAATCCGGCGGTTTGGCAAAGGCGGAGGCAGGTGTTTCATATTGGACTGCCGACCAGCCAGACGACGGCCGCCGTGGCGGCGCGTATCGAGAGCATCCGGTGGCGACGGGTTCTGCTGCTCCATGACCAGACGCAGTTTCAAAGCCGAGTAGCTTCTAGCATGAGGGATGCGTTGGGAGCACACGGGGTGGACAGCCGATCCCAGCCGGTATCGTTCGAAGAAGGCGTTCAGATCTCACGCGAGTGGCGGCCCGACTTAATTTACGTTATTTTTTCCAGCGAGCCGAAAGCCGTGCGCCTTTTGCGGATGATCAGAAGCATTTCGCCGGGAATTCCGATTTTGTTCGGCCGTACGCTCTTGAGAGAGAGCTTCTTGGAGATCCTGAGCGATTATCCGGGTGAGTGCTGGTTCGTCGACATGTTCCATCGGAACGGCCATCAAACGGCGGCACAGAGTGAGTTTTTTCAGGAGATGGAGGCGAACGGTGTAAAAGTACCGACCGCAAATCATGCCTTCGGTTGGGACGGCCTGGCACATTGCGCAACGGCTCTAAACGCTGCCGGAGGTGATCCGTCCCGCGCGATCGACTATCTGGAATCTGGCGTCAGGCTAGAAGGGGCTAGCGGTGCGTGTTGTTTTAGCCCTGAGAATCATAACGGACGCTTTGAGCCGGGGCCTCATACGCTTACACGGTGGCACCGTCATCAACTCGAAGATGTGTGATTGATTCGGGTTTAGCAGAGCGGGGAATAGCGAACGTTGGTGGTAATCCTGGCGGGTCGGACCAGCGTAAACCCATTGATTCAGCGATAGAAGATTGTATAAATAGCGCGGTCTAGAGGCTTAGAATTCGTTTTTTCCCGTGAAAAAGCGGGCTCTAAGACACAAGCGATGCCACGCGCCAGCCGCCATTTTCTGCCCGGTTACATCTGGCACCTCACTCACCGCTGCCACCACAAGTCCTTCCTGCTAAAATTTGTGCGTGATCGGACTCGTTACTTGCAGTGGCTATTCGAAGCCAAGAAACGGTTCGGTCTTTCGGTGCTCGGCTATATGGTGACGTCGAACCACGTTCATCCGTTGGTCAAAGATAACCGACCTACGTTGATGATCAGGTCTTGGATCTTGGGATTCCGGAGAACATCAGAATTAGCTTTCCCATCTAGCCAATCTTGGCAGAGCCACGCCTTCCATCCTTAGTCCAATAGCGCCGCTAGATCGATGAATCATGCCACGCGTTTCCGCAGCGGGCGGACCGTAAGCTGCATTCCCATCGCTCGCAGGAGAGCTCTCAGGCTCTTCAGTTCCGGATTGCCCTTAGACGAAAGCTTTCGATAGAACGTATTGACGTTCAACTCCGCCTGTTCCGCAAGTTTCGGAACGCCGCCGAAAGCTTTGGACATGCGTCGCAACGCGAGCATCAATTCCTCTTGGTCGCCGTCTTCGAGGACTGAGTTTAAATACTCAGCCGCGAAGGCCGGGTCTTTGCGAAAGCTCTCTACCGTTGCCTCTTCGTGGCTACGGGATGCGGCTGATTTTGATTTTCGGGTCATGTTCTTCTCCGCTGGTAGTCGCGCCAGTATCTTATCGCCTCTTTGATATTGTATCTTGCTAATCTCCGCTACCGGTCATATGGGCATATCAAGGCGAAGGCTTTGGTGATCTGCCACGGATACCCCATGTCCAGGGCGATGGCCGCGATGGCGCCGGTGACGTTCACCGGGATCAATTCGCCTCCATTTTGTTGCCGCTTTTTGCTGCACTCGTCACGCGAATTTTGAATATGGTCTCTGTTCTCATGGGCGCTTTCCCAAGCGGTTCTTTGTAAGACTCTCTAGCAGATTCGTGACGATGGCCGCAATGATAGATACTAACCATAGAATTGTTATACCGAACGAGTTTAAGAAAATTTATCGCGCCCCTTCGATCTTACTCAGGGTGGTGAGCACAGTCGAACCACAAGCACGCTAAGCTCGCAAAGAAAGATTCTCTGTCGTTTCGACCGAAGGGAGAAATCTTTCTTAGATCCCTCGCATTCGCTCGGGATGACGGGCCTCGGCCCGTCACCTTGGCGTCCTTGGCGTTCCCTTCGACGGGACTCAGGACATGCTTTGCGCGAGATCCAATCTTTTCCGCTCTTCTCGTAATCGGATAATTTCAAATATGTTTGGCTAGTTTTTTCCGGCGCGACTTATCCGCTACTTCCTTGATCGGCTCGCGGATCGGACGCAGATCGAAAGACATCCGTTTGCATTCGGGGGAGCTGATGGTCTAAGACTTTGAGCGCACCGGTAGCGGTGAGCCAATTATGATTTTGGATTGCCAATCGTAACGCGGGTCGCTCGGCCAGGAGGGTCCTCGTGAAAATTAGTACAAGAATTTCGCTCGTGCTGATTGCGTTGGTTTTTCAGTGTACTGGATTTTACCGAGCGGAGGCGCAACTCAGCCGCGTCCGGATCGCGCATCCCAACGAAAACGTGGCGTGGTTTCCCGTCTATGTCGCGATCAAGAAGGGGATCTTTGCCAAACATGGTCTGGAAATTCTGATGATTCAAATCCCCTCCAGGCTGGCGATCACGGCCCTTGCGACCAAGGAGATCGAGTATATTTCTACCTTGGGGACGCCCATGAATGCGCTATCCCGCGGGCTTCCGGGCAAAGTCGTGATGATCAACAATCACAAGCCGTTCTTTGTATTGATGACCCGCCCGGAGATCAAATCTTCTAAGGAGCTGCAGGGGCGCACGGTGGCCGTCGGTCAGATCGGTGGGGCGGTGGATCTGTCGCTACTGTGGATACTTGAAAGCTTCGGAATGAAAAGGGCGGACATCAACGTACTCCCCGCCGGTACGGGCGCCAACGCTTTCTTGATGCTGCGGGCGAAAAAAGTCGATGCGGCTATGGTTAGCGTCCCGGCGGATATCGTCCTCGAAAAGGAGGGCTTTAGGCCGCTGGCCTATTTGAAGGATCTGGTGGAGGCTCCGACGGGCGCTTACATAGTGTTGGAAGAACGAGTGCGTAAGAGTCGCGATGAGATCAAAAGGCTCATCATGGGCACTCTTGAAGGCATCTCCTATACCAAGACCCATCGGGAAGACGTGATTCCATTTCTCAAAGACTTTCTCAAGCTCGATAACGTCGAAATGGCCGCGAAAGGCTACGACCAAATTAGAGACATCTGGCCCGATGACGGCTTAGCATCCGAGCAGGGATTGAGAAGAACGGCTACGCTCGCCGGCGTCCCGCCTGACACGCCGATAGGTCAAATCTTCGACTGGTCTATACTTAAGGAAGCGGTTGCGGCGCTCAAGTAAGTTGAAGTCAGCCGCCGAACCGGGAGGGAGATGACATGCTCTATCGCGCAGATCAATTAGGAAGCCTGTTGCGTCCAGCGGAACTGCTGGAGGCGAGGGCCGCCAGGGCGGCGGACCGAATGTCATTAGAGCAGCTGCGAGAACTCGAGGATAAGGCGATCCTCGATGCCCTAGAGATGCAGCGCGAGAGTGGAATAGAAGTTTTTACAGACGGCGAGTACCGCCGGAGCACGTTCCGCAGCGGTTTCGCCGAGGCCGTAGAGGGAACGGTCCAGGCCGAGTCGGGCCGCCAGTGGAGCGGTCGGCCTATCGGCGCGCAGGGAGATACGGAACGAGTTGTGGGCGGAAAACTCCGGCAAATTCGCCGTCTCACCGCCCACGAGTCCTCTTTTCTCAAACAGCACGCTCCCGGACCTTGCAAAGTGACGGTTCCCAGTGCTGGATACTTGGGGTGCCGAGCCTACCGGCGCGGGATCACAGACAAGGTTTATCCCACTGTCGCCGAGTTGCTGCGCGATATCGCCGTGATTATCCGCGGCGAAATTAGCTCGCTTATTGAGGAAGGCGTACCATACATTCAACTCGATGCTCCCGGATACGCGGCATTCGTCGATGAGACCCAGAGACAGCGCATGCGTGAAGACGGCGTTGACCTGGACCGGGCCTTCGAGGAATTTCTCATGGCCGACAACCAATCCGTACAGGGATTGAGACGCGACGGGGTAACCTTGGCCATTCACATCTGCCGCGGCAACAGCCGCAGTAATTGGCACTCCCAGGGTGGATACGAGCCCATCGCCGAAAAACTATTTAACAAATTGGATATCGATACTTTTTTGCTGGAATATGACACGGAGCGGGCCGGCGGCTTCGAGCCGCTCAGATTTGTGCCGAAAGGAAAACATGTAGTCCTGGGGTTGATCACCACGAAACAAGGGCGTCTGGAGCCGCAAGATGAGCTTATCCGGCGCATCGACGAGGCGTCGAAGTACGTGCCCATCGAGAACTTGTCACTGAGCCCCCAGTGCGGCTTTGCGTCGGGCGCGGCGGGAAACTTGATTTCCTGGGACGATCAGCGGCGTAAACTGGAATTAGTGGCGCAAACCGCCCGCAAAGTCTGGGGATGACCGTTTCAAGATAGCCATAGAGGATAGAGAATAGAGAATTGAGGATGGCGATCTTCGATCCTCCATTCTCGATCTTCGGTCTGGTCGAAAGCGGGAGGGTTTC
>CAWJBB010000042.1:0-20133 GCA_963840855.1 uncultured delta proteobacterium
AATGATCTCATCGCCCGACCCTGCGCCGAGTTCTTTGAAGCGCCTGGCGGCGGGCAGCACCCTGGTTTCCAGTGAGCCAACGGCGCTGTTGTACGCGCCGCTGGCTTTTTCGAGGCCGCTGCCGACGTCGGAAATATGGCCGGCCAGCGTTCTCATGCGCTCGTAGAGTAGCTTCCCCAATTCGCTTATGGCCTGCGCGTTCTTGGCAATCTGTTCCTGCTTCCAACCGTACGCAACCGCGTGGAGCAGCGCGATAAGTGTGGTCGGGGTCGCTAAGACCACCCGCTTTTTCATGCCGTCCTCCATCAACTGATGATCGGAATCCGCTGCAGCGGCAAAGAACGATTCGCCGGGAATAAACATCACGACGAACTCCGGGGCTTTGTCGAACTGCTCCCAGTAGCTCTTGGCAGATAAGGCCGACATATGCGATCGAATCTGCATGGCGTGGCGCGTCAGTGCTTCCCTTCTTCCTTGCTCGGACTCTGCTGAAACGCCATCTAGGTAGGCATCGAGCGAGACCTTGGCGTCAACTACGATTTCGCGCTCTGAGGGGAGGTGAACTATAAGATCCGGGCGAATGCGTCCTTGTTCAGTTGAAACGCTTAGCTGCTCTTTAAAGTCGCAGTGCTCCGACATTCCAGCCAACTCAACGACTCTTCTTAAAGTCATTTCGCCCCATCTGCCCCGGATTTGCGGTGTTCTCAGGGCTGTGACGAGGTTGGCGGTTTCCTTTTGAAGCTTTTCCTGGCTTTCAGTGAGTCCTCTCAGATTCGATTCGAGACTTGTATAAGCACGTTGGCGGGTAGTTTCGAGGGCGCGAACATGTTCATCGAACGATTTCAGCGATTCGGCCAGCGGCTTTACCAACCCGGTGATGGCTTCCTGCCGTTTACCAAGATCACCTCTCGCTTCCGCGAGGACTTTTTCGAAAGTTTCCCTGGCGAGGGACAGAAAGGCTTTATTGCTGTTTTCGAGGGTCGTGCCGGCCAGCGCCTTGAAAGTGTCTTTTAGCTTTTCCTCGGCCTCTGCGAGAAGCCGCCTTTCATCTTCCAGCCGCTGCTCGAGTTCCCGCTTTTCGGTTTCTGCTCTGACCTTGGCGTCTCTTTCCGATGACACCTCGACTCTTAGTTGCTGCAACTCATCGTTCGTCTTCTGGCGGATCTCGTCATACTGCTTGCGAAGTTCCGTCGCGGTCGCTTCGGCTGCAGCCGCTTTCGTCTCAGCCACCGCGGCTCTACGATCAGCTTCTTCCAGTTTGCTTGTAAGTTTGGATTGCGCGCGTTGGGATGCGACGAGCCAAGCCACCACCGCGCCAATTAGGAGTCCAGCAGCAGTTCCCAGGATGTATTCCATGAAAATTAGCTAAACCCAAGCTTGCAATTCTCTTCCGGTCAAATAATCTTCTGAACGCTCAAAGTGGGTTCGAAAAGCAATTGAATGACGATGCCGTCGGGATCAGCGCAGTAAAACGACGCGCTGCCGTCACGATGAACTTTAAAGGAATGAACGATCTTGACGCCTTCCGAAACAAATTCTTGCTCCAATTCTTTGACCCTCTCGATGGTCTCGACGACAAAACCGAGGTGATCGAGCTGCAACTCTGCGGCCCCTTGGGCGTATTTGTCGGCAATTTCGTGAATGGCGATGTTGTCGCAGCCTGAGGACAGATAGATGTTCTCGGCATCTGGCTCCCAGACGACGTCCATGCCGAAAAACTTGCAATAGAATTCCTTCGACCGCGCCGCGTGTTTAACTTTCAACGCGATATGGCGCATCCCTCGTAATCCTGGAACACGGCCCATGTCAGGACTATAGCACAGCCCCTCTTCCCCCGCGACGCGGGGAGAGCCCGTCCTGAGCTTGTCGAAGGAACCGAGGAGGGGAATTGGAACGGCTTGAACGTTTGGAACGGGAGCGTAACGACAGTCTCTTGCGGCAAAACGTCTAAAGCGGGATACTTCTTTCATGAAAGAAGCCCTCTGGTGGCACACCGAAGAGGATGGCCGAATCCTCTGCACGCTCTGCCCGCGCTTTTGCCGGATGGGCGAGGACCAGGCAGGTTTCTGTTACATTCGTAAGAACATCGGCGGCAAGCTTTATTCCCTCGGGTACGGGACTTCTACCGGATTCGCCATCGATCCGATTGAAAAGAAGCCGCTCAATCATTTTCTGCCCGGCAGCGAAATCTTGAGCTTCGGCACCGCGGGTTGCAATCTCGGCTGTCGCTTTTGCCAGAACTGGAGCATCAGCAAAGCCAAGCTCGACGAAGCCAACAGTTTAGGGGCAAGCCCTGAAAAAATCGTCCAGCTGGCGAAGCGAAACCGGGTGCCGAGCATTGCCTTTACTTACAATGATCCCGTGATCTGGGGCGAGTTCGTCATCGATATCTCGCGCCGGGCGCGCGAGCAGGGTCTCAAGAGCGTCATGGTCACGGCTGGTTACATCACTCCGGAAGCGCGGCCGGAAGTCTATCGCTACATTGACGCCGCCAACGTCGATCTCAAAGCCTTCACCGAGCGCTTCTACCACAAAATTACGTTCTCCCACCTTGATCCGGTGCTCGACACGCTCAAGTGGCTCAAGCATGAAACGGATATCTGGTTCGAGATCACCAACTTGATGATTCCAGGAGAGAACGACGACCCGGACGAGACCCAGCGCCTCTGCGATTGGGTGATGCAGAATCTCGGGGAGTCTGTCCCGCTTCACTTCACGGCCTTTCATCCCGATTTCAAAATGACCGACAAGCCGAGGACGCCCGCTGCCACTTTGCAACGCGCCCGCCGGATCGCGCTCGCCGCCGGCATCAAATATTGCTACGTCGGCAACGTCTTCGATGATGAAGGCCAGACAACCTGTTGTCCCGCCTGCAAAAGTGTCCTCATTCGGCGCTCCTGGCACGATATCCTCGAATACAACCTGGACGGCGACCGCTGCGGCTGCGGCGCGAGGATCGCCGGGGTATTCGCTAACGGCTCTCAGTTCAAGCCGCGCCGCGGCGTGCCGCGGCGCCCGCTTAATTGAGCGCGGCTTTCTCTCGGTAGCGAAAAGCCAAATTTTATGTTTTATAGAAAGCTCGATCTCGCGTGGGATTCCGCATGGCCAAAGCAAAACCTACCAGCCGCAAGCCGCTTCCGCATCTAACAATACTCGAAGACATCAGCACGCTCATCAGCCATTCCCACGATCTTCAGGACACCCTCGATAACATCGTCGCCATCGTCGCCGACCGCATGGGGACCGAGGTTTGTTCGATTTATATTTTCGACCAGCGCAGGAGTCGCCTCACCCTTTCCGCGACCATGGGACTGGATAAGGAATCGGTGGGAAAGGTCTCCATGGGTATCGGCGAAGGTATCACCGGCCTGGTTATCGAACGAATGAAACCCGTGATGGTTGAGGATACGCTGGCTCACCCTCGTTATAAGTATTTCCCAGAAACCCATGAAGAACATTTTCACTCATTCCTCGGCGTCCCGATCATTGAAAAGAAGACACCCCTCGGAGTTTTGGTCGTACAGACCTCGCGGCGGCGCAAGTTCGCGGGCGACGAAATTCGCCTGTTGACGACGATCTCGGCCCAGGTAGCGAGCATCTTCGTTCAAGCGCGCCTCGCCGACTCGCTCAAGACCAAAGAACAAGAGCGCAAGGAATATCAAAAGCGCATGGTTGACGCCATGCGCAAGCTGCGCTCCTACGAGCGCAAACGGCCAGAGAGAAGCCCAACCGCGCGTTGGCGCGGGCGTTTGATGGGCTTGGTAGCCTCCCCCGGCTTTGGCCGCGGCCGCGCTTATGTTTTGGAGCCGCGCATGGACCTGGGCGCCATTCCAGAGAAAAAAACCCGGAGACGCCAGCATGAAATCGAACGGTTTCGCGGCGCCGTAGAACGCGGCATCGAGCAGATCAATGTCGTAAAAAACCGCATGAGCACTCTCATCTCGAGGGAAGAGAGCGCTATCTTCGATGTCTACCGTCTAATCCTCGAAGATCCGGCGATCATCCAGCAAATCGAAACCCATATCCGCAAAGAGGGCTTTACAGCGGAGTACGCCGTGCGGTTCGTGTTTGAACGCTATCTGGAGAATGTCGCGAAGATCAAAGACAGCTACCTGCGCGAACGCAAGACGGATATCAAAGATGCCGCGCAGCGGCTGCTGGAAAATCTTACGGGCGTGTCAGGACGGGAACTGGAAATACCTGAGGACGCTGTCTTGGTGGCCGAAGACCTTTCCCCCGCCGACCTCAGCATGCTTGAAGGTGACCACTTCAAAGGAATCGTCTTGTCCACCGGAGGTGTTACCTCCCACGCGTCGATTTTGGCGAAGTCTTTCGAAATTCCCAGCGTCGTCGCCATCGACGGACTGATGGAAAAGATTCGCCAGGGAGACCAGTTGATCGTCGACGGCAACTCGGGGCTCGTTTATGTCAATCCCGGACATGAAGTAATTCGTGAATATGACCGGCTCGAAAGAGACTATGCCGATTTGAACCGCGAACTGGAGGAATTGAAAGACTTGCCCGCGGAAACCCTCGACGGTCACCGCGTCTCGCTTTACGCCAACGTGGGACTCTTAAACGACGTGGCCTTCGCCCATCTCCACGGCGCCCAGGGCGTCGGTCTTTACCGCACAGAAATTCCATTTCTGGCGCACCGGGATTTTCCCAGTGAAGAGGAACAATACGCACTCTACAAGCGGGTCGTGGAAGGCATGGCCGGCAAGCCGGTGACGATTCGGACACTGGATATCGGCGCGGATAAATATCCGTCTTATATGCGCAGCACTGGGGTCGAGCCCAATCCGTTTTTGGGCTGGCGCTCCATCCGCGTCTCCCTCGAAGTGGAAGAAATCTTCAAGACCCAATTGCGCGCGATTCTGCGCGTCGGTGACCTCGGCCGGGTGCGCATGCTCGTGCCGATGGTGTCGAGCCTCGAAGAGATCACGAAGGTGAAAGAACTGCTGGCGGAAACGAAAGACGACCTGGAGCGCGACGGCACACCCTTTGATAGACACATGGAGCTGGGCGTAATGGTTGAAGTGCCTTCCGCTGTCCATCTAGCCGGCCGTTTTTTGCGTGAAGTCGATTTTCTGAGCATCGGCACCAACGACCTCATCCAGTACATCCTGGCGGTGGACAGGAGCAACCGCAAGGTGGCGAACCTGTACGAGCCGCTGCACCCGGCGGTGCTGGCGGCGCTTGCCACAACCATCGAAGCCGGCAAACGGGAAGGCAAACGGGTCGGCATGTGTGGCGAGATGGCCGGCGATCCGCTCTGTGCCCTGCTATTGCTCGGCATGGGACTCGAAGAGTTCAGCATGGGCGCCCTTTATATCCCGGTCATTAAGAAAGCGGTCCGTTCGATAACCTACCAGGCCGCCAAAGCCACCGCCCAAATCGTCCTCCAAATGGATACCGTCGGCGAGATCAAGAAGTACCTTTTTGATCAAATTCGCGCGCTGGACATGGTAGAACTAATTGAAATGTATCGCTAATTGCGCCCGGATCTAAAGCAAACTTGCGCCCCTCCAGTACCCGCTTGACATCCAGCAGTGCAGGGGTTATGTTAACATTCGAACGCTCGTTCGAAGTTTGAAAGGAGGTCCGAAAAAATGCTCAAAATTTCCACCTTCGATGACTGGATCGAATATTTTCATCAATGGCAAAAGGATATCGGCTACGACCCGGCGCTTCTCCACGATCAAAAGTTCGAAACCAAGCTAGGCGAGCTCCATAGCTCGGAAATTGAGTTTGGCGATTTCAAAGGGCAGCCGAAATGGCAGCGTGTTGGCCAAATACCCAATCAATCGATCCGCGACGCGCTCATGAATCTGATCATCTATCAGGGCGACACCGAGTTCGCGTCGGTGGAACAGCAAAAAAACCTGCTCGACACTGCGCCGACGGAATACGATCGCAAGGCCCTAATCCGGGTGAACAGCGAAGAAATGCGTCACGGCTGGCAGATGTGCTACCTGCTGGTCAATTACTTCGGCGACTCGGGAAAGCTCGAAGCGCGAAAACTTTTGGAACGGCGCGCCTTCCGCGGCGACCGGCTCCTGGATTCTTTTAACGCGCCGGTAAACAACTGGCTCGACTTTTTCACCTACACCGAGTTCGTCGACCGCGATGGCAAGTATCAGTTGACGATGTTGAGCCATTCGTCCTTCGCGCCGTTGGCCGAAAGCGTCACGGCGATGCTGAAAGAAGAACACTTTCATATGTTCACCGGACATACCGGACTGACGCGAATCATGCGCGCCGGTAAAATTCCCATTCCCATTGTCCAGAAATATTTTAACAAGTGGCTCTCCACCGCCTACGATTTATTCGGGACGGATCACTCTTCCTCGGCGCATTGGGCATATACGTGGGGGCTCAAAGGTCGCTACGACGAACATGAAGCTACCGTGCCCGCTGAAAAGGACAAACTGAACGATCTTTCCCGCGGTCATTATATGAATGAATCCGCGAAACTCATCGAGCAACTGAACCAGTTGGTGCCGGAGGGCCAGGCCAAGCTCTATGCCCCGGATCTGAAGTTCAATCGTTCCATCGGCGAGCATATTGGCAAGACCTACAGCGTGACCGGCGAACTATTGTCGCCCGAGGCTTACGCGAAACATGTCAAAGAGGCCCTGCCGACCCCGGAAGACGAGCAAGTGTTGGCCGAGATCATCAAGGGCAAAGAGTGGGTGCAGCAGACACAGCTCAACTAAACGAGCTGTTTGATTAATTAACTGTTGCATCTCGATTCGTGCGCGAGTAAGTAGAATTTCAGGAGAGATTGGTGAAGCGAATCTGTCTTGTGTGCCAAAATATCGATTGCAAGTCGCGTGGCTCCGAGCCGCTCACGGTTGAGCTGCAGAAGCGGGTCGAGGCCAAGGGTCTCGACGATGTCGAGGTCAAACCTTATATGTGTTTCGGCGCCTGCCAGGAAGGACCCAACATCGTGCTCTATCCGGAGAAAAGTTGGTACGCCAACGTGCAGGTGGCGGATCTTGACGAGATCACCGAGCATCTGGCCGGCGGTCCCCATGTGCAGCGGCTTGACACCATCGACTCATCACTAAAAGAACTGATCTATCAGCTCCTCGACACAGGAATTTTGTAAGCCGTGGAAGGTATCCTCTTCCCACATGGTGTTGCCGAAGGACGGGAAGGATTGACTCATTACCGTGCCCGCGGGGGTTATGAGGCTTTGGCCAAAGCCGTCAAGGCAATTCCTGAAGAAATCATAAGAGTCATTTCCGAGGCCGGTCTGCGCGGACGGGGCGGCGCGGGCTTTCCGGCGGGGAAGAAATGGCAATTGACCCGCGAAGCCGCCGAGCAGCCGCGCTATTTAGTGATGAACGGCGGCGAAGATGAGCCAGGCAGTAAAAAAGACCGGGTGCTCATGGAAAATCTGCCGCACCTTATCATCGAAGGCGTCGTACTCGCTTCCTTCGCCATCGGCGCCTCGAAAGCCTATCTCTACATCAACGCCAACTACGACGTCGCAGCCAAGAGCATAAATGACGCATTAGCGGAAGCAAAAGCCCAAGGCTACTGGGGCGCCAACGTTCTCCGATCGGAGTTTAGTCTCGACATCGAAATTATCGCCGCGCCGCATAATTACGTCGCCGGCGAGGATACAGCGGCCTTGGAAGTTATCGAAGGAAAAAAACCGTGGCCGAGGCAAAAGCCGCCTTTCCCTGTCACAGTTGGCCTTTTCGGCAAGCCCACGGCCGTTAATAATGTCGAGACGCTGGCGAACATCGCCCCGATTCTCTTGAACGGCGCCGAGTGGTACCGCAAGTTCGGCACCGCGGGGAGCGCCGGCACGATGATCTTTTCGCTGAATGACGACGTCAATCGTCCGGGAGTTTACGAGTTGCCCTTTGGCACGCCGTTGCGTTACTTGATCGAACAATGCGGCGGCGGCATGAAAGGCGGCAAGAAAATCAAAGCGATCATGCCCGCGGCGCCATCATCGGCTTTTCTGCCGCCGGAAAAACTCGACACACCGCTCGATCACGACTCAATGCGCGACGCGGGTTCCGCGCTCGGCTGTGGGGTCGTTCGCTTGATCTCCGAAGACGCCTGCATTGTCGAAGAGGTTTTGAAAATCTCCGAGTTCTTTACCGCGGAATCTTGCGGCCAGTGCCCCGCCTGCCGTATGGAAACCAATACTCTCACGATGCTGCTGAAAAAGGCGCAGCAAGGCCAGGGTGGCCAAGCCGTACTGGAACAGTGCGGCAAGGTACTTGCCTTTAACAAAGGCAAAGGGTTTTGCAATCTGATCGCCATGCCCGGCCCGCCCATCGAAAGCGCCCTTAAACTCTTTCCAGGCGATTTCGAGGCCCATCTCACCACCGGCAAGTGCCCGGCGGCGAACTAACTAACATTCGCAGCTCCGTTCAAGGTTCAAAAGTTCAAAGTTCAAGGTTTACGAGAGGTTCCGGATCAACTCCAATGCATTTTCCGGATTCAACGTTGAACATTGAACGTTGAACCTTGAACGTATCCCTCCCAATAGCTTGACGGTTTGAATTCCCACTTGGTAGTATCCCCATCGAGTCCCGCAGATTCGTTGCTCGTGTTCGTGGTTCGATGGGCGAGCTCGCTACCCTGAGCATAGCCGAAGGGCGAGTCGGGTTCGTCCGAGCTCGAGCGCGAAAATCGAGTACGATTGGAGTGAGGCGAAAAGGGAGATAGACCATGAGACTTTCACCCATCAAGTGGCCCAACGATGCCAAAATTGCCGCAAGTTTCTTTGTCGCTTTTGAAGCCTTTGAAAAATATTCGCAGTATCGCCAAGGCGGCGACAAACCGGACTATGCATCTCTCGCCTATGGCGAATACGGCGGCAAAGCCGGCATCTGGCGCATCATGGATGTATTGGCGCGCAACGGCGTTAAAGGGACCATTGATACCAACGGCCGCGTCGCCGAAGACTTTCCCGATGCTTTGAAAGAGCTGCACGCCGGCGGTCATGAGATCGTCGGTCACGGATGGGTCAATGACACAGCCCTAAGCTCACTGGACGCTGCAAAGGAAAAAGAGCTCATCAAGCGAACTCTCGACGCCCTGGCGGCCGTGACGGGCAAACGCCCCGTCGGCTGGGTCAGCCCCGGGCATCGAATCAACGATTATACGTTAGGAAATTTCGTTGACGAAGGAATATTCTGGACCGGCGATTTGCCGGGACCCGATGTGCCGCAGCATCGCATGGTCAATGGCAAACCGTTGGTCATCATGCCGCGGCTCGATTACGCCAACGATCTTTCGCTAATCTTTAACGCGAAAAATCCCGCGCGGGTTTACTTTGAGAGCTTCAAGGCCGCTTTCGACTGTCTCTACGCCGAGGGCCAAGCCGGCTCGCCGAAACTCATCGATTGTCTCGTGCACGCGCATATCGGCGGCAGGCCGAACATCATCGGGGTCTTCGAGGAATGCATCCGTTACGCCAAAGGCTTTCCCAACGTATGGTTCTCTACCAAAGGGGAAATCGCCAGATGGTACTTGGACAACTACGCGCGGAAATAGCCTTGTGAGGTGTTCATGACGATTAACAGCCACGCGGTTGAAAAATATCTTTCAGAACTGAATTCGCGGGAGCTACTACTCAAGCTCACCTGGGAGGAATGGCTGGCTCTCACAGAGCCCTACGCCAACGGTGACTTCTCGAGCGCCGATGTAACCGCGCGCTACCGCCGCAACGGCTACGAATGGGACATGCATGGCACGCTCTACACGCCGGCAAACGAAGTCAATGCCAATCGCGCCTTCGTGTGTTTTCACGGCGGCGCCGGCAGCGAGAAAATCATGGACCTCACGCCGGATGGCCGGCCCGGCTTGGCTCGCGCGCTCGCCGCTCAAGGCTTCAAAGTCCTGGCGCTTACTTATCCCGGCCACTATCCACCGGGCGGCCTGTGGAAAACTCCCATACCCGAGCGCCAGCCGATTTATCTGATGGATCGCGAATTGCCTCAACAAGAAATCCACGATCGCAATCTCAAGTGCACTTTCAACGTCATACTACAGGGCGCGGGTTCGCTCGCCGACGAACATTTAGCCGGCAGAGAAATAATCGGCTTTGGTCATTCCACCGGCGGGCCCATGGCCGCGCATCTCACCCGCTTTTCCAAGAATACCAAAGTGATCGGCCTGGTGGGCTTTGGCAGCGGCGGCCCGGATGGCTGGCGTCTGGAGTGGCGCAATAAGACCGGCGCGGAAAAATACTCCGAAAAGCCGGTGGATCATGTGTCGCGCCGCTCGCCGGACAGTTTCAAGGAATCCGGCTACGTCGATCCCGAAGATCTCACCCCCTGGGGCGGCGCGGACGAGTACATCCGGCTGGTAAGCCCGCTGCGCTCGCAGATGAAGACCAGCCTCTGCGACAACCAACACAACGCCGCTTTGGGTATTCTTGAAGAATATCCGAAGCGCACCGGACTCCCGCGCGAAGAATATTTCGATCACTTGCAGGAACTGGACGGCAATTGGCTGAAGTCGATCAAAGTTTTGCTCACCGTCGGCGAAAACGACAAGGGTCACTGGGTGCGCGGCGACCGTTTGGAGGACAAACGCGAGATGTTCATGGGAGCCAAGTACGCCGCCACTACGAGAGGCGCGCATGTCGTTCTCATTCCACGCTACGGCCATGTGGGCTACGCGGAACTTTACAATGAAAAGATCGCCTACCTGTGGCTGTGGGCGCACAAAGCGGGCTATTTCGATTGAATCGGCATTGGTCGCAGGGAGGAAATATCGATGATATCCAGAATTTCTCACGGTGTGATCATTGTGCTGATTTTCTTGTGTCTCTCTTTGCAGGTTTCTCTATCCCACGGCGCGCAAGCGAAGCCCATGTCTGCGGCGGAACTTGCGCTGTACAAAGGAACGGACCGCGAGAAAATCCTCATCGAGGGCGCCAAGAAGGAAGGCCAGGTCGTCTTTTACACATCGAACACCTGGGTCGCCGGCCCGATGTCGCAAGAATTTGAAAAGAAATATCCCTTCGTCAAAGCCAACGTCTGGCGCAGCGATTCGAAGGCACTGCTGAAGCGCCTCACCGAAGAAGTCACCGCTGCTCGCTACATCGCCGACGTCGTCGAAACCAGCCCGGAATATATGTCGATTTTGTTGCGCGAAAAGATGCTTCAAGAGTATCTTTCCCCGGAGCTAAGCGCGTACGATGACGACGCAAAGATAAAAGGAAAAACCGGCGTCTTCGGCTGGACGAATCGGGAGATCTACATCAGCCTCGGATTTAATTCCAAGCTCATACCTGCGGCGGAAGCGCCCAAAAACATCAAGGACTATCTCGATCCCAAGTGGAAAGGCAAGATGTCCATCGCTGGTACCACCACCGGCGTCCAGTGGGTAGGCGCTCTTCTTGATCTGATGGGCCGTGAATTTATGGAAAAGCTAAGCGCTCAGGAGATCAACATTCAGAATATCTCCGGAGCGGCTTTGGCAGGCCTGGTCGCGTCGGGAGAAGTGCCCCTATCGCCGACGATCTTCAATTCCAACATCTTTACCCATAAGCAAAAAGGCGCTCCAGTGGAATGGCGACCGCTAGACCCCGTGATTGCCGGCGTCGGCACCTCAGGAATGGTGCTCAACGCGCCCCATCCGCATGCCGCGCTATTGTTTCTCGACTATCTCCACTCAAAACTCGGCCAGGAGGTCGCCATGAAAGGCGGCCTCAGCTCGCCACGCAACGATATTGGTTCGCTGGAGCAAAAGTTCAAAAAACTCTACATCGAAAGTAAATACACGCCGGAGGAGTTCGAAAACAAGATCAACGAATGGGAAGCATTGATGCGCAAGCTCTTTATTCGCAAGCGCTGAATGTTCTGCCGCCATGCCCGCGGTAAAAATCGGCTTGGAGTTTCGCGTCCCGGTTTGTCTAAATTCGCGTCTCGGGAGTCTTGGGTCTCGGGTCTTCTTCCCGGACCGCAGTCCCTTGAGCCGTTTTGTATTCGAATGAGGTGAGCTATGGCTAAAAAGATCATTGATCAACTCGTAGAATATATGCTGTCGGCTCGAGACCTGCCTTTACCCGGCGAAGTCGTTGAAAGGGCGAAAAATCATCTCTTGGATACTTTGGCTGCCATTGTATCGGGTTCACAGCTCCGGCCCGGGCAATTGGGAATCCAATTCGCCCGCTCCCAGGGTGGAATTCAGGAAGCGGCGGTCTTCGGTTCGAACCTGCTGACGTCAGCGATTTGGGCAGCCTTCGCCAACGGCATTTCGGCCCATGCCGATGAGAGCGATGACTCCAACGATCGTCTCCATCCAGGCTGCTCTGTCGTTCCGGCTGCCTGGGCGATGGCGGAGCGCGAAAAGAAACCCGGTAAAGCTTTACTCAACGCCGTGGTCCTCGGCTATGACATTGCCTCGCGTTTCAACAAAGCTCTAATGACAAAGTCTACGAGCGTGGCGGGAACATTCGGCGCGGCGGCCGCCGCGGGAAGCCTGCTTGCTCTCGATGCTAAAAAGACCTGCTACCTTCTCTCGTACGCCGCGCAACAGGCATCCGGCTCAAACGCCTGGATTGGCGATGACGAACATATCGAGAAAGCATTTGATTTCGGCGGCATCAGCGGACGCAATGGCGTGACCGCGGCTCTCTTGGTCCAGGCGGGATTCACCGGCAACGCCGATGTGTTCGAAGGAGACCGCAACTTTCTCGACGAGCAATCGCCGCCGCCTGAAAAGAATGAGCTCGTAAGCGAACTGGGAACGCGCTATGAAATCACCCGCGGCTTGATAAAAAAATTTCCCACCGGCGCGCCTATGCAGGAGGCCGTCGAGGCGATGGTGCGTCTCATTGACCGGCATGGCATCAAGGCCTCGGACGTCGCCAAGGTCGTCGTTCGCCTGCCTGAAAGAGGCGCGCGGACCGTCAACAATCGCCACATGCCCGATGTCAATGTTCAATATATTATGTCCGTCGCGTTGCTCGACGGCAAATTGAGCTTCGAAGCGGCCCATGATTATGCCCGGATGCAAGACAAGAACGTGCTCGATCTCAGAGCCCGCGTCGAACTCGTGGCCGATGAAGAAATGACCCGATCAGCGCGTCGCTACCAGGCTTCGGTTGAAGTGATTCTGTCTCAAGGGCAGCGCTTCGAGGAACATGTGATCGACGTGCGCGGGCGGCCGCAAAATCCCATGACAGCGGCCGAGGTCGAAAACAAGGCGCGTGAGCTTATGACGCCGGTGCTCGGCACTGCGCGCGTGAACCGGTTATTTGATGCCATAAGAAACCTGGAATCGGTGGCCGACATTGGCGAGTTCCGCCCGCTGCTGATCAAGTCATGAGGTCGCGCTGAGTAATGTGGATGGCAACCGGAGCCCCTTTCGCTGATTTTCTTGGAGCGGCGCGCTGATCTCGTCCGGTCGAATTCGAAATTCTTATATTCGAAATTTAACCCCGGCACTTTGAGGCCCCTCGAGTAATTGATGAAAAAAGATATTTTTAAGACCATTATTTTCGTTCTCGTGTTGCTCGCTCACCGGTTCGATGCCGCGCAAGCAGCGCAAGGGCCCGCTAAACCAGCGCCGGCAAAAGTCCGCATAAGCCAATCGGCGGTGGCCGCGCGCTCAACGGTTCTATGGATTGCCCAGGAAAAGGGTCTCTTTGCCAAGCACGGCGTTGACATGGAGGTGGTTTATTTGCGCAGCAGCCCGCTGCAGATGACCGCGCTCTCGACCGGAGAGGTTCAATTTGCCGCCAGTGGCGGCTCGCCGTTCTTGTTCGCCGTTTCCGGCGGGCAGGATCTCAAGATCATTGCCGGCCAGGGCAACCGGCTTTACTATCACCTCGTCGTGCGTCCGGAAATCAAGGAAGCGAAGGATCTGCGCGGCAAACGCTTCGGCGTCACTAACATCGGCGGCACCACGTGGATGGCGACCTATTTAACACTCGAGCATCTGGGATTGGATGCCACCCGCGATCGCATCAGCATCAATGGTCTCGGCAATCAGACCATTCTCGCCCAGGCGGTCGAGGCGGGAAATATCGACGCGACACTGCTCGATCCCTTTCTGAGCCGCGGCCCCAAATCAAAAGGACTAACCGTGCTCGTTGATCTCTATCGCGCGAAGATTCCATTCATGAGCGGCACGGTCGCTGTCAGCGGCAACTACCTGCGTGAGCATCCCGAAGTTGTCGAGGCGGTGTTGAAAGCGTTGATCGAAGCGCAAGCATTCGTCGCCGCGCCGGCTAACCGCAGCGCAGTTCTCCAAACCATGTCGCGCCACATGAAGCTGAGCAATCCGGCTTTGTTGGAGGATGGCTACCAGGACTTGCAGGTGGGCGTTGAGAAAAAACCCTATGCTCAGGTGGACGGTCTGCGCAACATTCAGCGCATGATGGCGACTCTGAACCCCAAGGTTAAGAGCATTCGAGTTGAAGATCTTATCGATAATCGTTTTATCCGCAAACTCGATGAGAGCGGTTATATCGACAGCTTGTATAAAGAATGATCCCGTCGCCACCGCGCATGAATTCGAGGTCAATAATGAACGACACTCTTCACCCCTCAATTCTCGATCTTTCCCGTAAGATTGCGGGTTTCAGCCACGGTTTTCGTTTAGAGCAAGCGCCGGCATCCGTCGTGGCGAATGCCAAGCTGGCGATCTTGGACTGTCTTGGTGTCGCCGTCTTAGCCGGGACACAGGAAATCGGCGACTGTCTGCGCAGGTTTGCTCGGGCCAATGTCGCGTCGGGTAATTGTACGGTCTGGGGCATGGAGATCCAAAGCAATGCCCGGGACGCCGCCCTGTTAAACGGCACACTGGCGCATGGACTCGATTATGACGACCGCAATCATTCGACGACCTACACGCTGGCGTCGTCGATCGCGTTGACTGAAGACGCCAACGCCGGCGGCCGTGAAGCCTTGGAAGCTTTTATCGTCGGACGTGAAGTAAGGGCAAGTCTCGATAGCATTTTTTCCCATCGTGGCAGCGGTATCGGCCCTGGAGCACGCGGCTGGCATTCTAACGGTATTCTCGGTCCCATCGCGGCGGCGTGCTGCGCCAGTAAAGTGCTCAAGCTCGATGCGAAACAGACTTTAGCTGCCCTCGGGCTCGCGGCGGGATCCTGCGGCGCGCTCACCCGCGACGGCGGCACCATGGCAAAGCCATTTCGTTGCGGCCATGCGGCGGCGACAGGCGTAACATCAGCGCTGCTGGCGCGAGAAGGATTCACCAGCGATGAGACCGCCCTGGAGGAGCGCTACGGGCTTTTGGAAGCCGTAGGTCCTCTGAGCGAACAAATTCTCGCATCCCTGGGGAAAGACCTTGGCGCGGTTTGGGATCTAGGCCACAGCCTCAGAATCAAGCCCTTTGCCTCCTGCACCGCGACGCACTCCGGCCTCGAAGCGATGCTGCGCCTCGTGCAGCGTGACAAAATTGCTCCAGGTGACGTCGAAGCAATGGAGTGCGACCTGCGTCCCTATCCGCTGGTGCGCGCCAAACCCACGCGCGGTTATGAAGGAAGATTCAGCATGCCTTTCTGTTTGGCGGTGGCATTAGTGTATGGCAAAGTCACGCCGGATGATTTTGTTGATGAACGGCTGCAAGAGCCGCGGATTCAAGAGTTGATCGGTCGCACCCGCCACCTGCCCAAGGAAGACGTTCTCACCGTAACTCTAAAGAACGGCAAAAAATTGTCGGAGCCTTTCCAACCGCCAACGAATCTTACGGAGCAGTCGCAAATCAGCGAAAAATTCGCCCAATCGGTGAGCCGGGTTTTTTCACCGGAACGGACACGGGCAATTGCCGATCATGTCATGCGTCTGGAAGAGCTACGGTCGGTCACGGAACTCACGAATTTATTAAGAACGTAATTTATCCTTTGGCTTCTTTTCTGAGGAAGCTCTCTGAAGGAGGAAACCCATGGTCTTGCGCGCAGGCCCGAAAAAACTCATTTTGCTATTTTTCGTTTTGCATCTCCCCATACTTTGTGCTGCGCTTTTCCAACCCACAAAAGTCTTTGCCAGCAACTGGTACGAGGCAGCTAAAAGCGAAAAGCAGGCGGTGTGGTACACCTCGCTCAATGTGGCGGACAACGAGAAGATAATAGCGGCGTTCACAAAAAAGTATCCCGGCGTCGACGTGAACGTCAATCGTCAAAGCGCCAACAGCGTCCTGCAAAAAGTCCTCACCGAGCGCCGCGCCGGCAAAGACGTTGCGGACGTTGTCCTGGTTGGAGCGGAGTATCTCGACCTGCTGCAGAACCGCGGCATTTTACAGAAATACAACTCGGCGGAGTGGAAGGCCGAAAAAGGGGATTTCTGGACCGCGACCTACATGAGCGTTCACAGCATCGCCTACAACAAGAACCTCCTTGGCGCGGACATGGCGCCACGGCGCTACCAGGACCTGCTCCAGGAGCGCTGGCGCGGCAAGTTCGCCGTCAACTTGGGTAATCCGACGTGGATTTATTCCATGTTGGACTTTTTCGGCAAGGATAAAGGCTCGGACTTTCTAAAAAAGCTCGCCGCGCTGAACCCTCGCGCATACCGCGGCACCACCTTGCTCATGCAAAGTGTCATTGCCGGAGACGCAGAGATCGGCGTAGCGCTGAACCACGACGGCGTGATCGCCTTTATCAACAAAAAGGCGCCGGTAGCATTGTCGAATATTCAGGACCCCCTCTATGCGGATGTGCACGGCATTGGCATTTTGGGAAATGCGCAACGTCCCAACGCGGCGCGGCTGCTGGTCGACTTTATTGTCTCCAAGGAGGGTCAAACCATCCTGGCCGAGCTGGACAAGACCACGGTGCGCGATGATGTGCCGACAAAGTATCAATTCGATCGCAAGACTCTTCGTGTCGTCGGCCCGGAGGCGCGCGCCAACGTCGAGGAGTACGACAAGATGATGGTGGCATTGTTTACCAAATAGCAGTGTTCGAAGGAGACGTGTCATGAAGGATTGGAAAAACCGCGGCATCCGCGTTTTCGGCGCGGTCGCGCTGCTGATGCTTTTCTCCGCTGCGATAGCTTCCGGCGCCGCCTACGAAGAAGCGAAAAAGGAAGGCCAGGTGGTGCTTTACACTTCACTCAATGTGGAGGACTCGCAGCCGCTCGCCGAGGCCTTTTCCGCAAAGTATCCCGGCGTCAAAGTAGAAGTTAACCGGCAAGGGAGTTCGACCCTGGTCACCAAGATTCTGACGGAGCGCCGCGTGGGCAAAAGAGACAATGCCGATCTGGTTCTCACCGGCGCCGACTCCCTCGACTTGATGCTGATGGAAGTGCCGACCATCTTTCAGAAATACACCTCGCGGGAACGGCCGCCAGAGGAACGCGGACTTTACAGCGGTGTCTATTTCACGATCCAGACCATCGCGTACAATAACCGCGCGGTGACCGGAGCCGATATCCCGAGGCGTTATGCCGACTTACTGCGCGAGCGTTGGAAGGGCAAAGCGGCTATCAATCTCAACAACTACGGCTGGATCTATGCGATGTTGGATTTCTTCGGCGCCGAGAAAGGCATGGATTTTTTACGCAAGTTCGCCGCCCACAACCCCAAGCCCGGACGGGGCACGACCTTGATGGTTCAGCAATGGTTGGGCGGCGGCGAGGTGGAATTGGCGTTGCCGCTCAATCACGACGGCATCAATAAATTCAGAGAAAAAGGCCTTCCCGTTGATTGGGCACGCCTCGAAGATCCGCTTTACGCCGATCTCCACACCGTTGCGATATTGGGCATGGCGCGCAATCCCAACGCCGCCCGGCTGCTGGTGGATTTTATTTTGTCCAAAGAAGGACAGACACTGATGGCCAAGACCGGCAATTCGGTTATGCGCGACGACCTTTCCGTCAAGGACGATATCGATCGGAAGAAGCTCCGGTTCCTGTCGGCCCAAGCTCGCGCGGGCGCGGACAAGCACCAGAAGACTATGAACGAGCTGTACAGCAAATAACCCAGCTTTTGCCCAGCAAGCGTGAAACCGCAGGAACAAGGAGGCGTAGTGGAACACCAAACCCATGAAGCGGCCCATGAGAGCCGCGAAGCATTGAAATCAAAAATTCAAATCTACGACATGGACGCTCATGTCATTGAGACCGATGACGATTTGCGCCCGCTGATGCCGGAACCCTACCGCAACAAGCAGGGCTCTCTTCTCGGCATGGACGAGTGGCACGTTCGCGTCAGGCGTCGGCCACGCGCTCCCGACGATCTGGAAAAACGCTTGGCCGTCATGAAAGAGGAAGGGATCGTCTATTCGCTGCTCTTCCCCAGCCGGGCGATGGACGTGGGAACCCAGCGCGACAAAAATTTTGCCGGCGCTTTCTGCCGCGCCTACAACGACTACATCGCGAGTGTCTGTCGTGAAGCGTCACAGCTCAAGGGTGTTGCCCTGCTCCCCTTTCAGGACGTCCCTGCCGCCGTGGCCGAGCTCAAGCGCGCCGTCACCAAACTCGATCTGTCCGGCGTCGTGCTTTCTTCTTTCGGCCTCAAGGAGCACATCGGTTCGTCCACCTTCTGGCCCATTTATGAAGAGATGGAGCGACTCAACGTGCCGCTAATGATTCACGCTTCCATTCAGGGACCGGCGGGCGACCGGCGCGCCGACACTTTCCTCTTACAGCATACCGTCGGCAGACCGGTGGCGACGTTGTATGATTGTGCGGCCTTGATCTACGGCGGCGTTGTCGAGAAATATCCGAAGCTGCGCGTTGCTTTTCTCGAAAACCGCGCGGCCTGGGTACCGTACTGGATGGATTACCTGGACGCCAAGTGGGAAAAGCGCCGCGCCGACGCGCCGCTTTTAAAAAGAAAACCCAGCTCGTACATGACCGGAGGGAATTTTTTCTACTCGGCCGAGCCCGAAGAAAAATCGCTTCCTCACGTCCTGGAGCGCCTCGGCGGAGACCTCATTATTTTTGCCACGGACTTCCCGCACAGCGGCTCTGCTTTCACCGCCGACCTGCTCGACCGGACGGATATCTCAGAGGACGCCAAGAGCAAGATTCTACACGACAACGGCAAGCGCTTATTCGGATGGGCTTGAGCGCCGGGGACGTGCGACCACATATTATCCGCAGCTTCAGGGAGGGAGAACATGGCTGACTTTTCAGTAATCGACGCTGACGTGCATTTCATGCAAAAAACCGACGACTCCGACGTACGGCCTTTTATGGGAAGCCCATACAGCGATCAGTCAGGTCCCCTGCTACCGGCCACCGGCTGGGACGCCAGCGAATATGGCCGGATCAAGCCCGACGACTGGACTCCGGATCACTACCGTCGCGCCATGGATCAGGAAGGGGTTGACGTTTCCGTTCTCTTCCCGACGCGCGCTTTGTTATTGAGCCAAATTCCCCGCAACGGGTTGCCCACCGGCTATTCGGCCAGAGCCCGGGACGAGAACCTTGTGATCGCCTATTGCCGCGGCTACAACGACCACATCGCCGGCATCTGCAAAGCCAACCCGCGTCTCAAAGCGGCGGCCGTTGTGCCGTTTCAGAACGTTGCCGCCGCGGTCACCGAGATTAAGCGCGCGGTTACAGAACTCGGATTGGTGGGAATCGCGCTCTCTTCGCTGGGACTCCCCGAGCACGTGGGAGCGCCGACCTACTGGCCTATCTACCAGGAAATAGAACGCCTCAACGTGCCGCTGTTGATTCACAATCTTTCCTACCAGGGACCGGGACAGGACCTGCGCGCGGATACTTTTCTCTTTCAAGATACGGTGGGCGGGTCGATGGAAACTTTTCATACCTGCACGGCGCTGATGTACGGCGGTATCCCTGACAAGTTCCCAAAACTTCGCATCGGCGTTTTCAACACCGGCATCGGTTGGGTTCCCTTTCTCATGGAACGAATGGATAAGGACTTCGAAGGAAGAAACCAGGAAGAGGCCCCGTGGCTCAAGAAGGCGCCCAGCGCGCACATCACCGGAGGGAATTGGTATTTCGCTACTACCTACAATGAACAATCCTTGCCCTACGTCCTGGAAACCGTCGGCGAGGACCAGATTATCTTCGGCTCCGCCTATCCGGAAGCGGATAACCTTTTCCCCGAGGCCGTATCAAGCATTCGCGCGCGCACGGATGTTTCCGACCAAGCCAAGAAAAAGATCCTGTCGGAAAATGCCAAGACGCTGTTCGGTTGGAAGTA
>CAWJBB010000043.1:0-10457 GCA_963840855.1 uncultured delta proteobacterium
CATTCCCGTATACCCTTACGCTCTGCTCGGCCGACTTCTATCTTGCCTGGCCAATTTCGGAGGAAGTCTGAACGCAACTACGTAACCCCAGAATTGATTATCCGTAGACTTTTTTTCCCGTTTCCCCCAAAAACACTGAAAATTTTCTTGTCAGCTGCTCGATTTCATATTAACATTACGGACAATGGTTCCTAAAAAAATGTTTTTCACAAAAGGAGTCGGCGTTCACAAAGAAAAGCTGGCCTCCTTTGAGTTGGCGCTGAGGGCTGCCGGCGTGGCCCACTGCAATTTAGTGCTGGTCTCCAGCATCTATCCCCCAGGCTGCAAGATCATCTCCAAAGACGAAGGACTGAAGCTCTTACGGCCCGGGGAGATCGTATTCGCAGTTTACGATCGAGAAAGTAACAGCGAGCCAAATCGTCTTGTCGCAGCTTCCGTCGGCGTGGCTATCCCAGCGGATTCATCGATGCATGGCTATCTTTCCGAGCATCATTCGTTTGGTGAAACCGATGAAAAGGCCGGGGAGTATGCCGAAGACCTAGCCGCCAGCATGCTCGCGACTACATTGGCGATTGAATTTGATCCTGAATTGGATTGGGACGAGCGAGAGCACCTTTTTAAGATGTCAGGAAAGATCGTCCGCACGAGCAACATCACTCAATCTGCTGTCGGGAATAAAGATGGGCTCTGGACGACTGTTTTCGCGGCCGGAGTTTTTATCAATGACGACAACTTGTCTGTTGAGACCGGACAGTCTCAAGGGGATGCGGCTTGCAGTAGTGAAATATTGAACCAGGACGAAGTATCAAGACAAGTTCCCGAAGCTCGCGAGCCCCCGCCTCGCCGTCCTGATGAATCGTTCAAACAAAGTGACGAAAAAGCCGGACCTCAACTAAATGCAACTCACGATCAGCAGGAAGTGAAAAAGGCCCTATTTCGAGTTGCGCAACAGAAAGTAGCGCCTTCATCAGCAGAGAAAGACGCCTCCACCGCCGCCGAAGACCGCGTCCTCAAACCAGGGCATTCTAGACTTTCAAAACCTCTTTGACGTTTTGTTTCTCCACCTTCGCCATATTTACGGAAACGTGAAAGATCAATACTCAGGCCCGACCACAATCCCGACCGCCGCGAATGCCTCCCCGGGATTCGATCGCCGTTCCCTCTTTTCCCCATTGCTGTACCCTCGCAGCTACGTTAACGTCAACTGTTAATTAGGACCCGAAGGCTCGGCGCTATTGAGATGCGGCTATGAGGAAAAAATTGATGAAACTTTTGGCGACCATTGTTCTTTGCAGCATGCTGGCGGACGCATCGTTTATATTTGCCGGGCAAGCAAGCCCGGCGCCGACAAAAAGTAAACAAGCCGATGCGAAAGCATACGTCTCTTTTGGCAGTCATAGCGAGATAGTCGAGAAAGCAAAGAAAGAGGGAAAGCTGCGAATTCTAGTCAACATGGATCCGGCCACCTTGAAGGCGGCCGGTAAAGCGTTCAATCAGAAGTATCCGTTTATCAATCTGCACTCGCAGGAAATTACCGGTACCGATATGGCGCAGCGTAACGTACTGGAAATTAAGAGCGGGCAGGCCCGGGAGTGGGACATCATTTATCCGAGCCGAGACCTGTACAGTGAGTACCTACCCTATCTTTGGAAGGTTGATCTCCTCGGCATGGCCGAGCGCGGCGTCCTGCAAATTCCCGCACCGATGATCGATCCGAAGAACCGTAACATCGTCGCGCCTTATACGCGTCTCATCGTGTCTGCTTACAATAAGACTCTGGTGAGTCCGGAGCAACTGCCAAAATCCTGGGAAGATTTTCTCAAGCCTGAATTTAAGGGTAGGAAGTTTGCGTTGGATATAGGACCGCGACCGATCGCATGCCTCGTGCCCGCGTGGGGATTGGAAAAGACCCTGGATTTCGCGCGCAAACTGGCGGCCCAGGATCCGATCTGGGTGCGTGGCGTAAGCCGGACGTTACCCTCGATTATCGGCGGCGACGTGCCCATGATGACAGGCACCATGTTTCACAGCGTGAAGCGAGCAGAAATCAAGGACCGCACCGGCGTTCTGCAGCACCTTGTTCTCGAGCCGGTTCCGGTTTTCCTCACTTCGGAACAGGCGATTCTGGCTACCGCGCCAAACCCACATGCAGCCCTGTTGTGGCTGGAGTGGATGGCCGGCGCGGAGTCGCAAAAGATCGCCGACGATCAGGAGCCAATGGGATCGTCTCATCTCTTCCGCGGCGGCGGCGTTGAGCAGCAACTCCGCGGGAAGAAACTCTCCTGGGTCACCTGGGAGCAACACGCGAACATGGAGTCGTGGATGGTCAAAGTGTTTGAAGCCTACGGCTTTCCCAAAGCACAGCGGTGAGCCAAGCGACGGTAATTCCAAAAATTTTGGCCTCGCCGAAGGAACGGCTACGGTAAGGGTTAGTCACCCCGTAAACCTTTTAAAATGTCGCACTGCACCTGAGGCACGCCTATTCTGGATGCTTCTATCGCCGGATCATTACGCTCCACAGGTCCCGCCCGGTTTGTTTATGTCGTTTCAGCTTCCCAATGGCGCGTTATCAAACAGTCAACGACCTTTGCGCCTTTGCCGTTGTCCAAAACCAGCAGTGGGTTAATGTCGATCTCGTCAAGATCATTTTTTAGGTCGACACAGAGTTGGGAGAAACGTAGAGCGACGTCGATGAGCGCGTCGATATCCGACGGCGCCCGGCCTCTGAACCCCTGGAGGATTCTTACGCCCTTTAACTCATTCAGCATCTCCTCAACATCGAATCTGCTTAAAGGCGCGACCCGCATGGAGATGTCTTTCAAGACTTCAACCAGGACACCACCCAGACCGAGGACAATCGTGGATCCCCATTGCCGGTCTCGAGTCATGCCGATGATGATCTCTGTGCCACCACGCACCATTTCCTGTACCAATACCCCGCTAATACCCGCGACCGGATTGTACGCCCTGGCGTTGCTGATAATGCGGCTGAAGGCGCCGTGCACTTCAGCGTCGCTGTTTACGTTGATTTCCACCGCGCCCGCCTCAGTCTTGTGCGTGATCTCAGGCGATTCGATCTTGAGCACCACCGGATAGCCTATAGCTCGCGCGATGCCGACGGCTTCTTCAGCGGTGGTGGCGAGAGATTCCGCGGCAATCGGAATGCCATACTCGGCAAGAATTTGTTTGCTCTGTCGCTCTGTGAGTCTGCGCCCGAAAGTTTGAACCATGCCCCTTACTTTGTCGACGTCCACAGCCGCTCTTGCCGGCGCATGCATCGATGCCGGGTCCCGGTCGATGAAGCGCTGATAGCTCAGCAAGGACTTTAGCGCCTTGAATCCTTTGCGGTATTCCAAGAGAAACGGGATTTCATGCTCGCTCAGGAGCTGGCGCCAGTACTCAGGTAAACTTACGGAGGCGCGAGAAAAGAGGATCAAGAGTTTATCCGTCTTTTCACTTGCCGTGACCAGATCGGCGAAACGGTCCACAACGTCCCGGTCTTCTCTTAATCGAGGCAAAGGCAGCCTGAGACCGAGAATGTCGATGTTCTCGTCACTAAGCAGCGCGGCAACGCACTGGTTAAAGACTTCCGCCTTGCGCGTATACTGTTCCGGCGCATTCATGGGGTTGCGAATCGAGAGAAACGGCGATTGGACTTGCTTAAGTCGGTCAATGGTTTTCAGCGAAAATTCCGGCAGATCTATGGCCGTCTCCGCGGCAATGTCGGCAATAAGCCCGCACTCCGCGCCGGATGGCGCGATGAACCCTAAACGACCGCCGGTTAACTTTTTGCGTTTCGAGAAGAGCTCGACAGTTTCGATCAAGTCATCGAGATCATGAACCCGCACCACTCCGTGCTGTTTAAAGACGGCGTCGTAAACCGCATCGGAGCCCACCAGCGCTCCGGTGTGCGCCTGGGCTGCTTTCACGGCCTTTTCAGATTTGCCGATTTTCAAGACAACCAACGGCTTTTCAAGTCCAGCGGCTATCTTGGCAACTTGGCGAAAGGTTTCAGGATCTTTTATTCCCTCGGTGAGGACAGCAACAATTTTGGTGCGTTCGTCCCGGACCAGATACTCGGCGTAATGAGCGACATCGATGACGGCTTCATTGCCGCAGGAAATCGCATAGCTGACCCCCCAGCCTCGATCCCAGGCGGCGAGCAAGGTCAAGTTCAAAAGTCCGCCGCTCTGAAAAAGCAGGGCGATCTTTCCCGGCCGCACATGACGCACGTCCGTGCCGAGCAGCAGCGCGACCCGGTCGTGGATGTTGGCCACGCCGAAACAGTTCGGGCCGCAAATTCTGATCTTGGCCGCTTCGGCAATCTGTTTGATCCGGTCTTGCAGAGCTTTTCCTTCCGCTGAAGCCTCGGCAAAGCCCGCCGAAACGATCACGCCCGCTCGCACGCCCTTTTCAGCGCAGCCTTCCAAGGCGGCGATGACGTGATCGCGCGGGATCGCGATCACGCAGGCATCGACGACTTCGGGAATGTCCGTGACCCTCGGATAGCACTTGAGGCCGAATACTTTCTCGCGCTTAGGATGCACCGGAAATATTTTTCCGCGATAGCCAAACTCGGTGAGGTTATTGAATAGCGCGCGCGATCTCGACGAAGACTCTGAGGCCCCAATAAGGGCGACCGACCGCGGCGTGAATAGCGTTTGGAGGTCAGCTTTCCAGTTGTCACTCATTGCGCTGCTGTTCTATCTTTTTTCTATCTGCGCACTCCCGGGGTTCGAACAGCGCCGCTGCTAGGCGGGTTCAAAGTATGGAATCGTCATGCTGATTTCCTCAACGTCGCGAAATATCACCCGAACCGGCATGTCGATATGGACAGTGTCTGGTGAGCAATTGATGATGTTACTCGAGATGATTGGCCCCTCGTCGAGTTGAATCAGGGCGTACACATAAGGCGTGTCATCCTTGAAAGCCGGGCGCATGGCAACCCGCGTGACGTTGAAAGAAATAATTTTGCCCCGGCCGCTGGCTTCGGTCCACGACAGGCTGCCGAAAAATGGTTTGTTCCGGTGGTTGCGGCAGTAAGTCGCCGGCCAATACCAGGCGCCGCATTCATTGCACTTCATCAACAGGAAGCGGTGATTTTTCAGTCCTGCCCAAAAGGGCTTCATCGCCTTCTCAACAACGGGAACCGGTTTCGTCCAAGCCATCACGGCCTCCCCAAGACCAAACTGGTGTGGATCGAACACATGCCGGGCGCAAAGACTTCGCCGCCGTGCCCTGTGACCAAAGAAATACGCGCATTGGGGATCTGTCGTTCGGCAGCCTCGCCGCGCAATTGGAAAACCGCTTCCGAGAGCCCGGTCATATCAGCCAGATGATAAGCCGAGAGCAGGCCGCCGCTAGTATTCGCGGGGGTGTCGCCGCCGGGGCCGATGTGACCGGCTTCAACGTAAGCGCCGCCTTCGCCTTTGGCGCACCAGCCGTAGTCTTCGAGCTGAAAAATCAGCTCCGCGGTAAAGCAGTCATAGAACTGCGCGACGTCAATATCTTTCACCGCGATGCCGGCTTGACCGAACGCAGCTTCCTTCGCCTTCGCGACCGGAAGCCTCGTGTAGTGCGCGGCGCCCTCCCACCACTGCCCGCCCTGCGCGTCGCCATAGCCGATGCCGAGAACGGACACCGGCGGTTTTGCGCAGTCGCGCGCGCGCTCTATCGAAGTCAGAACGAAGGCGACGGCGCCGTCGGTGGTCACGGACATATCCATCAGATGATACGGCTCGATGTACTTCGGCGAGGCGAAATAATCCGCCAGCGTCGCCGGGCGGCCGTACATTAGCGCCAGGGGATTCTTGCACGCCCAAGCGCGTACTTGGATGGCCCCGGCGCCGAACTGTTCCTCAGTCGTGCCGTATTCGTACTTATGGCGCGCGGCAAACATGCTGTGATCATGCGCCGCGGCGGTCCGGCCAAAGGTCGGCCCCCACATGCCGGCAACGGTCGCGAGATTTATCTGGCCGCGCACCCCTTGCTCGCGAACGTCTTTTCTGTGGCTCCGAGTCCAATCTTCGCGCGAGCCGGCGATGACAACGTATTTTGCGAGGCCCAATTCTAGAAACGACAAAGCCGTGATAATGCCGATGGTGCTCCAACCGCCGCCGCGGCCACAGTGATAATAAAAGTTGACGGGTAATCCCAACATGCGCGGAAACGCGTCCATATGCTCGATGACTCCACGGCCGCTCCGCGGTCCACCGTGCACGTGGACGGCGCCGTCGATGTCCTTGTTGGTCAGGCCCGCGTCCTCGATGGCACGGCGCGCCGCTTCAGCTTCAAGATCCTTGGCCGACAGGTCGAGCACCGGAGACGGAATCGCGTGTTCCAACATCGGATGGCCTGGAACCTCCGCCTGGCGTTTCTCCAATTCCTTTTCCGGCACACCGACGACCATGCCCAACCCGGCGATGGCGTACTTCCCTGACAGCTTGTGTGTTTCCATCAATGAACTCCAATCCCGAGCGATCTTTGGCGGCAGGACAACAGCGCTTACGATCCGGCTTTGGGAAAGCCGAACGCTTTTACCGCCGCGCCCATCCAATCTGGTCCTTTCTCATAGTGTCGCCAGTCTTTGAGCCACATTTTTTTGCCGCGAATGATTTTCTCCACCGCCGATCCCGCCGCATAGATGGAAGATTTTAGCGGCTCGTGCTTGTCGATAATGACTTGAGCTTCGCTGCCGGCGAGGAATTCCAGCCAGAGCAGCGCGGCGTAAGGGTGCTTCGCCGTCTCCAAAACCATTTGCGGTTCAGATAGTCGCACGGGCACCGGCTCGACGATTTTCAACTCCAAGCAACCCGTCTTGTCCTTCTCCTTTGCTCTCACCGTGCTGTGATAGTTGATTCCCGAATGCACTTGATATTCGCCCGCCGCGATCTGGGTAAGTACGCGGCTTGCGCCTCTGATCCAGACTGGATCCTGGGCGGCGATCTTTTGCGCATAGTCGACCATCCACTCTTCGCCGGCGCCCGCTGCGAAGGATTGATAGTGAAAGGGCCGGATATCAACCAGGAATTTTCTGCCCTTTAGCTCGGGTTTCAAAAAGTCCTCCCAGCGGTCAGGGACCTTGGCGGCTTCGAGGAGGCATTTGTTGAAAGCGATGGCCGCGAATATCGTAGCTGCCGAGATAGCCTTGCGCGACAACGGATCGATCATCTTGACCGGCAGCGACAAAACGCCCTGCTCGGCCATGCCGAGAATATCGAACTTTTTACCGCGCGTAATGAATCCCTTATAAAAATCTTCGCTGATGTAGGTAAAGTCGGCCTGCGCCGTGCCGCCCTGAACTTCCAACAGAAACCTCTGGGTCGCCTCGGTTCCAGTAATTTCGTGGAGTTTCAGATCGAGAAACGGATATCTGGTTCTAAATGCCTTGGTCAAAGGCCCAAATGTTTCCGGATCGAGCGACACAATGCCGTCGACTCGCGCTTCCTGTTTCGCCAGCTTGACGATCTCGTCGCGACTGGAAAAGAACAGGTATCCCTTGGCTTCCGCTTCTTGCTTGCTCTTTTGCAAAGCCGCTGGCGCCGAGGCAGCGAGCGCGGTGGATGCCGCGTAGAAAAACCCCAGTAATAAATAGACTGGAGTTATCACCTCATTCGACTGCCTAACAAGAGCGGTCGCACTACCATTCTGAGTTTCATAATCATATCAGCAGCCTCACCGTAGTGTCGCTGAGAACTCCAAAACAGAGCAACAAGGCGCACAGAAAACAGTTTCATCGAGTAACGTTCGCTGCGAAGTTTAGACCCACGCCCCCGCGTTTAACAAGGCTCACCTTCAATTGCAAGGGAGGTGTAAGAGATTTCTCAACTCAATATAGACAAGACAGCGATGCGAGAACTCATGGATCTCAATAGCTGTGACATGGCAATGCGTTTTCTGTAGTGAGTCAGGAGCGCGTTAGAGATCTTCAGCATCCGAGTGCACGCCCTACGTACTGACAAACAACCCCTCGCTCATTCCCCGCCTAAATGGATCATGAGTTCCTTTACTGAATCAAGTTCCTCCAAGCGTCCAACTGTTTGGATGATGGCTGCTTGCTTCTCTTTGCCGAGCATTGGGCTTGTGAGCTTGGTAAACTTTTGTTGGATCAGCTCATCGGTAACGCGGTTTTTGTGGTGCCCGGGTGGATAGAGGGTTGTCGCCTCACAGCTCTGCCCGTTTTTTGTTCTAAGAACCACACGGCTCACGGCAGCTTCCGGCCAATGCTGGTCGAGAGACGCATCCGACTGAAGCGTGGTCCGATCAATAACAGAGAGAACATTAGGATCGCGCAGCTTTGCATCAGTATACTGCTCGGGTCCAAGTTCCCCATCCACCATGGCGACAGCCAAGCTGTAAACCAGGCTGTGATTTGCGGTGTCTCGATTCTGCGGCCTCAACCTGGAGGTACTGTTCCATATTCCGTCGTGTCCAATGTGTTCTTTAGTCGGTAGAAAAAGAGTAATGGCTTCGACGTCGCGCCAGCTTAGGCGGTGCTTCTCGAGCAAGCTGAACACACTGGTTACGGCAGTCTGGGCGGTGCGAACAGTGTTGAACCATTTGGTATTAACCTCCATTACCTTATACTCAACCACGGGCGCCAGCAGACGCTCCATATCGATCCCCCCTGCCACGGCCTTTTCAAATACACCCGCGCTGTCGATAATGTCCGTCGGCCCGGTTAGCCCCGCGCTAGCCATGAGAGCCCCTAGAATTCCAGTCGATGACACCATTCCATCGGCAACGCTCTTGCTGGCGGGAATACTACCACTGTTGACGCTCAAGGCATTGGCGTGAGTCGCAGCGATAGCAAGAGCGTTCTCCAATCGATTGATGTCGAGACCCAGAAGCTTACCCACGGCCAGGGGTACGGAAAATTCCAGGTACGTGCCGCTGAACCAGCCGCGAGAGCCGATCTTGCACGCCTCTTGGAAACGAATCTGGATCTCATACCCGGCCACGATGGCGGCTATCAGATTTTTTCCGCTGGCGCTTACGCGCTCGGCGACAGCTAGACAGGGTGGAATATTAAAACAGGGGTGGCAGGCATCAGGACCCGCGTGCGAGTCCATGTAATCCAGGTAGCGCAGCATCGTCGAATTCACCAGAGCAGCCTTCTCGCACGACGTTCGGTAGGTAGCGCCAAGGACGGTGGACTCGGGCTTCCCTCCCAAGTCAGCCGCCACGTTGCGCATGATGACGCTCGGCTCTCCATGAAAGCCGCCGAAGGCGCAGCCCAAGGCATCCAGGACCCGCCGCTTTGTTTCTTTCACAACCTCTTCCGGCAACTTACTGAATCGGATGTCTGACACTAGTTCTGCCAAACTATTAGCTACTGTCTTCATCTAACCCCTCCCAAGCGAGCGCCTCACTCAAATTGTAATTGAGCAGGCAAACCTTATGAGACTTTTTGGCCGCCGTCTCTAGGTAATTGCAAAGCGTTTCCACGATAACGGCCAATTCCACGAAATTAAAGGGGAACAACATCGGTCGTTGTCTACGGCATCATAGCTATCTATCCAGCTCAGGATAGTGGCGAAAGATGCCTTGTTGATTGAAAGGCAAGCGTCGGTCGGACGCGAGGTATCTGGCGAGTCGGCGGCGAGCCGCGACGCGGTCATGGAGCCTCACCAGGCGAGAATGTCTGGACTCCAGCTTCGCCATCGCGCGCGGAAAGGAGTAGCGCAAGCCTTCGATCATCTGAAACATCGACAGATCGACGTACGAAGCTGCTTTGCCGACGAGATAGTCGCTTTTATTGCGCTTCAACACCTGCCCGAAATAATCCAGGAACTTCGGCAGGCGCTCGGCCCTGAACTCTGCCGCGCGCCGCTTCGCTTCGCGCTTCTGGTCCTCGTAATAGAGACCGCCGGAGATCGGATGATGGCTATCGTGGACCTCGGCGACCCAATCGGCGATGGTGAGCTGCAGCTGATGCGCCCAGAGCCGGCTTGCCTCGTCTTTCCGCACCAGGCCGAGTCGCGGGCCGAGATACAGAAGGATGTTTGCGGTTTGCGCGATCACCAGCTTGCCGGCTTTTAAAAACGGCGGCGCAAACGGGGAGCGCCCGACCGAGCGACTTTCCATCAAGCGCATCATCCCCGCCATGCCGTGCTTGGATTGGCGCGCAACGTCCACGTAATCCGCGCCGGCGTCCTCCAACGCAAGTCGAACAAACTCCCCGCGGCCCTGTATCGAGGGCCAGTAGTACAGCTCGTAGCGCATGTGGGTTTTCCTCCGCTAGAGTCTTGGGAGATCACCCAGACCGCCAGACTGTGTGAAAACTCCGTTCATAGTTCGACTAGGCTCACCACGAACGGATATCGGACATTACAAATCAAGCATTTAGCCGTTCGCCCTGAGCTACGTCTAAGGGCTCCTAATGAGTTTTCACACAGTCTGCCGCACGGGGTGATAACAATCACCAACGCCAATTCGCGTAATCCTTTACCCGGATT
>CAWJBB010000044.1:0-34818 GCA_963840855.1 uncultured delta proteobacterium
TCACAACCCGACGCTTAAACGCCAATGCCTGACCAATCATCTGCCTTTGGATTACACCCGTGATCAATTCATCGATGCATGGAAGAAACGCCTCGATAAGCCCGCGCTGATTCCGCCCCGGGCGGTCGATTCCGGTCCGTTGCTCGAGAACGTATTTGAGGGCAATGATATCGACTTGCTCTCCCTGCCCGCTCCTTGGTGGCACGAAGGTGACGGCGGCCGCTACATCGGCTCGCTCAACGCTACGATCAGCCGCGATCTGGAGGAAGGCTGGATCAACGTCGGTTGCTATAGGGTGATGCTGCATGACCGCGACACGTTGGCGCTCTACATGTCGCCTGGGCACCACGGCAACATCCATCGGCAAAAATACTTCGACCGCGGACAGCCGTTTCCGGTCGCAATCAGCTTTGGCCCCGATCCGTTGCTCTGGTTCTTCGGCCAGATGGAAATTCCGGCGGGAGAGTCCGAGTACGATTACGCCGGCGGCGTGCGCGGCAAGCCCTACGAAGTGATTCTAGGCAAGCATACGGGTCTGCCGATTCCCGCCTACTCCGAAGTCGCCATCGAAGGCGAGGTCATTCCCGGCACGAAAATCCCCGAGGGACCGTTCGGTGAGTTTACCGGATACTATGCCGGCGGGCTTCGTTCCGAGCCGATGCTCAAAGTAAAACGGCTCATGTACCGCAACGATCCGATCATCACCGGCGCGCCGCCGTTCAAGCCGGCGCCGGGGGCGGAAAATAATCTCATTCGCGCGGCTTACATTTGGCACTATTTGGATAAAGCCGGCGTACCCGATGTTAGAGGCGTGGCCTACTACCAGACGCGCATGCTCGTAGTTGTTTCGATTAAACAACGCTACCCGGGCCATGCCCGGCAGGCGGCGCTGGTTGCGTCGCAATGCCGCGCCGCGGCTCTGCTCACCCGATACGTTATGGTGGTCGATGACGACATCGATATCTGGGACAGTAACGATATTTTATGGGCGCTATGCACGAGAACCGACCCGGCAAAGGATATCGATATTCTGCGCCGCTGCTGGAGTAATCCCATCGATCCAATCATTCCGCCCAGCGAGCGCGGCTTTCAGTCGCGCGGTATCATCGACGCGTGCAGGCCTTATGAATGGATGAATGAGTTCCCCAAGGTTTCCGGAGCGAGTGCCGAGCTGAAGGCGAAGGTAACCGCGAAGTTTGGCGCGAGCTTGGCGGGGAAGACGACGATTTAACCCGGTTCTCAAATCCACCACTGACAAGATTTGGCAGGAATCCGGCAGCGCAACGGAATTCCCCATGGACCGCCTGGTCTTTCGGTCTTGCGCGAAGCCAAGGCGGAGCTAAAAAGGCGGTGGTTTCAAAGAGACGGTATTGCGTGACGGGCTGGCCATAATATAGAATCCGCGCAGTGACAATTTCTTAAGCAGGAGGCTTGCCTATGAAGTCGCTCGTTTCTGTAATCGTGTTGAGTCTGGGTCTGGTATTGTTTCAATCGACAGCGTTCACCGACATGCCCCGTGAAAAGGACAAGAAGCCAGAAAATCCGAACATCGTAGCAGGCCGTAAAGCCATCGACGGGAAAGACTTCAAAGGCGCGGTGGGACATTTGACCCAAGCCGTCCAGGAAGAGCCCAACAACGCCGACGCCCACAGCATGCTTGGCTACAGCTACCGCAAGTCGGGCACCTTCGATAAATCGATGGAACATTATCAAAGGGCTCTCAAAATCGACTCCAACCATCGCAGCGCCCATGAGTACCTTGGCGAGCTGTACCTCGATATGAATCAACCCGAAAATGCCGAAAAGCAGTTGGCGGCATTGAAGAAAGCCTGTCCGTTTTTCGGGAGGTGCGAAGAATTAGATGATCTCAAAAAGGCCATCGACGAATACAAAGCGAAGAAAAAGTAAGAACCGTTTCTAGTTGGACGCGCGCCGCTGTGCGGCTTTACGCCAAAGGAGCTTTCCAATGCCGGAAATAAAAGCACGGATAGGTTTCGTCAGCGGCGGGGCGGGCTCCATGCCGCATTACAATAGTTTTCTGCCAATCCTTCCGAGCGAGATCGAGATGGATTCCCAGGGGTTGGGGCTTTATAGCAAGTCGCTGTACGAGATCGCCGACAAAAAGGAAATGATTCTGCGCCGGGTGAAGGAATTCATCGCCGAGCGAAAATGGGACGGCCTCATTCTGACGGCTGCGCCAACGGAAGTTCTCAATCCCGGACTCTATGATGATCTCAAAGCAGCGGTCTCGATTCCCTTTACCACCGCTCTCAATGCTTGTGTCACCGCGCTGCGCGTTTACTCGGCGCCGAAGGTGCTCCTGCTGACGCCGTTCGATGCGCGCTTGAACGATTTGATCGTGGCGCATCTCGCCAAAGTTGGAGTCACGGCGGTGTCGCCCCATTCTTTCGCTGAGTTGGCTGTGCCGAAGCGAATGACGCCCGACGAGGTTTTCGAACTGACGAAAAAGAATCTGGCCGCCGCGGGCAAGGTCGACGCGATTTACTTTCAGGGCGCCGTGCTCGACCCGATCAAGTGTCTCGAACGGATCGAGTCTGAGCTTAAAGCGACCGTGATCGCGAGCAATCCCGCGATGTTCTGGTATGTGCTTGCCAAACTTGGAAAGAAGTATCCCATAACCGGTTACGGACGATTATTACGGGAGTGGCCGGCGTTAACCGGATAAAATAACCGTTCCAATCGTTCAAGCAGTTCAAAACGTTCAAGCTGTGGAAGATATCAAGTGTTCAGACGGTTTCTGATTCTACCTACCTGCACCGGTAAGCGAATGCGGTAGTGCTTACGTATCTAGCCTTCTCCGGCAATATCAATTCCAGGAACCAACGGAGAAAATTTTATGGCTGACGAAAAGAAGGCGCCGTTTCGCGCCAATCACGTAGGCAGTTTGTTAAGGCCCCCCGAACTGCGACAGGCGAGAGAGAAACGCGAGAAGGGCGAGATATCCGCGGCGGCATTACGAGAGGTCGAGGACCGCTGTATTCGCGCAGCCGTTAAAATGCAGGAAGATGTCGGTTTGCAAGGGATAACCGACGGCGAGTTTCGTCGCAGTCTTTGGCATGCAGACTTTTTAAGTCAGTTCGACGGCATCAAAGTCGTCGAAGGGTTGCTGCCTGACTCCGCGCGCCATTTTCAAAACCCCGACGCGGACGTGCAGCGCTCCCCCACCCAATTCGTCGTGACGGGAAAGTTGAAACATAGCCACGGCATTGAGACGGATAATTTCAAATTTTTAGCTGCGGTGACGAAGCAGACGGCCAAACAGTGTATTCCCTCGCCGTCCTTGGTGCATTTTCGCACGGGCCGCGCCGGTGTGGACAAGGGTGCCTATCCCGAGATGGAGGAATTCTTCTCAGATCTGGCGCGCGTCTACCGGGAGGAAATCGCCGAACTCGCCGCTGCCGGCTGCACCTATCTGGAAATCGATGACGTGAACTTCGCTTATCTTTGCGATCCTAAAATGCGCGAAGGGGCGAAAAAGATCGGCGAAGATCCTGACAAACTTCCGGCTTTGTACGCCAAGCTGATCAACGAATGCATCAAGGACCGCCCGGCGAATATGTCGGTGTGCACGCATCTATGCCGTGGCAACTTTCGCAGTTCCTGGGTCGCCGAAGGGGGCTACGATCCCGTTGCCGAAGTCCTCTTCAATGCGCTCAAGGTTGACGGCTACTTTCTCGAATTCGACACGCCCCGCGCTGGAAATTTTGCGCCACTGCGTTACCTGCCGAGAGACAAGAAACTCATCCTTGGCTTGGTGACGTCAAAAACGGCGGAGCTGGAAAAGCCGGATGAACTGAAGCGCCGTATCGACGAAGCAAGCAAGTTCGTCCCGTTGGACCAACTCGGCATCAGCCCCCAGTGTGGTTTCTCCAGCACCGTGCTCGGAAATAAGTTGACGATTGATGACCAGATCGCGAAATTAAGACTGGTAGTTCAAGTGGCGCGGGATGTGTGGGGCTCTTAGGCTGTCACGGACTGCTGAATGTCCATAGGCTGCGATACTAGACTTGCAGCTGCAGCGAGCATCGCCGCGACCATTCTCGTGCTGCCGCCAACGCGAATCAGTTCCACGTCGAGCCCCTCCTGGGTGAAAAAGCCGGCTTCCTTGCTGACCCATGCCGGCGCCCAACTACCGGCAAAGCTCGGATAGAGAAGGCGTACGTGACTGGTTGCCGTGGCGGCATTTCCGCGGGCGGCGAAGGCGAGCGAGACAACCGCTAACGCAATCCATCGAATTGCTGTAGCTAGCATCATTCCTCCCTGGTGAACCACGCCAATCGAAAGAAAGCGCCGGCGGGAACCGGCGTGATTCTCGGCGCCGCGATTGACCGTTTTACACGGATGCGAAGTTTTTTTCCTGTCTCTGGTCACGTCAAGATTGGTTTCCGACGAGGCCCGTTGTAAACATGGTGGCTCTATCTGCGATTGCCGTTTGCGAGCGAGGATACATCAAAGGTGGCGCTTAAGGAAAGCACGGAGGGGCTCGATGGAGCTCGGGAGGAACAAATTATCCGGCCTTTTTTGGCACAAATCGGCCCCGTGGTTTTCCTGGTTCTGATATTTCTTCTCAATTTTATTTCTCGGATTATATTCTCGCCGCTGTTGCCGACCATTGAGAAAGAGTTAGCGATTGGCCATGGCCAGGCCGGCTTCTTCTTCTTTCTGATATCTGCAGGTTATCTGACTGGCTTGCTCGGATCGGGCTTCCTCTCATCGCGCACGACCCATCGCCGCACCATCCTTATTTCCGGCACGGGTGTCGGCTTCGCGCTTCTGACCCTTTCGTTTTCAACTAGTCTGTGGGCGATGCGCGCTGGTCTCTTGGGTTTGGGACTGGCCGCGGGACTTTACATGCCATCTGCCATCGCGACCATCACAGCCCTGGTCGATCAGCGGCACTGGGGCAAAGCGATAGCGGTGCATGAACTCGCGCCCAACCTGGCTTTTTTCACCGGTCCCTTCGTTGCGGAGTTGTTTCTGAGCCAGTCAAGTTGGCGTGCAGCGTTGGGCGCTCTCGGTATCGCATCCTTAATCATCGCCGTAGCCTACTACCGTTTCGGGCGGGGTGGTAGATTTTCCGGCGAATCCCCGACGTCCACCGCTTTTGGCTCGCTCATCCGCACATCGGCGTTTTGGATCATGCTGATCCTCTTTGGATTGGGAGTCAGTTCTACCATCGGTGTGTACGCAATGCTGCCGCTCTATCTCGTGAGTGAGCGCCGCATAGAGGCGAGCTGGGCGAATACTTTGACGGCCTTCTCTCGATCATACGGTCCGATATCCGGCGTTGTTGGCGGCTGGGTGTCGGATCGGCTCGGTCCGAAGCGCACGATGGTGCTAAGTTTGATCTTTACCGGCGTGTTAACTCTGCTGCTGGGCTTGGTTGCCGATTCTCGGCTCAGCGCTGCAGTTATCATTCAGCCGGCCCTCGCCGTGTGGTTTTTCCCCGCCGGTTTTGCCACCCTCGCGGTCATCGCGCCACCCCATGCGCGCAACCTTGCCGTCGGTTTTACGATTCCATTCGGCTATTTGATCGGCGGTGGCGCGATTCCCACGCTGATCGGCATTATGGGCGACGCGGGTTCCTTTGCTTTCGGATTCATGACCACGGGAATTTTGATCACTTGCGCAGGGATGCTGGCACTGTTTCTCAAGTTACCTGCTGCCGCCAAGGGTGCGGCGTGATTTTCAACTTGTTATCGGCAGCCAGGCTGTTCTATAAAAGGTGGCATATGCTCAGCTTGGACCAATTTGCCGCCAAAATCAGAGCGTCGAGCGAGATCGTTATTTTTACCGGCGCGGGCATCAGCACCGAGTCGGGTATTCCGGATTTTCGCAGCCCCGGTGGTCTCTGGACGCGCTACAAGCCCGTCACTTATCAAGAGTATCTCGCCAGTGAAGTAGCGCGCGTCAGCGCGTGGAAGCGGCGTTTGGAGACCCATGAGACGACGAAAAATGCCAAGCCCAACCTTGGCCACTACTTCGTCAACTCGCTAAACGTCAAGGAAAAACTCATCGGTCTGATCACACAAAACGTCGATGGCCTGCACAGCGAAGCAGGACTGCCGGACGACAGGATCGTCGAGCTGCACGGCAGCAACCGCAAGGTCATTTGCCTGAGCTGCAGCAAGGAGTTCGACCCCGACGAGATCATCAAGACCCTAACCGGAAACTTTGCGTCGCCCAGATGCGATACCTGTGGCGGTATCCTCAAATCGGCGACCGTTTCTTTCGGCCAAGCGATGCCCCAGGAGGCAATGCGAAAGGCCGAAGAGTGGACTGAGCAGGCGGAAGTCTTCGTCGTGATGGGTTCATCGTTGCAAGTGCAACCGGCGGCTTCCTTTCCCGTGATTGCCAAGCACAACGGCGCCCTGTTGGCGATCATCAACCGCGAACCGGGGCCCCTCGACGAGATCGCGGATTACGTTCATAACGGCGCCATCGGGGAGTTCTGCGGCAGATTCAGCGAAATGATCGCTGACGGATGATTCGGAATTAAGGAGATATTCATGGCTGATTGGAAACTGATCGATGCCGATGGGCATATTCGCGAAACCGAGAGCGAAGTCTTCGACTATTTGCCGGATATCTACAAAAACCGGCGTGAGGCGGTGCTCTATTTCCCGCTATTACCCCATCATGGCTGGCACCGCCAAGCGGGTAGAGCCGGCGACGGCGCATCGTTTTTGATTCCCACGCTGGAAGATTGGCAAAAGGCCCTGGATGAAGGGAACATCGAAGCCGCGGCGCTTTATCCGACGCGCTTCGCGCATATCGGCCAGGTGGGTATGGTCGAATTCGCCGTCGAACTGAGTCGAGCCTACAACGACTATCTGTCCGACCGGTTCCTGCGTCACGATTCTCGGTTGAAGGGTATCGCCGTCTTGCCCTTGCAAGATGTCCGGGCCGCGGTTATGGAGTTGCGGCGCGCGGTAAAAGAGTATGGCATGGTCGGCGGTTTTCTGCCGGCGGACGGATTGCCGCGGCCCCTGGGCCATCCGGAGTTTCACCCATTGTATGAAGAGGCGAATCGTTTAGGTTGCATGCTCGCGGTGCATTCGCAAAATTCATTGCGCAACAACGATCTTTTCATGTGGCTTGGCGAGGCAGCGACACTATCTCATGTCTGGCCGCAGATGCGCCAGTTCACGAATCTGATGTTTTCCGGTGTTTTTGGCAAATACCCTGATCTACGAGTTGCTTTCCTGGAGGCAGGCTGTGGCTGGGTGCCTTATCTGATGAGCAAAATGGACGCGCGCATGGGCGAGTTGCCGCGGCCGTCGGCGCTCATCGAGCGCGGCCAAATTTATTTTCAATGCGGCGAGGAAATGACCACCGGCCGCGATATCGAGTTGCTCGGCGACGAATGCCTGTTCTGGGCGTCAGACTTTCCCCACGAGGGTATCGTCGATATGTCGAAAGCGGTGAACGAATTTCTCGGGCGGGAAGATATTTCGGATGCGTCGAAACGGAAGATCAGCTACGACAATCCAAAAAAGCTCTACGGGCTCTAAAGCGTGCCGTTCAAATCGTTCCAATCGTTCAAGACGTTCAAATCGCCGGAACAATCCGAATCGGTTTGAACGACTTGAACGTTTTGAACGGCTTGAACGATAGTCTTTTAAACGTTGAAATCGGCTTGTACTTTTTGGCGGACGTCTTGCCGAGTTATGTAATCGATGATCTGAATCTTGTCAGCCGGTCCGGAACGGTTGCCCATCATGATCATTGGACCATCGCCGGTATTCTCCAGCTTATAGAACGAACCGCCGGTAATCAGGGCGGCTTGGCCAGGTTTCAACGTTACCTGACCGCCATCAGGAAAGCTCATCGTGCACTCTCCGTCAAGGACGACAAAGGTCTGGTCGGCATTGTGGCAGTGCATTTCGTCTTTCTGACCCGGCTTATAGTAATGCATCCAGGCGTGAAAGCGCGGCGTGTCGAAGATATTTCTACGCCGTTTTTCCTTGTGCGCCATATCCACCAGATCGATCACGTCGATGCCCATAAGAAATTCTCCTCTGTGGGTTGAGTTTGTGCTAGTCGCTATAGAACCGCGATCACTTCGATTTGAAACAAGTTATTGCCGCGCAGGTCGACTTTGATCGCATGGCGGGCAGGCCGGTCGTGCTCGTCCGGGAACATCTTTAACCAGGCCTTGTTCACGGCATCGCGGTATTTTTCTTCCTTCAAATAGACCTTCATGTAAGCGATGTTCTCCGGGCTTCCTCCGGCGGTTTCCATGAAGAGCCGGAGGTTGCGAAACAGCGCCTCCGCTTGCTCGTCCGGGTCGGGCGAGAGCACGCCGGTCTTGGCGTCTTTGCCGGAGAGCGCCGAGGAAAAAATCATGTTGCCGATCACCACGCCGTTGGGAATCGGCGCGCCATGTTCCATGCCTTTGATGTGAATGCTTTTGCGTTTTGCCATAATCGGTCTCCTTGTGGGGTTCGTTCGACCTATCGCTTCATATCACGGGCTGATAAAAAATCACATGGGCACGTCGAGGGTCTTGCGCCGTGACTACGGATAGTTTCGCGGCAGTTGGTTCTCTTCCGATCGACGACTAATTGAGGCCTTCATTACGGCAGTGTCCCTTTTGATGAACCCCGGCGGGCGGCCATGCCGTGAGCGTACTTCGAGCCATTCGTCCCGCGCGCCAACCACGTTGATCTCCATTCCCGCTTCGACCCGGGCCAGGGGCGGGGATCTGTCGTTGGGTTGGCTGAAGACACGGGTGGAGCGCACAACTTCATATCTAGCGCCGCTGAGGGCGGTGCTCCTTGCGGCAGCAGCGTTGCGACGCGGTGTTGCTGTTTCCGTGGATTTGTTTCCCTCCGCGCTCGCGGGGCCGGCGTGATCACGCGCAATATTTGCGTTGGAAGGCTGCTCGGCAACCGGTGCGTCCCGTCCCGCCAATCCAAGCGTTGCAAAACGCCAAGCCTCGGTGTAGTAGGTAGCCGCGCCGGCCGCGAGCAGCACTACAACAGCCTCGGCGACCCATGTACGCCGCTGATCGGCGGCGCGAACGGCAGGTTCCTCGACTGGTGCGCTTGGCGCGCTTTCGGCGATCTGGGCTCCCAGCTCAGGCCTTTTGGACCGGTAACGCGCGCTCTCTTGCTTGAGTCGGCCGTTCTCGGCACGCAAACGTTCCACCTCGATCCACAGCGTTTCAATATCGGCTCGGCTAGATTGCAACTGCTCTGTCAAAGCGGCGATTTCAGCGTATGGTTCTCGATTCCTGCGGGCAGTAACTTCTCGGTGGGCTTCAATGCGCGCGCCGCTTCCGGTCTCGTCGGACCGCGAGCGCAGCGACTCGACATCCGCGCGTTTGCGTTTTAGTTCGCGTTCGGAAGCGATCAGCAGGGCGAGCATTATGATGATGGCTATGGCTGCAATAACCAGCGTCCAGACGAGCATGGTTTCCATGATGCCCTCCTAAATCAATGCCGCCGGCGGCGGGCTCGCACATACGTGACAGGGCATATTCGAGGAGCGCGGATTGCCCACGCCGAGGTCCGACGGTGTTGAGCTGATGCGGGCCGACGCAGATATAACGTCTTTGCGTCTGATTCGGATCTCTGCAGCCATCGGAGTCAGGACCTTTTTAGCCGTATTTAGCACAACCAGGCCGGCAGTAAAACTTCTGCGTGGCAGCAGCTACTTCGCGCCGGCGGGTTCGATGCGCCCGCGCATGATGTCTAATACTCGCCGCCAACCGCGCAAAGTCTACTAAGCCGGCCTCGTTATGACAACCCGCAGGGTCCGACACTCGCATGAAAACTGGCAGGGCTGCAATGAAGGTAACGTCGCCAATAGCATGCCATGCCTAAGCGGTCGGGAAATTGCCGTTGCAATTCAGGAAAGTGAGGCTTCTTACCAGCTATATATCCGAGCGACCCATCGACGGCTGAACAATTCGGTCAAATCCTGTACGAATTCGTCCGTCTAATTCGGCAGCCCGAGGGGGAGAAGTTAGACTCTGCAGCGATCCTTTGGGCGCGAGTAAATTCTTCATCTGGAGTTATCGCAGAACTTTTGTCGCAATTTATTTTCTGTTTCAATTCAAATAGTTCGAAGCCTTAACGCGATAAGACCTACTTTGTTTTAAGCCGTTTTCAAGAACGCTCTCTCTGCCGGTGCCGACAGCAATCCTGCTTCGCGAAACGGTTCCAGTATCGCTTCTTTGGTGATGATCACGTATTTCGCGTGCTGGCTCTTGTCGACGTGGCCGCTGGCGCGCATGACGATATGCCACGGAATTTTCAGGTTCGTCCAACGCGTGATACACGTCCGGCGAAAAGCGTGGGGCGTGATGCCGACGAGCTTGGCCTTTTCGACGGCGGACTTGAAGCTCGCGCCGATGTCGCGGATGCGCGACCCGTCCGCCCAGGTAAACACGTAACCGTGGCGGCGCGCGCCGGTTCTCAAGGTTTCCTTCTTTGAGTTCCAACAAAACCTGACGCAGCTCGTGCGAGATAGGAACCCGGCGCGGAACTCCCTCCTTGCAGATGTTGGCAGGCATCCTGAGAAGATTCGCTTTCAAGTCGACCATCGTCCACGTCAAAAAGGTTGGCTCTCTGTGCCGCATGGCCGTTTCCCACCAGCAGGGTGACGACCCGCTGCGGCTCGCGCCGCAAGTGGCTGAGAATCGCGCTGTACTCTTCAGGCGACACCGACGTGTCGATTGCTAAATGTTGAAGACTTATCAGAGTGAGCAAATCGCGGCGCTAGACTATGCGGCCTACGCGAAGGGCGACCCGCAGGCCGGGCGACGGATTCAAGCCGAGGTCAACGCAGGAACCCCACTGCGAGACCTCGCCAGGCTCGCCGAGCAATTTCGGCGTGGCGAGCATTCCCCGCTGCGAGTGGCGGCCAGGAACGGGACGCACGCCACGCCGCAAGAAATCTTCCAAGCTGGCGTTTCCCCTCGACGCCGATGCCAAGCAAATCATGCAGCAGAAGCACCTGAGCTACAACGCGGCATTCAAGGAAGCACAGCTATCTGCTCCCAGCCTCGCGCACGTCTACTCCCACGGCGTGAAGATGGAATCGCCGGATGTGGATCAGCTCAAGTACAACAGCAAACGGTTCGTCGATGCCGACGCTTATGTGGCTGGGAACGATACCGCGCAGAGCCCGATCACTGTGCTCGCCAACGTCGCCACCAGCTTGAAGCTGGCGGACGGCGCGATCAACTGGCCCGCCGCCGCTGCCGCCGTCAACGATCACGTGGACGAAGGCGTTCGCAAGCGCGCGGCGACCGAATCGCTCGAGGAGCTGGCTAAACGGTGGCCGCAAAAGAGTCGGGACGAGATCGAGCGTGAACACCGCTCGCTCGCGGCGGCGGCGCTCACCGGCGTTTACACGGAAGAAAGTCTCCGCGATCTGCTCTGGTCGCTGGCGAGGTAAAAGAACTTTGGCCCACGGCGATCTTGCCGTTCCTGACTTTGGTCGCCCGTCCAAAGATGGGCCGAAGACCCGCGCATCGGGCGGCTCGGCGGTTACCACCCCGCCGAGCAAATGAGCGGGAACTGGGCGGCGTCGCGGCGGATGGCGTCTGAGGCGGCGCTGCCCTTATAACAATGATTCTCTCAAGTCCGATTTGCCTGTGCGGCCACACTCACTGCTTCGAGGGCACGCGGTTTCTTGATTGCCCCTTTTGCGCGTGCGACCAGTACTCGCCCAGGCGCAACAAGCCGGTGCCGACGGGCGTCAATTTCCGCAGCGTGCGCGAACGGAGCGTGCTGAGGCGAAGGGAGAGGGAGCGACTTTGAAATCCATCGCAACCATCGCTGACAAGCTGGCCGAAGCGCACGCCGAGAGGGACGCCTTGCAGGAAAAAATCGTGATGGTGGATGGGCGGCAGGTTACTTTGTACTCGCCAGACAACCAACACTGGTTCTCCAAACCGAGCGACATCCAGCGATGGCAGGCAGCGAAGGCGGCGCGCGCCCTCAATTATGAGCATCCAGTTTTCAACCTCAAAGCTGGGGGGACGAAAGAAAAAATAGGAGGGCACCTTGCCTATCAGTAGCATCATCGACGGCCACGCTAGAAAAACTTTGTTCAGCGGTAATGCCGCCAGCGTTCCCGGCAGCACGGGGCATGGCGTCTACGACGTTTCCAAGTTTTCGCGATTCACCGGTTTATTTTCGGTCGTCGGCAGCGTGACTCTGCGCTGGCGACTGGGCGTTCAGTCCGGCAACTACGTTGTCACGAGTTCCACGGTCATCAACTCCGGTCCGGCTGTTTTCGAAACCCTGAACTACGGAAAATATAGCGAGTGGACCTTCAGCGCGGCAAACTCACAGACACCGACGTATATGATCGCGGCAGAACCACTACGATGACACACACACCATGATCTGTCCCGCGTGTGTGCGACCCGCCTCTTTGGGCGAGACAGCTCGGACACTGAGGGCGGCCAAAAACAACAGTAAATCAATTGGGCCGCATTGATCGCAGTTTTTCTCTAATTTCGGCAAACCCATAAGTCGCTCAATCTAACCTCCAGGCACTCTCCCAAAATTGTAAACCGTGGGCCATCCTTGGAATATCCTGTTATCAAATCTTGCCGCCCCGATTGATCATGTCCGCTCGCCAAAAACGAAAAGTACCTAGCTTGTCCTTGGATAGCTTCGTTCGGGGTGGTCTCGTCAACTAAGGTCGATGCCATTATTGTCGGGTCTTTTTTCTTCGGCGTAAGAGTGATAATAGGGCCGGGGGTGTCAACCGTCAAGGTCCCCTTTGTCCGGGACAAATCGCCGTTAACTCGCAATTATTATGAAATCGTTGACGTTGGGTGTCTTATTCTTTGTGCTTGCACCGTCTTTTTGTTTTGCCCAGGCCGCCAAGACAATTGCAGTTGCCGTGAAACACACTGGTAGTGATTCTGTTGGCGAAGGCGTGGCATTCTCGCTCAAGGAAGCCATCCGCAGATCACAGAGTTTTTATCTTGTGGATGACGATATTAAACTGGGGCCAAGAATAGTTGTTAGCATCGTGAGCGTGAGCATTGAGAGTCGTGAGCTTACTAAAGGTGACAACAGCGCAATTGGATACGCTATTCTCTACGACAGCTTAACGACACCTGTTGACGGAATTTTGCTTACCCTTCTTGTTCAAACCTGCGGGCGAGATCGTATTGAAACTTGCGCAAATATTTTGCCGAAGATAGATCAAGAAGTTGAAAATTTGCGCAAAAACTGGCCGGCTCTGTGGAAAACCCTGTGATGGGGATTTCTTGAACCACCATAAAAAGCGGTCAAATACTGAGCCAAATTGAGGTCACCAGCCCAGATATGGAATCGCTGAAACCGACACATCGGCGTGAATGCCTTTTTGCCTGAGTAATATCTCAACGGCCAGTTTACGCCTTTCCTTATCAGGATGTGGGCCAACCAGAATTCGCTTGATGGGCAGCGGTTTACTCAAGGGGTCGGTAATACCTTCAAAAAGGTTGACATACGGTACGGCCATTCCGTTGCGCAAAAAACTACGGACAGGTTTCTCCGGTAGGATTGACTTCTCTTCCTTTTTGCAAATTCAATTACTTGCCGTGAACTCGGTATCGCGACAATTCTGCACTCTCTCTCCTCGGCAAATCCCCAATGCTTATACAGACAAGCGCACGCAATGAAGTGATTAAAGATATCCCCCAGGTCTTTCGAATCTTGCGTACGAAATGTTTTTGCCCAATTTTTTTGTATGGTGTCGATGTGCTCACGGAACTCATCGCGCACCTCGTCATCGGTTGCCGAGCTATAGACAATGTCCCCAGTAAGAATTAGCGAGTATGTGTTCCGTTTTCCCTCCTCACGTTGCAATTGAATTAATCCATCGGTATCAAAGATAATCGCGTATCCACCCTGCGTTCCATAACCTCTCCACTGACTTAAGAGCCCATGGTTAGCAATATAATTGTCGCCTTTCTCAACAGTGCAAAAAGATGTGATGTACGGTTCAGCAAATGGTGCATCACCCTTCATACCGTGGAACGTAGTGTCGTACATAACGTCCGCCAGTTTCTTGGGTTCCTTTTCCAAGGCGGCCGCGGTGCTGCCATATTCCTTAATCAGAAGCTGTTCTTGCTGGGGAGATGGCTTGCTAAAAATGCTTTCGAACACTGGACGCAAAATATCCGGCAATCGGTCGCGAAAATGACTGATTTCCTCAGCATCGTTAAGGTATTTATAGTGTGTCGCCCAGAGAGTCTGGCTTTCGACGATACCTTTCAGCCCTTGAATTCCCGTGTAGTGATATAGTTCATCAGGAAGTGGCTTTGGCATGGCGTTAATACGTTAGCAATTTTGCGCAATGACGCGGAGCGAGTCGGCAGTCGCCGTGCCGCTGAGTGAGTTTAATTGAGATGCGAAGGGGCGACAGTTAGCAAATGGTCCCTTGCGGACATTAATTTTGTGGTCGCCGCCTTCGCGTGCCGGACATCTAACGAGTGGTCCCTTCGGACAGCATTCAGCTGGTCCGGCAAAAACACGTTAGCAAAAGTTTGAGATTTTTGAAAGAAAAAATGACCCCGACGCACTACCATTATTGTCCGAATGCCGGAGCGACGTTGCCGCGTATGGTGATCTCAATCTCTGCGCCGATGTCGACCGTGTTTGCCACAGGTGCTTGGTCAAAGCATTCAGCTCCCGGCTAGTCGTGCGTCCACCCCAGCCGGACGACGCGCCCACGTGCGATTGCTAGCTCAAAAGCTGGTTTTCGGCAGTACAATCGTAGTACAAAGCAGAGTAGAAATATGCTTGTTTGGGGACAACAAGAGAAGAATCAGAAGTGAGAGAAAGTGCAAGAAAAACAGAGCGTTACAACGAAAACCGTTATTTCTCTTGCACTTGTGCTCTCCCTGGGCAAGCGTGCTTGAAAGCCGGCGTCCATTCGTGGACCGCGAGTTCAAATCTCGCCCCCTCCGCCAATTCTGTAGAGTGAAAATTGACGATTCATGCCGTTTTAAGCGCCGTTTGGGCCGTCGTGGCCAGCTTTTTTAAGGTTCCGGCGTGGCGAGACTTAGAATCTTCTTTTCTTCCACCATTTCACTCGGCGATCTCGGTCGCAGCTTCCTCTCTTGAAAGCGTCATGAAGATTCGGCCACTGGTATCCCCTCCCCCATAGGTTCCCACATACACCTCTTGGCCCAGACCCAGGCTGTCCGGAACTCGCTCCAGCATGCCTGCACCGGTCGAGCTGTCCGCCCCATCAGAGTCCCGCCAGGTAAAATGGTACCGACCTGTAGCGTATCTGGTTACGATCATCGTGCCGTTCTTCGCGCCCGAGATGTGAGTATTCAGCTCCATGTAGCTCCCTTCCTCATTCACATAGCCCGTGAAGTCTCCTCGAAACTTATGGCCTTCCGCCCAACCGAGGTCAGTGGTCCATACCTGCAGACCTTTAACTTTTACTTTGATCCATATCGGTAGGACTTTTGCTTGCTTTGCCATATAAAATCTCCTCCCGTTGCTGAGTTAATTTCCACCTTGGCTAGTGCGAGCACACCTCCCTCACATCACGAACGTCCGCACAGGTCCCGAAACGTCGTCTCTTGGGTTGCTATTTTTTCTTCACCTCCTTTTCCAAAAATAGGCTGCTGACATTTGAAAGCTCAAGCACGAAGGAACTTATCTCAAAGGCGATCCTTGAACAAGCGCATTTTTCCAGCGAGGACCTCTCCTCTGGTTCTTTTTTTTGGGCGACACGATTCGGTCGCCTGCCGCCGCGTGGTGATAATGTAACTCGTTTTTTCTGGCAGGAAAGCAGCGAATTCGTTTGCAAGCCGTTTTCAAGAATTCCGAGCCGAATAACGTCGAATAGCGTCGAACAAGCTTGAATCTTTCCGAGGGTCGACATAAAAGAAAAGCTAGAAACTTCAAAGACTTTCGCGCTAAGTGGATGAAATTTATAGCTTTTCGGCCAGCTATGTCAAAAGTTATCGCAGAACTTGGGCTATGGAGAGAACAGATTCAATTCGACCCATTTGAGCGCGGCGAAAATAACCAGTGGTGAAGAATCGTGAATCAAAGCGGCGCACAACGACCGGTATGGGCAGGTAATGTCGCGCCGCTTACAGATAATGTTTTGAAAGGAAAAGTCACAATGGTTATCGACTTTCAGCATCACTATATTCCGGTGGAGTTGGCTAAGAAGCGCGGGCTTTATTCGGAAACCGGCAACACCATGCTCAAGGAAGGCGGAGTGCCCGCGACGACTATGCACCGGCGGCTTTATGACTTGGACTTGCAGCTCGAAGACATGGACGAAGCTGGCGTCGATATCTCTGTGCTTTCCTGTCTGCTCGGCTGGTCGGCGCCGCTGGACGAATGCCGCTTGATCAATAATGATCTTTCGGCGGTGCAAGAAAAATATCCGCGCCGCTTCGTGGGGCTCGCCCAGGCTCCGCTATTGGAGGGATCTGCGGCCCTCGTCGAATTACGCCGGGCAATTTTTGATCTCGGTCTTCGCGGCGTGACGATTACCTCACAGGTCAACGGCCATTCTCTCGATGCATCGAATCTTTACGGATTTTACGAGCTGATTTGTGAACTTGATGTGCCGGTGTTCGTTCATCCCGCTTTGGTTCCTACGGGGTATGAGCATTTAAAAGACTACGACTTGCCCCGCGTCCTGGGTCGAGAAGTAGATCTCACGGTGGCGACCACGCGGCTTATCGCCGGCGGAATTCTTGACCGTTATCCCGGACTCAAAATCGTCATGGCGCATTTCGGCGGCGGCATCGCCGCGGTTAAAGAACGGCTGGTCGGCAAAGGTTACCGCTTCGGCACGCTCAAGCGCCCCTTCGGCGAATATTACGACATGGTGTATTTCGATATGGCCGGTTTCGAAGGAGGAATGGTGGCACTTTCCTGCGCGCTCCAGGGCATTCGCCCTGAGCGCCTCGTTTTCGCCAGCGACTATCCGCAGGATTTTACCGGCGTCAACACGGACACGGGGAAGGGAATGAAAGAGTTGCGCGATTATATTAACGCCGTGCGGGGATTGCCGCTCGATGAAAAACAGAAAGACGCCATGCTCGGCGGAACGGCCGCCCGTCTATTGAAAATCTGAACGAAAACCACGCAGGTTCAAAGCAGTTCAATACGTTCAAAAGGTTTCAGACGGTGACGAGCTTTTCAATAAACCTGGGGATGAAACTGCACGGCCTGAAGCCCGTTGAACTGAGGCTATTTTTTGCCCTCAGGGCGGGCCAAGCTCGCTTCCACGTACCCCGGTTTTCTGCCTTGCTTGGACTCAACTTTGAGCCAACCCTTCTCTTCTTCGACGACGTTGAGTTTCATGCCCTTGGGAATCTCGGCGACCACGGGATAATGAAGCCCGGGGCCGCTGCGCACTTGCGTGTTCACCAGGGTTACGTACTTCCCCTCCACCGGGCGCGGCGCGTCGGCTTCCTGCTCCTCTCCCTCGCCGGGTTTCGCCGACTCTTTGTCGATATAACCCGGCGCATTGCCTTTCTTCGAGACGATCAAAAGCCATTCGCCGTCACGTCCCACCACGTTGACTTTAGCGTTGGGTCTGATTTCGCCGATGATTTTGAATTGCTCTCCCGGCCCGGTGCGCACTTTGGCTAATTCCACGATAACATAAGGGCGAGTCTGCTTGCTCAAATCGGGTAAATCGTCCGAGACGACTTGGTCCTGTTTATTCTTGCACGCTCCAAGCGTAAGGGACAGCAATGAGACAAGTACGCACAAAAAAATATGCTGGCAGCGCAACATGTGCATGGTCCTCCCGCTCTTGTGGTTCAAAGTGAATTATAGCACATGGCGGCCGGGCGGCGATGGGGCTCGGTCAGTTCAACGTTCAAGGTTCAATGTTCAAAGTTAAACTCGGAACAGCGAACGGGAATCCCATACCTTGAACGTTGAACTTTGAACATTGAACCGACACTGCCGCGAGTCAGCGTATCTCTTTCCACACCTTGGCCAGGCTTTCGCCGTAGACGCTTAGATCCCACTCGCAAAAATAACCGAAGGGCGTGATCCAAACTTTATAGCCGGTTTCGCGCAGCCGTTCGGCCAAGTTGGTTATAGATGCTTCGGCATAGGCCGGCGGTGCGGTCTCGCCACCCAGATGAGCAAATGAGTGCAACACGATATTATTTAGTTCTCTCTTGTTGGCGAGCCACTTGAGATGCTTGAGCGTCTGGCGCTGTACCGAGGTTTTTCTGTCCTCCTCGGCGTCGCGCGCTTCGGCGTGGATGAACACGACCAGGGTTGCTTCCACTGTCTGATCCACGTCCTGGGCCGGCACTTCCGGCAAGGTCTTAGAGTGGGTCTTCCAGCGAAAACGCTTGGCTTGGAAGCAGAGCAGTTTCATTGCCGGCGCATCAATAGTAATCGAGAAAATTCTTGAGCAGTTTCTTGCCTTCTTCGCTGAGAATCGACTCGGGGTGAAACTGCACGCCTTCGATGGCGAGGCTCTTGTGACGCACCCCCATGACGACGCGATCTCCTGTTTGCGCGCTGATCCTCAGTTCGGCGGGAAGGGTTGCCGGATCGATGACCAGCGAATGATAGCGCATGGCGGCAAAGGGATTCTTGAGCGAGCGAAAAATGGTTTGCCCGTCATGCGATACGTTGGAAAGTTTTCCATGCATGATTGACGGCGCGGACGCGATGGCGGCGCCGAAGGCTGCGCCGATGCATTGGTGGCCGAGGCAAACTCCCAGGATCGGCGTTTGTCCGGCGAAGCGGCGGATGAGATCGCATGAGATGCCGGCCTCTTTGGGGGTGCACGGGCCGGGTGAGATGACGATCTTTTCGGGATTCAAATCGCTGACTTCGTCGAGGGTGATCTTGTCGTTGCGAAAGACCGATACCTCCGCACCCAATTCGCCGAGGTAGTGGTAGAGGTTGTAAGTGAAGGAGTCGTAGTTGTCGATCAGCAGGATCATCGCTTCCTCCACTCTTCGGCGAGTTCGACGGCTTTAAGCATAGCGCGGGCTTTATTCAGCGTCTCTTGGTACTCCGCCTCGGGATTGGAATCGGCAACGATGCCGGCGCCGGCGTTGATATAGACCTTTTTGCCTTTCATGACGATGGTGCGGATGACGATGCAGGTGTCCAGATTGCCGTTGTAGCCGAAGTAGCCGATGGCGCCGGCGTACAGGCTCCGTTTTTCCGGCTCCAGCTCGCTGATGATCTGCATGGCGCGTATCTTCGGTGCGCCGCAGACGGTGCCGGCGGGAAAAGCGGAAACGAACAGATCGAAGGCGGACTTGCCCGGCGCCAGCTTGCCGCGCACGTTGGAAACGATGTGAATGACATGGGAGTAGCGTTCGATGGCCATGAGCTCGTTGACCTCCACGCTGCCCACCTCGGCGACCCGGCCGACGTCATTGCGACCCAGGTCCACCAGCATGATGTGTTCGGCGCGCTCTTTGGGATCGGCGAGGAGATCCGCTTCGAGTTCTTTTTCCTCCTCCGGGGTGGCGCCGCGACGCCGGGTGCCCGCGATGGGGCGTAGCTCGATGGTGCGGCCGGTCAGGCGCACCATGGTTTCCGGCGACGAACCGATGACCCGGAGGTCTTCCAGCTCTAGATAAAACATATAGGGCGATGGATTGATAAAGCGCAGCGCCCGGTAAATTTCGAACGGGTCGGTGCTCGATTCGGTTTCTAATCTTTGGCACAGCACCGCCTGAATGATATCGCCGGCGCGGATATACTCCTTAGCCCTATTCACCGCTGCATGGAATTCCCGGCGGCTGAGATTCGATTTAAATTTGCGCCCACCGGTAGTCTGGCTCAAGTCCCGCGGCTCGATACCGCGAGGCTTTTTTTTGAGCGAGGCGATGACCTTGCGAATTCTTGCCGCTGCCCGGTCATAGGCTTGGCGCGGGCTTGTCTTGCCGTCGAGGCGGGCATTGTCGATGACTTTGATCGTATGTCTCAAATTGTCAAAGGCGACCAATGTCTGCACGAAGATGAAAAAAATCTCGGGCATGCCCAGGGGTTCACTTTTGCTGTTCGCGATATCGTGCAACTGCGCCACCGCGTCGTAGCCGACGTAACCCAAGGCACCGCCGAAAAAGGGTGGCACGCCGGGAACGGGCACCGGCTGGCAGCCGGCCAAAAGTTCTTCCAGAGACTTCAACGGCGCATCGCTGTGCCAGCTTCGCTCCTCGCCGTTCTCAACCACTTCGACTTGGTTGCCCCGCGCTTTAAAAATACGGTACGGACGAGTGCCCAAGAATGAATAGCGCGCCCAGCGTTCGCTGCCTTCGACGCTTTCGAGCAGAAAGGCATAGCGGTCGCGCTCGATGCGTTTGAAAAACGATAGCGGGGTTTCCAAGTCCATGAGCAATTCTTGATACACCGGAATCAGATTGCCCTGTTTGGCGAGCTGGCGAAATTCTTTAAACGATGGTTGAATCATGAATGCAAAAAACCAAAAGGGCCACAAGTTTCTCACCTATGGCCCTTTGTATCAGCACAGTCTCGGACGGCTGGACTTAGCCAAGGTGGCGAGGCCGGGCATGACGCCCGCGCCACCACAGCCATTCTAACACCGCAACTTCCAGCCGTTTTTTCATGGGAGGCATTTTGCCGGATTCGACCTTGACGGTCAAGCAGCAGCGCCCTATCACCAACGCCGATTGACAAGCCGGACCTCGTGGGGTAAGCCTAAAACGCCTTTTTGAATGGCAAGTTTTTCTGGCGTAAATTACCCGGGACTCGTGCGCGATTTCGGGGAGGGGATTATGGTCCGGCGTGAAAAATCCAACTATGTAATCCAATCCGTTTCCCATGCTTTGGATGTATTGGAGCAATTTAACGGCAATGTCGAAGAGATCGGCGTCACCGAGCTCAGTAAGCGACTAAAGCTGCATAAGAATAATGTGTTTCGTTTGCTCGCGACGCTCGAGGCGCGCGGCTACATCCAGCAGAATAAATTGACCGAGAACTATCGCCTCGGTCTCAGGTGCTTGCAGTTGGGCCAGACTTTTATTCAACAGATGGGCCTGCTGCTCCAGTCGCGGGCGGTTCTCGAAGACCTGGCAAAGACAACGAAAGAAAGCGCCTTCGTGGCCGTGCGCAAGGGCGCCGGCATCGTGCCGCTGGATTTCGTCGAACCGCTACGCGCGGTGCGAGTGGTATCATTTTTGGGCACCGCGCTGCCGGCCCATTGCACGGCGGCGGGGAAGATCTATCTGGTGTTCGAGTCGGAAGGCGACCTCGGCCAGAATCTGGGGAGTGGTCTCAGACGCTATACGGGCAAGACCATCTGCGATAGCGACGCGCTTGCGGCGCAAACCAAAGAAATTGGGGCGGCGGGATACGCGGTGGAGCTGGAGGAGTTCACCGAGGAGGTCAGTTCGGTGGCGGTGCCGATTCGGGACTATACCCGGATGTTGGTCGGTGCGATGGCGGTGGTGGGACCCAGTCAACGGTTAACCTCCGATGTGATCAAGCACGATGTCGCGCCGAAAATTGTGAAGGCGGGCGACGAACTTTCCAAGCGCCTGGGGTATCCGGGTTAACCGGCGACGCTCCGTTGACACCGACCACGGCAGCGCGGCTTTCTCGCGGTTTGGGATATTCTCTCCGTTCATTTTAGCTTTGACGAAATGCGCTGGTAAAAGGCCAAATAGGCGAAAGTACGCTAAGGAAGTAGCATGCTAACAATCGTCGAGAAGATCGTCTTCATTGTGCTTGCCGGAGCGTCGTTGTATTTCGGCGGCAAGGGATTTTTTGACGTTTACAAGGTCATCTCGCGGGGCAAAGCAGAGCAGCGCTTCAATGATCTCAGCGGGAGAATTCGGCGCGCGCTGAGCACCGTCTTAACTCAGCGGTCGGTTTTCAAAGCACGCCCGGTGGTTTCCCTGCTTCACGCGTTGGTCTTTTACGGTTTTGTTTTTTACTTCCTGGTCAATCTCGTCGATCTGCTGGAAGGTTTTTTTTCGTTGCGTTCTCGGGGCGGAGCCTGGAATGCATTCAATCTCACGGCCGATTTGCTCACTACCGGAATTTTAGCCGGTGTCATCGGTTTGATCATCCGGCGCCGCGCCGTCCGGCCGGGGGATTTTGCCTTTCCGTCCAAGGTGCCGCTGCATGCCGAAGCCAGAGCGGTAATTTTGCGCGACTCGACCATCGTATCCGGCTTTATCTTGTTCCACGTCGGCAGCCGGCTGATGCTCAGGGCGGCGCAATTGGCGCGGGAAGGCGCCGATGCGTTCCAACCGGTCGCTTCCCTGTTCGCCGGCATCTATGGCGGCATGAATCCCGGGCTCATGGAAGCGGCCGTTCATGTTTTTTGGTGGGGCGCTCTGGGCTCGATCCTGGTCTTCATTCCTTACTTTCCGCGTTCCAAGCACATTCATCTCTTCATGGCGCCGGTGAACATTGCGCTCAAGAAAGACAAACCCGGCGTGTTAGCACCGATGGATTTCGAAAACGAGGAAGTGTTCGGCGCAGCCAAGTTGGAAGAGCTGCCCTGGCCGCGGCTTATGGACGCCTACAGCTGCATCATGTGCAACCGCTGCCAGGATGTTTGCCCGGCGACCAACACCGGTAAGGCGCTCAGCCCGGCGGCGATTCTGATCAATGAACGTATTGAGTTGAACAAGATTTTCTCCGATTTCGCCGCGGGGAAGGAGAGCCCGCGGCCGCTCCTCGATTTCGCGCTGAGCGAAGAGGCCGCCTGGGCGTGCACGACCTGCAACGCTTGCGTGGAAATCTGTCCGGTGGGCAATGAACAGATGCTCCATATTATTGATGTCCGGCGCGAGCGCGTGCTCTCGGCGGCGGAGTTCCCCAATGGGCTGAAGAACGCGTTTAACCATATGGAGCGCGCCGGCAACCCCTGGGGCATGGCGGCGGAGGAGCGGATGGTATGGGCGAAGGACTTGCCTTTTGCCGTGCCAACCTTGGAACAGAAGAGCGACCCGGAGGTGCTATACTGGGTGGGCTGCGCCGCGGCCTTCGATCCCCGGGCGCAAAAAATAGCCCGCAGCATGGCCGAGCTACTCCATGCCGCGGGTCTTGATTGGGCGGTGATCGGCAAAAGCGAAACGTGCACCGGGGATGCCGCGCGGCGCACCGGCAATGAATATCTCTTCGTACAGATGGCCGAACAGAACATCGCGGTATTGAACGAAGTGAAGCCGAGAACCATCGTCACCCATTGTCCGCATTGCTTTCACACGATATCGAATGAGTATCCCCAGTTTGGCGGCAATTTTACCGTCAAACATCACACGCAATTTATCGAGGAGCTGATCCGCGACGGTAAGATTAAAGTGGATGCCAATGGCGCCCGCGCGGCGACCTATCACGATCCCTGCTATTTGGGACGGCACAACGGTGTCTTCGATTCACCGCGGGCGCTGATCCAATCCACGGGCACCAGGATCGCGGAACCGGATCGCAACCGTAGCAACAGCTTCTGCTGCGGCGCCGGCGGCGGGCAATTTTGGAAAGATGAAGAAAGAGGCAACGAACGGGTCAGCACCAACCGCTACCGCGAACTCAAACAAACCGGCGCTAAAACGATTGCCACCGGTTGCCCGTTCTGCATGCGCATGATCACCGAAGAGACCGCTAAGGAAGAAGAAGGCGCCGCTCCCGAGGTTTTAGACGTCGCCGAGATCGTAGCGCGGAGTCTGCGCCGATGATATGCGCCTGATTTTCGCGCTATTCATTTCCTTTGTGGTTTTTACCGGGGTGACTGCCTGTCAAGCACAGCCACGAGTCAGCATCATTGCCGAAGAAGGGCGTGAAATCGTGTTTCAGGTGGAGATCGCGGACACGCCGACCGAGCGCGAGATGGGACTGCAATATCGCCGCGAGCTGGCTCCCGACCAGGGCATGATTTTTCTGTTCCCCGCGGAAGAACAACAGTCATTTTGGATGAAGAACACGCCGATTCCTTTAGACATGATTTTTATCAGCGCCGAGCGAAAAATCGTCGGCATCGTCGAGAACACTGTGCCGTTCTCGCTGGATGCTCGTTCCGTACGCGGCAGAAGCCAATTTGTGCTGGAGATCAACGGCGGTCTATCGCGCCGATATGGCTTCAAACCCGGGGACAGCGTGCGCTTCCAAGGGTTCTCTCCTGAAAGCGCGCCACGGTAAAAATAAAGGGCGAGTGACCTTCGCCCTTTATCCCGCCAAGCGGAGCAAGCGGCTAAATTTCGTCGAAGAAATAGGGCCGCACCGGGGCAAGCTTCTCTTCGTACGAGTCGGGATATAAAAACCACAGCGTAGCGGCCAGGCTGCTTAGTAAAGAGTTGCCGTCCTGCGGCGTGAAACAGGTGCCGATAATTTCCTTGTCGCCGTGTATCGCCAGGCTCTGCGACACGATCACCGTCTGATTCAATATCCGGCCAAATAGACCATGATCCCGGCCGAAGGAAAACACCGAGGCCGATGACTTCTTGTTGGTTAAGGCGACTCTGCGGGTCGACTTGAAGCGGCGCATTAACTCGTCCTTGTCGATCTTGCGGCGCAGTCTGAGATTGAAGTGAATGGTGTGCATGTACTGAGTGTTGAGCTTCAAAGCGGACGAGAAAATGTTCAGGTCCAGCCCAACAGTCTGAAATAATTCGTGGGCATCCCGTCCTTGATGCGTGCCGAACTTAGAGTCGTCATGCTTGCCGACTTCCGGAGCCGGGATGAAATCGCCTTCTTGGCTCAAATCATTGGCGCGGCGCATGCAGACGAAGCGGCTTTCGGCGAGATTGTCTTCCTTTTCCGGCCCCAAGGCGATGGTATCGATCAGCACGGCCAAGTTGTGGGTATTGCAACTGACAACCTGGATGAATTGATCCTGACCTCTGACCAGCGCTTTGTCATTGATACCGCGGGCGTACTTTTTACCGAAGCCGTCTTCGCTGCCCTGGGCGATAAAGCCGCGCCCATTGTTGGCGTACTTGTTGTAAACTTTTTCCTTGTTCTGGTTGCCCACCGGCGTGCAATCGATCACCACGTTGGCCCGCTCGATCGCTTCTTCGGCCTCGTAGCTGGGTGTCATGCCCATCTCGACGAATTTTTGCCAGCGTTCCTTATCGACGGCGAGCTTCGCCCCGTTCTGGCAGGAGACGGTGACTTTGGAGCGGTCCGTCAGAAGCGGTGTGCGCTTGTGAAAGGTAACTTCATCGATGCCGAACTGCTCCTGGAACGTCGAGAGAATCCCGACAAGCGGTTCCCCGATGGTGCCGGTGCCGACGATATGAACGATTTTCTTGGCTGCCATAGATTCCACCCGTCCCTCTCTTTGATTTAAGCGAGTCTAGCTTAAGCCTCTGACACGATCAACCTCTTTTCTCAGGATGTCCCTTAAAGCCGGGGCGTGAATATGGTAAAAAGTTCCTTAGGGAGAAAGTCATGAAAAACGAAGTCATCCCCGCGAATTTATTTTTCGACCGTAACTTCGGTATCGGCGCGGCGGCCTTGGACAAAGTGCTGGCGACCGCCATGGGTAAGAAGGCGGACTACGCCGACCTGTATTTTGAATACCGAAAGAATGAAGGGGTTAGCCTGGAAGAAGGGCTGGTGAAAAATTGTTCGCAGTCGACGGGCAATGGGGTTGGCGTGCGGGTGCTGGCCGAAACCAAGACCGGTTACGCGTATACCGACGATATTACCATTGAAAATCTGGAAATCGCGGCGCGCACGGCGCAATACATCGCGCAAAACCGTCAATCCCATTTACCGGTTGCCGTCGGGCAAACGGAAGCAAAAGCTCACGACCTGTATCCGGTCAAAGTTTCGGCAACGGATGTTGCGCTGGACAAAAAGGTCGCGCTGCTTTATGAGATCGACAAATACGCCCGTGGCCTGGATCCGCGGGTGAAAAATGTCTTTGTGTCCCTCGGTAGCGAGTACAAAGTCATGCTTGTTGCAACGTCGGAGGGGCGGGTTGTCGGGGATATTCAACCCCTGACCCGTCTTAACGTCACCTGCATCGTCGAGGAAGATGGCAATCGTCAAGTGGGTAGTTTTGGCGGCGGCGGACGCGTCGAGTTCGGCTTTTTTGTCGATGCCAAAGACTACGAGAGATACGCCCGGGAGGCAGTGCGGCAGGCGGTGTTAAATTTAGGCGCCCAGGACGCCCCGGCTGGGACGATGGATGTTGTTCTGGGCGCGGGATGGCCAGGCATATTGTTGCATGAGGCCATCGGCCATGGACTCGAAGGCGACTTCAACCGCAAAAAAACCTCTGCGTTTTCCGGCCGCATCGGCCAACGGGTGGCTTCGGAGTTATGCACCGTGGTGGACGATGGAACGATCCCGGCGCGTCGCGGCTCGATCAATGTCGACGATGAAGGCACGCCGACGCAGCGCAACATTCTGATCGAAAACGGCATTCTCCGCGGCTATCTCCAGGATAGGCTCAACGCGGGACTCATGAAGATGCCGCTCACGGGCAATGGGCGGCGCGAGAGCTACGGGCATATTCCGATGCCGCGCATGACCAATACGTTCATGCTCGCCGGCGAGAGCGCGCCGGACGATATTCTTCGCTCGGTGAAAAAAGGGCTCTACGCGGTTTCCTTCGGCGGCGGCCAGGTCGATATCACCAGCGGCAAATTCGTCTTCTCGGCCAGCGAGGCCTATCTCATCGAGGACGGTAAAGTCACCGCGCCTGTCAAAGGTGCCACCTTGATCGGCAACGGCCCCGACGTGCTTACCCGGGTGTCGATGGTCGGCGCGGATCTCAAGTTGGATGAGGGCATCGGCACCTGTGGTAAAGATGGCCAGTCGGTGCCGGTCGGTGTCGGGCTGCCGACGATTCGCATCGACGGGCTCACGGTCGGAGGGACGGCGGCGTAACAGTAAAGCGTACAGGAGGACGGACGTCAGAGATCAGAGCTCGGAGTAGTCTGACATCTGACTTCTGATTATCTGCTGACCATGAAACGGTATGAGCTAAGCCAAGATTTGGCGCACGATATTTTGGCAAGGGCCAAGGCGAGAGGCGCGTCCCAGGGTGATGTTGTTATGGCTGAAAGCCAGTCATTCTTCGTCACCGTGCGCATGGGTGAGGTGGAGAAGATCAGCCAGTCCGGCGAGAAGCGGCTGGGTTTGCGGCTGTTCTTTGGCAATAGTTCCGCATCCGCGTCAACTTCCGATATTTCCGAACAAGCCATCGAAAAACTTGTGGAAGACACGGCGTTGATGGCGCGCGTAACCGCTCAAGACCCGCACGGCGGCCTGCCCGACGCCGACGAACTGGCGCGCGACATTCCGGATTTGGATTTGCTCGACGAGGGAGCCCGGTCGGTTTCCGTTGAGGAAAAAATTCAGATCGCTCTCGATACGGAGAAAAGCGCGCTGACCTTCGATGAGCGGATTACCAATTCCGAAGGCGCTGAGTTTTCTAACGGTTTCGGCAGGGTTATTTACGCGAGCAGCCACGGCTTTAGCGGTGAATACGAAGGCTCGAATTTCGGTCACTCCGTTGCCCCGGTGGCGAAATCGAACGGCTCGATGCAGCGCGATTACTGGTACTCGTCCAACCGCAAATTCTCCCACTTGGAATCGCCGCAAAGCGTCGGCGAGAAGGCCGCTCAACGGGTGCTCAGGCGGCTCGGCGCAAAAAAAGTCAAAACCTGCGAAGTGCCCATTGTTTTCGAACCGGAGATCGCCGCATCGCTGCTACGAAATTTGGCGTCTGCCATCTCCGGTTATGCGCTTTATAAAGGCGCATCCTTCTTAGTCGGCAAGCTTGGTACGCAAATCGGTTCCGAGCTGCTTACTGTAGTCGACGATGCCACGATACCCAGCGCATTGGGCTCGAAGCCCTTTGACGGCGAAGGACTGCCGACGAGCAAAAAAACCATTGTCGAGCGGGGCAAATTGCAAAGTTATCTCCTTGACAGTTACAGCGGCAAAAAATTGGGCATGGCCTCCACCGGCAATGCCTCGCGCTCCGTCGCTGAACCGCCGGGAGTCGCGCCCACGAACTTTTATCTGTCTCCGGGCAAGTATTCCCCGGATGAAATCATTGCTTCGGTTAAACAGGGATTTTACATCACCGAGTTGATCGGCTTCGGCGTCAATATGGTGACCGGCGACTACTCGCGTGGCGCAGCCGGGCTTTGGATCGAAGACGGCGAGCTAACGCACCCTGTAGAAGAAGTAACCATCGCCGGCAATCTCAAAGCGATGTTTCAGAACATCGATATGATCGGAAACGATTTGGAGCTGCGCGGCAGAATCGCCGCACCGACACTCAAAATTTCACAGATGACGGTTGCGGGGGATTGAAACAGAGGTGAAAGTCCCTTGCCATCAGGCGAACCAGCGGCGTCATTTCGAGGCGCACCCTAGAATTCCACCTACGCGCCAACCTGTGCGGCCCTGACTATTGTGTCGATTTCGATCTCCTCATTGCCCGGACCGATACGACGACTGCTGCGTAATCGAAGCCGGTTCCGTTCGGTCTAGAAAACGCTTCGCGCTCGCTGCGCCAATCCACTCATGCCACTGTCGCAAAAACACCGGCTGATTCTAAGGAGATCCATGGACACTTCGACTATCATCATGATGGCGGGCGCCTTGATCATGCTCATCGGTGTTTACTGGAAAGCCCCAGAGGCGGCTCAGAAGGGCCTCGCCGCTACCGGATCGCTGATCCTAGAAATCACGCCGCGCATGATCGCCGCGTTTACTCTCGCCGGCTTGTTTCAGGCAATTATCCCTGAGGATGTCATCGTGCGCTGGATGGGGCACGGCTCCGGCCTGCGCGGCCTTTTGATCGGCATGTCCCTCGGCGGCGTGACGCCTGGGGGGCCCATGACGCACTTTCCCGTAATCGCGTCTCTATTCAAGATGGGGGTGGGTGTTGGGCCATTGGTTGCCTATCTTTCGGCCTGGTCCCTGTTCGGTTTGCAACGCATTATTATGTGGGAGATTCCGTTTCTTGGTCCCAAGGTGGTGGCGATCCGAGTGGCGGTTAGTTTCGTCTTTCCATTCGTCGCCGGTTGGCTCTGCCAGCTGGTATGGAACAAGCTCAACGTCTGACCCAGCGTGAACCGAAGAGAATTCCTGAGACTGTTAGGCAATGCGGGTTGGGCATTGCCTTGGCTGAGCATGCCATTGGGCTGTGCGTCGGTGCTGACGGCGCCCGATGCCAATACGGGCTTGTCGCTCGGTTACGTCGCGGGCGATGTGACCGAAGACGCCGCCGTGGTCTGGGTGCGAGCGGAGCCGGGCAGCAATGTCGCACTCCATTATGGCATGGAGCCGGACCTCAGTGAGTTTGCTGTTATCGGCCCGCTGCCTGTGGATCCGGAGGCTGACTATTGCGTGCGGTTCCATTTGCAAAAACTACCGGCCGCGACCGTGTGCTATTACCGCGCTGCGGTGGTGGGAAAAGCCCCGGGACCCATCGCCCGGTTCGTCAGTGCGCCTGGCGTAGAGGATGATAGGAGAGTCGTTTTTTGCTTCAGCGCCGACACCAGGGAAAGCTACAAGCCCTTTAGCGTGATGGATGCGGTGCGCGCGCAGCGTCCTGATTTCTTTCTCCACCTAGGCGATACGATTTACGCGGACCGCAATGGCACGGCCACCACGTTGACGGAGTTTTGGGCCAAGTATCGCAACAACCGCGACGACGCGGCGACCCAGGCGCTTCATTCCGAGACCAGCGTCTACGTGACTTGGGACGACCATGAGGTCGCCGATAACTATCTGCCGGGGCATGCCCTGGCTCCAGTTGGCCATAAAGCGTTTCTCGACTATTGGCCCATTCGCAGAGATCCGCAGGAACCGAAAAAGATCTACCGCTCATTTCGCTGGGGCAAAGCCTTGGAGCTGCTTATTCTTGACGTGCGGCAATATCGCGACCCCGGGCAGGGGACGATGTTGGGGAAAGCGCAGAAAGAGTGGTTGCTGACCGCCCTGGCGAAATCATCCGCTGTCTTCAAATTCATTGCGACAGCGGTGACGATGGACGGCGGCGGCCGCGACCGCTGGGACGGTTACCGGAAAGAACGAGGCGAAATACTGCGCTTCATCAACGCCAAAAAACTTCTCGGCGTGGTTTTCTTAAGCGCGGATCTACATTACGCCGCCATCTCCAGGATTCGTAACGGCGGTGCTCTCAGAGACATCGCGGCCGGGCCTTTAGGCGCGCCGCTCAACCGGATCACCGACGGGTCGGCCAGCCGGTTCGAATTCTTTTCAGCGGAGAACTTTAACTTCGCCAAGATTACGGTCGATCCCAGAGCCGTCCCGATGCATGCGCTGGTCGAATTCATCGACCAGGACAACCAGACTTTCCATCGAACGAAAATTAACGCCCGCTGAAGGGGTTTACACGGCGCCCAAATTTCGGGCGATTGTCCGAGGCTATAAGGTCGAACCGGCGAGCAAATAGGAAGTCGGTTCGCGCTGGCTGAGCCAGATTTCGAAGTCGGCGATGCTCATGGGCTTGGCGAAGTAAAAGCCTTGACTAGCTCACAGCCGAGGTTATTCCACTCGGTTGACGTCTCGACGCCCTCGGCGATGGTAACGAGACGGAGCTTCGACGCCAGCGCGATGGTGGATTCGACCACCGCCCAGCGCGCCGATCCTGGCTCCGCTACTCGATCGTGTCCCGTGCTATCGTCCATTTGGACTCGGCCGGGTACCTCGCGCGGTTGTCCGGCTTGGCTAAACCGTCATTACGTTCGCGTTAAATGAGGGGTATGGACTGCAGTCTCACGCCAATCCAAATGATCGCGCGGGAGGCGCGCCGGTTTCAAATTGCTCGGTGCTGCAACGCCTCGGGATTCAAAGCCCGGGTGAGCTTGCCATTCATATAATCGAGTATGTTTGCGACGGCGTTTTCGGCGAAGCCTTCGAAGCCGGAGTCTGTCGGCCAACCCAGGTGCGGCGTGAGGACGACGTTATCTAACTCGAGGATCGGGTGTTTTGCCGGGAGTGGCTCCTCCGCGAAAACGTCAAGGGCAGCGCCAGCGATGGCGTTGTCAGTGAGAACCTGTAACAGTGCTTGCTCGTCGACAATGGCGCCGCGCGCGGTATTGATGAAATAAGCGTTTTTTTTCATCAGGCGCAGGCGCCGTTCATCGATCAGGCCTTTGCTCTGCTCGGAGAGCTTGAGATGGACGGAGACGACATCCGCGGTGCGCAGGACATCATCCAGTGGCATGAACGTGGCCTGTGATTTCGCGGCCCGCTCTAGTGTCAACGTCGGTCCCCACGCGATGACCTTCATGCCGAAGGCGCGGCCAATGGCCGCGACCTCGGTGCCGATGTTGCCGAGGCCCAAAATACCCAACGTTTTACCTTTGAGCACGTAGCCCAACACCAGCGGCCATTTGCGGTTACGTATGGCCCGGTCGCTTTGTGGGATGCGGCGCATTACGGCCAACATCAGACCGAACGCCAGTTCAGCGGTGCTGTTGCGGCCGGGCGCCAAAGAGACGACAATGCCGGCGCGTGTCGCCGCGTCTATGTCTATATGATAGGCGTGGTTGCCGGTCTGTGAAATGAGCTCAAGATCGGGTAGCTTTTGCAGCAACAAAGCCGGGAACGTTGTACGCTCGCGAATTGGAATGATCGCTTTGGACCCTGCGAGCGCGCGCGCAAGCCCCTCTTCCGAAGGAATTTTTTCGGTTAGAACCTGGACTTCGGCTTTTTGTCTTAACCGCTCGATTGCCTCTGTGTTGCCAAGTGCGCGCTGGTAGTCGTCGAGGACGGTGACGCGCATCCCTAAATGACCGCGATACCAGCGATCTCGATCAAGTAATCCGGGTTGGCCAAGCCGCTTACGATCACCAGAGTGCTGGTTGGGGAATTCTTCTTATATTGCTGGCGCCGCACTTCGTTGTAACCTTCACGGTACTGCCTATCGGTAATGTAGGTGGTAGTCATGACCATATTGTCCAATGATCCGCCGGCCGCCTTCAGAACCGCCTTGATATTATCAAAGACCTGCTGCGTCTGAGCTTTGATGTCTCCCTTGCCCACGACGTTGCCGTCCTTGTCTGAAGCGGTTTGCCCGGCGATGAACAAGAGTTTTCCACCGCTATTCAAGATTCCCTGGCTGTAGCGTGGCCGCGGGTCGTTGAGCGATTTGGGTTGAACGACTTTTTTCGGCATGGTTTTCTCCTTTCAAAATCGGACTTTGGCGTATGAACGTAAAGGGGTTCCGCACCACACTCCATACTCCATTTTGGCTCGCCATGTCTACTTCACCGGATAACGCTTCGCCATCTCGGTAAAGAAACCTTCTTTTTCCAATTCTTGCAGGAAACTCAGATCGACGAATTGCTCCGGTTTAAAGTTTTTTGCATTGGGCAGCGTCGGCGCGAGCACATCGAGCATGAATTGGATACCCTTGAGAGTGGGGTACGGCTTCTTGGGGATCGACTTGATATAACCGTTGTAGGAATCCTCCAGCACTTCTGGGTTATTGGTGCGCATATACTTGGCGAAGACCCGCTGTGTGTCTTTCTTGTTGGCGTAGACAAAGTAGATCGCTTCGACGAATCCTTTGAGCGCCGACTTTACAACCTCCCGGTTGCTCGCGATGTATGCCCTCGAAGTGGCGAAGCCGTTGCCCTGTACTTCGACGCCGAGATCGCCGATGGAAATATGTTCGGTAAGCCCCACTCGCCTTGCCAATGGCGCGGCAGAGGTCGCGAGATAGGTCGCATCTATGACTCCGGATTGGACCGATGCGATGCGCTCGGTGTCCAGTCCCGCGGGCACCAAAATAAAATCCTTCAATTCGGCATTCAGGTGTCTGGCAAGAATGATCGACGCATAGTGGGTTGCGGAGTTGAATCCCGTGATGCCGATCCTTTTGCCCTTTAGTTGTTCCAATTGGGTAATGCCAGTCCGGGAGAAGATGATGAGGTCGTATTTAGTCTCCACTGCGGCGATGAGCACGACGTTATGACCCTGGATTGTGGCTTGCACCACCGTGCCGATGTTGACAATCGGCGGATCGCCGCTCACCAGGGCTTGCGTAGCGACTTGACCGCCGCGAAAAAGAATCGGTTCAACTTCCAGTCCATACTTGTTAAAAATACCCATTTCCCTGGCGACCCAGACGTTGCTCTGCCGAAAACTCAGCGACGGATAACCGATCTTTATTCGCTTGAGAGTTTGGGCGTTTGAGGTAGTCGCGGCTACGCCCAAAACTAGTGCCACTGCGGACAATACTCTTTTAACTGATCTCATGGGCAGATGGATGTCGGCGAGAATGAACCGCGCCTGGGCAATGTCAACGGTATAGCTCCGGGTCCTCGCCGGAAGCCGCCCCGATACGAATTCTGGGATAAACGGAAAATCCGCCGGGCCGTCCGTGGATCAAGAAATCCACTGGAATAAAATCTTTGAGCAGAGGAATCGGCAACTGAACGCCGGCAAAACTACCCTTGCGGTCCGCGCCGACGGCCAGCTGGTTGCCCCACAAACCGGTGGGCAGAGCGCCGCTCATGCTGAAGCGGCTCGCGGAAATGCTCCCTTGGATCGGCGGCAGCTTGTAATTGGCGCCGGGGTTGCGTTCGTTTTCGCTCAATAGTTCGTGGTCCAGCACCCGAGGATAAGACCGGCCGCCCGCTTCGCGCACGAGGGTAAACGTCGTGTCATCACGCTCGTCGGCTTTGGCCTCTGGTTTCTCAGGTTGGGCGCGGAGGACCGCGCTCGGCAGGGCGTGAATGCCGCCAATGCTGCCTTTGGCGCGTTGGTTGACGTCGGCCAGCGCGACCTGTTGGTTTTTGTCGCGCAACCGGACGAAAAACCGGTCCGACATCTGGGCGGAGAGCGGGTAACTCTGGCTGCGCACGCCCCACGGCGTCTCGTAGTAAACGAGCAATTCACGGTCGCTGACCAGGTTGACGCCGCGGTTGGCGATCTCCAAGTTGCGCGGGTTGCCATCGAATAACGATGCCTTTAGACCAAGTCCGTTGGGGCCATAGAGCTCCGGGTTTTCCATGAGAAATTGCTTGCTCATGCGCAACCCCTGATTTTCATCCTTGGCCATTTCGGCTAGCTTCCTGGTGGCCTCTCCCGCCGAGGAACTGTCGGCGAATTGGTCGACCAGCCGCGTCAAGTAGTACTCGCGGGCGCCGCGGTCTTTGGCCTTGGCCGCGGCATTGAGCAGCCCCTTGGCGGCTTTCTCTTTTACCACCGCGACTTTTTCCTGCGAGCTGCCCGCCAACTCGTGGTAGGCGATGGCCCGCTCGAACATGCCGCGCTCTTCGTAGGAGTCCGCGAGGACTTTGTAAACCTCGGCGGAGTTCGACGAGTTCGGATGATTGCGCACGTAGGACACGCCGGCGTCGATCACCGGTTGGGCGGAAACCGGATTGTTAGTCACGACCTGGTAAATATTGCTGCCCAGAAGGATCGCGTTGATGGTCCCTAAAGTCGCGGCGCCGGCGGGGCCGGCGGCCGCCATGGCACCGGCCGCGTAGAGCAGATTCTTTTTGAGCAGATCGTCGCCAAGCAGCACATATTTGACGGTTTCCAGACGGCGTTCCCCCTGGGCGCCGTGAAACGATGCAAGCAGATTATATTCGGGACTTTGCAACAGGGTGGTGGCATGGTTGCGTGCATCGGGTGTTACCGAGGAGCGAGAGAGTTGCGCGACGATTTTCTTTGCCTCTTCATGGCGCCCTCTCATTTCCAGCGCCACGGCTTCGGCGTCCTTGGCGGTGTCGGACAACGGCTTGCTTTGGTATTTTTTATCGAGGTCGACGGCCAAGCGCTCAAGCTTTTTCGCGTCGCGCAGGCTCAGCGCCACGAACAGCGTCTCGACGTCGATCTGCTCGGCCGGGGAGCGGCTCGGTTCCGCCTTGGCCAACGG
>CAWJBB010000045.1:0-43566 GCA_963840855.1 uncultured delta proteobacterium
TTATCGCAGAACTTGGGCTATGGAGAGAACAGATTCAATTCGACCCATTTGAGCGCGGCGAAAATAACCAGTGGTGAAGAATCCTGAATCAGAGCGGCGCACAGCGACCGGTATGGGCAGGTAACGTCGCGCCGCTTACAGATAATGTTTTGAAAGGAAAAGTCAGCAATGGTTATCGACTTTCAGCATCACTATATTCCGGTGGAGTTGGCTAAGAAGCGCGGGCTTTATTCGGAAACCGGCAACACCATGCTCAAGGAAGGCGGAGTGCCCGCGACGACTATGCACCGGCGGCTTTATGATTTGGACTTGCAGCTCGAAGACATGGACGAAGCCGGCGTCGATATCTCTGTGCTTTCCTGTCTGCTCGGCTGGTCGGCGCCGCTGGACGAATGCCGCTTGATCAATAATGATCTTTCGGCGGTGCAAGAAAAATATCCGCGCCGCTTCGTGGGGCTCGCCCAGGCTCCGCTATTAGAGGGATCTGCGGCGCTCGTCGAATTACGCCGGGCAATTTTTGATCTCGGTCTTCGCGGCGTGACGATTACCTCACAAGTCAACGGCCATTCTCTCGATGCATCGAATCTTTACGGATTTTACGAGCTGATTTGTGAACTTGATGTGCCGGTGTTCGTTCATCCCGCTTTGGTTCCTACGGGGTATGAGCATTTAAAAGACTACGACTTGCCCCGCGTCTTGGGTCGGGAAGTGGATCTCACGGTGGCGACCACGCGGCTTATCGCCGGCGGAATTCTTGACCGTTATCCCGGACTCAAAATCGTCATGGCGCATTTCGGCGGCGGCATCGCCGCGGTTAAAGAACGGCTGGTCGGCAAAGGTTACCGCTTCGGCACGCTCAAGCGCCCCTTCGGCGAATATTACGACATGGTGTATTTCGATATGGCCGGTTTCGAAGGGGGGATGGTGGCACTTTCCTGCGCGCTCCAGGGCATTCGCCCTGAGCGCCTCGTTTTCGCCAGCGACTATCCGCAGGATTTTACCGGCGTCAACACGGACACGGGGAAGGGAATGAAAGAGTTGCGCGATTATATTAACGCCGTGCGGGGATTGCCGCTCGATGAAAAACAGAAAGACGCCATGCTCGGCGGAACGGCCGCCCGTCTATTGAAAATCTGAACGAAAACCACGCAGGTTCAAGCAGTTCAATACGTTCAAAAGGTTTCAGACGGTGACGAGCTTTTCAATAAACCTGGGGATGAAATGCACGGCTTGAAGCCCGTTGAACTGAGGCTATTTTTTGCCCTCAGGGCGGGCCAAGCTCGCTTCCACGTACCCCGGTTTTCTGCCTTGCTTGGACTCAACTTTGAGCCAACCCTTCTCTTCTTCGACGACGTTGAGTTTCATGCCCTTGGGAATCTCGGCGACCACGGGATAATGAAGCCCGGGGCCGCTGCGCACTTGCGTGTTCACCAGGGTTACGTACTTCCCCTCCACCGGGCGCGGCGCGTCGGCTTCCTGCTCCTCTCCCTCGCCGGGTTTCGCCGACTCTTTGTCGATATAACCCGGCGCATTGCCTTTCTTCGAGACGATCAAAAGCCATTCGCCGTCACGTCCCACCACGTTGACTTTAGCGTTGGGTCTGATTTCGCCGATGATTTTGAATTGCTCTCCCGGCCCGGTGCGCACTTTGGCTAATTCCACGATAACATAAGGGCGAGTCTGCTTGCTCAAATCGGGTAAATCGTCCGAGACGACTTGGTCCTGTTTATTCTTGCACGCTCCAAGCGTAAGGGACAGCAATGAGACAAGTACGCACAAAAAAATATGCTGGCAGCGCAACATGTGCATGGTCCTCCCGTTCTTGTGGTTCAAAGTGAATTATAGCACATGGCGGCGGGGCGGCGATGGGGCTCCGGCCGGTCCAAGGTTCTTGGTTCGACCTTGAATACTGAATCTTGAACTGACAAAGCCGCGAGTCAGCGTATCTCTTTCCACACCTTGGCCAGGCTTTCGCCGTAGACGCTTAGATCCCACTCGCAAAAATAACCGAAGGGCGTGATCCAAACTTTATAGCCGGTTTCGCGCAGCCGTTCGGCCAAGTTGGTTATAGATGCTTCGGCATAGGCCGGCGGTGCGGTCTCGCCACCCAGATGAGCAAATGAGTGCAACACGATATTATTTAGTTCTCTCTTGTTGGCGAGCCACTTGAGATGCTTGAGCGTCTGGCGCTGTACCGAGGTTTTTCTGTCCTCCTCGGCGTCGCGCGCTTCGGCGTGGATGAACACGACCAGGGTTGCCTCCACTGTCTGATCCACGTCCTGGGCCGGCACTTCCGGCAAGGTCTTAGAGTGGGTCTTCCAGCGAAAACGCTTGGCTTGGAAGCAGAGCAGTTTCATTGCCGGCGCATCAATAGTAATCGAGAAAATTCTTGAGCAGTTTCTTGCCTTCTTCGCTGAGAATCGACTCGGGGTGAAACTGCACGCCTTCGATGGCGAGGGTCTTGTGACGCACCCCCATGACGACGCGATCTTCTGTTTGCGCGCTGATCCTCAGTTCGGCGGGAAGGGTTGCCGGATCGATGACCAGCGAATGATAGCGCATGGCGGCAAAGGGATTCTTGAGCGAGCGAAAAATGGTTTGCCCGTCATGCGATACGTTGGAAAGTTTTCCATGCATGATTGACGGCGCGGACGCGATGGCGGCGCCGAAGGCTGCGCCGATGCATTGGTGGCCGAGGCAAACTCCCAGGATCGGCGTTTGTCCGGCGAAGCGGCGGATGAGATCGCATGAGATGCCGGCCTCTTTGGGGGTGCACGGGCCGGGTGAGATGACGATCTTTTCGGGACTCAAATCGGTGACTTCGTCGAGGGTGATCTTGTCGTTGCGAAAGACCGATACCTCCGCACCCAATTCGCCGAGGTAGTGGTAGAGGTTGTAAGTGAAGGAGTCGTAGTTGTCGATCAGCAGGATCATCGCTTCCTCCACTCTTCGGCGAGTTCGACGGCTTTAAGCATGGCGCGGGCTTTATTCAGCGTCTCTTGGTACTCCGCCTCGGGATTGGAATCGGCAACGATGCCGGCGCCGGCGTTGATATAGACCTTTTTGCCTTTCATGACGATGGTGCGGATGACGATGCAGGTGTCCAGATTGCCGTTGTAGCCGAAGTAGCCGATGGCGCCGGCGTACAGGCTCCGTTTTTCCGGCTCCAGCTCGCTGATGATCTGCATGGCGCGTATCTTCGGTGCGCCGGAAACGGTGCCGGCGGGAAAAGCGGAAACGAACAGATCGAAGGCGGACTTGCCCGGCGCCAGCTTGCCGCGCACGTTGGAAACGATGTGAATGACATGGGAGTAGCGTTCGATGGCCATGAGCTCGTTGACCTCCACGCTGCCCACCTCGGCGACCCGGCCGACGTCATTGCGACCCAGGTCCACCAGCATGATGTGTTCGGCGCGCTCTTTGGGATCGGCGAGGAGATCCGCTTCGAGTTCTTTTTCCTCCTCCGGCGTGGCGCCGCGACGCCGGGTGCCCGCGATGGGGCGTAGCTCGATGGTGCGGCCGGTCAGGCGCACCATGGTTTCCGGCGACGAACCGATGACCCGGAGGTCTTCCAGCTCTAGATAAAACATATAGGGCGATGGATTGATAAAGCGCAGCGCCCGGTAAATTTCGAACGGGTCGGTGCTCGATTCGGTTTCTAATCTTTGGCACAGCACCGCCTGAATGATATCGCCGGCGCGGATATACTCCTTAGCCCTATTCACCGCTGCATGGAATTCCCGGCGGCTGAGATTCGATTTAAATTTGCGCCCACCGGTAGTCTGGCTCAAGTCCCGCGGCTCGATACCGCGAGGCTTTTTTTTGAGCGAGGCGATGACCTTGCGAATTCTTGCCGCTGCCTGGTCATAGGCTTGGCGCGGGCTTGTCTTGCCGTCGAGGCGGGCATTGTCGATGACTTTGATCGTATGTCTCAAATTGTCAAAGGCGACCAACGTCTGCACGAAGATGAAAAAAATCTCGGGCATGCCTAGGGGTTCACTTTTGCTGTTCGCGATATCGTGCAACTGCGCCACCGCGTCGTAGCCGACGTAACCCAAGGCACCGCCGAAAAAGGGTGGCACGCCGGGAACGGGCACCGGCCGGCAGCCGGCCAATAGTTCTTCCAGAGACTTCAACGGCGCATCGCTGTGCCAGCTTCGTCCCTTACCGTTCTCAACCACTTCGACTTGGTGGCCCCGCGCTTTAAAAATTCGGTACGGACGAGTGCCCAAGAACGAATAGCGCGCCCAGCGTTCGCTGCCTTCGACGCTTTCGAGCAGAAAGGCATAGCGGTCGCGCTCGATGCGTTTGAAAAACGATAGCGGGGTTTCCAAGTCCATGAGCAATTCTTGATACACCGGAATCAGGTTGCCCTGTTTGGCGAGCTGGCGAAATTCTTTAAACGATGGTTGAATCATGAATGCAAAAAACCAAAAGGGCCACAAGTTTCTCACCTATGGCCCTTTGTATCAGCACAGTCTCGGACGGCTGGACTTAGCCAAGGTGGCGAGGCCGGGCATCACGCCCGCGCCACCACCGCCATTCTAACACCGCAACTTCCAACCGTTTTTTCATGGGAGGCATTTTGCCGTATTCGACCTTGACGGTCAAGCAGCAGCGCCCTATCACCAACGCCGATTGACAAGCCGGACCTCGTGGGGTAAGCCTAAAACGCCTTTTTGAATGGCAAGTTTTTCTGGCGTAAATTACCCGGGACTCGTGCGCGATTTCGGGGAGGGGATTATGGTCCGGCGTGAAAAATCCAACTATGTAATCCAATCCGTTTCCCATGCTTTGGATGTATTGGAGCAATTTAACGGCAATGTCGAAGAGATCGGCGTCACCGAGCTCAGTAAGCGACTAAAGCTGCATAAGAATAATGTGTTTCGTTTGCTCGCGACGCTCGAGGCGCGCGGTTACATCCAGCAGAACAAATTGACCGAGAACTATCGCCTCGGTCTCAGGTGCTTGCAGCTGGGGCAGACTTTTATTCAACAGATGGGCCTGCTGCTCCAGTCGCGGGCGGTTCTCGAAGACCTGGCAAAGACAACGAAAGAAAGCGCCTTCGTGGCCGTGCGCAAGGGCGCCGGCATCGTGCCGCTGGATTTCGTCGAACCGCTACGCGCGGTGCGAGTGGTATCATTTTTGGGCACCGCGCTGCCGGCCCATTGCACGGCGGCGGGGAAGATCTATCTGGTGTTCGAGTCGGAAGGCGACCTCGGCCAGAATCTGGGGAGTGGTCTCAGACGCTATACGGGCAAGACCATCTGCGATAGCGAGGCGCTCGCGGCGCAAACCAAAGAAATTGGGGCGGCGGGATACGCGGTGGAGCTGGAGGAGTTCACCGAGGAGGTCAGTTCGGTGGCGGTGCCGATTCGGGACTATACCCGGATGTTGGTCGGTGCGATGGCGGTGGTGGGACCCAGTCAACGGTTAACCTCCGATGTGATCAAGCACGATGTCGCGCCGAAAATTGTGAAGGCGGGCGACGAACTTTCCAAGCGCCTGGGGTATCCGGGTTAACCGGCGACGCTCCGTTGACACCGACCACGGCAGCGCGGCTTTCTCGCGGTTTGGGATATTCTCTCCGTTCATTTTAGCTTTAACGAAATGCGCTGGTAAAAGGCCAAATAGGCGAAAGTACGCTAAGGAAGTAGCATGCTAACAATCGTCGAGAAGATCGTCTTCATTGTGCTTGCCGGAGCGTCGTTGTATTTCGGCGGCAAGGGATTTTTTGACGTTTACAAGGTTATCTCGCGGGGCAAAGCAGAGCAGCGCTTCAATGATCTCAGCGGGAGAATTCGGCGCGCGCTGGGCACCGTCTTAACTCAGCGGTCGGTTTTCAAAGCACGCCCGGTGGTTTCCCTGCTTCACGCGTTGGTCTTTTACGGTTTTGTTTTTTACTTCCTGGTCAATCTCGTCGATCTGCTGGAAGGTTTTTTTTCGTTGCGTTCTCGGGGCGGCGCCTGGAATGCATTCAATCTCACGGCCGATTTGCTCACTACCGGAATTTTAGCCGGCGTCATCGGTTTGATCATCCGGCGCCGCGCCGTCCGGCCCGGGGATTTTGCCTTTCCGTCCAACGTGCCGCTGCATGCCGAAGCCAGAGCGGTAATTTTGCGCGACTCGACCATCGTATCCGGCTTTATCTTGTTCCACGTCGGCAGCCGGCTGATGCTCAGGGCGGCGCAATTGGCGCGGGAAGGCGCCGATGCGTTCCAACCGGTCGCTTCCCTGTTCGCCGGCATCTATGCCGGCATGAATCCCGGGCTCATGGAAGCGGCCGTTCATGTTTTTTGGTGGGGCGCTCTGGGCTCGATCCTGGTCTTCATTCCTTACTTTCCGCGTTCCAAGCACATTCATCTCTTCATGGCGCCGGTGAACATTGCGCTCAAGAAAGACAAACCCGGCGTGTTGGCACCGATGGACTTCGAAAACGAGGAAGTGTTCGGCGCAGCCAAATTGGAAGAGCTGCCCTGGCCGCGGCTTATGGACGCCTACAGCTGCATCATGTGCAACCGCTGCCAGGATGTTTGCCCGGCGACCAACACCGGTAAGGCGCTCAGCCCGGCGGCGATTCTGGTCAATGAACGTATGGAGTTGAACAGGATTTTCTCCGATTTCGCCGCGGGGAAGGAAAGCCCGCGGCCGCTCCTCGATTTCGCGCTGAGCGAAGAGGCCGCCTGGGCGTGCACGACCTGCAACGCTTGCGTGGAAATCTGTCCGGTGGGCAATGAACAGATGCTCCATATTATTGATGTCCGGCGCGAGCGCGTGCTCTCGGCGGCGGAGTTCCCCAATGGGCTGAAGAACGCGTTTAACCATATGGAGCGGGCCGGCAACCCCTGGGGCATGGCGGCGGAGGAGCGGATGGTATGGGCGAAGGACTTGCCTTTTGCCGTGCCAACCTTGGAACAGAAGAGCGACCCGGAGGTGCTATACTGGGTGGGCTGCGCCGCGGCCTTCGATCCCCGGGCGCAAAAAATTGCCCGCAGCATGGCCGAGCTACTCCATGCCGCGGGTCTTGATTGGGCGGTGATCGGCAAAAGCGAAACGTGCACCGGGGATGCCGCGCGGCGCACCGGCAATGAATATCTCTTCGTACAGATGGCCGAACAGAACATCGCGGTATTGAACGAAGTGAAGCCGAAAACCATCGTCACCCATTGTCCGCATTGCTTTCACACGATATCGAATGAGTATCCCCAGTTTGGCGGCAATTTTACCGTCAAACATCACACGCAATTTATCGAGGAGCTGATCCGCGACGGTAAGATTAAAGTGGATGCCAATGGCGCCCGCGCGGCGACCTATCACGATCCCTGCTATTTGGGACGGCACAACGGTGTCTTCGATTCACCGCGGGCGCTGATCCAATCCACGGGCGCCAGGATCGCGGAACCGGATCGCAACCGTAGCAACAGCTTCTGCTGCGGCGCCGGCGGCGGGCAATTTTGGAAAGATGAAGAAAGAGGCAACGAACGGGTCAGCACCAACCGCTACCGCGAACTCAAACAAACCGGCGCTAAAACGATTGCCACCGGTTGCCCGTTCTGCATGCGCATGATCACCGAAGAGACCGCCAAGGAAGAAGAAGGCGCCGCTCCCGAGGTTTTAGACGTCGCCGAGATCGTAGCGCGGAGTCTGCGCCGATGATATGCGCCTGATTTTCGCGCTATTCATTTCCTTTGTGGTTCTTACCGGCGTGACCGCCTGCCAAGCACAACCACGAGTCAGCATCATTGCCGAAGAAGGGCGTGAAATCGTGTTTCAGGTGGAGATCGCGGACACGCCGACCGAGCGCGAGATGGGACTGCAATATCGCCGCGAGCTGGCTCCCGACCAGGGCATGATTTTTCTGTTCCCCACGGAAGAGCAACAGTCATTTTGGATGAAGAACACGCCGATTCCTTTAGACATGATTTTTATCAGCGCCGAGCGAAAAATCGTCGGCATCGTCGAGAACACTGTGCCGTTCTCGCTGGATGCTCGTTCCGTACGCGGCAGAAGCCAATTTGTGCTGGAGATCAACGGCGGTCTATCGCGCCGATATGGCTTCAAACCCGGGGACAGCGTGCGCTTCCAAGGGTTCTCTCCTGAAAGCGCGCCAAGGTAAAAATAAAGGGCGAGTGACCTTCGCCCTTTATCCCGCCAAGCGGAGCAAGCGGCTAAATTTCGTCGAAGAAATAGGGCCGCACCGGGTCAAGCTTCTCTTCGTACGAGTCGGGATATAAAAACCACAGCGTAGCGGCCAGGCTGCTTAGTAAAGAGTTGCCGTCCTGCGGCGTGAAACAGGTGCCGATAATTTCCTTGTCGCCGTGTATCGCCAGGCTCTGCGACACGATCACCGTCTGATTCAATATCCGGCCAAATAGACCATGATCCCGGCCGAAGGAAAACACCGAGGCCGATGACTTCTTGTTGGTTAAGGCGACTCTGCGGGTCGACTTGAAGCGGCGCATTAACTCGTCCTTGTCGATCCTGCGGCGCAGTCTGAGATTGAAGTGAATGGTGTGCATGTACTGAGTGTTGAGCTTCAAAGCGGACGAGAAAATGTTCAGGTCCAGCCCAACAGTCTGAAATAATTCGTGGGCATCCCGTCCTTGATGCGTGCCGAACTTAGAGTCGTCATGCTTGCCGACTTCCGGAGCCGGGATGAAATCGCCTTCTTGGCTCAAATCATTGGCGCGGCGCATGCAGACGAAGCGGCTTTCGGCGAGATTGTCTTCCTTTTCCGGCCCCAAGGCGATGGTGTCGATCAGCACGGCCAAGTTGTGGGTATTGCAACTGACAACCTGGATGAATTGATCCTGACCTCTGACCAGCGCTTTGTCATTGATACCGCGGGCGTACTTTTTACCGAAGCCGTCTTCGCTGCCTTGGGCGATAAAGCCGCGCCCATTGTTGGCGTACTTGTTGTAAACTTTTTCCTTGTTCTGGTTGCCCACCGGCGTGCAATCGATCACCACGTTGGCCCGCTCGATCGCTTCTTCGGCCTCGTAGCTGGGTGTCATGCCCATCTCGACGAATTTTTGCCAGCGTTCCTTATCGACGGCGAGCTTCGCCCCGTTCTGGCAGGAGACGGTGACTTTGGAGCGGTCCGTCAGAAGCGGCGTGCGCTTGTGAAAGGTAACTTCATCGATGCCGAACTGCTCCTGGAACGTCGAGAGAATCCCGACAAGCGGTTCCCCGATGGTGCCGGTGCCGACGATATGGACGATTTTCTTGGCTGCCATAGATTCCACCCGTCCCTGTCTTTGATTTAATCGAGTCTAGCTTAAGCCTCTGACACGATCAACCCTCTTTTCTCAGGATGTCCCTTAAAGCCGGGGCGTGAATATGGTAAAAAGTTCCTTAGGGAGAAAGTCATGAAAAACGAAGTCATCCCCGCGAATTTATTTTTCGACCGTAACTTCGGTATCGGCGCGGCGGCCTTGGACAAAGTGCTGGCGACCGCCATGGGTAAGAAGGCGGACTACGCCGACCTGTATTTTGAATACCGAAAGAATGAAGGGGTTAGCCTGGAAGAAGGGCTGGTGAAAAATTGCTCGCAGTCGACGGGCAATGGGGTTGGCGTGCGGGTGCTGGCCGAAACCAAGACCGGTTACGCGTATACCGACGATATTACCATTGAAAATCTGGAAATCGCGGCGCGCACGGCGCAATACATCGCGCAAAACCGTCAATCCCAGTTACCGGTTGCCGTCGGGCAAACGCAAGGAAAAGCTCACGACCTGTATCCGGTCAAAGTTTCGGCAACGGATGTTGCGCTGGACAAAAAGGTCGCGCTGCTTTATGAGATCGACAAATACGCCCGCGGCCTGGATCCGCGGGTGAAAAATGTCTTTGTGTCCCTCGGTAGCGAGTACAAAGTCATGCTTGTTGCAACGTCGGATGGGCGGGTTGTCGGGGATATTCAACCGCTCACCCGTCTTAACGTCACCTGCATCGTCGAGGAAGATGGCAATCGTCAAGTGGGTAGTTTTGGCGGTGGCGGACGCGTCGAGTTCGGCTTTTTTGTCGATGCCAAAGATTACGAGCGATACGCCCGGGAGGCGGTGCGGCAGGCGGTGTTAAATTTGAGCGCCCAGGACGCCCCGGCTGGGACGATGGATGTTGTTCTGGGACCGGGATGGCCGGGTATATTGTTGCACGAGGCCATCGGCCATGGACTCGAAGGCGACTTCAACCGCAAGAAAACCTCTGCGTTTTCCGGCCGCATCGGCCAACGGGTGGCTTCGGAGTTATGCACCGTGGTGGACGATGGAACGATCCCGGCGCGTCGCGGCTCTATCAATGTCGACGATGAAGGCACGCCGACGCAGCGCAACATTCTGATCGAAAACGGCATTCTCCGTGGCTATCTCCAGGATAGGCTCAACGCGGGACTCATGAAGATGCCGCTCACGGGCAATGGGCGGCGCGAAAGCTACGGGCATATTCCGATGCCGCGCATGACCAATACCTTCATGCTCGCCGGCGAGAGCGCGCCGGACGATATTCTTCGCTCGGTGAAAAAAGGGCTCTACGCGGTTTCCTTCGGCGGCGGCCAGGTCGATATCACCAGCGGCAAATTCGTCTTCTCGGCCAGCGAGGCCTATCTCATCGAGGACGGTAAAGTCACCGCGCCTGTCAAAGGTGCCACCTTGATCGGCAACGGCCCCGACGTGCTTACCCGGGTGTCGATGGTCGGCGCGGATCTCAAGTTGGATGAGGGCATCGGCACCTGCGGCAAAGATGGCCAGTCGGTGCCGGTCGGTGTCGGGCTGCCGACGATTCGCATCGACGGACTCACGGTCGGAGGGACGGCGGCGTAACAGTAAAGCGTACAGGAGGACGGACGTCAGAGATCAGAGCTCGGAGTAGTCTGACATCTGACTTCTGAATATCTGCGTGACCATGAAACGGTATGAGCTAAGCCAAGATTTGGCGCACGATATTTTGGCAAGGGCCAAGGCGAGAGGCGCGTCCCAGGGTGATGTTGTTATGGCTGAAAGCCAGTCATTCTTCGTCACCGTGCGCATGGGTGAGGTGGAGAAGATCAGCCAGTCCGGCGAGAAGCGGCTGGGTTTGCGGCTGTTCTTTGGCAATAGTTCCGCATCCGCGTCAACTTCCGATATTTCCGAACAAGCCATCGAGAAACTTGTGGAAGACACGGCGTTGATGGCGCGCGTAACCGCTCAAGACCCGCACGGCGGCCTGCCCGACGCCGACGAACTGGCGCGCGACATTCCGGATTTGGATTTGCTCGACGAGGGAGCCCGGTCGGTTTCCGTTGAGGAAAAAATTCAGATCGCTCTCGATACGGAGAAAAGCGCGCTGGCCTTCGATGAGCGGATTACCAATTCCGAAGGAGCTGAGTTTTCTAACGGTTTCGGCAGGGTTATTTACGCGAGCAGCCACGGCTTTAGCGGTGAATACGAAGGCTCGAATTTCGGTCACTCCGTTGCCCCGGTGGCGAAATCGAACGGCTCGATGCAGCGCGACTACTGGTACTCGTCCAACCGCAAATTCTCCCACTTGGAATCGCCGCAAAGCGTCGGCGAGAAGGCCGCTCGACGGGTGCTCAGGCGGCTCGGCGCAAAAAAAGTCAAAACCTGCGAAGTGCCCATTGTTTTCGAACCGGAGATCGCCGCATCGCTGCTACGAAATTTGGCGTCTGCCATCTCCGGTTATGCGCTTTATAAAGGCGCATCCTTCTTAATCGGCAAGCTTGGTACGCAAATCGGTTCCGAGCTGCTTACTGTAATCGACGATGCCACGATACCCGGCGCATTGGGCTCGAAGCCCTTTGACGGCGAGGGACTGCCGACGAGCAAAAAAACCATTGTCGAGCGGGGCAAATTGCAAAGTTATCTCCTTGACAGTTACAGCGGCAAAAAATTGGGCATGGCCTCCACCGGCAATGCCTCGCGCTCCGTCGCTGAACCGCCGGGAGTCGCGCCCACGAACTTTTATCTGTCTCCGGGCAAGTATTCCCCGGATGAAATCATTGCTTCGGTCAAACAGGGATTTTACATCACCGAGTTGATCGGCTTCGGCGTCAACATGGTGACCGGCGACTACTCGCGGGGCGCAGCCGGGCTCTGGATCGAAGACGGCGAGCTAACGCATCCTGTAGAGGAAGTAACCATCGCCGGCAATCTCAAAGCGATGTTTCAGAACATCGATATGGTAGGAAACGATTTAGAGCTGCGCGGCAGAATCGCCGCGCCGACACTCAAAATTTCACAAATGACGGTTGCGGGGGATTGAAACAAAGGTGAAAGTCCCTTGCCATCAGGCGAATCAACGGCGTCATTTCGAGGCGAACCCGAGAAATCCACCAACGCGTCAACCTGCGCGGCCCTGACCATCGTGTCGATTTCGATCTCCTCATTGCGCGGACCGATACGACGACTGCTGCGTAATCGAAGCCGGTTCCGTTCGGTCTAGAATAAACTCCGCGCTCGTTGTGCCAATCCGCTCATGCCACTGTCGCAAAAATACCGGCTGATTTTAAAATATGAGTGGGAGATTCCGTTTCTTGGTCCCAAGGTGGTGGCGATCCGAGTGGCGGTTAGTTTCGTTTTCCATCGTCGCGGGTTGGCTCTGCCAGCCGGTATGAAACAAGCTTAACGTCTGACCCAACGTGACCCGAAGAGAATTCATTAGACTGTTAGGCAATGCGGGTTGGGCATTGCCTTGGCTGAGCATGCCTTTGGGCTGTGCGTCGGTGCTGAGGGCGCCCGATGCCAATACGGGCTTGTCGCTCGGTTACGTCGCGGGCGATGTGACCGAGGACGCCGCCGTGGTCTGGGTGCGAGCGGAGCCGGGCAGCAATGTCGCACTCCATTATGGCATGGAGCCGGGCCTCAGTGATTTTGCTGTTATCGGCCCGCTGCCTGTGGATCCGGAGGCTGACTATTGCGCGCGGTTCCATTTGCAAAAACTACCGGCCGCGACCGTGTGCTATTACCGCGCCGCGGTGGTCGGGAAAAGCCCCGGGACCCATCGCCCGGTTCGTCAGTGCGCCTGGCGTAGACGATGATAGGAGAGTCGTTTTTTGCTTCAGCGCCGACACCCGGGAAAGCTACAAGCCCTTTAGCGTGATGGATGCGGTGCGCGCGCAGCGTCCTGATTTCTTTCTCCACCTAGGCGATACGATCTACGCGGACCGCAATGGCACGGCCACCACCTTGACGGAGTTTTGGGCCAAGTATCGCAACAACCGCGACGACGCGGCGACCCAGGCGCTTCATTCCGAGACCAGCGTCTACGTGACTTGGGACGACCATGAGGTCGCCGATAACTATCTGCCGGGGCATGCCCTGGCTCCAGTTGGCCATAAAGCGTTTCTCGACTATTGGCCCATTCGCAGAGATCCGCAGGAACCGAAAAAGATCTACCGCTCATTTCGCTGGGGCAAGGCCCTGGAGCTGTTTATTCTTGACGTGCGGCAATATCGCGACCCCGGGCAGGGGACGATGTTGGGGAATGCGCAGAAAGAGTGGTTGCTGAGCGCCCTAGCGAAATCATCCGCCGTCTTCAAATTCATTGCGACAGCGGTGACGATGGACGGCGGCGGCCGCGACCGCTGGGACGGCTACCGGAAAGAACGAGGCGAAATACTGCGCTTCATCAACGCCAAGAAAATTCCCGGCGTGGTTTTCTTAAGCGCGGATCTACATTACGCCGCCATCTCCAGGATTCGTAACGGCGGTGCTCTCAGAGACATTGCGGCCGGGCCTTTAGGCGCGCCGCTCAACCGGATCACCAACGGGTCGGCCAGCCGGTTCGAATTCTTTTCAGCGGAGAATTTTAATTTCGCCAAGATTACGGTCGATCCCAAAGCCGTGCCGATGCATGCGCTGGTCGAATTCATCGACCAGGACAACCAGACTTTCCATCGAACGAAAATTAACGCCCGCTGAAGGGGTTTACACGGCGCCCAAATTTCGGGCGATTGTCCGAGGCTATAAGGTCGAACCGGCGAGCAAATGGGGAGTCGGCTCGCGCTGGCTGAGCCAGATTTCGAAGTCGGCGATGCTCATGGGCTTGGCGAAGTAAAAACCTTGGACTAGCTCACAGCCGAGGGCGATGAGGTTATTCCACTCGGTTAACGTTTCGACGCCCTCGGCGATTGTAACGAGACGGAGCTTCGACGCCAGCGCGATGGTGGATTCGACCACCGCCCAGCGCGCCGATCCTGGCTCCGCTACTCGATCGTGTCCCGGTGCTATCGTCCATTTGGACTCGGCCGGGTACCTCGCGCGGTTGTCCGGCTTGGCTAAACCGTCATTACGTTCGCGTTAAATGAGGGGTGTGGACTGGAGTCTCACGCCAATCCAAATGATCGCGCGGGAGGCGCGCCGGTTTGAAATGCGGTTAACCAGCTATTGCTCGGTGCTGCAACGCCTCGGGATTCAGAGCCCGGGTGAGCTTGCCATCCATATAATCGAGTATGTTTGCGACGGCGTTTTCGGCGAAGCCTTCGAAGCCGGAGTCCGTCGGCCAACCAAGGTGCGGCGTGAGGACGACGTTATCTAACTCGAGGATCGGGTGTTTTGCCGGGAGCGGCTCCTCCACGAAAACGTCAAGGGCGGCGCCGGCGATGGCGTTGTCAGTGAGAACCTGCAACAGTGCTTGCTCGTCGACAATGGCGCCGCGCGCGGTATTGACGAAATAGGCGCTTTTTTTCATCAGGCGCAGGCGCCGTTCATCGATCAGCCCTTTGCTCTGCTCGGAGAGCTTGAGATGGACGGAGACGACATCCGCGGTGCGCAGGACATCATCCAGTGGCATGAACGTGGCCTGTGATTTCGCGGCGCGCTCTGGTGTCAACGTCGGTCCCCACGCGATGACCTTCATGCCGAAGGCGCGGCCAATGGCCGCGACCTCGGTGCCGATGTTGCCGAGACCCAAAATACCCAACGTTTTACCTTTGAGCACGTAGCCCAACACCAGCGGCCATTCGCCGTTACGTATGGCCCGGTCGCTTTGTGGGATGCGGCGCATTACGGCCAACATCAGACCGAACGCCAGTTCAGCGGTGCTGTTGCGGCCGGGCGCCAAAGAGACGACGATGCCGGCGCGGGTCGCCGCGTCTATGTCGATATGGTAGGCGTGGTTGCCGGTCTGCGAAATGAGCTCGAGACCGGGAAGCTTTTGCAGCAAGAAGGCCGGGAATTTTGTACGCTCGCGAATCGGAATGATCGCTTTGGAGCCTGCGAGGGCGCGAACCAGCCCCTCTTCCGAGGGAATTTTTTCGGTTAGAACCTGGACTTCGGCTTTTTGTCTTAACCGCTCGATCGCCTCCGTGTTGCCGAGTGCGCGCTGGTAGTCGTCGAGGACGGTGACTCGCATCCCTAAATGACCGCGATACCAGCGATCTCGATCAAGTAATCCGGGTTGGCCAGGCCGCTTACGATCACCAGCGTGCTGGTTGGGGAATTCTTCTTATATTGCTGGCGCCGCACTTCGTTGTAACCTTCACGGTACTGCCTATCGGTAATGTAGGTGGTTGTCATGACCATATTGTCCAATGATCCGCCGGCCGCCTTCAGAACCGCCTTGATATTGTCAAAGACCTGCTGCGTCTGAGCTTTGATGTCTCCCTTGCCCACGACGTTGCCGTCCTTGTCTGAAGCGGTTTGCCCGGCGATGAACAAGAGTTTTCCACCGCTATTCAAGATTCCCTGGCTGTAGCGTGGCCGCGGGTCGTTGAGCGATTTGGGTTGAACGACTTTTTTCGGCATGGCTTTCTCCTTTCAAAATCGGACTTTGGAGTATGAACGTAAAGGGGTTCCGCACCACACTCCATACTCCATTTTGGCCCGCCATGTCTACTTCACCGGATAGCGCTTCGCCATCTCGGTGAAGAAACCTTCTTTTTCCAATTCTTGCAGGAAACTCAGATCGACGAATTGCTCCGGTTTAAAGTTTTTTGCATTGGGCAGCGTCGGCGCGAGCACATCGAGCATGAATTGGATACCCTTGAGGGTGGGGTACGGCTTCTTGGGGATCGACTTGATATAACCGTTGTAGGAATCCTCCAGCACTTCTGGGTTATTGGTGCGCATATACTTGGCGAAGACCCGCTGTGTGTCTTTCTTGTTGGCGTAGACAAAATAGATCGCTTCGACGAATCCTTTGAGCGCCGACTTTACAACCTCCCGGTTGCTCGCGATGTATGCCCTCGAAGTGGCGAAGCCGTTGCCCTGGACTTCGACGCCGAGATCGCCGATGGAAATATGTTCGGTAAGCCCCACTCGCCTTGCCAATGGCGCGGCAGAGGTCGCAAGATAGGTCGCATCTATGACTCCGGATTGGACCGATGCGATGCGCTCGGTGTCCAGTCCCGCGGGCACCAAAATAAAATCCTTCAATTCAGCATTCAGGTGTCTGGCAAGAATGATCGACGCATAGTGGGTTGCGGAGTTGAATCCCGTGATGCCGATCCGTTTGCCCTTTAGCTGTTCCAATTGGGTAATGCCAGTCCGGGAGAAGATGATGAGGTCGTATTTAGTCTCCACTGCGGCGATGAGCACGACGTTATGGCCCTGGATTGTGGCTTGCACCACCGTGCCGATGTTGACGATCGGCGGATCGCCGCTCACCAGGGCTTGCGTAGCGACTTGACCGCCGCGAAAAAGAATCGGTTCAACTTCCAGTCCATACTTGTTAAAAAGACCCATTTCCCTGGCGACCCAGACGTTGCTCTGCCGAAAACTCAGCGACGGATAACCGATCTTTATTCGCTTGAGAGTTTGGGCGTTTGAGGTGGTCGCGGCTACGCTCAAAACTAGTGCCACTGCGGACAATACTCTTTTAACTGATCTCAAAAAATGGGCAGATGGATGTCGGCGAGAATGAACCGCGCCTGGGCAATGTCAACGGTATAGCTCCGGGTCCTCGCCGGAAGCCGCCCCGATACGAATTCTGGGATAAACGGAAAATCCGCCGGGCCGTCCGTGGATCAAGAAATCCACTGGAATAAAATCTTTGAGCAGAGGAATCGGCAACTGAACGCCGGCAAAACTACCCTTGCGGTCCGCGCCGACGGCCAGCTGGTTGCCCCACAATCCGGTGGGCAGAGCGCCGCTCATGCTGAAGCGGCTCGCGGAAATGCTCCCTTGGATCGGCGGCAGCTTGTAATTGGCGCCGGGGTTGCGTTCGTTTTCGCTCAATAGTTCGTGGTCCAGCACCCGAGGATAGGACCGGCCGCCCGCTTCGCGCACGAGGGTAAACGTCGTGTCATCACGCTCGTCGGCTTTGGTCTCCGGTTTCTCAGGTTGGGCGCGGAGGACCGCGCTCGGCAGGGCGTGAATGCCGCCAATGCTGCCTTTGGCGCGTTGGTTGACGTCGGCCAGCGCGACCTGATGGTTTTTGTCGCGCAACCGGACGAAAAACCGGTCCGACATCTGGGCGGAGAGCGGGTAACTCTGGCTGCGCACGCCCCACGGCGTCTCGTAGTAAACGAGCAATTCACGGTCGCTGACCAGGTTGACGCCGCGGTTGGCGATCTCCAAGTTGCGCGGGTTGCCATCGAACAACGATGCCTTTAGACCAAGTCCGTTGGGGCCATAGAGCTCCGGGTTTTCCATGAGAAATTGCTTGCTCATGCGCAACCCCTGATTTTCATCCTTGGCCATTTCGGCCAGCTTCCTGGTGGCCTCTCCCGCCGAGGGACTGTCGGCGAATTGGTCGACCAGCCGCGTCAAGTAGTACTCGCGGGCGCCGCGGTCTTTGGCCTTGGCCGCGGCATTGAGCAGCCCCTTGGCGGCTTTCTCTTTTACCACCGCGACTTTTTCCTGCGAGCTGCCCGCCAACTCGTGGTAGGCGATGGCCCGGTCGAACATGCCGCGCTCTTCGTAGGAGTCCGCGAGGACTTTGTAAACCTCGGCGGAGTTCGACGAGTTCGGATGATTGCGCACGTAGGACACGCCGGCGTCGATCACCGGTTGGGCGGAAACCGGATTGTTAGTCACGACCTGGTAAATATTGCTGCCCAGAAGGATCGCGTTGACGGTCCCTAAAGTCGCGGCGCCGGCGGGGCCGGCGGCCGCCATGGCGCCGGCCGCGTAGAGCAGATTCTTTTTGAGCAGATCTTCGCCAAGCAGCACATATTTGACGGTTTCCAGACGGCGTTCCCCCTGGGCGCCGTGAAACGATGCAAGCAGATTATATTCGGGACTTTGCAACAGGGTGGTGGCATGGTTGCGTGCATCGGGTGTTACCGAGGAGCGAGAGAGTTGCGCGACGATTTTCTTTGCCTCTTCATGGCGCCCTCTCATTTCCAGCGCCACGGCTTCGGCGTCCTTGGCGGTGTCGGACAACGGCTTGCTTTGGTATTTTTTATCGAGGTCGACGGCCAAGCGCTCAAGCTTTTTCGCGTCGCGCAGGCTCAGCGCCACGAGCAGCGTCTCGACATCGATCTGCTCGGCCGCGGAGCGGCTCGGTTCCGCCTTGGCCAACGGCGCCTTGTTCGCGTCGGCATCCCGCGCGTCCAAATATTTTAGCGCCTGTGCCACTGCTTTGTTTGCGTCTTTGGACTCAGGGTCGAAAAAGGAAGCGAGTTCGGCGTGAAAGCGCGCCTTCTCGAAGTCCTTCTTGTCCGCCGCCTCGCTGGCCCTGGCAATTTGCTTGCGCACCAGCGCGTTCCTTTTCATTTTTTCGAGCGCTTCTATGCGGCCGCGAATCTCTGCGTTGCGCGGGTCGTCGGGATAGCGTTTTAGATGGTCCAGGTCCCGCGCCAGGGCGCGCCGCTCTTCGATCGACATGTCGCGGTCAGCCAGCGCGTAGAGCTGGCTGATGGCGGTTTCCAGCGCGGCGCCGACATAGTTGCCGGAGGCAACGCCGACGAGGTCAACGGAGCTCAGCATGCGATTCATCATGCCGCCCCAGAAATTCGTCGTGCTCTGGCGCATGAGCTGGTTGGATTGGGTGAGGTCGTCATGGTTGATGATCGCTTCGAGGTATTTTTTTCGCTCCGGCGAGGAAGCGTTCTTGAGCGCTTCCCGTTGCGCGGCGAGATAGTGCTCGCGGTTCGCAATCGCATTGTTGGCCAGGTCTTGCGCGTGGTTGGTCAGCCCCGTTGCCGCGCCATGCTGTTTTTGCAGGCGGGTGTCTTCGTTTATAAAAAACTGCAAATGTTCCCGCACTGCGTCCTGGCGGTTGGTGAGCACATCCACCATTAATTCCCGCGCGCGCTTGTCGGTCTCGTCGGGAAAGAAGCGCGGTGCTTCGGCAGGCTTCTCGAACGGATCGAATTCGGGCAAGGGGTTGAGCATCTTATCCAGGACCCGTTCGATGTCCTGGGCGGCCACCGGGACGCCGGCAAAAAGCCCGGCGATGAGGAGAATCGGTCTGCCGAGACGCAGGATTTTACACTTCACCGGTTCAACCTCGTGATTTTTTCCAACAGGCCGCGCATCGCCTCGATCTTTCCCTGGGCTTCGATTTTTTCCAGGATGCCGTCCACTTGCGCGACTTCCGAATAAAGTTTGAGAGCAGATTTTGCAAATTGATCAAAGGCCTTGAACTCAAAGTTCAATCCCTCCGGATCGTACTGGGATGCATACTCTTTTGCAAGGAGCGCGTAGAAATCGCCGAAGTCAAGCAAAAAGCGGTAAATGTTTTTGCTCTGGCGGTGCTTGGTGACCAATTGGCTGTAGCCGAGAACGACCAGTTGGTTGCCTTCATTAAGGCGGTAACGGTTGGCTTCGACGAAGGCGACCTTGGCTCGGTCGATACGCTCCTCTTCGACCCGGGCAAGGAATTCATAGGGCGTTCCCTGATGTTTTTGAATCAATTGATTCCACGCGCCCACTTTTTCATCGAGCCCTTCCATATGCTTGAAAGGGTCCTCGGCGGATAGCGGCTTGGCGATAACGCCCATAAAGATATCCAGGACTTCCGCGTTCTTGGCCGCCTCCGTGGCCAAGCGGCCTTGGCTTTCCGCGACCTGGCGGAAAGCCAAGGCCGCTTGATCGTATTCGCGCAGCCGCTCCAGGGCCAATGCTTTGTTAAACTGGATGATGTCGGTGAACTGGCGCGGGTTCTTTTTTTCGTAGTCCTGTAGCCTGAGCAAGGTCGCTTTCATGATGTTGATGCCGGTGATGTCCTTGGGGATGGGAAACCGGTAGGTGTCTTCCCTGGCAAGGCGCTGAAAGTCCTTGATGATATCGAGGAGATCGCCCGCCGGAGCATAGCGAATATCGGGGGCGGCCGCGCGGCTGGAGCAACCGGCGATATATAAACATAGCGAAATGAACAATGCGATAAAAATTGTTGGCGCTTCGAAGGCGGGTTTCAATGTTACCTGTTACTGCGAAGAAATTTGACCGTGGCAACCTGTGGGCGCAGCTCGATAGGCCGCAGATCTTGCTGCCTACCTTGTCTGAATCAACGCATAAAACAACACCAGTTCGCCGGCGCGCGCGGCGAAATCATGGGGCGTGCCTCTGGGGATATGGCAGACCATCCCCGGCGCGAGTGCGATCCGTTTGCCATCAAAGCGCAGCCGCCCCCGGCCTTTGATAACCTGGCAGACCACGTCTTTGTCGTCATGGTTGATCTGCTTGGGATCGACGCCCCGGCGCGATCGGAAAGCGATAACGCCGCTCGTAAAAGTTCTCGCGGCAAAAAAATTATGATAACGAATCTCGTCGTTGAGCTTGCGCAGCCGTTTTAGCGCGGTGGCAATCTTGATGGTCTTCATTGGCATGAGGCATGAGGCGCGAGGCAAGAGGCGAGAGCGGGGACGTTTGGAACGACTGGAACTGTTTGAACGACTGGAACGGCTTGAACTGTCCGAACGCGTCTCATGCCTCCCGCCTCATGCCCCATGCCTATTCGGTCACCGCCGCCACGATCTCTTGGATCGCCTGCTCGGCCTTGTCGTTCGGCACCCGGCATGAGCCCACGACTTTATGGCCGCCGCCGCCGTAGCGCTGTAACAACTCGCCGACGTTGACCGTAGCGGTTTTGTTGAAGATATTATAACCAACAGAAATCGCAGTAGTGTCCGGGCGTTGCGTGTCGTAGGAAACCTTCACGGCGATGTTGCCCTGGGGAAAGAGAGTGAACAATAGAAATCGGTTGCCGTCGGGTAGGTCGTGAACCTGCCGCAGATCCACGTAGATGACGTTGCGTTTAAGAGTGGTGTTTGCGAGCAGGATCGCGCGTAGCTTTTCCTGGAATGAGAGCACTTTTTGACACCGCCGTTTGACTTCGGCGTCGTCCATCGTTTCTTTCAGGCTCTTGTCGCGTAAGAGGTCTATGATTCGCAACCAATAGGGCTCATCCTCCGCGTAGCGACCATCGGTGGTCATCGAGACCAGCACGTAGCCTTGGGGATTGAGTACATCTTCGCGGGTCAATTGCCCGGCATCAATTTTGTCCGCGTCCTGGAGCAGGAACTGGATTCTTTCGGATGCGAGGAACAATGCTCCCTCCTCGCTGTCGCTCTTGCCGGTTGCCTTATGCCTATTGCCTGGTTCCATGTAGTACTCGTAGACCACCCGCGCGGCGCTGGGCGCCAGGCGAAAGCCGCCTTTGCCCGGCATGATCGGCCGGTCGAACTCCGGCATCGTGTTCGTGATATGATGATCGAACCACAGAGTGCAGTTCGGGTGGTAGGGAAGATTGGCGATAACATCGCCGTTACGAACCTCCACTAGGCCGTCCTGCATGAACTTTGGCTCAACGAAAAGATAGGCATCGATTTTCTCAAACTTCGTAATCAGAGCGCCGCAAACCAGCCCATCGAAGTCTGCCCGAGTTACCAGTCTCAAGTTCTAATTACCTCCTCTATGGAAGCGAGGGAAAGGTTAAACGCGTTGGCTACTCCTTCATGAGTTACCTTCCCGTCAAATGTGTTGAGCCCCTTGGCCAGCGATTTGTCCCTTACCAGCGCCTGGGGAAAGCCTCGGTTCGCAAGCTGCAGCCCGTAGGAGAGAGTCGAGTTGGTCAGCGCATAGGTCGAAGTGTTGGGCACGATAGCCGGCATATTTGTCACGCAATAATGGACTACTTCCTCTTCAAGGTAAACTGGTGCGCGATGGCTGGTCGGGCGTGAAGTCTCGGCGCAGCCTCCTTGATCGATGGAAATATCGACGAAGGCAGTGCCGGGCTTCATCCTTTTGACGAGAGCCCGGGAAATGAGTTTGGGCGCCTGCGCACCGGGTATCAGCACCGAACCGATGATGAGATCGGCGTCTACGATTGCCTCTTCGATATTGGCGCGGTTGGACATCAACGTCGTTACGTGGCCACCGAGGATGTCGTGAACGTAGCGCAGCTTCGTGGGATTGACGTCGAGGATACTCACATAGGCGCCCATGCCGGCGGCTACTTGGCATGCCGCGGTGCCGGAAATGCCGGCACCGAGGATCACGACATTTCCGGGGCGAACGCCCGAGGCGCCGCCCAAAAGAATGCCGCGGCCGCCGTTTTCCGCCTGTAAGCACCAGGCGCCGACTTGGAGGGACAGTCGTCCGGCAATCTCACTCATCGGCGCCAGGAGCGGCAGGGAGCCATCTTCGAGCTGGATGGTCTCGTAGGCTATAGCGGTGACTTGCTTCTCCAGGAGAACGCGGGTCACGGTTTCATTGGCGGCGAGATGCAAATAGGCGAACAGTATCATCCGCGGCCGCAAGAATTGAAACTCACTGGGCTGCGGTTCCTTGACCTTCATGATCAATTCGCACTGCGCCCAGATTTCCGCGGCGCCATCAGTGAGCGTCGCGCCCGCGCCTTCGTAGGCGCGGTCTGTAAAGCCGCTACCCGAGCCGGCGCCCTTCTGCACCAGAACTTTGTGGCTGCGGGCGGCAAAAGCGGCAACTCCGGTGGGCGTGACGGCGACGCGGTTTTCTTCGGTTTTGATTTCTTTGGGCACGCCGACGATCATTACGGCAAAATTACGCGAAGGTCGCCGCGGAGTCAACGAACGAAAACCATACGGACTAACACTGGACTCATACGAAGACTCGAACCACGAAGTGATTCATGATGTTACGCTCGCCCACAGATTATGAAAATGGAGGATTCCCGTTTCGTAGGTCGGATGGAGCAAAGCGTAATCCGGGTTTCTTCATTCGCGCACACCGTTGCCTCTGCTACGCCCCATGTCACCTTCCTGGATTCCGCTTCGCTCCATCCAGGCTACAACTCTAAAGCTCCATCCTCACGCCCCGTATTTTCAAAGGAGGCCCGAAGGACCACGACGAATGTAAATCGCGTAATATTTGAATCCCGTGTCGAGATGATCGACGAAAATTACGAATAACTCTCGCGTGGTCAAGGAACTAAGCGTAGGGCATCTTTTAATCTGGCGAAGCCGTGCTCGGCAGAATGGTAAGATACTACTCGTCTTTATGTGATGTAACTGTATCCTGCAACTTCGACAATTTAATAAGTCTTGCTGTAACGCTCGCGGTTAGTAAATTTCATGGCGAGGCGCAGCTAGCAGAAAAGGAGTCCTACGACTGGCATGCCTGTCTGCCTTCGCCAATAAATACGGATCCAGGTAGCACGTTGTCGATTATGCGGAAGGCTCGATGAAGCTCTTCGGAAGGCGTTCTGGGATGCATACGCCGATGTACGGTGGAGGAAACCCACCTTTCGGACGGCAGTCCACGATGGTTCGAATCGACGAGTGTCGTCTCAGATCACTTCCGGGTTAACATCCTGCTGAATATGTCCACAGTGTTCGGCGCAGGAGTCTCAGCTGACCACAGCACCGCGCTCGAGGGAGAACTAGCCGTGGTGGATAGCATCGCGTGAAGCTGATAGGCGCTCAGGATCGAGCGTGCGCAGCCGAGACCAATATCGCATACCGACTTTTTGTTTCTACCCCGCGCTCTGGTATAAATGTCAACGACATCACGTCGTAACCTATTCCAGCGCGAGAGTTGTAATCGCTTGCCATAAGCTCTAGAAATATGTGCCTGTGGTTCTACCGGCCTTTGCAACGCCGGAAGAACTTCCATCGTCCGGGAATTTTTTCCGATAATCGGGCGTGGCTGCTCTCCTCGGACGGCGATCATTTACGCAGCCTCTTCTGGGAGGAACTCGGTTCTAACTGCAGGGATAGTCACCGGAAAGCACTGGCCTGGCTTTTGCCGCATCTCTCATGGTTCGCTTTGGCGGCGTCCAATCTGCGTCACATCGGCCCTACAGTAAGACCATCACAGAGATAAGTGGAGTAATGGAGTGTTGAGTGCTGGGTTTACTCTTATTCCATCATCCAGGATCTTTCCCATTGAAAGATGTCCTTTAGCGGCCGATGGACCAGACGAGGATGGCCCAGCCGATGAGAAATGCGATACCGCCGATGGGCGTGATGGCGCCGAACCAGCGCATGCCGGTGAGGCTGAGAAGGTAGAGACTGCCGGAGAAAATAATTATGCCGATGATGAAGGCCCAGCCGGCGCCGTTGAGAGCGCGTTCCGGCCAGCGCGTTATTGCCCAAGCGACGGTGATCAGTGCCAGGGCGTGATACATCTGGTAGCGCACGGCGACCTCGAAAATATTAAGCATATCCGGTGACAGGCGGGTTTTGAGCGCGTGGGCGCCAAAGGCGCCCAGCGCTACGGCTATGAATGCCGCTACAGAACCGGCGGCGAAAAAGAAACGGTCCATTTTTCTCGTGCTCGTGGCGCTATCTCGTGCTCGTGGCTCGTGTCCGTGATCGTGTCACAATTCGGTTAAGGAGCGCGCGCGCGGGTTAGACCGCTGGGGCGCCGCGGTTTAACGAGACGACCATTTGGCCTTTTTGCACGACGATCTGACGGTAGTCCGTGCGTTTGCTCAGAGCGTCGATCAAATTGACCAGTGGCTGGCGCGCGGTGAGGTACTCTTTCGGGGCGCCGGCAGCGCGCATGGCTGCGATTTCGTTGGCCTCGAGATTCCAGCGCAACAGAAAATCTTCATCGGAGACATCTTCCGCGTTCATTTTTTTGCGCAGCTCTTGCACAGTGGGCTCGGGTGGTTGCCATGCCGCCCATTCTCTGGCGCGCGGGCGGTCCAATATTTTTGCTTTCACTTCACGCGCCATGAGCTCGGCGCCTTCTTTGCCCCAGTAGCCGAGGGCGTATTGAATGATCTGGTCGGTGACTTCTTTGTAGCGCTCGCCGACGATGACGTTGATCGCCGCCTGGCTGCCGACGAACTGCGACAGCGGTGTGACCATGATCGGATAACCGAGCTCCGACCGCACTTGCATGGTCTCTTCCAGCGCCTGATCGATCTTGTGCTCCATGCCGACCTTGCGCAGCTGAAAGCGCAGGTTGGAAATCATGCCGCCGGGGACTTGGTGCTGGTACTGGGAATAGTCGTACTCCACCGGAGCGCCGATGGGAAAGCCTTCGCGTTTTGCGATGTACATGAAGTGTCCCGAGACCGGTTTCAGCAGCTCTTCGTCGATCAGTGTTTGGTAACCTAGTGCCCGCAGGTTTTTTGCGACGTTGAATAGCGATGGGTTGGAGGACCCATCAGCCAGCGGCGGCAGCGCCGTATTGACGATCTTGATGCCGAGTTTGACCGCTTCGAGGCAGCAGAGCGGGCCAAGGCCGGTGGTGCAATGGGTGTGCAGCTCCACCGCTATGCCATTGGCGTTCTCGAACATGATCGGCACCAGCGTTTGCACCCGTTCCGGCGTGAGCAAACCGCCGGGGTCCTTGAGGCAGAGCCGGTTCACTTTGAGCGAGGCTGCCTGGCGCGTGCGCTCGGCGAAATATTCGTCGGTATGTTTCGGCGAAACGGAGTATATGATGTTAGGAACGGGATTGATGCCGACGTCGCGCGCGACTTGCGTCTTCCAAGTCCAGCCTTCGAGATCGTTCCACTCCTCCGAGATGCGCGCCTCGCGGATGCCGTTGGCGGCCATGCGTTCCATGAAAAGGCGGTACATCGATCGCGGTGTAAGGTCGAAGGCACTGAAGCGTCCCGCGTTCAGACGGAGCGGTGTACGCGTGATGCGCTGGCTGACCAATTTCACCCGCGCCCACGGGTCTTCCTTGAGCTCGCGCACGCACTTTTTTAAGTGCGAGCTGGAGATTAATTCAATGGCGTCGAAGCCCGCTCGATCCAGCGCTTCGGCGACCGGAAGCATCATGCCCGTGGTCATGTTTTCCGCCCACAAGCTCTGATGGCCGTCGCGGATCGTCGTGTCGACAAATTTAATTCCGTCCATCCAGCTATTAAAGCTCCAAGCCGAAGAATTTCAATGCGTTGTCCAGCATGATCTTCTTGCGCACTTCCGGTTTGATGTTGCACTGCTGAAATTCCTCCACCCAGCGATCCGCGGTGATGCCCGGCCAATCGGAGCCGAACATGGCCTTGTCTTGGAGCAGGGTGTTGATGTTGTGCAGCAGTTCTGCGGGGAAATATTTCGGCGCCCAGCCGGACAGATCGATATAATAATTGGACTTATGGCGGGCGATGGCCAAGCTCTCGGCAGTCCATGGCCAGGTCGGATGGGCGCTGATGATCTTCAGTTCCGGAAAGTCGGCGGCCACTTCGTCCAGCGCAATGGGCTGGCTGTATTTTAGCTTGATGCCCATGCCGCCGGGTGTTCCGGCGCCGGCCGCCGCCATGCCGCCATGAAATAAAATCGGCAGATTGAGCTTTGCGCATTCTTCCCAGAGCGGATAAAAACGCACGTCGTTGGCGAAAAAGTGCTGGCGCGCCGGATTCAACTCGCCGATGCCGTGGAGCCCCAGGTCTTTACAGCGCTTTATTTCATCGAGCGCCAGTCTGCCGGTCCAGGGGTCGATGGCGCCGAAGGCGAGGAAGACATCGGGATGTTTATTTACCGCGCTGGCCACGTGATCGTTGGGCACCGGCGCAAGGCCGGTTACGGTCTCGTCCCGGCTGTTCATCAGAACCGCCATCATTTTGCGCGCGCGGTATTGGTCGGCCAGCGCATCGATGGAAACTGGCGGGCGCTCGCGGCCGAAGTAGCGCGCCATCTGCGCTGTCCGGTCGCCTTTAGCTTTTTGTGTGACTTCGTCGGATAGATGAATGTGAACGTCGATTGCGACGATATCCTTGGCCATTAGAGATGTCCTCCTCGTGAAATTTCTTTCCTTATTGCACTGCGTGCGAAGATTGTTCAAGGTTCAATAGTTCGGAAAGTTTCAAGATGTTCAAGGTTTTCTCGCTGGCCGTTCGCGATGTCTGGCCGGTTTGATTCCCAAGGTGCGCAAACGAGATCTTCAATTCCGGATTTTACTTTGAACCCTTGAACCTTGAACTTTTGAAACGGAGCGTCGCGCTCAGGCGCGACGCTCGAGGGTGATCGAGAATCCCGGCGTCTGGACGTGAATCTGCCGGTTCCTGGTGCGCTTCGAAAGCTCTTGCAGCAAATTCACCAGCGGTTGCTCCGGATTGAAATATTCGACGGGCCGCGGATTGGCGCGCATGGCGTCGATATCTTCTTTGCCGACGATCCAGCGGAGCAACAACTCCTCGTCGGACGTGCCTTCCGCGTTGAGCCGCTTGCGCATCTCGCCGGCGCTCGGTTCATCGGGTTGCCATTGCATCCATTCTTTTGCCCTCGGCCGGTCGAGAATCTTGTCTTTGACATTGGCGAGCATATCGCGAGCGCCCTCCGCTCCCGCATGCCCCAGCGCGAATTTGATCACTTGATCGGTGACCTCTTGGTAACGTTCGCCGACAATCACATTTATGGCCGCCTGGCTGCCGACGAACTGCGACAGCGGCGTGACCATGATCGGATAGCCGAACTCTTCGCGCACGCGGATGCTTTCTTCGAGCGCCTGGGGAAATTTGTGCTCCAGGCCAACCTTGCGCAGTTGAAAGCGCAGGTTGGATAGCATGCCGCCGGGAACCTGATGCTGGTATTGGGTGTAGTCGTACTCCACCGGCTGACCGATGGTGAAGCCTTCGCGTCTGGCGATGGCGGTAAAGTGCCGAGAGACCGGCTGCAAGACCCCTTCGTCGATGGCGGTGGCGTAGCCCAAAGCGCGGGCGTTTTTAGCGACGTTGAACAGGGACGGGTTGGAAGTGTCGTCCGCCAGCGGCGGCAGTGCGGTGTTGATATTGCGCATCCCCAGTTCCATGCCTTTGATGCAGCAAAGCGGGCCGAGTCCGGTGGTGCAGTGGGTATGCAGCTCGACTGGGATGCCGTTGGCATGCTTGTAGATTATCGGCACCAGCGTCTCCATGCGCTCGGGCGTCAAAAGCCCACCGGGATCTTTTAGGCAAAGGCGATATGGTTTCAGCGACGCCGCCTGGCGGGCGCGCTCGGCATAGTATTCGTCCGAATGTTTCGGCGAAACCGAGTAAATCAGATTCAAGATGCTTCTCATGCCAACGGAATGGCAGACGCCGACGCGAAACTTCCAGCCTTCGTAATCGTTCCATTCATCGGAAATGCGCGCCTCGCGGATGCCGTTGGCAAACATTCTTTCGATAAAGAGCCAATACATCGACGGCGGATTGTATTCGAAGGTGTTTACCCGGCCGGCGATCACCCGCAGCGGCGTCCTGGTAATTTCCTTGGCGACCAGCCGCACCCGCTCCCAGGGGTCTTCCTTCAATTCGCGCACGGTTTTCTTGAGATGCGATCCGGAAATCAGTTCGATGCCTTCATAGCCGGCGGCGTCAAGGCTCTTCGCGATGGGCAACATCATGCCTGTGGTCATGTTCTCCGCCCACAGGCTCTGATGCCCGTCGCGGATCGTGGTGTCGACGAAGTAAATCGTGTCCATGTCGCCTCCGGCGAATCGCAAATCTTACATCTCACATAACATGAAGCTGCTGAAAATTCATGAACTCCGGGCCCATCGGGTCGCTTGGTCAGGAGCGAGTTCAAGGATATTCAGTGTGTCTGCGACCGTGCCCGGCGAGCCGAATGTTCGTCGCTCGCGATTGACACTCCCGGCGCCAAGATGGAACAATTGAAGGGCTTGGCAGGCGTGTGTCTAAGGAGACTGGGATGGCTATGTTGATGAGTCAGGTCGTGGCGAAGAATTCCGGCGCGGCCTTTGAAGTGAAACGAGGTCAAAGGCTGCGAGTCGCGGGCAAGAGCATCGTCGATTTCGTGGCCTTTAACCTGCGCGAATTAACGGAGCGGTTCGATCAGGCGCGCACCAAGACGAATCAAGTCAAGATATTCATCAGCACCGGCGACATTCTGTACTCCAAACGAAACAATCCGATGCTCACCATCGTCGCGGATACGTTCACCGAAGGGCGGCACGACTTACAGAAGGGCATGTGCAGCCGGAAGCGCTTCGAGATGGTGGTGGAAGGGAAGTCGACGCGGGTATTCGCCGAAGGCGTCGATATCAATCCAAAAAAGGCCGAAGAAATTCCCGATCATGGTTGCTGGGAGAACCTGAGCAACGCGGTGAAGGCGTGGGATATCGCGCCGGACGATGTGCCGAGCCCGTTCAATATATTTCAGTGTATGCGCATCGACCCGGAAACCGGCGTCCTGTATGACACGATGATCCGTCCCAAAGACGAAGCCCATGTAGATTTCCGCGCCGAGATGGATTGTCTCGTGGCGGTAAGCGCCTGCCCGGAGTCAGGAAGGGGGCAGGCTATCCGAGTGGAGATATTTGACGAGTGACTAGAGAGGATTCGGCGGATTAACACTAAATTTGCTCGCAAGCTTGATCAACTGCGACCAGGTTGCCTCATCGACTTCTACGCCGTTTCTCAGTTGCCGCTCTTGGTTTCTTCGGCCCTGCTCGCCGGGCAGCAAAACCTCGCTAAACCCCGGCGCGGGTTTGCGCGACTTGATGAAGGAGACCAGATCGTCGACCTTGGCGGTAAAGTCGTCAAGGGGCTGGATCTCTTCCACGGCGATGGCTTGCAGGAACACGCCGTTAACGCCGTGACCGCCTTTGTCCCACCAATCCCGGCTCAGGCCGTTGCCGCTGAAAGCGCCGGCAAGGAGCTCGGCGATGAGAGCGATGCCGGAGCCTTTGTAACCGCCGAAAGCTCGTAAGACGCCACGCGGCGGGTCGCGGAAGGCGTTGAAATCGGTGGTGGGTTTGCCGTAACCGTCAAGCAAGACGTCCTCGGGAATAGCTTCCCGGCGCGCGATGCGCTTTTGAATTTCGCCCATGCTCATAGCCGAGGTGGCGAAATCAAGAATGATATGGCGCCCATTTCTGCCTGGTATTCCGAATGACATCGGATTCGTACCGGTCATGCGTTCCATCCCGCCGTACAAAGTCGTCGTGCCCGATCCGACGCTGACGGCGCCCATCGCGATCAAGCCCGCATCAGCGGCCATCTCCATGTAGTCGGCCAGCCGTCCGATGTGACTCGCGCGGCGGAGTGTTACGATGCCAGCGCCGTGCTCCTTAGCCTTTTTTATAGCGAGGCTCATTCCCGCATGAGCGACGACCTGACCAATGTAGTGATTGCCGTCGATCACGGCTGTCAATTTGTGCTCGCGAAGGATTTTGGGTTTTTCCTCAAGCTTGATGGTACCGTCCTGAATCCATCCCAAGTAGGGCGGAACGCGCGTAACGCCATGGCCTGGATAACTGCGCAGGTCGGCTTTGACTAGGAGTTTGGCGACGAGCGTAGCGTCATCCGGCGGCATGCCGCCTGCCGCGAGTAATCGTTGGCTGAATGAAAGCAATGCTTCGTGATTGAGCCTGGGCACGAAATTGCCTTCTACTGCTGCTTGACTGGGAAATAGCGCTCCAGCCAGTCGGCGACGATGCGCGTCAAGCGCTGATTTTCTTCATTGAACGTGAAGTGGTCTACGTCTGAGAGCAGATGAAGCTCCGCCGGTTGCCGTGCGCGCTTGAACATCTCGATGGATTCGTAGGTGGGCGTCACCGAATCGTTAGCGCTATGAATCAGCAGCAAGGGCCGCGGGGAAATATTGCCGACCTGGTCGTCGGCGCGAAAGTCGTTCATGCTCTGCGCGGTTTCCGCGGGAAATTCCATGATCGACCCGGCGCTCATGTTGCGCCGCAAACGCTCCGGGATCGGCACGATGTCGTAGCGCGGAACCATGAGCGACTTGCCGGTGCGCTCGCGCTGGCGTTTGCCCTCTTCGAGCATCTTGGTAAATCGCTCCCATGCTTCCGGCGTCGGATGTTGGCCGCGAAATTTTCGCTCGCCGTCGCCCCAGCCGCCGCAGGAAATCACCGCGGCGACCCGCTGGTCGGCGCCGCCGGTAAAAACGGCGACGGCGGCGCCAAAGCTGCTCCCCACAAGTGCGATGCGCCGCGGATCGACCTCCGACCGCGTCGCGAGATAAGAGATGGCGTTGCGCGCGTCAGCCACTTGGTCGAGGCAGATTATGCGTCCATGCTCGCCTTCGCTCTCGCCGCAGCCTCTGAAATCCATGCGCAGCGTCACGTAACCCCACTGGCCGAATTGTTTTGCCACCACCGTTTGGCCTTGGCCATCCTTGTTGCCGCCGAAGCCATGCAGCACGATAAACGCCGGGCGCCGCTCGCCAGGACGCAAATCGTCGGGTTTGCGGAGGATGGCGGAAAGTTTTAAGCCGTCGGATTGAAAGGTAATGTTTTCTTCCATGCTTATGCTCGCTTATTTTCGATAGGGTCCGACCGTCAGGTTCGAAAGCTCACGCAGCTCGGTTCAAGTTAGTCATTGCTCACCGGCTCATCTCAAAGGTCAGCAGTTGGCGCGGCGCTTTTTGATAGGCTGCGAGGCCGGCGCTTTCGCTCTTGCCGCCTTCCAGGGTCATGATGCGCGCGCGCACGGCGAATTTCAGCGGCGAGATGTCGAACGGATAGGGATCGAAGCGCACGGAGTTGGCCCCATTGGGCAGCACGCGCAGTTCCACGGTGTCGTCGCTGTCGTAGGAGACGCGCACCGGAGCGATCTTATATTCCTTGAACTGGTCCTCCGCAGCGTAACCGTCGGAGCAAAAATAAAGCGACAGCAAATCGAAAACTTGCAGCGCGCGGTAATTATAATCGAGCTCATTGGTGAAGCCTTGGTTTTCGCCGGCGAGCTCTTGCTTGAATTGCTCCTGTTGCGCTTCCAGCGCTTTTTTCACCGCTTGGACTTCGGCGCTCCGCTCCCGCAGCCTCATGGCTGGCTCGGTAAAGACGTTGTAACGGTTATGCCAGAGGCCGGTGCGGTGCATGGAGACCAGAAGGCCGGCGTAGGGATCGTGGGAGCGCACCCAATCGACGTTCTTGGCATAGGCCGCGAGCTCCACGGCTTCGAACGAAGGCACCTCTTCGCGGTGCGCGTAGGGGCGCCCTTTGGCGGTGTTGATCGGCGGATTGCCTTCGAACTCCCGGTATCCGCTGTCATGAAAAGTCGTGGCAAAGATCATTGTCTTATAGGGCCTGAGTTGTGAGAAGTGTTCATTACCCCAGTGCGCGGCAAACTGCGCCGACAGCTCGGCATGGTCTTCCTGGGTGCTGACGTAGCAGCGCCCGTTTTTTAGCTCACGAATAACCATCTGATCGTCTCCTTTCCCGCGTTCTTGGTTTTTGGCTCTCAACTCTAAATCTGAAACCTGAAACTCGAAACTTCGAACTATTTTTCTAACCCCACGGCCCTAAATACGGTTCGCCGAGGTAAACATTGCCATCGCCGTCTAGGCTCGCCGGCCAGTCGCTCATTTTGAGCGGCCTGCGTTGTTCCTTGGGCCTTGGCTTGCCGTCCCAGCCAATCTGCTCCATGGCACAATAAAGCTGGATCATGTGGCCGTCGGGATCGAGCACATGGGCGGCGCAATCGATGCCGGGATGGAGCTCGGTGGGAATATCGTCCCTGACTTTTATGCCGCGCTCCCTTAAGAATCTGACAGCGTCATTGAGCTGGCGATAATTAGCGAGCTGGAGGCCGAGGCCGGCACTCTTCGTATGCGCGCTAAAACCCAAGATTTGGCGCAGCGCGATGGGAAACAGCGCCAGCGAGTGATGTTCCGTGTTGCAGCGCAGGAACAGGCAGCGATGGCCATGCCATAGGACTTCTTCAGTCAACGTGAATCCCAGTTTATTCCGGTAAAACGCTTCGGAATTCGCAACGTCGTCCACGAAGAGACTGACCGGACCCAGGCGCACGATCTTGAAGGGTCGGGGCAGCAGAATCCCATCGACATCATAACTCGCCGCCAGATTATCCGTGTGCCGGTAGCCGCTGGTGGGATCGATTCCCCTTGCTTTTGCTTGTTGGACTTCGTCGAATTCGGAAATCTGCGGCAACTCGGGTGGTTTATCGAAACCACGGTCGTACATCGCGCGCGGCTTGCTGTGACCGTTCCAACCGATCTGTTCGATGCCGTAGTAGAGTTCGTTGCTCTGGCCATCGGGATCGAAAAGATAGGTATGCCAGTTGGAGCCGGGCATGTCGCGCCCGGTGCGCTGCAGTTGGACGCCTTGGCAGGTAAACCACGTGATGGCGTTACCCACTTCGCGGAGGCTGCCCACTTGCCAGGTGATCTGGTTGATGGTGACGCCCGGTTTTTCGCTTCGCCCCAGAGCATCGCGCACGCGCTTGGGAAAGAGCACCATCGCGTGATGATCGGTGCCGTAGCGGGTGAAGTAACCGTTGGGATCGCCGAGCCCCGTGAGCTGTTCCGGATTCTTGGCCCGTTTAGAATAGTCCATCACATCGGAGACGCGAAAGCCGAGCAAGTCAATATAAAACCGCGCGCCGTCTTCCATATTGGAGAGATTAAAACCGAAGTGGCCCAGACGGCGAATCTTGAATGGCTGTTCCAGCAATACGCCGCCGACGTCGAATCTCTCGGTCGAGGCTGTCATTACCACCTCCTAAAACTCACGGCCTCTCTATACAATCTTTTTGCGTCTCCAACAACGTCAAATGAAGATTTGGCTTGCGTGCACAGGCGGGCTGGAATAAGACTAGAGAACCGATTTGCGGGAGTTGGCGCCCAGTTGACAGGGTCGTTCTGAACCTAGGAGGATTACGATGGCGATTCAAGAACATCATGCCGAGGGAAAGATTTTCTGGCCGGGCGATGCCCGGATTGCAGTTCTGTTAAGCTTCGATTTTCAGGGTGGCGAAGATGTGAGACCCGATAAGAACGGCAAAATGAACCATGAAGAATATACCCAGGCGGAATATGGCCCTCGCACCGGCATTTATCGAATTCTGCGCATCCTATCGGCCAACGAAGTGAGGGCGACTTTTTTGACTTGCGGCGGCATCGCCGAACGTTATCCCGAAGCGGTGGCGACCATCATCGCCCAGGGACATGAAGTGGCCGGACATGGCTATCACCATGAAGTGGCGCGGGATCTCACCAAGGACGAAGAGCGCGATGTGATGAAGCGGACAACAGAGATGATTATCAGCCGCGCCCAGAAGCGGCCAGTCGGCTGGCGCTCCTGCACCCAGAGCCCCAACAGTCTGGAGCTGCTTATGGAGCAGGGTTATCTGTGGAACAGCAACTCTTTTTCTCATGATCTGCCGTTCGTATGGCAAAACGGCAAGAAAAAACTGGTGGAGTTGCCGCGCCAGCCTTTCGGCGACGGCAGGACCTATGGCCACCGAGACTCCGGCAATCCCCAAGATACGCTTACGGTCTGGAAGGGAATGTTCGACCAGTTTTACGAAGAGTCCGCATTGGCGCCGACATTCTGTCCGTTCCAGTTTCACCCGTATATTTCAAGCCGACCGGGCCGGGCGAAAACGCTCGCTGAAATTATCCAGTACATGAAGTCCCATAAGGGCGTCTGGTTCGCCACCGGTAGCGAAGTGGCCCACTGGTGGCTGGAGAAAGGCTTCTCGGCAGAAACCGCGCGGACCGTGAAAGTCGCGTAAAAATAGCAAGGGCGCAGCATCAGCGGCGGCTGATCCGTCCTGTGGCGGATGCGGCATCCCTACTATCTACCTCTAAACCAATAGCGGAGTTTTTTTCTGACTCCCCGCCCCAACCGTTTCTTGGTCTCGAACCAGAGGCGGAGCAGCCAGTTGCGGGACAACCAGGCCAGCGGCGTCGAGGTCGTGATCCACTGGTGGTTGGGTTCAAATTCGGCCTTGAACTTGCGGATTTGTAGCGTCTTGCCGAATTTTCTCTTGAAGATCGCTTTGACGCTGACGGCGTTGCGCGATTCGGCGAAGACCGTAATCGTTTCCACCGGCAGTAACCCACGCACCCGCGAGATTTTTTGCGCCAAGCTTACTTCGTTGGCCGCGCTTACTGCGACAACGTTGCCGGCAAAATCAGAATCTTGCAGCGTTGTCGCGACAATCTTTTTGCGCAGCGCGACTTCGCGGCCGGCATCGCCGTCGTAGCCCGCTACGACCAGGTAGGTTTTGTGCTTAGAGGTGTGCATCGACTTCTGCCACCTGTCCAGGGCTTTCTCCAAACAGATGCGCGACGCCTTGGATAGTTTCTCTGAGCCCAGCGAACCATAGGGCATCGCTACTATTACGATGGAAATATGCCAGATCTCCTTTGCCGGCGAACGTCAGGACGGGGCATGTCTCACGGTTCGTAGATTAGCACGTCCACCGGCTTGCCGCCGACGGGGAGGTCAGGGCAGGCGCTGAGCGCTATAAGCAGATCCATCTCCGCGCGCAGATCCATGTAATTGCCTTCTTTGGGGCGCACCTGGGTGTGTGCCATTTTTCCGGTGACGCCGTCGATCTTCATATGCTGGTTCAAGTTGAACGGACTCGGGACATCTTCCGGAATGATGCCATAGGACGCTACTGCGTTGGAAATATTTTCATAGCAGCCGTGATCGGGAATTTCGTCGATCTGTCGCGGATAGTATTCGCTCAGGCGGTTTTCCTGCTGAGCGAGCTTAAAGCGGTAGCCGCTGCACATGCCTTTCTGCAGATCGTGCGTCCCTTCCGTAAAGCCGTCATGTAAGATCGTCATCATATGCTGGTTATTGCGGCCCATGAGCTTGTCGCCGACGCTGAGAAATAGCTTCATGTTATAAACCTTGGTGCGCGGCTGGTCGAAGCGTTCGCGCAAATTTTGCAGCCGGAAGAACACAAAATCCACCGTCGTCGTCGCGATGATGCGAATGACCTGGCCCTGCTTCATTTCCGCCGACCAGCCGGTGTTATGAGGCACGTGAGCTTCGAGAATTTTTTTCATGGCGGTTCTCCTCGAAAACAGGGCGGATCACAGCGGTAAACGAAACGGCGACATCACCGGCAATCAACGCCTGTAGTGAAGGCGGCCCGCCGGCAATGTATCCGCCAGAACGGCCCAGAGATGCATTACGCTGAAAATGCATGCAACGATGCTTGAATCGGTCCAAGGACCCTCACGTGGAAATGGTTTGGCATTTTGCTTGCAACGCGGCAATCTTTTCGTAGGCATTGTCTAAGTTAAATCCAACCTTCTGTCAAGCAAACGAGCCGCTTGTAGACCGCCAAACCGCTTGAAATTTGGTGTGTTTCAATTATCTAGGGCCACCGTGAATGTTTTATCATCGGGCGCGGGTAAACCGATTTGCGAGCGCCGATGTCCAACTTTGCATTGGCGCGAAATTCGTTTGGTTTCAGGTAGGGGCGACCGGCTGGTCGCCCGCTACGTTGTCGTAATCGTCAGCTGAAATATTCTTTGAACGCCGTCACCATCAAATTCGCCAGCCGCTGGTTATGGCTCTCGACATGGCCATAGTGCGTGAGCTTGGGGACGACGATCAATCTCATCTCTTCGGCATAGGGTTTAACCCGATGAACGCGTATACCTCACGCCGGTATTTCAGACCCTGCTCGTCCGTGCCCCGGTGTATTCGCGACGATGTGGAGCAGTTCTTGCCGGCGCTGTCCAGATCGGCTTGTGGTGATGAAGAGTTCGTCGCGGTATGGAAATTTGATCTCGCAGTAGTTGTCGTGGCGCTGTGCTGATGCTGCAAGGTTAAACTGTGGCGCGTGATTTCATCGAACCAGCGCTCGGCGCTGCAAGGCGATGGACGACTGGACTGAGGGGGAGAGGTGAGTGGGCGGGGGGGAGGGCAGGCGAGGTCCCACTCTTTGCGCACCCAGCCGGGCATTCCCGTGCCGAAGCCGAGACCGCCGATGAGATTGTTTTGCGCTCCTGCTAGAGAAATGGTTTTGACTTTATAAAGGTATCTCGTTAGCTGGAGCGGCTGTCAAGCTCATTCAACGCCATCAACTCGAATTTTTCATGCTTCGAGGAAGACGAACGCCAGCGTCCGCGGCGGTGAAAATGGCGCCGTTGGCGGGACGCGCCAATTGACAAGCGTATGGGTCTTACCTAATAATATTGGCAACCTCGCAGGAGCGTATGGGTCTTAGGGAGTTGACATGCTGAAACCGATTGGAATCACCGAGGGGCATTACGAATGCCGGTCACTGGATGAAACCCTGCCGATCTTCACCGATCTCTTGGCGGCTGACGTGGTCGAGCGGACGGAAAAGAAAGCGGTTGTTAAGCATCCAAACACCGCCTGGCGTCTTGTCATTCACGAGGGTGGCCCGGACGCGAAAAACAAACCACACACCAACCACTATGGTTTCCGAGTGGCTAACAGCAAAGAGATCCCCAGGGCATACGATTACATCTCGGAACACAAAGCGCAGTACAAGATCAAAAGCGTGACCAAGCCCCATGAGGCCCATTTCGCTTATTCGATTTATTTCAAAGAACCGGGCGGCAATGATTTGGAGATAGAGTATTACAATCCGCAGGCGGTGAAACACGGACGTCAGATCGCCGCGCCGCACTGGACCGAGCCCATGCCCGAGGACAGATTCCCCGGCAAGGGGTATGTGCCTCAAGCGATGACCCATGGAACGCTAAACTGCGACGACAAGGAGACCAGCGACAAATTTCTCGAACACGTGCTAGGGCTCTCCATCATCGGCGGTGGTCGCATGTCGAGCTACATAAGCCTGCCCAATAATGGGCCGTGGTACATCGTGGTGCTGCCGACTACGCACCGCGATTACCTATCGGCGGCTAACCGTTTCACGTTGAAACTGGCTTCCGCCGAGGAAGTCGCCGATGCTCACAAGGAGTTTTCCATAACCGGCAAACAACTCGGCGTCCAGGAACTCTGGGACCTGCAGGATAACGGCCGGACCAGCTTCATCTTGAGCGATATCAATAAGAATTATTGGGAAGTGACCTCATAGTCGATGCAAATCGAAACGCGTCGCGACGCAGGTGATGGATGCTCCATTGGCGACGTTTTATCTGCGTAATCCAGTGCTGCCCAAAATAGCCGCTTTACCGTCTTCTATTTTCACATCGTTCACTTCTGCAAAACGAATCGCTTCTTTGCGCCGCTTTTGTCCCATGGGTCAAAAACCAGGTCAATGACGCTAGCCAAGAGCCACCGTCCAGTTGACAACAGGCTACGACTGGTCATTGACACCGGCATTGCTCAACCCATTGGGTGTCCTGAATTGATTTGAATTTCTGACTGGCCGCACAATCAGTGGCGGCAAGTTCTCTATCCTTCCTGGTATACCGGGACTGTCGGCTATCTTTCCAAAAAATTCAACAAGCTCATATTTCCCGCGCCGATGTTGACAAGTGTAGGAGTGTATTGGCAGTGCAATCGGTGCCACAAAACATCACGGACGACTAGACAAGCCAAAATCAGAGCATTTTCCCCCGATCAGGCCGCACCCTCCCCCCCTACCCGTCCTGTGACGAAGGTCTCCGCATTTGGCCAAACCCCTCTCAACAAGCGCCTCTCTCTCCCCCCCCTCCCCCCACCCCCCCTCTCGCGCGACACACCCATCTCCCTCCCCCCCCCCCCCCCCCCACACACCCCCCCCCGCCCCCACCCCCCCCCCCCCCCCCCTTTCTCTTCCCACCCCTCTTTTTATCCCCCCCCCCCCCTTTCCCAAGCCCGGGCCCCTCCCTTGGGCGCGCTAAAATATAAGCCCCCCCCTTGGAACACCTCGATCCCCACAAATTCCCCCGGCTTATTCCCCATTAAATATTCTCCCCAAGACCCCCCGGGAGGTATATTCATATATCCCCCACGTCCCAAAAAAAACTCCTCTCTCACGGCGAGCAGGATCTTATCTCTCCTCTAAGCCCACAAAAACCTCGATCTTTATATACAGGAAGAATCCAAGGCAACCCGCCCCCCCCATAACACACCAACCCCCCCCCCCTTAACCCTTTCCCCCCCCCCCCGTGTGAAATATTGCGCAGCTTTGCCTTCGATAACGATGAGGTGTTAGCGTAGGCCGTAGAAGAAGTACGCCACGCCTTTGGCGTCGAGAGCGCGTTGGTCAAAGCCACATAGACTCGCCGCCCAAAGCATCCATCACGCCTTCGCGTTCAGCATGCCATCTCCGGCGTCCCATTATTGCGACATAGTCTCATTGGGGACGAGCATCCCTTCCAGTTCATGTGGACTTCTTTTTTTATAATCCCGCTGTCGAATAACTGACCCGCATCTTCGTCTAACGTGACAAGACTTCACGCGAGTCGAGATTGTCGATGTAAACCATCTTGACAGCGTCCATAAAGTCTGTAAAGCGTAAAGTTGAACGGAAAGGAGGTGATACAACATGAAACTAGGTTCCTTAATCGTGGCAGCGGTTTTTTCCCTGGTTGTGACTTCCGGCTTGGCGTTCGCGGAAGAGAAGAATGGCACAGTCTCTGGTTATGACGCCGGATCCCGGATGTTGACAATCAAGGGCAAAGACTGGGAACAGAAAGCCAAGGTCAGCAGCAAAGACGCTGACGACAAGAAGGATCTCTTGAAGGATGGTGCCAAGGTCAAGGTCGAGTTCGATGACCGGGGCGGCGGCGACATCCGCGTGAAGAGCATCAGCCCTCGCTAAGACAGCAACCAATAACCACAGAAAAGCGGGAGGCGCCAAAAGCTTCCCGCTTTTTTGTCTACCTCAAAACCGTTTGCGCAGCGCCCTGAGGCCGCGCCATGCGTCCGTGAAATCCGGATTGATGGCCAGTAGCTCTCGGTATTTTTCCTCCGCCTCGTCGTGCTTGCCGGCGTGATGCAGAGACCGTGCCCAGCCAAGACGCCAGGCGGTATTTTTGCGATGGCGCCTGAGCGCCATTTCGTACGCCGCCGCCGCCTTTTCCCACTGTTGGGTTTGGCTGTATGCTTCGCCTAATTCACCGAACAGGCTGGCCGAGTCTTCTCCTGTTTTACGGGTATCTTCGAACAGGGCGATAGCTTCGGCGAGATTCCCTTTAGCCCTCTCGAGCTTGCCGCGCGCGAAAAGTACCCTGGGATGCTTGGCGTTGATCTGCGTTGCGCGGTCGAGCCACTGGCCGGCTTGGGTGATATCCCTGGCGTGTAAAGCGATGTCGGCCAGACCCGTGTAGGGCAACAGCTCTTTAGAGCCGACTTCGATGATGCGCTTGTAAATCACCGCCGCGTCGCGCGTATAAAAATTTTCGCAGAGCGCGAGGAGCTCGGTTTGATTGGCCGTGGGGCGGAGATCCAACGCTTTCTTAGCGGCCTCGAAGGCTTCATCCGAGCGTTCCATCCCAGACAGAATACGGCTTTGTAGGAGATAATAGCCGGGGTTCTTCCCGTCCAGGAAGATGGCGCGGCCTGCTTCGGCCAGTGCCGGTTCGTATGCGCCGTTGGCGTAGTAAGACTGCGCGATGAAATAATGATGTTGCGCCTGCGAAACATGGTTTTTGAAGGGCTCCCAGGACGGTGCGATCCAGTGAGACTGCATCAGCCCACGGTTTAACTCGGATGTGAGTTTTCCCAGGCTGCGCGGCGCGGAAAATTCCAACCGCACGTTATCGTCGGTATTCAATTCGGCGCCCTCGGCGAAGGCCGAAAGTTCCTTCTTGCTCATGCGGTAAAATCCTCGCAGCGCGTAGGGATCGGTGAAGCCGAGGGTTTGAAAATCCGAGCGTATGGTTTGGTTGGCGGCGAATATTTTCCTGGCCCGCGGGTAATCGAAGGATACCGGGCTCGAAGAGCCGATCAAAAGAAAATCGCTCTCTTGCATGGCCCACACGGATAAATGCGGAAACGCCTCCGCGAAGGTGCGCAGCACCATGCGGAAATCGTCCGGCGACATGGAGTAGACGTGAATCCATTGGGCAAAGATACCGCCGGGTTTTAGTTTTCCTTTCGCTACGGCATAGAAGTCCTGGGTAAAAAGGCTGGCGATGCCGGCGATCCAAGGGTTGGAAGGCTCCGAAATAATCAAGTCGTAGAGCTGCGGTGTGGCGAGCATATAGTTGCGCCCGTCGCTGGGAACGATCTTTAGCCGTGGGTCCTTCAGGATGTCGCCGATCTTGTCGTTGAAAAATGCTGCGGCCTCGGCCATGGCGGGCTCGATCTCCAAAACTTTGATGCTTGCCACCGGGAACGCGCCCACCGCCTTCACCGTCATTCCGGTTCCCAAGCCGATAATGGCGACGTCCTTTGCTTCAGGCTTCAGAAACATCGGAATATAGCCGGTCAGGAGCATGGTCAGCGAATCGCCATAGGAACCGTCCGTCTTGCCGTTGGTCTTCAAGTAGAGATAATCTTTATGCAGACGATGCACGCTCACTGTCGCGGTTAGCCCTTCGCGGTAGTAAAGCACTTGATCCTGCCGCATCTCTTCCAGGCGCAACGAATCCGTCGGCAAGTCCTTGTAACGGCTGGCGTAGACGGTGACGCCGCTGGTCAAGATTCTCGGGTCCCGGCAGGCAAACGCAGGGCCAAAACCAACAGCGCTGCGGTCGCCACGCTACCTAGCGCTAAGCGGCGCGCTCTGCCGGGGTGAGGGTCGGCCATGATTAGGAGGTATCCCACGGTCAAATTGATGAACGCGCCGATGACGATACTTTGTTGAATGCCGAACAGCGGCAACAAAACAAAGCCGCCGGCGAAAGCGCCGGCAATGGCGCCGACGGTATTAACAGCGTAGATCGTGCCGACGCTGCTGCCAACGCGGTAAAGGCTTTGTGTGAAGAGGCGCACGACCATGGGAAAGGTCATGCCGAAAAGCAGCGTGCTGGGGAACATGACGAGAAATGAAACCGCCACCTGAATGGCAAGAAATAACGGAAACGAATCGCCGAAGGCGGCATGGAGACGGACGAAAATAAGCGGCAATTTTTGGAACAGCGGAATCGTGGCTAACGCCGCGGCGCCGACTCCCAACTCGACAAGACCGAATGATGTCACCTGCGCGACGCGGCCACCGAGAAGGCGCGCATAAAGATAACCGCCCGTGGCTAGTCCGATGAGAAAGGTCAGCAGCATGGTCGTGAAGGAATAGACCGACCCGCCGATGATCATCGTCAGCGCGTGGGTCCAGGCATTTTCAAAGATCATCGCCGCCGCGCCTGAGAGGCCGATGGCGACGAGGATCAGCAGGCCTACGCAGGTGGGCCGCTCGACGAACGCGGTTTCTTCGGTGGGCACTGAATTCGCGGGAGCTTCCGCCAGGTCTTTCTTGCGCAACCAGTCCACGATGAGAATCGACCCGGCAATGATAACATTGAGTGCCGCGGCGGCGTAAAGTGTGCCGCGAATTCCCAGCGTGGGGATCAAATAGTATCCCGCCATGCCGCAGCCGGCCACCGCGCCAAGAGTATTGGTGCCGTAGAGATTACCGATGCGCCGTCCCAGTTGGCTCAAGCTTTGAATGAAAAATCGGCTCAGTACCGGCAGGGTGGCACCCATCAGGAAAGTCGGCACCGCGAGCAGCGCGAACGCCAACAGAAAGAGCGCGCAGTTGAAAACGAAGGGCGAGATTTGGTGCAGCCAAAATAACTTTCCGTAAATTCCCAAGGCGCCTTTGAAAACCTGGGGAACGAGAAAACCGTAAAGGCCGATGCCGAGTTCGAGCCAGCCGTAGAGACGGAGATAATTTCCTTTCCGGTCGACGATCCGGCCGAAGACATAACTACCCAAAGCCAAGCCGGCCATGAAACCGGCGAGCACCGTGGCGACGGCGTAGGCGGTACTGCCGAAGATCTGGGTCAACATACGCACCCAGACGACTTCGTAAAGCAGCGCGGCCGCGCCGGAGAGAAAAAAGCAGATAAAGAGAGCCGCGAATACGGCTCGGTGGCCAATGAGTTGTCGCGCGTTATGCATAAGACTCCAATATCTCAGTGGATCGGTGTATTGACGCCGGGGAAGCCTGAATCATTCAGTCGATGGTCGAAGACGGAGCAGGTAAAACAAGGGAACTTTAAAAGACGGCTGTAATCCCGGTACCCGGGCGGATTGATCGACGCCACCTAACTAAGGACATGAAGAAAACACGATTTCGCTAGGCCGCGGGCTTGGCGCCGCCGCAGCAGCGTTTGTACTTCTTGCCGCTGCCGCAGGGGCAGGGGTCGTTGCGACCGGCCTGGCGGACGGAAGTCTTGGCGTCCGCCGCGCGCACGATCTCCATGAGTTTTTCCGTGGGTTCGCCGGCGTCCACCAGTTCGGCGAACGATTTGAAGTAGGGCTTGCTGTGCGAAAAAAAGCCTTTAAGACCGGCACACAGATAGTTGAGGCCGTCTTCGCCGTCGGGCGTTTTGATAATGCGGTCTTTGGGGCCGCCGCCGTTGCACATGCTCAAAACTTCGCACTCGCGGCAATACTTCGGCAAGCTCGTCCACTTGTTGCGGCCGAATTCCCGTTGCTTTGGGTCTTCCACCATCTCCGCCAGCGGCCGGTCGTAAATATTGCCGATCTT